>NZ_CP029043.1:3981911-5201617 GCF_003074055.1 Streptomyces nigra | reverse complement strand
CGCTTCGGGGAACTCCAGAGCCATGTCCCTGCGTTCAGGGTCCTCCTCCGCCTCAGCGATGGCGCGGAAGTGGTCGATCAGGGCGTGCCGGTCCTCCTCGGAGGCCTGGTCCAGTCCCGTCTGCAGACCTGCCGCGGCCCACTCGCCGACCTTCACGGCGTCGTCCGGGTCGATGACGTCGTCGTCCGCCAGCTCTACCGCCAGAAGCAGATCCATGACGGCTTCCGCGAGCACACGGACGACGGCCTCGGGCCGGCCGACCCGAGCGGAGTGCTCGGGAGCGGGGCGCAGCGACTCGGCGAACTCGACGGCCGCCGCCTTCCGCTCCGGCACTCCTTCACGGTCGGCGTTCTCCCGGAAAACCAGCGCCAGCGCCCGCTGTTCCTCACCGGTGGCGTCGGCCAGCCCAGACCGGAGGATGCCCACCGCTCCCGCGGTGAGCCGCCCGGCGTCATCCGGATCGAGTCCGCCGGGGCGCGCGGACCGCAGAGTCACCACGACGTCCATCAGGACATTCGTGAGAAGGCGTTCGAGTTGGGTCACGGTGCCACGATCCTCACTCGGATGTTGGTGATGAGCTGCTTCGCGAGGATCTTCCGCGCCTCGGCAGCCACCTTGGCATTCGGAACCTCCCAGACACCTGTCATCCCGTTCTGTTCCAGGGCCAGGGACTGGTTCTGCGCCTGCCTGTAGGACTTGGGATACCGGGTGACGTTGTACTTGCGGTCGATCATGATCTTGTTGGCGACGTCGATGCCGTCGAACTTGATCTCCGCGAGTCTGACTGCACCGGGCTTGTAGTACTGAAGGGCCGGAGCGAATCCCTGTCGGGCCCCCATCGCTCCCGCATCGTACTTCGCGGCGTCGGAGCTGGCGGACAAGGTTTCCGTGAGCCATCGGATCTCGCCGTCGCAGTTGTGCGCCAGGACCGGCGCGTCTCCTGCCAGCACATAGAACGTGTGCAGGTCGGCGACAGTGATGTCGTACACCGACCGAGGGGCGAGGTCGGGCCGGTCCCGCAGAGCCGTCACCACGCGGACCGTTCCGTCCGGGGTGCGCAGACGGTCGCCGACGCGCAGGTCGGCCACCAGGGTCCACCCACGGCCGGTGACGAAGAAGCGGTGGCCCGTGGTGCTGGAGAGCCGCCCGCCGTCGGCAACCGTGATGTCGACCAGATGGTCGGTGTCGTGGCGCCATGTCCGGGTGACCTGACGCGCCTTCAGAAGGCCGGTCTCCGTGTCGGCGGCCAGAACCGTGTCGTTCTCCCGCACGTCACGGATCGCCTTGCGTGATCCATCCCCCATCAACACCCGGGTCTCGCCGGGGAAACTGTTGATCCGGCACGCTGTCTTGAGCGCGTCGGAGGTGTTGATGATCCGTTCGACATCGGCCAGTGTCGCGGGGTTGATACGCAGGATCTTGAGCGCGTCGAATGCGTCTCTGACCCCGATCCCGGTCCGCATCGCGGCGTCCACGGCGCGGATGCCGTCGGCCACGGCTGTCACGGCCTTGCCGGGCACGAACCAGGTCGCCGCCCACGCGCAGCCCGAGACGGAACCGTGGTAACACGCGGTGAAGTCGTGCGTGAGCGCCTCGATGATCGGCGCCCACAGCTGTTCGACCACGTCCCAGGCGCTGACCAGGATTGCCTTGTTCTCAGTGATCTTCTTGACCTCGGAGTCGAGGAAGATCGAGCTCTCGTCCGGGCAGCCGGACTGCGTGGCGGGGACGTTCGGGTCGGTGCACAGGTAGTAGTCGACGGTGACGTTGACCGTCACCTCGAACTCGTTGCAGTGGGTGGTGGGGTCGGCCCAGGCGATCCCGCACACGCTGAGCGACTTCTGACCGAGCCACTTCGGCTCACCGACCGGATCGATCTTGTCGATGATGTAGAAGACGCTGCCGAGCCCCGTCCCGGCGCCCGACGCCACCTGCTTGTTCGCGTCGGTGCGAGCCGCCTGCTCGGCCGCTTCCTGTGCCTCCTCGGCGTACTTCTCGGCGTCCTTCGCCGCCTCTTCCGCCTCGGTGGCCGCCTTGTCCGCGCGGTCGGCTGCCGCTCGGGCCTCCTTGGCGTCCTCCTCGGCCGCCGAAGCGGCCTTGCGGGCCGCTTCCGCGTCGAGCGCCGCCTCGTCGGCGGAGTCTCGGGCCGCCTTTGCGTGGCTCTCGGCACGGCCCGCCGCCTTGTCGGCTGCCGCCGCGTCCTCCGCCGCCTGGCGGTCGTACTCGACCGTGCGGGCCAGTGACGCGACCGCCTTCGACGCGGCCTTCGCGGCGTCGGCGGCGTATCCCAGGGCCTCCTTCGCGTAACCCCGGGCGTCCGACGCGTGCTTGGCGGCGTTCGCCGCGTGCTGGTAGGCGGCCTTGGCGTCGCCCTTCGCTTGGTCGGCGAGCGCCTGCGAGGAGGCTGCCTCCTCCTGGGCGTTCTTGGCGTGCGTCTCGGCGACGGCCCGCTGCTGCTCCGCGATCGTCTTGGAACCCTGCCCGGCCAGCACCACCAGACCGGCGACCGAGTCGGTGTCGACGTACGGCGAGCCGAGCTGGATGGCGTCGTTCGCCGGCTTGGCCACCTGCGCGGCGGCCTTCCCGGCGTCCACGGCGGCCTGCGCCGTGACGTAGGCGAAGCCCGCCGCCTTCGCGGACGCCGCCAGCGCCTTGCCGGCCTCCTTGTTGGCCTCGTCCGCCTCGGACTTGGCGGTCTTGGCCTTCGCCTCCGCCTCGTCGGCCAGCTTCACCGCCGTCTTGGCCTCGGCCGAGGCGTGCTGCGACGCCTTGATGGCGTCGGCCGTGGCACTCGTCGCGGTCTTCACCGCGGCGTCCGCCTTCAGCTTCGCGGCCTGCGCGGCATCGGCGTTGGCGCGGGAGCGCTTGGCCGCGGACTCCGCACGGGTGGCCGCCGCGTCCGCGTCCGCCGCCGCCTGGGTCGCCGCGTCGGCCGCGGAGCGGGCCTTGGTGGCAGCGGTCTCGGCGTCGTCGGCGTGCTTGTCGGCCTGATTGGCGGCGGCACGGGCCTCGTCGGCCGCGCTTCCGGCCTCCAGCGAGTCGGCGTAGGCGGCCTTCGCGTCGGCCTTCGCCCGGGCGGCGTCCGCCTTTTGCTCGGCGTCCCACGCGTCGTCCCGCATGCTCTTGGCGTGGTCACGGGCCTTGACGGCCACGTTGCGCTTCTCGACCGCCGTGCCTTCGGACGCCTCGGCCTTCTCGCGCGCGTCCTTGGCCTTCGCCGCCTCGCTCTGGGCCGTCTTCTTGTGCTGCTCCGCCTCCGCCTGCTTGGCGGCGGCCTTCTCCTTCTCCGCCTTGGCCGTCTTCTCCTCGGCCTCGGCGGCCAGCCGCTTGGCGTGGGCCGTGGCCGCGGCCGACTTGGCCTCGCCCTCGGCCTTCAGAGCCACCGCGAGCTTGGCCTCCGCGGTCTCCTTGTCCTTCTTGGCGTTGTCGCGGTGCACCTTGGCCGCGTCCGCCGCGGCCTTCGCCTGCAGCTCGGCCTTCTCGGCGGCCTTCTTGCGGAACTCGGCCTTCGCCTGCGCCGCCTGGGCGAGCGCGCGCTGGGCGATGGTGTCGCTGTCGCTGGCGGAGGCGCGGGTCGCCGCCTCGGCGGTCTCACCGGCCTTCACCATCGCTTCCAGCGCGGCCGCCACACCCTTGGTGACCTGGGCCTTCTGCTGGCCCACGAGCAGCCCGCGGCCCCGCGGAGCGCCCTGCTGATCGGCGATGGCGTACGCCGCCTGCTCGGCGGTGTCGGAGGTGGTCGCCGCCTTCTGCGCGGCGGCCAGCTGCGCCTTCAGCGCCGTCAGCTGGTTCGCCGCACTGGTGCGCGCGGCCGCGAGGCCCGCCTTCGCCTTGTCGAACTGGGCCTTCGGCGGAACGGTCCCCTTCTGGCCGGACGGCTTGATGGTGACCTTCTGCGCGGTGGCACCGGAGCACGTCCACAGCCGGGAGTCCTGGCCGTTGTCGTACGTCTTCAGGTCCAGGCACTTGCCCGTGCCCACGTTCTTCAGCGGCGTGGCCGCGCGGACGTTGTACTCCCAGGTCTGCGCCGGGGTGCTCTTGCACGTCGCGAGCTGGATCTTCGTACCGTCGGCCGCGTTGTTCCCCGCGACCTCGACGCACTTGAGCGCCTTGACGTTGCGCAGGTGCAGGCCCTTGTCGTCGCCCTCGACGGTCCACTGCTGGGCGGCGGAGCCGTTGCAGGTGTAGATCTGCACGGCGGTGCCGTCGGTCGTGCCCCCGCCCGCGGCGTCCAGGCACAGGCCCTTCTTGCCGGTCACCTCGATGGTGGTGGGCGCGTTCCCGATGGCGCCGACGCCACCGGCGGACCAGTAGTCCTGCCAGCGGGTGAGGTGGTCGGCGGTCCAGGACTGCCCGATCAGGTCGCCGAGCGCCTTGGCGCCGACGGTGAGCGCCTTCGTGGCGTCCTTGTTGGCGGTCAGGATCTGGTTGCGCTGGGTGGCCTGGGCCGCGATCTCCTGCTGCCACTCGGCCGCCGCGGTGGCGGTGGCGTCGCTGAGGGCGTCGCGCGGGTCGAGCGGGTCGCGCCAGGCGCACGTGGAGAAGCGGGACTTGAGGTCCTCGACCGCGACGCGGTACTCGGGCGAGCCCGGTTCCGGGGCGGTACGGGGGAAGCCCCCGGAGGTCAGGAAGATCCGGGCGTCATCGGCTCCGGTCGGCTGGCCCGAGGTGTCCGTGAGCCACTGGAAGGCGTCGCGCTCGGCGAGGGCCCGGTTCCACTCGTCGCTCGGCAGGCTCGGGTCGGGGTCCTTGCCGTAGAGCGGGGTGCCCAGGTCGGTGACGGCCTTGCGCGTGGCGGCGTCGGCGGCGGGGGTGGAGTCCTTGTAGAAGGTCTCCTCGTCCTGCCAGAAGCGGTCGGCGGTCCACCGGTCGAGGCCGGTCTGGGTGTAGAAGCCGGGCTTGCCGTTGCCGCCGTCCGGCGGCCAGTGGAAGCCGGTGTCGGTGAAGCCGGCCGGGTTGGTCAGGCCCTCGAGCGGCTTCTTCCAGGCGTCGCGCTGGGCGCCGAGGTCCTGCAGCGCCTTGTCGGCGGTGGCCCGGTCGCTCTTGAACGCCGTGGCCAGCGGCGTGTTCTCCCAGTACTTCCGGTCGGCGAGGGTGTGGAGCTCCTCGGCCGGCCGGTTGAGGGCGTCCTGGGCCGTGCCGGCCATCGCGGGGCCGCCCAGGCGCAGGACGTCGGCCATCAGGCACTGGTCCTGGCGCAGTTGCTCGGCGGCCGTGTCGTCGAACCACGGGCTCGAACCGGCCACGGGGGCGGCGTCGTCGAGCGAGTTCGTGGGGCGCGTGAGCAGGTCGGGGCTCACAGCGAGGCCGGTGAGGAGGGCGGCGGCCAGCGGCAGCGGAAGCAGCCGCGTGAAGCGGCTCCGTCTCATGCGCGGCGCCGGCCCGGAGGACCCGGGGGGTCTGGAACGCAAGGGGGCATCCCTTCCTGGGTGCGGAGGGCAACCAGGGGCGGGCGTTCACAGATGGGGCGCGAGAAGGCGATGAGAGGTCATGCGGGCACGACAGACGTGCGCTTCCCCCTGTGTTCCCCCGTCGACGACGCAGTTCCCCCGGTCGCAGTCGGTCGTACACGGCCCGAATGTGGTCATGTTCGGAACACGTGCAGCTCAACTGTACCCAAAGTCAGTCGATTTGAGGGAGGGACAGGGGAGGCAGAGTGAAGGAAGAGTGACGCGAAGCCGGAACACGTCTGTGGCCCGGCCCTCGGATGAGGACCGGGCCACAGCCGCTGTGCGGCTCCCGAACGGGCTCGTGTCGGCGTCGCGGTGACGCCCGGCTCAGTCGGTCGTGAAGTTGTGCAGCCCCGGCACATGCAGGGTGCCGCCGAACTGGGCGGCCTGCGTGACCTTGACCTTGGTGAAGTAGATCAGGGGGATGTTCAGCGGCGGCGGGTTGTCCGGGTCGAAGGTGACCGGGATCAGCCCGAGCAGGTTGCCGGAGATGCTCTCCGTGTACATCACCGTCTTGCCACCGCGGATGGTCGACGTCGAGCCCTTGGCCGCCTGCACGTGGTAGGTCTTGCCGGACTGCTTGTCGTTCACCGTCTGGTGCAGGTCACCGATGTCGGTGCCGTCGGAGATGACGTACTTCAGCACCTTCTTCTTCTTGCCGCTGGCCGTCTTCACCTCGACGATGCCCTGGTAGTCGGCACCCTTGAGCAGCAGCGAGCTGGCGTTGAGGTACCACGGGTCGTCGGGCAGCGGCACGGTGTTGTCGACGCCGCCCTCGTCGTCGGTGGCGACCGGACAGTCATCCGGGTCGACGCCGGCGCTCTCGGACGGGCTCGGCGTGGCGGTGACCTCGTCGGCCGCCTCCTTCACCGCGTCGGAGGTGTCCTTCGCCGCGTCGGACGCCTTGTCACCGGCGTCCTCGACGGCCTTCCCCGCCGTGTCGGTGACCTTGTCGGTGGTCTCCTTCACCGGGTCGGACGCCGCGGAGGACTCCTTGGCGGAGGGCTCCTCGCCGGACGACGCCTCCTCGGTGGCGCTCGCCGAGGGCGACGGCGTGGGGCTCGCGCTCTCGTCGCCCTTCGCACCGCCCGTGAAGATGCCCTCGATGGCGTCGCCGATGTTCTCCAGCAGGTTGCCGCCGCTCTGGGAGGGCGACGGGGACGGCGTGGCCGTCTCGGCGGACGGGGCCTCCCCGGTCTTGCTCTCCGACGGCTTCGGCGCGGGCTCGGCGTCGTCGGAACCTGAATCCGACGAGGACGAACCGCCCGCGGACTGCGAGGAGTCCGAGGAGCCGGAGTCCGAGGAGCTGTCGGAGCCGGAGTCCGAGGGGTCCGGCTTCGCCGTCTCCTCCTCGTCGGCCGACGCGCTGGCGCTCGGGGACGGGGACGCCGAGGCGTCGGCATCGTCCTCCAGCGCGGCCACACAGTCCTTGTACTCGTCGGCCGTCAGGCTGTTGGCCATGGGCTTGGTGGCGTTGTCGCTGTCGGCCTGCGCGAGCGTGGGCGTGAAGCCCATGCCCATCAGGACCGCAGTCGGCATCGCCGCCAGGGCTATCGCCTTGCCCGCGGGCATCTGGAATCTGGTGAACAGCGGCTTCTTGGGCGCCGCGTGTCGCGGCCCGGTTCTCACACGGGACGTGTCCACCTCAGTCCCGTGGGTCACCTCGTCAGCCGGCACTGTGCCTCCCGTTCGCCCCGTTCGCCGGGCTCGTTCCTGACAGATCGTTCGACTCGCCCACCACGGGCTTCAGGGCGGTGGTGTCGGAGTCCGCGGCACCTTCCGGTGCGGACCCCTCACTCGTCGTGCCGGCCTGCGCGGGCTGCGCGTCCTCGTCCTTCCCGGGCGCCCAGGACACGGCCATCGCTCCGCCGATCAGGGCGAGGAGGAAGCCGATGAGGAAGCCACCGAGGTTGGACACGGGAATGGAGACCAGGCCCAGCAGGATCGCCGCGATGCCCGCGAAGACACGCACGTGCTTCTGGAACCAGAGGCTGATGCCCAGGACGACAAGCAGCACACCGATGATCAGCGATCCGGCGCCCGCCGTCGTGGCCATCGCCAGCGTCAGGTGCCCGATCTGCAGGTTGGCGTACGGGAAGTACGCGATCGGGAGGCCGCCGAGCATGATGAACAGACCTGCCCAGAACGGCCTGGTGCCCCGCCAGGCGCGGAACTTCCGCCTGGCGACCCGGAGGTAGTGCTCATCGGTGCCGGGAACGGCAGGAGTCTCGGCGCTCATGGAAAACAGCTCCCTGGTGCGGCGTTGCTGTGGTGGTGAAGCGAGGGTGAGTCGTTGGCCCGCCCGCCTGCGCGGCAGACGGGTGGAGAGTGCACGGGCGGGGGTGCCACCGGCTCCCCCGCCCGTCAGAGAGTGCTCAGTAGCACTCCGCGCCGTCCGTCGACAGCGACATCTTCAGGCCGCTGAGCTTGAAGGTTCCGGCGGTGGTCGCCCACGCCGTCTGCTTCACGTCCGTGAGGACGGCCTTCTCGGCCTGCTGGGCGAACCCGTACGGGTTGGCCTGCTCGCCGCCGCCCTTCATGCCCGGACCCTTGTTGGCGTCCTTGGCAGCCACACCGATGTCGATGTTCGTGAACTCGGCGTCGGCCTTCAGGTCGGCGACGTCGATGTAGAGGTTCTTCGCCTCGACCGGCTTCTTCGGGTCGGTGCCGGCCCGCAGGACCAGGCTCACGTCACCGACGAACGGCAGGTCCGGGGTGACGACCGACTGGCACAGGTTGTTGATCGTGGCGTTCGTGAACGCCGAGACGGCGACGGGGTGAACCGTCTTCTTGCCGGAGAGCGTGTAACCCTCGTCAAGAGCGCCGTACTGCGAGAAACCAGTACCGGTGAGCTTGTCCGTCGTCACCTTGAACGACTGACCCGAAACGCTGAACGACGCTGCCAGAGCGCCCTGCGCGAGGGCGACACCTATCGCTGCCGTGGCGGCGACGCTGGGCACCATGACCACAGCGAACCGCTTCCATCTGGTCCCGCCACGCACCTGGGACTCCATATTTCCTCCTTCTCGGACGTACATCTCCGGCCCTGGCTGCCACTGTCGGCTCGACGGCTCAGCCGGGCAGGGATGGGAGAAGTGCTACGTCCTCGGGAAGGAGAGCGCCCGCGCTCGGTGGCGCGAGAACCGCGCCCGAATCACCGGCGATCACCCCCGAGCGACAACCACTGGTCGCGCCTGACACGCATCACGCACAACCTTGCTGGACAGGCTTCACCGAACGGGTGAAGACCCCCCTGCCCAAGAGCCGGCGCCACTGCCGCCGGCTCTGCTCGGTGGGGACCCAGGAACTCCCGCGACCCGACCGGCTGTCGGGGGTAGGGAACAGGACCGAGCGTGGCCGATCGTGGTGCATTCTCGCCGCCCGCACAAGGGGCCTCGTTACTGGGTAGTAACGGCGGGATAACCGAACAACGACCCGCCGGTCTCGGTCGACGACACAGGGTGGCCCCGGACGACCGGACAAATCCAAGAATGGACAGACGAAAGCCGACAGAACGACGCCTGCGACTTACCCGCAGTAACGGCGGCCGCGATTACCAAGATTTGGCAAAGCGCGGCCGCCTGGATGCTCTGTCGGCCAATCCCTTCACTTCCGCAACACGGCGCAGAGCGATCGACGACCGGTCGGAACCGGCCCCTCGCCCCGGTCGCGGAGCGCCTAGAACAGCGCCCGCGCCAGCGCCCTGCGCGCCGCCGCCACCCGAGGATCGTCGGCGCCGACGACCTCGAACAGCTCCAGCAGCCGCAGCCGTACGGCGTCCCGGTCGTCGCCCGCCGTGCGCCCGACCGTCTCGATGAGCCGGCCGAAGGCGTCCTCGACGTGACCGCCGACCAGGTCGAGGTCGGCGGCGGCGATCTGCGCCTGCACATCGCCGGGCCGGTCGGCGGCGTCCTTGCGCACCTGCTGCGGGTCGAGGCCCTGCACCCGCTGGAGCAGTTCGGCCTGCGCGAGGCCCAGCTTGGCCTCGCTGTTCGCCGGGTCGTCGGCCAGGACGTTCTTGTAGGCCTGGACGGCACCGGCCAGATCGCCCGCGTCCAGGGCCTGTACGGCGGCCTCGAGCTGGGCGTCGTACGGACCGGCGGGCACCTCGGGGGCGGCCTGGACGCCGCCCGGCTCGGCGTCGGGGTCGACGGCGAGGCCGGTGAGCCCGAAGCGCTGCTCGGCCACCGCGACGAGCTGGTCCAGCGTCTGGCGGATCTGTGCCTCGCCGGCCGCGCCCTGGAAGAGCGGCAGCGCCTGGCCGGCGACGACCGCGAAGACGGCCGGGATGCCCTGCACCCCGAACTGCTGCATCAGCATCTGGTTGGCGTCGACGTCGATCTTGGCGAGGAGGAGGCGGCCGTTGTACTCGACGGTGAGCCGCTCCAGGAGCGGGCTCAGCTGCTTGCACGGCTCGCACCACTCGGCCCAGAAGTCGATGACGACCGGTACCTCGGCGGAGCGCTGGAGGACGTCGCGCTCGAAGCCCGCCTCGTCCACGTCGATGACGAGGTCGGCGGGTGACACGGCTCCCGGCCCGCCCTGCCGGGCGGCCTCGGCTCGCGCCTGCTCCGCCTTCGCCTTGGCCTCCTGGGCCGCCTTCACCGCGGCGAGGTCGACGACCCCGCTCATGGACATGTTCCGTGGCTGCATGCGTCTATCCTCCCCCGTTCGGCGCGCCCTGTGAAAAGCGGTGTGAAAACCGGCCCGGGCCGGTGTGGTTCGACGCGGGTCCCCACCCGCGTCAGCGTGGTCAGGCGTGGTGCGTGGTCAAGCCTGGTGCGTGGTTCAAGCGTGGTCATCGCTTTCGCTACGAGTCGTAGCGTAATGGCATCGGGGACCCTCTGGACACCCCCCGGCCGTGATCTCCCTCACCGGCCGCACGACATCCGCACGGATAGGGTCGAACCATGGAGAGCCAGCCCGTTCCCGCCCGCCCGGGACGCCCGCGCAGCGCCGCCGCGGACGCGGCGATCCTGGCGGCCACCCGGGAGGCGCTGGTCGAGCTCGGCTGGTCGAAGCTCACCCTCGGCGATGTGGCGACCCGGGCCGGGGTGGCGAAGACGACCCTGTACCGCCGCTGGTCCGGCAAGCACGAACTGGTCGTGGACGCGGTCGCCGAGCTCTTCGACGCGCTGCGCCTGCCCGACCGGGGCAGTCTGGCCGCCGACATCGAGGGCGTGGTGCTGCAGTTCGCGGCGATCCTGGCCCGGCCGGAGGCGAAGAGCGGGCTGATGGCGGTGGTGGCCGAGTCGACCCGGGACGAGGCGCTGCGCGACCGTATCCGCACCTCGATCGTGGACCGGCAGAAGCGGTTGGTGCTCGAGGGCCGGGCGCGCGCCCAGGGCCGCGGGGAGCTGCCGCCGTCATCGGACCCGGCGGAGTCGGACCGGACGGCCGACCTCATCTTCGACATGGTGGCGGGGGCCGTCGTGCACCGGACGCTGGTGAGCGGGCATCCGGCGGACGAGGAGTGGGTGCGTGGCTTCACCCGGGTGCTGCTGCTGGGGCTGGCGGGGGCGGCCGCGGCCGGCGACTGAGCGCCGGCTGGAGCCGCCCTCCACTCCGGCCTCAGAAGCCCGCCGGCTCCGTGTACACGCCCCACTCGTCGCGCAGGACGTCGCAGATCTCGCCCAGGGTGGCCTCGGCGCGCACGGCGTCCAGCATCGGCTCGATCATGTTGGCGCCGCTGCGGGCGGCGTCCAGCATCGCGTCCAGCGCGGTGCGTACGGCGGCGTCGTCGCGGGCGGCCTTGCGGGCGGCCAGCACCCTCACCTGCTCGCGCTCCACCTCGTGGCTGACCCGCAGGATCTCCAGGTCGCCGGTGACCGAGCCGGTGTGGACGTTGACGCCGACGACCTTCTTGTCGCCCTTCTCCAGGGAGCGCTGGTACTGGAAGGCGGACTCGGCGATCTCGCCGGTGAACCAGCCGTCCTCGATCCCGCGCAGGATGCCGGAGGTGATCGGCCCGATGGGGTGCCTGCCGTCGGGGTGGGCGCGCAGGCCGCGCTCCTTGATCTGGTCGAAGATCTTCTCGGCGTCGGCCTCGATCCGGTCGGTGAGCTGCTCGATGTACCAGGAGCCGCCCAGCGGGTCGGCGACGTTGGCGACGCCGGTCTCCTCCATGAGGACCTGCTGGGTGCGCAGCGCGATCTCGGCGGCCTGCTCGCTGGGCAGCGCGAGGGTCTCGTCGAGGGCGTTGGTGTGCAGCGAGTTGGTCCCGCCGAGCACGGCGGCGAGCGCCTCGACGGCGGTGCGGACGACGTTGTTGTACGGCTGCTGCGCGGTCAGCGAGACACCCGCGGTCTGGGTGTGGAACCGCAGCCACTGCGCCTTCTCGCTCTGCGCGCCGTACACGTCCCGCATCCAGCGCGCCCAGATGCGGCGGGCCGCGCGGAACTTGGCGATCTCCTCGAAGAAGTCGACATGGGCGTCGAAGAAGAAGGACAGGCCCGGCGCGAAGACGTCGACGTCGAGGCCGCGGCTGAGGCCCAGCTCGACGTAGCCGAAGCCGTCCGCGAGGGTGTACGCCAGCTCCTGCGCGGCCGTGGCCCCGGCCTCGCGGATGTGGTACCCGGAGACGGACAGCGGCTTGTAGGCGGGGATGCCGGCGGCGCAGTGCTCCATCAGGTCGCCGATGAGGCGCAGGTGCGGCTCGGGCTGGAAGAGCCACTCCTTCTGCGCGATGTACTCCTTGAAGATGTCGGTCTGCAGGGTGCCGTTGAGCACGCCCGGGTCGACGCCCTGGCGCTCGGCGGCCACGAGGTACATGCAGAAGACGGGCACGGCGGGCCCGCTGATGGTCATGGACGTGGTGACGTCGCCCAGCGGGATGTCCTTGAACAGGACCTCCATGTCGGCGGCGGAGTCGATGGCGACGCCGCAGTGCCCGACCTCGCCGAGCGAGCGCGGGTCGTCGGAGTCGCGGCCCATGAGGGTCGGCATGTCGAAGGCGACGGAGAGACCGCCTCCGCCGTTGCCGAGGATCATCTTGTAGCGCTCGTTGGTCTGCTCGGCGTTGCCGAACCCGGCGAACTGCCGGATGGTCCACGTCCGCCCTCGGTAGCCGGTCGGGTAGAGCCCGCGGGTGAAGGGGTACTCCCCGGGCCAGCCGATCCGCTCGAAGCCCTCGTACCTGTCTCCCGGCCGGGGCCCGTACACCGGCTCCACGGGGTCCCCGGAGAGCGTGGTGAAGTCTGCGTCGCGCTTGCGCGCGGCGTCGTACCGGGCCTGCCAGCGACGGCGGCCCTCCTCGATGGCGTCAGCGTCCATACCCATGAATTTACTTGGACGTCCTAGTAAATGTCGATGGGAGAACCGCCGCACCCGGGGCGCGGCGGTCGTGTCAGGCCTTGGCGACGGCCGGCTCCACACCGCTGACCAGCGGTTCCACATCCCGTGTGACCTTGCGCTCCACAAAGAAGGCGGCCAGCGGAATGGTGCCGGAGAGAAGCACCCAGAGCAGCTTCCCGAACGGCCACTTCGCCTTGGACCCGAGGTCGAACGCGAAGATCAGGTAGACGATGTAGAGGAAGCCGTGCACCTGGGAGACGGCGAAGGTGACGTCCTCGCCCATGTCGAAGCCGTACTTGAACACCATGCAGGTGCACAGCACGAGCAGCATGACGGCGGTGACGTAGGCCATCACCCGGTAGCGGGTCAGGACGCTCTTCTTCATGCGGAAGAGCGTAACCACCTGTTCCGGGAGATCTTGGCCGGGGTCAGCTCTCCTCGAAGTCGTGTGCCGCGACCCGCAGCGGGCGCAGCATCGCGAAGATCTCCGCGCACTCCTCCGCGTCGTAGACCCCGAGTCCGAAGTCCATGGCCATCAGGTCGCGGGTGGCCGCGTCGACGACCTCGCGGCCCTTGTCGGTGATGGAGGCGAGGGTGCCGCGCCCGTCGTTGGGGTTGGGGCGCTTGGCCACCAGGCCGGAGCGCACCAGCCGGTCGACGGTGTTCGTCACCGACGTGGGGTGCACCATCAGCCGCTCGCCGATCTTGGACATCGGCAGTTCGCCGGCCTTGGAGAAGTTCAGCAGCACCAGCGCCTCGTACCGGGCGAACGTCAGCCCGTACGGCTTGACCACCGAGTCGACCTCGGCGAGGAGGATCTGCTGGGCGCGCATGATCGAGGTGATGGCGGCCATGGACGGCACGCTGCCCCAGCGCTGCTTCCAGAGTTCGTCGGCGCGGGCGATGGGGTCGAAGGGAAGACTGAGCGGCTTCGGCACGTCCCCGACCTTACCGGCCGGTCACATGCTGGTCAGCCCCGTCTCGCCCTTCGGTCCCGCTCCCGGCGCCCGCGCCGGCCGCTCAGGCGGTGGTGCTCTCCCTGACCTGGAAGACCGCCGTCCAGCGGTCGTCGTGCAGACAGGCGTTCATCGGCTCGACCAGGGTCCGGTGCGCGGAGCCGGACCGCCAGGCCCGTACCGCCTCGAAGCTCTCCCACTCACTGGTGAGCAGCCACTGGGCGGGGTCGTCCAGCGAACGGCACAGTTGCTCGCCGAGATGCCCGGGGACGCCGGCCGAACCCCGGCGGACCTCGCGGTAGGACGCCACGAAGTCCGCCTCCATCCCCTCGCGCACGCGCAGCAGCCGCACCACGCGTACGCGCTCCGGGGCTCCGCCCGTCATGACGGGTCGAGGACGACGGGGAGTTCGGCGAGGCCCCGGAAGGCGGGGAACGGCACGGTCATCCAGCGCGCGTCCTCGGGCTTCTGCGCCAGGGCCACCTTGGGGTGCCGCGCGAAGAGCGTACCCAGGGCGATCTGCATCTCCAGCCGGGCGAGCGGGGCGCCGACGCAGTAGTGCGGGCCGTAGCCGAACGCGAGGTGCGAGGCCTGGACGTTCGGGCGGCGTACGTCCATCTCGTCGGGGGCGGTGAACAACTCCGGGTCGCGGTTGGCGCCGGTGATGGAGATCTGGACCAGGGCGCCCTTGGGGATCAGCGTGTCCCGGACGACCACGTCCTCCTTGGCGTAGCGGAACGTGGAGTTCTCCACGGAGGTCTCGAACCGGAAGACCTCCTCGATGGCCTGGGCCAGCGTGCTCGCGTCCTTCAGCGCCAACTCCTTCTGGTCGGGCCGGCTGAGCAGGTGGTAGACCGCGTTCCCGATCTGGTACGCCGTCGACTTGTGCCCGGCGAAGAGCAGCACCCAGGCGGTGGAGACGAGTTCGCCGTCGGTGAGGGAGCCCTCCTGGTCCTGGGCGGTGACGAGGGCGCTGAGCAGACCGCCGTCGGGCTCCCGGCGCTTACGGGCGCACAGGTCGACGAGATAGTCGCGGAGATTTCCCTCGGCGATCTCCAGTTTCGCGCGCGCCTCCGGACCGAATCCCGTCTGGGCGACCGTCGCGGACCATTCCTGCGCCTGCTTCCGCTCGTTCTCCGGAACGCCGAGGAGTTCACAGATCACCTGCAGCGGAAGGGGGAAGCAGAATTCCGGGAGGAGATTCACCGGCTCGGTCGTCGGGCACGCGTCGAGCAGTTCGTCGGTGATCTGCTGGACCCGCGCCCGCAGCGATTCCACGCGCTTCGGGGTGAAGGTGTTGCCGACGATGCGCCGCAGCCGGGTGTGCTTCGGCGGGTCGGAGAAGAGCATGTTGTCGTCGAGGGCGATCGACGAGTCGCCGAAGATGCGGTGGTAGGCGTCGATGGCGCCGTACATGTCCTTGCTGAACCGGGGGTCGGCGAGGGCGGCGCGGGCGTCGTCATAACGCGTGATGAGGTACGTCTCCACGCCGTGCGGCGGGGACAGCGGGCAGACCGGCGCCGCCTCCCTGAGGGCGGCGTACACGGGGTGCGGGTTTGCGCGGAACTCCCGGCTGCACGACGACGCCGCGGCGGCCGCCTCCTGTGCCGACAGTGCCTCGGATTCCTCGGATGCGAACGCTTGCGTCATGACTGGTCCCCGGGGTTGGCGTGAATGTCCGTGGTTTCGAAGCCACAGTTCCCCGGGGCGTTCAGGGCCGCAAACGGTGCTGCGCCATACGGGTTCGCTCGGTGAAGCACGTGTGGCTCGGAGCCCGTCACGGTAGACATCGACGACGTGAGCGGACACGAAGCGGAATCTGTACCAGTTCTCGTCGTCGGCGGCTCCCTGGTGGGTCTTTCCACGTCGGTCTTCCTGGGACGCCTCGGAATTCAGCACCTGCTCGTGGAACGGCACGAGGGGACGTCCACGCACCCGCGCGGCCGGGGCAACAACGTGCGCACCATGGAGATCTACCGGACCGCCGGGGTGGAACCGCGGATCCGTGAGGCGGCGCGCGTGCTCTCCGGGAACGACGGGATCCTCCAGGTGGACTCCCTCACCGGGTCCAGACGCCGCTGGATCATCGGGGACATCTCCGGCGGCATGGACATCACCCGGGTGAGCTCGTCGGACTGGTGCCTGTGCAGCCAGAACGACCTGGAGCCGGTCCTGCTGGAGTACGCGCGGGAGTTGGGCGCGGACATCCGGTTCGGCTCCGAGGTGGTCTCCTTCGAGCAGGACGGCGAGGGGGTGCGGGCCGAGATCCTGGACCGGGCGTCCGGTGCGACCCGTGTCGTGCGCGCCGAGTACCTGGTGGCGGCCGACGGCCCGCGCAGCCCGGCGCGCACCCGGCTGGGGATCGGGCAGTCCGGTCCGGGCGAGCTGTTCCACAACGTGAGCGTCACCTTCCGCAGCCGGAACCTGAAGGACCACATCGGCAAGAAACGTTTCGTCGTGTGCTACGTCACCGACCCCGAGGGCGAGGGCGCCCTGCTCCCGGTCGACAACGAGGAACGCTGGGTCATCCATGTGCCCTGGTATCCGGCGCGGGGCGAGACCCTCGACGACTTCACCGACGAGCGGCTCACCGCGCACATCCGTGCCGCGGCCGGCGTCGACGACATCGACGTCGAGGTCACCGGCCGGGCGCCCTGGCACGCCTCGAAGCGGGTCGCGGACGCGTACGGCGAGGGCCGTGTCCTGCTCGCCGGAGACTCCGTCCACGAGATGCCGCCGACCGGCGCGTTCGGCTCCAACACCGGTATCCAGGACGCGCACAACCTCGCCTGGAAGCTGGCGGCCGTGCTGCGCGGCTGGGCGGGCCCGGCGCTGCTGGACACGTACGAGGCGGAACGGCGCCCGGTCGCGCTGGCCACCGGCACCCGCGCCTGCGTCCAGGCCGCCGACGAGCAGCACCCCGGCTTCAGCCCGACGGGACGCAACGACGATCCGGCGGACCTGATGACCGTCGCCCTCTGCTACCGCTACGCCTCCCGGGCCGTCGTGGACGCCCCCGCGCAGCGCCCGGTCGTCCCCGACTCCTTCGAGCTCGGCGGTGAACCGGGCACCCGCGCGCCCCACATGTGGGTGACCCGGGACGGCTCCCGGATCTCCACGCTGGACCTGTACGAGCAGTCCTTCGTGCTGCTCGCCGGGTCGGGCGGGCAGAAGTGGCGGACCGCGGTCCAGAAGGCGTCGGCGAACCTGGGCATGCCCGTCGAGGCGTATCTCGTGGGCACCGGGCCCGACCACGACCTGGCCCCGGAGGCGGACGCCGACTGGGCCGAGCTGCACGGCACCGCCGAGGACGGCGCGGTGCTGGTGCGCCCCGACGGCTTCGTCGCCTGGCGGGCCGACGCGGCGATGCCGGACGCCGACCGTGTGCTGACGAACGTGCTGCAGAGCGTGCTCTGCCGCGACTGACCCACGCGGTCACCCCTCATCACTGTCACCCCTCATCGAGCACCGAGGACGGTGTGCCATGCCCCCTCTCGCCGGACGTATCGACGTCCACCATCACTTCACCGCCCCGGCCTGGCTGGACTGGGCGGAACGACGCGGCGTCGTCGACCGGGAGCGGCTGCCCTGGTGGACCCGCTGGGACCGGGACGCAGCCCTGGAGATCATGGACAAGACGGGCATCGGCACCGCGGTGATGACCGTGGCCATGCTCGGCCGGTTCCAGGAGCGCGCCGAGCGCCAGGAGAGCGCCCGGGTCGCTCTGCGCGCCGCGGCCGACGTCGTCGAGGCGGACCCGGAGCGCTTCGCCTTCTTCACCCCGGTCTTCCTGGACGACCTGGAGCTGTCGTCCTGGAGCGTGCGACACGGCCTCGACGAGCTCGGGGCGGTCGGGGTGAGCACCCGGACCAGCATGAACGGCGTCTTCCTCGGCGACCCGGCGCACGACCGGCTGCTGCGGGAGCTCGACGAGCGGTCCGCGGTCGTCAGCACGCACCCCATGGAGGTGCCGGCCGGCGGGAAAGACGGCGGCGGGCTGCCCGGCATGCCGCCCTTCGTGTGCGACTTCCTGATGGACACGACCCGCGCGGCCGTGAACCTCATCCGCAACGGCACCCTGGACCGCTACCCGAACCTGAGCTTCATCCTGCCGCACGGCGGTGGCTTCCTCCCCTACATGGCGACCCGGCTGGAGCTGTTCGGCGGGGCCGTGGAGCCGGCCGTCGAGCCCGAGCGGGTCCGCGACTATCTGCACCGGTTCTACTTCGACACCGCCGGGCCGATGTCGCCGTCGGCGACGCCGACGCTGATGGCGACGGTGGATCCGGACCGGATCCTGTTCGGCACGGACTGGCCGCCCACGCCCGCCCATGTCATCGCCGACCGTGTGACGCCCGCCCTGGACAGCGACCCGTTCCTGTCCGAGGAGCAGCTCCAGCGGATCAACCGGGACAACGCGCTGCGTCTGATGCCGGCGCTCGACCGGTCGTAGCCGGGACTTGGCGGACGAAAGGCCGCCGCCCGCACCGGACGGGTGCGGGCGGCGGCCCATGTGCTGCGCTCAGTCCTTGCGCCACTGGTAGAAGCAGCGGGCCATCGCGTCCTTCGGACTCCGCCAGGTCTGCGGGTCGTAGGGGCTGACGAACGCCTCCAGGCGGCGGCTGATGCCGACGAACTCGGGGTGCCCGGCCACCTTGGCGATGGCGGGGCCCGGGTCCTGCTCGGCCTCGATGAAGTGCATGTAGACGTCGCCGAACTGGAACAGCGAGCGCTGGGTGACGCCCACGAGGTGGGGCAGTTCGCCGCGGTCGGAGTCGGCGAAGACGCCGGCGATGTCCTTGGCCGCGCCGGGCTCCATCCTGGCGACGATCAGTGCGTGGTGCATGCCGCCTCCACACGGTCGCGGATGAGGGCCATCTGGATGGGCGAGTTGCGGTTGATGTTGTCCGTCATCCACGCGTCGTCGACCGGGGCGTCGGGCTTCATCTCGAAGTCCTGCGTCCAGTGCATCCGGGTGCCGTCCGGGGTCTCCTCGTACTCCCACACGATGTTCATGTAGGCGAAGGGGCCCGTCTCGATGCGGCGGGCGCGGACGACGAGCTTCTCGCGGTCTGCGACGCGCTCGGAGACCCAGCTCCAGACCTTGCCGTTCTCGTCGGGGTGCATGGTGAGGCGGAACGTCACCGTGTCGCCGTCGCGGGAGAGCACCTCGCAGGAGGCGTACTCGCTGAACAGCTCGGGCCAGCGCTCCAGGTCGTTCGTCATGTCCCAGACGAGGTCGACGGGCGCGGCGATGGTGATCTCGTTCTCGGTGTGTCCGGCCATGTCAGGCTCCCGTCGCGAGCGAGCCGTTGACCAGGTCGAGGAAGGCGCGCGGGCTCTTGCAGCGCTCCGCGTCGGTGGGCAGCGCCCGGCCGTGGCGGTTCTCCAGCTCGCCCACGATGCCGAGCAGGCCGAGGGAGTCCAGCCCGAACTCGGCGAACGGGGTGTCGGCCCGGCCCTCCAGGTCGTGCGGGTCGACGGTCACACCGGCGGCCTGCTTCATCAGGGTCGCCAGTTCCGTGAAGGTCACCTGGGTCACTTGTGTCGTCATACGCGTTCTCCTTGTCGTCTGTCCGGCGTCGTCCATCCGGCGGTCGTGTCGCCCCGGCGCAGGACGAGCGCCGCGTTGGAGCCCATGAGTCCCCGGCTGAGGACGAGGGCGGTGCGCAGGTCGGCCGGGCGGGCCGAGGACGTCACCAGGTCGATGTCGTGGCAGACGTCGAAGACGCCCGGGGTCGGCGGGATCAGCCCGTGCTCCATGGCCTGCACCGCGGCCACGACGTCGAGCAGGGGCGCGCCGCAGTAGGAGCGCCCGATACCGGCCTTGGGGGCGGTCACCGGCACACGGGTGCCGTGCGCGCCGAGGGCGTCGGCGAGGGCGAGCGCCTCGGCGCGGTCGGCCTCGGGGACGCCCAGCGCGTCGGCGAAGACCACGTCGATCTCCTCCGGTGCGCAGCCGGCCTCGTCGAGGGCGCCCCGGACGGCCTGCGCGAGCCCTTCGCGGGAGCGGTCCCAGCGGGAGGCGCCGGTGAAGGTGGCGGAGTGCCCGGCGACGGTGGCCCGTACGTCCGTGCCCCGGCGCCGCGCGCGGTCCAGGTCCTCGACGACCAGGACGGCACCGCCCTCGGCGGGGACGAATCCGCAGGCCGCGGAGGTGAAGGGGCGGTAGGCGCGGGTGGGGTCGGCCTCGGTGCTGAGCTCGGGGTAGCCGAGCTGGCAGACGGCCGAGTAGGGGGCGAGGGGTGCCTCGGCCGCCCCGACCACGATGACGTCGGTGCCGCGATGGACGGCCCGGGCGGCGTGCGCGACGGCGTCGAGGCCGCCCGCCTCGTCGCTGGCCACGACCGAGCAGGGGCCCTTGAAGCCCTTGCGGATGGAGATCTGGCCGGTGCTGGCGGCGTAGAACCAGGCGATGGACTGGTAGGGCCCGACGAACCGGGAGCCCTTGCCCCACAGTTTCTGCAGTTCGCGCTGGCCGAACTCGCCGCCGCCGGACCCGGCGGCGGTGACGACGCCCACGGAGTAGGGGGCGTCCGTCCAGGCGGCGGCGCTGAGCCCGGCGTCCTGGAGGGCGGCGTCGGCGGCCGCGAGCGCGAAGTGGGTGAACTTGTCGGTCTGGACGAGGAAGGTCTCCTCGATCAGCGCGGTGGCGTCGAAGCCTCGGACCTCGCCCGCGACCCGCAGCGGCAGATGCTCGCAGCCCTCGCGGGTGACCCGGTCGAGGACGCTGGTGCCGTCCTTGACGTTCTTCCAGTAGGTGTCCGCGTGCAGTCCGTTGGGCGCGACCACGCCGATGCCCGTGACGGCCGTCCGCCGGGTGCGTCGACCACTCATCGTCGTCTCCTCCCCTGGGGGCCCGTCAGGAGCACCGCGGACTGGAACCCGCCGAAGCCGCTGCCCACGGACAGGACGTTGTCCAGCCGGCGGGGGCGTGCGGTGCGCGGGACGTAGTCCAGGTCGCACTCGGGGTCCGGGGTCTCGTAGTTGGCCGTCGGCGGCACCACCTGGCGGGCCAGCGCGAGGACGCAGGCGACGACCTCGATCGCGCCGATCGCGCCGAGCGAGTGGCCCACCATGGACTTGATGGAGCTCATGGGGGTGTCGTAGGCGTGGGAGCCCAGCGACTTCTTGACGGCGGCGGTCTCGTGCCGGTCGTTCTGGCGGGTGCCCGAGCCGTGCGCGTTGACGTAGTCGATCTCCGTGGGGTTCACCCGCGCGTGGTCGAGCGTCTCGTCGATGGCGCGGGCCATCTCCAGGCCCTCACTGGTCAGACCGGTCATGTGGTAGGCGTTGCCGAAGGTGGCGTAGCCGCCGATCTCGCAGTAGACGTGCGCGCCGCGGGCCCGGGCGTGCTCCAGTTCCTCCAGGACGAGTACGGCGGCGCCCTCGCCCATGACGAAGCCGTCGCGGTGGGCGTCGAAGGGCCGTGAGGCGTGGGCCGGGTCGTCGTTGTTCGGCGACGTGGCCTTGATGGCGTCGAAGCACGCCATGGTGATCGGGGAGATCGGGGAGTCCGAGGCCCCGGCGAGGCAGATGTCGGCGCGGCCCTCCTCGATGGTGTGGAAGGCGTAGCCGACGGCGTCGAGGCCGGAGGTGCAGCCGGTGGACACGGTCTGCACCGGCCCCTGGGCGCCGAAGCGTTCGGCGACGTCGGCGGCGAGCGTGCTGGGCGAGAACGCCCGGTGCAGCTGGGGCTCGGCGGCCCGGTGGTCGACGTCCCAGCGCTCGCCGTGCGCGCTGACCAGGACGTAGTCGTGCTCCAGGCGGGTGGTGCCGCCGACCGCGCTGCCGAGGGAGACGGCCACGCGCCAGGGGTTCTCGGCGGCGAAGTCGACCCCGCTGTCGGTCACCGCCTCCTGGGCGGCGACCAGGGCGAACTGGATGTAGCGGTCGGCGCGTTCGCCGACGGCGGGGTCGAGCCCGTGCGCGACGGGGTCGAAGTCGCACTCGGCGGCTATCCGGGAGCGCAGTCCCTCGGGGTCGAACAGGGTGATGCCGCGGGTCGCCGTACGGCCGCTGGACAGCAGGTCCCAGAAGGCGGGGACCCCTATGCCGCCGGGGGCGACCACGCCTATGCCGGTCACCGCCACGCGCCGGGTCATGACAACACCCCGGGCCGGGCGGGACTCGCTCCCTCTTCCTGGACCAGCGGGTACGGCTTGACGTCGTCGCTGATCTCCGGGGCCTCGGTGTCGACGTGGCCGAGGCTCGGCTTGGGGGCCAGCGGGCCGAGGTGGAAGACCATCCGGGCCTCCTCGTCACCGACGTTGCGGAAGCGGTGCCGCATGTCGATGGGGATCATGAGGCCCTGGTCGGCCCGGAGCGGAAACGTTTCTCCGTCCAGGTCCACCTCCAGCCGGCCCTCCACGACGTACACGAACTCCTCCGAGTACGGGTGGTAGTGCTCGCTGATGCGTTCGCCCGGCCGCATGATGGCCAGGCCCATGAAGCCGCTCGTGGCGCCCACCGTGACGGGGGTGAGCAGGGTGCGCAGATCGCCGCCGCGCTTGCGGTTGGGCTCGATCTCGTTGAGGTCCACGACGCGCGGGCGCATCTTGTCCATGGGTTGTCTCCAGGTCGTTCGGTGAGGTGTCGGTCCCCGGGCCGTCAGGACTGCGCGGCCCTGCGGTCGGTGATCAGCGCCATGCCGGCGTGGGCGAGGAGGCGGTTGGCCTCGCGCTCGCCCGGAAGCGGTCCCGGCACGCCGAGCGCCTCGCCGTCGAGCAGGCGGGCGAGGACGGCGGCCTTCCGGGGGCCCTGGATGCCGAGCGTCCTGACCGGGTCGGTCTCGGGGTCGCCCCGGACGTCGACCAGGCGGACGACGATGTCCTCGCGCTGGAAGACGGTGCTGCGGTGGACGGGTGACGCCGGGTCGGCGGCGGCCGCCTCGTCCTGCCGGCCCAGCAGTTCGGCGAGCGCCATCCCGCTACCCGGCCGGGCCGGGTAGTAGAGGGCGTGCCGGGTGATGCCGTCCGGTTCCGGGCCGCCGCGCGCCACGTGGTGGACGGGCGGCATCGCGGCACGGATGAAGAAGGTGCGGGCCGAGTCGGGGTCGGTGAGGTCCCGGTCCTGCTCCAGATGCGGGTTGAGGGCCTCTTCCACGGCCCGGATCTCGGGCTGGCGGGAGACATGGCGCAGCGCCTTGGTCAGGTCGCCCTCGACCTCGACGGTGCGCACGACGCGGTTGCCGTGCATGAAGAGGGTGGTCCGGCGCAGCCGCGTGGTGTCGTCGACGCGGGCCTCCGGCGGGGTGTAACCGGCGAGGATCTCCGCGACCTTGGACTCGGAACCGGGCTTGACGGTGAAGGTGAGGGCGTGTCGGATCACGCCGTCGCCGGTCCGCGGGGCGGACTGCAGCCCACCGGTGGGGCGCTGGTGTCCGCCGGTCTCGCGGACGACGCCGAAGCGCGTCGAGCGGAGCTCACGGACGCAGTTCTGCAGCGGCCGGACCGTCTCGATGTGGTCCTCGCTGTTGACCCAGGCGAGGTAGGGCGGGGCGGACTCCCACTCACTGGTGATGATCCACTGGGCGGGGTTTTCCACGGACTGGCAGAGCTGGTCACCGAGGTGACCGGGTATCGACGCGACGCGGTCGCGCATCTGCTCGTAGGCGGCCAGGAACTCGTGCTGCGCGTCTTCTTTGAGGTCGACGAACAGGAGGACGCGCATCCTGGAGCCGTCGAACGCCGACTGCGACGTGTAGGGCGAAGTGGTCATCCGGCGGACCCTTCCTTCGCGGGAGCAAGCGGCGGCCGTACCCTCGTCCACCAGCGCGAACGCGGGTGCCGGCCCTGAGCCTTCATCGTGGGTCAGGGCCCCAGGGACCGCGAGCCGCGCGGGCCATCCGAGGGATCTCCGCACGGCCGGAACGCCGCGAGGCGCCCCCGCGGCCGGGGGCGCCTCGAAGTCCCCCCCGCGACGAGGGGGGTTGGAGCGGGCCGGTGCGCGCCGGCCGCCGGTTCACCCGGCCAGGTACCGCTCGACGGTCTCCACCTTGGAGGTGAGGCCGTCGCTCACGCCGGGCCGGATGTCCGCCTTCAGCACCAGCGAGACCCGGGGCGCCCGCGCCTCGACGGCCGCGACGGCGCGCTTGACGACGTCCATGACCTCGTCCCAGCTCTCGCCCTCGATCGAGGTGAACATCGCGTCGGTGCGGTGGGGCAGCCCGGACTCGCGGACCACCCGGACGGCGTCGGCGACGTACTCCCCCACGTCCTCGCCGACACCGAGCGGGGTGACGGAGAACGCCACGATCATGCGTTCACGACCCCTTCCTGACGGGCGCGGGAGGCGATCACCGCGTCCTCGGCCTCGCGCTTGAGGCGGCGGTCGGCGAAGAAGCCGCCGGTCGGCAGGACCGACAGGACCAGGTAGAGGGCGGCGGTGCCCAGCGGCCACTTGGCGCGGTTCCAGGCGTCCGCCCAGAAGATCAGGTACAGCACGACCAGCATGCCGTGGACCGCGCCCATCACGGGAACCGCGTTGAAGTCCGTGGTCCGCTTCAGCACCGAGCAGACGAGCAGGAGCAGGAACGACACCGCCTCGGGGGTCGAGACGAGGCGGAGACGGCGCAGAGCGCCGGCGGTCTTGATGTCCACGGGTCACCTTCGGGGTGGAGTCGGCGGGAGGGGCGGCGAGCGGCCCGCATCGCTTGTGAACGCAAGCACAATCGCCCCGGCCATTGTGGCAAACCCGCCGGCCGCCCGGGGCGCGGGGGTGGAAGGCGCCCGCGCGCCTCCCCTCCCAGGGTCGTGTCAGGGGTGAAGTCCGTCGCAGGTATCTGTCCGCCAGAGGCGCCTGCGGTTACCTTCGCTGCGTGGCGATGTTCCGACTCCAGGGCAGCAAGGTGCTCGCCGTCGACATGACCGGGGACGCCGTGAGGGCGAAGAACGGCTCGATGGTCGCGTACGACGGGCAGATGGCCTTCAAGAAGATGAGCGGCGGCGGCGAGGGCATCCGGGGCATGGTGACCCGGCGCCTGACCGGTGAGCAGATGACGATGATGGAGGTGAAGGGGCACGGGACCTGCTGGTTCGCGGACCGGGCCTCGGAGATCAACCTGGTCGGCCTCCAGGGCGACAAGCTGTACGTCGAGTCGAGCAATCTGCTCGCGACGGACGGCGGGCTGCGCACCGGCACGACCTTCACGGGGATGCGCGGCGCCTCCCAGGGCAACGGGCTGTTCACGACCACGGTCGAGGGGCACGGGCAGGCGGCGATCATGTCGGACGGCCCGGCCGTGGTGCTGCGGGTCAGCGCGCAGTACCCGCTGACGGTGGACCCGGGGGCGTATGTGGCGCACCAGGGGAACCTGCGGCAGTCCTTCCAGTCCGGTGTGACGTTCCGCACGCTGCTGGGCGAGGGCGGCGGGGAGGCCTTCCAGATCCGCTTCGAGGGGGACGGGCTGGTGTACGTGCAGCCGAGCGAGCGCAACACGATCGCGGGGGACGTCTGAGATGGGCTTCCGTGAGATCAACTCCAAGATGATCGAGGCGACGGTCGTCCCCGGGCAGCGGCTGTTCAGTCAGCGCGGCGCGATGCTCGCGTACAAGGGCGACGTCTCCTTCACCCCGAACACGGCCGGCGGCCAGGGCGGGATCATGTCGATGATCGGGCGCCGGGTGGCCAATGAGGACACCCCGCTGATGACCGTCGAGGGCAACGGCACGGTGCTGTTCGGGCACGGCGGCCACCACATCCAGGTGATCGACCTGACCGGGGACACCCTGTGCGTCGAGGCGGACCGGCTGCTCGCCTTCGAGGGCACCCTCCAGCAGGGCACGCTGTTCCTCGGCTCGCAGGGCGGCGTGATGGGCATGGTGCGCGGGCAGATCAGCGGGCAGGGCCTGTTCACCACGACCCTCAAGGGGCACGGCTCGGTGGCGGTCATGGCGCACGGCGGTGTCCTCGAGGTCCCGATCACCCCGCAGCGCCCGGTCCACGTCGACCCGCAGGCGTACGTCGCCCACCACGGCGACGTGCGCAACAAGCTGTCGACGGCGCTGGGCTGGCGGGACATGGTGGGCCGGGGCTCCGGCGAGGCGTTCCAGCTGGAGCTCAGCGGCAGCGGTGCGGTGTACGTGCAGGCGTCGGAGGAGAAGCTGTGAGCCACTACCCGGGCGCGGGTCCCACGGTGTACGACCCCATGACGCTGCCCAGCGACGACAACGTCAATTCCTACACCTTCTGCGTGGAGCTCAAGGGGAACCAGTGGTTCCTGCAGAAGGGCAAGATGATCGCGTACTACGGCTCGATGGAGTTCAACGGCATCGGGCACGGCCGTCTGGACCGACTTGTCCGTACGTCCTTCCATTCGCCACTGCACGCGAGCGACTGGGTCGTGGCGGAGGGCTCGGGCAAGATGCTGCTGGCCGACCGGGCTTTCGACGTCAATTCGTACGACCTCGAAGACGGCAACCTGACCATTCGCTCGGGCAACCTGCTCGCTTTTCAGCCAACTCTTGCCCTCAAGCAATCGATCGTGCCGGGTTTTCTGACGCTGATCGGAACCGGAAAGTTCGTGGCCGCATCTAACGGGCCGGTGGTGTTCATGGAACCGCCGATCCGGGTGGACCCCCAGGCGCTCGTCGGCTGGGCCGACTGCCCGTCGCCGTGCCACCACTACGACCATGGCTATATGACCGGCGTGATGGGCGGTCTACGTGCACTGACGGGCCTCGGAGGGGCCTCCGGGGAGGAGCATCAGTTCGAGTTCGTCGGGGCCGGCACGGTGCTGCTCCAGTCGAGCGAGACCCTCATGGCGGAGCAGGCCACAGGGGTGCTTCCGCCGGACGCCGGAGTCCCCGGTTCCGGTGGGGCGCACACAGGCCCTTCACAAGCGGGCGGGGCACCGCGCCTTCCCGGACAGCTGGGAGACCTCCAGCGTCGCTTCGGGCTGTGAGCGGTAGTCTGCGGAGTGTGACATCGAACGTGTGCGCACACGAGTGACCCGTCACAGACCACCCCTCACTAGTTCGCCTTTCAACATTTTAGGTAGACTTCATTCATGGAGACCGAGACGGCCACCCGCTGGCTGACCAATGCGGAGCAGTGCGCCTGGCGCACCCACCTGGAGGTCAACAGGCTGTTGACGTACCAGCTCGAGAAGGACCTCCAGCCGTTCGGCCTGACAATGAACGACTACGAGATCCTGGTGAACCTGTCCGAGTCGGAGGACGTACGGATGCGGATGAGCGACCTCGCGTCGGCCACCCTCCAGTCCAAGAGCCGGCTCTCCCACCAGATCACCCGGATGGAGAACGCCGACCTGGTCCGGCGCGAGAACTGCGAGTCCGACCGGCGCGGGCTCTACGCGGTCCTCACCGAGCACGGCATGGAGACGATGAAGAAGGTCGCGCCGCATCACGTGGCGTCCGTGCGCAGGCACTTCATCGACCTGCTCTCCCCCGAGGCGCTGACCGAGCTCGACAAGGCCCTCAAGCCGATCGCCGAGCATCTGCGCAGCCAGCGCGGGCGCCCCTAGGGGGCGTCTCGTCGATCATGCCGGGCTCCCGGCGCCTGGCACCGCGCCTCGCCGCGTTGTCGTCACTCTCCCCCACGCTCGAACGAGCTCCCGCGGGGGCACCCCCACCGCGCCGCATCGACTCCCTCCTCCGCCTTGCGATGCACGGCACCGGACACCGGGAGCTGACCCGGCCTGATCGACAGGACACCCCTGGGGCGTCCGGCGCCTACCGAGCCCGCGGCAGGCGGAGCTCGAACAGAGCTCCGCCCGCGGGCGCCCGGCCCACGGTCAGCGTCCCCCCGTGCCGCACGGCCACGTCACGGGCGATGGCCAGACCGAGCCCGGCACCCCCGTCGTCCCGGCTGCGCGCCTCGTCCAGCCGGACGAACCGCTCGAAGATCCGCTCCCGGTCGGCCTCCGGCACCCCGTCCCCGTCGTCGGCGACGGCCACGACCGCCCACTCCCCCTCCGCCCGCACGCCCACGGTGACCGCCGAACGGGCGTGTCGCCGCGCGTTGTCCAGCAGGTTGGTGAGCACCCGCCCCACCTGCGCCCGCGACCCGGCCACCGGCACCTCGTCCGCCGTCACCGTCACCCCGGCCCGCCCCTCGGCGTGCTCGCGGGCCAGCGCGCCCAGGTCGAAGCGCGCGTCCCCCGGCCGCTCCCCCGCGTCCAGCCGGGCGAGCAGCAGCAGGTCCGCGGCGAGCGTCTGCAGCCGTACGGTGTCCGTCACCGCCCCGTCCAGGTCGAGCAGCTCGGGGTGCGCGGCGCCCACCTCCAGCTGGGTGCGCAGCGAGGCGATGGGGCTGCGCAGCTCGTGCGAGGCGTCGGCGACGAAGCGGCGCTGGCGTTCCACGGAGCTCTCCAGCGCGGCCAGCGTCTCATTGGTCGTCAGGGCCAGCCGGGCCACCTCGTCATGGGTGGCCGGGACCGGGACGCGGCGCGCCAGGTCCTCGCTTGCGGTGATGGCCGCCATCTCGCGCCGGATGCCCTCGACCGGGCTCAGCGCGCGCCGGGTGACCAGCCAGGTCGCGCCCGCGACGACCGCGAGCAGCAGCGGGAAGCCGATCAGCATGGCGGTGGTGGCGGTGCCGACGGCGCTGCGCTCGGCCGCGAGCGGCGCCCCGGCGTACACCGTGAACTTCCCCCGGTCCTCGAACTCCACCTCGACGGCGGCGAAGCGGTAGTCCGCGGTGGTGCCGTCGATGGTGGCCGTGCCGGTGCTGAAGTCCGTGTCGGAGTCGACTTCGCCGCGGGGGGCGGGGTCGTCGTCGTCCGGCCCGTCGGAGCCGTTCGCGTCGTCGGAGTCGTCTGCGTCGTCGTCGGCCTCCCCGCCCGCCGGTCCGCCCGAATTCCGCGACCGGGCGGTGTCGACGCCTGCGCCGGTGACGCGCTCCAGGTCCTCGCTCGCCGCGACCACCCTTCCGCGTTCGTCGACGATCTGGACGGGCCGGTCGTCCTCGTCGAGGCCGGTGAGCCTGTCGTAGGGCCGGCCGTCGGACAGCTCGACGGCGACGGCCCGCGCCGCGCTCGCCGCCTCGGACTCCGCCTGCCCCGTCAGATCGGAGCGCAGCGACAGCAGGACGGCCGCCCCGGCGGCGAGCAGGGCCACCGCGACCACCAGCGTGGCGGCCAGCGTCGCCCGGGAGCGGACCGAGCCGAACCAGCGACGCGTCATGACGCCGTCTCCGGACGCTCCAGCCGGTACCCGGCGCCCCGGACGGTCCGGATGAGCTCGGGCCGCAGCTTGCGCCGCAGCGCGCTGACGTACACCTCGACGATGTTCGGGTCGCCGTCGTAGGCGAAGTCCCAGACGTGGTCCAGGATCTCCGACTTGGACACCACCTCGCCGGGCCGTGTCACGAGCGTCTCCAGCACCGAGAACTCCCGGGTGGTCAGCGGCACCTCGTCGGCGCCGAGGAAGACCCGGCGGGCGGCCGTGTCGACCCTGAGGTCGCCGAGGACGTGGACGGGTGAGGCGCCCGCGCCCTGCCGGCCGCGCCGCAGCAGCGCCTTGACCCGGGCGACCAGGACGACGTACGAGAACGGCTTGGTGAGGTAGTCGTCGGCGCCCGTGTCCAGGCCCTCCGCCTCGTCGTACTCGCCGTCCTTGGCGGTGAGCATGAGGATGGGCACGTCGTGGCCGGCGGCGCGCAGGGCGGCGCAGACCCGGTAGCCGTTCATGCCGGGCAGCATGATGTCGAGGATCACGAGGTCGTGGATCCCCTCGCCGGCCAGGTGCAGCCCCTCCAGGCCGTCGTGGACGACGTCCACGGCGTAGCCCTCGGCGGTCAGGCCCTTGGCGAGGGACCGGGCCAGGCGTCTTTCGTCCTCCACGATCAGCAGGCGCATGCGTACAGCCTGGCAAAGCCCACCTGAAGACGTCTTCAGGGTCCTTCAGCTTCCTCTCAGCATCGAACGGGCACATTGAATCCCGTCGAAAGGCACCGAGCCGGAATGTTCGGCGGAAACCGGGAGGAAATCCATGAAGCGCAACATCGTCCTCGCCACCGTGGCCGCGGCGGCCCTCATCGGCGGCGGCACGGTCGCGGCCTACGCGGGCAGCGGTGACGACGGCGCGTCGCCCCGGCAGTCGGACATCCGGGTCGCCGACGACCGCGACGACGCGCCGAAGGACGACACCGACGACCGGGACGACGCCCGGGACGACCGGGACGACGCCCGTGACGACCGCGAGGAGGCCGCTTCGCAGGCGCGGGGCGCCGATGTCACCGCCGCCGAGGCGATCGCGGCGGCGCTGGAGCGGACGCCGGGCACGGCCGTCTCCGCCGAACTGGACGACGACGGCTCGCGCGTCTGGGAGGTCACCGTCGTGAAGGCCGACGGCACCGAGCACGACGTACGGGTCTCCGCCGGCGACGGCAAGGTCCTGAGCGACCGGCGCGACGACGACGGTGACGACGACGGCCGCACGGACCTCGCCGCGCTGAAGGGCTCCACGGTGGATGCCCGCGAGGCCGCCGAGGCGGCGGCCGCGAAGGGCACCGTCGTCGAGATCGACCTGGACGACGACGGCCCGGCCGTCTGGAAGGCCGAGACCACCAAGGGCGAGTGGAACGTCGACCTCGAGAGCGGCGCGGTGACCGCGCACCACGACGACACGGGCCAGGACGACGACCGCGACGACCGTAACGACCGCGACGACGACTGACGTCAGGACGTCAGGACGTCTTCGCCGCACGAACCCCGTCCCCCACGGGTCGAGGGGCGTCACCCCGCCGGGTGGCGCCCCTCGCCACTGTCCCGGCCACCAGCAGGGTCGCCGCGCCGGTCGCCGCCAGGCACCAGCCCGTCGGCAGGAGTCCCGCCAGCACCCCGGCGCCCGCCGTCCCGGCCGTACTGCCCGCGTTGACCGCGGTGTTGACCCAGGCGCCGGCCCGCACCCGGGCATGCGCCGGGGCCGCCGCGTCCGCGAGGAGGTAGGCCGTGGTGAGGGCGGGCGCCACGAAGAACCCGGCCGCCGCCATGACCGCCGTGAGCGTGCCGAGGCCGGTCGCCAGGCCCGCGAGCAGCACCGCGAGGCCGAGACCGGCCGTCAGCAGCGGCAGCCGTACGCCGGCCGAAGTACGCCAGGACACCGCGCCGTTGAGCAGCCCGCCGACGGCGCTCCCTGCCGACAGGGCGGCCAGCGGCCAGGCCGCGCCCCCGCCGCCCGGGCCGTGGCCCTCGGCGAACGCGACGACGAGCAGATCGACGGCGCCGAGCGCGAGCCCGACGCCCAGGGCGGCGAGCACGGGCCGCCGGATCGTGCGCAGGACACGGCCCCGGCCGCCCTCGTGTTCCTTCGCTCCCGCACGTTCGGGCCGTACCGACCGCACCACGGGCGACAGGACGAAGCCGGCCGCGCCCGCCGTGATCAGCGCCGCCCCGGCCGCGATGCCGACGGCCGGCGGGGCGAGGGCGACGACGAGGCCGACGAGCAACGGGCCCGTGACGAACAGCAGTTCCTCGGCGACGGCGTCCAGGCTGTAGGCGCGCCGCAGCAGATCCGGGTCGGGGGCGATCCTGCCCCACACGGCCCGCATGGCCGGGCCGAGCGGCGGCGTACAGGCCCCGGCCGCGGCGGCCACGGCGCCCACGACGAGCGGCGGGGCGGCACCCGGCCGCCAGACGACGGCCGTCAGCAGCCCGAGCAGCCCGGCGTAGGCGGCGGTCATCGGGACAAGGGCCCGGCGCGGCCCGTGCCGGTCGATCAGGGCCGCCCGGGCGGGCGACAGGAAGACGCTCGTCGCGGAGAACAGCGCCATCACGGCGCCCGCCACCGTGAAGGACCCGCTGGTCCGGGTCACGGCGAGCATCAAGGACAGGGGAACGATCCCGTACGACAGCCGGCCCAGCAGGGCGGCGGCGAAGGTCGTCCGGGCATGGGGCAGGCGCAGCACGTGCGCGTAGGAGGCAGGCATGGCGAGTCCTCGCGATGGCGTGGAGGAAGGGGACACCGAGGGGCCACGGGAGCCGTCGGGCTCGGACCGCGGCCCGGTGTCCGCCTACGCCAAGGAGAGGTACATGCGGATCAAGGTAGCAAGAAGGACCGACGCGGCCTAGGGTCTTTCGTTTGGATCAGGCCGGATCAGGGAGCGGGGTCCGGTGCCGTGCATCGCAAGGCGGAGGACGGCGCCATGGCGACCGACGACAACGCGGCGAGGTGCGGCACCGGACCCCCGCGACCCCGGCGAGAGGGCGTGCCGGGCGTCTTTGCGGACACGGCCTAGGTGCGCGTCAGGCCCTCCACCAGTTCGTCCGCCGCGCGGTACGGGTCGAGTTCGCCGGCCGTGATCCGCTCCGCGAGGGCGCCGAGACGGCGGTCGCCGTGCAGGTCGGCGATGCGTTCGCGAAGGGCGGTGACGGCGATGGTCTCCACCTCGCGGGCGGCGCGGGCGCGCCGGCGCTCGGCCAGGACGCCCCGCTCCTCCATCCAGGCGCGGTGCTTCTCCAGGGCCTCCACGACCTCGTCGACGCCCTCGCCGCGGGCGGCGACCGTCTTGACGATGGGCGGGCGCCAGTCGCCGGGGCCGCGGGACTCGCCGAGGCCCAGCATGTGGTTGAGCTCGCGGGCGGTGGCGTCGGCGCCGTCGCGGTCCGCCTTGTTGACGACGTAGACGTCGCCGATCTCCAGGATGCCCGCCTTCGCGGCCTGGATGCCGTCGCCCATGCCGGGGGCGAGGAGGACGACGGAGGTGTCGGCCTGGGAGGCGATCTCCACCTCCGACTGACCCACGCCGACGGTCTCCACCAGGATCACGTCGCAGCCGGCCGCGTCGAGGACGCGGATGGCCTGCGGGGCGGCCCAGGCGAGGCCGCCGAGATGCCCCCGGGTCGCCATGGACCGGATGTAGACGCCGGGGTCGGAGGCGTGGTCCGACATCCGGACCCGGTCGCCGAGCAGCGCCCCTCCGGAGAAGGGCGAGGACGGGTCGACGGCCAGGACGCCGACCCGCTTCCCCTGCTTGCGGTAGGCCGTGACGAGCGCGGAGGTCGACGTCGACTTGCCCACGCCCGGGGACCCGGTCAGACCGACGACGTAGGCGTTGCCGGTCAGCGGGGCCAGTGCCGCCATGACCTCCCGCAGCTGCGGGGACGCCCCCTCCACGAGGGAGATCAGCCGGGCCACGGCCCGCGGCCGGCCTTCCCTGGCCTGGGCCACCAGGGTGGAGACGTCCTGCATCACAGCTCCGTTCACAGATCGTTCGCTACTGCGTCGTCCTCGCGAAAGGACGTCAGGCCTTCGGTACCCGCACGATCAGCGCGTCACCCTGACCGCCGCCACCGCACAGCGCGGCCGCGCCGACGCCGCCGCCGCGCCGCTTCAGCTCCAGGGCCAGGTGCAGCACGAGCCGGGCACCGGACATGCCGATCGGGTGGCCCAGGGCGATGGCACCACCGTTGACGTTCACCTTTTCCGATGACACGCCGAGGTCCTTCATTGACTGCACCGCGACGGCGGCGAAGGCCTCGTTGATCTCGATCAGGTCGAGGTCGGAGACCTCCAGGCCCTCCTTCTTCAGGGCGTGCAGGATGGCGTTGGACGGCTGGGACTGCAGCGAGTTGTCGGGGCCCGCGACATTGCCGTGGGCGCCGATCTCGGCGATCCAGTCCAGGCCGAGCTCCTGGGCCTTGGCCTTGCTCATGACGACGACCGCGGCGGCGCCGTCGGAGATCTGCGAGCTGGAGCCGGCCGTGATCGTGCCGTCCTTGGCGAACGCGGGACGCAGCTTGCCGAGCGACTCGGCGGTGGTGTCGCCGCGGATGCCCTCGTCCTTGCTGAACAGGACCGGGTCGCCCTTGCGCTGCGGGATCTCGACCGGGGTGATCTCGGCCTCGAAGACGCCGTTCTTCTGGGCGGCTGCGGCACGCTGGTGGGACAGGGCGGCGATCTCGTCCTGCTCGGGGCGGGCGATGCCGAGACGGGTGTTGTGCTTCTCCGTGGACTCGCCCATGGCGATGTTCTCGAAGGCGTCGGTCAGGCCGTCGTGCGCCATCGCGTCGAGCACCTGCACCGCGCCGTACTTGTAGCCCTCACGGGACTTGGGCAGCAGGTGGGGCGCGTTGGTCATGGACTCCTGACCACCGGCGACGATCACGTCGAACTCGCCGGCGCGGATCAGCTGGTCCGCGAGGGCGATGGCGTCGAGGCCGGACAGACACACCTTGTTGATGGTGAGCGCCGGGACGTTCATGGGGATGCCGGCCTTGACCGCGGCCTGGCGCGCCGGGATCTGCCCCGCCCCGGCCTGGAGCACCTGGCCCATGATCACGTACTGGACCTGGTCGCCACCGATCCCCGCACGGTCGAGGGCGGCCTTGATGGCGAAGCCGCCGAGGTCGGCTCCGGAGAACGACTTCAGCGAGCCCAGCAGCCGTCCCATCGGGGTACGGGCACCCGCGACGATGACGGACGTCGTGCCGTTTCCAGAAGACATGAGGTGAGATCCCCTTCCAGCCTGCACAGCCGAGGAGTGAACGAGGGTTTACTTCGAATGTACTGAGTGGCACTCCGTGCCGTCACCGGGCCGTCGGTGTGATCGCGCGCACGTTGCGTAACCACCCCGTGAGCGCTCCACTGAATCCATGCTGACGCGAATCGACCACATCGGAATCGCCTGCTTCGATCTCGACAAGACCGTCGAGTTCTACCGGGCCACCTACGGCTTCGAGGTCTTCCACTCCGAGGTCAACGAGGAGCAGGGCGTCCGCGAGGCCATGCTCAAGATCAACGACACCTCCGACGGCGGCGCCTCCTACCTGCAGCTTCTCGAGCCGACCCGCCCGGACTCCACCGTGGCGAAGTGGCTCGACAAGAACGGCGAGGGCGTCCACCACATCGCCTTCGGCACCGCCGACGTGGACGGCGACGCCGCCGCGATCAAGGAAAAGGGCGTGCGCGTGCTCTACGAAGAGCCGCGGCGCGGCTCCATGGGGTCACGCATCACGTTCCTGCACCCCAAGGATTGTCATGGTGTTCTGACAGAACTGGTCACTTCGGCGCCTGTTGAGTCACCTGAGCACTGACCCTCGTACATAGGGGCCGGTAGGGTGGGGGGCGGTCGCTCTCTGAACCGAGGTGACCGCATGCCGGGGTCCGGGTATCGGGGGGCGAGCGTCGGGGCAGCAGCCCATGCTCCGCCGTTGATCTGACACCATTCCCCGGGGGCACCGTCCGTTCGGACGGACGGGGCTCATGGCCAGGGATGCGACCAGGGGACGGATGGGACCGCGCAGTGCGGGGCTACGAACGCCAGGAGCGAGAGCCGGCGGCTGACGTCGACCACCTCTCTCGGTTCGAGGCCGAGATGGATCGGCTGAAGACCGAGCGGGAGAAGGCGATCCAGCACGCCGAGGACCTCGGCTACCAGGTCGAGGTGCTGCGCGCCAAGCTTCACGAGGCGCGCCGCACCATCATGTCCCGGCCCGCCTTCGACGGCGGTGACATCGGATACCAGGCCGAGCAGTTGCTGCGCAACGCCCAGGTGCAGGCCGACCAGCTGCGCCAGGAGGCCGAGCGCGAGCTGAGCCAGGCCCGCGCGCAGACGCAGCGCATCCTCCAGGAGCACGCCGAGCAGGCCGCCCGGCTCCAGGCCGAGCTGCACCAGGAGGCGGTCACCCGCCGCCAGCAGCTGGACCAGGAGCTCGCCGAGCGCCGGCAGACCGTCGAGTCGCACGTCAACGAGAACGTGGCCTGGGCGGAGCAGCTGCGCGCCCGCACCGAGCAGCAGGCCCGCCGGCTGCTGGACGAGTCGCGCGCCGAGGCCGAGCAGGCCCTGTCGGCCGCCCGCGCCGAGGCCGAGCGGCTGGCCGGAGAGGCCCGCCGCCGGCTGACGGACGCCGCCGAGGAGGCCCGTACCGAGGCGGAGCAGATCCTGCGCCGGGCACGGACCGACGCCGAGCGCCTGCTGAACGCCGCCTCCACCCAGGCCCAGGAGGCCACCGACCACGCCGAGCAGCTGCGCAGCTCCACGGTCAACGAGTCGGACGCCGCCCGCCGCCAGGCCCTCGAGCTCAGCCGGGCCGCCGAGCAGCGCATGGCCGAGGCCGAGGAGGCGCTGCGCAAGGCGCAGTCCGAGGCGGAGAAGCTGGTCACCGAGGCCAAGGCGGCCGCCGAGAAGACGCTGTCCGGGGCCGAGTCGGCCAACGAGCAGCGCATGCGCACGGCCAAGGAGCAGGTCGCCCGGCTGGTCGAGGAGGCCACCAAGGAGGCCGAGAACACCAAGGCCGACGCCGAGCAGGTCATCGCCGACGCCCGCGCGGAGGCCGAGAAGGTCCTCGCGGAGGCCGCCGAGAAGGCCCGCACGCTCACCGCCGAGGAGAGCGCGACCCAGCTGTCCAAGGCGGCCAAGACCGCCGAGGACGTGCTCAACAAGGCGCAGCAGGAGGCGCAGAACACCACCAAGGCCGCCGTCGAGGAGGCCGAGCGGATCCGCCGGGAGGCGGAGACCGAGGCGGACCGGCTGCGCGCCGAGGCGCACGACATCGCCGAGCAGCTCAAGGGCGCGGCGAAGGACGACACCAAGGAGTACCGGGCCAAGACGGTCGAGCTCCAGGAGGAGGCCCGCCGGCTGCGCGGCGAGGCCGAGCAGCTGCGCTCGGAGGCCGTCGCCGAGGGCGAGAAGATCCGCGCGGAGGCCCGCAAGGAGGCCGTCCAGCAGATCGAGGAGGCGGCCAAGACCGCCGAGGAGCTGCTGGCCAAGGCCAAGCAGGACGCGGACGACCTGCGCCAGAAGGCCACCACGGACAGCGAGAAGGTCCGCACCGAGGCCATCGAGCGGGCGACGACGCTGCGCCGGCAGGCCGAGGAGACGCTGCAGCGCACCCGGCAGGAGGCCGAGCGGCACCGCGAGGAGGTCGTCGAGCAGGCCGAGGGCATCAAGGCCGACGCCGAGCGGGCCGCGCAGGAGCTGCGCGAGGAGACCGAGCGCGGCGTCGAGGCGCGCCGCGCGGAGGCCGCCGAGGAGCTGACGCGGCTTCACACCGAGGCCGAGCAGCGGCTCGCGGCGGCCGAGGAGGCCCTGCGCGACGCCCGTGAGGAGGCCGCCCGTATCCGCCGGGAGGCCGCCGAGGAGACCGACCGGCTGCGCGGCGAGGCGGCCGAGCGGATCCGTACGCTCCAGCAGCAGGCCGAGGAGGAGGCCGACCGGCTGCGCACCGAGGCCGCGTCGGACGCGTCGGCGTCCCGTGCCGAGGGTGAGGCCGTCGCCGTACGGCTGCGGTCGGAGGCCGCGGCCGAGGCCGAACGGCTGAGGTCGGAGGCCCAGGAGAGTGCCGACCGGGTACGTGCCGAGGCGCAGGCCGCCGCCGAGCGGCTGGCCACGGAGGCGTCGGAGACGCTGGCCGCCGCCCAGGAGGAGGCCGGCCGGCGCCGCCGCGAGGCCGAGGAACTGCTCGGTTCCGCACGCCAGGAGGCCGACCAGGAGCGCGAGCGGGCCCGCGAGCAGAGCGAGGAACTGCTGGCCTCCGCCCGCAATCGGGTGGAGGAGGCGCAGACCGAGGCCGAGCGCCTGGTCGAGGAGGCCGACCGGCGCGCCACCGAGATGGTGTCGGCGGCCGAGCAGCACGCGCAGCAGGTCCGCGACTCCGTGACCGGGCTGCACGAGCAGGCCCAGGAGGAGATCGCCGGGCTGCGCAGCGCCGCCGAGCACGCGGCCGAGCGCACCCGTCGCGAGGCCGAGGAGGAGGCGGACCGGGTCCGTTCCGACGCCTACGCCGAGCGGGAGCGGGCCGGCGAGGACGCCGCGCGGCTGCGGCGCGAGGCCAAGGAGGAGACGGAGGCCGCCAAGTCGCTGGCCGAGCGCACGGTCGGCGAGGCCATCGCCGAGGCGGACCGGCTGCGCACGGAGGCCACCGAGCACGCCCAGCGGCTGCGCACCGAGGCGTCCGACACGATCGCGGAGGCGGACCAGGCGGCGTCCCGGACCCGGGCGGACGCCCGCGAGGACGCCAACCGCATCCGCTCGGACGCGGCGGAGCAGGCCGACACGCTCATCACCGAGGCCCGTTCCGAGGCGGAGCGGCTGCAGTCGGAGACGATCGCCGAGGCCGACCGGATGCTGGCCGAGGCGCACGCCAAGGCCGAGGAGCTGCGCGCGGAGGCCGCGGACACGGTCGGGTCGGCGCAGCAGCACGCCGAGCGGGTCCGCAGCGAGTCGGAGCGGGTGCGGGCCGAGGCGGCCGCGGAGGCGGAGCGTCTGGTGGCCACGGCCCGCGAGGAGGCCGAGCGCACCCTGGACGAGGCCCGCAAGGACGCCAACAAGCGGCGTTCGGAGGCGGCCGAGCAGGTCGACACGCTCATCACGGAGACCACCGCCGAGGCGGACAAGCTGCTCACCGAGGCGCAGCAGCAGGCGCACAAGACGACCGCGGACGCCGAGGCGCAGGCCGACACGATGGTGGGCGCGGCCCGCAAGGAGGCCGAGCGGCTGGTCGCCGAGGCGACGGTCGAGGGCAACACCGCGGTGGAGAAGGCCCGTACGGACGCCGACGAACTGCTGGTCGGGGCCCGCCGGGACGCCACCGCGATCCGGGAGCGGGCCGAGGAGCTGCGCGACCGCATCACCAGCGAGATCGAGCAGCTGCACGAGCGCGCCCGGCGGGAGGCCGCCGAGACGATGAAGTCGACCGGCGACCGCTGCGACGCGCTCATCAAGGCGGCCGAGGAGCAGTTGTCCAAGGCGCAGGCGAAGGCCAAGGAGCTGGTGTCGGAGGCCAACTCCGAGGCGGGCAAGGTCCGTATCGCCGCGGTGAAGAAGGCCGAGGGGCTGCTCAAGGAGGCCGAGCAGAAGCGGGCGACGCTGATCCGCGAGGCCGAGGAGCTGAAGGCGGAGGCGATCCGCGAGGCCAAGGCCACGGTCGAGGAGGGCAAGCGCGAGCTGGAGGTCCTCGTCCGGCGCCGCGAGGACATCAACGCCGAGATCTCACGCGTCCAGGATGTGCTGGAGGCGCTCGAGTCCTTCGAGGCTCCGGGCGGCGCGAAGGACGGCGGGGTCAAGGCGGGGGCGACCGTGGGGGCTCCCCGATCGGGTGGCAAGGCGTCCGACGGCTAGCGTCCGGGGCGGGTTCCGGTGTCTCCTGGGGGCTTTGACCGGGTTTTTGGCAAGCCGTCCGACGGTTAGCCACTCAAAAGGGGTCTCATTCTCCAGATCAAACACGTATCCGCTCGATGACACACCGCTTCGGCCCCTAGGATTCCACTTATCACCTCACCGGTCTCATTCGACAGGAACCCCATGAGCGACACTTCCCCCTACGGCTTCGAGCTTGTGCGGCGTGGGTACGACCGCGCTCAGGTGGACGAACGGATCTCGAAGCTCGTCTCCGACCGTGACAGCGCTCTCGCCCGTATCACCGCCCTGGAGAAGCGCATCGAGGAGCTCCACCTCGAGACGCAGAACGCCCAGGCGCAGGTGACCGACTCCGAGCCGTCGTACGCGGGCCTCGGCGCGCGTGTCGAGAAGATCCTCCGCCTCGCCGAGGAGGAGGCCAAGGACCTGCGCGAGGAGGCGCGGCGGGCGGCGGAGCAGCACCGCGAGCTCGCCGAGTCGGCGGCCCAGCAGGTGCGCAACGACGCGGAATCGTTCGCGGCGGAGCGCAAGGCCAAGGCCGAGGACGAGGGTGTCCGCATCGTCGAGAAGGCGAAGAGCGACGCCTCTCAGCTGCGTTCCGAGGCGCAGAAGGACGCTCAGTCCAAGCGCGAGGAGGCGGACGCCCTCTTCGAGGAGACCCGCGCCAAGGCCGCGCAGGCCGCCGCCGACTTCGAGACCAACCTGGCCAAGCGCCGGGAGCAGTCGGAGCGCGACCTGGCCTCGCGTCAGGCCAAGGCCGAGAAGCGCCTCGCCGAGATCGAGCACCGCGCCGAGCAGCTGCGCCTGGAGGCCGAGAAGCTGCGCACCGACGCCGAGCGCCGTGCCCGCCAGACGGTGGAGACCGCGCAGCGCCAGGCCGAGGACATCGTGGCGGACGCGAACGCCAAGGCCGACCGGATCCGTTCGGAATCCGAGCGCGAGCTGGCCGCTCTCACCAACCGCCGCGACAGCATCAACGCACAGCTGACCAACGTGCGCGAGATGCTGGCGACCCTCACGGGCGCCGCGGTGGCCGCCGCCGGCACCCCGGCCGAGGACGAGCCGATCTCCCGCGGGGTCCCCGCGCAGCAGACCCGGTGACCGGCTGACGCCGTAGAACGACCGAGGCCCGTGCCCCTTCGTGGGGCGCGGGCCTTCGCCGTGCGCGGGCTGAACGGAATTACCGAGGACTGTTTGCACCGCCCGGGTGGCATCGGCCCAACGGTCCCCCTAGCGTGGCCGCATGATCGAGCTGTCGGGGCTGACCAAGCGGTACGGCGAGAAGGTGGCGGTGAACAACCTGTCCTTCACCGTCAGACCGGGCATCGTCACGGGCTTCCTCGGCCCGAACGGCGCGGGCAAGTCGACGACGATGCGGATGGTGCTGGGCCTGGACCATCCGACGGCCGGTGACGTCCGTATCGACGGCCGGCACTACCAGGAGCTCAAGGACCCGCTGACGTACATCGGCGCCCTGCTGGAGGCGAAGGCCTGGCACGGCGGCCGCAGCGCCTACAACCATCTGCTGTGTCTCGCGCAGAGCAACGGCATCCCGGATGCCCGGGTCCGCGAGGTGCTGGAGACGGTCGGCCTGACCGCGGTCGCCCGCAAGAAGACCAAGGGCTTCTCGATGGGCATGGGGCAGCGCCTGGGCATCGCGGCCGCGCTGCTCGGCGACCCCCGGATCCTGATGTTCGACGAGCCGGTCAACGGCCTCGACCCCGAGGGCATCCACTGGATCCGCAATCTGATGAAGTCGCTGGCCGCGCAGGGCCGTACGGTCTTCGTCTCCTCACATCTGATGAGCGAGATGGCGCTGACCGCCGACCACCTCGTCGTCATCGGGCAGGGCCGGCTGCTCGCCGACACCTCCATGGCCGACTTCATCGCCCGCAACTCCCGGGCGTACGTCCGCATCCGCAGCCCCCAGCGGGAGCGGCTGCTCGACCTGTTGCACACCGAGGGCGTCACCCCGGTCGAGGCGGGCGACGGCGCGCTGGAGGTCGACGGCGCCACGTCCGAGCGGATCGGGGAGCTGGCGGCGCGGCACCAGATCGTGCTGCACGAGCTGAGCACCCAGCAGGCGTCCCTGGAGGAGGCCTTCATGCAGCTGACCGCGGAGTCGGTCGAGTACCACGCGCACACCGGTCAGGCCCCGGCCCCGCCGCCTGAGCGGCAGCAGGCGTGGGGCGAGGGCTGGAGGAGGAACTGATGGCGACGACGCAGGTACTCCGCTCCGAGTGGACCAAGATCCGCTCGGTGGCCTCCACGGTGTGGACGCTGTCCCTGGCGCTGGTCGTGACCGTGGCCCTCGGCATGCTGATCTCGGCCCTGTCGAGGAACGAGTTCGACAATCTGAGCGAACGGGACCGGCTGGAGTTCGATCCGACCTTCATCAGCTTCGCGGGGATGAGCCTCGGTCAGCTCGCGATGATCGTGTTCGGGGTGCTGGTCGTCTCGAACGAGTACAGCACCGGCATGATCCGGATCTCGCTGGCCGCCGTGCCGCGCCGCGGCACCTTCCTGTTCAGCAAGATCGCGGTGGCGACCGCGCTGGCGCTGGTTGTCGGCCTGGCGACCAGCTTCCTCACGTTCTTCCTCGGGCAGGCGATGCTGGGCGACCACCGGGCGTCGATCGGCGACCCGGGAGTGCTGCGGGCGGTGTTCGGCGGCGGGCTGTACATGATGCTCATCGCGATGTTCTCGATGGGGATCGCGGCGATGCTGCGCTCCCCCATGCTGTCGCTGGGCATCCTGATGCCGTTCTTCTTCCTGGTCTCCAACATCCTCGGCAACGTCTCCGCCACCGAGAAGGTCGGCCGCTATCTGCCCGACCAGGCCGGCAGCGCGATCCTCCAGGTGGTCACCCCGGTCGACGACGACCGTCCCTACGGCCCCTGGGGCGGGCTCGGCATCATGGCGCTGTGGGTGATCGCGGCCCTCGTCGGCGGCTATCTCACGCTCCGGAAGCGGGACGCCTAGGCACATAAGGGGTGATCCGGGGCCGGTGGGGCGAAGTTTTACTCGCCCTTGAGTGGAACCGTCAGCGCCCTTATATCCTCCTAACCCTTACGGGGGGCGTGCGCCCCGCTGTCCTGAACCTTTCGATGGGTGCGGAGCATGATCGAGGCAGTCGGCCTGACCAAGCGCTACGGCGACAAGACCGCTGTGTACAACCTGTCCTTCCAGGTGCGGCCCGGTGCCGTCACCGGCTTCCTGGGGCCCAACGGCTCCGGCAAGTCGACGACGATGCGCATGATCCTCGGTCTGGACAACCCGACCGCGGGCCACGTCACCATCGGCGGCTACCCGTACCGCAGGCTGCCGAACGCGCCCCGCCAGGTCGGCGCGCTGCTCGACGCCAAGGCGGTCCACGGCGGCCGGTCCGCCCGCAGCCATCTGCTGAGCCTCGCGCAGCTCGCCGGCATCCCGGCCCGGCGGGTGGACGAGGTGCTGGGCGTGGTCGGCCTCCGGGACGTCGCCGGGCGCCGCTCCAAGGGCTTCTCCCTGGGCATGGGCCAGCGCCTGGGCATCGCGGCCGCCCTGCTCGGCGACCCGCAGGTGCTGCTGTTCGACGAGCCGGTCAACGGCCTCGACCCCGAGGGCATCCACTGGGTGCGGAACCTGATGAAGTCGCTGGCGGCCGAGGGCCGTACCGTCTTCGTCTCCTCCCACCTGATGAGCGAGATGGCGCTGACCGCCGACCACCTCATCGTGATCGGGCGCGGCCAGCTGCTCGCCGACATGAGCGTGAAGGACTTCATCGCGGCGAACTCCGCCGGATTCGCCCGGGTCCGCACCCCCGACACCGAGCCGCAGCTGCGCGAGAAGCTGGCCGGCGCGCTCACCGAGGCGGGCGGACATGTGCTGCCCGAGCAGGACGGCGCGCTGCGGGTGACCGGGCTGCCGCTCCCGCAGATCAGCGACATCGCCCACAGCTCGGACGTACGGCTGTGGGAGCTGTCGCCGCACCAGGCCTCGCTGGAGGAGGCGTACATGCGGATGACGCAGGGCGCCGTCGACTACCGCTCGACCGCGGACCAGAAGGAAGGGCTGCAGCGGCCGCTGCCGCCCGGCGCCCAGCCGCCGATGCCGGTGCCCGGCCAGGGCCAGCCCGGCTGGTACGCCCCGCCGCCGCCCCCGCAGGGGGCGCCCGGCCCCTACGGCGCGCCCGCGGGCCCCGCCGCCGCGCCGGGGGCGCCCCCGGCCAACCCGTACGCCCAGCCGGCCGCCCAGGCGCCGCAGGAGGCGCCCGCGAGCCAGGCGCCCGCGCCGCAGCCCGCCGCCGCGCCCGCGCCCCCGCAGGCGCCCGCCCAGCCGCCCGCGCCGCCCACGCCGGCCGCCGCGCCGCAGGAAGCCGCCCCCGCCGCCCCGACCAAGTCCGAGGAAGCCCGATGAGCACGCCCCAGCCCCCGATGCCGCAGACCGCCGCACCGACCTGGCAGGCGGCTCCCGGTCAGCCGTACCCCACGTACACCTCGCCGATCCCGGTGGTGCGCACGCACCTCGGGCACGCGCTCGCGTCCGAGTGGACGAAGATCCGGTCGGTGCGCTCCACGGTGTGGACGCTCGGGGTGTTCGTGGCGCTCGTGGTCGGCATCGGCCTGGCGGTGGCCGCGCTGATCGCCGCCAACGCCTCACAGGAGAGCCTGGCGGGCGAGAGCCCCCTGCCGTTCGGGTTCTTCGGCCTGCTGCTCGGCAGCATCTGCATCATCACGCTCGGCGTGCTCACCACGGCGTCGGAGTACGGCACCGGCATGATCCGGACCACGATGACGGCCTGCCCGACCCGCGGCCGGGTGCTGGCGGCGAAGGCGATCGTCTTCTTCGCGGTGGCGTTCACGGTGACGCTGGTGTCGGCCGTCCTGGTCGCCCTGGCGGACGTCGCCATGCTGGACGGCGCCCGCGAGCCGTCGACCGAGGAGTGGCTGAAGGGCACCGTCGGCGTCTCGCTCTATCTGGCGCTGCTGGGGCTGCTGTCGCTCGTCGTCGGCTCGGTCATCCGGCACTCGGCGGGCGCGATCACGATCATGATCGGCCTCCTGCTGGCGCCGCTGGTGATCGCGCTCTTCATGTTCGCGGAGAGCCTGCAGGACCTGCAGCAGGCGCTGTTCGAGTACTCCATCCCGAACCAGCTGGGCGTCTTCTACGCGCAGTCCCTGTCGCAGTCCGGCCCGGACGGCTGGGACCCTCTGTGGATCATGCTCGGGGTGACGGCCGCCGTGTTCGCGGGCGCCTGGGCGCTGCTGGAGCGGCGCGACGTGTAGCCCCTCAGAACCTCGGCGCGTTACGGGACCGCTGCACCCGCGTGGTGCGGCGGTCCTTCGCGTTCCAGCACGCCTTGTGCCAGTGGCGGCGGTCGTCGACGCCCACGTGGTCCGGCCAGGCGACCACGTGCGGGACACCGTCCGGGATCATCTGGTCGCAGCCCGGGCAGCGGTACGTCTTACCGTGCGCGCTCGAGCCCGCCACATGCCGTACGTTCCAGTCCTCGCCCTGCCAGCTCTCCGCGGACTGCCAGCCGCCGTAGCGGCCGGTGCGGTCCTCCGCGGAACCGCGGCCGGACGGGCCGGCGCCCTTGGATCGGTTGCGACGCGGGGACACGGGACACCTCACGGAGCTATACAGGACGGGGGTCGACTCAAGCCTACGCGGCACCGACCGGGGTACCCGTACGGCACCAACCCCCACAAGTCCCCCGCGCGGACCCTCGATTCTGCAGACAATCCGCAAATCCCCCCGCCAGGCCGTGTCCTCGGCACGTGTCAGACGGTTATGCCCGCTGGGGGAGCTCCGCGTCGGAGCCAAGGAAGCAGGAAAACAGCAATGCGCGTAGGTAGTTTCGTGTTGGCGGCCCGGTTCCCGGGCCAGGGCGACGGGGAGGCGCTGCACCGGGCGGTCCGCTCCGCCGAGGTCGCCGAGGAGGCGGGCCTCGACTCGGTCTGGCTGGCCGAGCACCACTTCGTGCCGTACGGCACCTGTCCGTCCGCGGTCACCCTGGCCGCCCTGCTGCTCGGCCGCACGCGCCGGCTGCGGGTCGGCACCGCGGTCAGCGTCCTGCCGACCGCGCACCCGGTGGCCCTGGGCGAGCAGGCCGCCCTGCTGCACATCACGTCCGGCGGGCGGTTCTCGCTGGGCGTCGGGCGCGGCGGGCCCTGGGTCGACCTGGAGGTCTTCGGCTCGGGCCTCGGCGCCTACGAGGAGGGCTTCCCGGAATCACTCGATCTGCTGCTGCGCTGGCTGCGCGAACCGGCCGTCGGGGCCGCCGGCGAGCGGTTCGGCTTCCGCGAGGTGGCGGTCGTGCCCCGGCCGTCGGAGTGCCTCACGGACGTGGCCGGCCCCGAGGTGGTCGTCGCCTGCACCTCGCCGCGCAGTGTGCGCCTCGCGGCCGAGCGCGGGCTGCCGATGCTCCTCGGCATGCACGTGGGCGACGAGGAGAAGGCACAGATGGTCGCCCTGTGGCGGGAGCACGCGCGCGCGGCCGGGCGCTCCGGGGACGAGATCCGCGAGGCCGCCCATGTCTCCGCCGGGGTCTGCCAGATCGCCGACCGCCGCACCGACGCCGTGGAGACGCTCACGAAGGCGATGCCCGGCTGGCTGCGGCAGGGCCTGGACGCCCATGTGACGGTGGACGGCCGCGCGCGGGCCATGCGCGACCCGCTCGCCTACACCGAACTGCTCTGCGGGCTGCACCCGGTGGGCACCCCGCGCCTCGCCGCCGACCGGCTCGCCGCGACCAGCGAGCGGACCGGGATCTCCCGTTTCGCCCTGCTGGTCGAGGGCTCGGGCGACCTGGCGGCCACCGAGGAGAACGTACGGCGGCTGGGCGCGGAGGTCCTCCCGCAGCTCGGCTGAAACGCGTGCGGGAGGTCCCCGCCGGTGGGCTTGCCGCCCCGGTACTGAATGCACCTCCCGCGTACGGAGCGGCAAGCGAGCGCCTCGCGTCAGCAGTCCCTGAACTCCGGGGACTGGTTGAGCACCTGACTGCGGACCGAGGTGAAGCGGGCCAGTGTGTCGTCGACCGAGGAGTCGACCGGGAACACCGCCACCCGGTGGCAGTTCTGGAAGGCCAGCCGCACCCCGAAGTGCCGCTGCAGGGCGCCGCGTATCGCGTCGCTCGCAAGGGCACGCAGCAACTGACCCCGTGCCTGCTCGTCCGGCGGGGGCGTCTGGTTGTCGGCGAACTGACCGCCGTCGACCTTCAGCTGAGCCACCAGGGAGCTGATCATCTCCCATGCATAGGGCAGGGAGGTCCGGACGCAGTCGACGAATTCGGCTTCGTCGACCTCGCCTCGCTCGGCCTTCTCGAGTAGGGCCGGTGAGACGTCGAGCGACATGGGTTCTCCTCTCGCACCCCCGCCGTGGCAGGGGTTGCCGGACAGATGAGGGAGTCCGCGCGGCCGGACACGCTGTGTGCACACCCCGCGACCTCCCGTTTAATACGGTAGGCAACAGACCGTGACGGCACCAGGAGAATGCGTACATGTGCCAGTCCCTTTAGGCTCACAATCGGCCAGAAACGAACAGGGGCAGTCCGGGGTCTTCCGGACTCCCTTAGGGCGGATCGCGTCGACCCTGGCCCGTCGAGTAGCGTTGCGGACCATGCGTCTCGTCATTGCCCGATGCTCCGTCGACTACGCGGGCCGGCTCACCGCCCACCTGCCCTCGGCGCCCCGTCTGATCCTGGTCAAGGCGGACGGCAGCGTCTCGATCCACGCGGACGACCGGGCCTACAAACCCCTGAACTGGATGTCGCCGCCCTGCACCCTGAAGGAGGGCGACGGCGAGCAGAAGGACGTCTGGACGGTCACCAACAAAGCGGGCGAGAAGCTGATCATCACGATGGAGGAGATCCTCCACGACTCGTCCCACGAACTGGGCGTGGACCCCGGTCTGATCAAGGACGGCGTGGAAGCGCACCTCCAGGAACTCCTCGCGGACCGCATCGAGACGCTCGGCGAGGGCTACACACTGATCCGGCGCGAGTACATGACCGCCATCGGCCCGGTGGACATCCTGTGCCGGGACGCCGAGGGCCGCACGGTCGCGGTCGAGATCAAGCGGCGCGGCGAGATCGACGGTGTGGAGCAGCTGACGCGCTATCTGGAGCTGCTGAACCGCGATCCCCATCTCGCCCCGGTGCGCGGCATCTTCGCGGCCCAGGAGATCAAGCCGCAGGCCCGGGTGCTTGCGACGGACCGCGGGATCGGCTGCCAGGTGCTCGCCTACGACGCGATGCGCGCCATCGCGGACGACAAGCTGCGGCTGTTCTGACGCGAACCACTCAGGACGAAGGGCCGGTTCCGTCGGACGGAACCGGCCCTTCGTCGTGAGTGGATCCTGAGGGGACCTCAGATGACGGTGTCGGAGCTGTCGCTCGGCGAGCCGGGGCCGTCGCTCTGCGGGGCGCTCGCGGAGCTGGTCTCCGCCGGGCCGGAGGAGGACGGGCCGCTGGCCGACGTCGAGCTGGTCGGCGTGTTCGTCGGGTCCTCCGTCGGGGTGCCGGTCGGGTCCTCCGTCGGCTCCTCGGTGGGATCCTCCGTCGGTTCCTCGGTCTCCGTCTCGGTCGGCCGGGGCGGCTTGGTCGAGGACGGCGGCTTCGTGCTCGACGGCGGCTTGGTCGTCTCGTCCGAGTCGCCGCCGCCCGGCTTGTGCGTGCCGCTCGGGTCGTCCGACGGCTTCGCCGAGCTGGTCGGCGTCGGGTCGTCCGAGGTGCCGAGCGTGCCGTCGGGGCCGGGGTCCGTGGGCCGGCTGGTCGCCGACCCGGTGTCACCGGAGTCCTTGCCGTCGGTGCCCGCCACCTCGTCCGCGCCGAGGCTGTCGTCGCCGGCGCCCTGGCTCGCGGACGGGTTGACGCCGACCCGCGTGGACGGGCCCTCGGGGTCGCCGTCGGAGGTCGCGCCGAGCGTCACCACCGTGCCGAGGACGGCCACCAGGAGCGCGCCCGCGCCGGCCGCGACGAGGTTGCGCCTGGCGAAGCTGCGGACTCCGCCCCGGCCCTTGTGGGAGGGCAGCGGGGAGGCGGCGGGCGCGGCCGAGCGGTGGGTGACCAGCGTCGAGGTGTCGACGACCGGCGGGAAGGGGGCGGGCACTCCCCCGGGCGGCGACTGGGACTCCTCGTACCGGGCGTCCGGGACCTCCTCGCCCGCCGTCGCGCCGAAGGCGGCGAGTCCCGGCGCGGTGCCGGAGCGGTCGTCGACGAGGGCGAGGGCGCGGCGGCCCGCGACGGTGCCGCGCTTGTCGGCGAGGGCGCCGCGCAGGCCGATCGCGGTCTCCAGCTCGGTGCGGGCCCGGTCCAGCCGGCCGTCGCACAGGGCGAGGACGCCCAACTCGTGGTGGAAGTAGGCCTGTTCGGTGACGTCACCGGCCGCCCGGGCCGCCTCGGCGCCCGCGCGCAGCGCGCGCTCCCAGGCGCTCCAGTGCAGTCCGGCCGCGAACGCGGGCGCCGCGGCGCGGGCCAGCTGGACGGCGGGGTCGGTCTCGTCCTCCTCGGACGCGGAGGCGTCCGCGGCGGAGGCCGGGGCCGGGGAGGCCACGAGCACGCCCAGCGCGGCCAGCAGGGCGTCCGCCTCGGCGCTGACGCGCTCAGGGGTGACCGAGGGGTGCCCGGCCCACCAGGTGTAGTGCTGGGCGGCGCTGAGGGCGGTCTCCTCGATGTCGTCGGCGTAGCCGGCGCTCTCCAGCTGGATCTGCACGCCGGCGGCGAGCCGGTAGCGGGAGCCGATCGGCGAGACCAGTCCGCAGTCGGCCAGCTCGCCGAGGGCGGCGTCCGCGTGGGTGTCGCCGACGAGGGCGGGCAGATGGGCCTGGTGCGGCATCTCGCCGCCCAGCGCGACGGCGAACCGCAGGGCGGCCCGGGCGGAGGCGCTGAGCCGGGAGGCGAGCAGCCGGGCGGGCGCGGCGGCCTCCCCGAGGGACGGCAGCGGCACCTCCTCGCGGTCGCGCACGCTCTCGGTGTCGACGGCGTCGGCGGGCGGGGCGTCCTCGAAGACGCCGTACTCGTCGATCGCCTCGGCCTCGGCACGCAGCCGGTCCCGCTGCCGCAGCAGCGCGCCCGCCTGGACGAACCTCAGCGGCAGGCCCTCCGACTCGAACCAGAGGTCGCCCGCCCAGTTCCGCTCGTCCTCGGTGAGGTCGCGGCCGACGACGTGCTCCAGCAGCTCCATGCCGGCGGCGCGCTCCAGGCCGCCGAGCTCGACCTCCTCCACGTCGGACTCGGCGGACGGGGCAGGCACGTCGGGGGTGGCGCCGATCAGGAAGGCGCACTCGGGCGTCGCGTCGAGCAGCTCGTCGAGGGCGGCGCCGCCGAACTCGATGTCGTCGAGGACGACGACGGCTCCGATGTCCCGCACGCAGGCGAGCAGTTCGTCCTGTTCCGGACGGTGCAGCGGGGCGTCGTGGACGGCGCGGAAGAGGTCGTGCAGCAGATCGTCCGCGGTGCGGCGGAAGCCGGTGAGCCGGATCACCCCGTCGGGCGCCAGGTCCTCGCAGTCCTCGGCGACGAGGTCGAGGAGGCTGGTGCGGCCGGCGCCGCGGGGGCCGACCAGGCGCACGGAGCGGCCGCGCGCGAGCAGCCGTACGAGTTGTTCGCGCTGCTCCTGGCGGGCCAGCAGGGGCGGGGCGGGGCGCGTCGGCCCGGGCGGGACCGGGGGCCGCGCGGAGCGGTCGGCCTCGGCGCGGTCGGCCGCGGAGAGCTTCTCGGGGCGGGCCGGCCGCTCGGCCGGCGGGCAGGGTTCTATCTCACTGCCGTCGACCGGGTTGACGGTGAGCAGGAGATCGCCCGAGACGAGCTGCACGGTGCGGGCGAGTGTCGGCGCGTGCTGTCCGAAGTCGGGTGTCAGGGGATCCCTGGGCGGGCGCGGACGCGACGACTGCTCGTCGGCGTCGTGGCCGTACCCCTCGGGTCCCCGGGTGTTCGGGTCCATAGGTTCCAAGCCCCCCAAAAGCGTCGTGTGCGTCTGCCAAGCCCCTCCCGGCCTTGCTGCACACCGCGCTGTCGCTTCTGGTCCGGGCCCGCTCGAAGGGAAACGTCTAGCCAGCGGGCAGCCGAACCCTAAACCTTCGCACAGTATCTACGACAGCCCGGGGTCCCGCGCCGTCCGAGACATCACAGTCTCGTGAGGATTGTGCGTGGTGCGCCGTTCGCAGACGGAACGCCCGACTGTCCCGCCCCACCCGTGCCGGGGTGTCACACCCGGGGCAGGGACTCCACCCCGATGCCGCCCTCGATCGCCAGGATCCGGTGCAGCCGGGTGGCCACCAGCAGGCGCTGCATCTGCAGCGGCACGCCGCGCAGCACCAGGCGCCGGCCGCAGCGGCCGGCCCGCCGGTGGGCCCCCATGATCACACCGAGTCCGGTGGCGTCCCAGGAGTCCAGCTCGGACAGGTCGAGCACCAGATCGCCGACTCCGTCGTCGACGGCCGAGTGCAGGACCGTACGGGCGTCCGCCGCGCTGCGGACGTCGAGGCGGCCCCCGACGACCAGCTCGGCGTGGTCGCCCCTGATGTGCATAGCGCTCCCCTAAGCGTGCGTTCGTGCTCCGCGGTGTGTGGTCTGCGTAGGTGCGTGGGTCTGTCGTTGCTACGAGTCTTCGCAGTGGCCGGTGATGCAACCTCTGACTGCGTTCAGCGGCCGGAGGTTGCCGTCTGTAAGCGAACCGATACCGAATTCACCCCATCGCGTGACTCGTGCGGAGGCTGTGCGGTGGTGTACGAAACCTCAGTAGCTGTAAAAGCCTTGCCCGCTCTTGCGGCCGATGTCACCCGCGTCCACCATCCGGCGCATCAGCTCCGGCGGGGCGAACTTCTCGTCCTGGGACTCGGTGTAGATGTTGCTGGTGGCGTGCAGCAGGATGTCGACGCCGGTCAGGTCGGCCGTGGCCAGGGGACCCATGGCGTGCCCGAAGCCCAGCTTGCAGGCCAGGTCGATGTCCTCGGCGGTGGCGACGCCCGACTCGTAGAGCTTGGTCGCCTCGACGACGAGCGCCGAGATCAGCCGGGTGGTGACGAAGCCGGCGACGTCGCGGTTGACGACGATGCAGGTCTTGCCGACGGACTCGGCGAACTCACGGGCGGTGGCGAGGGTTTCGTCGCTGGTCTTGTAGCCGCGGACCAGCTCGACGAGCTGCATCATCGGCACCGGCGAGAAGAAGTGCACGCCGACGACCCGCTCGGGGTGCTCGGTGGCCGCCGCGATCTTGGTGATCGGGATGGCGGAGGTGTTGGAGGCGAGCACGGCGTCGGGGCGCACGATCTTGTCGAGCGCGCGGAAGATCTCGTGCTTGACCTCGAGCTTCTCGAAGACCGCCTCGATGACGACGTCGGCGTCGGCGGCGGCGTCCAGGTCGGTGGTCGCGGTGATCCGGGCCAGGGCGGCGTCGGCGTCGTGCGCCTCCAGCCTGCCCTTGCTCACGAACTTGTCGTACGAGGCCTTGATGCCGTCCGTGCCCCGCTTGAGCGCCTCGTCCGTGACGTCCCGAAGGACGACGTCCCAGCCCGCCTGCGCGGAGACCTGGGCGATCCCGGAACCCATCAAGCCGGCGCCGATGACGGCAAGCTTCCGTGCCACTGTTGCGACTCCTTCGAGAAACGCCTTACACCCTGTTGAGGTTGCTCTTCGGCGGACCCTAGCGGCAGTGAGGCACTGTGTGACCGGTTAGTAACGCGAGTCACGTCTCATCTGACGGACATCACACCGGCACGGCTCATCGCTCGCCCCGGACGGCGTAGTTGAGCACCTTCTCGCTCAACAGCTCCTCGATGTCGTCGAGAAGCACCAGCGTCTCCCGGGACACTTCGCCCGGTTTGCGCCCCTTGAGCATCTCCCGGCCGACGGCCGTGAAAACGGTGTGGTGGATCCAGGCGAGCTGACCGGCGATCAGCCCCGGCAGCGGGTCGCCGGCGTCGGCGCCGGTGTCCTCGCGCAGGGTCGTCTCGAGGTCGTCGTGGATCTCCTGCTGGAGGCTCCACAGGCGCGAGCGCAGCGGGGGCGCCTCGTGGATGCAGCGCATGAAGCGGTCGTAGCCCTCCATGAGGCCGATGCGGGGCGAGACCGCCTCGACGTCGGCGCGCAGCTCGCGCAGCACCGCGCGGGCGGCCGACTCCCCCTCCGGCCGCGCCCGGACCCAGCGGGACAGCTGGTCGACGACGCCGGCGGAGCGGTCGAAGAACAGGTCCTCCTTGGCCGGGAAGTAGTTGTAGACGGTGTTCACCGACACGTCGGCGGCCTCCGCCACGTCCGCCATGGTCACGGTCACGAAGCCGTGCTCCAGGAACAGCCCGGTGGCGATGTCCGAGATCCGCTGCCGCGTCTCGCGCTTCTTGCGCTCCCTGAGCCCTTCCGTCATGCCCTCATCCTAACTTCGATGGGGTCTCTTGAATTTTGGGGCCGTTGCAAAATTTCAGGGACTCTGTTTTCCTGAGGCGCATGCCTGTCATCAGTGCGGCCGGACTGGCCCGTACCTTCCAGACCCGGCGCGGCCCCGTGGAGGCCGTGCGCTCCGTCGACCTGACCGTCCACAAGGGCGAGATCCTCGGCTTCCTCGGCCCGAACGGCGCCGGCAAGACGACGACCCTGCGGATGCTGACGACCCTGCTGGCGCCGACCGGCGGCGCGGCCACCGTCGCCGGGCACGACCTCGCGACCGACCCCGCGGGAGTGCGGCGCGCCAGCGGTTACGTGGCCCAGTCGGGCGGGGTGGACCCGCAGATCACCGTGCGGGAGGAGCTGGTGACCCAGGGCCGCCTGTACCGCCTGCCGAAGGCGCGGGCCGTCGAGCGCGCCGCGGAACTCGCCCACGACCTCGGCCTGACCGAGCTGCTGGACCGCAAGGCCGGCGCCCTCTCCGGGGGCCAGCGCAGGCGCCTGGACATCGCGATGGCGCTCACCCACCGCCCGGCGGTGCTGTTCCTCGACGAGCCGACGACCGGTCTCGACCCCGGCAGCCGGGCCGACCTGTGGGACCTGGTCCGGCGGCTGCGCGACGAGCAGGGCACCACCGTCTTCCTGACCACCCACTACCTGGACGAGGCCGACGCCCTCGCCGACCGCCTGGTGATCGTCGACCGCGGCACGGTCGGCGCGGAGGGCACGCCGAGCGCGCTGAAGCTGCGCCACTGCGGCTCGATCGACGCGTCCCTCCAGGACACCTTCCTCGCCGTCACCGGGCGCGGCCCGGTCCCGGCCGACGCCGCCCCCGTAGCCGTATAGGACCCCTCATGCTGATCCAGGACACGGCCCTCATCTACGGCCGTTACATGCGCCAGTCCCTGCGCTCCCGCTTCGCGCTGCTCTTCGGCGTGCTGATGCCGTTGCTGTACCTGCTGTTCTTCGGCCCGCTGCTCACCGACCTGCCGCTCGGCGGGAAGGGCTCCTCCTGGCAGGTGCTGGTGCCTGGGCTGCTGCTCCAACTCGGGCTGTTCGGCGCGTCCTTCGCGGGGTTCGCCGTCATCATCGAGCAGGGCCAGGGCGTGGTGGACCGGATGCGGGTGACGCCGGTCAGCCGGCTCGCCCTGCTGCTCGGGCGGGTGCTGCGGGAGGCCACGGTGTTCGTCTTCCAGGCGGTGCTGCTGGTGCTGGCGGCGCTCGTGATGGGGCTGCGCGCCCCGCTGCCCGGTGTGCTGATCGGGTTCGCCTTCGTGGGGCTGCTGACGGTGTCGCTGGCCTCGCTGTCGTACGCGCTCGCGCTGAAGGTCCGCACCCCGCAGGAGTTCGGCCCGGCGGTCAACGCGCTGACGATGCCGATGATGCTGCTGTCCGGCCTGATGCTGCCGATGACGCTGGGGCCGCGCTGGCTCGACGTGCTGTCCCACTTCGTACCGTTCCGCTATCTGGTGGACGCGGTCCGGGACGCCTACGTCGGCGCGTACGCCACGCAGCACATGCTGTACGGCACGGTCGTGGCCGTCCTCTTCGCCGCGCTCGCCGTGACAGTGGGCACACGCGTGTTCCGCGCCGCCGGGGGATAACTAGGCTGGTCACATGGTCAATCTGACGCGCATCTACACCAGGACCGGCGACCGGGGCACCACCGCCCTCGGCGACATGAGCCGGACCTCCAAGACCGATCTGCGGATCTCGGCGTACGCCGACGCCAACGAGGCGAACGCCGTGCTCGGCACCGCCATCGCGCTCGGCGCGCTGGAGGAGGAGGTCGTCGAGGTCCTCACCCGTGTGCAGAACGACCTGTTCGACGTGGGCGCGGACCTGTCGACGCCGGTCGTGGAGAACCCGGAGTACCCGCCGTTGCGGGTGGAGCAGTTCTACATCGACCGGCTGGAGGCGGACTGCGACCGCTTCAACGAGCGGCTGGAGAAGCTGCGGTCCTTCATCCTGCCCGGCGGCACCCCCGGCGCGGCCCTGCTGCACCAGGCGTGCACGGTGGTCCGGCGCGCGGAGCGCTCGACGTGGGCCGCGCTGGAGGTGCACGGCGAGACGATGAACCCGCTCACCGCGACCTACCTCAACCGCCTCTCCGACCTCCTGTTCATCCTCGCCAGGACGGCGAACAAGGAGGTCGGGGACGTGCTGTGGGTGCCGGGCGGGGAGCGCTAGCCGGTCACCGGCCCACGGTCCGACGTTCCGGTTCCGGGTCGGGCTCGGCGTTGGGCCGCTTCGGCCACAGCAGATAGGTCAGGGCGACCAGGCCGTGGATGCCGGCGGCGCGCAGCGCCACCCACTGGAAGGACCGCAGGGACGAGGTGTCGCCCTCCCCGACGTACCAGACGGCGGCCTGGAGCAGGGCGAGCGCGACCGCCGCCGCGAGGAGCGTCCGCAGCCACAGGGCGCCCTCGTGCCGGGCCCGCGCCATGCCGTACCGCGGCGGGCGCGGGGGCCGGGGCGCCCCGGCCAGACGGTGCGCGGCGTGGCCGTCCAGCCAGCGGATCGTGTAGTGGCCGTAGGCGACGGTGTAGCCGATGTAGAGCGCCGCCAGGCCGTGCTCCCAGCCGGGCTCGGCGCCGTTCCTGAGGTCGACCGCCGTGGCGGCGAACAGGACCAGCTCCAGCACCGGCTCGCACAGCAGCAGCACGACGCTCGTCCGGCGCCACTTCAGCAGGTAGCGCACGGCCAGCCCCAGGGCCAGCAGCACCCAGAACCCGACCTCGCAGGCGACGATGAGGGCGACGATCACCACAGGCTCCCTTCGTTCACCCCTCCAGGCTCCCGCCGAGCGCGCCCCCTTCCGTCGTCGGCGGTGACGAAACCGCCGTACATCGAAAGATGCAGTCCGGGACCCGCCTCGGGCAGCACGCGTCCGCCCCGGGCAGCGTGTTGGATGGGACGCATGGCCCTCCCCCGCCCGCACCGCTTCGACGTGTACGTCGCCGTCGCCGGGCTGCTCGGCGGTCTGCTTCTGGTGGGCATCGGCCTGGGCAACCGGTCCCGCGAGGACCCCGTCACGCTCTTCGACGGCCCCTGGCCGATCCTGGTGCCGCTCACCGTGATGGCCTGCTGCGAACTGCTGCGCCGGGCGGCCCCGCGGACGGCCCTGATGATCGCCACGCCCGCGATCGCCGCGGACGTCCTGACCCAGGGCAATCTGGCGACGGTCCTGATGTTCACCGACATCATGTACGCGGCCGTGCTGTACGGCCCGCTCGCCTCGGCCCGGCGCATCCAGTGGATCACCGGGCTGCTGACGGTGACCGGCACGGTCGTCCCGTACGCGGTCTGGCGGGTGCCGGAGGCGCTGCTCATCGGCGTGGTCATCGGGGTCGTGGCGTACGGCCCCGCCGCCACCGGCTGGATCGTGCGCAACCACCGCGACGCCGCCGAGGCCGCCCGGCTGCGGGCCGAGCAGACGGCGCTGCTGGCCGAGATGGACCGCGCCCAGGCCGTGACGTCGGAGCGCTCCCGGATGGCCCGCGAGCTGCACGACCTGGTGGCCAACCACCTCTCGGCGATCGCCATCCACTCCACCGCCGCGCTCTCCCTGGACGACCCGGCGACCTCCCGGGAGGCACTGTCCGTGATCCGGGAGAACAGCGTCGCCGGGCTCGCCGAGATGCGCCGGCTCATCGGCATCCTGCGGGACGCGGGCGCCGGCACCGAACCGGCGGCCGCCCCGACCCTGGACGGCCTCGACGCGCTGGCCGACGGCGCCCGCGCCAACGGCCTGGACGTCCGTCTCGACGCCGACCCCGGCACGGTCCCCGCGCCCGTGGAGCTGGCCGCCTACCGGATCGTCCAGGAGTCGCTGACCAACGCCCTCAAGCACGCGGCGCCCGGCCCGGTCACGGTCACCCTCGCCCGGCGGGACGGCTGTCTTGCCGTCACCGTGACCAGCCCGTTCGGTGACCGGGAGGGGCCGCGCGCGCCCGGTTCGGGCGCCGGTCTGGTCGGGATGCGGGAGCGGGCCGCGCTGCTGGGCGGGACGTTCGAGGCGGGCCCCGCCCATGAACCGGGGTCCGCGGACGGCAAGATCTGGGCCGTGCGCGCCCTGCTTCCGCTGGCCGAAGGAGACTCCGCATGATCCGTGTCCTGGTCGCCGAGGACCAGTCCGCGGTCCGCGCCGGCCTCGTCCTCATCCTGCGCAGCGCCCCCGACATCGAGGTCGTCGGCGAGGCGGCGGACGGCGAGCAGGCGGTGGCGCTCGCCCGGGAGCTGCGCCCCGACCTGGTGCTGATGGACATTCAGATGCCGCGTCTGGACGGGGTGTCGGCCACCCGGCAGGTGGTCGCCGAGCGGCTCGCGGACGTACTGGTGCTGACCACCTTCGACCTGGACGAGTACGTCTTCGGGGCGCTGCGCGCGGGGGCGTCGGGGTTCCTGCTGAAGAACACCGAGGCGAAGGATCTGATCACGGCGGTGCGTACGGTGGCCGGTGGCGAGGGCCTGATCGCGCCGGCCGTCACCCGGCGTCTGATCGCCGAGTTCGCCGCGAAGCCGGCCCGGGAGGCCGATCCGACCGTCCTGGACTCTCTCACCCGGCGCGAGCGCGAGGTGCTGTCGTGTCTCGGCGAGGGGCTGTCCAACGCCGAGATCGCGAACCGGCTGGACATGGCGGAGGCGACGGCGAAGACGCACGTCAGCCGTCTGCTGGGGAAGCTGGAACTGCGCAGCCGGGTCCAAGCGGCCGTACTCGCCCAGGAGTTGGGTATCTAGACCGCGGGCGGGGGATGCCCATCCGGTGCCGAACGTCAAGTGGTCCAGACCTATTGACCTGTGGTCCAGACCTTTCTATTCTCACCGCACCATGAGTGGGCGTGAGGCTCAGTCACGCCCCAGGACTCCCCAAGGAGGCGCGACATGCGCTTCAGACACAGAGCCGTGGCAGGATTCGCGACGCTGCTGCTCCCGCTGGCAGGCCTGGTCGGCCTCGCGAGCCCCGCCGAGGCGGCGGCTTCCGCCACCGCCACCTACTCCAAGCCCCAGGACTGGGGCACCGGCTTCGAGGGCAAGTGGACGGTGAAGAACACCGGCACCACGACGCTCTCCTCGTGGACCGTCGAGTGGGACTTCCCCTCCGGCACCTCGGTCACCTCCGCCTGGGACGCCGACGTCACCTCCTCCGGCAACCACTGGACCGCCAAGAACAAGTCCTGGAACGGCACCCTCGCCCCCGGCGCCTCCGTCAGCTTCGGCTTCAACGGCAAGGGCTCCGGCTCGCCCTCCAACTGCAAGCTCAACGGCGGCAGTTGTGACGGCGGCCCGAGCGAGCCCGGGGACAACCCGCCCAGCGCCCCCGGCACCCCCACCGCCTCGGACATCACCAACACCTCGGTGAAGCTGTCCTGGAGCGCGGCCACCGACGACAAGGGCGTCAAGAACTACGACGTCCTGCGCGACGGCGCCAGGGTCGCGACCGTGACCTCCACCTCGTACTCGGACACCGGCCTCACCGCCGGCACCGACTACTCGTACACGGTCCAGGCGCGGGACACCGCCGACCAGACCGGCCCGGTCAGCGGCGCCCGCGCGGTGCGCACCACCGGCGGCACCACCGAGCCCCCGCCCCCCGGCGACAAGGTCAAGCTCGGCTACTTCACCGAGTGGGGCGTCTACGGCCGCAACTACCACGTCAAGAACCTGGTGACGTCGGGCTCCGCGTCCAAGATCACGCACATCAACTACGCCTTCGGCAACGTCAAGAACGGGCAGTGCACCGTCGACGACACCTACGCCGCCTACGACAAGGCGTACACCGCCGACCAGTCCGTCAGCGGCCAGGCCGACACCTGGGACCAGCCGCTGCGCGGCAACTTCAACCAGCTGCGCCAGCTGAAGGCGAAGTACCCGCACATCAAGGTGCTGTACTCCTTCGGCGGCTGGACCTACTCCGGCGGCTTCGGCCAGGCGGCCCAGAACGCGGCCGCGTTCGCCAAGTCCTGCAAGGCCGTCGTGGAGGACCCGCGCTGGGCCGACGTCTTCGACGGCATCGACATCGACTGGGAGTACCCGAACGCCTGTGGTCTCACCTGTGACACCTCCGGCCCGGCGGCGTTCCGGACGCTGATGCAGGCGCTGCGCGCCGAGTTCGGCTCGAACTACCTGGTCACCGCGGCCATCACCGCCGACGGCTCCAACGGCGGCAAGATCGACGCGGCCGACTACGGCGGCGCCTCGCAGTACCTCGACTGGTACAACGTGATGACGTACGACTACTTCGGCGCCTTCAACGCGCAGGGCCCGACGGCCCCGCACTCGCCGCTGACGTCGTACGCCGGCATCCCGCAGGCCGGATTCAACTCGGCCGACGCGATCGCCAAGCTGAAGTCCAAGGGCGTGCCGTCCAAGAAGCTCCTGCTCGGCATCGGCTTCTATGGCCGCGGCTGGACCGGTGTGACCCAGGCCGCCCCCGGCGGCACGGCGACCGGCGCGGCCCCCGGCACCTACGAGGCGGGCATCGAGGACTACAAGATCCTCAAGAACTCCTGCCCGGCCAACGGCACCATCGCCGGCACCGCCTACGCCCACTGCGGCACCAACTGGTGGTCGTACGACACCCCGTCGACGATCGCCGGGAAGATGAGCTGGGCCAAGAACCAGGGCCTCGGCGGAGCCTTCTTCTGGGAGTTCAGCGGCGACACCGGCAACGGTGAGCTGGTGAGCGCCATCAACAGCGGTCTGCAGTAACCCGTACGGCAGTACGAAGCAGCCACGGACAGGTCACGAGCCTGTCCGTGGCCCTTTTTCGTCTCCGCACTCCCCCGGCTCGCTCCGCGCGCCCCCGGCGCACGCGGACCAGGGCCGTTCGGCGGGGCCGGCGGGCCGGACGGCCGTAGGAGCGGCGGGCGCCGACGGGGAACACTACGTATCTCCAGTCAGCAAGTGGAATCCGTCATTCGGGGGGACAGCGATGAAGCGCAAGTTCAGCAGGGCGGCCAGGCCGGACAGGACCGGCCGGGCTGCACGCCCTGGGAGGATCGGCCGGCCCAGGATGGTCGCCGCGGCGAGTGTGTTCACCGGTACGACGGCCGCCGCACTCCTCGCGGTGTGCCCCGTCACCGTGTCCGTCACGGTCGCCGCCGACGCCCCGGCACTCGTCGTCGGGCAGCAGAACGCGCCGATACCCCAGCAGCGGCCGGTGTGTCCGACGGCGTGAGGGGGCGGTGTCAGGTCCCGCTGCTGTTAGGCGACGTTGACGCGCTGGCCGGGCGGGGCGGCCTCCAGCCAGGCCAGGAAGCCGGTGAGCGCGTCCTCGCTCATGGCCAGTTCGAGCCGGGTGCCCCGGTGGAGACAGGTGAGGATGACGGCGTCCGAAAGGAGCGCCAGTTCCTCCTCGCCGTCGGGGACACGGCGGCCGGCCACCTCGATGGCGGAACGCTCCAGGACGCGGCGCGGACGGTAGGCGTAGGAGAAGACGCGGTACCACTCGATACGGTCGCCGTTGTAGCGGGCGACGCCGTAGCTCCAGCCCTTGCCGCTGGTGTCGGACTTCTCCGGCACGTCCCAGCGCAGGGAACAGTCGAAGGTGCCGCCCGAGCGCTGGATGAGCCTGCGGCGCAGGCCGAAGACGAACAACCCCAGCACCACAAGGGCGACGACGGTTCCGCACACAGTCAGAGCGAGGACCATCGACACCGACCTCCTCGTCTCCTAGGTAACGGAACGGAAAAAACTTCCATATCTGCCTCAGCCGCGACCGGCACCGGATCGCTCCGGTCCCAGCCGCGGCTGAGTGACGTCAATCGCGAGCGCTCCCCCTGAGCCTAAAGGGCCCGGGAGGCGACCCGGGGGGTCAGCGCGCCGTCGCCGCCCGCAGGCGGACCTCCGCGCGGCGCCCGGCGGAGGCGTCGTCCGCCGACTTCGCGCGCTCGAGCGCCCGCTCCGCGCGCTGGACGTCGATCTCCTCGGACAGTTCGGCGATCTCCGCCAGCAGCGACAGCTTGTCGTCCGCGAACGAGATGAAACCGCCGTGCACCGCGGCGATGACGGTCCCACCATCACTCGTACGGATGGTCACCGGGCCCGACTCCAGCACACCGAGCAGCGGCTGGTGACCGGGCATGACGCCGATGTCGCCGGACGTGGTGCGCGCGACGACCAGGGTGGCCTGGCCCGACCAGACCTCACGGTCGGCCGCGACCAGCGCGACGTGCAGCTCAGCAGCCAAGATGGCTCCTCGGGTCACCACCCGGCGGTTCTGCCGGGTGTTGGTTACAAGTCTAATAGGCATGAATGAGGGGGCGGGACGTGCCCCGCCCCCTCATCACGAGCTCAATGGCTCACGAAGACCGATGCGTCAGGAGACGCCCAGCTCCTTCGCGTTCTTCTTGAGGTCCTCGAGACCACCGCACATGAAGAACGCCTGCTCCGGGAAGTGGTCGAACTCACCGTCGCAGATCGCGTTGAACGCGGTGATCGACTCGTCCAGCGGCACGTCCGAGCCGTCCACACCGGTGAACTGCTTGGCGACGTGCGTGTTCTGGGACAGGAAGCGCTCGACGCGGCGGGCACGCTGGACGACCAGCTTGTCCTCCTCGCTGAGCTCGTCGATACCGAGGATCGCGATGATGTCCTGGAGGTCCTTGTACTTCTGCAGGATCCCCTTGACGCGCATGGCGGTGTTGTAGTGGTCCTGCGCGATGTAGCGCGGGTCCAGGATCCGGGACGTGGAGTCCAGCGGGTCCACGGCCGGGTAGATGCCCTTCTCGGAGATCGGACGGGACAGAACCGTCGTCGCGTCGAGGTGGGCGAAGGTGGTGGCAGGCGCCGGGTCGGTCAGGTCGTCCGCGGGGACGTAGATCGCCTGCATCGAGGTGATCGAGTGACCACGGGTCGAGGTGATGCGCTCCTGGAGGAGACCCATCTCGTCGGCCAGGTTCGGCTGGTAGCCCACCGCGGAGGGCATACGGCCGAGCAGGGTCGACACCTCGGAACCGGCCTGGGTGAAGCGGAAGATGTTGTCGATGAAGAACAGCACGTCCTGCTTCTGCACATCGCGGAAGTACTCCGCCATGGTCAGACCGGCCAGGGCCACGCGCAGACGGGTGCCCGGGGGCTCGTCCATCTGGCCGAAGACCAGCGCGGTCTTGTCGATGACGCCCGACTCGCTCATCTCGTCGATGAGGTCGTTGCCCTCACGGGTGCGCTCACCGACACCGGCGAACACCGACACACCGTCGTGGTTGTTGGCGACGCGGTAGATCATCTCCTGGATGAGCACCGTCTTGCCGACGCCGGCACCGCCGAACAGGCCGATCTTTCCACCCTTGACGTACGGGGTGAGAAGGTCGATGACCTTGACGCCGGTCTCGAACATCTCGGTCTTCGACTCGAGCTCGTCGAAGTTCGGGGCCTTGCGGTGGATGGACCAGCGCTCGCCCTCGTACTTCTCGTCGACGTTCAGCACCTCACCGAGGGTGTTGAACACCTTGCCCTTGGTGAAGTCGCCGACCGGGACGGTGATGCCCGTGCCCGTGTCGGTGACGGCGGCCTGGCGGACCAGGCCGTCGGTGGGCTGCATGGAGATCGTGCGGACCAGGCCGTCACCCAGGTGCTGGGCGACCTCGAGGGTCAGCGTCTTCTTCTCGCCGGCGTTGGCCGGGTCGGCCACCTCGACGTGAAGGGCGTTGTAGATCTCCGGCATCGCGTCGACGGGGAACTCCACGTCGACGACCGGGCCGATGACCCGGGCGACGCGGCCCGTAGCCGTCGCGGTCTCAACAGTGGTGGTCATTTATCGGTCACTCCCCGCGGTCGCGTCGGCCAGGGCGCTGGCGCCACCGACGATCTCGCTGATTTCCTGGGTGATTTCGGCCTGGCGGGCCGCGTTGGCAAGACGGGAGAGCGTGTTGATCAGCTCGCCCGCGTTGTCGGTGGCCGACTTCATCGCGCGCCGCGTGGCGGCGTGCTTCGAAGCGGCCGACTGGAGCAGCGCGTTGTAGATCCGGCTCTCGACGTACCGCGGCAGCAGGGCGTCGAGGACGTCCTCCGCCGACGGCTCGAAGTCGTACAGCGGCAGGATCTCGCCCTCGGACGGGGCGGTCTCCTGCGCGACCTCCTCGAGGCGCAGCGGAAGCAGCTGGGCGCCCAGCGCCTGCTGCGTCATCATCGAGACGAACTCGGTGTAGACGATGTGGAGCTCGTCCACGCCGCCCTCGGCCGTGTCCTTCTCGATGGCCTCGATCAGCGGGGCCGCGACCGTCTTGGCGTCCGCGTACGTCGGCTCGTCCGTGAAGCCGCTCCACGACTCCGCGATCTTGCGCTCGCGGAAGTTGTAGTGCGCCACACCGCGACGGCCCACGATGTACGTCTCGACCTGCTTGCCCTCGCGCTCCAGGCGCTCGGTCAGCTGCTCCGCCGCCTTGATGGCGTTGGAGTTGAAGGCGCCGGCGAGACCACGGTCGCTCGTGAGGAGCAGCACCGCGGACCGCGTGACCGTCTCGGCCTGCGTGGTCAGCGGGTGCTTGGTGTTCGATCCGGTGCCGACCGCCGTGACCGCGCGGGTGAGCTCGGTCGCGTACGGCGTGGAGGCCGCCACCTTGCGCTGCGCCTTGACGACGCGCGAGGCGGCGATCATCTCCATCGCCTTCGTGATCTTCTTGGTCGCGGTGACGGATCGGATGCGACGCTTGTAGACCCGGAGCTGAGCTCCCATGAGTCAGGTCCCTTCCTTACGTCACTTGGCGGCAGCGGCCGGAGCGTCCTCGCCGAGCAGCTTGCCGTCCGCGGTCTCGAACTGCTTCTTGAACTCCGCGATGGCGTCGGCGACGGCGGTGAGGGTGTCGTCCGACATCTTGCCGCCCTCCTTGATGGAGGTCATGAGGCCCTGCTCCTTGCGGTGCAGGTACTCCAGGAGCTCCTTCTCGAAGCGCCGGATGTCGGCGACCGGGACGTCGTCCATCTTGCCGGTGGTGCCGGCCCACACGGAGACGACCTGGTCCTCGGTGGACATGGGCTCGTACTGGGCCTGCTTCAGCAGCTCGACCATGCGCTGGCCGCGCTCCAGCTGCGCCTTCGACGCGGCGTCCAGGTCGGAACCGAAGGCGGCGAACGCCTCCAGCTCACGGAACTGGGCCAGGTCGACACGCAGACGGCCGGAGACCTGCTTCATCGCCTTGTGCTGCGCGGAACCACCGACTCGGGAGACGGAGATACCGACGTTCAGCGCGGGGCGCTGACCGGCGTTGAAGAGGTCCGACTCCAGGAAGCACTGGCCGTCGGTGATGGAGATGACGTTGGTCGGGATGAACGCCGAGACGTCGTTGGCCTTGGTCTCGACGATCGGCAGACCGGTCATCGAACCGGCACCCATCTCGTCGGAGAGCTTCGCGCAGCGCTCCAGCAGACGGGAGTGCAGGTAGAAGACGTCACCCGGGTAGGCCTCACGGCCCGGCGGGCGGCGCAGCAGCAGGGACACGGCGCGGTAGGCGTCGGCCTGCTTCGAGAGGTCGTCGAAGATGATGAGGACGTGCTTGCCCTCGTACATCCACTGCTGGCCGATGGCCGAACCGGTGTACGGCGCCAGGTACTTGAAGCCGGCCGGGTCGGACGCCGGGGCGGCGACGATGGTCGTGTACTCCAGCGCGCCGTTCTCCTCCAGCGCGCGGCGGACCGACGCGATGGTCGAGCCCTTCTGGCCGATGGCGACGTAGATGCAGCGGACCTGCTTGTTCACGTCGCCCGAGCGCCAGTTGTCGCGCTGGTTGATGATCGTGTCGACGGCCAGGGCGGTCTTGCCGGTCTGGCGGTCACCGATGATCAGCTGACGCTGGCCACGGCCGATCGGGGTCATCGCGTCGACGGCCTTGTAGCCGGTCTCCATCGGCTCGTGCACCGACTTGCGCTGCATGACCGTGGGGGCCTGCAGCTCGAGGGCACGACGACCGCTGGTCTCGATCTCGCCGAGGCCGTCGATCGGGTTGCCGAGCGGGTCGACGACACGGCCGAGGTAGCCCTCACCGACGGCCACGGAGAGCACCTCACCGGTGCGCGTGACCGGCTGGCCCTCCTCGATGCCGCTGAACTCACCGAGGACGATGGCGCCGATCTCGCGCTCTTCCAGGTTGAGCGCGAGGCCGAGGGTGCCGTCCTCGAACTTCAGCAGTTCGTTGGCCATGGCCGAGGGGAGGCCCTCGACCTTCGCGATGCCGTCGCCGGCAAGGGTGACCGTACCGACCTCCTCGCGCGAGGCCGCGTCCGGCTTGTACGACTGGACAAAGTTCTCCAGCGCGTCCCGGATCTCCTCCGGCCGGATCGTGAGCTCCGCCATCTGGGTTCCCTGCTCTCCTTGTTGGGCCCGAAGTTTCACTTTGGGGGGATGGGGACTCCCCCCTGAACGAGGTGAATCCTCTGTACGACCCAACTGGGCCGTCGTAAGTACGTACTGCTTATTGAGTTGCTGCTAGCCCGCCAGGCGGCGGCCGGCGTCCTCGATGCGGTCCGCGATCGAGCCGTTGATGACCTCGTCGCCGACCTGCACCCGGATACCTCCGACGACCTCGGGGTCCACGTCGAGATTGAGGTGCATCTGACGGCCGTAGACCTTGGCGAGGGCGGCGCCCAGGCGCTGCTTCTGCCGGTCGCTCAGCGGCACCGCCGAGGTGACCACGGCGACCATGCGCTCCCGGCGCTCGGCGGCGAGCTTGGACAGGGACTCCAGTCCCGACTCCAGGCTACGTCCACGCGGTGCGGTCACGAGGCGCGTCACCAGACGCTCGGTGGTCGCCTTGGCCCGGCCGCCGAGGAGGCTGCGCAGCAGCTCGCTCTTGGCCGAGGTGGTGGCGCCACGGTCGGTGAGCGCGGCACGCAGCTCCGTGTTGGAGGAGACGATCCGGCCGAACCGGAACAGCTCGTCCTCGACGTCGTCGAGCGTGCCCGCCTTCTGGGCGGCGGTGAGGTCGGCGGTGTTCGCCAGCTCCTCGAGCGCGTCCACCAGGTCGCGGGACTGCGACCAGCGGGAGCGCACCATGCCGCCCAGCAGGTCGGCGGTCTCGCCGCCGACCTGGCTGCCCAGCAGACGCCGGGCCAGGTCGGCCTTGGCCTCGCCGGCCTGCGCCGGGTCGGTGAGGACCCGACGCAGCGACACCTCGCGGTCGAGCAGCGCGGTGACGGCGGCCAGCTCGTCTGCGAGCCGTCCGGCGTCGACGGACGTGTTGTCCGTCAGCGCGTCGAGTCGCTCGCGTGCGGCTGCCAGGGCCTCGCGGCTCGCTCCGTTCATCGTCCGGCCTCGGCCTTCTCCTCGAGCTCGTCGAGGAAGCGGTCGATGACACGGCTCTGCCGGGCGTGGTCCTCGAGGGACTCGCCGACGAGCTTGCCGGCCAGTTCGGTGGCGAGCTTGCCGACGTCCTGGCGCAGCGCGGACGCGGCGGCCTTGCGGTCGGCCTCGATCTGGGCGTGACCGGCGGCGACGATCTCCTCGCGCTGCCGCTGGCCTTCCGCGCGCATCTCGGCGATGAGCGTGGCGCCCTGCTCCTGCGCCTCCTGGCGCAGACGCGCGGCCTCGTGCCGGGCCTCGGCGAGCTGAGCCTTGTACTGCTCAAGGACGCTCTTGGCCTCGGTCTGGGCGGCCTCGGCCTTCTCGATACCGCCCTCGATGGCCTCGCGACGCTGCTCCAGAACCTTGTTGATGTTCGGGAGAAGCTTCCAGGCGAGGAAGCCGAAGACGATGACGAAGGCGAGCAGGCCAATGACAAGCTCGGGGATCGGCGGGATGAGGGGGTTCTCCCCACCTTCGCTCGCCGCGATGAGCAGCTTGCTCATGTGAGTGCCTTTCGTCTAGTCGGCTGGACTGGTCTGGTGGCTCAGTAGCCGTAGACGAACGGCATGACCAGACCGATCAGGGCGAGCGCCTCACAGAAGGCGAAGCCGAGGATCTGGTTGGCACGGATCAGGCCGGCAGCCTCGGGCTGACGGGCCAGCGCCTGGGTGCCGTTACCGAAGATGATGCCGACGCCGACGCCCGGGCCGATCGCGGCGAGGCCGTAACCGATGGAGCCGAGGGAGCCTTCGACAGCAGCAAGGGTCTGGGACATGCCAGTTCTTCCTTTTCTTTACGGACCGATGGGGGTTGGCCACCGGACGATCTGGGAGGTGGAGGGGCAGTGGCTCAGTGGTGCTCGGCCATGGCGCCCTGGATGTACGTGCAGGTAAGCAGCACGAACACGTACGCCTGAAGGGCCTGGATGAACAGCTCGAAGGCGGTCATCACGATGACCATCACGAACGAGACGCCCGCGTAGGCGATACCGAGGCCGTTCAGCATGTACCAGCTGGCGATCGTGAAGAGCAGCAGCAGGGTGTGGCCGGCGAACATGTTCGCGAACAGTCGCACGGCGTGCGTGAACGGGCGGATCAGCAGGTTCGAGAAGAGCTCGATCAGCATGGCCAGCGGAAGGACCGCGCCGAGAGACTTGTCGTAGCCGGTGACGTTCTTCCAGAAGCCGACGAAGCCCTGTCGCTTGAAGGTCAGCGCCACCCACACGACGTAGACGATCAGCGCCAGCACCAGCGGGTACGAAATGATCGCGGTGACAGGGAACTGGGCGACCGGGATGATCGACCAGAGGTTCATCATCCAGACGAAGAAGAAGAGCGAGACGACGAAGGGGACGTACTTCTCACCTTCCTTCTTGCCGATCGTCTCGTAGACGACGCCGCGGCGGATGAAGTCGTAACCCGCCTCCGCGACCATCTGGAGCTTGCCGGGGACGACCTGCGGACGACGGAAGGCAGCCCAGAAGAAGCCGATGATGATCACCGAGCCAAGCAGCGCCAGCAACATCGTCTTGTTGAAGTACAGGTTGCTGTCTCCGTCGCCCCACAGGGGCTGGAACAGGAACGAGTGCAGGCCCGGAGACACCTCGGTGAAACCACAACCGTCGAACAGGTGGCAGTTGGTGTCGAAGGCGAGCACCTGCGTCGGGTCAGCACTCACCGCGGGCTCCTTCAGCGTGGCGCATAGGTACGGCAACCTCGTTGTGTCGGCGCGGCGCGGGGCCGCGGGTCGGCACGGGACTGGTGTTACGGATATGGGGGCGGCTGGGGGGCATCTCGCCTCGCGATTGAGCAGGCGTCAGCTCAGATGCCCGCGCCCGCGATGCCGCAGTTGGCACCGGACGATAGCAGGACTTCTGGAGCGCCTTTATCCCGCCCCTACCCCTCACGACGAATGCCCCGTCTTTTCGGACTTGCCGCCGTTGGAGGAGGCGTCCGAATCGGGTTCCACGTAGAGGATCTTGGCCTTCATGTGGGCCCGGGTCTGCGCGGCGATCCACACGAGCGTGGTCCCGAGCAGGGTGAACGCGAAGGCCCGCGGGTTGAACAGCGTCGTGTTCTTGAACGCGGCCATGAAGATGAAGAGCAGCAGGATCTGCGCGGCGTACAGCATCAGCCCCATGGCCTGGAACAGATGCGGAAGCGATTTGGCAGTGCGCTGGAGCACGTAGAGGCCGAGCCCCATGAAGAGGATCACGACCAGCGTCGCGACGACGGCCCCGATCGCGCCCTCGGCACCGGCGACCACACCACTGACGACGGCGGCTACGGCGCCGGCGGCAGCTGTGGGCACACCGGCCTGGAGCAGGGTGCGGGCGTCATTGGACGGCATGGCGGCAACTCCGCTTTCACGGTGGGGGCAGGGTGTCGTCATGGACGAGCGTAGTCCCGGGCTGAGAGAGAACCTCACGCCGGTGGACCGTCGCACTGCGGCCCTACGGCTCTATCCGGGGGTTCTCGTGAACCGTATCACAAACTATTTGATGAGGTCTTTACCTGGGAGTGTGCCTACTGTCACACATGAGGGTGACCGCGCGCGTCTGTGCGGACAGCCGGGCGAGTTGTCTGATATTGGGGCGCTTCATTCCCCCATGACTTGGCAATGCTCTCGTCAGATTCTTACCTTGAGGCGCTTCTCACCTGGGACGGGAACGGGCGCCCAGCGCGGTCGACCCGTTGGCGCCGGCAACGACCGGAGTGCGCGCTTCCGCGTCGGGGGCCTGAGCCGGCTCGGCCTCGGTGCCGCGTGACGCGGCGCCCGCGGAGCGGGCCACCGCGCGGCTCCTGCGGTAGCGGGGCGGGACGAAGTGTTCCGCCCAGCGGGGGGTGCGGGGGGTGAAGCGCGGCAGGAGCAGGAGGATCAGGCCGATCGCGCTGAGGACGACCACACCGAGCACGATCCACATGGACGCCGAGTTGACCGAGTAGGTGAGCGCGCCGAAGGCGATCAGGGCCGACCAGAAGTACATGATCAGCACCGCGCGGCTGTGGGAGTGGCCGATCTCCAGCAGCCGGTGGTGCAGATGCCCCCGGTCGGCGGCGAACGGCGACTGGCCGCGCCAGGTGCGGCGCACGATCGCCAGGATCAGGTCCGCCGCCGGGATCGCGATGATGGTCAGCGGCATCAGCAGCGGGATGTAGAGGGGCACCATCTGGTGGACCGCGCTGCGCTCGGACCCGCCGAAGAGGTTGTCGGGGTCGACCTGCCCGGTGACGGAGATGGCGCCCGCCGCCAGGACCAGCCCGATCAGCATCGAGCCCGAGTCGCCCATGAAGATGCGCGCCGGGTGCATGTTGTGCGGCAGGAAGCCCAGGCACATGCCCATCAGGATCGCCGAGAACAGCGTCGCGGGGGCCGCGGCCTCGATGCCGTACGAGTACCAGATGCGGTAGGCGTACATGAAGAACGCCGCCGCCGCGATGCACACCATGCCGGCCGCGAGGCCGTCGAGCCCGTCGACGAAGTTGACCGCGTTGATGGTGATGACGACCAGGGCCACCGTCAGCAGGGTGCCCTGCCACTGGGTCAGTGCGACCGTGCCGACCTTGGGGATCGGCAGCCACAGGATGGTCAGGCCCTGCATGACCATCACACCCGCGGCGATCACCTGACCGCCCAGCTTGATCAGGGCGTCGATCTCGAACTTGTCGTCCAGGACGCCGATCAGCCAGATCAGCGCCGCCCCGGAGAGCAGCGCCCGCGGCTCGTTGGACTTCTCGAAGACCGCGCTGAGGTTCGTCAGGTGGTCCGCCACCAGCAGGCCCGCGCACAGGCCGAAGAACATCGCGATCCCGCCGAGCCGCGGGGTGGGCTCCCGGTGCACGTCACGGGCGCGGATCTCCGGCATCGCCCCGGCCACGATCGCGAACTTCCGCACCGGCCCTGTCAGCAGATACGTCACCGCGGCCGTGACACAGAGTGTCAGCAGGTATTCACGCACGGGCTTCCCCACAAGTCTCGCCGGCCATCTCAGCCCCACACCCTAGCGACGGACGCGTACGCGACGCATATGTGAGGGGACTTCCGGGTAACGACGATGGTTGCACGTGTGGCTGTGTGCCCGGCGCGGGTACCCCGTCTCACCGGGGATAGGGCGGAAATCCACCGGCCAGCTCCCGCACTTCTTCACGGGCCGTGTGACTTTCGCCCTCCCCGCGCAGCACGCGCGCGATGAGCGCGGCCACCCGGACCATCTCCTCCTCCCCCATGCCCTGCGTGGTGACTGCGGCGGTGCCCAGCCGCAGGCCCCGGACGTCGCCGTGCGGCAGTGCGCAACAGTCCAGTACGACGCCGGCCGCCGCGAGCCGGAGGCGAGCCGTACGCCCGTCGACGCCGAGCGGGGAGGGGTCGGCGGTGATGAGGTGGGTGTCCGTGCCGCCGGTGGTGACGACGAGCCCCTGCGCGGCGAGACCGGCGGCGAGCGTGCGCGCGTTGGCGACGACCTGGTGCGCGTACGCGGCGAACGCCGGGGTGGCGGCCTCCCCGAAGGCGACGGCCTTGGCGGCGACGGTGTGCATCTGCGCCCCGCCCTGGGTGAACGGGAACACCGCCCGGTCGACGCGCTCCGCGAGGTCGGAGCCGCACAGGAGCATGCCGCCGCGCGGGCCGCGCAGCACCTTGTGGGTGGTGGCGCAGACGATGTCGGCGTACGGCACCGGGCTGGGCGCCGCTCCCCCGGCCACCAGCCCGATGGGGTGGGCGGCGTCGGCGATGAGATACGCCCCGACCTCGTCGGCGACCTCGCGGAAGAAGGCGTGGTCGATGTGGCGGGGGTAGGCGATCGAACCGCACACGATCGCCTTGGGCCGGTGGGTGCGGGCGAGGGTGCGCACCTGGTCGTGGTCGATGAGGCCGGTCTCCGCGTCGACGCCGTACGGGACGAAGTCGAACCAGCGCCCGGAGAAGTTGGCGGGCGAGCCGTGCGTGAGGTGCCCGCCGTACGGCAGGCCGAGGGCGAGGACGGTGTCGCCGGGCCGCAGCAGGGCCGCGTAGGCGGCGAGGACGGCGGAGGACCCGGAGTGGGACTGCACATTGGCGTGCTCGGCGCCGAAGAGGTCCTTGGCGCGCTCCACGGCGAGCCGCTCGGCGACGTCGACCATCTCGCACCCGCCGTGGTACCGGCTGCCCGGATACCCCTCCGCGTACTTGTTGGCCAGCGGCGAGCCGAGCGCGGCCAGGACGGCCGGCGACGTGAAGTTCTCGGCGGCGATCAGCTGGAGCGTGGTGGACTGCCGGTCGAGCTCGCCGTGCAGGATGTCGGCGAGCTGGGGGTCCTGCCGCCGCAGGACATCGGCCTCGAGGGTATGGGTGACCGACATGGTGGGCTCCGGACGTGCGTCGACGATGACGTGAGTCCAATGTAGGCCCGGCCGGCCGGAGCCGCCCTGCGGTGTTAGGCCCTCGCGGGCACCCCCGTCAGCGCCGTCACGACGGGATCGAGTGCCTCGTGTATCTCCTCGCCCACCGAGCGGAAGAACGTCAGCGGTGCCCCGTACGGGTCGTACACCTCGTCCGCCTCCGCCGTCGGGGCCAGAAGCCACCCGCGTAGAGCCGCCGCCGCACGCACCAGCGCACGCGCGCGCCGCACCACACCGTCCTCCAGCGGAGGCAGCGTCGCGGGGTCTATGGCGCGGACCAGGCGGGTGAACTCCTTCAGGGTGAAGGTGCGCAGGCCCGCCGAGTGGCCCATGGAGATGACCTGGGCGCGGTGGTCGCGGGTCGCCGTCAGGACCAGGTCGGCCATGATGACGTGCTCGTCGAGCAGCTCGCGGCCCGTGAAGCCGCCGGCGTCCGCGCCGAAGTCGGCGAGGACCGTCTCGGCGTTGGCCTCCATGGGCGCGCCCTCGTGGCCCCAGGTGCCGGCGCTCTCCACGACGAGGGAGCGGCCCAGCACGCCGAGCCGCTGCTGCACGAGATGACGCGTCAGCCGCTCGGTGATCGGCGAGCGGCACACGTTGCCGGTGCTGACGTGGAGGATGCGGAAACTGTCGCGCGGGAGCCCCACGAAGGTCGTCGTGATCTCCGCCGCGCTTTCCCGGTTGCCTATGCCGCGCCCCGGTTCAGGGGCTGTCAATTGGCCACCTCGAGGTCGGGTACGACCTTGCGGAGCTCCTCCGCCGAGATCGCGCCCTGGCGCAGCAGCATCGGCACCTCGCGGGTGACATCGACGATGGACGAGGGCACGTTGCCCGGGGTGGGGCCGCCGTCCAGGTAGACGGAGACCGAGTCGCCGAGCATGTTCTGCGCGGCGTCGCAGTCCTCGGGCGCCGGGTGCCCGGTGAGGTTCGCGGAGGACACCGCCATCGGGCCGACCTCGGTCAGCAGCTCGATGGCGACCGGGTGCAGCGGCATGCGCACGGCGACCGTGCCCCGGGTGTCGCCGAGGTCCCACTGCAGGGACGGCTGGTGCCGGGCGACCAGGGTGAGCGCGCCCGGCCAGAAGGCGTCGACGAGCTCCCAGGCCAGCTCGGAGAAGTCGGTGACGAGCCCGTGGAGCGTGTTCGGGGAGCCGATCAGCACGGGCGTCGGCATGTTCCGGCCGCGGCCCTTGGCCTCCAGCAGATCGCCGACGGCCTCCTTGGTGAAGGCGTCGGCGCCGATGCCGTACACGGTGTCGGTGGGAAGGACCACGAGCTCGCCTCGGCGGACGGCGGACGCGGCCTCGCGCAGACCCGTCGTACGGTCGGTCGCGTCGTTGGTGTCGTATCGCCGTGCCATGTCTAGCGGGCCTCCTCGTACACGTGCTTCCGGACAAGAGCTCGGGGGGTGGTCACGGCATCGCCTTGCGGGCCGTCGCGAACCGGGGGCGGTTGTTCAGGTCGGGGTGGTCGGCGGCGTCGGCCCAGCCCCGCTCCTCGGTGAAGATCCACGGCACCTGGCCGCCCTGGGTGTCGGCGTGCTCGATGACGACGACGCCGCCGGGCCGCAGCAGGCGGTGCGCGGTGCGCTCGATGCCCCGGATGAGGTCCAGGCCGTCCTCGCCGGAGAACAGGGCGAGTTCGGGGTCGTAGTCCCGGGCCTCGGGGGCGACGTACTCCCACTCGGTGAGCGGGATGTACGGCGGGTTGGAGATGACCAGGTCCACCTGGCCGTCGAGGTCGCGGAAGGCGTCCAGCGCGTCGCCCTGGCGCAGCTCGACCCTGGACCCCTCGACGTTCTTGCGGGTCCAGCGCAGGGCGTCCTCGGAGAGCTCCACGGCGTGCACGCGGGAGCGGGGCACCTCTTGGGCGAGGGCGAGCGCGATGGCGCCGGAGCCGGTGCACAGGTCGACGATGCACGGCTCGACGACGTCCATGGCGCGTACCGCGTCTATGGCCCAGCCGACGACGGACTCGGTCTCGGGCCGGGGCACGAACACCCCGGGCCCGACGTGGAGTTCGAGGTAGCGGAAGTAGGCCCGTCCGGTGATGTGCTGGAGCGGCTCACGCTGCTCGCGCCGGGCGATGACCTCCCAGTAGCGGGCGTCGAAGTCGGCGTCCTTCACGGAGTGCAGCTCGCCCCGCTTCACGCCGTGCACGAACGCGGCGAGTTCCTCGGCGTCGTTGCGCGGTGAGGGCACGCCGGCGTCGGCCAGCCGCTGGGTGGCCTGGGCCACCTCCGCGAGCAGCACGCTGCGGGGGCTCGAGGGTCGCCCCCCAATGGATTGCTGCACGCAAGTCCTCCGTGTCGTACTCGTCCGTGCCTACGTCCTGGCGTCCTTACGCCGCTGCCAGCTTGGCCGCCGAGTCCGCGTCGACGCAGGCCTGGATCACGGCGTCGAGGTCGCCGTCCAGGACCTGGTCCAGGTTGTAGGCCTTGAAGCCCACCCGGTGGTCCGAGATCCGGTTCTCCGGGTAGTTGTAGGTGCGGATCTTCTCGGAGCGGTCGACCGTGCGGACCTGGCTGCGGCGTGCGTCGGCGGCCTCCTTCTCGGCCTCCTCCTGCGCCGCGGCGAGCAGCCTGGAGCGCAGGATACGCATCGCCTGCTCCTTGTTCTGCAGCTGGCTCTTCTCGTTCTGGCAGGAGGCGACGACGCCGGTCGGCAGGTGCGTGATGCGCACCGCGGAGTCGGTGGTGTTGACCGACTGGCCGCCCGGCCCGGACGACCGGTACACGTCGATGCGCAGATCGTTGGGGTTGATCTCGACGTCGATCTCCTCGGCCTCGGGCGTGACCAGCACACCGGCGGCGGAGGTGTGGATACGGCCCTGGGACTCGGTGGCGGGGACACGCTGCACGCGGTGCACCCCGCCCTCGTACTTCAGCCGGGCCCAGACGCCCTGGCCGGGCTCGGTGGCGCCCTGGCCGCCCTTGGTCTTCACGGCGACCTGGACGTCCTTGTAGCCGCCCAGCTCGGACTCGGTGGCGTCGATGATCTCGGTCTTCCAGCCGACGCGCTCGGCGTAGCGCAGGTACATGCGCAGCAGGTCGCCCGCGAAGAGCGCGGACTCGTCGCCGCCGGCTCCCGCCTTGATCTCCAGGATGACGTCCTTGTCGTCGCTCGGGTCGCGGGGGACGAGCAGCAGGCGGAGCTTCTCGGTGAGCTCCTCGCGCCGCTGCTCGAGCTCCTTGACCTCGGCGGCGAACTCCGGGTCGTCGGCGCCCAGTTCACGGGCCGTCTCGATGTCGTCGCCCGTCTGCTTCCACGACCGGTAGGTGGCGACGATCGGCGTGAGCTCGGCGTAGCGCTTGTTCAGCTTGCGCGCGTTCGCCTGGTCGGAGTGGACCGACGGGTCGGCGAGCCTCGTCTCCAGGTCGGCGTGCTCAGCGACCAGTTCCTCGACGGCCTCGAACATCTTGGGCTCCTGAAATGCGTACGGAAGGGAAGGGCGGGCGACCAAAAACGCCGGTCCCGGCGCGCCTGGTGGGGGCGCGGCCGTGGACCGGCGAATCGGTGCTCGCTACTTCTTGGAGCCGGCGGCAGCCTTGCCGAAGCGGGCCTCGAAGCGGGCCACACGGCCACCGGTGTCGAGGATCTTCTGCTTGCCCGTGTAGAACGGGTGGCACTCGGAGCAGACCTCGGCGCGGATGGTGCCGCTGGAGATCGTGCTGCGGGTGGTGAACGACGCGCCACAGGTGCAGCTGACCTGCGTCTCGACGTACTCGGGGTGGATGTCGCGCTTCAAGGTGTCTCCTAGAGTTCCTGGAGGGCGCCGGGTCGCCGCCGCGGGATGCGGGAGCGTGAACCGGGGCCGACGTACCAGTCTGCCAGGACTGGGGCCATCCCCCCAAACCGGGGGTCCCGGTGATCTATTCCCCGGACCGTACGACGCCGTTCGCGTCGCCCGTCGCGGTGCCCTCGGTGGCCGCCTTCGGGATCGGCCGGTCGTGCTCGAGGGCCGTGAAGACCTGCTTCGCCTTGGCCTCGGCGACGATCACCCGGTTCGGGTCGGCCGGGTCGTAGCGGACGGGCAGCGTCACCATGGTCATGTTCTTCGAGCTGATGCCCTTGAGGCCGTTCGCGAAGGACATGAGCCGGTTGACCGAGCCCAGGCCGGAGTCGGTCGTGACCGTCTTGGTGGCGGTGTCGGCGAGGTCGAGCAGCCGCTTGGGGTTGCCGAACAGGTCGATGCTCTTGGCCTGCTCGATGAGGGCCTTCATGAACGCCTGCTGGAGCTGGATGCGGCCGAGGTCGGAGCCGTCGCCCACGCCGTGCCGGGTGCGGACCAGGCCGAGGGCCTGCTCGCCGTCGAGCCGGTGGGTGCCGGCCGTCAACTCGAGATGGCTGTCGGGGTCGTCGATGGCCTTGGTGGTGGTGACCTCGACACCGCCGAGCCGGTCGATCAGCTTCTGGAACCCGGAGAAGTCGACCTCCAGGTAGTGGTCCATGCGGATGCCGGTCAGGGACTCCACCGTCTTCACCGCGCAGGGCGCGCCGCCGGTGCTGTACGCCGAGTTGAACATGACGCCCGAGGCCGCCGGGTAGGCGTTGCCGTCGATGTCGGTGCAGCGGGGCCGGTCGATGATCGTGTCGCGCGGCACGGAGACCACGCTGGCCTTCTTGTGGCCCTTGTGGACGTGCAGGATCATCGCGGTGTCCGAGCGGGCGCTGCCGTCGTCGGCACCGCCGCCGAGCTTCTTGTTGCCGCCGCCGGAGCGGGAGTCGGAACCGAGGACGAGGATGTTCTCGGAGCCGTTGTCGGTCTTCCGCGGCCGGTCGGTGCCGAGGGCCTGGTCGATGTCGACGCTCTGCAGATTGCCGTTGAGCTTGAAGTACAGATATCCGGCGCCGGTGCCGCCCAGGACGACGATCCCCGCGGCCGTCCAGGCGGCGATCAGCAGGCCCTTGCGTCTCTGGCGGGGCCTGCGGCGGCGTCCCTTGCCGCGTGGTCGGGGCGTCCTGGAGCCGGTTCCGCCCGGTATGCCGGGCTCCGGCGTGCTCTCGGCTGACACTCTGCTCCTCGGTTCTCGTCCGGTCGTCTCCCCCTTGCGGTCAGGTTCGGGCGTGGCACAAAAGCACCCTTACCGCACCATCGTCACCCCGTCGGGTCAGACGGGGAAACCCGGACGAGGGTTGCACAGACGACTGTGCCCACCGCCGGAGCGACGGTGGGCACGGTGTGCTGCGGGTGAGGCGGGCCGGACCCGCTCCCACCTGGGATGTCAGCCGAAGATGTCGTACTGCTTGAAGTCGGTCGCGACCGAGATCCTTGTGGCGAAGATCTCGCTCGTGGCCTTGCCGGTGCCCTTGTACAGGTAGAGCGTGCCGCCGGTGGTGCGGGCCAGGAAGTCGGCCTTGCCGTCCCCGGTGATGTCACCGACGGCGTCGAAGGCGTTGTACGTCCAGTGGCTGCGGACCTTGATCCGGGACGAGAACGCCTCGGAGCCGGTCTTGCCGGTGCCCTTGTACAGATAGATGTCGCCGGTGCTCGCCTGGCGGGCGATCAGGTCGGCCTTGCCGTCACCGGTGAAGTCGCCGTGGCCGCGCACGGAGTTGTACTGGTTCCAGCCGGTGCGGACCGAGTAGCGGGTGCCGAAGGTGCCGTCGCCCCTGCCCGGGTAGACGTACAGCGTGCCGCCGGAGTCGACCGAGATCAGGTCGGGCAGGTAGTCGCCGTCGACGTCACCGGGGGTGATGATGCGGGTGCGGGTCTTCCAGTTGTCGGCGAGCTTCTTGGTGGACCAGCTCTGGGCGGACGGCACGTAGTGCGTCCAGAAGACGTCGCCGTCGCTGCTGCGGCGGTACACCAGGTCCTGGTAGCCGTCCCGGTCGAGGTCGGTCTGCAGGACGACGTTCACGCCGTTCCAGTTGCCCCAGGACTCGCGGGCCGCGAAGGAGCTGCCCTTGGAGTCCTTGGAGTAGCCGGTCTTGGTGGAGGCGTTGCGCACCCACAGGTCGGCCTTGTGGTCACCGCTGATGTTGGTGTCCTCGACCCGCGGGTAGGCGGCGCCGACGTAGGTGCTGACCTTCGAGAAGACGCTGTAGGCGCCCTTGGCGACGCAGTTCTGCACGCCCCAGGAGACGACGCCGACGATACGGCCCTTGACCACGAGCGGCCCGCCCGAGTCGCCGTTGCAGGCGGAGACGGTGCCGCTGTCGCTCCCGGTGGCCGGCTTGCCCGCGCACACCATGTGGCCCTTGACGAAGTCCGCGCCGAAGTAGCCGGCGCAGGTGCTGTCGGACTGCACGGGCAGCGTGGCCGACTTCAGCGACTGCGAGATGTCCTCGCTGGTGGAGCTGGTGCGGCCCCAGCCGTAGACCTTGGCGCTGGTCCCGGAGGCGTACGAGGCGGTGTCGCCGGACGTCGTCATCCGGATCGGCGTCGCCTTGACCTTGTTGCCCAGCGTGATGACGGCGATGTCGTTGTCGATCGTCGTTGCGCTGTACGACGGGTGGTACCACTGCCGGTACGGCAGCGAGACGGTGCCGCCGTGCAGGTCGCTGCCGCCGGAGCCGTCGGAGGTGGGCAGCTGGTTGGTGCCGGTGACGACGGCGCCGTAGTTGTACCAGTCGTAACCCTTGACGCAGTGCGCGGCGGTGAGGATCTTCGTCGGCGCGACGACGGCGCCGCCGCAGAAGAAGCCGAGGTCGTCGTCCTCGGTGGCGGTGCCCCGGTCGTCGTAGTACCAGAGCTGCGCCATCCAGGGCGCCGTGGTGATGCTGGTCGTGGTGCCGCCGATCACCATGGGGCTGGCGGTCGAGTCGTCGCCGCCCGCGGCGTACGACGACTTCTTCGACGTCTCGCCCGCGGTGTCGTCGCCGGCGAGCGCGCCGGACACGCGGCGCTCCAGCTCGGCCGACGGCACCGAGGCCGTGGCGGGCTTCACGGTCGGCTGCGGCGCGGCGGTGGCGGCTCCCGCGGTGGACGTGAGCAGGGCGGCGGCGACGGCCGCGGCGACACCGGCGGCGGCGACGGGCAGCCCGAAGCGGATCCGGCGTCTGTGACGACCGCTGCCGGATTGGGTGGTGGTCAAGAAGGTCCCCCCAGGACACAAGAGTAGGAAGGGGCGCCTGTGGCACCCGTCCCTATCAGCGCCAAAAGGCCGCCCCACGTCACTGGCGTGACATGGGGCGGCCTTTTCGGACGCGTACGGCTCAGTCGCCGTTGCCGGGGGTCGGCGTCGTCTTCTGGATCTGCATCAGGAACTCGACGTTCGACTTGGTCTGCTTCATCTTGTCGAGGAGCAGCTCGATGGCCTGCTGCTGGTCGAGCGCGTGCAGCACCCGGCGCAGCTTCCAGACGACCGCCAGCTCCTCGTTGCCGAGCAGGATCTCTTCCTTACGGGTGCCGGACGCGTCGACGTCCACCGCGGGGAAGATGCGCTTGTCGGCGAGCTTCCGGTCGAGCTTGAGCTCCATGTTGCCGGTGCCCTTGAACTCCTCGAAGATCACCTCGTCCATACGGGACCCGGTGTCGACGAGCGCGGTCGCGAGGATGGTCAGCGAGCCTCCGTCCTCGATGTTGCGCGCGGCACCGAAGAAGCGCTTCGGCGGGTACAGGGCGGTCGAGTCGACACCACCGGACAGGATGCGGCCGGAGGCCGGGGCGGCGAGGTTGTACGCACGGCCCAGACGGGTGATCGAGTCGAGCAGCACGACGACGTCGTGGCCCAGCTCCACCAGACGCTTGGCGCGCTCGATGGCGAGCTCGGCGACCGTGGTGTGGTCCTCGGCCGGGCGGTCGAAGGTCGAGGAGATGACCTCGCCCTTGACCGACCGCTGCATGTCGGTGACTTCCTCCGGACGCTCGTCGACGAGGACGACCATCAGGTGGCACTCGGGGTTGTTGTGCGTGATCGCGTTGGCGATCGCCTGCATGATCATGGTCTTGCCGGTCTTCGGCGGGGCCACGATCAGACCGCGCTGACCCTTACCGATCGGCGACACCAGGTCGATGATGCGGGTGGTGAGAACGCCCGGGTCCGTTTCCAGACGGAGGCGGTCCTGCGGGTAGAGCGGGGTCAGCTTGTTGAACTCCGGGCGGCCGCGGCCGTGTTCGGGTGCCATGCCGTTGACGGAGTCCAGGCGGACCAGCGCGTTGAACTTCTCGCGGCGCTCGCCCTCCTTGGGCTGACGGACCGCGCCGGTGACGTGGTCACCCTTGCGCAGGCCGTTCTTGCGGACCTGGGCGAGGGAGACGTACACGTCGTTCGGGCCGGGCAGGTAGCCGGAGGTCCGGATGAACGCGTAGTTGTCGAGGATGTCCAGGATGCCCGCGACCGGGATCAGGACGTCGTCCTCGGCGATCTGCGGCTCCTGGCCCATCTCGTCGCGGCCACGGCGGCCACGGCGGTCGCGGTAGCGGCCACGACGTCCGCGCCGGCCGCCCTCGAAGTCGTCGTCGTCCTGCGGGCCGTTGTCACGCTGGCGGTCCTGACGGCCGCCGCCCTGCTGCTGGCCCTGCTGACGGTCCTGACGGCCGCCGCCCTGCTGGTCGTCGCCCTTGCGACGGTCACCGCGGTCACGATCGCGGCCGCGGTCACGGCGGTCGCGGCGGCGGTTCTCGCCGCCCTCACCGGCGTCGCCCTTGGCGTCGTTGCCCTGCTGGCCCTGGGACTGCGTCTCGGCCTTCGACTCGCTCTTCGCCTCGGCGGTGACCGTCTCGGGCGTGCTCGCGGGCGCACCGGCGTCGGCGGTGGCACGGCGGCGGCGGCGCTCGGCCGGCGCGTCGTCTCCCCCGCGCTCACCGTCCGCGCCCCGCTCGTCCGCGTCGCCGCGGGAGGGGCCGCCGGCCGGCTGGCCGGGGATCTCGATCTGCTGCTGGGCCACCGCCTGGTCGGCGGGGGCCTCCGCCTTCGCCTTCTTGTCGGCGTCGTCGCCGGTGCGCGCCTTGGAGGTGGCACGGCGCTTGGGCTTGGTCTCGGTGGCGGCGTCGGCCTTCGGGGCCGCGGCACCTCCTCCCCCTGAGGGGGTACCCCCAGCCTGCGCCTCCTTGATGACCTCGATCAGCTGGCTCTTGCGCATCCGCGCGGTGCCCCTGATGCCGAGGCCGGAGGCGACCTGCTGCAGCTCGGCCAGCACCATGCCCTCGAGGCCGGTACCGCGGCGCCGCCGGGAGCCGGCACCGCTGGCAGGCGCGGAGGCGTCCGTGGCGGGCGCGGCAGCGGTCTCCTCGACACGTGCGCCCATCAGATCGGTGGTGTCGCTCACGAAGGGTCCTTCCCTGGAGCGGACGTCGGCCTGTCTGGCTCGGCGACCGGTTGTGCTGTCCGGCGTCGGTCCTTGGTGTGTGGACCGTGCCGGGGCGGTGGTCCGCCAAAGGCGGCGGAGGAATATCTGGAGATGGCGGTTCCCTGAGCCGTGGCACTGAGTGTCGGTGTCACGCGGCTCGGTCGCGCCGGTTCCGGAGCGTGCCCGGCGAGTCGCTCAGCGCTCGCGTACGAGGTACTGCCCGCATACGTCGTACGGAACACAGTGCGACTTGGGAGGCTCCCGGAAGAATGTCTGTCCCGGACGGGGACACGAAGCACCTCGCCATGGTGGGGTCGGGTGCAGACTTGAGGTTAACACTACCGGATCCAACAAACATTCCCCCTCTCGAAATCCGGCAACCGCGCGCTTTCAGATGTCACCGGACGGCGCGAGCGGCAGTACGCACGCGCCTTGAGCGTCGAGGTCGAGCCGGTTCGCGGCCCATCCCTCGCCTGCCAGATGGGCGACCTTGTCGGCACTGGCCTCGTCGGCCAGCGCCAGCACGGTCGGGCCCGCGCCAGAGATCACCGCGGGCACTCCGTCGGCTCGCAGCCGCTCCACGAGGGCCGCGCTCTCCGGCATGGCCGGCGCGCGGTACTCCTGGTGGAGACGGTCCTCGGTAGCGGGCAGCAGCAGCTCGGGGCGCCTGGTCAGGGCCTCGACGAGCAGGGCGGCACGGCCCGCGTTGGCGGCGGCGTCGACGTGCGGGACGGTGCGCGGGAGCAGGCCGCGCGCGGTCTCGGTGAGGACCGGCTTCCCGGGGACGAAAACCACCGGAACGATGGAATCGGCCGGATCCATCCTGATGGCGCGGGCGGCGCCGGCCTCCATCCAGGAGAGCGTGAACCCGCCGAGCAGACAGGCCGCGACATTGTCGGGGTGGCCCTCGATCTCGGTCGCGAGCTCCAGGAGCGCGGTGTCGTCGAGGCGGGCCTCGCCGCCTATCGTCACGGCCCGGGCGGCGACGATGCCGGCGCAGATGGCGGCGGAGGAGGAGCCGAGGCCGCGGCCGTGCGGGATGCGGTTGGCGCAGACGATCTCGAGGCCGCGCGGCTGGCCGCCCAGCAGGTCGAAGGCGGTGCGCAGGGACCGTACGAGGAGATGCTTCTCGTCGCGGGGCAGCGTCTCGCTGCCCTCACCCGCGATGTCGATGTGCAGCCCGGAGTCGGCCACCCGGACGACGACGTCGTCGTAGAGCCCCAGCGACAGGCCGAGGGCGTCGAAGCCCGGGCCGAGATTGGCGCTGGTGGCGGGGACGCGCACCCGGACGGCGGCGGCGCGGAACGCTGGACCGGCCATCGCTCGATGACTCTCCTTGAGCTGCGTGATTGTCGAAGACACTTCGATGCCGTACGAGAACCCAGGGGGCCGCGTGCCGGGCCGCGGAGACGGCGCGGCACCGCGCCCTGCGGAGGCATATGCGGCGGGCGGGTTCAGTACAGCCTATCGAAGACAGGTTCTGTGGCGACATAGGGCGCACAGGAGGCGCACGATGCGTGTCGTATGCCCCCTGTGCACCCCCCACTCAGGGACTTCCCCAGGTGGGCGCCGTCTGAACACGCCACGCGGACCCGTACGACGGGGTGTGGCGCCACTGCCTCGGCGGTGGCGCCCTCCGCCCGTCCGGTGGCGTTTACGCCAGTCCGAGCCGCTCGGCCGCGGTGGCCGCGTCGACCGGGACGGTGACCGGCTGCGGGGCGCCGGCGACGGCCCAGTCGGGGTCCTTCAGACCGTTGCCGGTCACGGTGCACACGATCCGCTGCCCCGGATCGACCTTGCCCTGCTCGGCCGCCTTCAGCAGACCGGCGACCGACGCGGCGGACGCGGGCTCCACGAAGACGCCCTCCTGCGCGGCCAACAGCCGGTAGGCGCGCAGGATCTCACGGTCCGTCACCTCGTCGATGAAGCCGCCCGACTCGTCCCGCGCCGCGAGGGCGAAGTCCCAGGAGGCCGGGTTGCCGATGCGGATGGCGGTGGCGATGGTCGAGGGGTCCTTGACGACCTCGCCGCGCACGATGGGCGCGGAGCCGGACGCCTGGAAGCCCCACATACGGGGGGTGCGGGTCGCCGGGCCGTCGGCGGCGTACTCCCGGTACCCCTTCCAGTACGCGGTGATGTTGCCCGCGTTGCCCACCGGCAGGACGTGGATGTCGGGGGCGTCGCCGAGCATGTCCACGATCTCGAAGGCGGCCGTCTTCTGCCCCTCGATGCGTACCGGGTTGACCGAATTGACCAGCGACACCGGGTAGTTGTCGCTCAGGTCGCGGGCGAGCGTGAGGCAGTCGTCGAAGTTGCCGTCGACCTGGAGGATCTTCGCGCCGTGCACGAGGGCCTGGCCCATCTTGCCGAGCGCGATCTTGCCCTGCGGCACGAGCACGGCGGACACCATGCCGGCGCGCACGGCGTAGGCGGCGGCGCTCGCCGACGTATTGCCGGTGGAGGCGCAGATGACCGCCTTGGCGCCCTCCTCCTTGGCCCGCGTGATGGCCATGGTCATACCGCGGTCCTTGAAGGACCCGGTCGGGTTGGCGCCCTCCACCTTGAGGTGGACCTCGCAGCCCGTGCGCTCGGAGAGCACCTGCGCGGGCACGAGGGGCGTGCCGCCCTCACGGAGCGTCACGACCGGCGTGGTGTCGGAGACGGGCAGCCGGTCCCGGTACTCCTCGATGATTCCGCGCCACTGGTGGGTCATTGCTGGTTACTCTCCTTCAACCCGCATGATGCTGGCGACACCCCGCACGGTGTCGAGCTTGCGCAACGCCTCGACGGTCCCGACGAGGGCCGCGTCGGACGCACGGTGGGTGACGACGACGAGGGAGGCCTCGCCGTCCTTGCCTTGCTGGCGGACGGTGTCGATGGACACGCCGTGCTCCGCGAACACGGTCGCGACCTGGGCGAGAACACCCGGTTTGTCCGCCACGTCAAGGCTGATGTGGTACCGCGTGACGACCTCGCCCATCCCGGAGACGGGAAGGGCGGCGTACGCGGATTCGCCGGGACCGGTCGCGCCGTTGAGCCGGTTGCGGCAGACGGCGACGAGGTCGCCGAGCACGGCGGACGCGGTCGGCGAGCCGCCCGCGCCGGGGCCGTAGAACATCAGCTGCCCGGAGGCGTCGGACTCCACGAACACGGCGTTGTACGCGCCGCGCACGGAGGCCAGCGGATGGGTCAGCGGGATCATGGCGGGGTGCACGCGCGCGGTGACGGACCCGCCGTCGGCGGCCCGCTCGCAGATGGCGAGCAGCTTGATGGTGCAGCCCATCTCCTTCGCGGAGGCGAAGTCGGCCGCGGTCACCTCGGTCATGCCCTCGCGGTAGACGTCGTCGAGACGCACGCGCGTGTGGAAGGCGATCCCGGCGAGGATGGCGGCCTTGGCGGCCGCGTCGAACCCCTCGACATCGGCGGTCGGATCGGCCTCGGCGTACCCCAGGGCGGTGGCCTCGTCGAGGGCCTCCTGATACCCGGCCCCGGTCGAGTCCATCTTGTCCAGGATGAAGTTCGTCGTCCCATTGACGATGCCGAGCACCCGGTTGACCTTGTCACCGGCGAGGGACTCGCGCAGCGGACGGATCAGCGGGATGGCACCGGCGACGGCGGCCTCGTAGTAGAGGTCCTTGCCGTGCTTCTCGGCGGCGGCGTGCAGGGCCGCGCCGTCCTGGGCGAGGAGCGCCTTGTTGGCGGAGACGACGGAGGCGCCGTGCTCGAAGGCGGTGGTGATGAGCGCGCGGGCCGGCTCGATGCCGCCGATGACCTCGACGACGACGTCGATGTCACCGCGCTTGACGAGGGCGGTGGCGTCGGTGGTGACGAGGGCCGGGTCGATGCCCTCGCGCACCTTGCCGGGACGCCGTACGGCCACGCCCGCGAGCTCCACCGAGGCACCGATGCGGGCGGCGAGGTCGTCGGCGTGCGTCGTCATGATGCGCGCCACCTCTGAGCCGACCACTCCACAGCCCAGCAGCGCCACCTTCAGCGGACGCGTACGCATCATCCGACCTCGTTTCCTCATACCGTCTACGGTTGCACCAGTCTCACTCACCGGACGGAAGTTTCTGCCCTTCGTCCGGATCGTGAGACATCTATTTCATTTGTACCGGGGTGGGAGACGAGAGATCTTCCGCCCTCGGTGTTCTGGCCGTTGCTGTGCTCCGGCTGCGGGTCAGCCGACGTCGAGACGGAGGAGGTCCTCCTCCGTCTCACGCCGGACGATCTCCCGGGAGGCGCCGTCCCGCACGGCGAGGACCGGCGGCCGCAGCACGTGGTTGTAGTTGCTGGCCATGGAACGGCAGTAGGCGCCCGTCGCCGGTACGGCGATGAGGTCCCCCGGCGCCAGGTCGGCCGGCAGGAACGCGTCCTTGACCACGATGTCCCCGCTCTCACAGTGCTTGCCGACGACGCGGGCGAGCATGGGCTCGGCGTCGGAGGAGCGGGAGACGAGGGCGACGCTGTACTCGGCGTCGTACAGGGCGGTGCGGATGTTGTCCGACATCCCGCCGTCGACGGAGACGTACGTGCGCAGCCCGTCGAGCGGCTTGATGGTCCCGACCTCGTAGAGCGTGAACGCGGTCGGCCCGACGATGGCGCGCCCCGGCTCCACGCTGATCCGCGGCGTGCGGAGCTTCGCGGCCTCACACTCCCGGGTGACGATCTCGGTGAGCGCCTTGGCGATCTCGTGCGGCTCACGGGGATCGTCGTCACTCGTGTACGCGATCCCGAGCCCGCCGCCGAGGTCGATCTCGGGAAGCTCGACGCCGTGCTCGTCGCGGATGTCCTTCAGCAGCCCGACCACGCGGTGCGCGGCGACCTCGAACCCGGACATGTCGAAGATCTGCGACCCGATGTGGGAGTGGATGCCGATGACGTCGAGCCCGTCGAGCTGCAGCGCCCGCCGCACGGCCTCGGCGGCCTGCCCGCCGGCGAGCGGGATGCCGAACTTCTGGTCCTCGTGGGCGGTGGCGATGAACTCGTGGGTGTGCGCCTCGACGCCGACGGTGATGCGGATCTGCACGCGCTGCCGCGTGCCGAGCTCATGGGCGATATGAGCGACCCGGACGATCTCCTGGAACGAGTCGAGCACGATCCGCCCGACTCCCGCCTCGACGGCCCGGCGGATCTCGGCGACGGACTTGTTGTTGCCGTGGAAGGCGATGCGCTCGGCGGGCATCCCGGCGGACAGCGCGGTGGTGAGCTCGCCGCCGGAGCAGACGTCGAGGTTGAGCCCCTCCTCGTGCAGCCACCGCACGACGGCACGGGACAGGAACGCCTTGCCCGCGTAGAAGACGTCGGCGTCGGTCCCGAAGGCGTCGCGCCAGGCGCGGGCCCGGGCCCGGAAGTCGCTCTCGTCGAGGACGTAGGCGGGGGTGCCGTGCTGTTCGGCCAGGGTCTTGACGTCGACCCCGCCGACGGTGACGACCCCGTCATCGCCCCGGGTGACGGTCCGGGCCCACACCTTGGGGTCGAGGGCGTTGAGGTCCGCGGGCGGGGCCGAGTAGTGCCCCTCGGTCAGGACGTCGGCGTGACGGGGCCCGGCGGGATGTGCGGAACGGCTCATGACTCTTGTCGGCTTCCTCAGAGATGTTCGGGTGCGTCGATGCCGAGCAGGGACAGGCCACCGGCCAGCACCGCCCCGGCGGCTTCGGCGAGCGCGAGCCGGGCACGGTGGGCGGCCGAGGGTTTCTCCGCCCCGCGCGGCAGCACCGCGGGCAGCAGGGGCAGCACGGCATCGGCGACGCTGACGAGGTGCCGGGCAAGTCGATCGGGAGCGCGGTGCGCGGCGGCCTGGGCGAGCACGCGGGGGTGGTCGGCCAGGGGGTGGAGGAGGGGGTGGGGGGTGGCCGGGGGCGGATCGCCAGGGGGTGGGTGGCCTGGGGGGCCCTCGGGGTGGGGTGCGCGTGCGCGGCTTGGGGGGCGTCGGGGGTGGGGACGCCGGTGGGGGTGGGGACGCCGGTGGGGGTGGGGGTGCCGGCGGGGTGGGCGGCGGCGTACGTGGGCCGGGCGGAGAGGGCAGTGGGATGGGCGGCGGCCCCGATAGGCCGGGCAGGGCTGGCCGTGGGATGGGCGGCAGCGCCCGTAGGCCGGGCGGGGTCGATCGGGCCGGGCTCGGCACGGAACCCCAGGTCGGCGGCGTTACGGCTGAGGGCCCGGATGCGGGCGTGCGCGTAACGGACGCGGAAGAGGGGGTTGCCCTCACGCTGGACGAGATGCTCGTCGGAGATACGGGGCCGGTCGTGGCCGGCGGGGTGAAGCAACGCCCACCGCCCGGCGTCACGGCCGAGGTGGAGAGGGGAGGCCGGAGCGGGAACAGGCTGAACGACGTGGCCCGCCGAGGAGGCCGCCGGACCCGGAACTCCCTCGTCCCCACAGCCCGGCACCCCGAGTACGGTGATCCACTCCCCCTCGAGCACACCACCCTCACAGCTGGTGCGCACGCCCACCCCCTGGGACCGCACCAACCGACCGACGACATCCATGACGACGACGGCACGGACCTCGCACGGGGCGCGCAGGTGCACGACCTCACCGCTGGGCTCGTCGACGAACCCGTACCGGGGGCCGCGCCGCAGGATCTCGGCGACGAGATCGACGCCGGCGGCGCCACCGAGGGTGATGTTGAGGAACCCGGGCCCGGTGACGACGACGTCCCGTACACCGTCACTGGCGGCGAGGCGGGTGCGCAGGATCTCGGCCACGTGGAGCGGGGGCTGCCCGGCGGGCCGGGCGAGCTGGAGGGCGATGTTGGTGGCGTAGTCGCCACAGCCACCGGGGCCGGGAGCGGTGACCTTGACACGCTCCGGCACGGCGACGTCCAGCACCCCGTCGTCGACAGCACGACGCACCGCGCCCAGCACGGTACGGGAGAGCTCGACGGGGGTCACGGGTCAAGCGTATGGGAGGAGGGGGGTGGGTATGCGACCGGGTTTGTACGGGCCGCTCGGTGTGACCCGGCCCCACACGGAAGGCCCCCAGGGCCTGCTGGCCCGCCCTAAACCCTGACCCCTGCTCCCAGCCCCCCACCGACGCGCCGCTCCCCCTCCAGCAACCGCCGCACGACGCTCACGAGTTCGGCGGGCTCGAAGGGCTTGGGCAGAAAGGCGTCGACGCCGACGTCGAGCCCGCTCTCGATCTCGTACTGCGTACAGCCGCTGATGATCGCGAGCGGAAGATCACGCGTACGGCTGTCGGCACGGAGCTGCGCGGCGGTACGCAGCCCGTCGAGGCGGGGCATGACGACATCGAGGGTGATCACATCGGGCCGCACCTGATGGACCACATCAAGACACTCGGCACCATCGGCCGCGGTCACGACCTCGATGCCCTCCAGCTCGAGATTGACCCTGATCAACTGCCGGATGACCTTGTTGTCGTCCACAACAAGCACCCGGCCGGACGCGCCTGGCACAACTCGAGAGTAGGTCCGGACCGGCCACCGCGTCCGGGTTTTCCCGACTTCCACCCCCTGCGGGTGACCCACCCCAGCTCGCACGGGGTGCCACACCCCGCAAAACCCGTTCATGAACACCCCACCGGAGCTGGTAGTGTTCTACCCGTCGCCGCGAGCAACGCGACCGACACGCCCCCGTAGCTCAGGGGATAGAGCAACGGCCTCCGGAGCCGTGTGCGCAGGTTCGAATCCTGCCGGGGGCACTCGCCGAGGATCAGCAGCCATGATGCGCTGACCAGGGTGGATGCCGACAGAAGAGGGCGGGAGTCAGTCTCACTGACTCCCGCCCTCTCTTGTCGTCTCTCACTGTCCGCGACACACCCTCGACACAGTGCATGCCCCCTCGCGCTGTCACCACACACGAGCCCCCTCTGCAGAACATCGCCCGTAGATCGCTCTGAGCTTGCCCCTGGCGCGCTCTTCGAAGCTGCACCAGAGATCAAGCGAGTCATGCCCCGCAGCGGCAAACGGGCCGTACTATGCGGCTGGTTTCGACTTGCTAGGGGGGACATGTCGCGCTCGGTAGATACGACCGACAGACAGCGAAACGCGCTCACCTTCACACACCCACACATCGCGACAGAGCTGGTCGCAGTCATCGGCCACGACGACGTAACGAGTGACCGGCTTCAGCCTTCCGACCAACGTGGGTGCAGGTGGCGCTGCACAGCATGTGCCCATGAGTGGACGTGCACCGTCACCAAGCGAACTACAGGCGGCGCCGGCAGCGGATGCCCGAAGTGCGCACGCCTACGGACAATCAATGCACGCAGGATAGCTCGCCAAGGTGAGTCCCTTGCAGATCTACACCCCGAACTGGCCCAAGAATTTGTTGCCAACCTAGAGAATGAACTCACCCCCTCACAACTCAAGCCACACAGTGGCTACAAATGCCGCTGGCGCTGCCGTTTCTGCAACAACGAATGGGTAGCGGTTCCACAGAACCGCGTATCCAACAAAACAGGCTGTCCCGCCTGCTTTGCAGCAAGGCGGGGCAAGTGGAAGCGCAAACCACAGGGCACATTCCAAACCGCACATGATGCACTCGGAGAGGTCGCTAAGGAGTTCATCAGAAACGAAACAACGCCGGATCATGATTTAACCATGCTCAGACCTGGATCTGGCGATAAGTGCGCCTGGCTGTGCTCAACTTGCGGTCACACATGGATAGCCAGCGTCGCATCCCGTGTTCGCTCACACAAGAATCGAAGCGGATCCGGATGCCGGAAGTGTTACGACCGACGCATCGCCGCGCGCCGCAAAGCCCCTAAAGAAGGAGAGTCACTCAGAGAAATCTACCCACAGATTAGCCAATCCTTCGTGAAGAACTTGACAACGCCGGGCGTAGGGCCCGAGCACCTGAGAATACGTAGCAATGACCGGTGTCTCTGGAAATGCAGCTATGGGCACGAATGGGAAGCTAACGTTCTGACCCGAACATATGGTTCCGGCTGCCCCAAGTGCACGTCAGCAGGCAGGTCGCGTTTCGAGCTTGAGGTGCAGTACCTGCTCGCAGCAGCAATAGGGGCCGACGTCGTATGCGACCACGCCGTAGAGCACGTGCGTGGAGCCTCGGGACGCCCTCCCCGAGTAGATCTCTTCGTGCCGTCGGTTCAACTCTATGTGGACCTGGACCCGTTCCACACGCACAGCACAGACCGCCACCGGGAAAAGGATGCCAGAAAGAGCGTACTCCTGCGTGATTTGGACTATGTGCGGGTTCGCGCTCAAGGCCTCCCTCACATCCCTGGCGAACATGTAGAAGTCAGTGACGCCACTAGAAAGGGAATCGACCCGTGGACCTGGGCGTCTTCACTCGGTCCGACCATGGTTGCTCGCGGACTCCAATTCAAAACACTGAGTAAGGCGCAAAGAGAGAGAGCCCTGGGGCAGGCAGCAGACGCCTGGGCGACAATTAAGGGAGGAGTGAGGTTCGAGTCTGCGGCGAAGAAATATCCCGGGCTTCTCCCTGAATTCAGAAAGAACCTCACCCGACCCGAGTACGACCTGTCCCTGTGCTCGCCTTCTTCGTTCGATGTAGCGGAATGGCAATGCAGCAAGTGCGGACACGTATGGGAAACCATGATCCGCAACAGAACATACAGCGGCTCTGGTTGTCACGCATGCCACCGACAAGGAACAAACAATAACAACGTCTCCCGATCGATGGCGCAGCCTGGCGAGTCGCTTGCAGATCTTCTCCCCAGCATCGCTGCTAGGTTCATCCGTTGCCTGAAAGACCCAACACGCACCCCAGAAAACCTTAGAATCAAGAGCAATCTGAGGTGCGAGTGGTTTTGTCAGACAAGACAGCACACGTTCACCGCACCAGTCTTTGCAGTATCTGGCGGAACTAAGCGCAGGTGTTGCAGATAGCGTATGCATAGCGCGCCAGATCTGCTTCTATACCATGTCTCCGTCTTCTTCCAAAGACTTAGAAATCTTGGCGTTCGCGACTTCCTCGTGTCCGTCGACGCAGCCGTGATATCGCCGATGGATCACCTCCGGCGAGTTGCCGACCCGACGGGCCACCTCGGCAATCGGCACCCCCGCGTTCAGCCACCGCGTTATGCAGGCGTGCCGCAGATCGTACGGGCGGCCGGCCAACGGCGAGTCGACGCGCTCAGGCGGGAGGGCGTAGGCACGTGCCTCCTCCCAGACGCGCCAGTAGGTGGAGGACCCGACGACTCCCCCGCGCTCGTTGCCGAAGACGCGCTCCTCCTTGGCCGTCCCGAATTCCGTAAGGTGCGCGCGGAGGATCGCGACCAGCACAGGCGGAACAGGCACCGGCCGGTCGCTGGTCGCCTCCCTCGCCTTGAGTCCCCGGCGATCGTGCCGCTCCCCCGAGTCGGTCCACTGCTTCCCGGAGACGGGCCGCGTTTCCCGCAGGGTCAGCGTGCCCCAACCCGTCTCGGGCAGGTGGCAGTCCGACAATCGCAGCCCGACCGCCTCCGCGGGGCGCAGGCCCGCGTAGTACAGGACCGCGTAGAAGGCCACCAGCCGCCGCCCACGGCACCGGTCCCACGACCCGACGTAGGAGACGGCCGTGAGCAACTGGCGGGCCTGGACGGGGTTCACCAGGACGCGGCGGTCAACGACATCGTTGGACCCGACGTGCTTCCGGCGAGCGCGCTGGAGCGGGTTCTCTGGGAGCTCCCCCGTCACCACGGCGTGTTCGAGGGCGGTGTTCAGGGCCCGGCGGCGCCGCTTGTATGTGTCGCCCGCCGCCGGGGTGCCGTCCAGCTTGTACCCGAGGCGGTACAGCACATCCTCGAGTACTTCGGGGTCGGTCAGATCACCCAGTGGCCGGTCGGTCGTCGTGACCCAGTCGTATGCGGCCTTGAGTTCGGCCGACGGGTCCTCTCCCGCGTTTGCGGGCACGATCCCCCACCGGAAGGCCAGCCGAAGGGTCTCGTCGTCGGGAGCGTCGTCCCCACGCTTGACCATGGCGAGCGTCACGGCCGCAAGGCCGTCCGCCATGCCCTCACGGGTCTTGGCCGCAGCCGTACGCCACCGTCCAGCCACGTACTTCCGGCAGAACTCGAACCATCGCAACGACGACTCGGCGTCCGCTGCTTCGGCGGCTTCGGCCGCCGCGCGTACCTCGGACTCAGGCAGTCCCGATTCGATCTCGAACGCTTCACCACGCCGATTCATGGCCTGCCACAGCTCGGACCGTCGGCTCTCCGCGAGAGCCAACGTGGTGAACGTGTCGCCGTGCACCTGCCCTGCGACCACCCACCGGAGGCGCCACGGGCGGGACTTGCGGCCGGTCTTGGTCACCTTCCACAGCCTGACGTCGAAGGAGTAGCCCGGCCGGGCCGACCCGCGAGGGCGCCCGGCCGGGGTGTTGCTCTCGGCGCTCACGCAGCGTCCTCCCGCTCCGCAAGCCAACGCTCGTACTCCGACCGCCGGATCCGCACGTCGCCGTTCGGGAGCTTGATCGCGCGGGGCCCCTTCCCGAGCTGGCGCCACCGGTAGAAGGTCGACGGGGCGACCTTCAGATCAGTGATGACCTCCTTGACGGTCATCTTCTCGTCCCGTGTACGGGCGCTCATTTCGCCATCCCTTCGGCTTCGTCCGCACCGGACAGGCCGGACAGCTCCAATTCCGACTGTCCGGGGTGTTCGTGCTGGTCAGACGGGACAACCGGACAGCCGGACAGTGCGGACACCTCTTGGGCGCCCTGCGTCCGGGTTTCGGTGTCCGGGTAGTACCGGCCGCCGGCGTCCTTGGTGAGCTGTCCGGCGTCGGCCATGCGGTTGCAGGTGCGGCGGATCGTGTCGATGTCGACGTGCGGCAGCTCGTCCGCCATGTCCTTCGGCTTGGCGCCGGGGTGGGCGCGGACGTACCGCAGGATCGTGGCGCGGGTGTCGCTGACGGTGTGGTCGGAGACCGGGCCGTCCAACAGGTGCCAGGCGCCGGAGGCGGGTTGGAAGCTGAGGGCGTACTCGGCTTCGTCCACGTCGCGGCCGGTGACGTGCAGGATGCCGTCCGCCTGCCCACGCGCCCGTTTCAGCACGAGCGTGGCGTCAGCGGCTCCGGCGATGCCGTTGGTGCCGGAGACCTCGGTCAGGAAGTCCTCGGAGCCTGCCTTGCGGACGTGGTGCACGAGGACGACGGCCACGCCGTAGTGGTCGGCGAGCCGCTTGGCGTAGCCGACGGCGACATAGTCCGCGTCGTACGCCGACACCCCGGCCGGGGCCTGTCCGCGCATCTTGGCGAACACGTCGATGACGACCATGCGCGCGTCGGGGTTGCGCTCCAGCCACTGTGCGATGGCCTCGGTCCCGCCCTGGGGGAAGGGCGGGCATTCGGTGACCAGGGTCAGACCGGCGGGCGCGGGCTGGCCCCCGAGCAGCTTGCCCATGCGGGTCTGGAGACGGCGCGGGGTGTCTTCCAGGGCGAGGTAGAGCACCGGGCCTCCCTCGACGGGTACGGAGTCGAACGCCTTGCCGCCGGCCGCGGCCGACAGCCCCAGTCCGAGGGAGAGCCAGGACTTGCCGACCTTGGGCGGCCCGGCGAGCACGTTGACGCCCTCGGCGAGGATGCCGGGCACGGCCCATTTCGGCTCGGGGAAGTGCGCGGCCATGAGCTGATCGGCCGTCCATGCCGTCCGTGGGCGCTCCCGTTTGGGCAGCGCAACGGGGGCCGTCTCGGGGTCGCTGGGCACGGAGTACAGGTGCAGGGGCGGGATGGGGTTGGCGCTCATGCGGCGACCGTCCGGGGGCGACGTGCTCCGGCACGCAGGCCGGAGGAGATGGTACGCCGTGCCTCGCGCTCGCCCTGGCCGACTTGGAGCGCGGCCGTGAGGAGCCAGCCGGTGACGTCGGCTTCGCCCAACTCGCCTCCGGCAACGAGCTGTCCGAGGGCGACCGCGGCGATGTAGAGGCTGTTGTTGTGCTCGTGCGGGCCGGAGCCGGTGACCCGCTGCACCTCCCCGTTGATCGCGGAGCGGAGGAAGGCGGTGCGCCGTCCGTGGCCGGTGAGGGCGACCGTGACGGGTGTCTGCGGGGGCAGCGGGGCCGGGCGCAGGAGTTCAGCGAGCCAGCCCGGCAGGGGCGCCACGGGGCCGTGGTGGGTGACCTCGTACGGGTGTCCGGCGAAGGTGCTGCCCGCGCCGACAACGAGCCCGCCCCACGCGCGGGTGTCGACCTTCCAGCCCAGCCCACGGGCGCTGTCCCCGGCGGTGTTACGCAGGGGCTCGCCCTCGGGCGCGAGGAAGTACAGGTGGGTGCCGCCGCTCCACGTGCGCACCGTGTAGGTGTCGGCGGGGAAGGGCTGGCCGTGGCGCTCGCAGAGCACGGCGAGCACGTCGGCGCCGTCGGTGACGCCGTGCTCGGCCCAAGCGGCCGGCGGGGTGTCGCCGGGGTGCTTGGGCTTGTCCAGGTCAATGACTACCAGGCCGGACGGGCCGGTGGCGATGCCCACGTTGAAGGCGGCAACGGACCACGCGCGGGTGATGCGGTCCGGGTCGGTGGTGGCGCGGGTCTCCCAGTCGGAGACGGCCGGGCGCTTGTCACCGGGAATCAGGGGGAAGACGCGCCAGTCACGCGACGCTGCGTCAAGCGCGGCGGTGAGCTGGGCAGAGCCGTCCAGGTGCGGCATGCTGGGGGTTCTCCTGTTCTGTCTGCGGATGGGCAGGGAGAACCGCGGCGGCGGGCGACCTTGCTGGGGAGTCCCGCCGCCGCGGCGTTGCTACTGGTTCTTGGTCCAGTGGGCGTATTCCTGGCGGACGTAGCCGCGCGGGTCGGCGGCGGTGGCCGGGTGCTCCGGCCGGTACGGGGCGCCGTGGTAGTCGCCCTCGCCCTCCCGGTCGCAGTCGATGAGCCGGCGGGCCGCTTCCGTGGCCACCTCGTCGGCGTCACCGCGGGGGCCGTCCTCCTCGGCGCGCAGTGCGATGCGGTCCAGCAGCGCGGCCTTACGGAGCCAGAACTCCCGCCCCAGGTGCTCGCCGAACGGCTTATCGGCGGCCGTTCGGGCGGTCCATCCGATCTCGCGGATGAGGCTCGGGGCGAGCGCGTACGCCTCGTCCGGCGTGGGCCACGGTCCGGGCTCGGGGCGGTGGTCGGCGGTGACGTACAGCCGGGTGCGCGCGCCGTCGGGTAGGTGCGGATGGCGCCGGCGGCGAACGCACCGCTCAGTGCAGCGGTGATCCGGTCGGTGTCGGCGGGGTCGCAGATGACGCGGATCTCGAACACGTCTGTCCTCTCGGGGTGGTCAGCCGTGGAAGTGGCTGCGCTTGATGACGGCCTTGCGGATGTGGACGGTGCTGCCACGGGCGCCGGCGACGGCGCGGGCGGGGGCGCGCCAGGCGAGCACGGCGAGCGCGATCCAGACCAGGGCGCCGGAGCCGAGTCCGGCGAGCGCGTTGACGGCCTCGCCGATGCCGTAGCCGAAGCCGGCCGCGAGGGCGCCGCCGCCGATGCCGGCGCCCATCAGGCGCTGGGCGAGGGGGTCCAGCAGGGGCAGCGAGGTGAGGTCGCGCGGCTCGGGGCGGGCCATCGGGGGCGGGGCGAGGTGCTTGGGCATGGGGACCATGCGCCCGTAGGCGTCGGGCACCCACACCACCGGCCCGCGCTCGGCGGCCAGTTCGACCGCGGCCGGGGCCAGCGCGTACGGCTCGGTGGGCATGTCGTGCGCGAGCGCGGGCAAGGTGGATTCGTTCACGGCGGTGCTCCTCACAGTTGCTGGATGGCGTCGATGACCGCGGCGGCGAGCTGGTTGATGGGTCCGGCGGCGCCGGTAGAGGCGAGGAAGAAGCCGAACCCGGCGGCGGTGAACGCGGCGCCGTAGCCCAGGGACTTGGAGCGGAGCAGGAAGAACAGGACGAGTCCGAACAGGGCCACGAGTGAGACGGTGACGGCCACGGGCGGAACCTCCCTTCGACGGGGTGGGCGGGTGGTCAGTGGGTGCCTTCGCGGTAGATCCGCTGGGCTCGGTTGAAGAGCCAGCGGCCGGCGCGTATGCGCTTGCCTGTGGCCTTGCAGCGGCGGCAGCTCTTGCCGCGCTTGGGCCGTCCCTTGCGGTCGGTTTCCAGGGCGAAGCCGAAGCCGTTGCACTTGCGGCAGGTGCCGAACGGGCTGGCCGCGCACATTCCGACGTAACCGAGCGTGACGGAGAGCAGGCAGGCGATAGCAAGGGCGATGGGGGTCACGAGGGGCCCTTCTAGGCGGTTTTCGAGGTTTTCGCAGGTGGGGTGCTATGCGCTAGATCGCAGATCAGGTGCTGTGTGGGGTGCTAGCGAGGGTGCTACCGGTAGCACGTCGCCCTGCTACCGGTAGCACCGTCCAGGGCTAGGCGGCGCCCCGCTTTTCGTCACGCTCCGCAATCGCCTTCGTGAGGTCGGCGCGGACGATGCCACGGCGGGTGGTGCGGGTGCCGTCGTCGGTGGTCCCGGCCACGTCGCGGGTCTTGATGCCGTGCGGCTTGAGCGCGCTGGTGACGTTCTCGCCCTTCCAGCCGCCGTAGACCTCCGGCCGCAACTCGGCGAGCCGGGCGGCGATCCGCTCGTTCCACACCCGCTCTTCCGACGGCGGCACGACCGCGGCGACGTCGGCGAGCAGGTCGTACGAGGGGCCGGTCACGGCCTCGGGGTCCTCTCCGAGCGCGTGGCCGGACAGGGTGCCCTCAGCCTTGCGCAGGGCGTAGGCGCGCTGGGCGATGGCGTGGGTGGCGTGGTCGTCCAGGTAGGCGGTGCGCACCACGACCGGCAGCGCCGTGGCGCCGGCGAGGTAGCCGTTACCGGCGTCGATCTCCGGGCGGAACGAGGTGGCGCGTACACCGTTCTTGTACGCGGACGTACCGAGGATCATGTCGTTCTCGACCTGCCCGGCGACCTTGAGAGCGAAGCGGATGGACACATTGCCGCTGATGCCGGTCGGGAGCGAGTCCTTGTCCGGGCGCTGCGTGGCCAGGACGAGGATCACGCCCAGGGCGCGACCGAGCTTGATGATGAACTCGGCGTCGTCACCTGCCTGTTTGCCGTACTTGGGGTGCGCGAACAGGTTCTGGCACTCATCGAACACGCCCACGAGCGGCCACAGCTTGAGCGAGCGCTTGTCGGCGATGGCGCGGGTGATGCGCTTGTCCGGGCACAGGTCCCGCGGCAGCTTCTTGATCGCAGCCGCGCGGCGCATGACCTCCTCGCGCAGCAATTTCAGGGAGTCGGCCGCGTACTTGATCGAGTCGTCGTCGATGCCGGAGACGAACCGGTGGCTGACGCATTCGAGGGAGTCCAGGTCGCCGGTGCCCTTGTTCTCGTGCAGCCACAGTTCGACGGACGGGTCCATGGCGGCGCCGCAGGCCAGCACGCGCACGGAGGCGGTCTTGCCCTGGCCGGGCAGCGAGCCGATCAGGATGTTGTGCTGGATCATGGGTACGGACTGAGCCCGGCCGCGCGGGTCGATGCCGAACGGGATCCGCTTGAAGATGTCGTGCTTGCGGGCGGTGGCGAGCGGCCACTTGACGAGTCCGGTCTTGGACAGATCCCGGTCCCCCACCCAGAGGATGAGGCGCCCCTCGTGCTCGTTGGGGTCGGCGTCAGGCCACACGCAGCCGAGGGGGCGGCGCAGGCCGGAGGCGAGTCGGGCGCGCCGGTCGGCCACGTCGGCGACGGTCACCCCGAGGGGCAGGTCGATGTCCGCGCGCCAGCCCGGGCCCTCACGGGTGATCGGGGCGACGAACTTGATGCCGTCCTGCCCCTTGGCCACGGCACTGGTGATCTGGCCGATGCCGATGGACGCCATGGCCTTGACCACGATGTCGCTGGTCAGCTTCTGCACCTCGGTCTTGATGACCGCACGGGTAGCCAGCGGCGCATCCGCCGGCGCGCCCAGCCAGCCCAGCGTCAGCACGATAAGCGTGGCGGCGATGACCTGCGTACGCGGCTCGGCGCCGTAGACCAGGAACAAGCCCATGACCAGGGCGGCCAGGGCACCGAGGATGGTGAGGAGCATCCGCAGCCGCACCCGCCGGTCGCGCTGACGGGAGAGCTTCAGGTACAGCTCGGAGTTTTCCCGACGTGCCTCGGCCTGCCGCAGCGGCTCACCCTCCGCGTCGACCGCCCAGCGGCCCACGCGGGTCAGGGTGTTGGCCAGGCCGCGCGGCGAGCGCCAGATGAGCTTGGGCACGTACAGAAACGGCACTCGGACCGCGTGGAAGGCGATGGTGTGCCAGACATGCCCGGCCAGCCACCGCATCGCGTTGGCGAACTCCGGGCCCGCCTTCGCCCACGCCGGGAGGATGTCCAGCCGCTTGGAGTCGCGGATGCGGTCGATCAGACCGGGGCCCGACTGAGTCGGCGCCGGACGGTCGACCAGGGTCGGGGCGGAGTCGTCCGACTCTCCCTCGCCCGGGTCGACCGACTCGGTCGGCTTCGGGTCGCCCGACCGGCCGGGCCCGGAGTCGGGCGCGCGGTCCGCCGACTCGGTGCGGGCCGACCGGGCCTTGTCCAGGTCGACCACGGCGCCGTCGGAGTCGGCGGCCATCTCGGCTTCAAGCCGGTTGAAGAGTTCGTTGTCATCGTCGGGATGTTTCACTGAGGGTTCCTTCTCTCTGGGAGGGATGCGGGGCCCGGCCGCTGCTTTGGTCGGTTTGGGACCGGGCCCCGCACTGAGTGGGTCAGGCGGCGCGCTGTTCCTCGGGGTAGGTGCAGAGGAGGCACATCCCGAGCGAGGTCGGGATGCAGTAGCTGTAGGTGATCCGGCACTTGGGGCAGGTGCGGCGGGCGAGCATCGCCAGGGCGAGCGCACCCCACTTGCGGGAGGTCATCGGCCGGACCGGCTTCGCGCGGTCGACGCGGTAGAGGTAGGCGACCTGCACCCCGGCCTTGCGGCCCCGGTGGCTGCGCATTACCTGTGCGGCGACCGGCTGTCCGCCCGGCCGCAGCCCGGCCGCACGCAGCTGCCGGCGAGTGGCGTAGCCGTCCGGGGCGAATCGCCACGGGTACGTGGGGACCCCGAACCGGGCACCAGACGGGTCGAAGCACTTGCTGTAGGCGGACATCAGGCCGCCACCCCTACGACCAGAGCATCGGTCCGGGCTCCGGCGCGGCCGGCGCGCCGCCCGGTGACCGTGGCGAACAGTCGCCCCAACCCGGCGCGGCGGGTACCGGCGCGGGCCTGCTTGGCCGCGTACATCGCCTCATCGGCCCGCCGCAGCAACCCGGACAGGTCGTCGCCGGGGAAGTCCGCAGCGCGCACCCAGCCGAGAGAGACCGTGGTGTGTACGGCCGGGTCCTGGCCGTCGACCGGACGGGCGAGCACGCCGTGCAGCACGGCGAGCATGTCGGAGGCGGTGCCGTGGTCGTCGATCAGGACGGCGGCGAACTCGTCGCCCCCGAGCCGCCCGGCCACCCCGGAACGGCCGACGTGGTAGGCGAGCCGGTCCGCGGTCGTCTTCAACAGCGCGTCCCCGGCCGCATGCCCGAAGGTGTCGTTGATCTGCTTGAAGCGGTCAACGTCGGCCAGCACCACAACCGCCCGGGGGTCCCGCAGCAGAGCCGTGGCGCGACGGGTGAACGCCTCGCGCGTCCGCAGCCCGGTCAGCGGGTCACGGCGGGCGACGTTCAGGCGCCGCCGTAGCCACAGCGTGTGCGCCGACCAGCCGGAGGCGACCGGCGCCGCCGCGGCCAGCATGGTCAACACGGTGTTCATGCCGCCGCCTCCTCGGTCCCCTCGTCGCCGTCGACGGAGTGCAGGCGGCGCCCCTCGGCCCGCTCGCTCAGCAACAGGTCGCGCAGCACGCGGGAGTTGGCAGCCGAGCAGTGCAGCGTGGTCCGGATGGCTTCCGCGTTGATCGCGTCATCGGCCCAGTCGGCCGTGGCCTCACGCGCCTCGGCGAGCAGTTCCGCCGGGGTCCGCGGCGCCTTGGCAGTCTTGGCCTTGCCCTTGGTGCCAGCCTGGCGCTTGCGCGGCGCCTTGGGCGCCTTCGGCTCTTCCGTCTGCTGCTGCGGCACGGGCGGGACGTCCTCGCTCGCCGGGGCCAGCTCGCCCAACTTCAGCAGCACGCGTTCCGGGCGCGGGGTCTTCGACCGCCACCGCCGGCCATGCCGCTCGCGCAGCCGAGCGCGGGCCAGCTGCCGCTCCCGCTCCCGCTTCAGCGCCTCGGAGTAGGAAGTGATCTCCCACAGCGTCATCCGCCGCCACAGAGCGAAGGTCGATAGCGGGGCGAGCATCCAGCGGGAGAATCGCACCTTCTCCATCCGGCGGCCAGTGGCGGCGCCGATCCGGACGGCGTAGACGTGGGCGCCGATCTCGGAGAACACCACCCACAGCAGGGGCATCGTGCCGTGCGCGACCTTTGCCCACAGCGTGTGCCCGGCTGCGACGTTCAACCCGCACGTGACCAGCGTTAGCGCCCAGGGCACGAACCGCACCCACGCCAACGCCATGTCCATCCGGATCAAAAGCAGGTTGGCCACGGTGAACACCGGAATGGCCACATCGATGCCGACCGGCAGCATCCATGGCGCGCCGAAGCCCCAACGGGCGGCGGCAAAGGAGACCGCGTCGAACGAGGCAATCAGCCCCAGGGCGCCGACCCCGGCCGCGGCCAACGCGCCCAGTCCGGCAAGACCCATCTCCGGCTTCGTCAGCGGCGGCACCGCCGGCCGTGCCGTCTCGGTTGCGGTCGTCATGCCGCCGCTCCCTTCCGGGAGGACCGGCGGCGCCTCGCCGGGCTCGCCAGCGGAACGACGTTGAACAGTTCTGGGGCGTGCGCCTCGATCACCTCAGCGGCGATGCGGGCCACGTCGTCCGGCAGGTTGCTGTATTCGGGGTCGGCGAGGATGTCGCGCGCCGCGTCCAGGCGGGCCGCGTGCTCTTCGTCCGTCTCGCCCTCGACCCCGAGCCACAGCTCAACCGGGGTACCAAGGGCCAGCTCCACGAAGTCCGCAGCCGATACGGCCTGTTGATGGCCGACGTACGTGCGCATGGTGCTCTCCTGAGTCGAAGGAGCAGGGAGAACCGCGACGGCGGGCGACCTTGCTGGGGAGTCCCAGTGCCGCGGGAGTTTCAGATTGACCTATGTCAATCTGGCTGTCAAGAGGGTTGGGCGAGGCGTAGAGATTGACCTAGGTCCAGCTACTCTCGAACCCATGGAGCAGAGTCCAGAAGCGCCCAAGCAGACGCCCACGGCCAAGGAGATCGCCGCGGATTTTCGCGAGAAGATCACGGGCCCGAACCGCGAGTACGATCCGGGAGACCGACTCCCTGCGGCTCGCAAGCTCGCCAAAGACCTTGGCGTTCAGCTCATGACCGTGCAGAGCGCCTACGGCCAGCTCCGTGACGAGGGACTGGTTCTCACCCAGCAGGGTCGCGGGACGTTCGTCCGAGACCCGTCGGTGCCGCTCGGTACCGAGCCGGGCAGTAGTCCCGCGTTCACCGCACTGGCAGCAGAACTCAGCTCGATTCATGACGCTCTTCGTCTGCTCGGTGAGCGACTGGACCGCCTTGAACAGCTTGTCGGTGACGGGACTCCACCCTCGCCGTAAGTTCGTCCGCTCGCCGTAGCAGTCGTTCGACCGTGGCGCGCGCCTCGCTCAGACTCGCTTCAATCAAGGCAAGTTCCGTGGGAGTCAGGCCTCCCAACTCGCCGCTTCGCTCATTGATCCCTGACATGCCAATGAGCATGCGACCGGAAACGGAAGAGGACCCGGACAGACTGTCCGGGTCCTCTTTCCTTGCAGACCAAGTAGGTTGACGACTCGTCACCGAGTGGCTTCCACCACGGCGTCGAGCACTGCGGCCCACGGGAGTTCGCGCCCCGCCGGCGCTTCCCTCGGTTCGTACAGCGGCCAGACGTCCGGGCCGTAGACGACGTGCACTCCCCCGGCCCGAAGGGCATCGACGTGGCCCTGCCACGCGGGGTGGCGAGCGTGCGCCGCGTTCACCCGAGGGAAGATGACAACCGGCAGACCGAGGGTGCCCATGGCCTCGCCAACCTGTGTCAGCGCCTGGTTGTCCATGAGGCCGGTCGCGAGCTTGGCAACTGTGTTGGCCGACGCGGGGGCGACCACGTAGCAGTCAACCGGCGGATGCGGTCTGTCCTCTCCAGGGAGACGCGGTTCGTCACGCACAGGCAGGCCGGTGAGCTTCTCCAGCCGCTCAACCTCGCCGATCATCCGTAGCCACTTACCTGCGGTCGGCGTGAGGGTGACGGCCACCTGCCATCCTCGGTCCATCGCGGGTCCGACAAGACCGGTGCGCAAAGCCTCAACGCCTCCGGCCGCCGACCCGACCACACCGAGCACCCCGCGCTTGCCTGAACTCACTGCACCGCCCTGCACCGCTGAGCCATCACGAACACCTCGGACGAACGCGAACCGCTGGTCACGGGAGACTGCTTGATCAGGTCCCGCAGCGTCTCGCGCACCCTTGGATTGTTGCGTACGAGCTGCGGCGATGTCCGCTCAGCTGTACGTAGCTCCGCGAACGCTTCATCCCCCTGCCCAGCGAGGGACAGGGCACGGGCGAAGTCGATACGGTGCGAGACGCTGCGCTCCTGCGGCATGTGGTCGACGTTGATCCGGCCGTGTTCCACCACGTACGAGACGTTGTCGAGGTCCAGCTCAATAGACAGGCGATGGAGCAGTACGTTCGTCGGCCCGAACCCCGTCTGCCAGTAGTTCTCATCCGACCCGAGGTCATCCGCGAGTTCTTCGGCACGGTCCAGTAGTGCCGTTGCGGTGGGCCGGTCCTGATGCCGTGCCGCCGCGACGGCGGCACGCAGGTGGATCATGCCCAGAAGGCTGAGCGCCGCCGGGTTGCTGTCGGTCACCTGAGCCGACAGCCACGTAGCTGCCGTGTTGCCCAGCTCTAGCGCATCGTCATAGCGCCCGTTGGCGAGCAGGGCATGCGTGCCGGATCGCGCAGCCGACGCCAACACGAGCGGGTCGTCCGACTCGTCAGCGGCTCGCATCGCGCGCTCGGCAGCAAGCCATGAGATGTCCGACTCGCCGATCTTCGCAAGAGTCGTAGCCGCAAGGTGGTGCGTACGGGCTGACACTGCCCAGCAGTCGCCATGGTCATCGCCGCGGCGCGCCGCTCGTTCCTCCAGTTCCTGTGCGGTCTGAAGAAGCGCCGGCAAGGCTGCGATTACGCTGCCGAGCCGTCCGCCCTGGTAGTCGTTCCATGCCTGCTCGACACGCACGGCCACAGGGGCAGGTGTCGGAAGCTGGGTCTCAGCCTCAGGGCCGAAGAGCAGGCGCGAGAGCCGACGCGGGCTCATGAGGGCGTCACGTACGGCGGGGACATCGTCCTGCTGCCGCTCGTCTTCCATGAGCACGGTCTGACCGAGTAGATCCCCGAGAGGCACGCGCAGGGTGCGCGACAGCTCCGCGAGCATGTCGATACGGGGCGGCTTTCGGCGTCCCGTCTCGATCTTCGCGAGCCAGTCAGTGCTACGACCGACCAGACCGGCCAGCACCTCTTGCGTGTAGCCGCGGCGCTTCCGGTAGAACGCGATGCGCTCGCCGATGCTGAGGTGATCTCCAAGACCACGCATGTGGTGTTGCCTCCCGCTGCTGAGTAGGGGCGTCTTCACGGTACCGACGCGGCGGGGAAGGGGTAAGTGATCTCAGCCCTTACCGCCAACGACCAGCGTGCGGCACTGAGCAGGAGCGAACCCGGACGGATTGTCCGGGTCTGATGGAACCGCGCTGGGAGGGGTCCGCACTGTCCGGCTGTCCGGTTAGGGCTCTCACCTGCACAAACAGCCCGGACAGCGGCACTTTGAGCTGTCCGGGCTGTCCGGTCACAGACGGCTGCAACACGCAGTGGGTGTTACAGCCCGTCGGCGAAGCCGACCTCTCCAATGGACGTAGGAGCCGGAGGCGACTTCCGATCTGCTGACTCACGAGGGGTACACAGGAGGGTTCGGAACTTTCCCTACCTGATCAAGCACCCGTCGTCGCTTCACTCCTCCGGGCGAGCGCGGGCGGCCGGCGGCGCCCGCGCTCATGTGTCCGCCCCGCTCGGCACCACCGGCCGCCCGCCCACCCCCGCCCAAGGAGTAGGCACACGGTGCATGAAGTCAGAACACGTCGTGGCCGCTCTCACTGTTCGGATTCGGGCACCATGAAGCTGCGCAGCTTATCGATCAGTGCAGTTGCTTGCACGAGGAGGTCTGAGAACGCGCTAGACAACCCTTTCTCCTCCAGATTGAAGTGCGTGGCAGCTCGTTGGTAGTCCTTACCACCCCTGACATGGGCTGGCCCGCTGCGGAGGCCGTTAAGGTTCCGCAGAAACGTGATGAGTTCTTGCCGTTCCGGGAACTCGACCCCGTCGAGGTACTTCTGAAATTTGGTGATGCCCTTATCGTTAGGCTCAACCGTGATGTGCTTGGCGAGCTCACGTTCGTTCAAACGCTCCACGAGAACCTTCGATAGCGACATGACCTGGTCGTCGAATTCTTTCTGGTTCTCGCTCGCCGGGACGTGTAGCGTTGCCCAGTTGTGCTCGTCTTCAGTCCTGAGCGGCTTGAACAGATCCCACCCAAAGTGGTTATGCCAGCTGTCACGAAAACGCTCGTACGAGGCTTTGAACGCGAGCGCAGGCTCATCGGCGGCAGCCCACTCGCCCAGGATGCCGCGTCGGAACGCAACGTCACTTACATTCCCATCGGGCACGACATTAAAGCTCTTCCAGTAAAGCTGCTCCTTCTGAGAGAGCCTGCCGAGGTCACCCAGATAGACAACCACGTAGTCCCGATGGTTATTGTCGAGTCGAAGCCCCCAGTACCCACCACAGTAAAGGTGACTGTCTTCGACCCGATATTTCGCAGGGTCGTTGTAATACTTAGCCATGACGGCCTTGCTGAAGAAGACGGGCGTCAGAAAGTGGGGAGCTTCGGGGTTCTTGCCGAAGTGGTTCGCAAGCTGTTCCTCATCGCAAGTGAAGTAGACGTTGTTTCCCTCCTCGTCTACGTCAATAATGAACTGCTCGTACTCTCGGCTATCACGATCACGAATCCAAGATGGGAGAGGATTACCCGAGCCCTCGACGATCTTCTTCCCTGTCATGCGCGCCATGGTCCGACGGGCAGGGTCGGAGATACCCGAAAGCATGTTAACCCACCGAATGTATCGGTAGTTAGTTTCCTGCTGGTCTACGTTCTGCTTCTCAATCCCCAGCTCGTCCAGCGTCTTCGACGACCAACGGTCAAACTCGAAGAAGAGCAGCATCACCATTCCGCGAGCCGCGAGGTATTCCTTGATGTACTTCGCCCGCACTTGGATTTTCTTCGGCGCCACACGGACGACTTCAACATCGTCGCCGTTGTCGTCGAGAGCGATAAAGACGCCCTTCTTGCGGTCCTCGTAGAGGTTGTGAAAGTGCCGGAACTCCTCGGACAGTTCGAGGTACGACGGCTTCAGACCATGGAAGTCGCGGCTAATGACGAACGGCTCAATCCCATCGTCATCACCAAAGCGGTGGTACTCGCGCCTACCATCGCCATAGAAGGAAAACCCCGGCATCCCGTGGCCAATGAGCAGATCCCACGACGTGTTGGCAAGACATCTGTCCAGGACCTCGGGCCGGGCAAGCGAACAGTAGTAACTCACCTCCTCGTGCTCGCCCTTCGTGAATTCATAGACAGTGATCCATGGTTCCGCGCCGAGCTTGTTAGCGACGTATTCCAGTCGGTCAGAGAATTCAAGAGGGGATCGCTCATTCATGTGCGCACTTCATCCTAACGCCGAGCACCGGAAAACTATTTTTGCGTAGCGAGGCTCACTGCCACGATCTACGGAACTTTCCCCTTCGGGATCAGTTCTGCCACTCGTGCAGAAGTCCACCAGTCATGAGGAGCGCCGAGTACGCATTGGCCTTGACGGTCTCGGCAGTCTCCGGGTGCGCCCCCAGGTCGCACATGAACTTAAGCGCCCGCCGTACCTGCTCGGCACGCGGCGGATAGCCGACCTTGATCTTGTTTGCTTCCCTGCGGAGCGTCTTGAACGCCGCTTCCACATCGGCCGCCTCGTCCTCTTCGTCAGCGGTCTTCCCAACGAGCGCAGCGAGCGACTGGCGGAGCGCTTCTACCGTCAGCCGCCACTCCTGCTTGAGGTACTGCTTCTCTGCGTCCCGGTAGAATTCGAGAGCCACCTTGAACTCAGCCGACCGGTTGGCGTCCGGCGCGTCCAGCTCGATCAGGAGCAGGCGCCGATACTGCATCTGGTCAAGGACAGCCGCCCAGTCGCTTTGGCTGAGCTCACACTCGATGCTGCCAACCCCGATGCGTTCGAGGCTGCCGTCGTTCATGGTCGTGCCGGTGAGCTGCAGGCGGAACTTCATGCCGCCCGTGCGGTGCTCCTCGATCACCTGGAGCTGCCGGTGGTCAACATCAGCCACCAGGACGAAGGATGTGGTGGCTGCCAAGCTGTGCAGCGTGACCGGTGAGTCTTCGACCGCAAGCCTTCTCACATACCCACTCGTTGATCCGAGCCCTTCCGCGTACAGCCTGCCCTCGAGCAACAGCGGCTTCTGGGCCGCCACTTCATCTCTACATGAGGCTTCGACGTGGAAACGAAGCTGCATCACGCCGAGCCCGCTGGAACCCTGCACCTTCTTGAGGTCGAGCCGCACCGCGTTGTTGGCCCAGCCCATGTTGATCCATGCCTCGTTCATGATCGGCCTCTCGTGGTCGGCGTAGACGAGCATTCCAGGATCGGGAGGACGCGGACGCGAGTCAACTGAGTTGCGGAGGAGAGGTGGTGACACGTATGGGCTGGAACTCGAACAGCTCGACCAAGCACCCGAGTCGAGTTGAGTGCCAGTACAAGAGCCGTCAGCCACAGGCCCCGCTGAGTGTCTAACTGCGTGACAACGCCGACGGGCAACGACAGGCGAGCACGGACACCGGCGAACCTGCAGTGCAGGTGACGAGCACACCAGCTCAAGGCCGAGCCCTCACCCAAGTTGCTTCGCGACAAAGCAGTCCCTGCCCCAAGGCGCCCAGCGCATCCAGCCCGCACGGGAAGAGCGGCCGACGCAGTGCCCGGCCGCAGCCAACGGAGTGCTCCCGCGACACAGCTCCGACACACTGTGTGTCCCCGTACCACAACGGACTGGCTCCCGCGCAGGTCAGAGGGGATGCATGGCTCGATCGGCGCAATCACTCCGGAGCCGTGTGCGCAGGTTCGAATCCTGCCGGGGGCACCCAGCATGAGGTGCCCAAAGACCCCGTCACCAGCGGAAACGCTGAGGCCGGGGTCTTCGCGTATGTGCAGCCATATGCAGCGCTGAGCGGCCCTAGGTCGGGGTCTGTGGACTATTCGTGGACAGGATCTTGGAGAGTCTGCCCAGTTCAGCCGACACTTGAGAAGGCCAGCGAGGTCACGGACCCACCACGGACCAGGCCATGTCTACTGAGCTTGATCGGGCGATGTCGGGTGATTGCCTGACAGGTGAGGGATGGGTCCGGTAGATGTGTGCGCGTGAATGACTCCACGCCCGAGAACGACGAGCCCACATCCTTCGTCGAGAAGACGAAGTACCTGTACGGGAAGCACAAGGGGAAGATCCTCGCCGCCGGCACCGCCTTGGGCGGCATGGCTCTGGCCGTCGCTGTCGTGGTCTCCAAGACTGCCATGGAACAGAACGCCTCCGATGATGGCGAGGACGCAGAGGACTCCGGGTCGGTCGCCGAATCTGCGTCCGCGGACGAGCGGCGGAATGGCCCTGTCAGACACTCGGTCGTCGGGCACAAGAGGACCCTTGCTGACGGACGCATCATTTCCGTTGCGCCTTATGAGCGGGGCGGCTCCTCGGATGACGAGGATGAGGACGAATCCCCCGGCGAAGCCGCCGCCTGAGCGCGTGGGGAGAAGGGTCGTTCAACGCAGCCCAGAGCTGGTGACGCGTGGGCAAGCGTCTACAGCATCCTGTGGAGACACAAGCAAAGCGAAGGTCCCCGGAGTCATCCGGGGACCTATGAATCGAGCAACGCCAGTGCTTACTCGTATTCGCGCAACAACTCCTCGATCTTGCGGTTGACGATCTCCTGCCGTCCGTCGATGCACTTGGCATAGCGGCTCAGCAGGACCTCGACGCTGTTGCCCGCACGCTCGGCGACCTCCGTCGGGTCTACCCCGGAGTTGAGCCAGGTCGACAGTGCCGAGTGCCTGAGGTCATACGGGCGCGCAGCGAGCGGGGAGGCGGCCGCGGCCGGCGGAAGCGCCAGCGCACGGGCCTCCTGCCAGACGCGGTAGTACGTCGAGGAGCCGACCACTCCCCCGCGTTCGTTGGTGAACAGCCGCCCATCCTCGGCGGTGCCGAAGGTGTCGAGGTGCTGCCGGAGGATGGCGACGAGCTGGGGCGGGATCGGTACGAGCCGGACCTCTTCCGCCGGCCGGTTCTTGAGGCCCCGGTCGTCGTGGGTCTCACCGGAGTCCGTCCACTGCTTTCCGACGCTGGGACGTGTCCGGTTCAGCAGTACCGTCCCCCAGCCGGTCTCAGGCAGTTTCAGGTCCGAATCGGTGAGGCCGACGGCCTCAGCCGGGCGCAAAGCGCCGTAGTACATGCAGGCGAACAGGCCGACGAGTCGGCGACCACGCGCCCGGCCGTACCCACCAACGTACGAGACCGCAGCCAGCAGGGAACGGGCCTGCGCAGGATTGGCGACCACCCGGGGATCGACTTCCCCGGCCACCTTCGGTTCCTTCCAGCGGATGCCCGTGATCGGATTCTCTTTGAATTCCCCGAGGTCCACTGCATAGTGCAGCGCGTTGACGAGTGTCCGACGCTTGCGCCGGACAGTCTCCGCGGCTGCCGCCGTCCCATCGAGCTTCAGCTTGAGCGAATCCAGGACGGCCCTGCCGATCGCAGCGTCACCGAGGTCCGAGAGCGGGCGCGACGCCTTGGCCACCCAATGCAAGGTGTTCGCGATCTCGGTCGGCAATTCGCGCTTGTCCGGTCCGGGAAGGATGAAGGCCCAGTTGCGGAGCGCCCTTCTGATCATTTCCTCGGACGGCTGCCCCGGACGCTCGTCAAGAAGGGCCATCGTGACGGCGGTCAGAGCCTCATTGATCCCGTTGCGCGTGTTCGGCGCCGCGTGCGGCCACTTCATGGCGAGGTACTTCTGGGCGAAGGCATACCAGGTCAGCGTGGTTGCCTTTTCGACCATGGAGTCGGGCAGCCCTGTTTCCGTGTCGAACTCTTCGCCCGCATGAGCGGCACGAAGCATCTTGGATCGGTAGTGGTCCGCAAGCCCTTTGGTGCGAAACTGATCGGAGAACACGGCTCCGGCAACAGTCCATCTCACGTCATAGGACGACTTCTTCGTGTTCCTCTTTCGAACACCCCAGATCTTCACATCGAGAGACCTCATGCCGCGGTCCTCTCCCGGGCATGCAGCCATGCGTCGAAGTCACTGCGCCACATGCGCCATTCACCGTTGGGCAGCTTGAACGCCTGCGGCGCCTGCCCGATCTCCTGCCACCGGTAGAAGGTCCGCCGTGAAATGCCCTTCAGTTCGGTACAAACCTCACGCACCGTCATCAACTCGTCTTTCACGTCAGTACTCCTTCCTGTACGAGGTCTCGCAGGGCTTCGCGGGCGGTTTCGCGGTTGAGCTGGAGGTCGCGGGCGATGGTGGCGGCCAGAACGGATTCGCCGGGGGTGTGGCCGTGGCCGGCGTATTGCCAGTCGGCCAGGACGAGGACGGTGTCCGGCTCGGTGTCCTCGATGCCGAGGGCGGCGTGTTCCTGGGCGGCGCGGTAGTCGGCGCGGGCCTGGCGGAGGGCGCCGAGGGTGGTCGAGTAGCGGCGGGACTTAGATGAGAAGTGGCCGCGGAAGCCGAGCATGTGCGCCCAGGCCCACAGGCGCCGGTCCGGGTAGAGCGGATCGAGGGTCTTGCACGCGGCGATGAGGCGGCGGGCATGATCGGGGACGCCGTGCCGGTCGAGTTCGGACAGCTCCCCAACGCGGTGGTCCAGGGTCCCGGTGTTCTCAGCCGCTTTGGTCGCGTACTTGGCGACGTAGGAGGCAACGGCCTGTTCGGTGATGTCGGAGCCGTCCCCGAACGCCTTCACGGGCCGTACGTCGAGCTGTGTGCCCCACCGGAAGGTGCGGGCCGGTTGGTCCTCGGCGGCCGGGACCGAGACGGAGGTGTACGAGTGCGCGGCAGCTGCACGGATGGCGTCGGCGAGGAGGTCGACCGTTGCCCAGGCGGGCGGCGGCGTGTCGGGGCCGTCCGGGCCGTCGAGGCGGATCACGGCATGGAAGTGCAGGGCGCCGCGCTTCTGGAATTCGGCGACCTTGCCGTACGACAGCCGGGCACGCTCTTTCAGCTCGCGTTGGGTGAGGCTGGCGCGGGCGGCGATCTCGCGGCGAAGGCGGGTGGTGAAGCGTTGCCAGAGTTGCCCGGCGTGGTTGTTGAACAACACCGCGCCCGCGTAGTCGTACGTCTCCAGGTCGAGTGCGGTGCCCAGCACCGGGTCGTCGGAGGCGTGGCGGGTGCCGCAGCGGCAGATGCCTTGGTCGGGCCGGTTGTGGACCGGGCCGAACGAGGGGGCGGTGAGGGTCGCGAAGACGCGGGGGTGATCGCGGACGGTGGCGGGGATGTCGCGGCGGTCGTCCCCGGCCAGGCCCGCGCGGATGAGGTGGTAGGTGTCGCCCGCATACGTCCACGCGCAAGACGGGCAGCGGGAGGCGCGGCGGTTGCCGCAGGCGAGGCGCAGTCGTCCGCCCGGCTCGTGTTCGGTGGAGTAGTGGTGCAGGGTCTCACCGGTCGTCTTGTCCTTGTGCAAGGTCCAGCCGGTCAGGTGAATGGGGTCGGAGCAGCCGCCCGTGCGGCGGATCTGGTCCTCCCAGCGGTGATAGTGAGGGGCCGAAGCCACCCTCAGCAGATCGCCGAGGGTGATCGGATCCAGGCCCGCCAGGGTGGCGGTGTCGCTCACGCGGCCACCTCCAGGGCAGCGGGAACCAACGGCCGCAGGACGGCGGCGGCGAGGGGCGCGGGGACGGCATTGCCGATCTGCTCGAACTGCTTGGTACGGGAGCCAGCCCACGGGTAGCGGGCGGGGAAGCCCTGGAGTATGGCCGCCTCCTCAACCGTCAGACGCCGAATGGGCGTGCCGTCCGCGTCGATCCAGGCAACGTGATTCATGGCCTTGCCGAACAGCAGGGTCGAGGCGGGTTGGTCGAGGCGCCGGCGGGTGGCTGTGGGGCGGCTACCGACCTTGAGCAGCCAAGACCGAGCGCGGCCGGTGAGAGTCCAGGACGGGCCGGTGGTTGGGAAGCGGCTTCCGCCGGTGGTGTGGTTCCCGCGCGTGATGACCTCACTGGGCAGGCAACCCAGAACGTCGCCCATGGTCAGCCAGGGCGGCAGGCTGGCGCCGAAGAGGTCAGCGCAGGTGCCGCCGTCGGCGTGGGTGGGCTCCGGTGGCAGGGCTGGGCGAGTACGCGAGGCGATCAGGAAGACACGGCGGCGGGTCTGGGCGACGCCGAAGTCCGCCGCGTTGAGAACTCCGGTCCACGTTGAGTAGCCGATTCCTGCCAGTAGGTGGGCAGTGTGCTCGAATAGGGGCGCCACGGCAGGGACCTCCTCGAGGGCGATCCAGTCAGGGCGCAGGTCGAGGGCATACCGAAGCGGTTCGACCACCAGGAGAGAGCGCGGGTCGGAACATGCTGCGCGCAGGGTGGCGCGGGTGTCCCGCCCGCGGGCGAGGTCGTCCAAGCCCTGGTGGCACAGGTCGCGATCGACGTTCCCGACACGCAGGCCTGCGGCGCTGAAGGTCTGGCACGGCGGCGAGGCGATTAGGCCGGACACCTTCCTTAGGAGAGCGGTGCTCGGATAGGCGGCGACGTCGGCGCGGATGGTGGCGTGCCCGGCTGCGGCACGGGTGGCGCAGGCGGCACTGTCGGTCTCGATGCCGATGTCTCGCAGGCCGAGGGCACGCAGTCCCTCGGACCAGCCACCGGGGCCGGCGAAGAGGTCCAGGACAGTCATGGCGGTCACCGTCCCGTCCGGGCGAGTGTGACCGGGCGAGCGGGGCCGACGCCGTGGCAGTTCGGGCAGTGGACGGTGATGGTGCGCAGGTGACCCTGCGGGTCGCGGCCGCCGAGGGTGACGGCGACCGTGGCGAAGCCGTCGCAGGCCGGGCAGATACGTCGTGCGGGCGGGGTGTGCTGGGCCATGATGGTGCTTCCTTTCGATTGCGGTTGGAAGGAACGGCCCCGGGTGGCGGCGTGCTTGGCGGCTTGTGCGCCACCCGGTGGCCGGTCAGTGAGAAAGGCGCGAGCCCCGGCGGCCACGGCCCTTGGCCGCGTACATGGCCGCATCGGCGGCGGCGAGCGCATCGGTGAGCATCGGTACCGGCAGCTCAGCGAGACGGCAGATGCCGACCGAGGCGGCCAGCGGCAGCGACCTCCCGGCGTAGTGCAGCGGCCGGTGCAGTGCGGCGATCAGCGCACCCAGGTCGACGGCAGCCAGGTTCTGGACAACGGCGACGAACTCATCCCCGCCCAGGCGTCCGGCGGTGCCGTGGCGTCCGCACCAGGTACGGAGCCGGTCGGCGGTGGCGGCGAGGGCGGCGTCTCCGGCAGCGTGGCCGTGGGTGTCGTTGAGGTTCTTGAAGTGGTCGAGGTCGACCAGGAGCACGGCGGCGGCCGAGTGCCGACGGATGCAGTGCTCGGCGCGGGCGGTCCATCCAGCGCGGGTGTGTAGACCGGTCAGCGGGTCACGGCGGGCGGAAGCGAGCCGGCGGGCGAGGACGCTTCCGTGGACGGCCCAGCCCAGTAACGGCACCAGGACGGCGGCTATCTGCGGATCCATGACGTTCCCCTTTGGACGACAGCAGTTGGCGGAGTACGTGTCCCGGAAGGCGGCGGCGTGCTGGCGGCTTGTGCGTCACCTCCGGGACCGGTCAGCGGCGGTGCTGCGAGGTCAGCAGCGAGCGCAGGACGACGGCGCAGACGGCGACCGAGGCGGCGGTGACGGCGACCGCGAGGAGCATGGAGACCAGGACGGCGCCGACGACCAGGACCACGGCAGTGCCGCCGCCGACGAGGGCGAGCGCGGTGCCGGGCGTGAGCTGTAGGGCGGGCCGGGATGGAACCGCGACCGGGGCCGGGGCGACGGGGACCGACGGCGTGGACGGCGTGCCAAGGCTGACGGTGGTCGGCTCGATGACGACCGCGGGCGGGGCGACCAGGCCGGTGGGCTGGGGCATGGTCGGGAGCTTGGGCCGGAACATGGGCGGATTTCCTTACTTGACGGCGGTGTCGATGACCGGGGCGAGAAGGCTGTCGGCGAGGAGGTAGCCGCCGAGGAGGAGCACGGCAACGAGCCAGAGGGGCGGGCGGATGAGCTTGACGCCGAGGACTCCGACGACCAGCAGGGCGAACCAGAGCGGGACATCCATGGCGGTGGCCTCCTAGCGGACCTTGCAGCGGTGGGTACGGGCGGCGAGTTGGGCGGCGGACTGGCTGGAGTAGTCGGCGGACCAGCCGCAGCCGTCCGAGCTGCACACGGCGGCGTGCTTGGTGGTGCCGTTGCGATCGCGGTGCGTGCCGATCTGCACCGGACCGATCTGCATCACGGAGTGGAAGAAGTCGCGGGCGGGCATGACGGGGTCTCCTTTCGGGTCAGGCGAGCTGGGCGGCGATGGCGTCGGCCAGGTGCGGCGGGACGCCGAGGCGGGAGCGCAGGGTGTCGGTGTCGATCTGGGCACCGGTCCGTTGCTCGTGGTCGGCGGCGACCTTGCGGGCGTGGTCGACGAGCGCGGCCGGGACCGAAACGGCCGGCGGGGCCGGGTCGGCGGCCGGGAGGGCAGGGGCGTCGACGGGAGCCGTCGGCACCGGTTCCAGGTCAGGCTCAGCGGCGGCGACCGGTTCGGGCTCCACCTCGGGCGCGGGGTCCGGCTCCGAGGTGTGGGCCGCAGGTGAGTGTGCGAGGAGGGTGCCGCCCATGAAGGCCAAGGCGGGCCAGGCGGCGACGAGGATGCGCAGCCAGGCCGGGACGTCGTCGAGGTCGAGGAGTCCGGCGGTGGCGACGTTCGCGCCGAGCGAGGCAACGAGGGCGGTGAGGAACCAGCACCAGGCCAGCCGAGACGGACCGTCCGTGCGCAGCCGACGCCAGGCGGCGACCAGCAGCAGATCGACGGAGACCGGGTAGGCCCAGGCCTTCCAGCCGTCCTGCCCGGCAGCGGCGGCCAGGTCGTGCAGGTGGGCGAAGGACAAGGCACCGGCGATGACGGCTTGCACCAGGACGGCATCCACGCGCAGCAACGAACGGGGCATGACGAACCTCCGGGAAGGTCAGGCGGCGGCCGGGGCCGACTCGACAGCCGGGGCCGGAACCGGGGCAAGGGCACCGAGTGCAGGCCTGAACGGCGCGAGGGCGGACAGGTCCGGGACCAGGTCGGCGTGCCGGTTGCAGATGTTCACCGCCTGGCGCAGGGAGGTGTGCGGGGCGCGGATGCGGGCCCAACCGCCGGTCGAGTCACCGGTGATGGCGACGCCGGGGGTGTCGGTGGGGATCTGGATCGCGGCTAGTACGGCGTCCGGGGCGATGTCGCCGAGGGCCATGTTCGCCGAGGTTTCATCGTTGACGCGGTGGGCGGTGCGGCCGGTGAGCTGGGCGCGGAGCATGGTGATGCCCTTGCCGAGTTCGGAGCCGAAGCGCTGCCCGCAGATCTCCAGGTAGATGCCGGCCGCGCGGCCGAGCTGGGCGAGGCGGGCCAGGGCGGTGATGATGCGATCCCGGCGCTTCTCCTCCTCCTTGGTGGCGAAGAGGGCGAGTTCGGCGACCTCGTCGACCAGGACCACGATCGGCACCGGCCGCAGGTCTTCGGGGAGGTCCCAGATGTCGGCGGCGATCTCCGCATCGGGCACGTCGGCGGTAACCCGCTGTTCGGCCCGGATGAGTTGGTAGACGTCCTGCATGTGGGACACAAGGACGTCGAGGAGTTCGGCGGCAGTGTCGGGGTTGTCGGCGAGTGCGGAGAACCGGCGAGCCAGCGGGAACAGCTCCACCCCCTGCTTGCAGTCGATGCCCACCAGGGCGACCCGGTGCGGCGCGAGCGCGGCCACGAGGTTGCGCTGATAGACCGACTTGCCGGACTCCGTGGCACCGAGGGTGAGCGCGTGCGGCACCGTGCGGTAATCGCGGTAGTGGACGGCTCCGTCCTCGCGCAGGGCGACCGGGACCCGCATCGGTCGGCTGTCGACCAGGGCAGGCATCTGCACGCGCTTGAGCACGTCATAGCCGGTCATGCGTACCTCGACGACGCCCGAGCGCAGTTCACGGGAGGTGACCCCGTACATGGCAAACGAGTGCCGCAGCCGGTCACACGAGGCGGCCACGTCGAAGGCATCCTGACCGGGCCGCAGCTTCAGCCGCAGCACCAGGCCGGTACGGGTCACCCTGACGCGCAGGATGCGCGGGGCCCGTGGGCCGGGGACTGGCCGGTTGGTCATCCGGGCCAGTGCCAGACGCCAGCGTGGGGCCGGAACGGTGAGGCCGCAGGCGTCCATGACGGAGCCGTAGCGAACCAGGACCCGCAGCGCGGCAAGGACGACCCCGAAGGTCAGCCAGTACCAGGCGGGCCGCCGCCACCGCAGGAGACCGGCAGCAGCGACGACCAGCACCAGGGCGACTAACAACCGTGTCATGACTCAGGCCGCCTTCGAGGCCGAGCCCGCAGCGGCCAGCGAGGTCACCGCGACCGCGCGGAAGGCGATCCCGTGCCGCTTCTGGCCGTTGAACTCGTTCTCCCAGGGCGAGGCGACCAGGCCGGTCAGGACCACCGGGGTGCCCATGGTCAGGTCCTCGGAGACGCCGGACTGCGGAACGGTGAGCTTGAGGATCTCCACGTCGTCGGGGGTGGAGAACATGACCTCCACGACCATCAGGGTGGCGCCGTCCTTGTCGAGGGCAATCTCGCCGGTACGGCGGTCCTTCACCTTGGGCTGCGGTGCCTTGGCGACCATCACGGTGGCGTTGGCGGTGTCCACGGGAATCTGACGCATCGTCTTGTCTCCTGTATCGGTGCGGTGTTGACCGACATCCCGTCGGTGAGATCAGGAGACCGTGAGGGACGGTGGACGCATCACCGTCCGTATGGACGTTTAGGGACGTCTGAGCTACCGTCAAAACGTCCCTAGCGGTCCCAGTGAAGGGCACGTCATGGCGAACGAACGTCTGCGCGCAGCGATTTCAGCGAAGGGCGAGACGATCCAGTCCGTTGCCGAGCACGTCGGAGTGGACCCCAAGAGCGTCGAGCGGTGGATCACCACCGGCCGCACGCCGCACCGCGGGCACCGCTGGAAGGCGGCGAGCCTCCTCGGAGTCGACGAGGTCTACATCTGGCCGTCCGTGGAGAAGCAGGCGGAGAAGGCCAGCACATCCGAGCTGATCACGTACTACCCGCACCGTGGCGCGGTGCCCGCCCCCCTCTGGTCATCCCTGATCGAGAAGGCGACGGACCAGGTCGACATCCTTGTGTACGCCGGGCTGTTCCTCTTCGACAGCAATCCGGACCTGCCGGACCAGCTGGCCGAGAAGGCGAAGGCCGGCGCCCAGGTCCGCATCCTGCTCGGCGATCCCGACTCCGAGGCGGTCCGGCAGCGCGGCGAAGAGGAGGGCATCGGCAACGACCTGGCCGCACGTGCCCGGATCACCCGGCGCTACCTCGAGCCCGCCATGTCGACGCCCGGCGTCGAAGTCAGGCTGCACGACACGATCCTCTACAACTCGATCTACCGGTTCGACGAGGACGTTCTCGTGAACCCGCACGTCCTCGGAGCTCCCGCCGGCCAGAACCCCGTGATGCACTTCCGGTATCTCCCAGGAGCGCGGACCTTCCGGCACTACATGCGAAGCTTCGATTACGCGTGGGAGCGGGGCCGCGCGGCATAACAGGCTCCGGACGTGCAACGCTGAACGCATGGCCCGTGTCGACTACTTCAACAACCCCAACGCCCCGAAGGCGAACAGCCTCGTCCCCTCCGTGACCGCCGTGGCACGCAACGAGGCCGGGGAAGTTCTGCTGATCCACAAGACCGACAACGATCTTTGGGCCCTGCCCGGAGGCGGTATCGACCTGGGCGAGTCAGCGCCCGACGCAGCCGTACGCGAGACGAAGGAAGAGACCGGGTTCGATGTGGAGGTGACCGGCCTCGTCGGCATCTACACCAACCCCGGGCACGTCATGGCGTACGACGACGGCGAGGTCCGTCAGCAGTTCTCCATCTGCTTCCATGCCCGCATCACCGGCGGCGAGCTGCGGACGAGCAGCGAGAGCAAGGAAGTGGCGTTCGTCGACCCGAGCAAGCTGGACGAGCTGAGCATTCACCCGTCGATGCGCATGCGGATCGAGCACGGCCTGGCCGACCGGGCGGAGCCCTACATCGGCTGATCAGCCATGCGGTCGAGGGTCCGCTCGACAGCGCCCCGGAGGTACGGCCGCGCCTTGCTGATCGCGTTGTGCACCTCGCTGCCCGGCTCGTAGCGGACCAGGATCTCGTCGATCCGGGTATCAAAGTCGAAGGACTGCCCAGCGGGGCCGGTCGTCATATCGGCGAAGATCAAGGCGTCCAGGACTGGCGAGTCTTCCCGCTCATAGACGGCCAGCTCCGCCGAGAGTCGGCGCTGCTCCGCCTCGTACACGGCTCCGGAGTGGTGAGCCACCAGTCGCACCAGGCGCGCCGGCGCACCGAGCAATTCGAGATGCCGAGCGCCATCGAGGGGATGGAAGCCGGTGTCACGCAGCTCGGGCGCGTAGCCGATGTCATGCAGCCAGGCAGCAGCGACGAGGAGATCCCGATCCGCCTCGGACACGGCCGCGGAAACTTCGTTCGCCCGAGCAGCCACTGCCTGAGTGTGGAGCCAGCGGTTCCCGAGCGGAGGAAGCAGGGACTCGGCGAGTTCAGCCGCTCCCTGAGGCGTGTCCAGTGCAGAAGGCATGGATGGAACGTTAGCCGAGCCGACCAGAGAGCCGACAGGCCACGATCGAGCGGTTGCCGATCAGAGGGCGGTAAGACTTTCCCTACTTCATCAAGGCTCGCTGCGCTCGCTCGTCCGGCGGCCGACGGCGCTTGTCGATCACCGCCAACCCGACCGCCGCAGACTCCGCCCAGGGCGCATCAACGGCCGCTTACGGCCCCCATGTCACCGCCACCACGATCCGGCCTCGGAAGGGGAAAGACACAACAGCGGTCGAACCTCAACGCCCCGTTTGCGGGGCCACCACACACCCCTTTCCACCCGGTTGCCTACACCAGTAGGTCGGATCACACCGAGGGCCGCGCCAAGCGCGGCGGCGCCGGCCGGTCGCCGCCGCGCCGCCTCCATGTCTTCGCCACCGGCGCACGTCGCCGCCCGCCCGTCGCCGCACGCAGCGGCCACATTCCAACACGGGCACGGGGACGAACGGTGATCCCCAACGGCGCAGGTCAAAGACGCTTTGTGTCACCGGCAGAGGCCCGATCGTGGTGGCGGTGGCACGCGGGTCGACGCTGCCAGATGCGCAGGCGTTCATACGGCCCACTGATCACGCACCAGGCCACCAGCCAGCGGGTGCAGCCATGAGAGGAGAGAACCCCGTCGTGGCCGGGGCGGCCGGCTCCGCGACTTTAGCCAGCCACTTTGGCGCGAGCCTCGAAGCTCATGGCCCCAACGTCGTGCTTTAACGGGCAGGTCAACAGACTGCCCGACGCGCCGGAAGCTTACGGGGCCATGATCACTCGCGCCAAAGCAGCTCCCGGCCAAAGTCGCTACACCGACCGCGTTCTCACAGCCTCGCTAGGCGATTGTCTCGATAAAATCTGTCAGCGCCTTCAAGTCGTGTTGCCAATAGACCCATAGGCCGTCCATATTCTGCGCCCTTTCTAGACATGAGAGATCAAAAGAGCCAGCCAGCACGGCAACGGACATCACCTGAGTGCCGAAATGCTGACGCCAAGTCTCAGACTTGCCGCCGCATTCACGAATCAGTCGCTTCCAAGAGTTTTTGGGGCCGTTTGAAACCTTGCACTCGATCGCCAGAAGACGTCCATCCTTCAAGCGAATTGGGACATCGCATTTGGCCCCGGCCACTTTTCTTTCTTTCGAGAAGTGGCCACGCTCCAAAACATCCAGGACGTCGATGTCGCCTCTCTTGGCATCCAGTACGTACCCGATGCCCTCTAGCGCTGCTGCAACTTCGGCTTCCTGACGCTTACTTGCTGTCCCTCGCCGACGTGTTCGCAGCAGCTCCAAAGCCAATAGCGCGCTGGTCGCCATGACTGCGGACTCGCGCTCTGTCTCGTTTGGTTGCCTGCCCTCCGCAACCCAGGCGAACCGGACAGGATCCAGCACCTCGCGGATCACCTCAGCGGTTTCATCGCAAAGGTCGGCTGGGACAGTTCGAAACTTCTGCCCAACTAACGTCCAGAGATCCTCCTCGCTTACTGGAGGGGCACAGACATACCTGAGAATGCGCCATATGGTCGGGTCATATATGAAAGCTTGACCGTCCAGATTGAGGAGATCTCCAGTCACCTCCAGTGCTTCTCTCACGCGGGGCTCTACTTCTCGGTACACCTCCTCAAAAGCCCGGGGACCCTCTTCTTTCCGTTCTTTGCGGAACAGTTGCTCTGAACGCACTCGCCCTTCTGCTAGTTCCGACGTAGACCAGTTTGCAGGAAACTTCCACGTCTGAACCATCCCCCACTAACCTGCCAATTCTCGTTGCTTGCGGGCAGCCGCTCTATGCTCGCCGTTTGTCTGATGTTCCATGGCGGTGTAAGCCATCCACTTATGGAATTCGGGCGGCCAAGGTCCCGACTTAGGAGCGGCTTTCTTGTTCGAGCTAATAGACTGCATGAGCATCAGTCCCATTTTTTCCGCCACATCAGCCTGTACGGCATTACCGATTTGGCGAAACCTGCTGGCGACTGTTCCCTGGAACTCCCACTCTCGGGGAAACCCTTGCAGTGCCGCACATTCACGCCAAGTAAGCCGGCGCAAGGTGCCATCTTCGAGGCGGATCCAGTCCGGAGTTGTAGCAGCGCGGATCGTTCGCGCCGGCATGTTAAGGTCGGCCAGAAAACGATCCTGCCTATAGCCCCAGTGGCCAGTGGGGCGGTTGGCTTCGACAATTCCACCCGACTTAACACCAGTGCCTGGGGTCAAGCCCTTGAGTTCGTCCACCAGGGAGCCGGCGGGATACACAATATCCTCAGGCTTGGGCGTTGGCTGCCCAGAAAGGAACTCACCAAGCGTCACCCACGGCTTAACATCGCCCATAAGGGTGTCACCCACGAGTCTTCCATGTGTGGGTTCCGGGAAATCGGGAAGAATGCGATCCTTGGACGCAATCATGAAAAGCCGAATCCGGCGTTGTGCAGCTCCGAAGTCAGCGGCATTAAGCAGCTTGAAACGCGTGGCGTAGCCAATTTCTTCGAAGGAAGACCTGATGAGGCGCAGGACTCCACCCGGTTCCCCGCTCGGGTCTTTGGCCGTAACTAGGCCGCGGACATTTTCGAAAAGGATTAGCCTCGGCTTCAGCTGTTCAGCAAGGCTGACGAACTCCAAAAAGAGTTTACCCCGCGGATCCTCAATGCCCCGCTGCCGACCGGCAGAGCTGAAAGGCTGACACGGAGGCCCGCCGGCTAGAACGTCGGGGCGCCACCGACTGGTCGCGCCTTCAGGGCGCAAATCCGCAGCCTTGAGTTCTTCTGCAGGAGCATGGATAAGGCGGGCGCCTTCCAAATGGATTCGCCCCTCCTGGCCACGCACTGGAACGCTGGATTCCTGTACCTTCTGCAGAGTCTTCATGCAGTTGGCGTCCACGTCGGTCGCGGTGACAGTGTGGAACCCAGCACGCTCTAGGCCGAGGTCAAGCCCACCTGCTCCCGAGAAGAGCGAAACAAGTGTGGGCTTCCTTTCGCTATTAGGTGTAGTCAAGGGTCCCTCGCTGACTATGGGTGGTTCGGACCGGCGGTGCAGTCTCGTGGAGTTGCTGCCGCACGGGACAACTACAGATGCTACCGGGGCCGACCGTCAGCGTGATGCTATAGGCAACATACTGGTGCAGGAAGGCCTCTGCGCACCATGTCAACACTGTCCAAACGTCCGCGTATCCCTGCGCGCAGCGCCAGTTCAAGTAGCGAAGCGGTCAAGACGGTGTAACCCAACCGTTTCCTGACGCCTCGTCACAAGAGCGCCTCGCGTCCCTACGTGGGCGCGCTACCCCGACTTCGTCGTGGTTGGTGACTGCTGGCGGACGCACTCGGCCACGTGCGAGGCTGCAATGATCGGATCTTCGTGCTCCCAGATGCGAACTACTATCCATCCGGCGTCTATCAGTTGGCGATCGGTGTCAGCATCACGCGCTTTATTCCTGCTTATCTTACGCGCCCAGTAGTCGCTATTTGCCACAGAAGCGCTGTAATGTTCGGGGCAACCGTGCCAGAAACATCCATCAAGGAAAACTGCGACTTTAGCTTTCGTGAATACCAAGTCCGCTGTCCGACGCAGATGCGGCAGTGGCCGAACGCTCACGCGGTACCTAAGACCTAGTGCATGGACGGCGCGCCGAAGCGCCAATTCAGGGCGCGTGTCGCGACGAGGAGTGCGCTGCATCCTCAACCGCACTTCATCGCTGGATGCCCAAGAGCTGTAGGAACGACTCATGTTGCAGCCTAATTAGGGTACCTTCAGTCAGAATCCAGTAACCGCGCCGGCTGGTGCTTGCCGAACACGCCTCTTCCAGGTTAACCAACGTGCCCGCCGACAGATCCTCTACTGCGTCAAGCGCCCTCTACGCTGACGTCAAGATCCGGTACATAGCTTGGCCATCCGCCTGCACCTCTGCCTCTCTCAGCGCTCGCCAAGCCGCATGATCGGCATCGAGTAGAGACCCTGCCAACTTCAGCTTCTTAAGATCTGATTTCGTCAACTGTGGCTTGAGGTCAAAGGGGTTGACAGGCAGAGAGAGCAGAAAAGCCAAATCACGATAGTGCTTTTCCTTGGACGAGGCCGCAATGCCAAGGGCGGCCGCCTTTCCAACGATCGCCCCGAGCAAGTTGGGACGATGAATCGTCCCAACTCGATCACCAAGTTGTGCACAGATACTTTCACTCCGTTGCACGGCCTGTCGGCCTCCAGGAACTTCCAGCGTCGTACCTGGGGGCGTAGTGGTGAGATTAGCCCGCTGTCCAAGGTTGTCTGGAGCAAGCAAGTCAACAATCAGAGCGCCCGCGGAATCGTCACGCTTATACCTGTGCGTCTTGCCTTCCGGGGATACCCCAGTGGATTCAAATCCCATCTCTTCCAGAGCAGCGACGAGCGTGCGCAAACTCTGCTGATCAGATATGACATCAGCCAGCACATCAAGGTCAAGGCTCGCTGCTGGCGGGGTCCTGCCGTGCTCCAATCCGTGCAGCAGTACCATTTGACCACCGATCAGCGTCCAGTCTTGGGGGACCTTCTCAGAAAGATCCAGGAGGGTCCCCCAAAGGCCCACCAGTGGCCCCGTCAGCAGATCCGACTCAATGCGGACCCGTACGTCTGTCACGCTGCATCCGCCAGCCGCGCCGCAGACGATGCAAGCAACGGTTCGAGGATGCCTGCCGCTGCCACAACGGCACGGTCCTCTTTCGCGTCCAGCAGGTCAGCTGCGATCACGGGAGCCGGAGCGTCCCTCCCCTCCTTCGCTTCATGTACATCTGGCGCAAGGAATGACCAAGCGCTGGCGGGGGGCACACGAACGACAAGGTTGCCGCCTTGGGCATCCATCACCAGGCCGAATGCAGCTTCTAGCTTCCCTATCCGGTCTGGATGCACGTAGACCTCAGCACGCCCAGGTGCCACATAGTCGGCGCCCACATGAGGAGCGGCGCTAGCCCCAGCCCGTACTACATCCGAGTGGGCGAGCAAGGCATGCAACGCACTGCGGTGAACTCGATAGCGCCGGACTTCGGCCCTGGCGGCAAGCAACTTCTGCAGACGAGCCGCTGGCATGTCTCCATCGGCAGCTAGGATCCGAAGACGGGCAAGTAGGCGAGACCGCTCTGGGTCCGACAACCCAACAGGCCGGCGCCCCGAAAGCATGGCGAGAGCTCCCCAAGCGTTCTTCGCCGACAGGGGACGACCAGGTTCGGGAGCTGACAGCTTGCGATCGCGGACGCTGTCAGCATCCACGATCCACCGCCCACCGACCATCGAGCCTCGCAGCTGATCATCACGCAGCAGCTGGCGTACACGCGAGTCGTCCACACCCAAGCTCTTGGCGGCTTGCCTCACGGACATGAAGTCCACGTCACACCTCCTTGCGCGTATCCTCCTGGACCCAGGAGGGAAGACGCAACCAGTGTCCACCCTTCGCCGGCTTGCGTCAAACCTCACGGTTCCGGGAGGGAACACGCAATGACTCGCTTGGGAGCAGAGAACCAACCGTCGAACGCAAGGGTTAGCCATCCTCGAAGCGGGCACCCCGTTGCCCATGCAAGCCCATGTCACTATGTGTGATACCTGCAGGTCAGAAGTATGTTCTACTGTTAGCCGCAGCGGGGTCGGGCTAGAAGCCGCACATCCAGCCGCTCCCCCACGCGGTGGAAACACAGATCCAATCCTCAGGGCTCTGGTACGCCTGACAGCCGCCTATTTGCGGACCATTCGTGGACCGAACCAGATCGTCGCATCGGGAATCATCGCCTGACCTGCTGGAACAGGTGAGACACACGGGCCCTCCGGAGCCGTGTGTGCAGGTTCGAATCCTGCCGAGGGTGCTGAAGCGCTGTGGGGCGACAATCCGTTCAGCAGTACGTCAGGGCCGTACGCAGGATCGGGCTCGGCTTCCCTCTGACTGGATGTCAGTCGTCGCCGTTCGAGGAGGGCCTCGACCACCAACCGGCCCGCAGGAGGCGGTCGGTGATGGGTGAAGCATCTCGGCAGTCACGCAAGGCGCCCTTAGATCGTTCCCTGCCTCGTCCCACACGGATCGAGGGCTTCGCGCAGTACGGGAGCTCAGAGACAAGAATCGGGCAGCTACTGGCGGAATGGCGGTCGGGCGTGGAATCACTCTGCGGCCCGCCATGTGCCCCGCAGGGCCGCAGAGTGGTGGAGAGTGCGTCACCCGGGCCTGCGAACCTCCGGCAGGACGTCGTCCAGGAGGCCTCTCACATCGCTTCCGCCCAAAACCAGTTGTCGGTCCAGCATCCGGTTACCTGTCTCGCAGGACGTTTCGCTGACGAGGGAGCACCCGTGGCAGGCCGAGGCGTTCAGCTGGGAGGCCCCCTGGCGGTCGCTCTCGATGCAGACCGGGTCGTTGGAGCAGAAGTCCGCGTCGTCCAGGGCGGTCACCAGGAGGGGGATGAGCTTCTTGGGATCCCCGAGCCTGACGAGGCCGCCGAGAGTGCCCTGGGCGTCGCCGGCCGCTGTGTAGATCAGGATGCCCGCGGTCCTGTCCGTGCGATCGGAGTTCGCGTAGATCCTTTCCTGCAGTGCGGCGGACGCGTAGCCGCTGGCGAAGGCCAACCGTCGGATGAGCAGGTGTGCCAGCGTGTGCAGGGCGATGTACCTGGGCTCGGGCACATCGAGACGGCCGGCCCACGGGGAGTCCGCTCTTCTCTTCTTGAGGATGCTGGCGCGTGCCTGCACCTCCGGCTGTGCCTCCCATGCGGCGATCTTCCCCTCGTCGAATCGCAGGAAGATGCCTTCCCCGAAGAGTTCGATCGCCGGGTAGGTGGGCCGATACGACCGGTCCGCCCCCAGGTCGACGTGGATCAACGCCGCGTCCGCGTCATGGCGGCGGAACCCTCGCAGGGCACGGACCTCCCGCACTCGTCGCACCTGTCCGATGCCGCTGATCTTGCCGACGAGGCTCCGCGGCCCGGCGATCCCTTCGAGGCTTCTCCCGTCGACCACGAAGTCGCTGCCCGAGCGGTCGCGCCCTTCGTCGAGCTTCTTCAGGAACGCCGACCACTCCCCGTCCTTGAGGTCGAGCAGCAGCTCCCCGGGGGGACCCTCTTCCCCCGCCGCGACGCCGAGGACGGATTCCGCCGTCACTCCGAGGTCCTCTGCGATCAGCTGCGCCAGCACTTCCGACTGAGGACCGCCGTTGTCGGTCACGATCTTTCCGAAGAGCATGTGACCGCGGATCTCGTCGGCCGTCTCCGCGGACCGCGGACGCTCCTCCGGTATGTCGAGAGCCGAGATCCTTTCCGCGATGTAGTTGCCCGTGGCCCCGCGCTGCACGGCGACCAACTCGTACGGGCAGGGCTTCTTGACGGCGCTCTCCGGCTCCCAGGGCTGCCGTCCCGCGCAGCGGATGCCGTCCTGGTGGAGGCCCCCCTTGCTCACGAGTTCCGTGAGCTTCCGTTCGTTCTTGCAGCCGTAGCACTTCACCACCAGTGCCGCGAGGCCTTCGCCTCGAGTCGCCAGCTTGTGGAATCTGAGTGCCTTGAAGTCACGGCAGACGCGAACTGCTTCGTCCATGCTCGCGGCCCGCCCGCGATGTGCCCACTGGAACCAGTTGATGTCCTGGATGTGGCTGCCCTTCTCGCAGACGGCCGCATATCGCATCGGCACGAGCGCGCCACCGCAGTCGCAGGTGTTGCTCCACTTGCCCTTCTTCCTGCCGGTCAGCTTCGAGAGCTTGTCGCAGCGCTCGCAGAACCGCCAGGCGGGAAAACGCCAGTACGGCAACGCGGGGGTTTCCTTCGCGGCCCGGTTCGCGTGTGCCGGCGGCTGTCTGAGGACACCGGCGCCGATGCGGGCCATCAGCCGCTCGCAGCTGATCTCCTGGGCGTACTTCTTGTCCCACCAGGACGTGTCCGGCGCCATGAGCGATTCGCCGCGCACGTCGACGATCGCTCCCACACCGAACGGCGAGATCGTCTCGGAAAGGCGCAGGTCATGCCTGATCTTCTCCATGGTGCACCTCCTCCTGGGGTTCCTGGACCTCGACCGCCACGTTGGGCTCCACAGACCTCATCGAGTCCGCGACGAGCCATCCCTCACCGGACTGGCCGAACTTCTTCAACAAGGCCTTCTGGTCTTTCTTCGTCCGCTGGTAGTACAAGGGCTCGCCCGACCCACGCGCCTGGGCCGCCCGTCGGTCCCAGTCCCTCAGAAGGCTCCACACCGCGGCGCGTGTGTCCGCGGATTCGAGCCCGTCGGCACGCGTCACGTGGCCGAGGAACCGTTCTACGAGTCGTTCGACCGCCTCTTGGATCCTGTCGTCCGCGAGGTCCAACTCGCCTGCCGCCTCGTTCCGGGCGAACCGGGTGAACGACTGACGCAGAAGCGCCACGAGCGCCCCGGCGAGTGAGCGCTCGCGCGAGGACAGTGACCATGGTGTGACGCTCGTGGGTTCGACGCTCCGGTAGAGCGCCTCGTGGTAGCCCCGGAAGGTCTCGAAGTGCGACCGGTCACGGGCCCGTCCGGAGCGGAAGAGGGTGACGACGACACCTTTCGTGTCTCCACGTCCGACACGGCTCGTGGCCTGGATGTACTCGGCCGTGGTCTTGGGCTGTCCCACCATGAGCATCAGCGCGAGTCGCGGGATGTCGATGCCCACGGACAGCATGTTCGACGACAGGACCACATCGACGGCGTCCTGAGACTCGTCCGCCCTGACCCGGAGCGCACGAAGATCGTTCGGCAGTTCCTCGGCTCCGCGACGGCTCGTCAGTTCGAGGACTTTCCCTGCCCTCACGGATCGCAAGGGGAAGCCGAGCCTCTCGGCACGGGGGTCCAGACGGCCGTTGACGTCATCGATGACCAAGGTCCCTGTGCGCCCGAGCTCACGGAGACTGTTGTGGTACATGACCAGCGTCCAGTACGCGTCGCGCGACGCGGCGGACGGGACGCGGGCGGCCAGAGCCTCCGGCATCTCCACCATGGGAGTGACGGCCGCGATGACGGCGGACGGTTGTGAGACCGCCTGCGGCATCAGGCCGACGTAGAGACGCCCTTCCCCGCTCTCCACCGGACGGGAGAAGAATGTGCGGTCGTCGTCGAGACCCGACGGTGGGTACAGGGCGACCTCTCGCCCGTACAGTCCCTCCACCTGCTCCTCGGACGCGCGGATGGTGGCCGTCGAGGCCACGATCTTGGGGCTGGTGCCCGACCGGCTCAGCAGAACCTGGATCACGGCGTCGAAGACGGCGACGGTGGTCCCCAGGGGCCCCGAGAGCAGGTGCAGCTCGTCCTGGATGATCATGGACGGTTGTCTGAAGGTTGTCCCCAGGCCGAGCAGACTGCCCGCTTCCGGCTTGAACTGCAGGCGTGCGAACTTGTCGACAGTGGCCAGGAGGATCGTGGGCGGATCGTCGTACAGCACCTCGTCGACGACCGCGAGCGGGAGCTCGCCGGCGAAGTCGCACGTCGCGTCGACACAGTGCAGCAGGACGTCCACGCCCTCCAGACGCATACCGTAGTCCTGTGGCTTGTCGCTCCTGAGCCTGGGCACCAACGGCGTCAGACACCAGGGGCAGCTCTCTACCTGGAACTCGTTCGCCTCGTCCGGCCGCGCGGCCTTCTGCAGCCGCTTGAGTGCTTCACGCGCCTCTGCCCGCGTACCGGGTGTCACCTCGTTGCCCACCCAAAGACCGATGGAGAACGGAGCCATGCCCTTCGCCCGTTCGTCCGTGCCCCGCAGCATCTCCATGGCACAGACCAGCGCCGCGGCCCGTTGGAACTGCTGAGAGGTCAGCAGCCGCAGGGTGTAGCGGGTGATGACGGCGGTTCCCCCGCCGGCGTTCTTGTGTGTGAGTCGTCGGCGGAACACCTCGATCGCGGCGAGGCCCAGATACGCCTCGGTCTTGCCGCCACCGGTCGGGAACCAGATGAGGTCGACGAGCTCCCGCTCCTTGTGCCTCTCGTCGACGGTGGAGGCCAGTGAAACCAGCAGGAAGCCGAGCTGGAAGGGTCGCCAACGCGGCTCCTGGACCTGGTTATCTGGCGTCCCGCGGTTGAGGGACGCCTGCCGCATCTGAAGCCGCATGGCGGCCATGCCGAGCGAGAATGCCGTCCGAAGGTCCTGCCGCCCCGGCGCCCTGAGGAGGTCCAGGCCCTCCCTCATCCTGTCGACGGCGTCCTGCGATCGTCGGGCGATCCGGACGGCCACGTCCCTGTCGGGGTCGAACGTCTCGGCCCGCTCCAACTGTTTGGAGGCCCAACCGGCGAACGCCTCGACGAAGGCGTCCAACGATCGAAGGACCGCTTCGGGATCCTCGTCGATCCGCTGAAGATGCCCCAGCTCCAGAGCCTCGGCCTCCGCCGTCCCCTCATCGAACCCCGTCGTCTCGACGGCGGGCACCACGAACGCCGGTACGGGCTCGAGGAAGACCCTGGTACAACGGTCGTCCGCGAACTCCCAGTCGGCGGCCATCCCGTGCCCGACCGCGTAGACCTTCCGCTTGCGATACCGCAGGCGCAGTTCGGCGGCTTCCGGGTCGGTCTCGATGGAGCGTGTGGTGTCGTGCTCCAGGATTCCCGCCCCGTCGGAGGGCGCGGCGGCCAAGCGGACCTGGAAGAGCATCCGCGGGATGTCGAGTCGGTCGTCGCCCGTGGATTCGCCCAGGACCCGTACATGGACGGTGACCAACGAATTGCCCCGGAAGTCCCGCCAGCGAGAACCGAGCTCCACCGGGACGCCGCCCACGGAAAGGCTTTCGGGGCCCTCCCCTCGCCTGAGCACGAGGCCGTCCTTGGAGAACGGGGTACGCCGCCATCTGGGCGGTCCGTCCCCCGCGACGGCGGCGTACGTGCCGCACGAGAAGTCGACGTCGACGGAGTCTCCGTCGGTGACGAAGGACAGCGCGACGGACGAGGGCTTCCAGTCCTCGGCCAAGGGAACCGCGGCCCCGGTCTCCTCGACATCGCCGTCGGGGACGTCCGCCGTCACGTCCGCGTCCGTGTCTCGGTCGGCGTGAGAAGGTCGAGCCTCCGCCTCGGCCGGGAAGAGCATGCCGACGGCGTACTGCCGATGAGGCAGGTTCGCGGTGACCTCCTCGGGCCCCGCTTCGGGCCCCACGTAGGAGGCTCGGAGATGATTGAGGGCCTCCTTCTGGGCCACTGTGAGGTTCACTTGTCGACCTGCTTTCGAAGAAGATCCTGGAGCCGCTTCTTGTCGGCCCTGGACGCGACCACGTGGAGGGTGACCCGCGCCCGAGTGACAGCCACGTAGAACGCGGCGATTCCCCGGTCGTCGTATTCCTGGGGCAGGTCGCAGACGATGACGTGCTCCGCCTCCAGGCCCTTGGCGTAGCGGGGGTTGGTCACGAGGAATCCGGCCTCACTCCTGCGGGGCTCGGCGTCCTCGGACACGCTGATGATCCAGATGTCATGGCGTCGGGCTCCATCGGCGACGAGGTCGCGAGCCACGCTCTCGGCCGCGGAGACACCGGCCGACCCGTCGGACCACCGCCATTCCACCCGATCACCGTGCACGATGCCCGGGTCCCCGACATCGGCGCCGAGATACTCCTGCACGACATGGACGATCGCGCGGGTGTTGCGCACGTTACGGTCGAGGTCGTACTGGAGCGCCTCCTGCTGGACCAGCTCGCAGACCTCAGGGTCGAACTCGCCGTCGACGCGCGCCTGATTGTTGGGATCGAGGAACATCCTCCACCGGCCGCCTTCCCGACCGCCGCGGATCACGGCGTCCAAGGCGTCCATGCCGTCGGCGTTCATGAGGTCCTGTGCCTCGTCGACGAAGACGACGTCGTACTTCTTGTCACCGGACAGGTCCGCGAAGGGAAGGAGATCGATGTCTCTGCCCACGATCCGAGGGCCGAAGAAGTCGACCAGGGCGGGCGAGTGAAAAGTGATGAGGACGGACTTCCCTTCGCCCGCCTCCTGCTTCGCTCCTTCAGCCAGCACCAGGGACTTCCCTGTGCCCGCCCCACCGAACACGAGCATCCTCGGGTTCCGGGACAGCGCGGCAAGGACCCTGGCCTGCCCCTCGGTCGCCCGATTCTGCTCCTCCAGCACGGCCCCCCGCTGTGCATCGATGACGGGCATCCTGGTGAACTCGCCGAACAGGCGGGCCCGGAGCGTCTCCGACCTGGCGACCCTGATTCCGTGAGGCGCGCTCCTCGCTCCGCCGGCCACCTTCTCGAAGGCCTCGGTCAGCGCGGCGATGCTCATCTGCTCCTTGGCCCACCAGTGGCTTCCCTTCCACTCGACGGCCGGTGGGGGTGCGTCGATGTCGGGGGTGAGGGCGACAGCCTCGGTAGCGAACCATCCGACGCCCTCCTCCTGGAGAATGTCGCGCAGCGCGTACATCGCCGACTGCGCCTGATCCATCGGCGACTCTCGCAACTTCTTCCAATCGCCGTGCCTGTCGATGGAGTACCAGACGCCGTCGTACTTCCGGACACCTCCGCCCTTGACCTCTAGGACGATGACGATGCCGTTCCAGAGCACGACGAAGTCAGCTTCGCCCTGCTGCTTGACCGCGTGGCTCCGCAGCTTGACGGAGTGGAAGGCGACGGCGTCGGCGGGGCCGTCCACCGCTCGCAGCAGTCGGGCCACCCGCCGTTCGGCGCCGCTGGTGGTGGTCGCATCGACGTCGGCGAGGTCCGGTACCAGAATCATGATCCCTGCTTTCGCCAGAGCTCTTCGTAGGCACGGAATCCGAGGAGTTCGTCGGCCGCGCCGAAGTTGTCCTCGACATCCACGATGAGGCACTCCTCCTTGCCGCCGTTCGCGGGACCGCGCAGCCCTCGGCCGGCCATCTGGATGTAGGCACTGGGACTGAAGGTGGGCCTGGCGATGTACAAGGCCCGCACACCGGGCGCGTCGAATCCCTGGATCAGAAGATCGCAGTTGGCGAGAACCCTGATCTCGTTGCGCTTGAATCGCTCGATGACGTCACGGCGGGTCTGCCGACCGGTCTGCCCGCTGACCGCCTCGGCCGCGACGTCCCGATAGCGAAGGGTCGCGGCAAGGACCTGGGCGGACAAGACGTTCGGCGTGAACACGAGGATCGGCCACTCCGGATCCCGCTTCAGAATGTCGTCCACGAGGATCTTCATACGGGCCTGGTCCCGACCGATACGGTCGAGGACCTGGGGTTCGAGCCTGCGCAGGGATCGCACCTGTGCCAGTTCGTCCGGCTTCAGGGCGACATCCACGCCGTTCAGCAGTTCGTGCCGGACTTTCGCGAGGACGCCTATCTTCGACAGCTCCTCGTAGGCGCTGTCGTCGAAAGCTCGCATCAACTTCCCGCTGAAGCGGGCCGCCAATTCCTTCGTCGGCTCGGTGACATCGCCGCTGCCCTTGAACGGCGTCGCCGAGATGCCGACCAGAGGCCGTTCCCAGCTGCGGCCGTCGACCCCGAGCCACCTGAGGATCTTCGTGTACATCTTCGACCCCCCAGCCCGGTGCGCCTCATCGATGAACACGGCGGAGGCCCGGCTCAGCCACTCGTACTCCGGAGTGCCGGCGATCCGGTCGAGCTTCGCGTCGGTGGCCACGACCACGCTGAACTCGGTGTCGGGTTCGTGGACGACGTTGGTGTTCCAGAGCCGGCCGATCGTCAACGGACTTTCGTCCCCTAGCCAACGCCACACGGTGCCGAACGTCTGCACCGCCTGCTCGCAGAGCTCCTCCGACTGGGCGATCCACAGCACGGTCCCGCGCATCTCGCCGTCGGCGAACAGGCGCAGCACGGTTTCGGTGGCGACCCGGGTCTTCCCCGCCCCCGTGGGGAGCTCCACCATGCCCTTGAGCGCACGCCCGTCCGGGCCCCTTGAGGTCAGGACCTCCTTCAAGTCCTGGCTGATCTTTTTCTGGAAGTCGTGGAGAGGCTTGAGCTTCACGGCGCCGGGCACCACGAACTCGTCGTCCTGGTGCCGCGTGCGTCGCCCGGCGTACTTGGCACCGAACCCCATCTTCCGCAGCCAGGCGACCGTGGGAGCTCCGCCCGCCCATGTCGTGGGGACGTCCGTGTACCCCTCGGCGCTGAACTCCTCCGCGAGAAGCTTGATCGAGTCGCTCCCGTAGACAGTCAGGAAGAGTTCGGCGACGGACGTGGAGCCGGTCACCAGCCCCTGACCCTCGATGGCCTGCCACAGTCCCTTCGGCAGGTTCTCCTTCAGCGTGTCGTCACCGATGTAGATCGCGAGCCGCTCGGCATCGTCGGAGGCGGCCCGGGCGTCCTGCCGTTGTGCCTCGAGGTGTTGATCGATGCGTGCCTGGAGGATGTCGCTCACCTCGGCGTTCGACAGGCGCAGATCGAAAGCTTCGTTGACGATCTGCAGGACACGCGACTCGTCGAGTTCTGCCTGGACCACCAGGGTCAGTCCCTGACGGTGCCACTCGAGCGACTGGTCTTCGACGCCGTCCTCCGTGGTCACACGCTTGGTGATCTGGACGGCCTTCGCCACCGTCGCGTTCGTGACCTTGTCCTCGACGAATGTCGAGCGCAGTCCGGTGTAGAGGTCGATGACGTGTTCCTCGGCCTGCCTACCGTCGACAAGGAGCGAGAAGGAGAAGCTGTCCTCGAACCGTCGGCATCCGACCACCTCGACAAACTCGTCCGCCTCGTCCTCGTCCACCTTGAGGTACGGCTTCTGCCTCTGGTTGAGGAATTCGCGTTCCTCCTCGGTCGTCGCCAGGTACACCGCATCGGGCCGCCTTCGCTCGATGGCACGTCCCACCCGAGCGGGGATGTACACCGGGTGCCCGTCCGGGAAGGCGAAGCGGCTCGCGGTGAGGATGAACCCCTTCAGGGCCACGTTGCTGATCGGCGAGGTGACCTCCGACTCGAGCGCCTCGTGCAGGAGCTCCACAGGGACCTCGCCCAGGTCCTTGGGCAGCTTCAGGGCGTCCTCGACGTGGCGCGGTCCTCGGAACAGAGGAAGAAGGGCCTCGTACGCGACGAGCGACGCGGAGACGACGTGACCGGGCGTGCGGTACCCGCGATTGGACTTCAGCGAGCCGGCTCGCCCCGCCGCCCAGCGAACAGGGGACAGGACCCGGTGGCTCAGCCCCGTGTCGATGTCGGTGCAGAGCCAGTGCCCCACCTGGTCGAGCCTGAGCAGTCCTTCCGTCCACCGCTCGCGCAGGGGCTCGGGAGCGCCCGCGTCCCGCAACATCAGAAGCGCGGAGAACGGGCCGGGGCCCTCGCCCCTGTCGAACTCGACCTGCTCGACGGGCCGGTCCCCGGGCCCGAGCCTCCGGTTCACCTCGTCCAACACGTACTGGCAGTAGTCGTCGAAGTGGATCTCGTCCTCGAGCGGGTACGAGGCCACCGGCTCGGTGACGACGCCGGCGGCGTGTGCCAGTTGTGGCACGCATCTCGTCCGGTCCAGCACCCGATCCGGAGTGCTGTCGCCGAGGCCGTCGATGTCCAGCACCAACTGCGGCAGGGCCCAGCCGCCGTCCAGAGTCGGGACCCTGAGGGCCCCATTCCTGTTTCCCGCGACGGCCTTCTGCGCCTGCGCCATGGGCACGTCGGTGGCCGCCTCCCAGAACTTCGGGAGCTCGTCTTCCTGCGTCTCCGGTGACAGCCTGGCCATTCGGGCCTCGAACTTGGCAAGCGGGTCGAGGTCGCGGAACCCGCGATCCGCGAGCTTCTTCTCGACGCCGGGAACGGCCAGGAAGTCCGGATCGACGAAGCACGCCCCCTCGATGTCGACGTCCTCCGCACGATGGAGGAAGACCCGGTCACTGTCCTTGATGGACAGCATCCCGGCAGTCGTGGGTATGACCTTGGCGGGGCCGAAGCCGTTTGGATTCCTCAGCACGAAATCGAGGGCCTTCGCCGCGGAGGCCATGTCGGGCCCCTCCGCCCACTCGCGCAGCCAGGAGAGGACACCTCTCTTGTGCACCTTCTCCAAAGCCTTCTGCTCGTCCCGGAGACGTGAATCGGTGAAGGCGGAGGAGACGCTGGAGATGTAGAGCGCTCTCAGACGCGCCCCTCGCTGGCTGGTCGCATAAGAGCGCCAGTGCGGCACGTCCTCGTTGGTATGGGGGGACCTGATCCATTCCTCGTGATCACGCTCGGAGGCGTCACCGACGCCGAAGTCCAGGGGTCGAAGCTCAGGTGGTGTGCGCAGCACACCTGTCGCGTCGGGGACCAGGGCCTTCTCGCTGCCGAGTCGCGGCACATGGACGCAGAGGATCTCGTCGCCGAACGAATGGGTCTCTCGGCCACGTGCCGGCATGTAGTCCAGGTGTGCTGCTGGATCGTCGGCGGACGAGACCCTCGGCAGCATGTCGACGAACATCTCCGAGAGAGTCACGAGGATCTCTCGGTTGTACGAGTTCGTGAGCAAGGTGGTGCGGTCGTCGTTGACACTCCAGGGCGCGTTGAAGAGGGCGGACGCCGATGTCCTGTCCTGGAGCGGGAAGTACGACCAGAACTCCCCCGTCTTCAGCTGGGCGAAGCGCGCGGGCATCGCGACCGTGACCTTCATCCGGTCACGCGACACCGCTTCCCCGACCTCGATCCGAGCCTCGGGGCTGGGCGCGTGCATGCGATCCTCGACGTACCACTCGTCGTGGTCGCCATCGGGACGCTCGATGCGGAATCGGCCGTCGCCCAGGGCGCGCGACACGTGAGACGTGACGAAGTTGGCGTCGACTCCGACGACCCGCAGCCGGATCTCGCGCACCGAGTTCACGAAGAGGAGGAACTCGGAGCGGAACTCCTCGATCTCCTTCTTGAGGCTCTCCAGCCTCGTGGCGTGCGGCAGTCTGACGACGGTCACCGCCCACTCCCCCAACTCCGCCAGGATCGGGTCCTTGCCGAATTCGGTCGCCGCGTCGATCCGGGTGAGCGTCCTGAGAACCGGCAACCGCTTGGGTACGGGCGCAATGGCCGCGATCGCCGCCTTCGCCCTCGAAGAGTTGAACTCGAAAGCGACCGAACGACTGAACACCTGAGGGGTGTCGGTGACCGCGAGCACCGACTTGAACCCGAGCCCGAACCGACCGATCTCGTCGCCCCGCTTACCACTGAGGTGCGCATGAGCGAGCGCGGTGAGGCCGCTTCGGGAAAAGGGGCGACCGGCGTTCGCGCAATACAGCGTCTGATGGTCGAGATCGAGAACGATCTCGACCCTCCCCGCTCCGTCTTCGTACTCGGAAGCACCGGACATCGCGTCAGCCGCGTTCTGCACCAGCTCCAGGAGGGTCCGGTTCGAGTAGCCACCGACCCGGATGGACTCTTCCTGGTTGGCGTGCTCCGTTATCAGATTCGCGTTCGCACGATACGAGTTGATCGCCCGTTCGAAGAGCTCGTCGACCTCGCGGACCAGCCCCGTATCAGGCACCCAATCGTAATTCTTCCCCAGCACGGCGCACCGCCCCCGCTCTCACTACCACGAACTACCAATGCCAGAACCGCATCCGAGCGAAATCTGAATGCCGATCACCGCGGCCCGACGTTTTGTCCCGCACCTCGGATGCGCCGAGGCGCCCCGGTCGTCGGCAGCCTCCCGTCACTTCCCTGACTGACGGTCGATGCCCGAGCACCGCAAAGCCCGACCCGAGTCGAAGCGAATACGATTCCCGACGTTGCGCGATGCGCGACTGATTTCGACGAGCTCGACGCGCCCGCCACCGCTCCGCCCGGCCCAGATCGCTCACGGCTCCTATTGCGTCAGCCCGGGCCGATGACCCGGCTGGGACATTCGAGCTGACCCCACATCACAGCGATCTTCACACACCCCCCACAGCGTGAAGCTCAAGCGTTCAACAAACTTTAGCCATAGGGAACCCCCTGTTACCGATTCGCAATACGGAGATCACCTACGGCATACGCCCGAAGTCGACGCGCCGCCAATGGTGCCGCCAACGAGGCAAATGTCGAGCGCGTCCCGGGCGGTACCTGCGTACAGCAGTAATCGGCCGGCCAGCGGACCCCGACCCCCGAAGGCCTCATCGTCACCACTGTGCCCACCCCCCTCAAGGCTTCACCAAATACTCAACAAGCGGAAGCCCTTCCACCGAATCGAGCAGGCCACCTGGAGCACGCCACGGTCGGCGCGCCCCCACCACGCACCCTCGCACCGGCGCGGACCGCTTGTGAAGGTCCTGACAGGGGCTCAGCTCGTCGCCCAGCAACTCGCATCCGGCCCCACCCTGACACCCCTACGCCAGTCACGGGGCGCACTTCGCGATTCGTGTGCGTTGCAATGATCACCTGAGGCTGCTATCAATCTTCCCCACGCATCATCACATGATCTTCACATCCTGCAGGTCCCCTCTCATGGCCGGTGGTCGGGGGAGTGCGCGTGTTCCGTCGGTCGGTCTCCGGGCCGTGAGTCCATCTGGAAAGCACATGAGCGATTGCCCGTCCTGCGGTGCTGAGACAGCCGCAGGTCACGCGTTCTGCAGCCGTTGTGGGGTGCCGGTTGCCGAAGTCGGTGCGGCCGACCCCGCTTCTCCTGCCACCGCCCCGCCTCCTCCCCCGCCGACCGCGCGCCCACGGTTCCCACTGCGGCGCCGGCCGTGGCTCCCACCGCACCGCCCATGCCGCAGTTCGCCCCCCCCCCCCCGGGCGGGCTGCCCAGTGGTTCGGGGCCGTGCGGCCCGACGCGGCGGCCGCCAAGAGCGTGGCCGTCGGTGCGCTGGCGGCGTTGGGGAGTCAGCTCGGGCTGCTGTTCGTCGTCCTCGCCGTCGGGGCTCAGTTCCTGCCCGACGAGAACACCGGCACCTTCGGGGACTGGCTGCCGGCCGCCGTGTGAATGGCCGGGCTGGCGCTCCGCGGCACGCTGGGGCTGTCCCTCGAGGAGGAGGCGCAGTCCTGGGGGGCGGACGAGGTCGCCGGGCAGGGGGAGGTCGGGCTCACCCTGCAGTTGCTGCTCTTCACCGGTACCGCGCAAGTGGGCCCGCGTCACCGGCATCGGCCTGATCGCGGCCGTCGTCCTCGGTGGCGGTGGTACGGCTGCCTGGGCCGTCGTGGACTCCCAGGTGTACGGCCCCGAGGGCGCCGTCGAGGACTACTTCGGGGCGCTCACGGAGGGCCGTGCCGAGGACCTCCTGGAACTGCTCGGCGGCACCGACTCCGGCCCGCTGCTGACGCAGGCGGTACTGGACCGGCAGCGCAAGGCGGCGCCGATGACCGGTGTCAGGATCAGCGAGCTGGAGGAGTCCGAGGACACAGCCGCCGTCACCGTGACGTACACGGTGGACGGCGACGAGTACGAGACCGTCGTGCATCTGGTCGCCGACAAGGAGGACAAGCACCACGGGCTGTGGCGGCGCTGGCGGGTCCTGGGCGGTCTCGGCAAGGTCGAGCTGACGGCGTCGTCCGTTCTCGGCAAGGCGCAGGTGAACGGGGTGACGGTGCCGTTGGACGAGGGCCCCACCGAGGTGACCGTCTTCCCCGGCTCGGTGACCGTGGACGGTGTGAGCTCCGCCCATGTCGCCGCCAATGGGGGCGGCACGGTCGTCGTGGGGCCGGGTGAGACCGAGGTCGTGGACGAACTCCGCGCGGGTCTCACCGGCAAGGGCGAGCGGGCCGCGCAGCAGGCCGTGCTCACCGAGCTGAAGGAGTGCGTGGAGCGGAGCACGAGCCTCGAACCCGACGACTGCCCGATCAGCCCGGACGGCTACTTCTGGGGGGACGACGCCGAGGACGTGAAGTGGACGCAGAAGTCCGAGCCGTCCCTGCGGACCGAGCCGGCCGAGGACGGCACCTCCGGTGAACTGGACCTGGAGGTCGCCTGGACCGACGTCAGTTTCGACGTGGAGGAGAAGATGGAGGACACGTGTACGTCGTCCTTCTCGGCCACGGTCGACCTCACCGGCACGCCCCCGAGCGTCAGCTTCGACGAGTACTACTGACCGACCAGTACTGACGAGCACTACTGGTCGGTCAGTACGTCCGATCCGTCCGGGCCGGCACCCTTCACGGGTGCCGGCCCGGACGCGCGTGGGTCACATGCGCGCCAGGATCTCCGCCTTCTTCGACGTGAACTCCTCCTCCGAGAGGATGCCCGCGTCCCGCAGCTCGGCGAGCTGGCGGAGCTGCTCCACGGGAGTCCCGCCCGACTGCGGCGCGGGGGCGGGGGCGGGGGCCGCCGTCGGCTGCTCGGCGCCCGGGACCTTGCCGAGGATCAGGTCGGTGAGCAGGCTCTTGATACGGGGAGCCGTGTCGTGCGGAACGCGGAACTCGATGTTGTTGCCCGACGCCACCACCACGACCTTGGTGAACAGCAGGCCGTCCCGCTTGGTCACCACGCTGGCGATGTTGCGGACCGGGATCATCTCGGTGCCGGCGTCGGAGCTGCGCACCCCGGTGGCCAGGAGCGAGGCGCCGCCGGTCAGAAAGCCGGCCGTGAGCTTCTTGGCGCTCATGCCACGGGTGCGGGACCACTCGACCCGGTCGTGGTAGATGGCCACGTCGGCGTTCTTGCCCTCGATGTGGCTCTTGAAGGTCATCAGCGCGGTGCTGGACATGGTGGTGCTCCTGACGTTCGGAAACGGCTTGGTACGTGCCGTCTGCACCTAGACCCACCCAGATGGGTGAAGGTTGTACGAACGTCGGGGTGACGGGCTCAAGCCGTCGGGTCCGGCATGATTTCGCGGACCTCCTGGGGGCAGCGGCACGCCTCGGCGATTTTGGCCGCCCAGGCCAGCGCGGCCTCGCGGGTGGGGACGTCGATGACCGAGAAGCCGCCGATCACCGCCTTGGTCTCCGGGTCGGGGCCGTCGGTGACGGTGCCGTCCGGGGACACGATGCTCGCCCGCTGGCGTTCCAGTCCGCCGCCGTAGACCCAGACGCCGGCCTCGCGGGCCTGGCGGACCACCTCCATCGAGGCTTCGGCCACCTTCGGCAGCTCGCCCTCGGGGATGATCATGGTGCCGTCGTCGAACGAGATCAGATAGTGCGTCATGGCCGACTGTTCTACGGCACGTCGGGCTCGTCCGTGCGCAGCATCGCCCAGACCGTCTTGCCGGCCGGGGGGCGGCGGGTCCAGCCCCAGTGCTCGGACAGGGCCTCGATGATGCGCAGACCGCGGCCGTGCTCGTCGAAGGGGTCGCTGGTGTGGGGGTAGACCGGCGGGCTGTCGCTCGGGTCGATGACCGCGCAGACCAGGTGCCCCGGGCGGCGCAGGCTGAGCCGGAGCCAGATGTCGCCGTCGACTGCAGCGTGCAGGACGGCGTTGGCCAGGAGTTCGGTGACCACCGTGAGCGCGTCGGTGGTGCGGTGGGCGAGGCCCCAGTCGTCCAGGGTGCGGCGGACGACGTCGCGGGCCTGGGCGCAGCCCCGTTCCGCGCCGGTGAGGGGCAGGGTCACGGGGCGGGGCATGTCCGTACCGGCGGGCGTGTCCGTGCCGGATGCGGTCGGTCCGGCTGGGCGCAGAGGCGCGATACGGGGCGTCTGCGGGGCGGCGCCGAGGCTTCGTACAGCGGCGCCGGAGGGGCGGGCCGGCCTCGCGGGGGACACAGCGCTGCCGGGCGGTCGAAGGCCTTCGTACGCAGGTAAGGACACAACGTCTCCCTGATACACGGTCATGACGGGGCGTCTGCACCGCAGTTGACGGCACGGCTATTATCCACGACGAAGGCCTCCTCGTGCAATTTCACGGGAAATTGCGCGTGGAATGTCATCGCAGAGCACGATGCGTGTCCGGGGCCCGGCGTGGCGGAGGGGCGTGCGCGTGGCGGAACGTGAGCAAGGAGAGTGCAGTGCCAACAGCACCGAACGGCGTACGGGCCAGCTCGTTGGGCGTCCGTTGGATCAAGAGCCGGCACAGCAATGCCGAGGGCAACTGCGTCGAAGTGGCGGCTCTGGCCGACGGGCGGGTCGCCCTGCGCAACTCCCGCGACCCCGACGGCCCCGCGCTCGTCTACACGCCGGGCGAGATCTCCGCGTTCCTGGCCGGCGCCAAGGACGGTGAGTTCGACCACCTGGCCTGACGCCGCTCGGCCGGTCGTGTGACGGCGGCCGGCCGTCCACGGGCACCGGCGTCCCCGGTGGGGGTGCCGGTCACGCAGGGGCGCCGCGGCTCTTCGGGGGAGGCGGCGGCGCCCCTGGCGGGGGGGTGTCGGGCCCTGACATCCGTGCCTCAAACGGAAGTTGAGCGCTCCACTTCCGGCGGGGCCGGGCGACGGGAGCCATCCGGATGCGATAATGCAGTCTGTCGTATGCCCGTCTACGGGGAGTCAGGATGTCCTCCGAGTCACCTCGCATTTCCCGCCTCGAGCCGTATCTGAGCCGGACGGAGCCCGCGCCCACCCTGCTGAAGATGCTGGTCGGCGTGCAGCTGGCGGGTATCCGCGAGGACGCCGGGCTCTCCCAGGACCAGGCGGCGCGGGCCGCGGGGTTCAGCCCGGCGAAGCTGTCGCGGATCGAGTCGGGCAAGGGCCGCCGGCCACCCACCGAGGCCGACGTCCGTACGCTCCTGGAGCAGTACGGCACCGCGGAGTACGAGGCCTCCGTGCTGCTGCAGCTGCTCAAGCGCGCCAACGAGCCCGGCTGGTGGCAGCGGTACGACAAGCGGCTGATGCCGGAGTGGTTCGACCGGCTGGTCGGGCTGCAGGAGGCCGCCACCGCCATCCGTACCTTCGAGCTCCAGTACGTCCCGGGTCTGCTGCAGACCGAGGACTACACGCGGGCCGTCGTGGAGCGCGGGCTGCCCACGGCGTCCGCGCGCGAGGTGCAGCGGCGCGTCGAGCTGCGTATGCGCCGCCGCCAGCTTCTGCACCGCGCCGACGCGCCCCGGCTGTGGGCGATCGTGGACGAGTCGGTGCTGCTGCGCGTCCTCGGCAGCCCCGCGGTCATGCACGAGCAGCTCGAGTACCTCGTCGAGATGGCGCAGCGGCCGCATGTGACCGTGCAGATCGTGCCGCTGGACGTGACCAACGCGTCCGCGCCCGCCATCCCGATCACCTATCTCCGGTTCGGCGGCGTGGACCTGCCCGACATCGTGTACCTGGAGCACATCAAGAGCGCCGCGTTCCTGGAGGACCGCGACGAGACGGAGGAGTACCGACTCGCGCTGGACCGCCTCGGTGACGAGGCCCTCGACCCGCGGGAGTCGCTGGAGCGGCTGCGCGAGACCATGAAGCGGTACGCGTGACGTCCTGAAGCGGCCTCGCCGGAGCCTCCTCACGGAATCACGGAGGCTCCGGACGCGCGCTGTGCGGGGGGACTACTGCGGCAGTCGGCCGATGCCGCCGAACTCGATCCACTCCATCGTCTGCTGACGCGGCGCCACCTCGTTGTCGGGGCGCCAGGTGGAGACCTCCACCAGACCGGGCTCCAGGATCTCCAGGCCCTCGAAGTACTCCTCGACGTCCTTCTCCTGGCGCACCCGGCCCCAGTGGCCCTGGGTCGCCTGGTCCATGAACTCGGTGACGAACTTACGGACCTCGGGGTCCTCGCTGACCAGCTGGCACATCAGCATGAAGCTGCCCGGGGCGAGGCGCTCGCGCACCCGGCGGGCCACCGCGAGCGGCCCGTCGGTGTCGCTGTCCGGGATGCAGTGGAACACCGAGTTGAACAGCACGGCCACCGGCTGCGAGAAGTCGATCAGGCGCTGGGTGTCCGGGTGGTCGAAGATGCCGTCCGTGTCGCGCATGTCGGCGTGGATGACGGCCGTGCGGTCGTTCTGGTCGAGCAGGGCGCGCCCGTGGACCAGGACCATCGGGTCGTTGTCGACGTACACGACACGCGACTCGGGGTCGACGTCCTGCGCGACCTGGTGGACGTTGTTCTGGGTGGGCAGACCGGAGCCGTGGTCGAGGAACTGCCGGATGCCGTACTCGCCGGCGAGGGTGCGCACGGCGCGCTGGAGGAAGCGCCGGTTGTTCACCGCGAGGGCCCGGGTGCTGGGGACGACCTTGTCCAGCTCCTCGCAGGCCGCTCGGTCGGAGGCGTAGTTGTCCTTGCCGCCGAGATAGTGGTCGTACATGCGCGCCGCTGTCGGCACCGCTGCGTCGATCGATGTGGACAGCTTTCCAGGCTCCATCGTTTCCCCCAGTGGCAGGGCCGGCCGAGGAGGATCACCTCGCCGACAACCCATCCTAGGGAGCGCCGAGTTGGTCGGGCCAGCCCATCGCGCAAGCCCGTAGGGCCTCTCGCGCCCCGCGGGGTGCGCGGGGACCGGCGAATTGGAGCAAGGGTGCGAACCGGTCACGCGCCCGTGCGGGCCCGGGTGTCCGCAAACGTTCGTAGGTGTCTACGAGATCGGCGGGCGGCGGCGGGGCCGGGTGCCGGGGGATGCCCTCAAGTGCCGTCCCGGGCCGGGCGATCAGCGGGGACGCGCGTCGCCAGGAGGCCCCGTCGGCGGTGGTTTCTCGGTCGCCTTTGGTGCCCGGGACGGCCGTGCGCATCGCCTCGAACTAGAGTTCCTGGTCAAGAATCGCATTCGAGTTCGAGGCGGAACCATGACCGTGCCCGGGACGCGGAGCCGGTGGCTGCGGGGCACGCGCTCCCCCGGCGCGCGGACGCTGCTGGTGTGCTTCCCGCACGCGGGCGGGGCGGCCGGGTTCTTCCACGACTGGGCGGCGCTCACCCCGCCGTGGCTCGACGTCCTGGCGGTCCAGTACCCCGGCCGACAGGACCGGCTGAACGACCCCTGCCCGGCCACGCTGGAGGAGCTGGCCGACACGGTCGCCGAGGCCCTGGTGCGGGAGGCGGCGGACGGGCCGCCACTGACGCTGTTCGGGCACAGCATGGGCTCGGCGGTGGCGTACGAGGTGGCCGGGCGGCTGACGGACGCGGGCATCGCCCCCGCCCGTCTCGTCGTGTCGGGGCGCGGCCGGCCACGCGGTCCGCATGAGCTCGCCCCGCGCGCGGCCCCCGACGACGACGAGATCCTGCGGCACGTCCGCACGCTCGATCCCGCGGGCGCCGCCCTGTACGACCATCCCGATCTGCGGCCCGTGATCATGCCGGCGCTGCGCGCGGACTTCCGGATGCTGGCCGCGCACCGCCCGGTCCCGCTGCGGCGGCTGGCGGTGCCGGTGACCGCGTGCGGCGGGGACCGCGACCCGGTGTGCCCGGTCGCGGAGCTGTCGTCCTGGTCGGACGTGACCTCGCGGGAGCCGGAGGTGCGGGTCTTCGAGGGCGGTCACTTCTATCTCACCCCGCGGAAGACCGACGTGCTGGCCCTCCTCGCCGCACGGCTGGTGTGACGGCGGGGATCAGGCCGAACGCTTGCGCGACGCCGTCTTCTTGGCCGCCGTCTTCTTCGCGGCGGTCTTGGACGACGTACTGGTCTTGGCCGTGCTCTTGACGGCGCTCTTCTTCGCGCCCTGCGCGGACTTCGACGTCGACTTCTTCGCGGACGACGCCGTCTTCTTCGCCGCGGTCTTTCCGCCGGACGTGGACTTCCTGCCCGCGGTCTGCTTCGGTGCGGCGCGGGCGGACTTCCGCTGCGGCAGCGTCCGCACCTCCGCCTCCGCGGGCTCGGCGGTCTCGTCCGGCTCCGCCGGCTCCTCGCCCCGGGACTCCTTCGCCGCGCGCACGCTCTTCTCCAGCGCGGCCATCAGGTCGAGGACCTTGCCCGACTGGGCCGGTGCGGGCGACTCGGGCGGGGCCTCGCCGGAGACCTTCGCGGCGACGACCTCCTCCAGGGCCTCCCGGTACTCGTCGTGCAGCTCGTCCAGCTCGATCTCGCCGAGGGTGTCCATGAGGGCGTCCGCGAGATCGAGTTCCTTGTCGTTCACGGTGACGTGCGTGTCCGGGGCGACACCCTCGGGAGCGCGGACCTCGTCCGGCCACAGCAGCCCGTGCATGGCGATGGCGTCGTCGACGACCCGCAACATGCCGAGCCGCTCCCGGCCGCGCAGGGCGTACTTGGCGATCGCCACCTTCTGGCTTCGCTTGAGCGCCTCCCGCAGCAGGGTGTACGGCTTCGCGGCCTGCGCCCCGCCGGCCGCGAGGTAGTAGGCGGCGTCCATCTGGAGCGGGTCGATCCGCTCGGCCGGGACGAAGGCGACGATCTCGATGGTCTTGGCGGTCGGCAGCGGGAGGTGGGAAAGGTCCTCGTCCGTGATCGGGACGATCGTGCCGTCCGCGTCCTCGTACCCCTTGCCGATCTCGGACTGGTCGACCTCGCGGTCCTCCAGCTCGCAGACCTTGCGGTAGCGGATCCGGCCGCCGTCCTCCGTGTGGATCTGCCGGAAGGAGATCGAGCGGTTCTGGGTGGCGTTCACCAGCTTGATGGGGATGCTGACCAGGCCGAACGAGATGGCGCCGTTCCAGATGGATCGCACTTCCGCACCCCTTCGGTCGATATGCCACTTCGGGCGATATGCCAGGATTGTTCCTATATTCAGTTGTTTCTCTGGAATCCTCATCGTATGACGCCGATCACAGAGGTGGAGGGGCGACGGCTCGCGCTCAGCAACCTGGAGAAGGTGCTGTACCCGGCGACCGGCTTCACCAAGGGCGAGGTGCTGCACTACTACGCCACCACCGCGCCGGTGCTGCTGCCGCATCTGCGCGACCGGCCGGTGTCGTTCCTGCGCTATCCGGACGGCCCGGACGGGCAGCGGTTCTTCGCCAAGAACGTGCCGCCGGGCACCCCCGACTGGGTCACGACCGCCGAGGTGCCCCGGATGGAGGGGCCGGCGCGGATGGTGCTCGTGCAGGACCTGGCGAGCCTGATGTGGGCCGCCAACCTCGTCACCGAGTTCCACACCCCCCAGTGGGTGATCGCGGCGCCCGGCGAGGCGGACCGGCTGGTCTTCGACCTGGACCCGGGGGCGCCCGCCTCGGTCGTCGAGTGCTGCGAGGTCGCCCTCTGGCTGCGGGAGCGGCTGGCCGCCGACGGCATCGAGGCGTACGCCAAGACCTCCGGTTCCAAGGGCCTGCACCTGACCGCCGCCGTACGGCAGGTGTCCTCCGAGCGGGCCACGGAGTACGCCAAGGAGCTCGCCGTCGAGGCGGAGCGGGCGATGCCCCGGCTGGTCGTCCACCGGATGACGAAGAGCCTGCGGCCGGGGAAGGTCTTCGTCGACTGGAGCCAGAACGCCGCCCGGAAGACGACGGCCGCCCCCTACACCCTGCGGGCCCGCGCCGAGCCGCTGGTGTCCGCGCCGGTCACCTGGGAGGAGGTGGCGGAGTGCCGCGACCCCGGCTCCCTGACCCTCCGCGCCCCGGACCTGGCCCCGCGCCTCCAGGACTTCGGCGATCTCCTGGCCCCGCTGCTGGACCCGAAGACCGCGACCGCGTTGCCCTGACGGCCGCCTGTTCTCAAGGCTCAGAGCGCCGCCGCCCACACCGTGCGGTCCCGCGCCATCGCGTACAGCGCCTCGACGTCCGCCGGTTTCAGCAGCCCGCCCGTCCGCGCGAACCCGGCGATCTCCGTGTCCCGCAGCACCCGCACCTCCCGGGGTGGCGCGGTCACCGCCACCTCGGCCGGAGCGACGAGGACGAGGACCGGGCGGACCTCGGCGGTCAGGACGTGCGCGGCCCGGGCGGCCTCGGCACGCAGGCGCCGCAGCAGCGGCTGTGCCGTCCGCCGCCCGAGCGTGACCAGCGGGTCGGCGACGGTCACCTTCTGCCTGCGGGCGTACAGGCTGTGCAGTGCGAACAGCCCGCCGGGCCCGATCAGCAGATGGTGGATGCGGTCCCCGCCGGGCAGCGGCACCGAGTGCAGCACCCGCCAGCCCGCGCCCTCCAGCAGGTCCAGCGCCTCGCCGGCCGTCCGCTCGGCGGTCAGCGCCCGCTGCCGGGGGTCGGTCCGCAGCCGGTGGGCGCGCCCCGGGTCCCTGTCGAGCGCGACGAGCAGTGCCTCGCCGGGGCGGTTGGGGGCCAGGTCGTCGTCCGGGTGCAGGGCGAGCCGGGCCAGGTCCGCGGGGGTGGGGACCGGGGGCGGGCCCACGGCGACCGTGCCGGTGACGAACGGGGCGAGGGCCTCCAGCACCTCCTCGCGGTGCTCCTGGCCGAGGAGGTTAACGCGGGCCGCCTCCCTGTCGTACCAGGCGATGTTCCGCCCGTCCGGGAGACAGACGTACAGCCGTTCCCGGCCGTGCCGCCAGGCGGGCACGACGCGCAGTTCGCTCATGGCACCATCACCCCACTGACCATGGGAACAGGCGGGGTGCTGCGCGGGCAAGAACCCGGCTACCTTGGGGAGGAGTTGGGCAGACCCCCCGTAGGGCGTGTCACGAAAGTGGCGTCGTTCGCCCGGAGGGCGGGGCTCGCGGCGTCTGGTGCCGGGGGCACGTCCCACGCCCTTCAGGCAGTGGGGGGAGCATCGCAAGGCGGAGGGCCTTCCGCGTACTGGGCGTACGCGGGCGACCCGACAACGCGGCGAGGTGCCGTGCCAGGCGCCGCGAGCCGGACGGGACTTTCGAAACACGCCCTGGGGGCGGCTGGGGAGGCGCCGTTGCGTACCCGCAGGAAGCAACCCGACGTACCCGCTCCGGACAGTCCGTGGAGCGAGATCGTGCCCGGTCTGTGGATGGGCGGGCACCAGTTCCGCGGTCGCACCGGGCAGCTGGAGTTCGCCGTGGTACGGGACGAGTTCGACCTCGTCCAGTCCCTGCTGCGGCTGCCCGGGCACGGGCCCGACCCGGGGGTGGAGCACCATGTGTGGCCGATCCCGGACGGGCCGCTGGACGGCACACAGCTCGCGGGCGTGATCCGGCTCGCGGACGCCGTGTCCGAGGCGCTCGACGCGGGCCGCAGGGTCCTGGTCCGCTGCTACCACGGCTACAACCGCTCGGGCCTGGTCGTCGCCCACGCCCTGATCCGGCGCAGCCACTCGCCCGACCAGGCCATCCGGCTGATACGCTCCCGCCGCTCTCCCTGGGCCCTGCACAACGAGCTGTTCGTCGACTACCTCCGCGCGGGACTGCCGGTCGCCCGGCTCCTGGAGGAACTCGCCGAGTGACCGGTTCGCCCGTCCGCCACCCGGGTGCGCAAAAAGGACTTCCGTACGAATAGGGTGTACGCGCCACGGGCGCCCGCCCCTCACCCGCCCTCCCTGGAGAACCGTGCCCCGCAGCCGCCCCCTGCGCCCCGCCGCGCTCGTCGCCGTGCTGGCGGCGGCCGTCGCGGGCTGCGGTGACGCCGGGGGCCTGCGCAGCGCGGGTCCGACCGAGACCGCGGTCGGCCCGGACAAGCTCTGGCCGCAGCTGACGCCGGCGTCGAGTCCGGCGTATGTGATCGGCGAGGTGAACCGCGAGGTCGTCAAGGGGGTCGCGGTCTCCGGCGGCGACATCCACGCCGTGGACCCGGTGGCCGTCGTACGGCGGGAGATCGCCGAGAGCCCCGGGGACTATACGGACGACCGGGCGCCGTACCGCGAGACCGGGCGGCTGATGGCGCAGTGCGGCGCGGGGGCGGGCCACGGCCGGTGCCCGGTGCTGCGGCCGTACTACCGGGATCTGACCGGCGACGGGCGCGCCGAGCTGACGCTGGGCTTCCGGCTGCTGCCGGGCCGGACCACCGCGGTGCGCGTCTACACCGTCGAGAAGCAGCGGCTGGTGCGGGTGATGAGCTGGGACGACGCGGTCAGCGGGGTGGAGCTGGCCCGGCGTTCGGTGATCATCCGCTCGCCGTCGGAGGTCGCCGGGTACGAGTACCGGCTGCAGTGGACGTGGGAGCCGGACCAGAAGGCGATGCTGCTCACGCACGACGAGATGCTGCGCACGGGCCCGCACCCGCCGAAGACCCCGAAGCCGTCCCCCTCCTCCTCGTCGTCCCCGTCGGCGTCCCCCTCGGCGGGGACTCCGTGAGGGTCCGGCTGCCCCGGTGGGCCGGGCCGCTCGCCGTGAAGGCCGCCGTGTTCATCACGGTGATGTGCTGCGCGCTCGCGGCCCTGCTGGGCGTCCTCGTGCATGTCTCGGTGACCAACCAGACCGTCGGCAAGGCGCGCGAGCTGGCGCTGGGCCGGCTGGCGAGCGCCACGAGGGCCTTCGAGACCGGGGACACCCTCGGTGCCGGGGTCCGGGTGGACCCGCCGGGGCTGCCGCGCTCCCTGCGGGAGCTGGCCCTGGGCGGCGAGCGGGGCACGATGGTCGCCGACCACCGGGGGCGCCCCACCATGTGGGCGGCGGGCCCCGTCGACCGCAGCCGGATCCTCGCCGTCGAGGTGGACTACTCGCAGCAGGCCCGCACGATCGACGGTCTGGACCGGGCGATCCTGTGGTCGTCGGCCCTGGCGATCGGGGTGACGGTCCTGGCGGGAGCGTTCGCGGTGACCCGGGTGACGCGCCGGCTGCACGCGACGGCCGGGGTGGCCCGGCGCATCAGCGTCGGCGACCTGGACGCGCGGGTCGGCGACCCGCGGACGAAGGACCCGGACCGGCCGCAGGACGAGGTGGCCGTGGTCGCCGCCGCCCTGGACTCCATGGCGTCCTCGCTCCAGGGCAAGCTGCTGGCCGAGCAGCGGTTCACGGCGGACGTGGCGCACGAGCTGCGCACCCCGCTGACCGGGCTGCACGCGGCGGCCGAACTGCTGCCGCCGGGGCGGCCGACCGAGCTGGTGCGGGACCGGGTGGCCGCGCTGCGGACGCTGACCGAGGACCTGCTGGAGATCTCGCGGCTGGAGTCGGGGCGGGAGCGCTCCGAGCTGGACACCGAGTCGCTGGCGGCGCTGGCCGACCGGGTGGTGCGGGGGTCGGCGGGTGACACCGAGGTCGTGGTCGTGCGGGACGCGGTCGTGGAGACCGACCGGCGGCGGCTGGAGCGGGTGCTGGGCAATCTGGTGACCAACGCGCACAAGCACGGCCGGGGGCCCGTGGTGCTGACGGTGGACGGGCACGTGGTGACGGTCCGGGACCACGGCGAGGGCTATCCGGAGTACCTGGTCGCGCACGGGCCGCAGCGGTTCCGCACCGAGGGCGGCGCCAAGGGGCACGGACTGGGGCTCACCATCGCGCTGGGGCAGGCGGAGGTGCTGGGCGCACGACTGACGTTCGCCAACGCGGAGGACGGCGGGGCGATCGCCCGGCTGACGCTGCCGTAGGGGCATGCCGCGTACGCCGGATGACGCCGCCATAGCGGCCTGACGGCATTCCCCGCGCGTTGACTGACGCTGCCGTAGAGGGCGGGGGCACTCCCGCGCGGCGGCCGACGCCGCCGTACCAGCCCGGCGGCAGCCCCGGCGCACCGGCCGACCCCGCCGCAGCGGCCGGATGTCATCCCCCGCGCGCCGGCCGACACCGCCGCAACCGCCGGGCGGCATCCCCCGCGCACCGGCCGACGCTGCCGCAACGGCCGCGGGCAAACCGTGCGCCGACCGACGCTACCGGGCGGCCGGGGCATGTCCCGCGCGGCGGCCGGGCGGCAGTCCTCGTGCACCGGCTGACGCTGCCCCAGCGGCCGGGCGGCATCCCCCGTGCGCCGACCGACGCTACCGGGCGGCCGGGCATGTCCCGCGCGGCGGCCGACGCCGCCGCAACCGCCGGGCGGCATCTCCCGCGCACCGGCTGACGCTGCCGCAGCGGCCGGGCGGCATCCCCCGGACACCGGCCGACGCTGCCGCAGGCGCCTGGCGGCATTCCCCGCGCCGTCGGCAGGCTCGCGGCGCGGGGCCGCTTCTCCCCCGGGCGTGGTGCTCGGTTGGCCCATTCAGACGCGCGGCGCCCCGGGGGCGCTCCTAGCGTGGCGATCAGTCAGGTTTTTCCTGTCCCGGGGTTTTCCGGGACTGTCCTCGGAGGTGCCTCATGGCCCTGCGTTCGCGTTTCGCGCTGTCCATAGCCGTCGGTCTGCTCGCCACCGGCGCGGCCGCCACACCCGCCATGGCCGACGACGAGTGGGGGTCCGGCAGCAGCTCGGAGTCCAACAGCTCGGAGTCCCAGGGGGACTGGGGCGGGACCCAGGGAGAGGGTGGCGGCGGTGGCGGCGGTGGCGGCCAGGGTGGGGACGGCGGCGGGGACTGGAGCGGCGGCGGCCAGGGCGGTGAGGAGAACGCGTCGCAGGGGGCGTCCCAGGGCGACTGGGGCGGTGGCGGCCAGGGCGGGAACCAGGAGTTCACCCGGGGCCGGGTCACCGCGGGCACCCTGCTGCTGCGCAGCGCGCCCGACCGGGGCAGCGAGGTCATCCGTGTCGTGCACCGGGGCGACCACGTGCGTATCTACTGCAAGACCCGGGGCGAGAGCGTCCAGGGCAACCGTCACTGGTACCTCCTCGCGGACGGCACCTGGGCGTGGGGCTCGGCACGCTACATCGAGACCGTCGGGCGCTCGCCGCGCTGGTGCTGAGGCATCAGGAGTCATCAGGCGCGCAAGACGCACTATTTGGGTAGGTTCCGGACATGACCAAGGCCGGAACCTCCCTGGTGGCGGCGGACGCGCCCGCTCCCACCGCAGCTCTCCCCCGGCGCCGTGGCATCGAACTGTCCCTCCTCGTCGTGGCCGTCCTGCTCAGCGTCTACGGCTACTGCGCGGTCGGCCTGGCCCGGCACGGCACCGTCCCGCCCGGCGCCGCCGGCTACGGCGCCGGGCTGGGCGTGCTGGCGCTGGTCGCGCATCTGGCCGTACGCCTGCGCGCCCCTTCGGCGGATCCCCTGCTGCTGCCGATCGGCGTGTTGCTCAACGGGCTCGGCCTGGTGCTGATCTACCGGCTCGACCTGGAGACGCCGGGCGACCGGGCGGCGCCCACCCAACTCGTCTGGTCCACGCTCGGGGTGACGCTGTTCATCCTGGTCGTGCTGCTGCTGCGCGACCACAGGGTGCTCCAGCGCTACGCCTACGTCTGTGTGGTCGCCGCGCTCGTCCTGCTCACCCTGCCGATCCTCTTCCCCTCGGTGAACGGTGCCCGGATCTGGATCCGGATCGCGGGATTCTCCATCCAGCCCGGCGAGTTCGCGAAGGTGCTGCTCGCGGTGTTCTTCGCGGCGTACCTGGCCGCCAACCGCAGCGCCCTGGCCTACACGGGCCGGCGGGTCTTCGGGGTGGAGCGGCTGCAGCTGCCGCCCGGGCGGGTGCTCGGCCCGATCGTCGCGATCTGGCTGGTGAGCGTGGGCGTGCTGGTCCTCGAACGGGACCTGGGGACCTCGCTGTTGTTCTTCGGCCTGTTCGTCGTGCTGCTGTACGTCGCGACCGGGCGCACCGGCTGGATCGCGCTCGGCCTGCTGCTCGCCGCGGCGGGCGCCATCGCCGTGGGCCAGCTGGAGCCGCATGTGCACGGCCGGGTCGAGGACTGGCGGCACCCGTTCGCCTCCATCGAGGCGGGCGAGGGCCCCAACCAGCTCTCCCAGTCGCTGTTCGCCTTCGCCGCGGGCGGCACGTTCGGCACCGGGCTCGGCCTCGGCAACTCGATCCTGATCGGCTTCGCGGCCAAGTCGGACTTCATCCTGGCGACCGCCGGGGAGGAGCTGGGCCTGGCCGGTCTCTCCGCGATCTTCCTCCTGTACGGCCTGCTGGTGGAGCGCGGCTACCGGACGGGGCTGGCGCTGCGCGACCCCTTCGGCCGGCTGCTGGCGGTGGGGCTCGCCTCGATCGTGGCGCTCCAGGTGTTCGTGATCGCGGGCGGGGTGACCGGGCTGATCCCGCTGACCGGCATGGCGATGCCGTTCCTGGCGCAGGGCGGCTCGTCGGTCGTCACCAACTGGGCGATCGTGGCGCTGCTGATCCGGCTGAGCGACCGGGCGCGCAGCCGGCTCGGGGTGCCCCGGGCCGAGGAGCCCGCGGCGCCGGAGACAGGGCGGCACGAGCACGCGGGGGCCGTCCGATGACCCGGCACATCCGGCACGCCGCCTTCTTCTGCGCCCTGCTGCTGGCCGCGCTGCTGGTCAACGCGGCCCGCGTCCAGGTCGTCGAGGCCCCGGCCTACGACGACAACATCGCCAACCGCCGCACCACCATCGCCCGGTACGGGCAGCCGCGTGGGAACATCCTGGTCGACGGCGCCCCGGTCACCGGCTCGCAGGACACCGGGGAGCATCTGCGCTACGAGCGGACGTACACGAACGGCCCGATGTACGCGCCGGTCACCGGGTACGCCTCGCAGGTGTACGGCACGACCCTGCTGGAGCACACCGAGGACGGGGTGCTGGCGGGCACCGACCCGCTGCTGTCGCCGTTCCCGCTGTGGGGGGCGGCCGCGCGGGGCCGCTACCCGGGCGGCGACGTGGTCACGACGCTGCGGCGGACCGCACAGGAGGCGGCGTACGAGGGGCTGGCGGGCCGCAAGGGGGCGGTCGCGGCGATCGAGCCGTCGACCGGGCGCATCCTCGCCCTGGTGTCCGCGCCCTCCTACGACCCGTCGGTGCTGTCGGGGAACGGCTCGGCGGTGGCCCGGTCCTGGTCGACGCTGAACCGGGACCCGGACAAGCCGATGCTGAACCGGGCGGCGCGCAAGACCTATCCGCCGGGTTCCACGTTCAAGGTGGTGACGGCGGCCGCGGCGCTGGACGCGGGGGTGGTCGAGGACCTGGACGCCAAGACCCGCACCCCCGACCCGTACACGCTGCCGGGGACCCGGACGAAGCTGACCAACGCGTCCGAGGGCTGCAAGAACGTGCCGCTGCGCAAGGCGTTCGAGTGGTCCTGCAACACGGTGTTCGCCAAGCTCGGCGTGGAGGTGGGCGTCGACCGGATGGCGGCGACGGCGAGCGCGTTCGGGTTCAACGACGCCGAGCTGAAGATCCCGTACTCGGTGGCCGAGTCGACGTTCGACACCCGGGTGGACCGGGCGCAGCTCGCGCTGTCCTCGATCGGGCAGTACAACACGCGGGCGACGCCGCTGCAGATGGCGATGGTGGCGGCGGCCGTGGCCAACGGCGGGCAGGTGCGCTCGCCCTATCTGGTGGAGCGCACGGTGCGGGCCGGCGGGGGCACGGTGGCGGCGGCCGGGTCCCGTCCGATGCGGCAGGCGATGCGGCCCTCGACGGCCGCGCAGCTGCGGGAGCTGATGGTGGACGTGGTGCGGGAGGGCACCGGTTCCAACGCCTGGATCCCGGGCGCGACGGTCGGCGGCAAGACCGGCACGGCCCAGCACGGGCTGGGCAACTCCGGGACGCCGTACGCCTGGTTCGTCTCCTGGGCGCAGGGCGACCACGACGTGGAGCCGAAGGTCGCGGTCGCCGTGGTGGTGGAGGACGCTGACGCGGACCGGGGCGAGATCAGCGGCGGCGGGGACGCGGCGCCGATCGCGCGGGCGGTGATGGAGGCCGTGCTGAAGTCGTCGCCGGAGCCGCGGCGCTGACGCGGGCGGCTCAGTCGCCGTCGGCGCCCGCCCGTACGGCGTCGGTCACCTCGGCGACCCGCTCGCGCTCCTCGCGGGCGAACCGTTCGGCGTCCAGCCGCTCGGCGATCTCCTCGTCCTGGCTCATCAGCAGGTCCAGGTTGTGATCGCCCATCTCCAGCACGCCCATGTCGACGTAGGCCCGCTGGAGGCGTTCGCCCCAGAGGCCGATGTCCTTGACGCAGGGCACGATGCGGGAGAAGAGCAGCTTGCGGAACAGTCGGAGGAACTCGGAGCGTTCGCTGAGCTCCTCCGCCTCGGCTTTCGGCACGCCGAAGTTCTCCAGGACCTCGACACCCCGCAGCCGGTCCCGCATCAGGTAGCAGCCCTCGATGACGAACTCCTCGCGCTCGCGCAGTTCGGCGTCGGTGAGCTGCTGGTAGTAGTCGCGCAGGGCCATCCGCCCGAAGGCGACGTGCCGGGCCTCGTCCTGCATGACGTAGGCGAGGATCTGCCGGGGCAGCGGCTTGGTCGTGGTGTCACGGATCATGCCGAACGCGGCGAGCGCCAGGCCCTCGATCAGCACCTGCATCCCGAGGTAGGGCATGTCCCAGCGGCTGTCGCGCAGGGTGTCGCCGAGCAGGGCCTGGAGATTGTCGTTGATCGGGTAGACCATCCCGACCTTCTGGTGCAGGAAGCGGCCGTAGATCTCGGCGTGCCGGGCCTCGTCCATGGTCTGGGTCGCCGAGTAGAACTTGGCGTCCATGTCGGGCACCGACTCCACGATCCGCGCCGCGCAGATCATGGCGCCCTGCTCGCCGTGCAGGAACTGGCTGAACTGCCAGGAGGCGTAGTGCCTGCGCAGGTCGCCCCGCTCCCGTTCGCTCATCCGGTCCCAGTACGGGGTGCCGTACAGGGCCATCGCGTCCTCGGGCGTGCCGAGCGGGTCGTAGGGGTCGACCTCCAGGTCCCAGTCGATCCTGCGCCGGCCGTCCCACTGTTTGTCCTTGCCCTTCTGGTAGAGGGCGAGGAGCCGCTCGCGGCCGTCGTCGTACTCCCAGTTGAAGCGGGCCGCGCCGGTCGCCGGTACCTGCCAGAGGAGGTCACCCGGATCGTCGGCGTACACGTCGTATGTCGGCATATGGCGCAGGCTCCTACGTGTTGGACGCGGGGTCAACAAGTGCGGCACGGGGGATTGACGGGCTTACTGACAGGCAGTCTCATAAGAGCCGTACGATGTGACCACCGGTTACGAGGTGAGGGACCGATGACTGCCCTGACGGAAGCCGAGGCGCTGGACGGACTGCGCGACGCGCTCGGCCTGCTCAAGGACCGTGAACAGGTGGCCGAACGCCTCCTCGCCTCTTCCGCGAAGCACTCGTTCGACCCCGACAAGGAGCTGGACTGGGAGGCGCCCTTCGAGGAGGGCAAGTGGTTCTGGCCCCCGGAGCTGGTCTCGCTCTACGACACCCCGATGTGGAAGCGGATGAGCGAGGAGCAGCGCATCCTGCTCTCCCAGCACGAGGCCGCCGCGCTCGCCTCCCTCGGCATCTGGTTCGAGCTGATCCTGATGCAGCTGCTGGTCCGGCACATCTACGACAAGGCGGCGACGAGCGCCCACGTCCGGTACGCCCTCACCGAGATCGAGGACGAGTGCCGGCACTCCAAGATGTTCGCCCGCCTGATCTCGCACGGCGGCACGCCCTGGTACCCGGTCAGCCGCGCCCACCAGAACCTGGGCCGGCTGTTCAAGACGATCTCCACCACCCCGGGCTCCTTCACGGCCACCCTGCTCGGCGAGGAGGTGCTCGACTGGATGCAGCGCCTGACCTTCCCGGACGAGCGCGTCCAGCCGCTGATCCGCGGGGTCACGCGAATCCATGTGGTCGAGGAGGCCCGCCATGTGCGGTACGCCCGTGAGGAACTGCGCCGGCAGATGATGACGGCGCCGAGGTGGTCGCAGGAGTTCACCCGAGTGACCTCCGGCGAGTTCGCCCGCGTCTTCTCGGTCGCCTTCGTCAACCCGGACGTCTACACCAACGTCGGCCTCGACAAACGGGAGGCCATGGCACAGGTCAAGGCCAGCGGCCACCGCCGCGAGGTCATGCAGACCGGCGCCAAGCGGCTGACCGACTTCCTGGACGACATCGGCGTCCTGCGCGGCGTGGGCCGCCGCCTGTGGAAGTCGTCGGGGCTGCTGGCATAGCCGAAGGCGCTCCCGGCCCGGCGGTTAAGGGCTGTCCCGTCATTCCCGGTGGATCGGCGCGCGGCGTCGGATGCGGTGCATCGCAAGGCGGAGGGTCGTCCGCATACCGGATGTATGCGGACGACCCGACAACGCGGCGAGGTGCCGTAGCCGGCGTCGCGCGCCCGCCGGGAATGACGGGACAGCCCTTAGGCTTCCTTCCATGCCAGCCGCTCCCGCCTACCGCCGTCTGAGCGTCGAGGAGCGCCGTTCGCAGCTCCTCGACGCCGCCCTCGGGCTCTTCGCGCACCGCGCCCCCGAGGAGGTCTCCCTCGACGACGTGGCGGAGGCGGCCGGGGTGTCCCGGCCGCTGGTGTACCGGTACTTCCCCGGCGGCAAGCAGCAGCTCTACGAGGCCGCCCTGCGCTCCGCCGCCGAGGAGCTCCAGAAGTGCTTCGACGAGCCCCTCGACGGGCCCCTGGTCCCCCGCCTCGCCCGCGCTCTCGACCGCTATCTCGCGTTCGTCGACGAGCACGACACCGGGTTCAGCGCCCTGCTCCAGGGCGGCAGCGTCGTCGAGACGTCCCGGACGACGGCGATCGTCGACGGGGTGCGCCGGGCCGCCGCCGAGCACATCCTGCGGCATCTGGAGGTCGGCGACCCCGGGCTCCGCCTGCGGATGACCGTCCGGATGTGGATCACGGCCGTGGAGGCGGCCTCGCTGATCTGGCTGGACGAGGGCAAGCAGCCGCCCGTGGAGGAGCTGCGGGACTGGCTGGTGGACCAGTTCGTGGCGGTGCTGTCGGTCACCGCCACCCGGGACCCGCAGACCGCGGCGCTGGCCGAGCGCCTGCTGGCGGATGGCTGACACTGGTCCCGTGAAGAGCGAAGACACCCCGTTCGAGGGCGGCCCGATGGACGGCCGGGTGCTGCCCGTGCTGCTGGGCATCACCGGGCACCCGCCGAAGACGTACCGCATCCCCGTCCCCGACCCGGACGGCGGCCCGCCCACGGTCCTCGTCTACCGCCGCGTCCCGCGTGTACAGGGAGCCCGGCCGGGGCTGTCGCGGCGCTGGAAGTACGCCTACGACCCCGAGGGCGAGCGGGGCGGCCGCCGGCTGAACTGGCCGTGGTCGCGTCCCGGCGACACGCCGCCCGGCAAGCGGGACGACCCGCACGGGTGACCGGCCTACGCCGAACCGCGCACGTCCCGCGCGCGGACCCGGTGCGTCCGCTCGATGCTCACGGTGCGAGCAGAGATCCTGTACCGCACCGGAGGTGATGACATGTCAGGAAGGCCGCTGCGTCTGGCGTGCACCGCGGCCGTGCTGTCCGCCGCGCTCCTCGCCCCCGGGTCCGCCACGGCGGCCCCCGAGCCCCCGGAGCGCACCACGGCCGCCCTGCTGACGGACCTTCAGCGCCTGTACCGGGAGGCGGAGCGGGCGACCGAGACGTACAACGCCACCGAGGAGAAGCTGGACCGGCAGCGCGCCGAGGTGGCCCGCCTGGACAAGGCGCTCGCCGCCGCGCGGCTGCGGCTGCACGACAGCCGGGGCGCGGCCGGCCGGCTGGCCCGCCAGCAGTACCAGAACACCACGGCGATCTCCCCGTACGTACGGCTGCTGCTGGCCCGCGACCCCCAGCATGCCCTGGACCAGAGTCATGTCATCGGCCTGCTGGCCCGCGAACGCGCCGAGACGGTCGGCCGGCTGACCGGCACGGAACGCGAGGCGGACCGCCTGGCCCGCCGGGCCCGCGCCGCCCTGGACACCCGACTCTCGCTCGCCGACCGGCAGAAGAAGGACCGGGACACCGTACGCAAGCGGCTGCGCGAGGTGGAGGAACTCCTCGCGTCCCTCACCGCCGAGCAGCTCGCCGAACTGGCCGAACTGGAGGAGAAGGGCGTCGACAAGGCGCAGAAGGACCTGGTGGCGTCGGGCGCCCTCGCGCAGGACGACCACAAGCCGTCCGCCCGGGCCAGGCGGGCGATCCGCTTCGCCGAACGCCAGCTGGGCAAGCCGTACCGCTGGGGCGCCGAGGGGCCGAAGTCGTACGACTGCTCGGGGCTGACCCAGCGGGCCTGGGCGCACGCCGGCACCCGTATCCCCCGCACCAGCCAGGAACAGTGGGCCCGGCTCGAACGGATCCCGCTGGCCGAAATGCGCCCCGGCGACCTGGTCGTCTACTTCCCCGACGCCACGCATGTCGCCCTGTACATCGGCAGGGGAAAAGTGGTCCAGGCGCCGCGCCCCGGCGAGAAGGTCAGGATCTCCCCGATCGCCTCCAACCCGGTCCTGGGCGCGGTCCGGCCGACGACGAAGACGCGCAGCTCAAAGTAGTCGAAGTGGCCTTTTATCAAGCCACAGATGATCACCGATCAGACGCTGCGCGATAACTTTTTGACCCGCGAGAACAAGCCATCTAGATTCCGCTGGCCTGTTCATTTCAAGCAGGCCTTCACCCGATCTAGTCCCTGGGGGGGACCCATGAACTGGTACCTCGACGTCCTCAAGAAGTACGCCACCTTCAGCGGCCGCGCCCGCCGCAAGGAGTACTGGATGTTCGTGCTCTTCAACACGATCGCGTACATCCTGCTGATGGTCATCGACCTCGCCACCATCGGCTCCGGTGTCCTCGCCATCGTCTACGAGGTCGCCGTCCTGCTGCCCTCGCTCGCGGTCGGCGTCCGCCGCCTGCACGACACGGACCGCTCCGGCTGGTGGCTGCTCATCGCCCTCATCCCGCTCGTCGGCGCCATCGTCCTGCTGGTCTTCCTGGCCAGCGACGGCAAGCCGGAGGCGAACAAGTACGGCCTGAACCCGAAGCTGGCGCCGGCCGCCGCCTGATCAGGCTCACACATACGACGGTGGCCCGCCCCTTCGGGGGGCGGGCCACCGTCGTTCTGTACGGGCCGGAAGACTCAGGCGCCCGCGAGCGAGCCCAGGTAGGCCTCCGTCTTCTCCGGGTCGTAGAAGAAGTTCTCGAAGTCGGCCGGGTTGTCGAAGGCGTTGGCGAAGCGGTCGGCGGCGGGCTGGAGCTGGCCTGCCGCGCCGATGAGGTTCAGGACGTGCTCCGGGGGCGGGGCCAGCATGGCGTTCGTCCACTTGGTGACGTGCTGGGCCGTGGCCCAGTAGCGGTCGAACGTGGCCCGCATCCAGGCCTCGTCGAACTCCTTGTCGCCGTGTTCCAGGATCGACGCGAGGTAGGCCGCCGCGCACTTGGACGCCGAGTTGGAGCCCTGGCCGGTGATCGGGTCGTTGGCCACGACGACGTCCGCGACGCCGAGGACCAGGCCGCCGCCGGGCAGCGTGCCGACGGGGTTGCGGACCGTGGGGGCGTACCGTCCGCTCAGCGTGCCGCCGGCGTCCGTCAGCTCCACCTTCGTGGCGCGGGCGTACTCCCACGGCAGGTACCGCTCCATGAGTTCCAGGGTCAGGGAGAGGTGCTCGGCCGGGTCCTTCACGCCGTTGAAGACGTCGAGCGGGCCGCCGGGTATGCCCTCCCAGAACAGGATGTCCGCGCGTCCGGACGTCGTCAGGGTCGGCATCACGAACAGCTCGCCGACGCCGGGCACGAGGTTGCAGCGGACGGCCTCGGTGTCCGGGTGCTCCGGGCGCGGGCCCATGCCGTGCACGTAGGCGACCGCGAGGGCGCGCTGGGGCTCGCTGTACGGGGAGCGCTCCGCGTCCCGGCCGAACATCTGGACGAGCTCGCCCTTGCCCGCCGAGACCAGCACGAGGTCGTAGGTGCGGGCGAAGTAGTCGAGGTCGCCGACGGCCGCGCCGTGGATGACGAGCTGGCCGCCGCGCTGGGCGAAGGTCTCCATCCAGCCGGCCATCTTCACCCGCTGGTCCACGGACTGCGCGAACCCGTCGAGCCGGCCCAGCCAGTCGATCGCGCGGGCGGCCGGGCCCTCGGCCCAGGAGCCGGGGGCGGCGACGGAGACGCCGAGTCCTTCGATCTTCGGGGCCTGGGACTCCCAGAAGTTCAGCTGGAGGTCGCGCTCGTGCTGGAGTGCGGTGTGGAACATGCACTGGGTGGACATGACCCGCCCGGAGCGGATCTCGTCCGCGGTCCGGTTGGACATCAGGGTGACCTCGTACCCGTGGGACTGAAGTCCGAGGGCGAGCTGGAGACCGGACTGGCCGGCCCCGACGACGAGTATCTTCCGCATGCGGGTGAGGGCTCCTAACCGCGTTTCACTCGGGGGTGACGTCCAGCGCGTGCCCCACCAGGGACAACAGGGTCTCGATCACCGAGATCCGGCGCCTCGCGTCCATGATCATTACAGGTATGTGCGGAGGGATCGTCAACGCCTCCCGCACGTCCTCCGGTTCGAACCGCTCACTGCCGTCGAAGTGGTTGACCGCGACGACGTACGGCAGCCCGCAGCTCTCGAAGTAGTCGAGCGCCGGGAAGCAGTCCTTCAGCCGCCGGGTGTCGGCCATGACGACCGCGCCGATCGCGCCGCGCACCAGGTCGTCCCACATGAACCAGAACCGCTGCTGGCCCGGGGTGCCGAACAGATACAGCACCAGGTCCTCGTCGAGCGTGATCCGCCCGAAGTCCATGGCCACGGTGGTGGTCGACTTGCCGGGCGTGGCGGTGAGGTCGTCGGTCTCCTCGCTCGCCTCGGTCATCAGCGCCTCGGTCTGCAGCGGCGTGATCTCCGAGACGGATGTGACGAGCGTGGTCTTGCCGACGCCGAACCCGCCCGCCACGACTATCTTCGTGGCGATCGGGGCCCGGGCCCGGTCCGTCTGCCAGGACCGCAGGTCCTCGTCGGTGTCCTCAAAGACGACGGAGTCCACTCAGCACCCTTTCGAGCAGAGCCCGGTCCGGACGGCCGGTGCCATGACCGGTTCCGGTGCCGTACACACGGATCTTTCCCTGGTCCGCGAGATCGCTGAGGAGCACGCGGACCACGCCGAGCGGCATCTTCAGCAGCGCGGCGATCTCGGCCACCGTACGCATCCGGCGGCACAGTTCGACGATGGCCCTCAGCTCCGGCATCACCTTGGTGCTGAGCGAGCCGTTCGTCAGCTCCTTGCGCTCCTCGGGGGCCTCCAGCGCGGCCACGAACGTCTCCACCAGGAGGACGTGGCCGAAGCGGGTGCGGCCGCCGGTGAGCGAGTAGGGCCGCACACGGGCCGGTTTTCGGTCACCCCCGCGCACGGGGAGCTGTCGCCGGTTCCTCGGGGCGTTGCTCATCGGGTGCTCCCTGCCGACGCGGGCTCCAGCGACTTCCGGAGCTCGCTGCGGAGTTCGGGGGTGAGAACGTGTCCGGCCCGGCCGACGAAGAGCGCCATGTGGTACGCGACCACGCTCATGTCGCAGTCGGCGGAGCCGTGCACCCCGAGCAGCGAGCCGTCGCTGATGGACATGACGAAGAGGCTGCCCTCGTCCATGGCGACCATGGTGTGCCTCACCCCGCCGAACTCCATCAGCTTGGCCGCCCCGACGGTGAGGCTGCCGATGCCGGAGACGATGGTGGCGAGGTCGGCGGAGGAGCCGCGCGGGCCCGAGCGCCGCTCGTGCCTCGCCTCGCGGGCCTCGGCGTTGCGTGCCTGGTCGGAGGAGAGGAGCAGGAGGCCGTCGGAGGAGACGACGGCGACCGACTGGATACCCGGCACCTCCTCGACCAGATTCGTCAACAACCAGTGCAGGTTGCGGGCTTCACTGCTCAGTCCGAAGGTACTGGGCGCGGTCAACTGCTTGCCTCCTCGACTGTGCCCCCCGTGGCTGCTTCGGATTCGGTGCTCGCTCCGGCGGGCGTGTCCGGTGCCTTGTTCTGTCCGGTGCGTTCGGCGATCTCCGCCTGGACGTCGCGGTAGCCGGCCTCCGCGCCCTTGCGGAAGCCGCCGAGCCGGCGGCGCAGGGCCTCGGCGTCGACGCCCCCGCTGCGGCGGACCGGCGCGGCCGTCGGTGCCGTGATCCGGGGGGTGCGCTTGGGCAGGCCCTTGTCGGTGACGGGCTCCGGGTCCTCGTCCACCTCGTCCCGGGCTCGTTCGTGGGTGTCGGGGCCGATGGCGTACGGGTCGGGGCGCTCGGGCTGCTCGGGCGTCTCCATGCGCTCGGGCAGCTCCGTCCGCTCGGGCCGCTCCGTGAGCGACTCCTCGGCCGGGGCGGCGGCGGGCTCCGGGATCAGCAGCTCCATCGTCGTCTCGGCGGGCGACTGCTGGGCGGGGACGTGCGGTTCGGCGGCTGCCTCGGCGGGCTCGGTGGCCGAGGGCTCGGTGGCCGAGGGCTCGGTGGCCGAGGGCTCGGTCGCCTCCGGCTCCTCGCCGGCCTCCTCGGGCCCGGCCTCCGACTCGTTGCGCTCGACGGCCTGCTCGGCCAGCGCCACCAGCGGGTCGGCGCCCTTCTGCCGGGCCGGCAGATGGTTGGAGTTGGCCTCGGCGTCGGCGCCCGGCAGGGAGAAGGTGTGGCCGCCGGTGCGGCGCGGTGACTCCGTGGGGACCGCGGCGGTGGGCGCGGCGGCCAGCAGACCCTTGGGCAGGACGGCGACGGCCGCGACCCCGCCCTGCTTCTGCTCGCGCAGCTGCACGCGGACGCCGTGCCGATGGGCGAGGCGGGCGACGACGTACAGGCCGAGACCCAGCCCGTCCTCGCCCTCCTGGTCGTAGGTGGCCTCCGGGTCGAACTCGGCGAGACGGGTGTTGAGCCGGGTCAGCCGGTCCCCCGCCATGCCGATGCCCTCGTCCTGCACGGAGAGCATCACCTCGCCGCTCTCCAGCAGCCAGCCGGACACCTCGACGGGCAGGTCCGGCGGAGAGAACGAGGTGGCGTTCTCCATGAGTTCGGCGAGCAGGTGGGACAGGTCGTCGGCGGCGAAGCCGGCCACGTGCGCGTGCGGCGGCAGCGCGGCGATCCGGACCCGCTCGTACCGCTCGATCTCGCTGACGGCGGCGCGGACGACGTCCACCAGCGGCACCGGTCCGGCGTGCTGCTGCACGTGCTCGGTGCCGGCCAGCACGAGGAGGTTCTCGCTGTGCCGGCGCATGACCGTGGCGAAGTGGTCGAGTTTGAACAGGGTGGCGAGGCGCTCGGGGTCCTGCTCGCGCTCCTCCAGGCCCTCGATCACGCCGAGTTGCCGCTCGACCAGGCCGAGGGTACGCAGGGCGAGGTTGACGAAGGTGCCGCCGATGCTCTCGCGCAGCCGCTCCAGCTGGGCGGTGGACTCGGCGAGTTCGCCGCGCAGGTCCTCGCGGGCGTCGGCCATCTTCTGGCGCTGCCCGACCAGGTGCTTGCGGTCGGACTCCAGGGTGGCGATGCGCTCGTTCAGGGCGGCGGCCCGCGTGTGCAGCGCGTTGACGGAGTCGACGACCTGGGCGAACTCGTCCCTGCGGCCGGTGAACCGCACGGGTTCCTCGGCGGCCGGGTCGGCGGCGCCCGCGAGCCGGGCGGAGCCGAGCCGCAGTACGGCGAGGGGGCGGGTGAGGCCGCGGGCCATGCCGGTGGCCACGCCCACGGCGAGCAGCATCAGCACACCGAGGATCGCGATGTGGATCTCCAGCGCGGTGACGTCGTCGTCGCGGAGCTGCTCCAGGGCCTTGGTGCGGCGGTCGTAGAGGGCCGACTCCGCGCCGCGCATCGAGTCGACGCGGGCGGAGAGGGCGGCCGAGGCACGGCGGGTGTTGGTCTCCAGGTCCCGGTCGCTGAGCGTGGGCTGGTCGGTGAGGGCGACCAGGTAGCGCTCGGCGGTGTCGACCTCGGGACCGGTGACGGTGGAGTCGTACGAGGCGCGCGCGGCGGGCGCGGCGGTGTCCCGGAAGTCGGCAAGGGCCGCGTCGGAGCGCAGCCGGGCCTGCTGGGCGGCGGTGGCGAGCGCGTCACGCTGTTTGGCGTCCGCGTCCGAGGAGGTCTTCCGCGTGGTCGCGACACCGGTGAGCGGGTCGACGACGGTCTGGGTGGTGGTCGGCACGCTCAGCGCGGCGAGCAGCAGCCCGCGCGCGGCGGCGGCCTGCTGCACCGCGGTGTCGAGTTCGGCCAGCGCGTGGGCGCCGGTGCCGGCGCGCGAGGGCATCTCCTCGGCCAGGCGCTCGGCGAGCCGGTGCAGTTCGGCGATGGCCGCCGTGTACGCGGCGTGCGCCTCCAGGGCGGTGCTCTTGCCGGTGAGCGCGGACCGGCGCAGCGTGGCGACGCCTTCGAGGTCGTCGCGCAGACCGGCGGGCGTGTCCGTGTCGGCGCGCAGCTCCTCGACCTGCCGGTCGACCCGGGCGCTGCGCTGCTCGCTGGGCGCCTTGGACTTGGGGCGGCCCGCGGCGATGTAGGAGGTGACCTCGTCGCGCTCGTCGGCGAGGGAATGCGCGAGGGTGAGCGCGTCCTGGGTCTGCTCGGCGAGCGTCACGGCGCTCTGTGTGTCATGCAGTTGCGCGGAGGCGGTGACGATCGAGGGGACGCCGGCGCCGGCGATGGCCGCGGCGACGACGGCCACGGCGACGATCAGCCGGTTCCGTACGTGGGTCGGGCGCCCCTTGCCTGCGGGGGCGGGGGCTTCGGCGGTGCCGGGGGTGGGCTGGTCGCCTCCTGCGGAGGCCGTCTGCTTGCCTGAGCGACGAGGCCGCGTCTTCTGCACCGGTGCTCGCATTCCTGACTCGTGGTACCCATGGGTCCGGATGACGTCGGGTCAACTTCCGTCGACCGTACGTACACCCCTCCCCCAAGCTCGCGACTGGGTTCGCGCCCGGGGTGGCCCTCACCGGTCCCCGACCCTCCCAGTGCCGGTGGGCGACGGTCCGGCATCACCTGACCCGCCACCCGAAGGAGTGAACCCCGGAGGGGAGTTGGCGGGCAAGTTCCCGTGGCCGGTGCCAGGACCCTGCGCGGTGGGCCGGTTGGACGTCTGCGGCGGGCGGTGGCAGTATTCGCCGCCACGTCTTGCCGGAGTGATGCATTCCTCTCAAATCAGGCGGGTGACCTGCGTCGCCGTGACGGTCCGGCGGAAGTCGCGCCCCTGGGCGGGACCTTGTGAAGGGCTCGTGCAGACTGGCCGGATGCGCACAGAGCTAGTTTCGGAGTCGGGCGATCCGGACCGCGCCAACGAGGACTTCGCGAGTGTGGCCCTGCCCGCTTCGGGGCGGGGAGGGGCCCTCGTCGTCCTGGACGGGGTGACGCCGCCGCGGGACGGGGCGGGGTGTGTGCACTCCGTCCACTGGTTCACCGCACGGCTCGGCGGGGCCCTGACCGAACTGACCGTTTCCCTCCCCGATGTGCCCCTCGCGGAGGTGCTGGCCCGGGCGATCGCGCGCACCGCCGAGGCCCACGCGGGGACTTGTGACCTTTCTCACCCGCGCACGCCCCAGGCAACCGTCGTCCTCGCGCGGTGGTCCGCCGGGGCGGTGGAGCACCTCGTCCTGTCCGACTCGGCCCTGCTGGTGGAGTCCCACGACGGGACGGTGACGCCCTGCCTCGACGACCGACTGGACCGGCTGCCGGCGTCGGCGCTGGCGACGCACGCCCATGTCGACACGTATCTGCGCAACAAGGAGGGCGGCTTCTTCACGGCGGCCGCCGACCCGGCGGTGGCGGAACGGGCGGTGACGGGGGCGCTGCCGCGCGACGAGGTGCGCACCCTGGCCGCGCTGACGGACGGGGCGACCCGCTGGGTGGAGCGCTTCCGGCAGGGCGACTGGCGCGACTGCCTCGGCTATGTCCGCGAGAAGGGCGCGGGGGCGCTGGTGGAGCGGGTACGCGCGCTGGAGCGGACGCACCCGGGGCGCGGCAAGCGGCACGACGACGCGACGGTCGTGTACGTGGAGCTGTGAGGCGGCCGGGGGCGGTTAATGGTCCATGCCCCGGTTCAGCTGGTTCAGCAGCCGGGCCAGCTCCGCCACTTCCTCGCGCTCCCAGTGGGACATCTGGGCGACATAGCTCGCCCGGCGGGCCTCGCGGACCTTGGCGACCCGGCGGCGGCCCTCCTCGGTGAGGTGTACCAGCCAGGCCCGGCCGTCCGCCGGGTCCGGTTCCCTGGCGACCAGGCCGAGGTCCTCCAGGGCGCGCAGCTGGCGCGACATGGTGGCCTTGCCGACGCCGATGTACGCGGCGAGTTCGGTGGCCCGCAGCTGTCCCGACTCGTCCAGACGGACCAGCAGCCCGTACGCCGCCGACTCCAGGTCCGGGTGGACCTCGCGGGCCATCTCGCCCTGCTTGGCCCGGGCGCGCCGGAAGAGGACCGTCAACTCGCGTTCCAGGTCCAGGAACTCGGGCTGGTCCATACCACCGCTGGAGCTACCGGGTCCGGGCGCCATCGCGTCGCCGTTGCCGTCTTCGTGCACGTCAGCCCCTGCCTCGTTTTCCCGGCCGTGAAAGTTTCCGCCAACCGGCGTCATCGCCGCAGCTCCGTCAGTATTTCGCAGGCTTAGACCAACGGCAGCCGCCAGGCCCTCTTCCACCTGGTCATTCCGCTGCCTAGCGTCGTACGCGGAGCATGCCGCTGACATGCTCACGCCACACCCGTGCGCGTTCCCCACCATGCGTCACCGAGCCTTCGGAGGCACGCTATGCCCGTGCACAGACCCGAACAGCGCCACCCCCACAGCCCGTATCCGACCGGACTCCTGCTCACCCTCGCACTCGCCCTGGCCCTGCTCGTCCTGACCGCCCAGCCGTCGTCAGCGCGGGACGGCGGCACCCCGCCACGCGGCTCCGCCTACATGGGCATGGGCGTCGCGGCGCACGACGGCACCACCGGCGTCCCCGCCGGCACCCTGGCCGCCCAGACGGAGGGTGTCGACGTCTCCAGCCACCAGGGCAACGTCGCCTGGTCGACCCTGTGGTCCAGCGGGGTCAAGTGGGCCTATGTGAAGGCCACCGAGGGGACGTACTACACCAACCCCTACTTCGCCCAGCAGTACAACGGCTCCTACAACGTGGGCATGATCCGCGGGGCGTACCACTTCGCGACCCCGGACACCACCAATGGAGCAACCCAGGCCGACTACTTCGTCGACCACGGCGGCGGCTGGTCCCGCGACGGCCGCACCCTGCCCGGTGTCCTCGACATCGAGTGGAACCCGTACGGCGACGCCTGCTTCGGCAAGTCCGCCAGCGGGATGGTCACCTGGATCCGCGACTTCGTGAACCGCTACAAGGCGCGCACCGGCCGCGACCCCGTCATCTACACGGCGACCAGCTGGTGGAAGCAGTGCACCGGCAACTCCAGCGCCTTCGCCTCGGCCAACCCGCTGTGGATCGCCCGGTACGCCGCGTCCGTGGGCGAACTGCCGGCCGGCTGGAGCTACTACACGATGTGGCAGTACACCTCGACCGGCCCGACCGTCGGCGACCACGACCGCTTCAACGGCGCCCTCGACCGGGTCGTGGCCCTGGCCAACGGCTGACGCCCCCGCACGGGGAGGGCCCGGGCCCCCACCTGGGGACCCGGGCCCTGCCCTGTCCGGCGGCGTCCGTCACGCCGCCGCCGGAACCTCCCGGGCCGCGTCGCTGGTGGCCGGCGACAGGGCCAGCTCCAGCACCTGGCGGACATCGGTCACGGCGTGGACGTCGAGCTTGTCCAGCACCTCGGCCGGGACGTCGTCCAGGTCGGGCTCGTTGCGCTTGGGGATGATCACGGTCGTGACCCCCGCGCGGTGCGCGGCGAGCAGCTTCTGCTTCACGCCGCCGATCGGCAGCACCCGGCCGGTCAGCGAGACCTCACCGGTCATCGCCACGTCCGTACGGACCAGCCGTCCGCTGAGCAGCGACGCGAGCGCCGTCGTCATCGTGATGCCCGCGCTCGGCCCGTCCTTCGGGACCGCGCCCGCCGGGAAGTGGATGTGCACGCCCCGGTCCTTGAGATCGGCGACGGGCAGCTCCAGCTCGGCGCCGCGGCTGCGCAGGAAGCTCAGCGCGATCTGGGCGCTCTCCTTCATCACGTCACCCAGCTGACCGGTCAGCGTCAGGCCCGCCGCGCCCGTCTCCGGGTCGGCCAGCGACGCCTCGACGAACAGGACGTCGCCGCCCGCGCCGGTCACCGCGAGACCTGTGGCCACGCCCGGCACGGCCGTACGGCGCTCCGCCGGGTCCTGGGCCGACTCGGGCACGTGGTGCGGCCGGCCGATCAGGCCGCGCAGCTCGTCCTCGCTGACGCTGAACGGCAGCTTCCGCTCGCCCAGTTCGTGCTGGGCCGCCACCTTGCGCAGCAGCCGCGCGATGGACCGCTCCAGGGTGCGCACGCCCGCCTCGCGGGTGTACTCGCCGGCGAGCTTGCGCAGCGCGCCCTCGTCGATGGTGACCTCGTCCGCGTTCAGTCCCGCCCGCTCCAGCTGGCGCGGGAGCAGGTGGTCGCGGGCGATGACGACCTTCTCGTCCTCGGTGTAGCCGTCGAGCCGGACCAGTTCCATACGGTCGAGCAGCGCCTCCGGGATGGCCTCCAGCACATTGGCGGTGGCCAGGAAGACGACGTCGCTCAGGTCGAGCTCGACCTCCAGGTAGTGGTCCCGGAACGTGTGGTTCTGCGCCGGGTCGAGCACTTCGAGGAGCGCGGCCGCGGGGTCGCCGCGGAAGTCGGAGCCGACCTTGTCGATCTCGTCGAGCAGGACCACCGGGTTCATCGACCCGGCCTCCTTGATCGCCCGCACGATCCGGCCGGGCAGGGCCCCGACGTACGTACGGCGGTGGCCGCGGATCTCGGCCTCGTCGCGCACACCGCCGAGGGCGACACGCACGAACTTGCGCCCCATGGCGTGGGCGACGGACTCGCCCAGCGAGGTCTTGCCGACACCGGGCGGGCCGACGAGCGCCAGCACGGCACCGCCGCGCCGCCCGCCGACGACACCGAGGCCGCGCTCACCGCGCCGCTTGCGCACCGCGAGGTACTCGGTGATCCGCTCCTTCACGTCCTCGAGACCGGAGTGCTCGGCGTCCAGCACGCCCTTGGCGCCCTGGATGTCGTAGGCGTCCTCGGTGCGCTCGTTCCACGGCAGCTCCAGGACGGTGTCCAGCCAGGTCCGGATCCAGGAGCCCTCGGGCGACTGGTCGCTCGACCGCTCCAGCTTGTCGACCTCCTTGAGCGCGGCCTCGCGGACCTTCTCCGGCAGGTCGGCGGCCTCCACGCGGGCGCGGTAGTCGTCGGACTCCTCGCCCTCCTGCTCGCCGTTCAGCTCGCGCAGCTCCTTGCGGACGGCCTCCAGCTGGCGGCGCAGCAGGAACTCGCGCTGCTGCTTGTCGACGCCCTCCTGGACGTCCTTGGCGATGGTCTCGGCCACGTCCTGCTCGGCGAGGTGGTCGCGCAGCTGCTGCGTGGCGAGCTTGAGCCGGGCCACCGGGTCGGCGGTCTCCAGCAGCTCGACCTTCTGCTCGGTGGTCAGGAAGGGCGAGTATCCGGAGTTGTCGGCGAGCTGCGAGACGTCGTCGATGGCCTGCACCCGGTCCACGACCTGCCAGGCACCGCGCTTGCGCAGCCAGGCGGTGGCGAGCGCCTTGTACTCCTTCACCAGCTCCGCCACCTGTCCGGGCAGCGGATCGGGCACGCTCTGGTCGACGGGCGTGCCCTCGACCCACAGCGCCGCACCCGGCCCGGTGGTGCCCGCGCCGATACGCACCCGGCCCCGGCCGCGGATCAGGGCACCGGGATCACCGTCGGCCAGCCGGCCGACCTGCTCCACGGTGCCGAGCACCCCGGTGCTCGCGTAGGTCCCGTCGATACGCGGCACCAGCAGCACCCGGGGCTTGCCGGGCGTGGACCGCGCGGCGGCCTGCGCGGCCTCCACGGCGGCACGCACATCGGCGTCGTTCAAGTCCAGGGGGACCACCATCCCGGGCAGCACGACCTCGTCGTCGAGCGGCAGCACGGGCAGGGTGAGCGGTGTGGACGTCGAAGCCATGATCTCCCCTTAGGCAGTCAAGTTGAGTTACGCCGACTCAATGCTCGGGGCTGCCCGATTGTTCCCGGCACTCCGGCACGTTCGCTGACAGCGATCGACGGCGAACCCGGCGTGTGGAATCCACGGGGTCGACAGGGGAAGCGGCGAGTCGAAGGCCGCTATTCCGGCCGGTCCCCGGCCACCGGAATCCCGGCGTGCGTAGCCGACGGCACGGTGACCGAGCCGGTCCCCGCCCGGGAGGCGGTCACGGCGTTCGCTCTCGGCGATCGGGTGCTCACCGCAGCCCCCTCCCCCCTGGCAGGATGGCCCGATGTCCACTTCGTACGACACGCCTGTGGTTCTGGACCGTCGCGAAGGCCCCTATGGGGAGGTGGTGCTGCGGCGGCACGGGGAGCTGCTGCAGATCATCGCCAACGGCTGCTTCCTGATGGACACCTCCGACGGCCGCTCGGAGCGGCTGCTGGTGGACGCGGCGCTGGACGCGCTGGGCGACCGTTCACGGCCGCACATCCTGATCGGCGGGCTCGGGGTCGGGTTCTCGCTCGCACACGCCGCGGCCGACCCGCGGCCGGGGCGGATCACCGTCGCGGAGCGCGAGCGCGCGATCATCGACTGGCATCTCGGCGGGCCGCTGTCCGGCCTCTCCGGGGCGGCGCTCGCGGACCCGCGGACGTCGATCCTGGAGACCGATCTCGTCACCCACGTGTATGAGACATCCGCCACGTACGACGCGCTCTGCCTCGACATCGACAACGGGCCCGGTTGGACCGTCACCGACGGCAACGAGAGCCTGTACTCACCGGACGGACTGGCCGCCTGCGCAAGGGCGTTGACACCGGGTGGGGTACTGGCCGTATGGTCCGCTCAGCCCTCTCCGGAATTCGAAGAAACCTTGCGCAATGCCGGATTCCAGCAGGTGCGTACCGATGAGATCCCCGTTGCCCGGGGCGTTCCGGACGTCGTGCACCTCGCCGTCCGACCTGGATAGCCCTGGCACGGTGACTCCCCGTACTCTGCTTCCCTGACGCGGATCATTCAAGCGTCAATCGCAAGCATGCGCAGGCACAGCCAGTAAGCGGGATCACCCCACGGATTCCGGAAAGCAACTTTGGGGCGGGCGATGGAGCAGACACACACCTCCCACAACGGCACGGCGGCGACCCCCGGCGCACAGCGCCGGGTCCTGGTGGTCGAGGACGATCCGACCATCGTGGACGCCATCGCGGCCCGTCTGCGCGCCGAGGGATTCCTCGTGCAGACCGCGGGTGACGGCCCGGCGGCCGTCGACACGGCCGAGGCCTGGCAGCCCGACCTGCTGATCCTCGACATCATGCTGCCGGGCTTCGACGGCCTGGAGGTCTGCCGCCGGGTGCAGGCCCAGCGGCCGGTGCCGGTCATGATGCTGACCGCGCGGGACGACGAGACGGACATGCTGGTCGGGCTCGGCGTCGGCGCCGACGACTACATGACCAAGCCGTTCTCCATGCGGGAGCTGGCGGCACGCGTGCACGTGCTGCTGCGCCGCGTCGAGCGCGCCGCCCTCGCGGCCACCACGCCGCGCTCGGGCATCCTGCGCCTCGGCGAGCTGGAGATCGACCACGCGCAGCGGCGTGTGCGGGTCCGCAGCGAGGACGTGCATCTGACGCCGACCGAGTTCGACCTGCTGGTGTGCCTGGCGAACACCCCGCGCGCGGTCCTCTCGCGCGAGCAGCTGCTCGCCGAGGTGTGGGACTGGGCGGACGCCTCCGGCACCCGCACCGTGGACAGCCACATCAAGGCGCTGCGCCGGAAGATCGGGGCCGAGCGCATCCGCACCGTGCACGGCGTGGGCTACGCCCTGGAGACGCCGACGCCATGAGCGACGGTCCGGCCGCGCGGAGAGGCCCCGGGGAGCCCTGGGGCGGCGTACGTCCGTTCTCGATCAAGACCAAGCTGGGCGCGCTCGTCGTCATCGCGGTCCTGATCACCACCGGACTGTCGATGATCGCGGTGCGCACCCAGACGGAGCTGCGCTTCATCACGGTCTTCTCGATGATCGCCACGCTGCTCATCACGCAGTTCGTGGCGCATTCGCTCACCGCGCCGCTGGACGAGATGAACACGGTGGCCCGCTCCATCTCCCAGGGCGACTACACGCGCCGGGTCAGCGAGAGCCGCCGCGACGAACTGGGCGACCTGGCCGGGACGATCAACCTCATGGCCGACGAGCTGGAGGCCCAGGACCAGCAGCGCAAGGAGCTGGTCGCGAACGTCTCCCACGAGCTGCGCACCCCGATCGCCGGCCTGCGCGCGGTCCTGGAGAACGTGGTCGACGGCATCGCCGAGGCCGACCCGGAGACGATGCGCACGGCGCTGAAGCAGACCGAGCGCCTCGGCCGGCTCGTGGAGACCCTGCTGGACCTGTCCCGCCTGGACAACGGCGTCGTCCCGCTGCGGATGCGGCGCTTCGAGGTGTGGCCCTATCTGTCCGGGGTGCTGAAGGAGGCCAACATGGTCGCCTCCGCGCGCGCGGGCATGACCTCGGGCTCCGGCAGCCACACCCGTACGGACGTGCATCTGCACCTCGACGTGTCCCCGCCGGAGCTGACCGCGCACGCCGACCCCGAGCGCATCCACCAGGTCGTCGCCAACCTCATCGACAACGCGATCAAGCACAGCCCGCCGCACGGCCGGGTCACGGTCAAGGCGCGGCGCGGCCCGCACCCGGAGTCGCTGGAGCTGGAGGTCCTGGACGAGGGCCCGGGCATTCCGCGCTCGGACTGGCACCGGGTCTTCGAGCGGTTCAACCGGGGCGCCGTCAGCCGCCCGCACGGCCCGGGCAGCGACGGCGGCACCGGACTGGGGCTGGCGATCGCGCGCTGGGCGGTGGACCTCCATGGCGGCCGGATCGGTGTGGCCGAGTCGGAGCGGGGTTGCCGGATTCTTGTCACACTTCCAGGGCAGCCTTCCGTACCAAGTTGACGTAAAGTTCGAAGCGGAGCGCCAAGATCCACACGCGTCGTGCCTGACAGGGCCGTGTGATCAGGTACAGACCTGCGCCGTCGCCGCGTCAGGTCGCGGCCGCGCCATCCCCTTTACGTGCCGCAGAAGCGGAACCCCGCTTGTTTCCCGCCATTTCTGAGCCCGAAACACGCTTCCCGATGTGACTTACACGACGATGACCATGCCCGGCCTGACCTTCCCGGCCGGGGAGGCGTAGCCTTGATTCCCGCTGTCCATCACCTTGTGAAGCGGAAGAGGGCGGTTGCCGCCGTGTCGCCACAGTCCCCCAGTAACGCATCGAGCATCTCGACCGACGCGGACCAAGCGGGCAAGAACCCCGCTGCCGCGTTCGGCGCCAACGAGTGGCTCGTCGACGAGATCTATCAGCAGTACCTCCAGGACCCGAATTCGGTAGACCGCGCCTGGTGGGACTTCTTCGCCGACTACAAGCCGGGGGCTGCCGCCGCCCCGGCTCCGGCGGGTACCGCGGCCGCGGGGGCCGCGGAGACCACCACCGCTCCGGCCGACGCGTCGGTCCCGGCGCCCGCTCCCGCGGCCCCGAAGCCGGCGGCCGCAGCCCCGGCCAAGGCCGCCGCGCCCGCCGCTCCGGCGCCGGCGAAGCCCGCCGCGGCCCCGGCCGCCAAGCCGGCCCAGCCGAAGAAGGCCGAGCCCGCCGCCGCCCCCGCGGACGGCCCCGAGTTCGTGACGCTGCGCGGCCCCTCCGCCGCGGTGGCCAAGAACATGAACGCCTCGCTGGAGCTGCCGACCGCCACCTCGGTCCGCGCGGTCCCGGTGAAGCTGCTGTTCGACAACCGCATCGTCATCAACAACCACCTCAAGCGGGCCCGGGGCGGGAAGATCTCCTTCACGCACCTGATCGGCTACGCGATGGTGCAGGCCATCAAGGCCATGCCGTCGATGAACTACTCGTTCGGCGAGAAGGACGGCAAGCCGACCCTCGTCAAGCCGGCGCACGTCAACCTCGGCCTCGCCATCGACCTGGTCAAGCCCAACGGCGACCGCCAGCTCGTCGTCGCGGCGATCAAGAAGGCCGAGACGCTGAACTTCTTCGAGTTCTGGCAGGCCTACGAGGACATCGTCCGCCGCGCCCGCGACGGCAAGCTGACGATGGACGACTTCACCGGTGTCACGGTCTCCCTGACCAACCCCGGCGGCCTGGGCACCGTGCACTCCGTGCCGCGCCTGATGCCCGGCCAGTCCGTGATCATGGGCGTCGGCGCCATGGACTACCCGGCGGAGTTCCAGGGCACCTCGCAGGACACCCTGAACAAGCTCGGCATCTCGAAGGTCATGACGCTCACGTCGACCTACGACCACCGGGTCATCCAGGGCGCCGCCTCCGGCGAGTTCCTGCGCCAGGTCGCGAACCTGCTGCTCGGCGAGAACGGCTTCTACGACGACATCTTCGAGGCCCTGCGGATCCCCTACGAGCCGGTCCGCTGGCTCAAGGACATCGACGCCAGCCACGACGACGACGTCACCAAGGCCGCCCGGGTCTTCGAGCTGATCCACTCCTACCGGGTCCGCGGCCACGTCATGGCCGACACCGACCCGCTGGAGTACCGCCAGCGCAAGCACCCCGACCTCGACATCACCGAGCACGGCCTCACCCTGTGGGACCTGGAGCGCGAGTTCGCGGTCGGCGGCTTCTCGGGCAAGTCCCTGATGAAGCTGCGCGACATCCTCGGCGTGCTGCGCGACTCGTACTGCCGCACCACCGGCATCGAGTTCATGCACATCCAGGACCCCAAGCAGCGCAAGTGGATCCAGGACCGCATCGAGCGCCCGCACTCCAAGCCGGAGCGCGAGGAGCAGCTGCGGATCCTGCGCCGGCTGAACGCCGCGGAGGCCTTCGAGACCTTCCTGCAGACGAAGTACGTCGGCCAGAAGCGCTTCTCCCTGGAGGGCGGCGAGTCCGTCATCCCGCTGCTCGACGCGGTGCTGGACTCGGCTGCCGAGTCCCGCCTCGACGAGGTCGTCATCGGCATGGCCCACCGCGGCCGGCTGAACGTCCTGGCGAACATCGTCGGCAAGTCGTACGCGCAGATCTTCCGCGAGTTCGAGGGCAACCTCGACCCGAAGTCGATGCACGGCTCCGGTGACGTGAAGTACCACCTGGGCGCCGAGGGCACCTTCACCGGCCTGGACGGCGAGCAGATCAAGGTCTCGCTCACCGCCAACCCCTCCCACCTGGAGGCGGTCGACCCGGTCCTGGAGGGCGTCGCCCGCGCCAAGCAGGACATCATCAACAAGGGCGGCACGGACTTCACCGTCCTGCCGATCGCCCTGCACGGCGACGCGGCCTTCGCGGGCCAGGGTGTCGTCGCCGAGACGCTGAACATGTCGCAGCTGCGCGGCTACCGCACCGGCGGCACCGTCCACGTCGTCATCAACAACCAGGTCGGCTTCACCGCGGCCCCCGAGTCCTCGCGTTCCTCCATGTACGCGACGGACGTGGCCCGCATGATCGAGGCCCCGATCTTCCACGTGAACGGCGACGACCCCGAGGCCGTCGTCCGCGTCGCGCGGCTGGCCTTCGAGTTCCGTCAGGCGTTCAACAAGGACGTCGTGATCGACCTCATCTGCTACCGCCGCCGCGGTCACAACGAGTCGGACAACCCGGCCTTCACCCAGCCGCTGATGTACGACCTGATCGACAAGAAGCGCTCGGTGCGCAAGCTCTACACCGAGTCCCTGATCGGTCGCGGCGACATCACCCTGGAAGAGGCCGAGCAGGCGCTGCAGGACTACCAGGGCCAGCTGGAGAAGGTCTTCACGGAGGTCCGCGAGGCCACCGCGCAGCCGACCGCCGCCGAGCCCACGGACCCGCAGGCCGAGTTCCCGGTCGCCGTGAACACCGCGGTGACCACGGAGGTCGTCAAGCGGATCGCCGAGTCCCAGGTCAACATCCCCGACCATGTCACCGTCCACCCGCGTCTGCTGCCCCAGCTGCAGCGCCGGGCGTCGATGGTCGAGGACGGCACCATCGACTGGGGCATGGGCGAGACTCTCGCGGTCGGCTCCCTCCTGCTCGAGGGCGTCCCGGTCCGGCTCGCCGGCCAGGACTCGCAGCGCGGCACCTTCGGCCAGCGCCACGCGGTGATCATCGACAACAAGACGGGCGAGGAGTACACGCCGCTCCAGTACCTCTCCGAGGACCAGGCGCGGTACAACGTGTACAACTCCCTGCTGTCCGAGTACGCGGCGATGGGCTTCGAGTACGGCTACTCGCTCGCCCGCCCCGAGGCGCTCGTGATGTGGGAGGCGCAGTTCGGCGACTTCGTCAACGGCGCGCAGACGGTCGTGGACGAGTTCATCTCGTCGGCCGAGCAGAAGTGGGCCCAGACCTCCGGTGTGGTCCTGCTCCTGCCGCACGGCTACGAGGGCCAGGGTCCGGACCACTCCTCGGCCCGCCCGGAGCGCTTCCTCCAGATGTGCGCGCAGAACAACATGACGGTCGCCATGCCGACGTCGCCGTCGAACTACTTCCACCTCCTGCGGTGGCAGGTGCACAACCCGCACCACAAGCCGCTGGTCGTCTTCACCCCGAAGTCGATGCTGCGCCTCAAGGCCGCCGCGTCGAAGGCGGAGGAGTTCACCACCGGGCAGTTCCAGCCGGTCATCGGCGACGCGTCGGTCGACCCGGCCGCCGTCAAGAAGGTCGTCTTCTGCGCCGGCAAGGTCTACTACGACCTGGAGGCCGAGCGGAAGAAGCGCGGCGTCACGGACACGGCGATCATCCGCATCGAGCGCCTGTACCCGCTGCCGGGCACCGAGCTCCAGGCGGAGATCAAGAAGTACCCGAACGCCGAGAAGTACCTGTGGGCCCAGGAGGAGCCGGCGAACCAGGGTGCGTGGCCGTTCATCGCGCTCAACCTGATCGACCACCTGGACCTCGCGGTCGGTGCCGACGTCCCGCACGGCGAGCGCCTGCGCCGCATCTCGCGTCCGCACTCCTCGTCCCCGGCCGTCGGTTCCGCCAAGCGGCACCAGGCCGAGCAGGAGCAGCTGGTGCGTGAGGTGTTCGAGGCCTGAGCCTGCGGACCGCCGTAGGAGAGCCCGGACGGAAGGCCCGGCTCCGAGTCCCTCGACTCGGAGCCGGGCCTTCCGGCGTCCGCTTGCGGGCGTCTTCTAGCGCAGGGCTGCGTGGAGCTGGGCGAGGGCGCGTACGGTCGACCGGATCTCCAGCAGATAGGCGGTGGCCCCGGACGGGCGCCGGGCCGGCTCGGGTGCCCTCGACGGTTCGATGCCGACGGTGTCCACCTCCACGGCGAAGGGCAGCTGCAGCATCCGTACGGCGGTGGCGTGCTGGGCGGGCACGTGGAGCGCGGTCGTCACCAGCAACAGCCGGTCCCCCGGCCCCAGTTCGGCGACCCGCTCGGCGAAGAAGGCGTAGCTGTCCGCGGTGTCCGCGCGGCGCCGCTCCGGCCGGCTCGACGGGGCGGCGACCACCCGGACGGGCAGCCGCCCGGGCGTACGGTACGTGCGGACGGCCCAGGTGCCGCCGGGCAGTTCGGACTCCTCACCGGCCACGGACTCGGGCGTCTGCAGGCCGAAGGCGCGGCGGGTGCCGAAGTCGAGGGCCTCGTACTCCTCGCCGAGCTCGGGTGCCCCGGCGAGCGCGGCGAGCTCGAACTCGTCGCCCACGAAGGGGCGGTGGCCGCCGAGGGCGGTGACGGAGCCGGCGGTCACCCGTCCGGTGCGGATCAGATGGGCGGCGTACGCCGTGCGGGCCAGGCAGGCGCGGATGAGGCCGCCGAGGACCAGCACGTGCTCGTAGTGGCCGTAGCGCAGCCGGGTGCCGCCACAAAGGCCGAGAGCCTCGGCGGCGGCCCGTACGAGCTGCTGCTGCTCGGGGCGTACGGGCAGGTCGTCGGCGAGATTGCGTTCCCTGCCGCGCCGGGTGTCCCAGCGGCGGGTGAACACGTCGAGCCGGGCCAGCCGCTCGGCCGCGTCGCCCTTGCGGGCCGCCAGGTCGCGGGCGAGTTCATGGTCCTGGTCGGTGCGGGCGAACGCCTCGACCAGGGCGCGCACGGGCGGCGAGGCCAGCCAGTCCTCGATGTCCGCGACCGGGTCAACTCCCGTGCCGACGAGGGGTACCGGGTCGAAGTGCGTACTCATGTCGTTCCGTCTCCGTGGGATGGGACTACCGCGCGCCGTCCCGAGAACTGCCGGGACGGGGGCGGGGTCACGGAACCGTCGGCGAGCGGCCCCGGCCCGGCACGCAGCCGTGGCGGACAGGACATATCCTCACTGCATGTACTTCACCGACCGAGGCATCGAAGAGCTGGAGAAGCGGCGCGGCGAGGAGGAGATCACCTTCGAGTGGCTGGCCGAGCAGCTGCGCACCTTCGTCGATCTGAACCCCGACTTCGAGGTACCGGTGGAGCGGCTGGCGACCTGGCTGGCCCGGCTGGACGACGAGGACGACGACATCTGAGGACGCCGGTGCACGTCAGTCCAGCGGGCTGACGGGCCAGCAGGCGAGGCCCAGTGTGCCGTGGGCCAGCAGGAGCGCGCCCGCGGTCGTCCAGCCGCCGCTGCGGCGGTGCAGGCCCCAGGCCGTGAGAGGCAGGCCGACCGCGATCTGGGCCAGGGAGAGCGCACGCGCCCAGGGCCCGGCGGCGGCCCAGGGCACGAGAGGGGCCGGCGGCGCGGCGTCGTCCTCGGACCGGGCGGCGCCCTCCGTCGGGCGGACGTGCGGGTGTTCGCGTGCGGCGGCGCGCAGCCGTTCGGCGCTGTCGCCGGGGGCGAGGCCGTCGGGCAGGTGCACGCCCGCGCGCTGGAGGACGGCGAGCAGTCCGCGCAGGCGGGCGCGGGCGTCGGACGCCGGGTCGGGGCGGGTCAGTTCGTCGAGGGACTGCTCGTCGAGCACCGGGTCGAGGCCGAGGCGGGCGGCGAAGGTGTGCATGGCCTCGTCGACGCCGGCCGGGGTGCCGTCGGCGAGCCATTCGTAGCCGACCGGGCGGCGGAAGCCCGAGGCGAGGGAGTACCCGGCGCGCTCGGTGTCCCACCACAGGGCGAGGGCGGGCCACGGGGCGCCGACGGCCAGGGCGAGGGCCCAGCCGGACAGGACGCGGTCGACCGGCTCGCCGCCCTCCTGCCAGGGCCTGCCCTCGGGGACGAGCACACTCCACCCCTCGCCGGCCGGCGCGAGCAGCATGTCCTCGCGCAGCAGCCTTGCCACGGGTGCGACGGAATCGGGTTCCGCCCGGCACAGGAGCAGGGCGCCCGGGGCCGGCTGGGCCTCGCGGGCGGACCGGGACTGTTCCGTCGACATGCCCCCACGCTAGGCCGGTTTGCCCGGTCAGCGAGATTTGTGATCACCAGAACGAGTGCCTTGACTTTCCCTGCCCGCGATATATCGTGTTTTACGGAAGACGCGATATGGCGTGTCGTGTCCGGGTCCGGCCCGTGCGGCCGCGTCCGGCCGGTCAGGAGGTCCGCACCATGCCCGAGTGGTCCGTCACGGAGCCCAGGAAACTCACCTTCGAGGAGCCGGTGCGCGACCTGCACGTCCGCGTCGTCAACGGAACGGTGAACGTGGTGGGCACCGAGGAGGGTTCCGCACGCCTGGAGGTCTCCGAGATCGAGGGCCCGCCCCTGGTGGTGACCCAGCGGGACGGCGTCCTGACCGTCGCCTACGAGGACCTGCCCTGGAAGGGGTTCCTCAAATGGCTGGACCGCAAGGGGTGGCGCCGCAGCGCGGTGGTCTCCCTGGCGGTGCCGGCCGACACCTGTGTCGAGGTGGGGGTGGTGGGCGCGAGCGCGTTCGTCTCCGGCCTGCGGGGGCGGTCCATGGTGAAGGGCGTGACCGGCGACACCACGCTGGTCGGCCTGTCCGGGCCGGTCCGCGCGGACACAGTCTCCGGGAACCTGGAGGCACAGGCCGTGACCGGCGACCTCCGCTTCAACTCGGTCTCCGGCGATCTGACGGTCGTCGAGGGCGCCGCCTCGTCCGTGAAGGCCGACTCGGTCAGCGGGTCCATGATCGTCGACCTGGACCCGGACGGCCCGACGGACGTCCGGCTGACCAGCGTCTCCGGCGAGATCGCCATACGGCTGCCCGCCCCGGCCGACGCCGACGTCGAGGCCAACACCGCGAGCGGCACCATCTCCAACGCCTTCGACGACCTCCGCGTGCACGGCCAGTGGGGCGCGCACAAGATCACCGGCCGGCTGGGCGCCGGCACCGGCAAGCTCCGGGCGACGACGGTCTCCGGCTCCATCGCCCTGCTGCGCCGACCGCCCCGGGAGGACGAGTCATGGGTGGATGAGGAGCCCGGCCCGGCCGGGGACCCGGTGGGCGGACCCGGGGCCGGAGCGGGGGACAATCCCCTCTCCGGCCAGGGCGACGATCCGACCGACGCCCCCACCTCCCGCCCGGCCGACGGCACGACCGACAAGAAGGTGCTCTGACATGCCCCCCGTCTTCGCCCACGGCCGCCTGCGCCTGTATCTGCTGAAGCTGCTGGACGAGGCGCCCCGCCACGGCTACGAGGTGATCCGCCTCCTGGAGGAGCGCTTCCAGGGGCTGTACGCGCCGTCCGCCGGCACCGTCTACCCCCGTCTGGCCAAGCTGGAGGCGGAGGGCCTGGTCACCCACACCACCGAGGGCGGCCGCAAGGTGTACGCCATCACGGACGCGGGCCGCGCCGAACTCGCCGACCGCAGCGGTGAACTGGCCGATCTGGAGCTGGAGATCCGGGAGTCGGTCGCCGAGCTGGCCGCCGAGATGCAGGCCGATGTGCGCGGCGCGGCCGGTGATCTGCGGCGCGAGATGCGGGCCGCCGCGTCCGAGGCCCGCAAGGGCGGCTCCGGGGCGGAGAGCCCCTCGGGCGACTTCTCGGACGTCACCGACAAGGAGGCCTGGCGGGCCGCCAAGGAGGAGATGCGCCGGGCCAAACAGGAGTGGAAGGAGCAGGCCCGCCGCGCCAAGGACGAGAGCCGGCGCGCCCGCGAGGAGGCCCAGCGCGCCCGGCGCCAGGCCAAGGAGGCGCAGGACCGCGCCCGGGCCCAGGCCCAGGAGGAGGTCCAGCGCATCGCCCGCCGGGTCCAGGAGCATGTGCAGGACCACTTCGCCCGGGGCGACTGGCCGACGGGGCTGCGCGAGGGCCTGACGGAACTGACCAAGGAGTTCGGCGACTTCGGCAAGGGCTTCGGCCGGGACTTCGGCTTCGGCCGCCCGGGCGCCCCCTCCCCCGGGACCGACCGGGCCGGACAGGCCCCGGCAGGCGAGCACGCCCCCGCCGCCGAGTACACCCGGCCCCCCGAGTACTCCGAGACCCCCGAGGACTTCCCGGCCGGCTACGAGCCCACCTGGGCCCATGAGACCGGCACCGGCGACCCGGCCCGCGACCTGGACCGGCTGCTCGACCGGTTCCGCGACGACATCCGTGACGCGGCCCGCGACCACGGTGTGACGCCGGACCAGTTCCGGGACGTACGGCGCCACTTGTCGACTGCGGCGGCCCATATCGGCGCGGTGCTGCGGGCACCCAAGTCCTGACGCAGGCCGGGCGGTACGGCCCGACCGCCCGGCCCGGCCTTCCCCGCAGCGCCCCTCAGCCGGCCTTGGACTCCGGTCCGCCGTACAGCACCCGGGTGACGGACTCATGGGTCACGCCGTGGTCGGCGAGGGCCTCGGCGGGGACTCCGGGGCGGCTGGTCAGGGCCAGCAGCAGATGCTCGTCGCCGATGTACCGGTCCCGGCGGGCGACCGCCGTGCGCAGCGACCGCGTCAGCACATCCTTGGCGTCCTTGCCGAACGGGCGGTGCCCGGACCAGCCGCCCCGGCCGCGGCGGTCCCCGGCCAGCGCCCCGACGCCGTGCGCCTCCTCGACCCGGGCGACGATCTCCGTGACGTCGATCCCGAGTCCGGCGAGCGCGTCGGTTTCGGCCTGGGACAGCCCGCCCCGCCGGCGGGCCTCGCCGAGCGCCCGGCGTACCGAGTCCAGCCATGCGCCGCCGCCGAGCGACGCCAGGGCGAACGACGCCCGGCCGCCCTCCCGGTCCAGCAGCGCGAGCAGCAGATGCTCGGGCCCGACGACCGGCGCCTCGTCCCGCTCGGCGTGCTCGACCGCGCCCGTCACCACCGCGCGGGCGTCCTTCGTGAACCGTTCGAACATCAACGCCTCCCGTGCTTCTTGTGGACGGCCTGCCTGCTGACCCCGAGCTCCGCGGCGATCTCCTGCCACGACCACCCTTGGTTGCGCGCGCTGCGCACCTGCACCGCTTCCAGCTGTTCCAGCAGCCGGCGCAGGGCGGCGACGGCCCGCAGGCCCACCCTTGGATCGCGATCTCCCGCCCGCTCGGCGAGATCCGTTGCCTCGGTCATGATGTCAATATTGGTTGACAGGCCGGGCGATGTCAACCCTGGTTGACATGCAGGTGCGGGGGCATGAAGAACGGCGGGTCCTGAGCCGAGCCCGGACCCGCCGTGAAAGGCGCGACGCCAAAGGTCAGTTGGTGAGGACGATCTTTCCGAACTGCTCGCCGGACGCCATCCGCTCGAAGCCCTCACGGGCCCGGTCCATCGGCAGCACCTCGTCGATCACCGGGCGCACCCCGGTCGCGGCGCAGAAGGACAGCAGGTCCTCCAGCTCGTCCTTGGTGCCCATGGTGGAGCCGACGACCTTCAGCTCCAGGAAGAAGATCCGGGTGAGCTCGGCGTGCGAGGGCCGGTCGCCGCTGGTGGCACCGGAGATGACCAGCGTGCCGCCCGGCCTCAGCGACTTCACGGAGTGCGACCAGGTGGCGGCGCCGACCGTCTCGATCACGGCGTCGACGCGCTGCGGGAGCCGGGCCCCCGACTCCACGGCCTCGACGGCGCCCAGCTCCAGGGCACGCTTGCGCTTGGCCTCGTCCCGGCTGGTGGCGAAGACGCGCAGCCCGGCCGCCTTGCCGAGGACGATCGCGGCCGTGGCGACACCGCCGCCGGCGCCCTGCACCAGCACCGAGTCACCGGGCCGTACACCGGCGTTGGTGAACAGCATCCGGTACGCGGTCAGCCAGGCGGTGGGCAGGCAGGCGGCCTCCTCGAAGGAGAGTTCCTTGGGCTTGGGCAGGACGTTCCAGGTCGGGACGGCGACCTGCTCGGCGAAGGTGCCCTGGTAGCGCTCGGTGAGGATGGAGCGGGGCTCCCGGGGGCCGACCCCGTGCCCGCTCTGGCCGATGACGGAGTGCAGGACGACCTCGTTGCCGTCCTCGTCGACGCCGGCGGCGTCGCAGCCGAGGATCATCGGCAGCCGTTCCTCGGGGAGGCCCACACCCCGCAGGGACCAGAGGTCGTGATGGTTCAGGGAGGCGGCCCTGACATCGATGGTGCTCCAGCCGGGGCGGGCCTCGGGGGCCGGGCGGTCCCCCAACTCCAGGCCGGAGAGCGGCTGGTCGCGGTCGATTCGGGCGGCGTAGACGGCGAACATGACCTTGACGATAGGCTCCGCGCCCGGCCGGCGGAACGGTGGGGCGTTGTGAGACACGCCCTCTTGCCAAGCCACCGGGCCCCTGCGAGCGGCCTCGCGGGACACGCCGGGCCAGGTCCCGTCCGCCACCCGGACGGCGGAGCAGGCGGGTAAAGAGACAAGCCACCCCGCCTGCACCCGCCGACGAGAACGACCCCGCCCGGACAGCCGGGCGGGGTCGTTCTCGTCGACACCGGGGTCAGCGGCGGGCGACACCCTCGGCGCGGGCGGCGGCGGCGACGGCCGCGGTGACCGCGGGAGCCACGCGCTCGTCGAACGGCGACGGGATCACGTAGTCGGCGGCGAGGTCGTCACCGACGACACCGGCCAGCGCCTCGGCGGCGGCGATCTTCATGCCCTCGGTGATACGGGAGGCCCGCACCTGGAGGGCCCCGGCGAAGATGCCGGGGAAGGCCAGCACGTTGTTGATCTGGTTCGGGAAGTCCGACCGGCCGGTGGCGACGACCGCGGCGTACTTGTGCGCGACCTCGGGGTGCACCTCGGGGTTCGGGTTGGCCATGGCGAACACGAAGGCGCCCTCGGCCATGGAGGCGACGGCCTCCTCGGACACCGTGCCGCCGGAGACGCCGATGAACACGTCCGCGCCGGCCAGGGCCGACTCCAGCGAGCCGGTGAGGCCGGCCTTGTTGGTGAACCCGGCCAGCTCGCGCTTGACGTCCGTCAGGTCGGTCCGGTCGGCCGAGACGACGCCCTTGCGGTCGGCCACGGCGACATCGCCGATACCGGCCTCGACCAGCATCCGGGCGATGGCGACACCGGCCGCGCCGGCACCGGAGATCACGGCCCGCAGGTCCGCGAGTCCCTTGCCGGTCAGCCGCGCGGCGTTGCGCAGCGCCGCCAGCGTCACGACGGCCGTGCCGTGCTGGTCGTCGTGGAAGACCGGGATGTCGAGCCGCTCCTGCAGCTTGCGCTCGATCTCGAAGCACCGGGGGGCCGAGATGTCCTCGAGGTTCACTCCGCCGAAGGACGGGGCGAGGCGCACCACGGTCTCGACGATCTCGTCGACGCCGGTGCAGGCGAGGGCGATCGGGACCGCGTCCACGCCGCCGAACTGCTTGAACAGAATGGCCTTCCCCTCCATCACCGGGAGGGAGGCCTCGGGGCCGATGTCACCGAGCCCCAGCACGGCCGTGCCGTCGGTCACGACGGCGACGACGGACGACTTCCACGTGTAGTCGTTGACGAGTTCCGGCTGCTCGGCGATCGCGCTGCACACTTTCGCGACGCCGGGCGTGTACGCCAGGGACAGGTCGTCCTTGTCGCGGACCGGCACGGTGGCCTGCACGGCCATCTTGCCGCCGCGGTGCAGGGCGAATGCCGGATCGAAGGAATCGAGGGGCTCGACCCCTCCGTCCTGATCGGTATTGCCCCCGCTGCGAGGATTGACGATCTCCGCTGCCACTTTGTCTGACCCCTTAAATGATCATGGTTGAGGGTGGGACCACTCCTGGTGAGAAGTGGGCGGGGACGCGTATGGCCCTGCTCGTTGATACGTACGACGTACGACGTACGGCCCATACGCGACGGGCGCGCCGCACACGCGCCCTGAGCCCCGGATGAGGGGTGTAAAGAACCTTCTTACCGGACGGACCGCGCCGCGACGAGTCCAATACGTGCAAGATCACATGACGCATGGGGAGGCTTCCTCACCCATGGATACGAATCGGACACGACGTGAGGGCGGCACCGGTGTGAATCGTGCCGAAATGGGCGGACAATCATCACCAAACACCATGGAAGGTCACCGAACCTCACGTACCCCACACACGACCGGTCCGCATCCCGCGAAACGCCGAAGATCTTCCGGCCGGAAGGGCGGATTCCCGTAGAAGGTGCGGCCAGGGTGGACCGGCCCGCGACGGTTCGGGGGTAACCCGTTATCCGATTTTGACATGGCGGGCGCCCTGAATGGCCCAGTCCGAATGGCAAGATGCCGTAATCACACAGGGTCGCGACACTCGAAGGCGTGTGCTCTCGTCGACCTGAGGAACACAGGCCCCTGCCGGTCACCGGCAGGTGCCCGCCCCATCGGCAACTCCACCCATCCGCCGGAGGAACCCACCATGACCGCACGCACCACCCGTCGTACGACCGCCGCTCGCTCCCGGTTGGCAGTGGTCGGCTCGATCGCGGTCGCAGGCGCACTGATTCTCACCGGTTGCGGTGACCAGACCGACAGCAACACGGAGGGCACGGGCTCGAAGAGCGCCGCACCGCTCGCCGACAAGCTGCCGCAGGCGATCCGCGACAAGGGCGTCATCAAGGTCGGCTCGGACATCGCGTACGCCCCGGTCGAGTTCAAGGACGACTCCGGCAAGACGGTCGGCATCGACCCCGACCTGGCCGCCGCCATGGGCAAGCAGCTCGGCGTGACCTTCGAGTTCGAGAACGGCACCTTCGACAGCCTGATCACCGGTCTGCGCTCGAAGCGCTACGACATCGCCATGTCGGCGATGACGGACACCAAGGACCGCCAGGAGGGCATCGACTCGGACACCGGCAAGAAGGTCGGTGAGGGCGTCGACTTCGTCGACTACTTCACGGCCGGTGTCTCGATCTACACCCAGAAGGGCAAGAACACCGACATCAAGACCTGGTCGGACCTGTGCGGCAAGAAGATCGTCGTGCAGCGCGGCACGGTCTCCGAGGACCTGGCCAAGGCCGAGGCCAAGAAGTGCTCCGGTGGCAAGACCATCACCATCGAGGCCTTCGACAACGACCAGCAGGCCCAGACCCGCCTCCGCGCGGGCGGCGCCGCCGCCGGTTCGTCCGACTTCCCCGTCGCCGCGTACGCCGTGAAGACCTCCGGTGGCGGCAACGACTTCCAGCTGGTCGGCGAGCAGGTCGAGGCCGCCCCGTACGGCATCGCGGTCGCCAAGAACAACGCCCAGCTGCGCGACGCCCTCAAGGCCGCCCTCGACGCGATCATCGACAACGGCGAGTACGACAAGATCATCAAGAAGTGGGGCGTCGAGGACGGTGCCGTGAAGGAAGCCACCATCAACGGCGGCAAGTGACCGCGTCGGACAGCGGGCACTGAAAGGCAACACCTGTGACTGACATCGACAAGAAGGACGGGGCGGCGGACACCCCGCCGGCCGGTCCGGAGGCCATCAAGGCCATCCCGGTCCGCCACTACGGGCGGTACGTCTCCGCCGTCCTGGCGCTCGCCATCCTGGCCGCGATCGTCTACGCCTTCTCCCAGGGCAAGATCAACTGGGACGCGATCCCGGACTACTTCTTCGACGACCGCATCCTCGACGGCGTCGGCAAGACGCTGCTGCTGACGGTCCTGTCCATGGCGATCGGCATCATCGGCGGCGTCCTGCTCGCCGTGATGCGGCTGTCCAAGAACCCCGTGACCTCGTCCATCGCGTGGTTCTACATCTGGTTCTTCCGCGGCACCCCGGTCCTGGTCCAGCTCATCGTCTGGTTCAACCTGGGCCTGGTCTTCGAGTACATCAACCTCGGCCCGTTCTACAAGAACGAGTGGTCCGACTTCATGACGCCGTTCCTGACGGCGCTGCTCGGACTCGGCCTCAACGAGGCGGCGTACATGGCGGAGATCTGCCGCGCCGGTCTGCTCGCGGTCGACGAGGGCCAGACGGAGGCCTCGCACGCCCTCGGCATGAGCCATGTGAAGACGCTGCGCCGCATCGTCATCCCGCAGGCCATGCGCGTGATCGTGCCGCCCACGGGCAACGAGGTCATCAACATGCTGAAGACGACCTCGCTGGTCTCGGTCGTCCAGTATCCCGAGCTGCTGCGCGCGGCCCAGGACATCGGCCAGACCTCCGGCGCCCCGGCCGAGATGCTGTTCCTCGCGGCCGCCTGGTACCTGCTGCTGACCTCGGTCTTCAGCATCGGCCAGTACTACCTGGAGCGCTACTACGCCCGCGGTTCGAGCCGGTCCCTGCCGGCGACGCCGTTCCAGAAGATCAAGGCGAACCTGCTGTCCCTGTCCAACCGCTCTTCGTCGACGGGAGGCACCGCATGACCGCCATGGTCAAGGCCGAGGGCGTCCACAAGTCCTTCGGCCCCGTAGAGGTCCTCAAGGGCATCGACCTCGAGGTCAAGCAGGGTGAGGTGTTCTGCCTCATCGGTCCCTCGGGTTCCGGCAAGTCGACCTTCCTGCGGTGCATCAACCACCTGGAGAAGATCAACGCCGGGCGGCTGTACGTCGACGGCGAGCTCGTCGGCTACCGCCAGAAGGGCGACAAGCTGTACGAGCTCAAGGACAGCGAGGTCGCGCTGAAGCGCCGGGACATCGGCATGGTGTTCCAGCGGTTCAACCTGTTCCCGCACATGACGGCCCTGGAGAACGTCATCGAGGCGCCGATCCAGGTCAAGGGCGTCTCCCGCGCCCAGGCCCGGGAGCGGGCGCGCGAGCTCCTCGACCGGGTCGGCCTGGCGGACAAGGCCGGGAACTACCCCTCGCAGCTCTCCGGCGGCCAGCAGCAGCGCGTGGCGATCGCCCGGGCGCTGGCGATGGACCCGAAGCTGATGCTCTTCGACGAGCCCACCTCGGCGCTCGACCCGGAGCTGGTCGGCGACGTCCTGGACGTCATGCGCGACCTCGCCGAGTCCGGCATGACGATGGTCGTCGTCACCCATGAGATGGGCTTCGCCCGCGAGGTCGGCGACAGCCTGGTCTTCATGGACGGCGGTGTGGTCGTCGAGTCCGGCGATCCGCGGGAGGTCCTGACCAACCCGCAGCACGAGCGGACACAGGCGTTCCTGTCCAAGGTGCTCTGACCGAGGACACCGGAGAGGGGCGGTACGGGTCATCCGTACCGCCCCTCTCGTCATGTCCCGGGGTGCTACTTCAGCGCCAGCAGCAGCGTGTCCGACGGGGAGCACCAGACCGGCCGGGCCTCCCCGAAGCCCTGCTCGCGCAGGACGCGGGCGTGCCACGCGGCCGGGGGCATGTCGCCGTCGGCGTGGTCGCCGTAGATCTCGAAGCGGCGGGCCGTCGGCTCGGCGAGGGCCGGGTCCTGGGCCGCGAGCCGCCACCACTCGGACCAGTCCGGGACGCCGTCCGCCCTGGCGCGTTCCATGCGGGCGTGGCGCTGGGCGCGCTCGGCGGCGTTGATCCGGGGCGTCGTGTCGTCGATCATGTGGTCCGCGTTCATGAAGACACCGCCGTCACGGACGAGCTCCGCGACCTGACCGTAGAGGGCCACGAGGGGTTCACGGTGCAGCCAGTGCAGGGCCGTGGCGGTCAGGACGGCGTCGTAGGAGTCGTACGGCAGCCGGGCCGGCCAGTCGGGGTCCTTGAGGTCGGCCGTGACGAACGAGATCCGCTCGTCGCCCGCGAAGGTCCCCTCGGCGATGGCCAGGAGCGCCGGGTCGAGGTCGACGCCGGTGCTGGTGGCCTCGGGGAAGCGCGCGAGCAGCCGTGCCGAGATGCTTCCGGTGCCGCACGCGAGGTCGAGCACGCGCGGGGCCGGGCCGACCAGGGCCTCGACCATGTCGAGCATGATCCGGAAGCGGTCCTCGCGGTCCGGCATGTACCACTCCTGCTGCCGGTCCCAGCTGCGCTGCCAGGCGGCCCAGTCCGCGGTGGTCGCGGTGGTCGCGGTGGCCGAGGTGTCCATGTCCGTCATCGAGCCCCTCCGTCGCACGATTGCGTAATACCCTGGATCCACGATCGACCATTACCCGACCGCACGACGACGATAGAACGTCTCCGTAAGGACTACAAGTGGAACTGGCCTATTACTCGGACTACGCCGTCCGGCTCGTCAACAGCGAGGACCCGGCCCGGGGCAAGGACTCACTGACGTCGGTCGAGGCCGTCCGCGACCTCTTCGGCAGCCACCAGGAGGCGGCCCGCCGCGCCACCGACGCGGACGTCACCCGTTTCCGCTCGGTCCGCGCACGCCTGCGGTCGGTCTTCGAGGCGGCGAACGACGGCGACGAGTCCACCGCGGTGAACCTGCTGAACGCCCTGCTCCTGGAGTTCCCGGTGAGCCCGCAGATCTCCGGGCACGACGTCCGCGACGACGACGGGCGCCCGCTGTGGCACATGCATCTGGCCGACCATCCGTCGAACGCGACCGCCGGCTACGCGGCCATCGCCGCGATGGGCCTGGCCTTCCATCTGACGGAGTACGGCGTCGACCGGCTGGGGCTGTGCGAGGCGGCGCCCTGCCGCAACGCCTACCTGGACACCTCGACCAACCGCTCCCGGCGCTACTGCTCCGACCGCTGCGCGACCCGCGCCAACGTCGCCGCCTACCGGGCGCGCAAACGCCTGGAGGCCGACCGGTCGGCCAGCACCGGCCGCACCGCCGAGAGCGCCCAGCGCAGCCTCGCGAACGGCGAGCGCTGACCGGGCTTGCGCGGCCGCACCCGCAGCCGTACGCGGCCCAGGATCAGCTCGTCCGGGACGACGCCGTAGTCGGTGCTGTCGCCGCCCGCGAACGCGTTGTCGGCCAGCACCCACCAGCCGCCGTCCCGGCGCTCGGCCGCGCGCTTGACGACCAGCAGGTCCTGCTGGAACGGATGGCGCAGGACCACGACGTCACCGGGCCGGGTCCGGCCCCGGTGCGACACGACGAGCAGATCGCCGTGGTACAGCGTGGGCACCATGGAGGGACCGGTCACCTCGGCCCACCCGAAGGGCCGCCCGGCCCGCCCGCGCTCGGTCTCCTGCGACAACTCCGGCATCCCCGGCACCTCCCCGGTACGGTCCTCCACCAGTCTCAGTCTCACCCTGGACTTTTGTCCTAAGCCCACGGGGGCACTCGCGAAATCCGGTCTTGCAGGGAGTAATGTCCCACCTGAGAAGACGATCACGAGGAAGGAATGCTCCATGCTTTCCCGCCTGTTTGCCCCCAAGGTCAAGGTCAGCGCACACTGCGACCTGCCCTGCGGTGTGTACGACCCGGCCCAGGCCCGCATCGAGGCGGAGTCGGTGAAGGCCGTCCAGGAAAAGATGGCCGCCAACGACGACCCGCACTTCCAGGCGCGTGCCACCGTCATCAAGGAGCAGCGCGCCGAGCTGGCCAAGCACCACGTCTCGGTGCTCTGGAGCGACTACTTCAAGCCCCCGCACTTCGAGAAGTACCCGGAGCTGCACCAGCTGGTCAACGACGCCCTGAAGGCCCTCTCGGCCGCCAAGGCGTCGACGGACCCGGCGACGGGCCAGAAGGCTCTGGACTACATCGCCCAGATCGACAAGATCTTCTGGGAGACCAAGAAGGCCTGAACCCAGGCCTTTTGTCGTTTCCCGACCTCCGAAGGGGCTCGGCCGGTTCGCCGGACGGGCCCCTTCGGTGTCGGTTCACCCGCATGGCCCGGGGTTCCGCCGAGGGGCCGTGAGAGTGCTCACCCAGGGCGACGCCATGGTGTTCGTGCCGGCGGACCGGCGGGACACCGCGCTGGTCTCGCCGGACGCCTTCGCGGGCGTGGGGGACATGGCGCCGGCGCGCGGTCCGGTGGAGTCCGGGACGCTGAAGGGCGAGGAGGCGTCGCCCGCCCGGATACGGTCCACGATGCCGGCCCAGCGGCGGATCCTGCTGGTGACGGACGCCGCAGCGGTGGTCCGGCCGGTGTCGGCACGCCGGGACGAGGTCAAGTCCGCCGTGCTGAAGCGGTAGTTCACCGAGGTGGACATAAAGGTGCGCGGGAGGCGGGTGACGGTGTACGAGCGGATGCCGTCCCGGTGAGAGCGGCGACCCGTCCTACGATCACCCCATGAGCATCCGCTGGACCTACGCCTTCGTCGACCGACCCGCCGCCCTGTTCGAGCGGGCCCACACTTTCTGGGCGGCGGTCACGGAGAGCGGGCTGTCCGAGTTCCGGGGCGAGCGGGGCGAGTTCGTGACCCTGGTGCCGGGCGGTGGTGCGGACGCCTGTGTGAAGGTGCAGGGGGTCGGCGCGGGGGCCGGGGGCGCGCATCTCGACTTCGCCGTGGACGACGTACGGGGGTTCGTGGCGGACGCGCTGGGGCACGGTGCCGGACTCGTCGCCGAGCACGACGGGTGGGCCGTGCTGCGTACGCCGGCGGGGGTGCCGTTCTGCGTGGTGCCGTGGGCCGGGGAGTCGGTCCGGCCGCCCGTGGTGCGCGGAAGCCGGCTCGACCAGGTCTGCCTGGACCTGCCGCCCTCCGCGTTCGACACCGAAGTCGCCTTCTTCGGCGCCCTGCTGGACGGCTGGGCGTCGGCGCCCGGCTCGCGCCCCGAGTTCCACGTACTGCGGCCCCCGGCCGGGCTGCCCGTCCGGATCCTGCTGCAGCGGCTCGGCGAGGAACGCGCGCCCTCCGCCCATGTCGACCTCGCCTGCGCGGACATCGCGGCGACCCGCACCCGGCACGAGGAACTGGGCGCCGTCTTCGTCGCCGACGGCGCCCACTGGACGGTGATGCGGGACCCGGCGGGTGGCGTCTACTGCCTGACGGCCCGCGATCCGGGCACGGGGGCGCTCAGCGCCCGCTGACGAAGCAGGCGACGTCCACGCTTCCGTCCGCGGGCGAGGGCAGAGGGCACTCCGTCGGCGACGTGCCCGGCGTCGCGTTCTCCCAGCCGAACCGCCCCTGCGGCCGTCCCGTGTCCTGCAGCCACAGCGTCGCCCCGCCCGCGACGGCCACCAGCACCAGCCAGGCCGCCACGATCCACCGCCATGACCGCCGCCGCGTCACCTCCACCGCTCCACGTCGACCACGGCGCCGACCGGCAGCGGCCCGTACACGTGCGGGAACTCCTCTCCGCCCGGCTCCACCGCCTCGTAGCGCAGCGGCACGTCCAGCCGCTCGGGGTCGACGACCAGCACCACGAGATCGTCCGGCCCGTCGTAGGTGCCGTAGAGGAAGCCGGCGACCTTGGGGAGCTGGGCGCGGGTCGAGCAGTGGATGAAGCCCTCCTCCTGGAGCGTGCGGCCACGGGTGGAGATCTCGTAGGCGCCGCGCTCGCGGGCGGCCTCCCAGAGCGAGCGTTCCGTGAGGTGGAGGATGTACGCGTGTTCGGACATACGGCGAGCGTACGGTCCGGGGCGGAGCCGCTTCTCGCCGCCGGTCAGGATTCGGTCGCGGTCGTCTTCTCGGGTCCGCCGGACGCGACCGGGCTCCCGGGCGGGGTGGGACCACCGGACGCGTCGGGCTGTCCGGGCCGGGCGGGCCGGTCGTGGTGCTGCTCGGCGGCGCCTTCGGAGTGCGCCGCGCAGTCGGGGTTCCGGCAGGGACCGGGTACCCATGTGGGGACCCACGCGCCCAGCGTCTTGTGACGCCGGACGACCATTTCCACGGGCTGTCCGCAGTCGGGACAGACGTGCTGTTCGCTGCCCATGTCCCCAGGGTAGGACGGCGCGCCGCTCAGCGCTTCCTGCTGTACGTACGAACCACGGCGCCGTTCTTGAAGGCCCGGACCTCGTCGAGGGCGAAGTCGGTGACGGCGAAGCCCGAGCCGAACATCGGCATGCCCGTCCCGTAGACCAGGGGATAGCTCTTGATGACGAGTTCGTCGATCTCGTCGATCAGCTCGCCGGCGAGCTGCGAGCCGCCGCACAGGTAGATGTCCAGTCCGCCCTCCTCCGCCTTCAGGGCGCGGACGGCGCCGACGACGTCGTCCCTGATCAGCTCGACGTCCGGGTCCGGGGACTCGGCCAGGGAGCGCGAGGCGACGTACTGGCGCAGATGGGCGTAGGGGCTGGTGATGCCCTCCTTCAGCCCTTCGTCGTAGCTGCCCCGCCCCTGGACGACCGTGTCGAACCGCACGTTCTCCAGGTGGTCGAGGCCGAGGGCGCGGCGGCCGGGGGTGGACACCGTCTCCGGGTACCGCTCCGTGAGGAAGGCCAGGAACTCCTCGTCCACGAAACGGAACATGTCCGTGGCGTCGCCGGCCGGGTCCCCGATGAAGCCGTCGAGGGAGCAGGCGATGAAGTAGGTGAGCTTTCGCAAGCCGGTCTCTTTTCGTAGGCTGACCGCAACCACTTCGGTTGTAGTGCTTCAGTTGTAGTACTCCGGCTGTAGTGGTTACAAGCGCTTTTCCCGTGCTGTTCCATGAAGGCTTCAAGTGAGGGAGGGGATTCCGCATGGCGGGTAACCCGGAGCGGCGGGCCGCTCTCGTCGACGCGGGCGTCGAGTTGCTGGCGCGTGAGGGGGCGCGGGGGCTGACGTTCCGGGCGGTGGACGCCGAGGCCGGGGTGCCGGTCGGCACCGCCTCCAACTACTTCACCGACCGCGAGGACCTGCTCCGGCAGATCGACGCCCGGCTGCACACACGGCTCGCACCGGACCCGGAGGTCCTCGCCGGGCTGCTCGCACGACCGAAGGACCGCTCGCTCGTCACCGCGTTCATGCACGACCTGATGGGCCGGGCCACCCGCGACCGCACCGGGTATCTGGCGCTGCTGGAGATGCGCCTGGAGGCGTCCCGGCGCCCCGAACTGCGCGCCTCGTTCACCAAGTCGGTGCGTGGCGACCTCGACGAGGCCCTCGGCTTCCACCGCTCCGCCGGGCTGCCCGGCGGCGACGAGGTCGTCACCGTGCTCTATCTGGCGATGCTCGGCCTGCTCCTGGAGCACCTGACCCTGCCGGACGTCCTGGACGGCGTCCTCCCCGGGGTGTCCGTCCCGGACGGGCTGGTGGAGCGGATCACGGCGACGGTGGTGCCGGAGGCGTAGCAGGGGGTGTCGTGCCGGTCAGCCGCGCGGCTCGCGCCACATCGGCCACATCGGGGGGCCGTCCGGGAGGTCGAGGGGGCGGCCCTCCAGGGCGAAGCCGAGGCGTTCGTACAGCACCCGGCTGCGGGCGCTGCTCGCCTCCAGATAGGCGCCGAGGCCGTCCCGGTCGCAGCGGTCGAGGACGGAGGTGATGAGGGCGGTGCCCAGACCCTGCCCCTGCCGCCCGGGAGCCGCGGCGATCATCCACAGGTACTCGTGGGCCCGTCCGGCCGGGTGGATGCCGGCGGTGAGCCGGCCGATCAGCTCGACGCGCTCGTTGTCCGGGTCGACCTCGGCCCGCAGTCGGGCGGGCCCCTCGTCGTCCTGCTCGGGCGCGTCGGCGGGCACGGACATCCACAGCGCGCAGGCCGTGCCGTCCTCGGTGAGGTCGATCCGGCCGTGGGCCAGCACGATGTCCGTGAAGGCGGCCATCAACTTCGGGTGCGTGGTCCGGCGGTGCTCCTTGCCCGGGAAGACCCAGCCGCTGACCGGATCGTCCTGGAAGGCCGCGTCCAGCAGCCCCACCACCAGCTCCCGGTCCGCCTCGCCCGCCGTCCGGATCGCCACGCCCATGAGTCCGCGCCCCTTCGTCTCAACCGGCCTTGATCGTAGGGCGGTTGGTGCCGCCGTGCCGCACCGGGGACGACTTTGACGCGATCCATGCGGCTCGCCGCACAGAGGTGCTTGATGTGAAGGCGGGCCCCGCACACCGTGGGGATGTGCGGGACCCGCCGGGCCGGAGCCACGGTGGTGCCGTACGGGGTCAGGAGCCGTACGGCCCCGATGGCTCCGGGGTCCTCGATTCCGCGGCGGCGGCCGCGGGTCTCAGGCGCTGCGCCGGGTCACGAACTCGGCCAGCGCCAGCAGTCCACCCGCCTCCTCCGGTTCGGGCACCGCGCGGGCGAGCGCCTCTACGGCACGTGCCATCCGGTCCGCGGCCTGGGCCTGCGCCCAGTCGCGGCCGCCGGCCCGCTCCACGGCGAGCACGGTGCGCTGCAGGTCCTCCTGGTCGTAGGGCGCCTCGTACAGCGCGGCCAGCTCCTGGGCGGCCGGGCCGCCCGAGGTGAGCGCCGCGACGACGGGCAGGGACTTCTTGCGCGCGGCGAGGTCCGCGCCGACCGGCTTGCCGGTCCGCCTCGGGTCGCCCCATATGCCGATCACGTCGTCGATGAGCTGGAACGCGAGCCCGGCCTCACGGCCGAACGCGTCCATCGCCCGTACCCCGCCGTCGCCGGCGCCCGCGTACAGCGCCCCGAGGGCGCAGGCGCAGCCGAGGAGCGCGCCGGTCTTGGCCTCGGCCATGGCGAGCACCTCGTCGAGGGTGACCTCGGTGGGGCGCCGCTTCTCCAGCGCGGTGTCGGCGTGCTGCCCGGCGCACAGCTCGACCACGCAGTCGGCGAGCCGGGACGCGGCCTTCACGGACGCCGGATGCGGGTCGTCGGCGAGCAGGCGCAGCGCCAGCGCCTGCAGGGCGTCACCGGCGAGGATCGCGTCGGAGTCGCCGAACACGGTCCAGGCGGTGGGCCGGTGCCGGCGTGTGGTGTCGCGGTCCATCACGTCGTCGTGCAACAGCGTGAAGTTGTGGACCAGTTCCACCGCCACGGCCGCTCTGAGGGCTGACGCCCGGGCCCGCGGTCCGCCGAGCGCCGCCGCGGCGGTGAGGACGAGGGCGGGCCGGATCGCCTTGCCCGCGCCGCCCGTCGCCGGGGTGCCGTCCGGATCGGTCCAGCCGAAGTGGTAGCCCGCGATCCTGCGCATCGAGGGCGGCAGCGACTCGACCGCCGCCCGCATCTCGGGGTCGACGGACGCCCGGGTGCGCTCCAGGATCACCGCCGCCTCCGGCGTGTCGGCCGGTCCCGGCGGGCCGGCCTGGCCGGTCGCGACGGTCCCCCGCCCCTCGGGCGGCTCGGTGGCGAGCGGGACCCCGGCGGGGCGGTGCTGTGTCTCCGTCATGAACTCACCCACGGCCTCGCCTCGATGAGTCGGCCCACGGTGGCCCTTCCGCTCCAGCTGGACGCCTACGCCGTGGGTCTACCCACGCGGAGTGTGCGGAACACGGCGTACCGGCTGCGGAGGTCATCGCCAACGGCCGATCTCGACGTTCTCCAGGACACCCAGCGCGTCCGGGACCAGCACCGCCGCCGAGTAGTACGCCGTCACCAGGTACTTGATGATGGCCTGTTCGTTGATGCCCATGAAGCGGCACGACAGGCTCGGCTCGATCTCGTCGGGGATGCCGGCCTGCTGGAGGCCGATGACGCCCTGCTCCGCCTCGCCGGTGCGCAGCGCGATGATCGAGGTCGTCCGGGCCTCGGTGACCGGGATCTTGTTGCAGGGGAAGATCGGCACGCCCCGCCAGGTGGGGATGCGGTTGCCGGACATGTCGATGGTCTCCGGGACCAGTCCGCGCTTGTTCAGCTCGCGTCCGAACGCGGAGATCGCGCGCGGGTGGGCGAGGAGCATCTTGGTGCCGCGCCGCCTGCTGAGCAGTTCGTCCAGGTCGTCGGGGCTGGGCACACCGTCGTGCGGCTGGAGCCGCTGGTCGTACTCGCAGTTGTGGAGCAGGCCGAACTCGCGGTTGTTGACCAGCTCGTGCTCCTGGCGCTCCTTCAGGGCCTCCACGGTGAGCCGCAGCTGCTGCTCGGTCTGGTTCATCGGCTGGTTGTAGAGGTCGGCCACCCGCGTGTGGATGCGCAGCACGGTCTGGGCGATGCTCAGTTCGTACTCACGGGGCCGGGGTTCGTAGTCGACGAAGGTGTGCGGGATGTCCGGCTCGCCGCTGTGGCCGGCCGCGAGGTCGACCTCCTTCTCGCCGTACTTGTTGGTGCGCTGCGTCGGGATCGACCGCAGCTCCTCCAGGTGCTCGCGCAGCGACTCGGAGCGCTCCGCGACCTGCTCGAAGTCCCGGCGGTCGAGCACCAGGACGGTGCACGCGGTGACCGTGCGGGCCGTGTACTCCCAGATGGCGTCGGGGTCGAGCAGCGCCGCCTCGCCGAGGTAGGCGCCGTCGGCGAGGACGCCCAGCGACTCGTCCTCCCCGTAGGGGCCGGTGCCGATCTTCTCCACCCTGCCGTGCGCCAGCAGGTACACCGCGTCCGTCGGGCTGCCGAACGAGGCGATGACCTGGCCCGCCGCGAACTCCCGCTGCGCGCACCGCTGGGCGAGCTCGGAGAGCACGTCCTCGTCCTCGAAGGAGCGCAGCACCGGCAGCTCACCCAGCTCGGCGGGGATGACCTCGACGCGGTCGCCGGTCTTCACGAACGTGACGCGGCCGTCCCCCACGGCGTACGTCAGCCGCCGGTTCACCCGGTACGTGCCGCCCTGCACATTGACCCAGGGCAGCATGCGCAGCAGCCAGCGGGAGCTGATCTCCTGCATCTGGGGCGCGGACTTGGTCGTGGTGGCCAGGTTCCGTGCGGCCGCCGTGCCGAGACTCTGCTGTGTCTTGGCCTGCTCCGTACGGACCTCTTCGCCTACCGACATATGGAATTGCCCTCCCGGTCGTGCACGGGCGCCGTCCTGACGCCACGCGTAGCGATCTGCCTGACCAGGCTTTCATCACGGAACGTGTTGGTGCTATTACCCGAACGAGGGGGAATGGATCACTGTCCCGCTGGGCAGATGGTGGCCTTCTGTCCACCCCTACCGGCACTCCGGACTGGCTGAAACGGCTCGCTCGCCGTGCGACGGGGCGAGCGGCAAGGAGTCCTTTCTTCCGTTTCCGGTAAAGGACCGGTACGAGGCGGCCGCATCCGGCGGCCGCCCCACGGCGCGAGGAGGCGTACATGGCCACACCCATGTCCGCGAGCAGATTCCTGCAGAGGCTGCGCGCGGAGGGCGTGACGGTCGTCGAGGTCGGCGACTGGGAGCACCACAACCGCAACCACGTGGGGCCGTGGGGCCCCGTGCACGGCGTGATGATCCATCACACGGTGACCAAGGGCAGCGCGGCCACGGTCGAGCTCTGCCGCAAGGGCTACGAGGGGCTGCCCGGCCCGCTCTGCCACGGTGTGATCACCAAGGACGGCAAGGTCCATCTGGTCGGCTACGGCCGCGCCAACCACGCGGGTCTCGGCGACGACGACGTCCTGCGCGCGGTCATCGCGGAGAAGACCCTGCCGCCGGACAACGAGGCGAACACCGACGGCAACCGCCACTTCTACGGCTTCGAGTGCGAGAACCTCGGCGACGGCAAGGACCCCTGGCCCGAGGCGCAGCTCGACGCGATCGCGCGCGTGTCGGCGGCGGTCTGCCGGCATCACGGCTGGAACGAACGCTCGGTGATCGGGCACCTGGAGTGGCAGCCCGGGAAGGTCGATCCGCGCGGGTTCACGATGGCGTCCCTGCGCGGGCGGGTCCGGGAGCGGCTGAAGTAGCGGCCCCGCGCCGGTCACAATGGCCGGGTGACCAGCCGTGACGCCGTACCCGACCTCGCCGCCCTGCGGCCGCGGCTGCCCTCGCCGCTGTGCGAGTCGGCGGACGGGCGGCTGGCGCGGCACGGTGTGCGGCTGCTGCTCAAGCGGGACGACCTGATCCACCCGGAGCTGATCGGCAACAAGTGGCGCAAGCTCGCGCCGAATCTGACGGCCGCGGCGGGCCGGACGGTCGTCACCTTCGGCGGTGCCTACTCGAACCATCTGCGGGCCACGGCGGCGGCGGGCCGTCTCCTCGGCCTGCCCACGGTCGGCGTGGTGCGCGGCCAGGAGCTGGCGGGGCGTCCCCTCAACCCCTCGCTGGCCCGGTGCGTGGCCGACGGGATGCGCCTGCACTTCGTCGACCGGTCGACGTACCGGCGGAAGCACGAGCCCTCGACGCTCGCCGACGTCCTGCGCGCGGCGGGCGCCCAGGACGCCTATGTCGTGCCGGAGGGCGGCAGCAACGCGCTCGCCGTCGAGGGCTGCCAGGCGCTCGGCGAGGAGCTGCGCGGGCGGGCCGACGTGGTCGCGGTGGCGTGCGGCACGGGCGGCACCCTGGCGGGCCTGGCCGCCGGGCTGGGCGCGGGCGCGCGGGCGCTCGGCGTGCCGGTCCTCAAGGGCGGCTTCCTCGGCGCCGAGGTCCGCGCCCTGCAGACGGCGGCGTTCGGGGGTCCGCGCGGCGACTGGTCGCTCGACGAACGGTTCCACTTCGGCGGGTACGGGCGTACGACGCCCGCACTGGAGTCCTTCGCGGCCGACTTCGAGGACCGGCACGGACTGCCCGTCGAGCGGCTCTATGTGGCCAAAATGCTGTACGCGGTCGTGGCCCTCGCCGAGGAGGGAGCCTTCGCGCGCGGGACGACGGTCGCGGCCGTCGTCACCGGCGCGCCGCTCCCCGGAATCAGCTGACCGCTCAGCCCTCCTCGCGGTAGGCCGCGGCCTCCTCCAGGTCGAGTCGGCGCAGCAGGGTGCGCAGCATCTCGTCGTCGATGTAGCGGCCGTCGCGCAGTTTGACGAAGACGGCGCGTTCGGCGCCGATCGTCTCCCGGGCCAGGCGCCGGTAGGTGTCGTCGACGGACTCGCCGGTGATCGGGTTGGCCTGGCCGAGGCGTTCCCAGACGGAGTTGCGGCGGCGTTCCAGGACCGCCCGCAGCCGCTCGACGAGGGGTTCGGGAAGGGCGTTGCGCTCGTCGGCGAGCAGTTCCCGCAGACGTTCCTCGGCGGCGCGGGACGCCTGCGCCTGGGCGTTGGCCTCGGCGAGGGTCTCGGCCTGGGGATCGCGGCCCGGCAGCTTCAGCAGGCGGATCAGGGCGGGCAGCGTCACGCCCTGCACGACGAGCGTGCCGATCACGGTCGTGAAGGTCAGGAACAGGATGAGGTTGCGCTCGGGGAACGGCCGGCCGTCGTGCATCGCGAGCGGGATGGAGAACGCGATGGCGAGGGAGACCACGCCCCGCATCCCGGCCCAGGAGATGACGAACGGCCCCTTCCAGGTCGGTTCCTCCTCGCGCTCCCTGATCCGGGCCGAGAGCATCCGCGGCAGGAAGGTCGCCGGATACACCCACGCGAAGCGGGACGCGACGACGACGGCGAACAGGGCGAGCGCGTACCAGGCGGCCGTTCCGCCCTCGTAGGTGCCGAGGCCCTTGAGGACGACCGGCAGCTGCAGGCCGATCAGGGCGAACACCGCCGACTCCAGCACGAACGCGACCATCTTCCACACCGCCTCCTCCTGGAGCCGGGTCGCGAAGTCGACCTCCCACGCGCGGTGCCCGAGATAGAGGGCGACGACCACGACGGCGAGCACACCGGAGGCGTGCACCTGCTCCGCGACCGAGTACGCCACGAACGGGGTGAGCAGCGACAGCGTGTTCTGGAGCAGCGCCTCCTTCAGATGGGTGCGCAGCCAGTGGATCGGCACCATCAGGACCAGTCCGACGACCACACCGCCGACCGCGGCCAGCAGGAACTCGCCGATACCGCCGAGCCAGGTGGCGCCCTCGCCGACGGCCGCCGCGACGGCGACCCGGTAGGCGGTGATCGCGGTGGCGTCGTTCACCAGGGACTCGCCCTGGAGGATCGTGGTGATCCGGGACGGCAGGCCCACCCGGCGGGCGACGGCCGTCGCCGCGACCGCGTCGGGCGGCGCCACGACCGCGCCCAGCACCAGCGCCGCGGTCAGCGGGAGCCCGGGGACGAGCAGATAGGCCGCGTAGCCGACGACGACGGTGGCGAACAGGACGTATCCCACGGACAGCAGCGCCACGGGCCGCAGCTGCGCGCGCAGGTCGAGGTAGGAGCTGTCGGTGGCCGCCGTGTACAGCAGCGGCGGCAGGATCAGCGGCAGCACGACGTGCGGGTCGAGCGTGTAGTCGGGCACGCCCGGCACGAACGACACCATGAGCCCGGCGGCGACCAGCAGCAGGGGCGCCGGCACCGGGACCCGCCGGGCGAGCGCGGCGACCGCGGCGCTGCCCGCCACCAGCAACAGCAGCGGCATCACGTCCATGCTTCTCGCCCACCCTCGTCCGTCGCCGGCGCTCGCCCGCGCCCGCTCGCCGTGTCCGGGGACGGCGGCCGTCCGCGCTCCCCGGCCATGATTCTCCCGCGCGCGGCCACGCGCGGCCGTCGTAACCTGGCAATCATGAAACAGTGCACGCACGCCGACGGGCTGCCGCACCCGGAACCCGAACCGCTGAGCGAGACATGTCCCGAGTGTCTGGCGGAGGGCACGCACCCCGTCCAGCTGAGGATCTGCCTCACCTGCGGTCACGTCGGCTGCTGCGACTCCTCGCCCGGGCGCCACGCGACCGGGCACCACAAGGAGTCCGGGCACCCGGTCATGCGGACCTTCGAGCCCGGCGAGCGCTGGCGCTGGTGCTTCGTGGACCACGTTCTGGTGTGACGGCGACGTAGGCTGGACGACGCCGGTGGCCCGACGGTTCGACCGTCTGACGTCTGGGTACGTCAAACCGGCGCGCGCTCTTCCCAATTGGGCCCGCAGACCCCCTAGCCACGGAGCGTATCCGTGTGTTTACTATGAGTGACAGCAAGGGGTTGGGGTCCTGGGGACAGGAAACTTCGAAGCGCGATAGCGTCACCGCTGAACCACAGATCGCGTTACCCCGGGGGGCGACCCTCGGCCCCGAGAAGCTTGTACCACCTTGGAGGTGAGGGTGTCCCAGATCGCAGGCGAGCCCGTGACCCAGGACTTCGTGGAAGTCCGGCTGCCGGCTGCGGGTGCCTACCTGTCGGTGCTGCGTACGGCGACTGCCGGCCTCGCCGCCCGTTTGGACTTCACCCTCGACGAGATCGAGGACCTTCGCATCGCGGTGGACGAGGCCTGCGCGATCCTGCTGCAGCAGGCCGTGCCCGGCTCGGTGCTCAGCTGCGTCTTCCGCCTCGTCGACGACTCCCTGGAGGTCACCGTCTCGGCCCCGACCACGGACGGCCACGCCCCGTCCCGCGACACCTTCGCCTGGACCGTGCTCTCGGCCCTCGCCGGCAAGGTGTCCTCGGCGGTGGACGAGGACAAGACCGTGTCGATCAGCCTCTACAAACAGCGCGGCGCGGGACCCGGGCCGGCGTGAGGGACGGGGACGGGCCGGTGCGGGACGAAGAGCGCGGCACACGGGAGCTGCCGGACGGCACCTCCCCCTGCTCCGACGGAGCCGGGAGCCTGGGGGCGGGCCCGAGCGGCCCGAGCGGTTCCCGCCGCATGGCGGACGGCATCGACGGCATCCCCGAGCAGGCCCGGCCGCACCCGGAGGACGACTCCGTGGCGACCGGCCTCCTGGCCGACGGGCGGGATGACGACGGTGCCGTGCAGGGCACGCCCCCGGCCGGGCGCATCGGGGTCTCCCCGGCCCGGCCGGCGGCGAGGGCTCGGGAGAGGGCGACGGGGACGATGAGCGAGCACGAGCGGTACGCCGAGGAACGGCCGACGAGCGCACGCGGCGCGCAGGCGACACGCCACGACCCGCAGGACCGCAGCGGGGCGCGCGCCCTGTTCGTCGAGCTGCGCGGCCTGCAGGACGGCACCCCGGAGTACGCGGAGCTGCGCAACCGGCTGGTCCGGATGCATCTGCCCCTCGTGGAGCACCTCGCGCGCCGCTTCCGCAATCGCGGCGAGCCGCTCGACGACCTCACCCAGGTCGCCACCATCGGGCTGATCAAGTCGGTCGACCGGTTCGACCCGGACCGCGGTGTGGAGTTCTCGACGTACGCGACTCCGACGGTCGTCGGCGAGATCAAGCGGCACTTCCGGGACAAGGGCTGGGCGGTGCGCGTCCCGCGCAGGCTGCAGGAGCTGCGCCTCGCGCTGACGACGGCCACCGCCGAGCTGTCCCAGCTGCACGGCCGCTCCCCCACCGTCCACGAGCTCGCCGAGAAGCTGGCGATCTCGGAGGAGGAGGTCCTGGAGGGCCTGGAGTCGGCCAACGCCTACTCGACGCTGTCGCTGGACGTCCCCGACACCGACGACGAGTCCCCGGCGGTCGCGGACACCCTGGGCGCGGAGGACGAGGCGCTGGAGGGCGTCGAGTACCGCGAGTCGCTCAAGCCGCTGCTGGAGGATCTCCCGCCGCGCGAGAAACGCATCCTGCTGCTGCGCTTCTTCGGCAACATGACCCAGTCGCAGATCGCGCAGGAGGTCGGCATCTCGCAGATGCACGTCTCCCGGCTGCTGGCGCGCACGCTGGCGCAGCTGCGGGAGAAGCTGCTGGTCGAGGAGTGACCGCCGCCGGTCGGCCCCGCCGGGTCAGCTCTCGTCCGGTTCGCCGCCGGGCCGGCGGATGCCGAGGGCCTGTGTGGTCGACGGGCTGACCAGGAAGACGAGCGTGGCGATCGCGGCCGCGGCCAGGGCGATCCCCACCGGGATGGCGATGCTGTCGGCCTGCAGCAGGCTGTAGGCCACCGGCAGCGCCAGGATCTGGGTGATCACGGACGGTCCCCGGCTCCAGCTGCGCAGGGCCAACAGCCCGCGCGCGGCGAGCAGCGGCAGCAGGGCGAGGACGACGAGCGTGATCCCGAGCGTGACGGCCTGCCCCCGGTCGTCCGGGTCCCCGGTCAGCCCCAGCACCAGCACCCAGACACCGCCGACGGCCAGTCCCAGCCCTTCCAGGGCGGTGAGCACGGCGGCGTAGGTGAGCCGCCGCGGGCGCGGACCGGCGGTTTCCTCGGGAGCGGGGGTCTCGGGGGTCTGCTGCTTGGTCACCCCTGAAGGGTAGCCCTCGGCCAGGGGCCGCTTTTCGGCCGAGGTCACCTTCGTCGCGGTGCCCCGGCCCGGGCCTCCCGATCCCCCGCTGTCCCCCGTTTTCCCGTGTCGAGGCTCACGCGGGTTCTCCCGGGAGATCCCCACCTCGACCTGTGCCCGGTACCCCCCAGTAGGTACGCTGCCAGTCATGCGTGCACTTCTCGTGGTCAATCCGGCGGCAACCACCACAAGCGCACGTACGCGCGATGTCCTGATCCATGCGCTCGCCAGCGAGATGAAGCTGGAGGCGGTCACCACCGAGTACCGCGGCCATGCGCGCGACCTGGGCCGGCAGGCGGCGGACAGCGACGACATCGACCTGGTGGTCGCCCTCGGCGGCGACGGCACCGTGAACGAGGTCGTCAACGGTCTGCTGCACAAGGGCCCCGACCCGGAGAGCCTGCCGCGTCTCGCGGTGGTCCCGGGCGGCTCCACCAATGTCTTCGCCCGCGCCCTCGGCCTGCCCAACGACGCCGTGGAGGCGACCGGCGCCCTGCTGGACGCCCTGCGCGAGGGCAGCGAGCGCACGGTCGGCATGGGCATAGCCGCCGGCACCCCGGGCACCGCCGACGAGGCCGTGCCGGGCCGCTGGTTCACCTTCTGCGCGGGGCTCGGCTTCGACGCGGGAGTCGTCGGCCGGGTCGAGCAGCAGCGTGAGCAGGGCCGGAAGTCCACGCACGCGCTGTATCTGCGCCAGGTGGCGCGTCAGTTCCTCCAGGAGCCCAACCGCCGGCACGGCACGATCACGCTGGAGCGGCCGGGCGCGGACCCGGTGACCGATTTGGTGCTGTCCATCGTCTGCAACACCGCTCCATGGACGTATCTGCTCAATCGTCCCGTGTACGCGGCACCTAAGGCCTCGTTCGATACCGGGCTCGACGTACTCGGTCTCAGCCGGATGTCCACGGTCGCGGTTGCCCGGTATGCGACCCAGTTGCTCACTTCGTCCCCCGAGCGGGGACCCCATGGCAAGCACGCCGTCTCCCTGCACGACCTGGACCGGTTCACCTTGCATTCGAAGGTGCCCCTGCCCCTTCAGATGGACGGCGACCACCTGGGGCTGCGTACGAGCGTGACGTTCACAGGCGTACGCCGTGCACTGCGTGTGATTGTGTGAGCGGAACGGGCGAAAGTCCTTTCACTCGAACGTTTAGGCCAGGATCCACCCCATGGAAGTACGGCTGTGACCTAGTCGACACCGAGGAATCAAAAAAAACTTTCCGGAAGGGGTTGTATCCGTCGCCGAGGTTTGCGAGTCTCTACATGGCGATCGGGACGGCCCGCAAGACCGGCCTCCACTGATCACCAGAATCCCCTTCAACTCACAGGACCCACGCCGGGGAACCTGGCGATAGGCCCTTCACTTGTTGAGGGATTCGTGAAAGCGTTCACATTCACAAGCAACCCGCATGTAATCAAGGAGAGGTAGCAGCCATGGACTGGCGTCACAACGCCGTTTGCCGCGAGGAAGACCCCGAGCTCTTCTTCCCCATCGGCAACACCGGTCCTGCGCTGCTGCAGATCGAGGAAGCCAAGGCCGTCTGCCGCCGCTGCCCGGTGATCGAGCAGTGCCTGCAGTGGGCGCTCGAGTCCGGTCAGGACTCCGGCGTCTGGGGTGGTCTCAGCGAGGACGAGCGTCGTGCGATGAAGCGCCGCGCCGCCCGCAACCGGGCCCGTCAGGCCTCCGCCTGACACTCCCACCCCGCAACACAGCCTGAGCTTGGCGGCGCGTACAGCGCGTACGCATCTCCCGCCCCGAGCCGCAGCGCGCAGTACCCCCGATGAGCACAGGCCCCGGACCTTCTGGTCCGGGGCTCTTTGCTGTCCGCACTCCCCCGTCGCCGGCCGCTGCGCGGGCCGGTGCTACTTGGTCGCCCGGACCGGGATGTCGAGGATCACCCGGGTGCCCCGCTCCGGCGCGGGGACCATGTCGAACGCGCCGCCCAACTCGCCCTCGACGAGCGTCCGTACGATCTGCAGACCGAGGTTGCCCGCGGTGTGCGGGTCGAAGCCCTCGGGCAGGCCGACGCCGTCGTCCTGGACGGTGACGAGGAGCCGCGCCTGCTTGGTCGTCCCGCCGCGGACCGCCGACACCTCGACGGTGCCGGTGTCGCCGTCGCGGAAGCCGTGCTCCAGCGCGTTCTGCAGGACCTCCGTCAGGACCATCGACAGCGGGGTGGCGACCTCGGCGTCCAGGATGCCGAAGCGGCCGGTCCGCCGGCCGGTGACCTTGCCCGGCGAGATCTCGGCGACCATCGCGAGCACCCGGTCGGCGATCTCGTCGAACTCGACGCGCTCGTCCAGGTTCTGGGAGAGCGTCTCGTGCACGATGGCGATCGAACCGACCCGGCGGACCGCCTCCTCCAGGGCCTCCCGGCCGCGGTCGGACTCGATGCGCCGGGCCTGCAGGCGCAGCAGCGCGGCCACCGTCTGGAGGTTGTTCTTGACCCGGTGGTGGATCTCCCGGATCGTCGCGTCCTTGGTGATCAACTCACGCTCGCGGCGGCGCAGTTCGGTGACGTCCCGCAGCAGCACCAGCGAACCGATGCGGATGCCCTTGGGCTTGAGCGGGATCGCCCGGAACTGGATGACGCCGTCCTCGGACTCGATCTCGAACTCCCGGGGCGCCCAGCCGCTGGCGACCTTGGCCAGCGCCTCGTCGACCGGGCCGTGGGTGGGGGCGAGTTCGGCGGTCGTCCGGCCCAGGTGGTGGCCGACCAGGTCGGCTGCGAGGCCGAGGCGGTGGTAGGCGGAGAGGGCGTTCGGGGAGGCGTACTGGACGACGCCGTCGGCGTCGACGCGGATCAGGCCGTCGCCGACGCGGGGCGAGGCGTCCATGTCGACCTGCTGGTTGGCGAACGGGAACGAGCCGGCCGCGATCATCTGCGCGAGGTCGGAGGCGCTCTGCAGATAGGTGAGCTCGAGCCGGCTCGGGGTGCGCACGGTGAGCAGGTTGGTGTTGCGGGCGATGACGCCGAGGACGCGGCCCTCCCGCCGGACCGGGATCGACTCGACGCGGACCGGGACCTCCTCGCGCCACTCGGGATCGCCCTCGCGCACGATCCGGCCCTCGTCGAGCGCCGCGTCCAGCATCGGGCGGCGGCCGCGCGGGACGAGGTGGCCGACCATGTCGTCCTGGTAGGAGGTCGGGCCGGTGTTGGGCCGCATCTGCGCCACGGAGACATAGCGGGTGCCGTCGCTGGTGGGTACCCACAGCACGAGGTCGGCGAAGGAGAGGTCGGAGAGCAGCTGCCACTCCGAGACCAGCAGATGCAGCCACTCGAGGTCGGTGTCGTCGAGGGCCGTGTGCTGGCGTACGAGTTCGTTCATGGAGGGCACGAGGCCGAGCGTACCTGGGGTTACCCGCGTAGCACGCACGCCGGTGGCGGGACGCCGTACGGCCCCGGAGACACCCGCGGGCCGCGGCGCCTGAGAGGGACCCTCAACCCTCCCGGCACCGCAGCCCGGAGCAATATCGGCCGTGGGGTGTGCGGTCCCGGTCGGCCGAGGATGAGGACCCGAAGCAGTCAGGGCAGAGAGCTCCGGTTCCTCGGTCCGCCTTCCTGTGCGGGGAAGACGGAAGTCGGTGCGTTCTCGTTCCACGCACTCCCTGGCATTGTGGACTAGACCACTCGGGTGTGTCCATGCGTGGGAGCGTGTTCGCTGTTGGCGCTTTCGTGCGGGCTCTCGCACCGGCCCGAGCCGGCGGGTCGCCCTGGCATACATCACGCAGCCTAACCCGTGTGGGTTCATGTCGGGGCGGGTCGGCCGGGGCAATTCCAGCGCACCACCGCCGGTTCGTCCCAGGTCGCCCGGTTCGGCCGGGTCGTACCGGGTCACACGGTCCGCAAGAGGGCCCTGGACAGGGGGTGCGGGAGCGGCGATCCGCGGGGTGCGCCCACCTGGGCCCGAAGGGCCCGCTCTGTTAGATTGGTCTAAACCACATGCTCTCTTCAGGGTGACCTTCGAGTCCCTCCTCAGATCGGCAGGCCCAGCGTGGAAGTTGTCATCGTTCCGGACGCCCAGGCGGGTGGCGAGCTGATAGCCGAGGCCATGGCCCAGCTGCTCCGACGCAAGCCCGACGCCCTGCTCGGTGTGGCCACCGGGTCGACACCGCTGCCCATCTACACGGCGCTCGCGGACAAGGTGCGCTCCGGTGCCGTCGACGCCTCGCGGGCGCGTATCGCCCAGCTCGACGAGTACGTGGGGCTCCCCGCCGAGCACCCCGAGTCCTATCGCTCGGTGCTGCGGCGCGAGGTGCTGGAACCGCTGGGCATCCCCATGGACGCGTTCATGGGCCCGGACGGCACGGCCGAGGACGTGCAGGCCGCGTGCGAGGAGTACGACGCGGCCCTGGCGGCGGCCGGCGGGGTCGACCTCCAGCTGCTCGGGATCGGCACCGACGGGCACATCGGCTTCAACGAGCCCTGTTCGTCGCTGGCCTCGCGGACCCGGATCAAGACGCTCACCGAGCAGACCCGCGTGGACAACGCGCGCTTCTTCGACGGGGACATCGAGCAGGTCCCGCACCACGTGATCACGCAGGGCATCGGGACGATCCTGGAGGCGCGGCACCTGGTGCTGCTGGCCACCGGCGAGGGCAAGGCGGACGCGGTCGCCGCGACCGTCGAGGGCCCGGTCGCCGCGGTGTGCCCGGCGTCGGCGCTGCAGCTCCACCCACACGCGACGGTCGTCGTGGACGAGGCGGCCGCCTCGAAGCTGAAGCTGGCGGACTACTTCCGGCACACGTACGCCAACAAGCCCGACTGGCAGGGGATCTGAGCCCCGCTCTTCCGCGGACGACCAAGGCGCCGGTCCCCTGAGGGGGCCGGCGCCTTGGTCGTCCAGCCCTTAGACGCCCGCGATGACCTCCGCCGCCGCGCGGCCGCAGACGCGGGCCGCGCCATGGGTGGCGATGTGCAGGGCGCCGCGGGGGGCGGCCTGGGGGACGCCCATCTCGACCACGATCGTGTCGGGACGGGCCGTGAGCAGGTCGTCCAGGGCCGTCGCCATCCAGGGGTGGCGGTGCTCGTCGCGCACGACCGCCACCAGGCGGCGCCCACCGGCCGCCGCGAGGGCCTCCCGGCCCGCGTCCTCGCCGGTGTGGCTGCCCGTCCGGGTGCCGGGGAGCAGCCGGTCCAGCTCCGCCGCCACGCCCCACGGCGTCTCGTCGCCGACCGCGATGTTGGCGACCGGGGTGAACGCGGCGACGTACGGCGCCCCGATGAGCGGGGTGAAGGACCCGGCGCCGGCCAGCCGCAGGGCGCGGCGGGCCGCGACCAGGCCGATGTCGGGTCGGGCCTCGGCCGCGTCCGCCGTGGTGGCCGTCGTCCAGCGGGCCAGCTCGCGGACGCGTTCGGCCGCCTCCGCGAGCCGTGCCTCGGGCAGGTCGCCCGCACGGACGGCCGTGACGAGGGCGTCGCGCAGCCGCCGTACGGTCTCGTCGTCGGCGAGGCCGCCGCCCACGCAGATGGCGTCGGCACCGGCCGCGATCGCGAGGACGCTGCCGCGCTCGATGCCGTAGGTGGCGGCGATGGCCTGCATCTCCATGCCGTCGGTGACGATGAGGCCGGTGTAGCCGAGTTCGCCGCGCAGCAGATCGGTCAGGATGCCGTGGGACAGGGTCGCCGGGCGGTCCGGGTCCAGGGCGGGCACGAGGATGTGCGCGCTCATCACGGCCCGGGTACCGGCGGCGATCGCCGCGCGGAACGGGGCGAGTTCGCGTTCCGTCAGCACCGAGGCGTCGGCGTCGATGCGGGGCAGCGCGTGATGGGAGTCGACGGCGGTGTCCCCGTGGCCGGGGAAGTGCTTGGTGCACGCCGCGACGCCCGCCGACTGCAGACCGGTGACATAGGCCGCGGTGTGCCGGGCGGCCAGGGCGGTGTCGGCGCCGAAGGAGCGCACGCCGATCACCGGGTTGGCCGGGTTGGAGTTGACGTCGGCCGACGGGGCCCAGTTGAGGTTGACGCCGCAGGCGGCGAGGCGGCGGCCCAGTTCGGCCGCGACCTGCCGGGTGAGGTCGACGTCGTCGACGGCGCCGAGGGCGTGGTTGCCGGGGAAGCTGGAGCCGGTCCGCACCTCGAGCCGGGTGACGTCGCCGCCCTCCTCGTCGATCGCCACGAGGACGTCGTCGCGCTCGGCGCGCAACTGGGCGGTGAGGGCGGCCAGCTGCTCGGGCGAGGCGATGTTGCGGCCGAACAGTCCGACGGAGGCGAGGCCCTCCCCGAGGCGGCGCAGCAGCCAGTCCGGGGCGGTGGTGCCGGTGAAGCCCGGCTGGAGCACGGTCAGGGCATCGCGCGTGAGTGTGTCGGTGCCGCTGGCGATGGTCGTCATCGGGTGGCGTTATCCCTTCACGGCGCCGGCCGTCAGGCCGCTGACAGCCCTGCGCTGCAGGAAGACGAAGAGGATCAGGATCGGGACGGCGAAGAGGGACGAGGCCGCCATGGTCGCGCCCCAGTCGTTGCCGAAGGCGGTCTGGAAGCTGGACAGCCACAGCGGCAGGGTCTGCGCCTCCGCCTCCTTGTTCAGCACCAGGACCAGCGGGAACTCGTTCCACGCGGTGATGAAGCCGAAGAGGGACGTGGACATCAGGCCCGGCGCCAGCAGCGGCAGGATGACCTTGCGGAACGCCTGGGAGCGGGTGCAGCCGTCGACCATCGCCGCCTCCTCCAGCTCCCGCGGCACCGCGGCGACGAAGCCGCGCAGCGTCAGGATGGTGAAGGGCAGGATCATCATCATGTAGAAGACGGTCAGCGGCAGCAGGCTGTTGAGCATCGACGCGTCCCGGACGATCATGTACACCGCGATGATCATGACCTCCCAGGGCGCCATCTGGGCCAGCATGAAGCCGATGACGAACCCGCGCCGCCCCTTGAACCGCATCCGCGCCAGGGCGAACGCGCCGGCCAGCGCGATGACCAGGGCGAAGACGACCGCGCAGAGGGTGACGATCAGCGAGTTGCCGACGTAGGTCCAGAAGTGGTCGACGCCGGTGGCCCGCTGGAAGTGCTCGAAGGTGATGTCGGTCGGGAACCAGACCGGGTCCTCGGAGATGATGTCGCCGGTCGGCTTGAACGCCGTGGCGAACATCCAGTAGACGGGGAAGACGAAGCCGACGAACAGGACGACGGCCGTGACGTTGGGCCACAGACGGCCGAAGAGTGAGCGCTTCACAGCTCGTCCTCCTCTTGCTTGAGCACGATCCTGAGGTAGTAGGCGGTCAGGCCGAGCAGGATCAGGATGGTCAGGACGGCGATCGCGGCGCCCATGCCGTAGTGCTGGTTCCCGACGCCCTCGATGTAGGCGTAGACGGGCAGGATCTCGGTGAGCCGGTCGGGGCCGCCGCCGTTGATGGTGAAGACCTGCACGAACGCCTTGAAGACCCAGATGACCTCGAGGAAGGTCGTGGCGTACAGGAAGGGGCGCAGGAACGGCATGGTCACCGTGGTGAAGCTCTTCCAGACGCCCGCGCCGTCCAGGGAGGCGGCCTCGTACAGCTCGCTGGGGATGGTGGTCGTGGCCGCGTAGAGGTTGATCGCGACGAACGGGATCGACATCCACACGATCAGCAGGGTGACCACGAAGAACGTGGACATCTGGCTGCTGGTCCAGCTGTAGTCGGCCATCGAGTGCCAGCCGAGCTTGTCCAGCACCCAGTTGACGACGCCGAAGCGCTGCGCGAACAGCCACTGGTAGACGGTGCTGGCGGCGACCACCGGCATCGCCCAGGCCAGTACGAGCCCCATCATCAGCGTGATCCGCATCCGCTTGCCGAGGCGGGCCAGCAGCAGGCCCACCAGGGTGCCGGCGACCATGATCAGGACGACGTTGACCGCCGTGAACAGGATCGAGCGCAGGGTGACGCGCCAGAAGTCCTCGCCGGTGAGGACCTGCTTGTAGTTCTCGACGCCGTTCCACTCGGTGACGTGCTGGATCAGCTGCGCCATGTTGAGGTTCTGGAACGACAGCAGCACGTCCTTCAGCAGCGGCCAGCCGAGCAGCAGCACGGTGGCCGCGCAGGCCGGCAGCAGCAGGAGGTAGGGGACGAACGTGCCCGCGCGCCTCCCCGTCGCGGGTCTGGGCCCGCGGGGTCCGCCCGGCGTCGTCTTCGCCACGTCCACCGGACCGGAGGGCGGCCGTTCGGTCTGCACGGTCATGCTCGCGATCTCTCTTCTCGACCTACCGGAACGAGGGTGCGGGGGGCGGCCCGACGGCCGGCCCCCGCACCCGGTGCCCTTACTGCTGCTGCGCGAGGCGCTTGTTGAACTCGTCCTCGACCTGCTTGGCGGCGGCGGCCGGGGACTTCCCGTTCAGCACGGCGGTCATGTACGTCTTGACCGGGTTGGGGGCGTTCTCGACGGCGGCCCACTCGGGGATCAGCGGCGTGGTGCCACCGCCCGCGGCGGCCGGCGCGGCGGCCTCGGCGACCTCGTTGCCCTTGAGGTTGCTCTGCAGCGACTCCTTGTTGGGGATGACGCCGTTGAGCTTGGCGAGCTGGCCCTCGTACTGGTCGGACAGGGCGATCTTCAGGAACTCCTTGGCGAGCTCCTGCTTCTTGCTGCCCGCGGCGACCGCGAGGTTGGAGCCGCCGAGGAAGACGCCCTCGGGCTTGTCGGCCGTGGCACCGGGGATGGTGAAGTAGCCGATCTCCTTCTCGATCTTCGGGTTCGCCTTGATCGCGATGCCGGCCTCCCAGCCCATGCCGATGAAGGCGCCGACGTTGCCCTTGCCGAAGACCTCGCCCTGCTGCGGGGTGGCCTCGTCCTTGTCCTTGGGGGCCTTGGACAGGGCCTGGAACTTCTTGTACGTCTCCATGGCGGCGGCGACCTTCGGGTCGTCGAGGTTGGAGACGTACTTGCCGTCCTGCTCCTTCACCAGCTGGACGCCCTCACCGATGGTGAGGCCCACGAAGTGGTACCAGTTCTGGCCGGGCAGGTAGATGGGCTCGGCGTCGGTCTTCTCGCCGATCTGCTTGAGGTCGGCGTAGAACTCGTCGCGGGTCTTGGGCGTGTCCTTGATGCCGGCGTCGGCCCAGACCTTCTTGTTGTAGAGCACCACGCGGTTGGCGAAGTACCACGGCGCCGCGTACTGCTTGCCCTCGAAGATGGAGGACTCGTTGAGGGACGCCGTCCACTCGGCGCCGATCTCGTTCTTGAGGTCGGCCAGGTCGGCGAGGCCGCCCGTCTTGGCGTAGGCCGGCGTCTGGGTGTTGCCGATCTCGAAGACGTCCGGCGGGTTCTCCTCGGAGAGGGCGGTGGTCAGCTTCTGCTGGATGCCGTTCCACTGCTGGATCTGGAACTTGACCTTGGCCTTGGTCTTCTTCTCGAAGGCGGCGGCGACGTCCTTCTGCCACTGGTCGGGCGAGGAACCGTCCATCACCCACACCGTGAGCGTCTCGCCGGCGTACCCGTCCGCCCCGGCCTTGCCCCCGCCGTCGCCGTTGTCGCCCCCGCACGCCGCCAGGGAGATCATCATGCCCGCGACACCGATCGCGGATATCAGCCTGCGCTTCACGCCACCCTCCTCAGGGATGCCACAAACCCCCCTGCCTCCCCGCACTAGCGATGGGCCGGGACCTGGACCAATGGTGTAGACCAGTACCCGGAGCTTGGACCAGACCAGAAGGGGTGTCAAGGGTGCTCGAAGGGGCTCCTACCAGCCGTTATGCGACCTACATATGCAGGAACCTTTAAGTAAGAAACCCTCGAAAATGCGGCTCGCGGCCGCCATCGGCCGCTAGACCATTGCATTCTGTGGACTAGACCAAACGGCCCGGCGACGGTATACAGAACAGATCACGGAGCGTACGGGGACAGGCCCCGCGCCACCGTGCCACGATGTGAGCCGCAGCCGGAGCGGGAAGGCGGAGCATGAGCACCGACGTCAGCAGTGCGGAGAACGAGAGCGGCGTCCCCGTCCGCACCGCCCGCGTGCCCAAGTACTACCGCCTGAAGAAGCATCTCCTCGACATGACGGAGACCCAGGCGCCCGGCACCCCCGTGCCGCCCGAGCGCACGCTCGCCGCCGAGTTCGACACCTCGCGCACGACCGTGCGCCAGGCCCTGCAGGAACTCGTCGTCGAGGGCAGGCTGGAGCGCATCCAGGGCAAGGGCACGTTCGTCGCCAAGCCGAAGGTGTCGCAGGCGCTGCAGCTCACCTCGTACACCGAGGACATGCGGGCACAGGGCCTGGAGCCGACCTCGCAGCTGCTGGACATCGGCTACATCACCGCCGACGACCGGCTGGCCGACCTGCTCGACATCACGGCCGGCGGCCGGGTGCTGCGCATCGAGCGGCTGCGCATGGCGAACGGCGAGCCGATGGCCATCGAGACCACGCACCTGAGCGCCAAGCGCTTCCCCGCGCTGCGCCGGTCGCTGGTCAAGTACACCTCGCTCTACACCGCGCTCGCCGAGGTCTACGACGTCCATCTCGCCGAGGCTGAGGAGACCATCGAGACCTCGCTGGCCACCCCGCGCGAGGCCGGTCTGCTCGGCACCGACGTGGGCCTGCCGATGCTCATGCTGTCCCGGCACTCCCTGGACCGCGAGGGCCAGCCGGTGGAGTGGGTGCGCTCGGTGTACCGCGGCGACCGCTACAAGTTCGTGGCCAGGCTCAAGAGGCCGCAGGACTGACGTACGGACGAGGTCGGTACGGAAGATTCCGCTTCTGTCCAGCTCCATGTGACGTGCACACGATTCCTCCACATCGGAAGGGCGGTCAAAGCCTTCCGCTGCGGTTGCGCCGTCACCTACATTGCCCGGGCATTTCCCAGGCGATCAATGAGCGGAGCCGTCCGATGTCAGATGCACCAGAAGTGAACAGAGGCCTGGTGACGCCCGCCCGGGTGGTCATCGGCCTCTGCCTGGCCGCACCCTTCGTGGCGATGCTGTGGGTGGGTTCGTACAGCAGGACCGACCCGCAGTTCATCGGCATCCCGTTCTTCTACTGGTACCAGATGCTGTGGGTGCTGATCTCGACGCTGCTGACGATGACCGCGTACAAGCTGTGGCAGCGTGACCAGCGCGCCCGCGCCTCCCAGAAGGGCGGTGCCGCGGAATGAACGACGGCGTGAACGGCGTCGCGCTCGGCGTCTTCATCTTCTTCTTCCTGGCCGTCACGGTCATGGGCTTCCTGGCCGCGCGCTGGCGCAAGGCCGAGAACGAGCACAGCCTCGACGAATGGGGCCTGGGCGGCCGGTCGTTCGGCACCTGGGTCACATGGTTCCTGCTCGGCGGCGACCTGTACACCGCGTACACCTTCGTGGCGGTCCCGGCGGCGATCTACGCGGCCGGCGCGGCGGGCTTCTTCGCGGTGCCGTACACCATCCTCGTCTACCCGCTGATCTTCACGTTCCTGCCGCGCCTGTGGTCGGTCTCGCACAAGCACGGCTATGTGACGACCTCCGACTTCGTGCGCGGGCGGTTCGGCTCCAAGGGCCTGTCGCTGGCCGTGGCGGTCACCGGCATCCTGGCGACGATGCCCTACATCGCGCTCCAGCTGGTCGGCATCCAGGCCGTCCTGGACGTGATGGGCGTCGGCGGCGGCGAGAACACCAACTGGTTCATCAAGGACCTGCCGCTGCTCATCGCCTTCGGCGTGCTGGCGGCGTACACCTACTCGTCGGGCCTGCGCGCCCCCGCGCTGATCGCGTTCGTCAAGGACACGCTGATCTACATCGTCATCGCGGTGGCGATCATCTACATCCCGATCAAGCTGGGCGGCTTCGACGAGATCTTCGCCAAGGCGAGCGAGGCGTACAGCCAGACCAACCCGGCCACGGGCGCGCCACGCGGGGCGCTCACCCCGCCGGACGCGACCCAGTGGACGTACGCCACGCTGGCGCTGGGCTCCGCCCTCGCGCTGTTCATGTACCCGCACTCGATCACCGCGACGCTGTCCTCCCGCAGCCGTGAGGTGATCCGGCGCAACACCACGATCCTGCCGCTGTACTCCCTGATGCTGGGTCTGCTGGCCCTGCTGGGCTTCATGGCGATCGCGGCCGGGATCAAGGTGCAGAACGGGCAGCTGGCGATCCCGCAGCTGTTCGAGAACATGTTCCCGGCCTGGTTCGCGGGCGTGGCCTTCGCGGCCATCGGCATCGGCGCGCTGGTGCCGGCGGCGATCATGTCCATCGCAGCGGCGAACCTGTTCACCCGCAACATCTACAAGGACTTCATCAGGCCGGACGCCACGCCCGCCCAGGAGACCAAGGTCTCCAAGCTGGTGTCGCTGCTGGTGAAGGTGGGCGCGCTGGTCTTCGTCCTCACCATGGACAAGACGGTCGCCATCAACTTCCAGCTGCTGGGCGGCATCTGGATCCTGCAGACCTTCCCGGCCCTGGTCGGCGGCCTGTTCACCCGCTGGTTCCACCGCTGGGCCCTGCTGGCCGGCTGGGCGGTCGGCATGATCTACGGCACGCTCGCCGCGTACGGGGTGGCGACCCCGGCGCAGAAGCACTTCGGCGGCTCCTCCAAGGAGATCCCGGGCATCGGTGAGATCGGCTACATCGGTCTGACGGCGTTCGTGCTCAACGCGCTGGTCACCGTCGTCCTGACGTTCGTCCTGAAGGCCGCGAAGGCCCCCGACGGCGTCGACGAGACGAAGCCGGAGGACTACACGGCGGACGCGGGCGACCCCGGCGTCCAGGTGGAGCTGCCGCCGGCCACGGCGGGCTCGTCCCACTGAACCACCCGCACACGGCGGGCCGTCGGAGAAATCCGGCGGCCCGCCGCCGTGTTCCTGCGGCAGACTCGGCGGCATGGACATCGTGATCCGGCCGGCGGCCCCCGGGGAGTACGGCATCCTCGGGGAGATCACCGCAGAGGCCTATCTACGGGACGGACTGCTGGACTTCGGCGAGGACGACTCCTATCTCCATGAGCTCAAGGACGTGGCCAGGCGCGCGGCGGCCGCCGAGGTACTCGTCGCTGTCGAGCGCGACCGTGTCCTCGGCGGCGTGACCTTCGTCTCGGGCAGCGGCCCGATGGCGGATCTGGCCGGGCCCGGCGAGGCGGAGATCCGGATGCTCGCCGTCGACCGGGCGGCCCGGGGACGCGGCGCCGGCGAGGCGCTCGTACGCGCCTGCCTGGACCGCGCCCGCGCCACGGAGGGCTGTGTACGCGTGGTCCTCTCCTCCCAGCCCACCATGTACAGCGCCCATCGCATCTACGAGCGTCTGGGCTTCGTCCGCACCCCGGAACGGGACTGGAACCCCGTGCCGGAGCTCCTCGACCTCACGCTCGTCACCTATGAGTTGACGCTCTGACACCACCACGCCACAACATCTAGGGGTGGCGCGACGGGCGAGCACAAGATGTATGCTCATGCTCGCTGTCGCCGCAGGGGAATCCGGTGCGAATCCGGAACTGTCCCGCAACGGTGTACTTGTGCATGTTCCGTGCACATGGTCAGTCCGAGGACCTGCCGACAGTGCGTCCCGGCCACCCGGCCGGTGCGCCCAGACGTCCGGGCCTCGTGGAATGGGCCGGTGGACGCGACGCCCCGTGCGCTCGTGAGCTGCCCCCTGCCCTCCGCAAGGCCCTGTGCCGAGCGAGGGAGAGCCTCACGTGACCATCGCGCCAGCCGAACCGGCCTCAGCGGCGGCCGAACCGGAGAACGACGGTCCCGGTGCCGCGCTGTTGCGGACCCTGACCGAGCTGACCGCCGACCTCCCCGACGCCGACCCCGGCCGGGTCGCCGCCGCCGCGCTGCGCGGCCGGTCCGCGCGGGCCGACGAGGCGGAGCTGCGCGAGCTCGCCACCGAGGCGGCGGCCGGTCTCATCTCCGAGGACCCGGCGTACAGCCGGCTGGCCGCGCGGCTGCTCACCCTCTCCATCGCCGCCGAGGCCGCCTCGCAGGGCGTCACGAGCTTCACGGGGTCGGTCGCGACCGGGCACCGCGAGGGCCTGATCGCCGACCGGACCGCCGCGTTCGCGCGGACGCACGCGGACCGGCTCGACGCGCTCGTCGACCCCGCCGCCGACGACCGCTTCGGCTACTTCGGCCTGCGCACCCTCTACAGCCGCTATCTGCTGCGGCATCCGCACACCCGCAAGGTGATCGAGACGCCCCAGCACTTCCTGCTGAGGGTCGCCTCCGGCCTCGCCGCGGACGACACCTCCTCGGCGGTGGACGAGGTCGCCGCGCTGTACCGGCTGATGAGCCGCCTGGAGTACCTGCCGTCCTCCCCCACGCTCTTCAACTCCGGCACCCGGCACCCCCAGATGTCGTCCTGCTACCTCCTGGACTCCCCCAAGGACGAGCTGGACTCGATCTACGACCGCTACCACCAGGTCGCCCGGCTCTCCAAGCACGCCGGCGGCATCGGGCTGTCGTACTCCCGCATCCGCTCCCGGGGTTCGCTGATCCGGGGCACCAACGGGCACTCCAACGGCATCGTCCCGTTCCTGAAGACGCTGGACGCCTCCGTGGCGGCCGTGAACCAGGGCGGGCGGCGCAAGGGCGCGGCGGCGGTGTACCTGGAGACCTGGCACTCCGACATCGAGGAGTTCCTGGAGCTGCGGGACAACACCGGTGAGGACGCCCGCCGTACACACAATCTGAACCTCGCGCACTGGGTGCCGGACGAGTTCATGCGCCGGGTCGAGGCCGACCGGCCGTGGAGCCTGTTCTCCCCCGCCGACGTGCCCGAGCTGGTCGATCTGTGGGGCGAGGAGTTCGACGCGGCCTACCGCGCGGCCGAGGCGGAGGGCCTCGCGCGCAAGACCCTCCCGGCCCGCGAGCTGTACGGCCGGATGATGCGCACCCTCGCGCAGACCGGCAACGGCTGGATGACCTTCAAGGACGCCGCCAACCGGACCGCCAACCAGACCGCCCTGCCCGGGCACGTCGTGCACTCCTCCAACCTGTGCACCGAGATCCTGGAGGTCACGGACGACGGGGAGACGGCGGTCTGCAACCTCGGCTCGGTCAACCTCGGCGCCTTCGTGCGCGACGGGGACATCGACTGGGAGCGCCTGGACGAGACGGTCCGCACGGCCGTCACGTTCCTCGACCGGGTCGTGGACATCAACTTCTACCCGACCGAGCAGGCCGGCCGCTCCAACGCCCGGTGGCGCCCGGTGGGTCTGGGCGCGATGGGTCTGCAGGACGTCTTCTTCCAGCTGCGGCTGCCCTTCGACTCGCCCGAGGCGAAGGCGCTGTCCACGCGGATCGCCGAGCGCGTCATGCTCGCCGCGTACGAGGCGTCCGCCGACCTCGCCGAGCGCGAAGGGCCGGTGCCGGCCTGGGAGAAGACGCGCACCGCCCAGGGCGTGCTGCACCCCGACCACTACGACGTGGAGCTGACCTGGCCCGAGCGCTGGGCCGCGCTGCGCGACCGCCTCGCCACCACCGGCCTGCGCAACTCGCTGCTGCTGGCCATCGCCCCGACCGCCACGATCGCGTCGATCGCCGGTGTCTACGAGTGCATCGAGCCGCAGGTCTCCAACCTGTTCAAGCGCGAGACGCTGTCCGGCGAGTTCCTCCAGGTCAACTCGTATCTGGTGGAGGAGCTGAAGCGGCTCGGCGTGTGGGACGCCCGCACCCGTGAGGCGCTGCGCGAGGCCAACGGCTCGGTGCAGGACTTCGCGTGGATCCCGGCGGACGTACGGGCGCTGTACCGCACGGCGTGGGAGATCCCGCAGCGCGGCCTGATCGACATGGCGGCGGCACGCACGCCGTTCCTCGACCAGTCGCAGTCCCTGAACCTGTTCCTGGAGACGCCGACCATCGGGAAGCTCTCCTCGATGTACGCGTACGCCTGGAAGCAGGGGCTGAAGACCACGTACTACCTGCGCTCCCGCCCGGCGACGAGGATCGCCCGCGCGGCCCGCGCCACCGTCCCCGTCCAGCAGGCCGCCGACCCCGAGGCCGTCGCCTGCTCCCTTGAGAACCCCGAGTCCTGCGAGGCCTGCCAGTGACCACCAGCACGACCAAGAACCTGCTCGACCCCGGCTTCGAGCTGACCCTGCGCCCCATGCGCTACCCGGACTTCTACGAGCGCTACCGGGACGCGATCAAGAACACCTGGACCGTCGAGGAGGTCGACCTCCACTCGGACGTCGCCGACCTCGCGAAGCTGACCCCGGCCGAACAGCACCTGATCGGGCGGCTGGTGGCGTTCTTCGCGACCGGTGACTCGATCGTCGCGAACAATCTGGTGCTGACCCTGTACAAGCACATCAACTCCCCGGAGGCGCGGCTGTATCTGTCGCGCCAGCTGTTCGAGGAGGCCGTGCACGTCCAGTTCTATCTGACGCTGCTGGACACCTACCTCCCCGATCCGGAGGACCGGGCGGCGGCGTTCGCGGCGGTGGAGAACATCCCGTCGATCCGTGAGAAGGCCGAGTTCTGCTTCCGCTGGATGGACTCGGTGGAGAAGCTGGACCGGCTGGAGTCGCAGTCCGACCGCCGGCGGTTCCTGCTCAACCTGATCTGCTTCGCCGCCTGCATCGAGGGCCTGTTCTTCTACGGGGCCTTCGCCTACGTCTACTGGTTCCGCAGCCGGGGCCTGCTGCACGGCCTCGCGACCGGCACCAACTGGGTGTTCCGGGACGAGACCATGCACATGTCGTTCGCGTTCGACGTGGTCGACACGGTCCGCAAGGAGGAGCCGGAGCTGTTCGACGACCGGCTCCAGCAGCAGGTCACCGACATGCTGAAGGAGGCCGTCGAGGCCGAGCTGCAGTTCGCGCGCGACCTGTGTGGTGACGGCCTCCCGGGCATGAACACCGACTCGATGCGGCAGTACCTGGAGTGCGTCGCCGACCAGCGGCTGACCCGCCTCGGCTTCGCCCCGGTGTACGGCTCCGAGAACCCCTTCTCCTTCATGGAGCTGCAGGGGGTTCAGGAGTTGACCAACTTCTTCGAGCGGCGTCCCTCGGCGTACCAGGTGGCGGTGGAGGGCACCGTCGACCTGGACGAGGACTTCTGAGTCCGGACCGCGTCGCGCTCCTGGGCCTCCCTGATCTGACGGTCGATGCGGCGGTCGTGCACGATCCCGATCACCGAGGGGAGGACCAGGAGGACGAACATCCCGAGCACGACGGCCATGGCGAGCAGTGTCTGTGTCTGTTCCGTAGTCATGACACCACTGTCGCGCCGGACACTCCTGTCGAACAGTGGCAGGACTGCCGCACACCCTCGATTTACTGCCATCCGCGAGGCACAATGGCACCATGCTGAAGAACGTGGCGGCCGTCCTGCTGGACGGCGTACACCCCTTCGAACTCGGTGTGGTCTGCGAGGTGTTCGGCATCGACCGCAGCGACGAGGGCCTGCCCACGTACGACTTCGCGGTCGTCTCGGCCGAGGGGCCGACGCTGGGCACCCACGCCGGCGGGCTGACCCTCTCCACCCCGTACGGTCTGGAGCGGCTGGAGGAGGCGGACCTGATCGCGGTGCCGGCCGGGAACGACTACCTCACCCGTGACTTTCCGCCCGAGCTGCTGGACGCCCTGGTCAGGGCGGTCGACCGGGGCGCCCGGGTGCTCAGCGTCTGCTCCGGGGTCTTCATGCTGGGAGCGGCGGGCCTGCTCGACGGACGGCGGTGCAGTGTGCACTGGCGGCATGCCGAGGAGCTGGCGCGGCGGCACCCCCGGACGACGGTCGAGCCCGATGTGCTCTACGTCGACGAGGGGCCGGTGATCACCAGCGCCGGCACCGCCGCCGGCATCGACGCCTGTCTGCACCTGGTGCGCAAGGAGCAGGGCCCGGAGGTCGCCAACAAGATCGCCCGGCGGATGGTGGTGCCGCCCCACCGGGACGGCGGCCAGGCCCAGTACATCGAGCGCCCGCTGCCCGCCTCCTCCTGCGACACCGTCGGCGAGGTGCTGGCCTGGATGGAGCGGCACCTAGACGAGGACGTCACCGTCGAGCAGCTCGCCGAGCGCGCGCTGATGTCCCCGCGGACCTTCGCCCGCCGCTTCCAGCAGGAGACCGGCACCACCCCCTACCGCTGGATCCTGCGGCAACGGGTCCTGCTGGCCCAGCAGTTGCTGGAGGCGACGGACGAGACGGTGGACGCGATCGCCGGCCGGACCGGGTTCGGCACGGCCGCCGCGCTCCGCCACCAGTTCGTACGGGCCCTCGGGACGACCCCCCAGGCCTACCGGCGCACGTTCAAGGGACCCGAGGCCGCCTAAGGGCTACGGGGTGTCGTCCGCAGTCTCAGGTCGTGCGGGTGGAGGGTGATGCCGACCCTGGTCCCGTCCTTCGAGCCGGGTGTCTGCTCGAAGTGGTACGAGGTCGCCAGCGCCGCCGTGACGAGTGTCAGCAGCGCCATCGACAAGTGGTCGCTCGGGCACTTGCGGTTACCGACGCCGAACGGCGTCATGGCGTACTTCGGCACCTCCTTCGCCCGCTCCGGCAGCCAGCGGTCCGGGTCGAACCGGAGGTGGTCGGTGTAGGACCGCGGGTCGCGCTGGACCGCGTACGGGCTGTAGACGATGTCGGACCCGGCCGGAATGCGATAGCCACCGAGTTCGGTGTCGGCGACCGCGCGCCGGGTGAGAATCCAGATCGCGGGCCGCAGCCGCATTGCCTCGATCACGACATTGTTGGTGTGCCGCAGGGCGCGGACGTCCTCGAATGCCACCGGCCGGCCGGCGGTCACGGATTCAACTTCCGCGCGCACCTTGTCGGCGTGTTCCGGGTGCTCGGCGAGGACATGGAGCAGCCACATGATCGTGGACCCCACGGTTTCGGCCCCTGCGGTCAGAATGGCGACGACCTGGTCGTGGATCTCCTGCTCGCCAATGGGGTCGCCATTGCCGTCCGTGGCCTCCAGCAATGCCGTCAGCAAATCGTTCGGCCTTTGACCGGATGCCCGGCGTTCGGCGACGATCTCGTCGACGATGAGATGGAAATCGGCCAGGGCTCCGTTGAATCGGCGGTTGGCCGGGAGCGGCAGCCTGTAAAGCGGCCCGAGTGGGATCACCATCCGCCGGTACATGCCCCGGAAGAGCGTGTCGAGCGCCGCGGACAGCCGCTCGGCGCGTTCGTCCATGTACGCCCCGCGCAGCAGGCAGCGGGCGGCGACGCGCACGGCGATCCGGAAGGCCTCGGTGGTGCAGTCGATGATCTCGCCGGCCTGCCACCGCCCGGTGAGCGCGTGTGCCTCCTCCTCCATGACCGGCGCGTAGCCGGGGATGGCGTCGAGCCGGAACGCGGGCTGCATGGTGCGGCGCTGACGGCGGTGCCGGGGCCCGTTCGCGGTGGCCACGCCCTCCTTGCCGAGCAACTCCTCCAGCGACTCCCACAGCGGCCCGGCGATCTCGAAGTCGGTGCTCAGCGCCAGTGCCCCGGTGAGTTCGGGGCTGGTGACGGCGTACAGGGTCTTCGGGCCGAGCCTCAGGCGGACGACCTCGCCGTGGTCGCGCAGCCCGGACATGAAGGCCAGGGGATCTCGGACCATGCGCCAGGCGTGGCGCAGTACGGGGACCCCGCCGCCGGCGAGGGGCGGCTCGCGCAGTTCGGAGGACGGACGGGAGCCGGTTCCCGGGGGTACGGACTCGACGGTCATTTCTCACCTGCCGCTTCGTTGCTGACGTACGGGGGCGTGGACCGGTCGTCCCAGCTGTCGACCTTGTACCGGCCGGACTCGTGGTGGAACCAGTAGACCGAGCTGAACCAGTTGCGCATATTGCCGACGCAGGTGCGCACGGCGGTACCGAGTTCCTTTCCGTACCGGGTGCCGTCGGCGAGGGAGTCGGCGAACACCAGGGCGTCGCGTTCGGCGACGAGGAATGCGGAGACACACCCGTCGATGCGGTGCCGCATTTCGACGATGGCCTCTTCCAGGGTCAGCCGTTCATGGGTGACGAGACTGATGCCGAGATTGTGGACCTCGTCGCCCGCTATTTCCTTCGGGAGGGAGCAGAGGTCGTTGTACCAGGCGGCGAATTCCTGGCTCAGTAATGCCGCCCTCCGGTATGCGGGATGCTTTCTCACGAAGTCGGGGAGTTCGAGTTCCGCGCTCGGTTCGAGAAGGTCGTTCCAGATGTGGTGGGCGAAGGTGAGTCGGCGCAGGGCGAGGTATTCCTCGACAGTGGGGATACGCCCTTCGGTGCGGTTCACGAATTCCCGGTCGTACGCCTCGATGACGGCGTGGAAGTGGCGGGCGAAGCGGGCGTTCCAGCCGGGCGACAGGAACGAGTACAGCCGTACGAGGCTGTCGGCCAGTCCCGCCACCAGCGGATCGGTGTGCCCGAGGTGCCGCTCGGGCGCGTCGAGGGCGGTGTGCAGCCGGGTCCGCAGCCGCCGCCAGGCGGCCGGCCGGCGGTGGACGATGTCGCGGTCGTGCCGGTCGTCCCAGACGAAGAACCACGCGCTGTAGTCGGCTATCGCCTGCAGGACGGCCTCGGGGGCCTCGGTGTAGTACCCCGCCATGAGGTCGGTGTAGCAGAGGCCGTCGGCATACTCCTCGACCTTGTCGGCCGGCATGAGCCGTTTTTCGAGGAGCCAGGTGCGGGTCTTCTCCTGGAGCCGGGGCCAATAGGGATGGAGTTGCCTGGGAAACGCTTCCTCGATCACCGGAAGACAGAGCGCTGGTGGTACCGGTACCGCTGTCGGTGTCGATGTGGTGCCGCGTGAGAAAGCATGCACGAACAAACCCCTCTCAGCCCGCCGGTCGGTCACGCCCTCCCCTGCGCCGGGCGTGCACCGTCGTGTATCCCCGCACTTCCATTCAGCACCACAACTGACCGTTCTGGGAACGGATTTGCATCATTCACTACCCCTACAGGACCGCAGTCCCGCTGTCATCGGCGGGACGCGCTCGAACAGATGACGGAGACGCGAACGGCGCCCGACCGGGACGGAGGTCCTGGGCGGGCGCCGTACGGATGCGGCCCGTGGGCGCGAGGGGGTCAGTCGTTGGCGACGACCGGGTAGCGCGGCTCGTTCTCGGCCATCTGCCGCAGCGCGTCCTTGCGCTCCCGCTTGGAGAGGCGGTCGATGTAGAGGTAGCCGTACAGGTGGTCCGTCTCGTGCTGCAGGCAGCGGGCGAAGTAGCCCGTGCCACGCACCTTGATCGGGTTGCCCTTCTCGTCCTGGCCGGTCACCTCGGCGTAGTCCGGGCGGGCCAGCGGGGCGTACGCGGTCGGCACGGACAGGCAGCCCTCGTTGCTGTCGTCCAGGCGGCGCCGGTCGGCGGGCAGCTCCACGAGCTTGGGGTTGCAGACGACACCGACGTGCCGCACGCCGTCGTCGTCCGGGCAGTCGTAGACGAAGACCTTCAGGTCGACGCCGATCTGGTTGGCGGCCAGGCCGACCCCCTCGGCGGTGCGCTGCGAGGCGAACATGTCGTCGACCAGCTGCCGCAGTTCGTCGTCGAACTCCGTGACGTCCTTGCACTCCTTGTGGAGGACCGGGTTGCCGACGACCGTGATGGGCCGCGAGGTGCCGCGCTCGCGGTACGCCTGCTCGCGCTCGTCGCAGTCCTCCGAGTCGATGACGAAGCCCTCGTCGTCGACGGGGAGCACGCCCGCGTGCTGCTGATCGGTGTCCTGCTGGGCCATGACAGACGTAAGCCTTTCCTGCACAAACCGGGGATCGGACGGACGGTGATGCTGATACAGGGTACGGGGAACGCTCAGCAGACCTCTTCGAGATCACGCCAGTCACGGCTGTCCGGGCTGTCCGCGACCCAGCCGTCCAGCAGCCCCCGGACCAGCGCGGCCGGTGCCGCGACCCCGCACTCGCGCTCCGGCACCCACAGCTGCCCGTCGGTGCGGTGCCCGAGCGGACCGGGGTGGCCCGGCTCACTGTGGTCGTGCGGGTCCAGATGCTCCCCGTCGCCCTCGTCGGACGGCATCCGTGACTCGGAGCACATCCGGCACAGCAGCCGCACGGACGACGACCAGTCCTCCGCGGCGAACCCGGCGTCGGCGGCGAGCTGCTCCAGGGCGTCCCGGTCGGACTCGGTGGCCGCCTCCAGCAGGACCACCCAGGTCGGGACGGGCGACGGCGCCCACAGCTCGATCTCGTCGAAGACCGGGAAGGAGTGACCCGACGACGTGGTCCGCTCCCCGTGGGGCACACCGTCGTGCAGCACGACCTCGCCCCAGCGGCGCCCGGACGACGGCAGCGGGATCGACAGCACCTCGATCCGGGCGGGGTCCAGCCGCCGCCCCCACACCACCTCGGCCTCACCCTCCGGGGAGAGCCGTACGGCCGCGCTGCCCAGGTCCATCCCGGCCGGCTCACCGGACTCGGTGGCCCCGCCCGGCACCCGCAGGCCGTACGCCTGCCAGGCCCGCCGGGCCAGCGGCCAGTCCTGCAGCGCGGTCGCCGCGATGCCGACGTTCCACCAGTCGGGGGCGCCGGTCTCCCGGTCCAGCAGGGCCACGGCCCGCAGCCCGGCCGCCCGCGCCTGCTCCCAGTCGTGCCGGAACTTGTGCAGCAGCGCGAGGTTGAACCAGGACTCGGACAGCCAGGGCTCCAGATCGGCGGCCCGCGTCAGCAGCGCGCCGGCGTCCTCGTACCGGCCGTCGCCGATCAGAGTGAACGCCCGGTCGGTGGCCTGCCGCCAGGAGGCGGAGGGCCGGTGCCGTCCCTTGCCGAAGATCCTCACGATTCCCGCCTGCCAGTTCCGTGGAGTGGGCTGGCTAGTGCTGCCCCCGGACACCCTTTCCTTCGCATCCAACCACGTACGGCTGGAAGGGCGCTCATTACCCATGGGTTACCCAGCCACAGGCATGCTCAGACCGTCTCTGGACAGGACCCGCGCGAGCGAGCCGACCACCTCCGGGGCGTACTCCCCGGCGGTGCCCAGGCGCAGTTCCTCCAGGGCCGCCAGCGCCCCGCCGGGCCCGGCGTCGCGTGCCTTCTCCTCGTACGCGTTCACCGCGCGCACGATCCGGGCGGCGACCGGCTGCTCGGCGCAGGGGTCCGCGAGACGCTCCACGATCAGCGCCACCTGGAGGCTCACACCGGTCTGCCGGACCACGGCTCCGCCGAGCAGCGCGATCCGCCGCTGCTCCTCGGCGGGCAGCCGGGCGGTCGCCCCGGCCGGCACCGGGTCGACCAGGCTGAGCTGTCCGATGTCGTGCATGAGCGCCGCGTACTCCAGCACGGTGAGCTCCGCCTCGGACAGCCCGAGGTCCCGGCCGACCTCCCGGCTGAGGGCGGCCACCCGGCGGGCGTGCCCGGCCGGGGTGTATCCGGCGATCTCGGTGGCCCGGGCGAGGGAGGCGATGGTCTGCCGGTAGGTGGTCCGCACGGCGGCGTACCGGCGGAACGACATCTGGGTGAGCAGCAGCGGCACCGAGAAGACCGGCAGCGCCCACAGCCCGACGACGGCGACGGCGAGCGCCATCACCGCGCCCGTGGCGCAGACCGCCGACCCGATGCCGAGGGTGGCCCGCAGCTCGTCGCGGAGCAGCGGGCCGAACGGCCAGCCGGTGCGGGAGTGCGCGAGGGCCGCGGCGAGCAGCGCGTCGCACAGGAAGGTGAGAGTGAGGACCGCCGCCAGGAGCACGGCGTACGAGGTGCCCCAGCCGTGGAAGGCGCCCTGGTTGTAGAGGGGGTGCAGACAGACCGCGGCGAAGCCGGTGGTGAGCACGCGCCGCGCGAGATGGTCCCGCACGGGCCGGCCGCACGCGATGTGCGGGACGCTCCCGAGCAGCGAGGCGGTGAGCACCACGCCGACCACCTGGGTCACCCCGTGATGGGTGGCCTGCCCGCCGGCCTCCCCGAGCAGCGCGTACGACAGGGCGGCCGCGGCGCCGAGGGGTGCGGCCTCGCGGCCTTCGGCCCCGGTCCAGCGGGTCAGTTCGCCGAGGACGACGAGGGCGCCGAAGGCGAGGGCGGTGCCGCGTTCGTCGAGGCCGTCGCGCAGACAGTCGAGCAGGGAGAGCCCGGCGAGGAGGGCGGCGCCGGTGTGGACGCAGCCGAGCAGGAGCGATGACCGCGGGGCCGTCATCGGTGGGCTCCGGGGACGCTGGAGACGGGTGGCCGGGGCGGGGGCGCGCCGGCCTCGTCCGCGGTCACGGCGGGGTGCCAGCCGAACCGGCGGACGGCGCGGACGAGCGCGGTGACCATCCGGGGGTCGAACTGCGAGCCCGCGCACCGCTGGAGCTCGCGCAGCGCGACCTGGACGGGCCGGGCCCGGGAGTAGGAGCGGGTCGACGTCATCGCGTCGAAGGCGTCCGCGACGGCCACCACCCGGGCGGGCTCCGGGATCTGGCTTCCCCTCAGGCCGTAGGGGTAGCCGCTGCCGTCGAGGCGTTCGTGGTGGTGCAGGACGGCGGCCCGGGCCTCGCCGAGGAAGGAGATGCCGCGGACCATCTCGTGCCCGTACTCCGGGTGCAGCTCGATGATCCGGCGTTCCTCGGGGGTGAGGGGGCCGTCCTTGCGGAGCAGTCGGGTGGGCACGCCGAGCTTGCCGACATCGTGCAGGATGCCGGCGAAGCGGAGCACCTCCACCCGCTCGTCGTCCAGGCCCAGTTCCCGGGCGATCATCATGGAGGCGTGCCCGACGCGCTCGCTGTGGCCGCGGGTGTAGCCGTCCTTGATGTCGACGGCCTGCACGAGGGCGCGGATGGTGGCCTGGTGGGCCGCGTGCTCACGGTGGTACTGGGCGAACACCCACCACGACACCCACATGGGCAGCAGCACGAGCAGGGCCGCGACCGGGCCGTACGGGCTGTGCCAGAGGACGGCCATCATGAGTCCGGCCAGGCCGTGCACGGCGATGGGCGCGAGGGAGCGCAGGTACAGTCCCCGCCAGGCGCGGCGGGCGGGCACCCGCTCGGCGAGCGCCAGGATGCCGCCGTCGAGCAGGGTGAGGACCAGGCAGAACGCGACGACGGCGGCCCCGGCGGCGGCGAGCGCGCGGGGGAACTCCGACGCCGTCACGGCGTCCGGCTCGCCGAGCGCCCCGTAGACCCCGGCGGCCGCGGACACGGCGAGCACCAGCTGGGAGGCCCGCCACAGGCGCCGCGGTCCACGCGGCCGGCGTCCGACGGGTCCGAGCAGCGCGCCCGGCACCGCCACGAGCGCGGCGGCGGGCGCGGGCAGCAGGAACGCCCCGGCCAGCAGCACGGGGTAGAAGGTGCCCGACAGACGTCCGCGGGCGGCGACGCGTCCCCCGCCGGCGTACAGCGCGGCGAGGAGAGCCACCGCCCACCAGGGCGGGTGCGCGGAGTGCAGGGGCAGCAGACAGAGCGCCGCCGCGAGGGCGGCACAGGCGACGTACACGCGCGCCCGTGCCGGCAAGGTCTCCATGCCCCGGCCCCTCCCCCACCGTCACCTGCTCAGCTCTCGCGGAGCCTAGGTGGGTGTGGGGGCGGGTGCGGGCGTGTCGCCCGCCTTTCGCACGTTCGGGTGACGCGAGGCGTCAGGTCTCCTGCGGAGCGGTGGCCACGTCGTGGTCGGGCACGGCCTGTCCGGAGCGGATCAGGTCGAGCCGGCCCAGCACCTTCGCGCGCAGGTCCGTGGGGACGTCGTCATGGCCGCAGCAGCGCTTGACGAGCTTCTTCACGGCCTCTTCGAGTCCGTACTTCTCCAGGCACGGCGAGCACTCCTGGAAATGCTGCTTGAACTTGACGCGGTCGACATCCGGCATCTCGCTGTCGAGGAACTCGTAGAGGTGGTCGAGTACCTCGGAGCAGTCCGTCTCGTGCGGCTCTCCGCAGCTCATGAGCCCGAGCCTTTCGCTTCGTCCGACTCTCCGGCGCCGGCCGGGACCAGCCCGCGCTCGCGGGCGTAGTCCTCGAGCATGCCGCGCAGTTGACGGCGGCCCCGGTGCAGCCGGGACATCACCGTTCCGATGGGTGTCCCCATGATGTCCGCGATCTCCTTGTACGCAAAGCCCTCTACGTCGGCCAGATACACGGCGATGCGGAATTCCTCGGGGATCGCCTGCAGTGCTTCCTTCACGTCCGAGTCCGGCAGGTGGTCCAGCGCCTGCGACTCGGCGGAGCGCAGTCCGGTCGACATGTGCGACTCGGCGCGCGCCAGCTGCCAGTCCTCGATCTCCTCGGCCGCGGAGCGCTGGGGTTCGCGCTGCTTCTTGCGGTAGGAGTTGATGAAGGTGTTGGTGAGGATCCGGTACAGCCACGCCTTCAGGTTGGTGCCCTCGCGGAACTGGTGGAAGGACGCGTACGCCTTGGCGTAGGTCTCCTGCACCAGGTCCTCGGCATCGGCCGGGTTGCGCGTCATGCGCAGCGCGGCCGAATACATCTGGTCGAGGAATTCGAGCGCGTCCCGCTCGAAGCGCGCGGTGCGCTCGGCGGTCGTCTCGGGGGACGTGCCCACGCTCGTGCCCAGGCCCTCGGGCTGCTCCGCCTGGCCGTTGTCGGTCCCTGCGTCGGTACCGGGAACCGGACCCACCTCCTCAAGATTCCGGGCAGGGCCGAATCCGGCCGTGCCTGAATCGGAGGATAGACGACCTGCCGTACCTGCCGCCCCTCGAATAGGGGCGGTCTTGGCCGCGTGCAGCACCGTCCAGTCCAGGTCGGCACGGCTGCTGCGACTCGGGCAGAAGGTCGAACCCATGCGGTGGACTTCCTCTCCAGCGACGTCGGTGCCGGTGCGTGGGCACCGCTGTCCGCCACAACAGAGGCCGGGGCCGCAACATTCCCGAGTCTTTACCCCAGTGACCCGGCCCACCCGACGACCGCGTCCGTGACGAGGGACACGGCCTCGTCCTGGGTGAGGGGCGCCCGCTTGGGCACGGCGAACCCGTGGTCGCCATGGGGCACCTCGACCAGTTCGTAGGGGCCGTCGGGGAACTCCTCCGGCCTGCCGAAGGGGTCGTTGCCGCCCTGCACGACGAGGGTGGGCACGCCGGCGCCGAGCAGTTCGTCCGCCCGGGACTTCTCGGGCCTGCCCGGCGGGTGCAGGGGGAAGCTCAGCGCCAGTACGGCGTGCGCCCCGAGCTCCACGGCCGTACGGCAGGCGACGCGGGCGCCCGCGCTGCGCCCGCCGGAGATCACCGGCAGGCCCGGCGCCGCGAGCGCCGGCCACACCCCCCGCCACCCGGTGTCCAGGGTCTTCGGCGCGGGCGCCACCTTCTTGCCGGCCACCCGCCAGGGCTGCTCGACGAGGGCGACGCTCACCCCGTGCTCCGGGAGGGTCCGGGCGAGCGCCACGAGGTCGCGGGCGCCGATGCCGCCGCCGGCGCCGTGGCTCACGGCCAGCACGAGCCGGGGCCGGGGCGCCGGGTGCCAGGTGACACGGGCGTCGCCCGCGTCCGTGGCGATGGTCTCGATGATCTCGGTCGTCACGTCAGAAGAGTGTGCCCTCTTCGGGGCCGTCGAGCTCCTTCAGCAGCTCCGGGCCGTTGTTGCGGACGTTGCTGACCAGCGTGGAGACCGGATAGGCGCGCATCAGCCCGGACGGCGGTGGCGTGAGGAGCGAGCGCAGCTCCTCCGGGTCCTGACGGGCGGGGTCCAGCCAGGCGTCCCAGCGGTCGGGCGTCAGCATCAGCGGCATCCGGGGGTGGATGTCGGCCAGGGAGCGCGGGCCCTCCTCGGGCGCGACCGCGAGCGGCGCGGTCTCCGCCTCCGTCGTGATCACCGAGCAGGTCACCCACCAGGCCCGCGGATGGTCGTCCGGCAGGGTCCGGTCCCGCCAGAACTCGTACAGCCCGGCCATCGCGAAGACCGAGCCGTCGGCGGGGAGCACGAAGTAGGGCTGCTTGCGCGGCCGTTTGCGCTTGCCCTCCTGCTCCAGGTCCAGCTCCTGGCGGCCGGTGACCCACTCGTAGTAGCCGTCGGCGGGGATGACGCAGCGCCGGGAGGTGAAGGCCCGCCGGTACGACGGCTTCTCGTGGACCGTCTCCGCGCGCGCGTTGATCATCTTGAAGGCGCTCTCGGGCGTCTTGGACCAGCTGGGGACCAGTCCCCACTTCAGCTTGCGCAGCTGCCGAACCGGGCGCGGGTCGTCCGCGTCTTTCAGGGGGCGGTCCAGGACGACGTGGACCTCCTTGGTCGGCGCCACGTTGTAGTCCGGCTCCAGGGTCTCCTCGGGCTCCCTCCCCATCTCGATCCCGAAGATCGCCGCGAGGTCCTCGGGCCCACGACTGGCTGCATACCGTCCGCACATACGTGCCACACTGCCAGATTCCATCCACCCCGAGGGAGTCGACGCCTCATATGGACAGCACCGCATCCGCCTCGCTCGCCTCGCTGTGGGACGAGGTCTCCGGTACACAGACCGACCCGGACCTGTGGGTGGTGATCGCCACCCTGGTGGCGGCGCTCGCCGTGGTCGTCACGCCGGGCGCGTGGCGGCTGTCGCGCAACGCCATCACCATCGCCCACGAGGGCGGACACGGTCTGGTCGCCCTGCTGACCGGCCGGGCGCTGACCGGGATACGGCTGCACTCCGACACCAGCGGCCTCACGGTGAGCCGCGGCAAGCCGTACGGCCTCGGCATGATCCTCACGGCGGCCGCGGGCTACACGGCTCCGCCCCTGCTGGGGCTCGGCGGCGCCGCGCTGCTGTCCGCCGGGCGCATCACGCTGTTGCTGTGGCTGGCGACGCTCCTGCTGCTGGCGATGCTGGTGATGATCCGCAATGCCTACGGGGCACTCACGGTCTTCCTGACGGGCGGCACGTTCGTGGTGGTCTCGTGGCTCGCGGGACCGCAGGTGCAGGCGGCGTTCGCGTACGCGGTGGTGTGGTTCCTCCTGGTGGGCGGTGTTCCGCCGGCCTTCGAGCTGCAGGCGAAGCGGTCGCGCGGCGGGGCCGGCGACTCGGACGCGGACCAGCTGTCGCGACTCACCCATGTCCCGGCGGGGCTGTGGCTGTTCCTGTTCCACGCGGTGTCGCTGTGCTCGCTCCTCGGCGGGGGCCGCTGGCTGCTGGACCTGTGAGGCCCTGAGCGGCCCCAGGTCACGGGGGCGGGCCCCGTGGCACGACCGGCCCCACGGCGCGGCACCGGCGGGACCGCCTGCTTATAAAGTGGGGCCATGGCCCCGAACGACGCATCCACCGCCCTCTGGCCCGCCCCGCACGCGAGCGGAGCCGTCGACGCGACGGTCCACGTGCCGGGGTCCAAGTCCGTCACCAACCGCGCCCTCGTCCTCGCCGCCCTGGCGAGCGAGCCCGGCTGGCTGCGCCGCCCGCTGCGCTCCCGGGACACGCTGCTGATGGCCGGCGCGCTGCGCACGATGGGGGTCGGCATCGAGGAGGGCGTGGGTCCGGAGGGCACCGGTGAGGCGTGGCGGGTCCTGCCCGCGGGCCTGCGCGGCCCGGCCACGGTCGACGTCGGCAACGCCGGCACGGTGATGCGCTTCCTGCCGCCGGTGGCCGCGCTGGCCGACGGCCCGGTCCGCTTCGACGGCGACCCGAGGTCGTACGAGCGTCCGCTGCACGGGGTGATCGACGCGCTGCGCGTCCTCGGCGCCCGGATCGACGACGACGGCCGGGGCGCGCTGCCGCTGACCGTGCACGGCGGGGGTGCGCTGGAGGGCGGCGTGGTGGAGATCGACGCCTCGTCCTCGTCCCAGTTCGTGTCGGCGCTGCTGCTGTCCGGCCCGCGGTTCAACCAGGGCGTCGAGGTCCGGCACACCGGCTCGACGCTGCCGTCGATGCCGCACATCCGGATGACCGTCGACATGCTGCGTGCGGTCGGCGCGCAGGTGGACACCCCGGAGTCGGGCGGTGAGCCGAACGTCTGGCGGGTCACGCCGGGCGCGCTGCTCGGCCGCGACCTGACCGTCGAGCCGGATCTGTCCAACGCCCAGCCGTTCCTCGCGGCGGCGCTGGTGACCGGCGGCAAGATCCTCATCCCGGACTGGCCGGCCCGCACCACGCAGCCCGGCGACCGGCTCCGGGAGATCTTCACCGAGATGGGCGGCTCCTGCGAACTGACGGAGTACGGGCTGGTCTTCACCGGTTCGGGCGCGATCCACGGCATCGACGTGGACCTCGGCGAGGTCGGCGAGCTGACGCCCGGCATCGCGGCCGTCGCGGCCCTCGCCGACTCCCCCTCGACCCTGCGCGGGGTGGCGCATCTGCGGCTGCACGAGACGGACCGGCTGGCCGCGCTCACCAAGGAGATCAACGAGCTCGGCGGCGATGTCACCGAGACCGCCGACGGCCTGCACATCCGCCCGCGCCCGCTGCACGGCGGCGTGTTCCACACCTACGAGGACCACCGCATGGCGACGGCCGGCGCGATCATCGGCCTCGCGGTCGAGGGCGTGAGCATCGAGAACGTGGCGACGACGGCGAAGACGCTGCCGGACTTCCCCGATCTGTGGACCGGGATGCTCGGGGCGTAGGGCTCGGGGACACAGCGATGCGCCGCTACGGCAAGCACACCGACGAGGACGACATCCGCACGCGCCCCGGCCGTCGGAACACCAGGCCCCGGACCAACATCCGCCCGAAGCACGAGGACGCCGCCGAGGGCATGGTCCTCACCGTCGACCGGGGGCGGCTGACCTGCCTCGTCGACGACCGGGTCGTCCTCGCGATGAAGGCCCGCGAACTGGGCCGCAAGGCCGCGGTGGTCGGCGACCGGGTGGCCCTGGTCGGCGATCTGACCGGGAAGAAGGACACCCTCGCGCGGATCGTGCGCATCGAGGAGCGCAGCTCGGTGCTGCGCCGCACCGCCGACGACGACGATCCGTTCGAGCGGGTCGTGGTCGCCAACGCCGACCAGCTGGCCATCGTCACCGCCCTCGCCGATCCCGAGCCGCGGCCCCGGCTGATCGACCGCTGTCTCGTGGCGGCGTTCGACGGCGGCCTGGAGCCGCTGCTGGTGCTGACCAAGTCCGACCTCGCGTCCCCGGACGAACTGCTGGAGCTGTACGGCGCGTTGGACATCCCCTACGTCGTCACCAACCGCGAGGAGCTGACCGACGGCGGCGCTGCGGACCGGGTGCGCGAGCATCTGAGCGGCAGGGTCACGGCGTTCGTGGGCCACTCCGGCGTCGGCAAGACGACGCTGGTGAACGCGCTGGTGCCGGAGGACCGCCGGCGTGTCACCGGGCACGTCAACGCGGTGACCGGGCGCGGCCGGCACACCACGACGTCGGCGCTCGCCCTGCCGCTGGGCGGGGCGGGCGGCTGGGTGGTCGACACCCCGGGCGTACGGTCGTTCGGGCTCGCCCATGTCGACCCGTCCCGGGTCATCCACGCCTTCCCCGACCTGGAGGCGGGCACCGAGGGCTGCCCGCGCGCGTGCAGTCACGACGAGCCGGACTGCGCGCTGGACGCCTGGGTGGCGGAGGGTCACGCCGATCCGGCGCGGCTGTACTCGCTGCGCCGGCTGCTGTCGACGCGGGAGCGCACGGAGGGCGACTGACCTCCGCGTTGTTTGTCCCCCCGTGAGTTAGGTAAGGGCATAATCGCATTGAGCGAGCTCCAAGCTTGGCCAGAGGCTGACGAACCTGACGAAGCGGTCACCGAACCTGGGATACGGGAGGACAGCACATGGCGTGGCTGCTGGTCATCGTGGCGGGGCTGCTCGAAACCGGCTTCGCCGTCTGTCTGAAACTGTCGCACGGCTTTTCGCGCCTGTGGCCGACCGTCGCCTTCTGCATCTTCGCGCTCGGCAGCTTCGGTCTGCTGACCCTGTCCCTGCGGAAGCTGGACGTGGGTCCGGCGTACGCGGTGTGGACGGGCATCGGGGCGGCGGGCACCGCGATCTACGGGATGGTCTTCCTCGGCGACATCGTCTCCACGTTGAAGATCGTGTCGATCTCCCTGGTCATCCTGGGAGTGGTCGGCCTCCAGCTGTCCGGATCCGCGCACTAGGGTCTTTCGTTTGGATCAGGCCGGATCAGGAAGCGGGGGGGTCCGGTGCCGTGATCGCAAGGCGGAGGAGGGCGCCATGGCGGAGCCGTGGCAACCGACGACAACGCGGCGAGGTGCGGTGCCAGACCCCGCGAGCCCGGCATGATCCAAACGAGAGGCCCTGGGCCTGACCGACACGGGGTCAGTCCTTCAACTGCCGGTCCAGGGCGCCCCGTACGAGCTCGGCGACCCCGTCCTCGCCGGGCGGCGGGGCGGCGACGCAGGACAGGGCGAGCCGCAGGGCGAGTTCGCAGCAGCGCGCGAGACCCGCGGGGTCCGGCTGGGCGGCGCCGGACGCGGCGAGCACCGTGACGGCCCGGTCGCGCACCATGGCCACGAAGTCGCCGGGCGCGGGCAGCGGCCCGTCGGCCCTGCGCTGGGCGGGCACGGCCGAGGAGGACGGCACCGCGGACAGCGTCGGCGCGGGCAGGCGCTCGCTCCAGCAACCGGTGAGCAGGGCCCGGACCAGTGCGTTGTCACGGGCGAGCCGCGCGGTCCAGTCGGCGGTCGCGGTCAGCCGGTCACGGGCGTCGCTCGGGGTGGCGAGGGCGCGTTCGACGCCCGCCAGATAGGTGTCGGCCTCCCTGCGGACCAGCGCGCGGGCCAGTCCCTCCTTGCTGCCGAACTCGTTGTAAAGCGTCTGCCGGGACACCCCGGCCGCCGAGGCCACGTCGACCATCCGCACGGCCGACCAGGGCCGACGCGCCAGCGCCGTGAAGGCGGCGTCGAGCAGGGAATCCCGCGCTGCAGGCATCATCGCCTCCTGGGGCGAGCGGCTTAGCGCCCAGATTTGACGCGCACGGAACCACTGTCAAGGGTTCCCGAAGGCATCCGGGGGTCCTTCGGCCGGGCGCGCGGGGCTCGGACGCCGGGCGCCGGGGAGGCTTGGGGCGCGGGGCGCCGGGCGCCGGGGAGGCCTGGGGCGCGGGGCGGCTTTCCGGCGCAGGCGGCGTGGGGCCCGGCGCGGGAGGGCGTTCCGGCGCAGGGGGCGCCGGGGCGGGTGCGGGGGGCTCGGCGCCCGGGGCACGGGCGCGGACCGAGGGTTGGGGCGGGCGCGCGGCGCTCGGGGCGGGCGTGGGCCCGGCGCCGGGCGCGAGGGCCTTTCGCCGCCGGGAGGGGGCGCGGCAACGAGCGCGGGCGGGTTTCCGGTGCCGGGGGCGTGGGGCCCGGCGCGGGAGGGTTCTCCGGCGCAGAGGGCTCCGGGGCGGGTGCGGGGTCGGGGTCGGGTGTGTGGCTCTCGTGTGGGGGGCCGGTCCGCACGGGGGTCCTGTGGCCCCACCCCGATCACGACAGATACGGTTCGTTCCATGCCGGACTACCTCGACGATCTCCGCCTCGCCCACGTCCTCGCGGACGCCGCCGACGCCGCCACCATGGCCCGCTTCAAGGCGCTCGACCTCAAGGTCGAGACCAAGCCGGACATGACGCCGGTGAGCGAGGCCGACCGGGCCGCCGAGGAGCTGATCCGGGGGCAGCTGCAGCGGGCCCGCCCGCGCGACGCGATCCTCGGCGAGGAGTACGGCGTCGAGGGCACAGGCCCCCGCCGCTGGGTGATCGACCCGATCGACGGCACCAAGAACTACGTCCGGGGCGTCCCGGTGTGGGCCACGCTCATCTCGCTGATGGAGGCGGGCGAGGGCGGCTTCCAGCCGGTCGTCGGCGTCGTGTCCGCCCCGGCGCTCGGCCGGCGCTGGTGGGCCGCCCAGGGGTACGGCGCGTTCAGCGGGCGCAGCCTCTCCGCCGCGACCCGGCTGCACGTCTCGCGCGTCTCGAAGCTGGCGGACGCGTCGTTCGCGTACTCCTCGCTCAGCGGCTGGGAGGAGCAGGGGCGCCTGGACGGCTTCCTCGACCTGACGCGCGAGGTCTGGCGCACACGCGCGTACGGCGACTTCTGGCCGTACATGATGGTCGCCGAGGGCGCGGTGGACCTCTGCGCCGAACCGGAGCTCTCCCTCTGGGACATGGCCGCGACCTCGATCGTCGTGACGGAGGCGGGCGGCAGCTTCACCGGCCTCGACGGCCGCCCCGGCCCGCACAGCGGCAACGCCGCAGCCTCGAACGGACTGCTGCACGACGAACTCCTGGGCTACCTCAACGGCCGGTACTGAACGCCCTCTTGTTGACCCCCTCTTTGCCTGTCACTCTGGGGATCCCCCCACTTGTGAACTTGTGCACCGCCATAGGGCGCGTCCTGCGTCAGGCAGGAGCGGCGGTGCGGGGGCACTTCAGGAGGTGGCTCCATCCATGCTCGTACGAGACGCCATGAGCACCGTGGTCCTCACCATCGGCCCCACCCACACCCTTCGCCAGGCAGCCGCGCTGATGTCCACCCGCCGGGTCGGCGCGGCCATCGTCCATGATCCCGACGCGGGCGGCATCGGCATCCTCACCGAACGCGACATCCTCAACTCCGTCGGTCTCGGGCAGAGTCCGGACACCGAACGGGTGCACGACCACACCACCGACGACGTCGTCTTCGCCACGCCGTCCTGGACCCTGGAGGAGGCGGCCCGTGCCATGGCGCACGGCGGCTTCCGGCATCTGATCGTGCTGGAAAGCGACGAGCCCGTCGGCGTCGTCTCGGTCCGGGACGTCATCCGCTGCTGGGCTCCGGCCCGCCAGCACGCGCCGGCCTGAGCACACACGACGGGCCGGGCTCCCCCACGGAGCCCGGCCCGTCCGCCGCGGCAAGCGGTCCAGCGCCTTCGGTCAGCCGCGCAGTGCCTGCACGGCGGCCTCCAGCCGCTTGCCGAAGTCCTCGTCGGCCTGGCGGAAGTTGTCGATCGCGCGCTCGGCGATGTCGTCGCGCGTCACGCCGGAGATGGCGTTCGCCAAATTCTTCACCAGGCGCTCCCTCTCGTCCTCCGACATCAGCCGGTAGAGGTTGCCCGCCTGGACGAAGTCGTTGTCCTCGGCGTGGACGGGCGTGACCGTCTCACCGGTGACCCCGCTGACCTGCACGGGCTGCCACAGCGGGCGGTCCGTCTGGAAGGGGCCGCCGAAGCTGTTCGGCTCGTAGTTCTTCGCGCCCTTGTGGCGGCCGTCGTAGAGGTAGCCGTCACGGGAGTGGGTGCGCGCCTCGGTGGCGTGCGGTCGGTTCACCGGCAGGTGGTCGGCGTTGATGCCGACGCGGTAGCGGTGGGCGTCGCCGTACGCGAAGAGACGGCCCTGGAGCATCTTGTCCGGGGAGGGACCGATGCCCGGCACGAAGTGGGCGGGGCTGAAGATCGACTGCTCGACCTCGGCGAAGATGTTCTCCGGGTTGCGGTTGAGCTCCAGCTTGCCGAACTCGATCAGCGGGTAGTCCGCGTGCGGCCAGACCTTGGTCAGGTCGAACGGGTTGAAGCGGTAGGTCGCCGCCTCGGTCACCGGCATGATCTGGACGGAAACGGTCCAGGTCGGGTACTCGCCCCGCTCGATGGCCTCGCGCAGGTCGCGCTGGTGGGAGTCGGGGTCCTTGCCCGCGAGGACCTCGGCCTCCTCGGCGGTCAGGTTCTTGATGCCCTGGTCCGTCTTGAAGTGGTACTTGACCCAGAAGGCCTCGCCTGCCTCGTTGTTCCACTGGTAGGTGTGGGAGCCGAAGCCGTCCATGTGGCGGTAGGACGCCGGGATGCCGCGGTCGCCGAACAGCCAGGTCACCTGGTGGGTCGACTCGGGCGACAGGCCCCAGAAGTCGAAGACGTTGTCCGCCTCCTGCGAACCGGTGTACGGGTCGCGTTTCTGGGTGTGGATGAAGTCGGGGAACTTGATCGCGTCCCGGATGAAGAACACCGGGGTGTTGTTGCCGACGAGGTCGTAGTTGCCCTCCTCGGTGTAGAACTTCACCGCGAACCCGCGCGGGTCGCGCACCGCGTCCGCCGCACCCAGGTTGCCCGCGACCGTGGAGAAGCGCAGGAAGACCTCGGTCTCCTTGCCCACCTCGGACAGGAACTTCGCCCGGGTGTACCGCGTGACGTCGCCGGTCACCGTGAAGGTGCCGTACGCACCGGCGCCGCGGGCGTGCACCACGCGCTCCGGGATGCGCTCCCGGTTGAAGTGCGCGAGCTTCTCGAGCAGGAGCTGGTCCTGGACGAGGACCGGGCCGCCGATCCCCGCGGTCTCGCTGTTCTGGTTGTCGGCCACCGGAGCTCCGGCCTCCGTCGTGAGCGGTCCCTGGGTCACGTAACGCCTCCTGCTTGGTTCCGGGTGAACCCAACCCTTCCTGCCCCTTGGTCAAGTTCGTCATCGATCTTACAATGGACATTGTCTAAGTCAAGCGAGACTCCAAAGTCACATCTGTTCAGAACCTGGTCCTGGTGCTGTTAAGGTGTCCTCCATGAGTGACCTTCTGGAACGGCTGCGTGGACGCGGGTGGCGCATGACCGCGCAGCGGCGCGTCGTGGCCGAGGTCCTCGCCGGCGAGCATGTCCATATGACGGCCGACGAGGTGCACGCCCGAGCTGTCGCCAAGCTGCCCGAGATCTCGCGTGCCACCGTCTACAACACGCTGGGTGAGCTCGTGTCCCTCGGCGAGGTGGTCGAGGTCTCCACCGACAAGCGCGCCAAGCGGTACGACCCGAACGCGCACCGGCCGCACCACCACCTGGTGTGCGCCCAGTGCGGCACGATCCGGGACGTCCACCCCACCGGGAACCCGCTGGCCGATCTTCCCGACTCCGAGCGCTTCGGCTTCTCGGTCTCCGAGGTCGAGGTCACCTACCGCGGCGTCTGCCCGAACTGCTCCAAGGCCTGAGCACGCTCCTGAAGCCCCGGCGCCTCTGAGGTGCCGGGGCTTCGTGCTGCCCGGCCTGCGCGAGACAGGGGACGGCGAAAACACCAAGGGCCGGAATCCCTGAGGATTCCGGCCCTTGGTCTTGAGTAGCGGGGACAGGATTTGAACCTGCGACCTCTGGGTTATGAGCCCAGCGAGCTACCGAGCTGCTCCACCCCGCGTCGGTGAAATGAACACTACGTCAAGGACGCGGACCGAGGCAAATCACTTCAGGCGGACAGTTCCTCCCGCAGAGCGTCCCGCAGACGTGCCGCGCGCTGCGCGACCTCCTTCGGGCCGAGGGTCACCGCGCGGTCGGCCCAGCGCTGGCCCTCCGCCAGCTCGCCGCGACGCGCGTAGACCAGGGCGAGCCGCAAGGCCGACCGCCCATGCCCGGCGTCCGCCGCACGGGTCCACCACACGGCGGCCTCGGGCTCGCTGCCCTCCCTCGCCAGCAGCAGACCGAGATTGAACGCGCCGTTGCGCGAGCCGGCCTCGGCGGCCCTCCGGTACCACTCGGCCGCCTCGACCACGTCACCGCGCGCGGCGGCCAGCATGCCGACCCTGACCTGGGCGCGCCGGTGCCCCTGGGTCGCCGCGCGCTCGTACCACTCCTCGCACTCGGTCTTCTCGTGCACCGTCTCGCCCAGCTCGTGCGCGGGCTCCGGCGGGCGCCGCGCGTCGAGCAGGGTCGCCAGCCGGTACGCCGCCTCGGCGCTGCCGGCCCCGGCCGCACACCGCAGATGCCGCTCGGCCGCGAACTCGTCCCCGTCCCGCAGCCGCGCGATGCCGACCTGGAGCGCCGCCTCCGAGTGCCCGGCGGCGGCCGCGCGCTCGTACCAGCGCAGCGCGGCCTCCTCCTCGCCCCGTCCGGCGTGCAGGATGCCCAGGTTGAACGCGGCGTCCACGCTGCCGGCCTCGGCGGCCTTGGAGAACCAGGGCTCGGCGCCCGCGGCGTCCCCGACCTGGAGCAGCAGGATGGCCAGCGCGTTCGCCGCCTCGCGGTGCCCGGCGTACGCGGCCCGCCGGTACCACTGCTCGGCCTGCGCGGTGCGCTTCTGCTCGGCGCAGAGCAGCCCGAGGTTGTACGCGCCGTTCACGTCCCCGGCGTCCATGGCGGCCCGGTACCAGCGCTCGGCGGTCTGCGTCTCGCCCCGCTCGGCGTGCAGCGCGCCCAGCGCGTTGGCCGCGTTGCCGTCGCCGTCCTGGGCGGCCCGCAGCCACCACACGGCGGCGCTCTCGCTGTCCCCGGCGTCGCGCAGCAGGAAGCCCAGGGCGCAGGCGGCCCGCGGCTCACCGTCCTTGGCGGACGTCAGATACCAGCGACCGGCCTCTTTGAGCTCGCCCCGCCGCTCGAGGATGGCCCCGAGGTGCAGGGCGGCCCGGCGGTGTCCGCGCGCGGCGGCCTGCCGGTACCACTGCTCGGCCTCCTCCGGCGCGGCCTCGTCCGCGGCGACACCGTTGTCCGGCCCGTCCAGGTCCGTGTGGCCGGCCTGCCGGTCGAGCGCACGGGCCAGCCGGTACGCGGCCTCGCGGTGGCCGCGCTCGGCGGCCGCCCGCATCCAGCGCTCGGCGCCGGGGTCGCTGCGGTGCTCCAGCAGATCGGCGAGCGCGTAGGCGCCCAGCGCGTGTCCCTGCTCGGCGGACTGCCGCAGCCAGTACTCGGCGGCTGGCTCGTCACCGCGCTCGCGGTGGTGCCTGCCGAGCGCGTGCGCGGCCGCTGCCGATCCGGCGACGGCGGCGATCCGCCACCAGCCGGCGGCCTCGTCGGCGTAGCCGCGCTGGTGCAGCAGGACGCCGAGGTTGTTGGCCGCGGCCCGGTCGCCCGCTGCGGTGGCGGCGCGCAGATGGGGCTCGGCGCCGTCGAGGTCGCCGCGGCGCAGCAGCATGGCCCCGAGGACGCTCATGGCCTCGGGCTCGCCGCTCTGCGCGGCGAGCCGGTGACGTGCCTCCTCGGCCGCCTCCCCCGCGTCATCGGCGTCCAGGGGGCGGTCGAGGGCCGGGGTGTCCTCCGGCTGCACCAGATCACTCATCGGCTGCGAGGCGTCCTCCATCGGCTGCACGGAATCGCCCGCCGACTGCGCATAGTCGGCAGGCTGCACAAACCGCCCTGTATCCAACAGAGTTGCCTTGTCCCCCATAACGTCCATCGTCGCACCACCTGCAACCTGGGTACACCTGGTATACCGCAGCCAGTGAGGTCACTTCAGCGTTTTGTCGACATGCCCACAGAGAGACAAGTCAAACACAGACGGCCCAACTCGCCACGGCGGCGCGTCCATCCCGCTGCCCTGCACATGCGTTCGCACACCACGAAGGCCCGGATCCATGAGGATCCGGGCCTTCGCTTGTCGCACGATCGAATCGCCGACTTCAGTAGCGGGGACAGGATTTGAACCTGCGACCTCTGGGTTATGAGCCCAGCGAGCTACCGAGCTGCTCCACCCCGCGCCGTTGTGTTGCAACCGTACCACGGCGCGGGGTGGGCCTTTTGACCAGCTCAGCGCCCCTAGGTGCCGGTGGGCTCGCTGGTCGGCTCGGGACTCTTGCCCGGCTTGGCGTCCGCGTCCCCGTCACCGGATCCGCCGGCGCCCTTGTTCGCGGCGTCCTGGGCGTCCTCGGCCCGCCGCAGCGCGTCCTGCAGGTCCTTCTGCGCCTTGCCGTACGCCTCCCAGTCACCCTTCTTCAGGGCTTCCTGGCCGGCGTCGAACGCCTTCTGGGCGTCGTCGAGCGCTTCCTGGACCGTCGGGTCGGTGGACTTCGGCGGCGGGGTCGTACCGCCGTCGTCGCCCTCGTCCGGCGGCTCGGTCGTCGGGCCCTCGGCTCCGAAGACCTTGTTCAGCGCCTCGTCGAGCGTGTCCTCGAAGGCGGTGGCGCCGCCGTAGGACACCAGCACCTTGCGCAGCAGCGGGTACTTGAGCCCGCCACCGCGGACGTAGACCGGCTCCACGTAGAGCAGTCCGCCGTCCAGCGGGACCGCCAGCAGGTTGCCGTACTCGACCTCCGAGTCGCCGCCTCTCAGCAGCCTGATCGTCTCGGCGATGTTCTGCTCGGAGTTGAACTGGCTCTGTACCTGACTGGGGCCGTTGACCGTGGTGTTGGTCGGCAGTTTCAGAATTCTGATCTTGCCGTAGTCACCGGTCCCCGCCTCCGCGTCGACCGCCATGAACGCGCTGAGGTTGTCCCTGCCGTTGGGCGTGAACGTCGTCGTCAGCGAGAACGCCTGCGCCTGCTGGTCGGGCATCTTCATGCTCAGGTAGTACGGCGGCACCGCGCTGCCCGACTTGTTGGTCGGGTCGTCCGGCACCTGCCAGACCTCGCTGCCGCTGAGGAACGTCGTGGCGTCCTTCACGTGGTAGCGGGTGAGCAGCTCACGCTGGACCTTGAACAGGTCCTGCGGGTAGCGCAGATGGGCCATGAGCCCGCTGGAGATCTCGCTCTTGGCCTTGACCGTGCCGGGGAAGGCCTTCATCCAGGTCCTCAGGACGGGGTCCTTGGTGTCCCACTGGAAGAGCTTGACCTCACCGGTGTAGGCGTCGACCGTCGCCTTCACCGAGTTGCGGATGTAGTTGACCTGGTTCTGCTGGGCCACCACCGCGCGGTTGTCGTTGGTGGCGGTCAGCGAGTCGGCCGTGGTGTCGCCGAGGGTCGTGCGCGAGGAGTACGGGTAGCCGTTCGTCGTCGTGTAAGCGTCGACGATCCACTGGATCCGTCCGTCCACGACCGCCGGGTAGGCGTCGCCGTCGATGGTCAGCCACGGGGCGACCGCCTCGACGCGCTCCTTGGGCGTGCGGTTGTACAGGATGCGCGAACCGTCGCCGATGGCACCCGAGTACAGGATCTGCGGCTCGCCGAACGCCACGGCGTACGCGGCCCGGTTCACCGGGTTGGAGAGGCTGACCCCGCTGTCGCCCTTGTAGCTGTAGGTCTTCTCACCGCTGTCGTCGGAGTAGTCGATCTCCTTCTGGGGACCGCCGACGATCGAGTACATCGTGGTCTTCTCGCCGTAGTAGACCCGCTGCTCGTACGTCCCGAGGTCGCCCTTGGACGGCAGGTCGGACTCGGTGAACTCCGGGCGGCCCTGGGAGTCGGCGTTGGTGCCCTCCGCGGCCACCGCGCCGTATCCGTGGGTGTACCGGAAATGGTCGTTGATCCAGTTGCGCTTCGGGATGCCGTTGAGGTTGATCTCGCGCAGACCGATGACCGTGTCCTGGTCCTTGCCGTCCTTGCTGTACCGGTCCACGTCCAGGTTGGTCGGGAACGCGTAGTAGTTCCTGATCTGCTGGAGCTGCTGGAACGTCGGCGAGACGATGTTCGGGTCCATGATGCGGATGCTCGCCGTGGAGCCCACGTCGTCGCGCAGCTTGGTCTTGTCCTCGGTCTCGCTGGTGCCGGGGTACTCGGTGACCTGGGTGCCGTCGATGCCGTAGGCGTCACGCGTCGCCTTCAGGTTCTTCTCGACGTACGGCGCTTCCTTGGCCTGCTCGTTCGGCTGGACCTGGAACTTCTGCACGATCGCCGGGTACAGGCCGCCGATCAGGATCGCGGACAGCACCATCAGGCCGAAGCCGATCACGGGCAGCTGCCAGGTGCGCCGCCACAGGGTGGCGAAGAACAGCAGGGCGCAGATGACCGCGATGCAGAACAGGATCGTCTTCGCCGGCAGATAGGCGTTGGCGTCGACGTACCGCAGACCGGTCCAGTTGTCGGTGGCCTTGAAGTCGCTGGACTTGACCGCCAGGCCGTACCGGTCGAGCCAGTAGGCGACGGCCTTCAGCGCGACGAAGATGCCGAGGAGGACCGAGAGGTGCCCGGTGGCGGCGGCCGTGGCGCGCGCGCCGGGGCTGGTGATGCGCAGCCCGCCGTACAGGTAGTGGGTGAGCGCTGCGGCGATCACGGAGAGGATCACTGCGGCGAAGCCGAAGCCGAGCAGGAACCGGTACCAGGGCAGGTCGAAGGCGTAGAAGCCGACGTCGAGGTGGAACTGGGGGTCCTTCTCACCGAAGGGCACGCCGTTGACCCACATCAGCCAGGTCCGCCACTGGCTGGAGGCGGAGGCGCCGGCGATCAGACCGACCAGCGCCGTGATGGCGATCAGCAGCCACTTCTTGTAGGGCGCGATGCCCATGCGGTAGCGGTCGAGGTTCTGCTGCTCCATCGACATCGCGCTCAGCGGCGGGCGCAGCCGGTGGGCCAGCCAGATGTTGAAGCCGACCGCTAGGGCCATCAGCAGGCCGAAGACGAAGAACAGTCCGATCTTGGTCCACAGCGTCGTCGTGAACACCGACGAGTAGTTCACCGACCGGTACCAGAGCCAGTCCGTCCAGAACCCCGCGAACATGGTGAAGACCATGCCGAGGACGGCGAGGACGCCCAGTGTCATGAGCAGGGTCCGGACCCGCCGGGACGGGCGGCCCACTCTCATCCGTGGCCCGGTCGGGCCTCCGCCGCGGTCCGGCATCTGGAAAGCCAAGGTTTCGCACCCCGAAGTTCGCTGTTGGTCTGGGTCAGGCCCGCGTCTTCGTGGACCCTCTGTGGCCCCCCGTGATCGCGGGTCCACACCTATGCAACTTACTCACCCTTTACTCGGTTCCCGATCCGGGCCAGGAACGAGGCAGGATTGTGACCATGTCCAACACTCCCATGGCAGCCAACCCCCTGACCCGGGCCGTTCTCGAGATCGACGAGTACGCCTCCGGACTCGGCTGGGACCAGCCCGCCCGCCTCTTCGCCCTCGTCGACACCGCACGGCTGCGAGTCCAGGAACCCGGCCTCGCCGCCCAGCTCGGCCTGGGGGACGAGCAGGAGTCCACCGGCCTGACCCCGATCGAGCAGGACGAACTTCCAACGGGCAAGCAGCTCGACGAGTTCCTCGGCACGATCGCCTGGCCCGACGCCGTCGCCGGCTGCGCGCTCACGGTCGAGCGTCTGATGCTGCCGCCGTCCGCGGAGGCGCAGGTGCCGCAGGGTCTGAGCGACGCCGAGCTGACGCGCTGGGTGGCGGAGCACCCCGAGCGGCAGGAGGTCCGGATGACGGTGGCGGTGCTGCGCGACGGCAGCCGTGAGTCGGCGCTGCGGCTGCGCGAGAAGGACACCCCGACGGAGGTCCTGACCGGTCCCGAGCTGGTGCCCGGCCTGGCGCAGGCGCTGGCGGCGACGTTCGAGGACTGAGGACCTCGGGATACGACGGCGGGGCGCCCCCCTGTACGAGGGGGCGCCCCGCCGTCGTAGGCGCCGGGGCCGGGTCAGCTCCCGGTGGTGCACTTCGGCAGTCCGGCGGTGTCGCCGGAGCGGATGTCCTTCAGGGCGCCGAGCGCGTCGTCGATGGTGTCGACCTTGACCAGGGTGAGCCCGTCGGGGACGTCCCGGGCGGCGGTGGCGCAGTTGTCGGCGGGGGTGAGGAAGAACTGGGCGCCCTTGTCATGCGCGCCCACGGTCTTCATCTCGATGCCGCCGATGGGTCCGACCTTGCCCGCGTCGTCGATGGTGCCCGTGCCGGCGACGAACTTCCCGCCGGTGAGGCTGCCCGGCGTCAGCTTGTCGTAGAGCCCGAGCGCGAACATCAGGCCCGCGCTGGGGCCGCCGACGTCGGCGAGCTTGATGTCGATGTCGAACGGGAAGGTGTGGTCGGTCCCAGCGGAGATGCCGACGATGGCGCGCTTGGCGCCGCTGTCGTCGGACTCGGCGGTCCTGATCGTGACCTTCTCGCTGCCCTGCGGCGTGCGGCGCTCCTTCTCCGCGGCGGCCTGCTCCTTCGCCGGGACGATCGTGAAGACGACGTCCTGGCCGGGCTCGTGCTTGGTCACCAGGTCGGCGACGTCCCCGGGCTTCTTGACGGCGGTGCCGTCGACGGCCTTGATCACGTCACCGGCGTGCAGCTTGCCCTCGGCCGGGCTGCCCTTCACGACCGTCGAGACGATCACCCAGCTGCGCACCGGGATGTCCAGCGCCTTCAGGGCGGCGACCTTCGCGCTCTCCTGGGACTGGCTGAACTCCTCGGCGTTCTCCTGGGTGGACTCCTCCTCCGTCTTGCCGTCCGGATAGAGGGTGTCGTGCGGCACCACCTTGTTGTCGTGCGCCAGCCAGCCGTAGACGGCCTCCACGAGGTTCATCCGGTAGTCGGCGCTCGTGACCCGCACGGTGGTCATGTTGAGGTGGCCGCTGGTCGGATAGGTCTTGCGCCCGGAGATCTGCAGCACCGGCTCGCCGTCGTGCTCCCCCAGGGTGTTCACCGTGGGACCCGGGGACATCTCGGCATACGGCACGCGGATGAAGACCCCCGCGCACAGGAGCGCGATCAGCATCAGAGTGGAGGCGAGCATCGTCGCGGTGCGGCGTGGCATGGCACGACAGTACGTGACAGTCCTGTCAGAGCCCCGTCAGGGCCGGGATCCGGACCACGCGGGCGCCTTGGGGCGCCGGTGATCAGGTCCGGGACGGGGGCTTCTCCATGGCGGCGCGAAACCGCGCGTACCCGTCGAGCTCGGGCCCGTCGCCGCGGGTTCTGCGGGTCCTGTTGGCCCAGCTCCCCCACAGGCCGGCGCCGATCGCGGCCCCGAGCGGAATCAGCAACCAGGCGAGCGCCGTCATGCGCGCCTCCCGTCCCCAGAGCGAACCGCAAACTGACTGATCAGCAGATTAACCGCTGGCACTGACAACGCTCATGCCCGGGGTGCGGTTACGCAAGCCGAGTGGGGTGGACGGGTCCCCGGACGCCTCCGGAGGACGGGTCGGCAGGCGCGGACGGTCAGCAGGTGCGGCCGGGTCAGCAGGCGCCGACCCACTCCTCGGTGCCGTCCGAGAACCTCTGGTGCTTCCAGATCGGCACCTCGTGCTTGAGGTCGTCGATCAGCTTCCGGCACGCCTCGAACGCCTCGCCGCGGTGGGGGCAGGAGACGGCGACGACGACGGCGAGGTCACCGACCGCGAGGTCGCCCACGCGGTGCACTGCGGCGAGCGCCCGCACCGGGAACCCGGCGACGACCTTCTCCGCGATCCGGCGCATCTCCGCCTCGGCGCTGGGATGGCACGAGTACGTCAGCGCGTCCACGTCGGCACCCCCGTCGTGGTTGCGCACGGTGCCCACGAACAACGCGGTCCCGCCGGACGCGTCGTCCCCGACGGCCCGGAAGACCTCGTCCACGGAGAGGGGTGTCTCACGGATGCCGATGAGCTTGACCGGGTCCTGAGCGCCCTGCTCACCGGGGTGATCACTGGTAGGTGCCATGACCCCATCGTGCCCCACGCGCGCGAGGGCGGGGAATAGCGTCATCGCCCGGCACACGCGTGTGGCTCTTTGGAGCCTCCTACAGACGGCGAGGCCGTCCGGGGGCGGTCAGATCCGGCGGCGGGCCTTGCGCGCCCTGCGGACCACCGCCGCGGCGCCCAGCAGCGCCACCGTCGCGCCCGCGGCACCGGCGGCCGTGGCGTCCTTGCGGCCCAGGCGCCGTCCGGCGACCGTGTGCCGTCCGGAGACCTCCTCCAGCAGCTCCGCGAGCACCTCCTCGTTGGTCCACTGCGGCCGCCACCCGGCGTCGTGCAGCCGGCTCCCGCTGACCACCCAGGGGTACATCGTGTAGGCGAGGTCGCCCGCCGGGGACGGCGTCAGGCCGATGCGGTGCAGCCGGGCCGCCGCGCCGAGGGCCACCGCGGACGGCAGTTCCATCCGCCGGATCCCGCTGAGCTCCTCGACCTCCTCCTGCTCCAGCCATCCGTCGCAGCCGACGGCCAGTTCCCCGTCGACCTTCTCCAGGACGGCGTACTCCAGGGCGCCGCACAGGTCCTCGACATGGCAGAACTGCCAGGCGGGCCGCGACCCGGCGACCACCAGCAGCCGAGGCGACTCGAAGTACCTGGTCAGCGCGGTGTCGGTGCCGCCGACCAGGACGGCCGGACGGACGACGGTGACGTTGAGGCCCGGGTGGGCGCGGGGGGCGCGGCGTGCCAGGCGCTCGATCTCCAGCAGGTCGCCGACGCCGGTGGCCTCGGCGGTCGCCCGCAGCTCGGCGTCCTCGGACAGTGGCAGCTCGTTGTCCGGCAGGGCGCCGTAGACCATCGCGGAGGTGCACAGCACCACGCGGTGCACTCCGGCGGCCGCGGCGGCCGTCAGGACGGTCTGGGTCCCCCGAACGTTGTAGGCGGTCCGCGCGGCGGGATCCGTCTCCAGATCGAGGTCGAGCGCCAGGTGCACGACGACGTCGGCGCCGCGCAGCTTCTCCGCGATGGCCGGGTCACGGACGTCCAGGATGTGCCACTGCGCCTCCGCGCAGTCGCCGCGCCGCTCGTCGATCGCGATGACCTGCTTGACCTCGTCGGAGGCGACGAGCCGCTCCGTGAGCAGGGCACCGACGCCGGACGCGGCACCGGTGACCGCGACGACGGGACCGCGCACACCGCGCGCGGGAGGGGTTGACCGGTTTCGCGCTGCGCGAACCTGCGGATCGGGGGAACTCACCGGGCGTCTCCAGCGGTTGTCTTCAGTACGAGCGTGAGTGACGCGTACGTACCAGGTGGCATCCATCCTGCCGCAGGCCGAGAGTCGGCGAAGCACCGAGGCCCGATCGGTCACAGGTGTCTACGCTGGGTGGTGTTATCGGGCAGTCGTGCCGCCGGCGCCAGCCGGTGGCCTTACCAGCCGAGGAATCCCGTGAGTGACACCCCATTCGGATTCGGCCTTCCGCCGGAGGAGCCGGACGACGGCGACGAGGGCAAGAAGAAGGACCAGGAGAGCGGTGGTGGTCAGGGACCGTCCAACCCGTTCGGCTTCGGGGTGCCCGGTGCCGGAGGCTTTGGCAGCCCGGGCGCCGACAATCCGTTCGCAGCGATGTTCGGTTCGCTGAGCCCCAACGACCTGGGCGCCGCCTTCCAGCAGCTCGGCCAGATGCTCTCGTACGAGGGCGGCCCGGTGAACTGGGACATGGCCAAGCAGATCGCCCGCCAGACGGTCTCCCAGGGCACGGCGGACGGCACCAAGGACGCCAGCGTCGGCCCCGCCGATCGCACCGCCGTGCAGGAGGCGGTCCGCCTCGCCGACCTGTGGCTCGACGACGCGACGTCGCTGCCGTCGGGTGCGGGCACCGCCGTCGCCTGGAGCCGCGCGGAGTGGGTCGAGGCGACCCTGCCCGCGTGGCAGGAGCTGGTCGACCCGGTGGCCGAGCGCGTCGGCAACGCCATGGGCGACGTGCTGCCCGAGGAGATGCAGGCCATGGCCGGCCCGCTGATCGGCATGATGCGCTCGATGGGCGGCGCCATGTTCGGCACGCAGATCGGGCAGGCCGTGGGCGTGCTCGCGGGCGAGGTCGTCGGCTCCACCGACATCGGCCTGCCGCTCGGCCCGGCGGGGAAGGCCGCGCTCCTTCCGGTCAACATCGAGTCGTTCGGCAAGGACCTCGGTGTGCCGCAGGAGGAGGTGCGCCTGTATCTGGCGCTGCGCGAGGCCGCCCACCAGCGGCTCTTCGCCCATGTGCCATGGCTGCGCTCCCATCTGTTCGGCGCGGTCGACGGGTACGCGCGCGGGATCAAGGTCGACACCGCCAAGCTGGAGGACGTCGTCGGCCAGTTCGACCCTCAGAACCCCGAGCAGCTCCAGGACGCGCTCCAGCAGGGCATGTTCCAGCCGGAGGACACCCCGGAGCAGAAGGCCGCCCTGGCCCGTCTGGAGACGGCTCTGGCGCTGGTCGAGGGCTGGGTGGACGCGGTGGTGCACGCGGCCGCGAAGCCCCGTCTGTCGTCCGCGGACGCGCTGCGCGAGACGCTGCGCCGCCGTCGTGCCTCGGGCGGTCCGGCCGAGCAGACCTTCGCCACGCTCATCGGGCTCGAGCTGCGTCCGCGCCGGCTGCGCGACGCCTCCCGGCTGTGGGCCTCGCTGACGGACGCGCGCGGTGTCGACGGCCGGGACGCCCTGTGGCACCACCCGGACATGCTGCCGACGGCGAGCGACCTGGACGACCCGGACGGCTTCGTGCACCGCGAGCAGATCGATTTCTCCGAGCTCGACAAGATGCTCGGCGAGGCGGCGAGCGGCGGCTCCACGGGCAAGCCCGACCTGAGCAAGGGCCCCGAGGACGGCGAGGACCGCCGGAAGGACGACGACGGCGAGTGAGCCTGTACGACGACGCGGTCCTGGTGCTCAAGGGGTACGAGGACCAGAGCGAGCTGCGCCAGGTCTACCTCGACCATCTCGCGGAGCACCCCGACGGCCTGTGGAAGGCCTGCTCGGACGGCCACATCACGGCGAGCGCCCTGGTGGTCGACCCCGACCGCGGGCGGGTGCTGCTGACGCTGCACAAAAAGCTCCGGATGTGGCTGCAGATGGGCGGCCACTGCGAGCCGGGCGACGCGACCCTGGCGGCGGCCGCCCTGCGTGAGGCCACCGAGGAGTCCGGCGTCACCGGTCTGACCCTGCTGCCGGGCGGCCCGGTGCGCCTCGACCGGCATCCCATCCCGGCGCCCTGCAACTGGCATCTGGACGTGCAGTACGCCGTCCTCGCGCCCTCGGACGCCGAGCACGCGATCAGCGACGAGTCACTGGACGTGCGCTGGTTCGCCTACGACGAGGTCCCGGACGTGGCGGACGCCTCGGTCGTACGGCTGCTGGAGGCCACGCGCGCGCGGCTGTGAACGCGTGAGGGGCGACCGCCGGGCGGTCACCCCTCACGCGTGCGGGCCGGTGCCCGGTCAGCTCCAGACGTTGCCCTGGTTCTGACCCCGGGCGCCCTGCTGGCCCATGCCGTACTGGGCGGCGAGGCCGGAGCCGATCTGGGCGTTCTGCGGCGGCAGCAGTTCGCTGGGCTGGACCAGCGCGAAGCCGGTGCCCATGAAGCTGAGCTCCCAGCCCTCACCGGTGCTGCCGCGGCGCCGCCACACCCCGGAGGAGTGCGTCTGCGCCTGCATCTGCACCCGCAGCCCGGTGGACCAGGCCACGATCGCGTCGGCGTCGCAGTTGACGTACTTGTCGGGCGTCACCTGCATCATCAGCGGCATGCCGGAGGTCATCAGGGCGACCTTGCCCCGGCCGGTGATGTTGAGCTGGTACTTCCCGGAGCCGGAGATGCCGTAGAGGCTGTCCACGGCGATGACCTCGTGGTGCAGCGAGGAGTCCATCGCCAGCACATAGCTGCTGTCGACGGTCAGCCCGTCCTGGTCGACGTCCACGAGGTGGACGTGCTGCTTGAGGTTGGCGAGGTAGACGACCCCCTGTCCGTGACAGCGCATGAGGTCCAGGCCCTCACCGGTGCGCGCCCGCGAGCGTGACTGCTGGTTGCTCTGGAACTCGGCGTCGAACTCGACGAGTCCCTGGTAGGCGACCATCGTGCCCTTGCGGGCGAGGACGTCGTCGTGCCCCTCCAGGGCGACGCGGAGCATCTGCTTGTTCTGCAGGCTCCAGCGGTCCTGGGTCTGCTGGTCGTTGTAGGCGAAAATCGGGCTCTGCATGGCGTTCTTGGCTCCCCCTCAGCCCCGGACCCGGAGGCGGTCGGTACTGTCCTCGCTCGGCTGGACGACGACGATGCCCTGGCCGGAGAAGGCCATCTGGTAGGCCTCACCGCTGCCCCGGCCGATCAGGGACTGCGCCTTGAAGCTGCGCTTGCCCTTCACCTTGAGGTTCGGCGACCAGGCGACGAGCGCGTCGGGGTCGACGTACGTCTCGTCCTCGCCGCCGCCGCAGTCGACGACGATCGGCTTGCCCCGGGAGGTCAGCGCGACCCAGCCCTGCCCGGAGATCTTGGTGTTCCACAGGCCCTGCCCGGCGAACTTCGCCAGGCCCTTCACCCGCTCGACCCCCCACGTCAGATGGGCGTCGAAGGCGAGGAGGTTGGTGGCGTTGACGGAGATGCCGTCGCCGTTGAGGTTGATCACGACGACGTTGGCGCCGTAGTCGGCGAGGTAGAGCAGGCCGTCGCCGGAGCACTTCATCAGCGGCGCGCCCTCACCGGTGAGCCAGTCCTTGGCGATCTGACGGACGGCGGGCGGGTTGGGCTCGTACTGGACGAAGCCCTCGTAGGCGACCATCGAGCCCACGCGTGCGAGGAGGTCGTGCCCGGTCTGCATGGCCACCTTGGCCATGTGGTTGCCGTGGTTCTCCATGCGGGCGGTGACGGGTGCGGGGGCGTAGCCCGCGAGCGGCTGGTTCATGACGGGCTCTCCCTCAGATCTCGTACGGCTGGACGACGACGAAGCTGCCGGGCGCCGCCCGGAACTGGAGGTTCACGCTCTCGCCGGTGTCGCCGGGGTAGGCGTTGCGGCGCATGCGGACCTGGCTGGAGACGACCACCTGCGCGGCGGACGACCAGGCGACGACGGCGTTGCAGTCGGCGAACGTCGTGGGCGTGACGGGCAGCACCACGGGGGTGCCGTGCGTCTTGACGACGATCGTGCCGGTGCCGGTGAACTGCATCGTGAACAGCGCGCCGCCGGGGATGCCGTGACCCTCGATCCGGCGGACCTCGTACTGCAGGCCCTCGTCGAAGGCGAGGACGTTCTCCGCGGAGACACAGATGCCGTCGCCCTGGAGTTCGATGGGGTGCACCATCGTGTTGTCCTCGGCGAGGAACACCTGGCCCTGGCCGGTGCAGCGCATCAGCTGCATCTCCTGGCCGGTCGCGTTGCCCACGATCCGGCCGGAGAAGCCGGCGCCCTTGTAGCTGAAGTCCACCTTGCCCTGGTAGAGCACCATGCTGCCCTGGCGGGCCAGCACGGGCTGGCCGCCGACGCCGAGGTCGACGCGGACCATCTTCTTGTTCTGCTGCGTCCAGCGCTGTCCGGTCGGCGTCTCCTTGAACTGCTGGAGGGCCGCGGCGACACCGGGCGCCTGGGGGGCGCCATGGGGGGCACCGTGCGGGACATGGCCTGGCACCTGCCCGGGGATCTGGCCCGGGACCTGCCCGTACGCGGGCGGCTGCTGGCCGTATCCCGGGGGCGGGGTGGGCTGTCCGTAGCCGGGCGGCGGCACCGGGGCCTGGGGTGCCTGCGGCGCCGGGGGTGCCTGCGGGTAGCCGTAGCCGGGAGGCGGCGGCGCGGAGGGCTGGCCGTAGGGCGCGGGCGCCGGGGCGGGCGGCGGCGGGGTGCCACCGGGCGGCGTCATGGGCGCGACGATCGTCGGCTGGGCGTGCACCGACGGCGCCGGGGCCGGAGGCGGCGGCGTGGCACCGGGCGGGGGCGCGAAGCCCTGGGCGGCCGGAGCCGGCGCGGGGGCCGGCGGAGCCGCGGGCTGCGGGACGGGAGCCGGCGCGGGCGCTCCGGCCGGGGCTCCGAAGGCGGGCGCCGCGACGGCCTGGGCGGGCGGCGCGAAACTGGGCGCGCCGGCGCCGGCCTGAGGCTGCGGCGGGGCGGCGGCGGGCGTCTCCTCCTCCATCACCTCGCCGCCGAAGTTCCTGAGCAGCGCCTCGAGACCGCCGTCGAAGCCCTGTCCGACGGCGGCGAACCGCCAGACGTCCTTCAGATAGAAGTCGCCCAGCATGACGGCACGTTCGGTGGTGAACTCGGAGCCGGTGAAGGAGTACCGGGCCACCTCCTCGCCACCCGCGACGATACGGATGTAACCCGGGCCGACCTGCGACATCTGACCGTCGCCGTCGAGCGTCGCCGTGAAGGACAGCTTCTGGATCTGCGGGGGGATCTTGTCGAGCGTGACCCGGAACGACTCGGTGTCACCGGCCTGCGCGCCGAGGATCTGGATGGCCTCCTCGGGGGACTTCGGCTGATTGAAGAAGATGAAGTAACGGTCGTCGGAGAGCCGTTCGTCGGCGTCGAGACCGAAGCAGCTGATGTCGAAGGTCAGCCCTGGGCCACCGATCTGCACACCTACGTACAGGTCCGTGCCCGCCGTGAGATCACTGATCCTGGCCTTGTGGCCGCGTTGGAATTCCCTGGCCATGCGTAACGACCGTCCCCCATCCCGAAGTGAGTGCGTCGCGACAGGCTAACGGCAAACTCGGACATCGGACGAAGCCGGTACAGACCCGGTACACAACCCTTCCACGCCCGAATCGGGGGCGTCCTCTGCGGACACCTGCGCGTGCGCCGCCTACTCGCCCCGGGCGGCGGGCAGATGGGGCAGCCGCTCGGCGGCCACGACACCTTCGAGATAGCCCTTGGCGCGCTCGGTGCGGGGATACGCCTCCAGCAGCCGCCAGAAGCGGGGCCCGTGTCCGGGGACGAGGAGATGCGCGAGCTCGTGCAGCAGGACGTAGTCCACGACGTACTCGGGCATGCCCTGCAGCCGGTGGGAGAGCCGGATGCTGCCCTCGGCCGGGGTGCACGAGCCCCAGCGGGTGTTCTGGTTGGTGACCCAGCGGACCGAGTCGGGCCGCGCCCGGCCGTCCAGATACTGCTCCGACAAACGGTCCGCGCGCGTGGACAGTTCGGCGTCGCCGAGGACCTTCTTGCTCTCCTGGGCGGCCAGCTTGTCGAGCATGACGCGCACCCAGCGCTGCTCCTCCGCCTCGGACATTCGGGCGGGGATGAGCACGATGGTGCGATCGCCCTCGCGGTACGCCGAGACCGTCCGGCGGCGCCGGGCGCTCCTGCGGACCTCGATCGCGTTCGCCCCCGAGCCGCTCAGGGGCGGGCTCGTCGTACTGCGCTGTGGCGTTCCGGCGCGGTGCAGTGGGTCGGCGGACACGCCCCGACGTTACCCGCTGTGGCGGGGGGAAGTCCCGACTCCGGGACGGTTCGGTTCCGATCCCCCACGGTCCGTCTGATTTGTACGACGAATATCCACTGCCTGTGGACAACTTTCGGCACCGATCGGCGTGACCGTGCATTCTGGCGGACGTCGGGGACGCCACGACCGGGCTCCCCCGGCACACGGGGACGCACCATCACGACGGCTACGGGGGCCTGTTCATGAGCACTGCACCATCGACGGATACGACGGATACGACGGCTAGGGCGGACAGTGCGGAGGCCGGGGCGGGGCTTCCGCTGGCGCCCTTGCTGAAGCCCGCGTTGCGGCGCGCCTGGCGCGATCTCAATACGGTGCAGTTCGGGATGACTCCGGCGCACGCGCTGACGCTGGGGCCGATGGACACCGCGACGGGCAGCTTCCTCGATCTGCTGAACGGCACCCGGGGACCGGAGTTGCTCCGCGAGGAGGGCCGGCGGATGGACCTGCCCGACGGACACGTCGACGGGCTGCTGCGACGGCTCTCACGGGCCGGTCTGCTCGACGACGCCCGCGGCGGCGGGCCGGGGGGCGACCTGCTGCGGCGCAGAAAGGCCGTCCTGGACCGGCTGCGCCCCGATCTGGCCTCGCTGTCCCTGAACACCTCCGACCCGGGCGAGGCGATCGGCCGCCTCGCCGCCCGGCGTGCGGCGCGGGTGCAGGTCCGGGGCGCGGGCCGGGTCGGCGCGACGCTCGCCTCGCTGCTGGCGGGCGCCGGGGTCGGCGAGGTGGACGTGCGCGACATCGGACGGGTCGAGCCGGGGGACGTGACACCGGGCGGACTGCCCGCGGAGACCGTCGGCGACCGCAGGGACGAGGCCGCGCGCAGGGTCGCCCGCCGGCATGCCCCGGACCGCCCGCCGCGCCGCGACACCCGCTCCCCCCGCGGACAGGACGCCCAGGGCCACTCGTTGGTGATCATCGCCCCGCGCGACGACATCGGTGTGCACGCCCCGTCACCGTCCGCCGCCGAACCGCTGATCGACTCCGGTACGCCTCATCTGTACGTCCGCGTGGTCGAGGGCACCGGTGTGGTCGGTCCCCTCGTCCTGCCCGGCGAGACGGCCTGCGCGGGCTGCCTCGACGCGGACCGCACCGACCGCGACCCGGCGTGGCCGCGTCTGATCGCCCAGTGGCGTTCGGGCCGGGGCAGGTCCCGGCCGGTGCCACCCTGCGATCTCGCGCTGGCCACCACGGTCGCCGGACTGGCCGCCGCGCACGCCCTCGCCTTCCTCGACGGCCGGATCCCGTCGACGGCGGGTGCGCGGTGGGAAGTGTCACTACCCGGTCTGACCTGGCACGCCCGTCCGATCTGGGCGCATCCTGCCTGCTCGTGCGGTGCCGCGGCCAAAGGTGAGGGGGAACACCCCTCCGCGAAGGCGGGGTCGCACGAGACAATGGCGAGGGAACGGCCGTCGAAGACGCCACGCCGCGAGGGGGGCACCGCACGGCCGGCTCGGATCTGGAGGGCGCATGTCTGATCTTCCGCGCAAGGCGGTCACCCGCACCGCCAAGCTCGCCGCGCTCCCGCTCGGCTTCGCCGGGCGGGCGACCTGGGGACTCGGCAAGCGGATCGTCGGTGAGTCCGCGGAGATCGTCGGCCGCGAGCTTCAGCAACGGACCGCCGAGCAGATGTTCAAGGTCCTCGGCGAGCTCAAGGGCGGCGCCATGAAGTTCGGCCAGGCCCTGTCCGTCTTCGAGTCCGCCCTGCCCGAGGAGATCGCCGGGCCGTACCGCGCGGCCCTCACCAAGCTGCAGGAGGCCGCCCCTCCGATGCCGACGCGCACCGTGCACGCGGTGCTGGCGGAGCGGCTCGGCGAGGACTGGCGCGAGCTGTTCCTGGAGTTCGAGGACAAGTCGGCCGCAGCCGCCTCGATCGGCCAGGTGCACCGGGGCGTATGGCACGACGGTCGTGAGGTCGCGGTCAAGGTGCAGTACCCCGGCGCCGGGGAGGCTCTGCTGTCCGACCTGAACCAGCTGAGCCGCTTCGCCCGGCTCCTGGGCCCCCTGATCCCGGGCATGGACATCAAGCCGCTCATCTCGGAGCTGAAGGACCGCGTCTCCGAGGAGCTGGACTACGGCCTGGAGGCGCAGGCACAGCAGGCGCACGCGGAGGAGTTCGCGGACGACCCGGACGTCGTCGTCCCGGCGGTCGTCCACCAGAGCGACGAGGTCCTGATCACCGAGTGGATCGACGGCGTGCCGCTCTCGGAGGTGATCTCCGACGGCACCGAGGAGCAGCGCGACCGCGCCGGTCAGCTCCTGGCCCGGTTCCTCTTCTCCGGCCCGGCCCGCACCGGCCTGCTGCACGCCGACCCCCACCCGGGGAACTTCCGGCTGCTGCCGGGCGACCCGGACGGTCACGGCGACTGGCGGCTGGGCGTGCTGGACTTCGGCACGGTCGACCGGCTCCCGGGGGGCCTGCCGACGCCCATCGGGGAGTCGCTGCGCATGACGCTGGACGGCGACGCGGACGCGGTCTACGAGATGCTGTGCGGCGAGGGCTTCGTCAAGGAGACGATCGACCTGGAGCCCGAGGCCGTCATGGACTACCTGCTGCCGATCATCGAACCGGCGCAGGTCGAGGAGTTCACGTTCACCCGTGGCTGGATGCGCAGTCAGGCGGCCCGGGTCGCCGACCCCCGCTCCCCCGCCTACCAGCTGGGCAAGCAGCTCAATCTGCCGCCCGCCTATCTCCTCATCCACCGGGTGACGCTGAGCACGATCGGCGTGCTGTGTCAGCTCGGGGCGACCGTGCGGCTGCGCGAGGAACTCGAGGAGTGGCTGCCGGGGTTCGCGCCGGAGGACTACGACTACACGGACGAGGAGGACTCGGCGGCGGAGGCCTGAGCCGGGGGCCGCACGGGCTGCGCCGGTTATACGGGCTCCTCGGCCTACACGGGCTGCTCGGGCTGCTCGGGCTGCTCGGGCTGCTCGGGCTGGGCTACCACCAGGCGGAGTCGAGCCTGCCCTCGATCGCGCGGAGGTTCTCGCGCGAGCAGGTGTCGCAGAAGTGGATCCGGGCGCCGTTCTCCACGGAGCAGGTCCAGGTGGGGCGCGGTCCCTCGGCGCGGGTGCCGCAGCCGGCGCACACCAGCGGCTGTGCCTGGGGCTCGGCGTCGGAGCCGCGGTCGCCGTCGCTGTCACTGCCGGGAGGACTCGTCACCCACCCGACGATAACGCCGGTGCCCACTGTTAGCCCGGACAACGCACGGCGGGGGCCGCTCCGTTCGTGACGGATCGGCCCCCGCGAGGAGTCGGTGCCCTGCCGGTGGGACGACCCACCGGCTGGTGGCGATTACTGCATGACCGCCATGGCGAGCGCCCGGCGGGCGCGCAGCGAGGCGCGCTCGGCCCGGCGCTGCATCCGGCGAGCGGTCGCCAGGCGCACGGCCTGGCGCTCCCGCTGCGCCTCGTGCTGGAGGTCGTGCATATGCGCACGTGCCAGGGCTTCTTGGATGAGTTGCATCTCTCGGTTCCTGTTCTGGCGCGCGGTGGTGGCGCCACTGCTGGTGAAGTCTTCAGGCGCGGAGCCTGCGTTCTCGTGGGTGGACGGCTTCATCGGGGCCTGCTTCTGGGGGTCGTGCGTGAGGGGGCGGTCGATCGTTCCGGTGATGTTCATGCCGTGACCGGGTTCTTGCGCGGGCGGCCACGCGGCCGCTTCCGGGCGACGACGACACCCTGGACGAACAGCTCGCCACCCCAGACGCCCCAGGGCTCGCGCCGCTCCTTGGCGCCGGCGAGGCAGGCCTCCATCAGCGGGCAGGTGCGGCAGAGGGACTTGGCGTACTCGACGTCCGCCGGCGACTCGGCGAAGAAGACCTCCGGGTCGTACGAACGGCAGGGGACGGGCACGCCGAGGTTCTCGATGGCGTCGTCGAGCGCGGTGAGCGCGGTGAGGGGGGTCAAGGTCGGGTCCTCCGTGGAGCCAGGCTTGGGAATCACGTCTGAAGGCGGTACGGACGGGGCGTGCGCTTCGAGTTGCACGGTTCGTCTTCCTCGTCTGTTCGTTCCGGTCCTGTTGGACCGGTTGGCGGCTGGTACCGGGTCTTGCCTGTCCCGAGGCTCCTTCGCTCTGTCGCCCCCTGTGAGAGGGCAAACAGAAGGGCCGCGGATCCCGGATGGGGTTCCGCGGCCCTGAAGGCGCCGGCCTGATCTGCGATCAGGCTGGATCACTCCAGGGTTCTGGCCCACGGAAGGCCCACATCTGGTGGTGCTGCGTCGTCTGCTTCCGGAATCCGGCACCGGTCGCCGTAAAGGCATAGGCCTGCGCCTGTGCCACTACTGCCGCTTCCAGTGCCTTGGTCGGTCGCTCATTGCGCTCACGGACGGGAAGGCCCGCGAGGGACACGGCGGACGCCGGACGGACGGCACGAATGCCGGACAGACCGGTGCCCTGGTCCGAGGCGCCGAGCATGCACAGGGAGGCGACGACCGAGCGATCGGTCATTTTGGCGGTGCTGATGGAGCTGGCGTTGATGCTGATCACTGGACTCGCCTCCTCTCGGCGTCTCGGGGGACTGGTGTGAACCAGTCCTGCGGGTATGCAAGTACATCACGGATCAGGGGCCTCCGAGAAGGCCTCCGTTCGCGTGGTTAAGAACCTATGGGGATCGCTGGGGCATGCGCAAACTATTTTTGGGACGAGTTCCCGTCAGTCCTCACTTTCGCTCTCCCCAATCTCCTGACCTGCGCATATGGCCAGCACATCGGCTCCGTAGCGGTCGAGCTTCCGTTTGAGGAGACCTGGAATGCGGGCCAACTCATGCGGACTGCACGGCTCCGCCTCGGCGATCGCCATCAGGGTGCGGTCCGTGAAGACGCAGAAGTCGGGCTGGCCGCTGCGCCGTGCCTGCTCCGCCCGCCAGTCGCGCAGCCGCTCGTACAGGCCCTCGTTCATGTCGGAGGGGCAGGTCTCGCAGCGCATCAGCTTCATCTCACCTGCGTCGATGAGCGTGCGCCCGCAGACCCGGCAGCGGGCGGGGGTGCGCTGCGTCCGTCTCGGGGCGGTCTCGCGCCGGCTGGTGAAGCCCCGCTCGACACCCCCGGCACCGCCGCCCGCCGCGGCCCGCCCCTCGGCACCCGCGGTGCCGGGGCGCAGCCCGTCCAGGAAGCGGCTGGGGCGGCGGTTGGGGCGGCCGCCGGGAGCACGGGTCAGCGCCCAGGAGACATGCAGATGGCGCCGGGCGCGGGTGACGCCCACGTACAGCAGGCGGCGCTCCTCCTCGACCTGCTCGTCGGTCTTGGCGTAGGAGATCGGCATCATGCCCTCGGCGACGCCGACCAGGAAGACGGCGTCCCACTCCAGGCCCTTGGCCGAGTGCAGGGAGGCGAGGGTGACGCCCTGGACGGTGGGGGCGTGCTGGGCGTTCGCCCGCTCGTCGAGCTCGGCGACCAGGTCGGCGAGGGTCGCGCCGGGCTTGGCCGCCGCGAAGTCCTGGGCGAGGTGGACCAGCGCGGCCAGGGACTCCCAGCGCTCTCTGACGGCACCGGAGCCGGCCGGGGGCTCGGACGTCCAGCCCTCCCCCGACAGCACGGCACGCACCTGCGAGGGCAGGTCCACGACGTCGTCCAGGAGCGAGTCGTTGGCACCGAAGCGGGCCGCTCCGCGCAGGGCGACGCTCGCCTTGCGCACCTCGGGGCGGTCGAAGAACCGCTCGGCGCCGCGCAGCTGATAGGGGATGCCCGCGTCGGCGAGGGCCTGCTCGTAGGTCTCGGACTGCGAGTTCGTGCGGAACAGGACGGCGATCTCGGCGGCCGGGACCCCGGCGTCCAGCAGGTCGCGGATGCGCCGGGCGGCGCCCTCGGCCTCGGTCGGTTCGTCGGCGTACTCGGTGTAGACGGGCTCGGGGCCGGAGTCGCGCTGGGAGATCAGTTCCAGCCGGTGGTCGGCGGCGCGGCCGCGGGCCTGGGCGAGGAGGCCGTTGGCGAGGCGGACCACCTGCGGGGTGGAGCGGTAGTCCCGGACCAGCTTGACGACGGTGGCTCCGGGGTGGCGGGTGCGGAAGTCGAGCAGATGGTCCGGGGTGGCGCCGGTGAACGAGTAGATCGTCTGGCTGGCGTCCCCCACCACGCACAGGCTGTCGCGGTCGCCGAGCCACAGCTCGAGCAGGCGCTGCTGGAGCGGGCTGACGTCCTGGTACTCGTCGACCACGAAGTGCTGGTACTGCGAACGCACCTGCTCGGCGATGTCCTGGCGGTCCTGGAGGACGGCGACGGTCAGCAGCAGGACGTCCTCGAAGTCGATGACGGCGCGGTCCCGCTTGAGGTCCTCGTAGACGGTGTAGAGCTGGGCGATCTCGGCGGGGTCGCGGGGGGCCTCCCGTCCGGCCTTCGCGGCGGCGAGCGCGTAGTCGCCGGGGACGGTCTGGGTGACCTTGGACCACTCGATCTCGGCGGTGACGTCACGCAGCTCGTTGCGGTCGAGGCGGATGCGGCAGGCGGCGGCCGCGTCGGCGACGAGCTGGACCTTGCGGTCGACGATCCGCGGCATGGAGCCACCGACGGCTTTCGGCCAGAAGTACTGCAGCTGCCGCAGCGCGGCCGAGTGGAACGTGCGGGCCTGGACCCCGGCGGCGCCGAGCTGGCGCAGCCGGCCGCGCATCTCCCCGGCGGCACGGGCGGTGAAGGTGACGGCGAGCACGCTGGCGGGCTGGAGGATGCCCGCGCGGACCCCGAAGGCGATGCGGTGGGTGATGGCCCTGGTCTTGCCGGTGCCGGCGCCCGCGAGCACGCACACCGGCCCGTGCAGGGCGGTCGCCACCTCACGCTGCTCGGGGTCGAGCCCTTCGAGCACGGCGTCGGGGGAGTCCGGTACCTGCGGGAACAGGGTGGAGTGCGTTGCTGCTGTCACACGTTCATGCTGCCAGGTCGCCGGAGACGGCCGCGCCGGTTGTCCACAGGCGGGCAGGGACAGTCGTACGAATGCGGCAGGCGTCACGTGCGCGGCATACCCCGGGCGGGAATGGCGGGCCCGTCCCGTACGTTCCCCCAGCGGACGACCCGATCCCCGAGCTATCCGAGGAGCGCGCGAGACATGCAGGGCACTGTGACGATGTACAGCACCACCTGGTGCGGCTACTGCCAGCGGCTGAAGAAGCAGCTGGACCGCGAGGGCATCGCGTACACCGAGATCAACATCGAGCAGGACCCCGAGTCCGCCGCGTTCGTCGAGAAGGCCAATGGCGGAAACCAGACGGTGCCGACCGTGCTGTTCGCGGACGGTTCCACGCTGACGAACCCGTCGCTGGCCCAGGTGAAGCAGAAGGTCGGCGTCTGAGCCTGCCTACTGCTCCGGACGTCCGGTCCGGCGTCTGATCCAGAGCGACGAAGAGGGTGGCGGCCCCCCAGCGGGGCCGCCACCCTCTTCGTCTGTGCCCGTGGGCTTCCGCGCCGGTCAGACGCCGCGCGTCGGCAGCTGCTTGCCGTACCAGAGCTCGATCAGCCGGGCCGCGATCGAGATGCCGTACGGCGGCAGGACCTCGCCCGACTCGAAGGCCGTACGGAGGTCGTCGCGGGAGAACCAGCGGGCCTCGTGGATCTCGTCACCGTCCACGTCGATGTCGGTGGAGGTGGCCCGGGCCATGAAGCCGAGCATGAGGCTGGACGGGAAGGGCCAGGGCTGGCTGGCCACGTACTCGACCCCGCCGACGTGGATGCCGGCCTCCTCGAAGACCTCGCGCCGCACGGCCTGCTCGATGGACTCCCCCGGCTCGACGAAGCCCGCGAGCGTGGAGAAACGGCCCTCGGGCCAGTGGACCTGGCGGCCGAGGAGGATGCGGTCCTCCTCGTCGGTGACGGCCATGATCACGGCCGGGTCGGTCCGCGGGTAGTGCTCGGCTCCGCAGGCGGGGCAGCGGCGGATGTGCCCGGCTGCGGCGATGACGGTGCGCTCGCCGCAACGGGAGCAGAAGCGGTGGGTGCGCTGCCAGTTCTCCAGGCCGACGGCGTGCACCATCAGCCCCGCGTCGCGCGGTGACAGCAGCAGTCCGGCCTCGCGCAGCCCCGCAGGGCGCGCGGACTGGTCGATACGGCCCGGCAGGGCGTCCTTCTGCAGGGCGAAGTAGCTGACGCCGTCCTCGTCGATGCCGAGGAAATAGCGGTGCGCCTCGGTGAGGGGAGCCTCGAACGAGGGAGTCATGACGAGTTCGGTGCGTCCGTCCGGCGTCTCGTCGATCAGGACCTGGCCCCCGGAGACCACGAAGCAGCGGGTCGTGGGGTGACTCCACGCCGCGGCCAGCCAGGCCTCGTCGAGCCGGTGGTGGGCGGCGCGGTCGATGCCGCTCGGGGCTGTGAGCGAGACGGGTCGGTCGGCGGTGTGGTCGGTCGAGGTGGTCACGGGTGCTTCCAACTCCCCCAGTGGAACGGTGTGCTTCGGCGGGTGGATCGGCGGGACGTGGGACGGGAGGTGACCGGGGGCGGCAGGGCTCGGCGGCATGGGACGGCTTTTCCAGTGTGCCGCGCGTGTGCTGCCGCTCCGGGCGGGTGCGGTGCCTCAGGGCGCATGACGCCAGTGCGCGGCCAGATCACCCCACAGATAGGCGGTGGTCTCGACGCCTTTGAGGAGCAGGTCGAGCTCGACCTTCTCGTTCGGGGCGTGCCAGCCGTCGGAGGGGACGGAGATGCCGAGGAAGAGCACGGGTGCGCCGAGCACGTCCTGGAGGTCGGCGGCGGGCCCGGAGCCGCCCTCGCGCGTGAAGCGCACGGGGCCCTCGAAGGCGCGGCCCATGGCGCGCACGACCGACTGCAACGCCGGGTGGTCGAGCGGTGTCAGACACGGGCGGGTGGCCCCGCTGAAGGTGATCTCGCAGCGGATTCCCGCGGGCACCTGCTCGGCGGCCCACGCGCGGACGGCCTTCTCGATGTGGTCCGGGTCCTGTCCGGCGACCAGCCGGAAGGAGAGCTTCACCAGCGCGGACGACGGGATGATCGTCTTGCTGCCGGGACCCTGGTAGCCCCCGCCGATGCCGTTGACCTCGGCGGTGGGGCGGGCCCAGACACGCTCCAGCGTGGTGTGGCCGACCTCGCCGTGGGTGGCGTGCGACCGGGCGGTGCGCAGCCACCGCGCCTCGTCGAACGGCAGCTCGGCGAAGAGCTCGCGCTCGCGGTCGGTCAGCTCCACGACGCCGTCGTAGAAGCCGGGGATCGCCACGCGCGCGTGGTCGTCGTGGAGGGCGGCGACCAGGCGGGCGACGGCGGTCGCCGGGTTGGGGACGGCGCCGCCGAACGAGCCCGAGTGGATGTCCTGGTCGGGGCCGTACAGCCGGATCTCGCACTCGGCGAGACCCCTCATGCCCGTGCACACCGTGGGGGTGTCCTCGGACCACATGCCGGTGTCGGAGACGATCACCGCGTCGGCGGCCAGCCGGTCGGCGCTCTCCTCGACGAGGGCGCGGAAGTGCGGGGAGCCGGACTCCTCCTCGCCCTCGATCAGCAGCTTCAGGTTGACGGCCGGGGCGGTGCGGCCGGTGGTGGCGAGGTGGGCGCGGACGCCGAGTGTGTGGAAGAACACCTGGCCCTTGTCGTCGGCGGCCCCGCGCGCATACAGCCGTCCGTCGCGGACGACGGGCTCGAAGGGCTCGCTGTCCCAGCCGTCCTCGCGGGCGGCGGGCTGCACGTCGTGGTGGCCGTAGACGAGGACCGTGGGCGCCTCGGGGTCACCGGAGGGCCAGTGCGCGAAGACGGCGGGCGCTCCGGGCGTGGGCCAGACCTCGACGGCCGGGAAGCCGGTCTCGCGCAGCTTTGCGGCGAGCCAGTCGGCGCTGCGGCGCACGTCGGGCGCGTGGGCGGGCTGAGCCGAGACGGACGGGATGCGCAGCCACTCGGCGAGATCGTCGAGGAAGGCGGTGCTGTGCTGTTCGATGTACGTACGGACAGCGTCGTCCGGGGTCTGGCTCATACTCCCGAGCCTATCGGCCCGCGCCGACATCCTGATTGGGCGGTTCCTCACACTCCGTCTCCCCGGCGGGCTCGCCGGTGAGCAGCCGTTCCAGTGCCGCGCGGTCCGGCAGCGCGTCCGGGCGTACGACCTCGCCGCTGCGGACGTAGAGGAAGACGGCGTCCACCGCCTCCAGGGGGACGCCCTGCTGCTCGGCCCAGGCGAGCCGGTACAGGGCGAGCTGGAGGGGGTCGGCGGTGCGGCCGCGGTTGGTCTTCCAGTCGACGATCTCGTACGTCGCCTCGCTGCCGTCGCCACTTCGGTACACGGCGTCGATGCGGCCTCGGACGACCCGGCCGGCGATCGCGAGCTGGAACGGCGCCTCCACCCGGTAGGGCGTGCGGTGCGCGTACTCGGTGCGCTCGAAGGCGGCCTTGAGCGCCTCCAGGTCGCGTTCGTCGGCGATCTCCGCCTCGCTGCCGGGCAGCTCGTCGGGGTCCAGCATCGGCAGCGTCAACTCTTCGAATCGGGCTTCCACCCATGCGTGGAACCGGGTGCCTCGGCGTGCGGCGGGTTGCGGGGGGCGCGGCATGGGGCGTGCGAGTTCCTGCGCGAACCCGTCCGGGTCGGCGGCCAGCCGCATCAGCTGCGACGCGGTCAGGGACGCGGGCAGCGGTACGTCCATGACGCTCGCGCGGGCGCGCAGCAGCTCGCCGGTGAGGGCGTCGAGGTCGCGGTCCCAGGAGGCGAGGGTGCGGGCCTCCTCGGGCGTGAGGCGCTCGCGCGGGGGCGGCACGGGGGACGGCGGTCCATGGTCCCGGTCGGGCGTGCGGGTGCCGGGCTGCGCCGCCTGGTGCGGGATGGCCGGGCGGGCGGGGGTCTGAGGCTCGGGGGCGCTCTCGTGCCGGGTGCCGTCCTCCTCCTCGTCGTACGCACCGCCCTCGTACGGGTCGTCCTCGAAAGGGTCCTCCTCGAAGGGATCGTGGTCGAGAGGGGCCTCGTCGAGGGGCGCCTCGTCCCACAGGTCGGGTTCGCCGAGGTCGGCGTCCTCGTCCGGCGGAGGCGGCCAGTCCGGGTCGTCGTACGTGTCGGGGTCGTGCGCCGCGACGACGGCGTCCTGGGACGCCAGCTGTTCGAGGTGGGCCAGGACCGTCTCGGCGGCCGCGCGGCGCCGGGCCAGGGCGGTGTCGTCCAAGGGCAGAGGCCAGGCGTGCTCGGCGCCCTCACGGAGCAGGGCGGGGTTCTCCGCGTCCTCGGCCGGCTCGTCGGCCCACACCTCGATCTCGCCGTGCCCGGACGCACAGTGGTCGTGCAGGGCGAGCAGGAAGTCGGAGGGCCCGCGGGGCTTCTTCTGGCTGGGGCCCCACCAGTGACCCGAGCCGAGGAGCAGTGAGCGGGGCCGGGTGAAGGTGACGTAGCCGAGGCGTAGCTCCTCGGTGTGCTGGTGCTCCTTCATGGCCTCGTGGAAGGCCTTGAGGCCCCGGGAGTCCCAGGAGGTGACGTCGGGGAGCGTGTCGGCGTCGCCACGCAGCTCGTGCGGGAGGACCTTGCCCTGGGCGGTCCACTTCTCGCGGCCCTGGGCGCTGGGGAAGGTGCCGGTGACCAGTCCGGGGACGGCGACGACGTCCCACTCCAGGCCCTTGGACTTGTGCGCGGTGAGCACCTTGACGGTGTTGTCGCCGCCCGGCAGGGCGTTGTCGAGGCCCTTCTCGTACTGGGCGGCGGTGCGCAGGAAGGCCAGGAAGGCGAGCAGGGAGGCCTCGTGGTCGCCGGCCGCGAAGGACGCGGCGATGTCGAGGAAGTTGGACAGGGTCTCGCGGCGGCGGGCGGCGAGCGCGTGCGGGGAGGCCGAGAGCTCGACCTCCAGGCCGGTGACGGCGAGCACGCGGTGGAGGACGTCCATGAGCGGGTCGGACAGGGAGCGGCGCAGGTCGCGCAGCTCGGCGGCGAGGCGGGCGAAGCGCACGCGCGCGTCGGGCGAGAAGGGCAGCCCGTCGTCGTCCCCGGTGCCGTCCAGCGGCGTCTCCAGGAAGGTGTCGAGGGCGTCCGCGAGGGAGATCACCTCGGCCGGGTCGATGCCCTCGACGGCCTCGGCGAGGCGGCGGTCGGGGTCGTCGTCGCCGTCCACGCGCGCGTGGGAGACGAGCAGGCGGGCGCGGCGGCCCAGCAGGGCGAGGTCGCGCGGGCCGATGCGCCAGCGCGGGCCGGTGAGCAGCCGGACCAGGGAGGCGTTGGCGCCGGGGTCCTGGAGGACCTCGCAGACGGCGACCAGGTCGGCGATCTCGGGCAGGTGGAGCAGGCCGGACAGGCCGACCACCTCGACGGGTACGTCCCGCGCGACGAGCGCGCCCTGGATCTCCGCGAAGTCACCGGCCGTACGGCACAGGACGGCGATCTCGCCCGGCGCCTTCCCGGTGTTCACCAGGTGGGCGATGGAGTCGGCGATCCAGTCGATCTCCTCGGCGTGGGTGGTCAGGAGGGCGCAGCGGACGATGCCGTCGCGCTCGGCTCCCGGGGCCGGGCGCAACGCCTCCACGCCCGCGTGCATGGCCCGCAGGGGCTCCGCGAGGCCGTTGGCGAGGTCGAGGAGGCGGCCGCCGCTGCGGCGGTTCTCGCTGAGGGACTGGCGGGTGGCGGGGCGGCCGTCGGCGTGCGCGAAGTGCTCGGGGAAGTCGTCGAGGTTGGCGACGGAGGCCCCGCGCCAGCCGTAGATCGCCTGGCAGGGGTCGCCGACGGCGGTCACGGGGTGGCCGGTGCCCTCGCCGAACAGCCCGGCGAGGAGGACGCGCTGGGCGACGGACGTGTCCTGGTACTCGTCGAGGAGGACCACCCGGAACTCGTCGCGCAGCAGCCGGCCGACCTCGGGCATCCCGGCGAGGCGCGCCGACAGGGCGATCTGGTCGCCGAAGTCGAGCAGGTCCCGTTCGCGTTTGGCGGCGCGGTAGCGGACGACGAGGTCGGCGAGTTCGCGGCGCGCGGCGGCGGCTTCGGGGACCTTGCGCAGGTCGGCGTTGCTGAGCCGGGTGTTCTGGAGGGTGAGCAGCAGCTCGGCGTCGTGGGCGCGCAGGGCCTCGGGGCGTACGAGGTGCTCGGAGAGTTCGGCGTCGAGGGCGAGCAGGTCGCTGACGAGGTCGGCGAAGGAGCGGGTGAGAGCCGGGTAGGGGCCGGGGGCCTCGCGCAGCACGCGCGCGGCGAGCTGGTAGCGGGTGGCGTCCGCGAGCAGCCGGGAGGTCGGTTCGAGCCCGATGCGCAGGCCGTGGTCGGTCAGCAGACGGCCCGCGAACGCGTGGTAGGTGGAGATCACGGGCTCGCCCGGCGGGCGGTCGGGGTCGATGGCGTCGGGGTCGGTGACGCCGGCCCGGACGAGGGCCTTGCGGACGCGTTCGGCGAGCTCGCCGGCGGCCTTGTTGGTGAAGGTCAGGCCGAGGACCTGCTCGGGCGCGACCTGGCCGGTGCCGACCAGCCACACCACGCGGGCCGCCATGACCGTCGTCTTGCCCGATCCGGCGCCGGCCACGATCACCTGCGGGGCGGGCGGCGCGGTGATGCAGGCCGTCTGCTCCGGGGTGAACGGGATGCCGAGGAGCTCTTTGAGCTGCTCGGGGTCGGTGATACGGGCGGGCACCTGAGGAAGGCTAGCGGCGGCCACTGACAGCCCGTGTCCGTTCGGTCGGCCGCGGTGGGGAAAGCGCAGGTCGGAGCGGGTGGTGCGATCGGTCACGCCGGTCGTCGGCGGGTGCGGTCACTCGACCACGTGCCGTCCCTCGGGGCGTGCGCTGCACGACGCCCGGAACGCGCAGTGGGTGCAGTGCTGCCCCGCGGTGGGCGTGAACCGCTCGTCGAGGACCTTGCCGGCCGCCGTGGCCAGCAGGTCGCCGACCCACTCCCCCTCCGGGCCGTCCAGCGGCTGCTGCGCCTGCACCTTGGGCAGGGTCTCGCCGCCGTCCCGTTTCGCGGCGCCCTGGCGCAGCTGGACCAGCTCGGCGCCGCCCGGTTCGGGCCGTGCGCCGTCGAAGGCGTCGTCGACGGCGCCCTCGCGGACGGCGAGCTGGTAGACGGCGAGCTGCGGGTGGCGGGCCACCTCGGCCGCGCTGGGGGCCTGCTTGCCGGTCTTGAAGTCGACCACGTACGCGCGTCCGTCGGCGTCGGCCTCGACGCGGTCCATCTGTCCGCGGATGCGCACCTCGAAGTCGCCGGCCTCCAGCGTCACGTCGAAGTCGTGTTCGCTGGCCACCGGGGTGCGGCCCGCACGGTCCATGACATGCCAGCGGAGGAAGCGTTCGAGGGCCGCGCGCGCGTGGGACTTCTCCTGCGCGGACTTCCACGGGGCGTCGAAGGCGAGGGCGTTCCAGACGGAGTCGAGCCGTTCCATGAGGACGTCGAGATCGGCCGGGGTGTGCCCGGAGGCGACCTCGTCGGCGAGGACGTGGACGACGTTGCCGAAGCCCTGGGCGACGGTCGCGGGCGCGTCGGCCTTCACCTCGCGGCCCAGGAACCACTGCAGGGCGCAGGTGTTGGCCAGCTGGTCCAGCGCGCTCCCGGACAGCACCACGGGCTGGTCGCGGTCGCGCAGCGGCACCTTGGACTCGGTGGGTTCGAACATGCCCCACCAGCGGTAGGGGTGGGCGGCGGGCACCAGGGGGCGGCCGTCGTCGTCGGAGAGCGCGGCCAGCCGGGCCAGCCGGAGCGCGGCGGCCCGGCGCAGGGCGTCGGACGCGCGCGGGTCGACCGTCGTCGCCCGCAGTTCGGCGACGAGGGCGGCCACGGACAGCGGGCGGCGGGGCCGGCCGGTCACGTCGACGGGGTCCACGCCGAGTTCGGTCAGGAACCGGGACGGCTGGTCGCCGTCGTCGGCGGGGGCCTTCACGGCGGTGACGACGAGCCGTTCACGCGCGCGCGTTACGGCCACGTAGAACAGCCGGCGCTCCTCGGCGAGCAGCGCGCCCGGGGTGAGCGGTTCGGCGAGCCCGTCACGGCCGATGCGGTCGGCCTCCAGGAGGGAGCCCCGGCGGCGCAGATCGGGCCACAGGCCCTCCTGGACCCCGGCGACGACGACCAGGCGCCACTCCAGCCCCTTGGAGCGGTGCGCGGTCATCAGGCGCACCGCGTCCGGGCGTACGGCCCGCCGGCTGAGGGTGTCGGCGGCGATGTCCTCGGCGTCGATCTCCTCGAGGAAGTTCAGGGCGCCCCGGCCGCCGGTGCGCTCCTCCGCGCGCGCGGCCGTCGCGAACAGCGCGCATACGGCGTCCAGATCGCGGTCGGCGTTGCGGCCCGCGGCGCCGCCGCGACGGGCGGCCCGCTCCAGGCGGGTGGGCCACGGGGTGCCCTCCCACAGGTCCCACAGCGCCTCCTCGGCCGTACCGCCGCCCGCGAGGCGCTCGCGGGCCTTGCGGAGCAGCGCGCCGAGCCGCTGCGCGCCCCGCGCGTACGCGGGGTCGTGCACGGCCAGCCGCTCCGGCTCGGCCAGCGCGCGGGCGAGCAGGTCGTCGGAGGGCGGCGGCAGCGGGTTGCCTCCGGCCCGCTCCTCGTCGCGCAGGGCCCGCCCGAGGCGGCGCAGATCGGCGGCGTCCATGCCGGCCAGGGGCGAGGTGAGCAGGGTGAGGGCGGTCTCGGTGTCGAGCCAGCAGGGGGCCTCGTCGGTGGTCGTCTCCGGGCCGTCCGGGTCCTCCGGTGAGCCGTGCTCCTGCCTGTCGGAGAGGCCCGCCTCCGCCGTCGCCACCGCGCGCAATGCCGTCAGCAGGGGCGCGACGGAGGGTTCATGGCGCAGGGGCAGGTCGTCGCCGTCGATGTCCAGGGGCACCCCGGCGGCCGTGAGGGCGCGGCGGACGGTCGGGATGGTGCGGGAGCCGGCCCGGACCAGGACGGCCATGTCGCTCCAGGGGACGCCGTCCTCCAGGTGGGCCCGGCGCAGGATGTCCGCGACGTTGTCCAGCTCGGTGCCGGCCGTCGGGTAGGTGAAGACCTCCACCCGGCCGCCCTCGCGGACGGGGGTGAGCTCGCGGTGGGCGCGGACTTTGTCGGCCGGGAGCCGGGTGAGCGGCATGCGCCGGGTCAGCAGCCGGGTCGCGGCCAGCAGCGCGGCGCCGGAGCGGCGGGAGACGCGCAGGACCTCGACGGGGGCGGGGCGGCCGTCCGCGCGCGGGAAGGCGTGCGGGAACTCCAGGATGCCGTTCACATCGGCGCCCCGGAACGTGTAGATCGACTGGTCGGGATCACCGAAGGCCACCAGGGTGCGGCCGCCGCCGGCGAGGGCGCGCAGGAGCCGCACCTGCGCCGGGTCGGTGTCCTGGTACTCGTCGACGTACACGGCGTCGTAGCGCGCGGCGAGCGCCTCGGCGGCGTCGGGCCGCCGCGCGAGCAGGACCGCGCGGTGGACCAGCTCGGCGTAGTCGAGGACGCCCTGGAGGTCGAGGACGTCCAGGTACTCGGCGAGGAAGGAGGCCGCGGCCCGCCAGTCGGGGCGGCCGATGCGGCGGGCGAAGTCGTCCAGGGCGCCGGGGCCGAGGCCCAGCTCACGGCTGCGGGCGAGGACCGCGCGGACCTCGTCGGCGAAACCCCGGGTGGTCAGGCAGGCGCGCAGCTCGTCCGGCCAGCGCACATGGGCCAGCCCGAGCCGCTCCAGCTCGGGCTGGCCCGCGAGCAGCTCGCGGACGGTGACGTCCTGCTCCGGGCCGGAGAGCAGCCGCAGGGGATCGACGAACAGGTCGTGGTCCTGGTGGGCGCGGACCAGGGCGTAGCAGAACGAGTGGAAGGTGGTCGCCTGGGGCGCGCGGGCGGCACCGATGCGCAGCGCCATGCGGTCGCGCAGTTCCACGGCGGCCTTGCGGCTGAACGTCAGCACGAGGATGCGCTCGGGGTCGCCCCCGCGCGCGATGCGCTCCGCCACCGACTCGACGAGCGTGGTCGTCTTGCCGGTGCCCGGGCCCGCGAGGACGAGCATCGGCCCGGTCCTGTGGTCAACCACCGAGCGCTGTGCGGCGTCCAGACGAGGGGGAGCCGCCTGGGCCGGAGGGGTACGCACCAACCGGTAAGCGCCACGGGCCCCCTGTCGCACCGGGGTGTGCGACAGGCGCCTGGTGGAGGAAGAGGAGCTCACGTGGTTCGCCGGTCCTGGTGGGTGTGCAAGGGGTCGTGGCCGGCGCGGTGCGCCGTCGTCGGGGGGCCGTGGTCGGGGTCGCGGGCGGCCGCCTTCCGCGCGGGGCGGGCGGTGACCGCGGGATGAGGGGGACACGCGCAGCCGACGCTACGCCGCGGGACCTCACGGAAGCAGGGCTTCCGCTTCATCCCTCGGGTCACTCCTGGCACCTGCGCCCCTCGCCTCACGAACGTACGTCATGCCTCGGACGTGCCCTCCTTCCCCCGGACGCGTCACGGGTCACACGGCGGGCCCGCCGATGGCGGAAGCTGTCAGGTGTGACCCTGTGCGCGTCCGCCTCCGTCCCAGCGCGCCCGCCTCATGTCGAGGCGCGGCAGGTGGCCCTCGGCCGCCCTGCTCGCGTCCTTCAAGGGGGTGCCCTCGGCGCGGTAGTGCTCCAGCGCCCGCAGCTCGTGGCCGGGCAGCAGGACGCCGTCCGCGCGGACCACGCGCCACCACGGGACGGCGCCCCCGTAGAGGGCCATCACCCGGCCCACCTGGCGGGGTCCGCCCTCCTCCAGCCACTCCGCGACATCCCCGTAGGTCATGACGCGCCCCGGCGGGATCAGCTCGGCGACCTCCAGGACCCGCTCGGCGTACTCCGGCAGCGCGTCCGCGCGCTCCGGTCGGGCGGTGTCCGGCAGGCTCTCCTCGCTCATCCGCCCCATCCTGCCGCACCCCACCGACAACGCGACGCGCCCGCCACCGTGCGTAGCCCTCGCCCCGGGGCCCCGCTTCCGGCAGACTGTGCGCCCCCGCGTTTGCACCCTGATGCCCCTGTGTGTCGGTGGGGCATGCCACCATCGTGCGGGCGGTGACTGGTGATACGAGATCAAGAAGAGACGATGAAGCAGCAGGGCGTGCACCCGGAGGACGCGGAGAGCACGTCCGGCGCTTCGTCGCGCCCTGACACCGCGCGCGCGGGCGGAAAGGACCCCGAGGGGGCCGCCGCCGGCGAGGAAGAGCAGGTCGGCGAGGGTTCCGGCACGGGCCCCGAGGCCGGCGACACGGCGGGGCGGGACTCCGAGGAGGCGTACGCCGACGAGGTCGAGGGTGACGAACCGCTCCTCCCCGCGCGCGTGCACCGACCCTCCGACCTCGTCCGGGTCCTGGTGGGCGTGCTGGGGATGGTGCTGCTGCTCGCGATCGCCGCGTTTGCGCACGGCACCACCTCGGGCCTCGAACAGGACATCAACAAGGGCACCGGACAGGCGCCCGACGTCTTCAGCAAGATCGCCGGTCTGGTCTCCAGCATCGCCATCCTGCTGGTCCCGGTGGCCTTCGCGATCGAACGGCTGATCAAGCGGGACGGGCTGCGCATCGCGGACGGCGTCCTGGCGGCCGTCCTCGCGCACGGGGTGACACTCGCCACAGACCTGTGGGTCGCGCGGGCCGCCCCCGAGTCCATCCGGGACGCGCTCACCCAGCCCTCCCCCGGCGACGTCGGCTCGCTCACCGACCCGGTGCACGGCTACCTCGCGCCGGTCATCGCGTACATGACGGCCGTGGGCATGTCCCGCAGACCCCGCTGGCGCGCGGTCCTGTGGGCGGTCCTGGTCCTGTACGCGTTCTCGATGCTGGTCACCGGCTACACCACGCCGTTCTCGATCCTGCTGACGCTGCTGATCGGCTGGGCCGTCGCCTACGGCACGCTCTACGCCGTCGGGTCGCCCAACGTCCGCCCGACCGGACGGACCCTGATGGCGGGCCTTCGGCATGTCGGCTTCCGCCCGGTGAGCGCGGCCCGCGAGGAGGTCGCCGACGCCCAGGAGACCGCCACCGACCGCGGCCGGCGCTACTTCGTCACCCTGGAGGACGGGCCTCCGCTGGACGTCACGGTCGTCGACCGGGAGCAGCAGGCGCAGGGGTTCTTCTACCGCGCGTGGCGCAACCTCACGCTGCGCGGCTTCGCCACCCGCAGCAGCCTCCAGTCGCTGCGGCAGGCCCTGGAGCAGGAGGCCCTGCTCGCCTACGCGGCCATCGCCGCCGGCGCGAATGCGCCCAAGCTGATCGCCACCTCCGAGCTCGGCCCGGACGCCGTGATGCTCGTCTACGAGCACACCGGCGGCCGCACGCTGGACTCGCTGGCGGACGACGAGATCACCGACGATCTGCTGCGCGACACCTGGCTCCAGGTCAAGGCGCTGCAGTCCCGCCGTATCGCGCACCGCAGGCTGGTCGGTGACGCCATCCTGGTGGATCGTTCCGGCAAGGTGATCATCACCGATCTCCGCATCGGGGAGATCGCCGCGAACAGCCTGCTGCTGCGCATGGACATCTCCCAGCTGCTGGTCACCCTGGGGCTGCGCGTCGGCGCCGAGCGCGCCGTGGCCTCGGCGGTCGGCGTGCTCGGTCCGGACGCCGTGGCCGACTGTCTGCCGATGCTCCAGCCCATCGCGCTGAGCCGCTCCACGCGCGCGACGCTGCGCCGTCTCGCCAGGGAACGCGCCGAACGCGAGCGCGAGGCCGTCCTGGAGGCGTCCCGGGTGTCCAAGCAGGCCCGCAGCGAGGAGGCCGCCACCGACGCCGGGACCGGGTCCGACAAGCCGGACAAGAAGACCGTACGGGCGCAGGCGCGGGCCGAGAAGCGGGCCCTGGACGAGGCTCTGGACGACGCGCGCGAGGAGGACCTGCTCACCCTGATCCGGCACGAGGTGCTGCGCATCAGGCCGCAGGCACCGGTCGAGCCGGCCCGGCTGGAGCGGGTGCGTCCGCGCACCCTGATCAGCTTCATCGCCGGCGCCATCGGTGCGTACTTCCTGCTCACGCAGCTCACGCACATCGAGTTCGGCCCGCTCGTCGCGAACGCCCAGTGGGGCTGGGTGGCCGCGGCCGTGCTGTTCTCCGCCGCCAGCTACTTCGCCGCGGCGATGGCCCTGCTGGGGTTCGTGCCGGAGCGGGTGCCGTTCCGGCGGACGGTGGCCGCGCAGGTCGCCGGGTCGTTCGTGAAGATCGTCGCGCCGGCCGCGGTCGGCGGTGTGGCCCTGAACACCCGCTTCCTGCAGCGCGCGGGAGTGCGGCCGGGGCTCGCGGTGGCGAGTGTCGGCGCTTCGCAGCTGTTCGGGCTCGGCTGCCACATCCTGATGCTGCTGGCCTTCGGCTACCTCACCGGAACCGAGAAGACGCCCTCCCTGTCGCCGTCCCGCACGGTCATCGCCGGTCTGCTGACGGTGGCGGTGCTGGTGCTCGTCGTGACGTCGGTGCCGTTCCTGCGGAAGTTCGTCGTCACGCGCGTGAGGTCGCTGTTCGCGGGTGTCGTGCCCCGCATGCTCGACGTGCTCCAGCGGCCGCAGAAGCTGATCACCGGCATCGGCGGCATGCTGCTGCTGACCGCCTGTTTCGTCATGTGCCTGGACGCCTCGATCAGGGCCTTCGGCAGCGAGGGCACCTCCCTGAGCATCGCCAGCGTGGCCGTCGTCTTCCTGGCGGGCAACGCGCTCGGCTCGGCCGCGCCGACCCCGGGCGGCGTGGGTGCCGTCGAGGCCACCCTGACCGTCGGTCTGATCGCCGTCGGCCTGCCCAGCGAGGTCGCCGCTCCCGCGGTGCTGCTGTTCCGCCTGCTGACCCTGTGGCTGCCGGTGCTGCCGGGGTGGCTCGCCTTCAACCATCTGACCCGCAAGGGCGCGTTGTAAGGCGGCTCAGCACACGACGAGCCGCCGTACGGTGGAGGGGCACCCCACGGGCGGGGCGCCGCCGTACCTCGTACGGCCCGTGTCCCGGGCGCCGCGCCCCGCACGACCGCAGGATGGGATCATGCCGAACCCGCCCCGGCTGCGCGCCGCCGCCCTGACCGCCGCCGCCCTGCTGCTGGCCTCCGCGCTCGCGGCCTGCGGGGACGACGATTCCGGCGACCGTGACCTGACGGCGCAGAAACTGACCTGGCGGGACTGCCCGGCGCCCTCGCAGGCGCAGGGCGGCGGAGGGAGCCCGTCGCCGTTGCCGGACGACGGCACCTGGCAGTGCGCGACGATGAAGGCGCCCCGCGACTGGGACGAACCCGAGGGCGACACCATCGACATCGAGCTGATCCGGGTGCGGACCACCGCCCCCGAGGACCGCCGCATCGGCTCCCTGATCTTCAACTTCGGCGGGCCGGGCGGCTCGGGCGTCACCACGCTGCCGGCCTTCGGCTCGTCCTACGAGACCCTGCGCACCCGTTACGACCTGGTGAGCTTCGACCCGCGCGGGGTCGGCCGCAGCGCACCTGTGTGGTGCGAGGACGACCAGCAGCTCGACGCGTACTTCCAGCAGGACGCGACACCGGACGACGCGGCCGAGCGCACCGAGTTCCTCGACAGCACCAAGGAGTTCAACAGCGCCTGCGAGAAGAACTCCGGCGCGATGCTGCCGCACGTCGGCACCACGGAGGCGGCCCGCGACCTGGAGCTGATGCGTCAGGTCCTGGGCGACGACAAGCTCCACTACTTCGGCATCTCCTACGGCACCGAACTCGGCGGCGTCTACGCCCATCTGTTCCCGGACAAGGTCGGGCGGGCCGTGTTCGACGCGGTGGTCGATCCGGCCCAGAACCCCGAACAGGGTTCGCTCGCCCAGGCCAAGGGCTTCCAGCTGGCCCTCGGCAACTTCGCCGAGGACTGCGTCTCCCGCGTCGAGGACTGCCCGATCGGCGACGCCGCCGAGGACGTCGAGAACCGCATCGCCAAGCTGCTGAAGGACCTCGACAGCAAGCCGATCAAGGGAATCTTCCCGCGCGAGCTCACCCAGGCCGCCGCCACCAGCGGCATCCTGCAGGCGCTGTACTCCAAGGATTTCTGGCCCTATCTCACGGAAGGGCTCGAGCAGGCGTACGACGGGGACGGCAGCACCCTCATGCTGCTCTCCGACGCGCTGAACGGCCGCAGCGAGAACGGCGAGTACAACAACAGCACCGCGGCCAACGTCTCGATCAACTGCGCCGACGACAAGCCGCGCTACACCCCGGCGTTCGTGGAGGACCGGCTGCCGGAGTTCCGCGCGGCCTCCGAGCTGTTCGGCGACTCCCTCGCCTGGTCGCTGCTCAGCTGCACGGACTGGCCCGTGGCGGGCGCCGCCGACCATCCGGACGTCAGCGCGCCCGGCGCGGCACCGATCCTCGTCGTCGGCAACACCGGCGACCCGGCCACCCCCTACGAGGGGGCCCGGAAGATGGCGCAGGCGCTGGGCGACGGGGTCGGTGTCGAGATGACCTACCGAGGGGAGGGGCACGGGGCGTACGAGAGCGACAACAAGTGCGTACGGGACGCGGTGAACGGCTATCTGCTGGACGGGAAGGTGCCGACGGCCGGGACGGTCTGCTCCTGAAACCATCGACCCATCGAATATGCGCAGGTCAGAGAGTTATCCACAGGCTCCGACGGGCTTTCGGTGATCCGCCTACTATGGCCGGACCGCCCTTCGCCGCACGGTGCGGAGGGCCCGCGAGGGGGGACACGGCATGGCACGGTTCGTACGGTGGACGGCTCTGACGGCTGCCGCCGCGCTGCTCGCGACCGGATGCGGCGGGGGCTCGTCGGACGACCCGAAGACCGACGGGGACACCGGCGGCACCAGCGCTTCGGCACCGGCCGGGAGCCCCGAGGCGGCGCTGCCCTCCTCGCTGACCTCCCAGGAGCTGGACTGGGGCCGCTGCCGGGCCACGGAGGGCTCGCCCGCACCGGGTGACGAGTGGCAGTGCGCGGATCTGAAGGCGCCGCTGGACTGGAAGAAGCCCGAGGGCAGGACGATCGACCTCGCGCTGATCCGCGCCAAGGCCACCGGCGACGACCGCATCGGCTCCCTCCTCTTCAACTTCGGCGGGCCCGGCGGCTCGGGCGTGGACAGGCTGCCCTGGTACTCGACGGGCGCGTCCGCGCTGCGCGAGCGCTACGACCTGGTGAGCTGGGACCCGCGGGGCGTGGGATCCAGCGAGGGGGTGCGCTGCCGCCGCGACCAGGAGATCCAGGCGTCCGAGGCCGTCGACCTCACGCCGGACACGGCCGCGGAGGAGACGGCATACTTCAAGGACGCCGCCGACTTCGGCAAGGGCTGCCAAAAGACCGGAGGCTCCCTGATCGCGCATGTGTCGACCGCGGACACCGCGCGCGACATGGATCTGATGCGCCAGGTGCTCGGGGACGAGAAGACGCACTACTTCGGCATCTCCTACGGCACCGAACTGGGTGGGGTCTACTCCCACTTGTTCCCGAAGAACGTCGGCCGGATCGTCCTGGACGCGGTCGTCGACCCGAGCGCCGACGCGGCCGGCCACGCCGAGAACCAGGCCCGCGGCTTCCAGCGCGCGCTGAACAACTACCTGGAGTCCACCGGCAAGAGCGCCGAGGAAGGCACACGTGAGGTCGTCGACCTGCTGAAGCGGATCGACGCCAAGCCGCTGCCGACGTCGTCGAGCCGCGACCTCACCGAGTCGCTCGCCCTCACGGGCATCATCAGGCCCCTCTACAGCAAGGCCAGCTGGCCGACCCTGACCAGCGCCCTCCAGGCGGCCCAGCAGGGCGACGGCACCGAGCTGCTGGCCCTCGCCGACGACTACAACGACCGTCAGGACTCCGGGAAGTACGGCACGGGAAGTCACTCGCAACGGGTCATATCGTGCCTGGACGACAGGCAGCGCCCGACGCCCGAGGACGCGAAGAAGGCGTTGCCGCACTTCGAGAAGGTCTCACCGGTGTTCGGCCCGATGCTGGGCTGGGACACGGCCGGCTGGTGCCACGACTGGCCGGTGCCCGGTCAGTACGACACCCCGGAGGTCAGCGCCCCGGGCTCGGCCCCGATCCTGCTCATCGGCAACACCGGCGACCCCGCCACCCCCTACGAGGGCACCCGCAGGATGGCCGACGAACTCGGCAAGGGTGTCGGCGTGATGCTCACCTGGAAGGGCGAGGGCCATTCCGCGTACGCGAAGGGCAGCAGCTGCGTGGACTCCACGATCAACGACTACCTGCTGGAGGGCACGGTCCCGAAGGACGGCAAGGTCTGCTCGTAGCGGGCGGGGCGGCGGCCCCTGGGGTGCACGGGGCACGACAGAAGCCCACGGCCTCCGAACGGGTCGGGGCCGTGGGCTTCGTCAGGGCTGCCGAGCGGGGCCGGTCAGTAGACCGGCTTGTCGGGCTCGATCTGGTTGACCCAGCCGATCACACCGCCGCCGACGTGGACCGCGTCCGCGAAGCCCGCGGACTTCAGGACCGCGAGGACCTCCGCGCTGCGGACACCCGTCTTGCAGTGCAGGACGATCTTCTTGTCCTGCGGGAGGTTCTCCAGGGCGGTGCCCATGAGGAACTCGTTCTTCGGGATCAGACGGGCGCCGGGGATCGAGACGATCTCGTACTCGTTGACCTCGCGGACATCGATGATGTCGATGTTCTCGCCGTCGTCGATCCACTCCTTGAGCTGCTTGGGAGTGATCGTGGAGCCGGCCGCCGCCTCCTGGGCCTCCTCGGACACGACGCCGCAGAAGGCCTCGTAGTCGATGAGCTCGGTGACGGTGGGGTTCTCGCCGCAGACCGCGCAGTTGGGGTCCTTGCGGACCTTGACCTGGCGGTACTGCATCTCCAGGGCGTCGTAGATCATGAGGCGGCCGACAAGGGGCTCGCCGATGCCCGCGAGGAGCTTGATGGCCTCGTTGACCTGGATGGAGCCGATGGACGCGCACAGCACGCCCAGCACGCCGCCCTCGGCGCAGGAGGGGACCATGCCCGGCGGCGGGGGCTCCGGGTAGAGGCAGCGGTAGCAGGGGCCGTGCTCGGACCAGAAGACCGAGGCCTGGCCGTCGAAGCGGTAGATCGAACCCCAGACGTACGGCTTGTTCAGCAGCACGCAGGCGTCGTTGACCAGGTAGCGCGTCGCGAAGTTGTCCGTGCCGTCGACGATGAGGTCGTACTGGCTGAAGATGTCCATCACGTTGTCGGCCTCGAGCCGCTCCTCGTGAAGGACCACGTTCACGTACGGGTTGATGCCCTTGACGCTGTCGCGGGCGGACTCGGCCTTGGAGCGGCCGATGTCGGCCTGGCTGTGGATGATCTGACGCTGGAGGTTCGACTCGTCGACCTCGTCGAACTCCACGATGCCGAGCGTGCCGACGCCCGCCGCGGCCAGGTACATCAGCGCCGGCGAGCCCAGGCCGCCGGCGCCCACACAGAGCACCTTGGCGTTCTTCAGCCGCTTCTGCCCGTCCATCCCGACATCGGGGATGATCAGGTGGCGGGAGTACCTGCGAACCTCGTCTACGGTGAGCTCGGGGGCGGGCTCGACCAGGGGTGGCAGCGACACGGGGACTCCGTTGGTCGGTCGATCACTACATTTGTTCTCCTCGTAACAGTGCCATGGCCTTTTTCATTCCGAGACACCTGTTCCGATCCGCGAGACGATGTCGTCCCAGTAGCCGGGCATGGACTCCCAGGGGTCGGTGCGTCCCCCGCCGTCGGTGCGGTCGGTGAACCAGACCGTCGCGGCGCCCTGCCAGCGCGCGATGCGCAGCGCCTCGTCCAGGTGCCCGCGCGGCACCCCGTGGACCAAGTGGCAGAAGCGGCCGGGCGGATAGTCGGCCGTCCACTCCGCCACCTGCGACCAGCGGTACTCGGACCAGGGCCCGGAGAACGTGACGAGCTGGTCGCCGCACTCGGCGTATCCCGGGTGGGGATGGGTGCCGTGGCCGAGGACGATGTGGGCCTTGTCACGCAGCGCGCGCAGTGTGCCGACCGCGCGCCGGGTCTCGTGCAGGTCGGCGCGGTCGACGGGGCAGCGGTCCAGATAGAAGCCGTCGACCCGGTACCAGTCGACATACCGCTGCGCCTCGGACATCAGGTCGCTCAGGGTCCGGCCGCCGCCGCCTCGGGACGGGCGCGGGGCCGGGGTTCCTAAGCGCGGCAGGCCGAGGCGGGTGGTGTCGAGGAGACGGGTGGTGTCGAGGCGGGAGGCGTCGAGGTGCCCGAGGACCCGGACGCCCGCGTTGCGGAGGCGGCCGGCCGCCTCCAGGCAGTGCGGGTCGGGCTGGGTGCCGGGGCCGTCGGCGACGTTGAGGACGGCCCAGTGCACGGGGGCGCCGGGGCGGGTCAGTGCGCCCCACTCAGCGGAGGCGAGGAGGGGGTGGGCCAGGCCGGGGATGCCGAGCCCCGGGCGCAGGTCCGTGCACGCGGTCGTCGCGGGGGTGCCGGTCAGATACGGCATGCCGCCTCCATCCAGATGTCGCCCAGGGACTCCTCGAGGTTGATGCGGGGGCGCCAGCCGAGCCGGTCGCGGGCGGTGCGCACGTCGGCCTGCTGCCAGCTGCCGCAGCCGTCCGGGTAGGCCACGGGCGCGGCGGCGTGGGCGCCGTGCGTGCCGTGTGCGCCGTGCGCCGTGTGGTCCGAGTCGCCCCGGGGGTGGCCGATCGTGGCGCGCAACGGGGCGGGCGGGCCGTCGAGTTCGTGCAGGGCACCGCCGTACCCGGCCACCCGCGCGAGGACGGCGGCCGCGTCCCGCAGCCGGACGGCACGTCCGGAGCCGATGTTGATGACGCCCTGCGCGGCGGAGAGCGAGGCGGCGTGCACGGCGCGGGCGACGTCGCGGACGTCGACGAAGTCGCGCTGGGCGCCGAGGCCGGTGAGCTTCAGCTCGCCGTCGCCCGACTGCATGGCGCGGCGCATCGCCTCCGCGAGACGGCCCAGCGGCGACCCGGCGGGCGTGCCGGGACCGGCCGGTGAGAAGACCCGCAGGACGACGGCGTCCAGTCCGGAGCCCAGGACCAGTTCGGTGGCGGCGAGCTTGCTGACGCCGTACGGGCCGCCGGGGCGCGGCACGGCGTCCTCGGCCGTGGAGGAGCCGGGCTGGCTCGGGCCGTACTCGGCGCCGCAGCCGATCTGGACGAGACGGGCGCCGCAGCCGCTGCGCCGCAGGGCCTCGCAGACGGTGGCGACGGCGACGGTGTTGTGCCGGGTGAGTTCACGGGCGCCGCCCCGGGTGGCGCCCGCGCAGTTGATGACGACGCCGGGGTGGACCGCGTCGAGGAAGCGGGTGAGGGCGCCGGGGCTGCCGGACGCGAGGTCGAACCGGACGTCCGCGTCGTCGCCGCGGCCCAGCGCGGTGAGCTGGACGGCGGGGTCGGCGAGGAGACGGTCGGCGACGAAGCGGCCGAGATAGCCGTTGGCTCCGATCAGCAGGACTCTCATCGCGCGGCTCCCGTGGCCGAGGGGAGGTCGGGTCGGGAGGTGGTCATGGAAGGTCTCTCCTTCGTCGGGGGTGCCTCCGGCGGTGGGGCCGGGGGTCTACGGGTGGGGGGTGACGGTGGGGGTGCCGGCGCGTGTGCCGCCTCGCGCGCCGGTGCCGGCGCCGGTGGCGTACGCGGTGGCCGGCGCGCAGGGACTCGGGCCCGTCGACGCCGTGCTCCGGGTCATCCCGCTCACCACGGCTCCTCCTGGGTGGCATGCGCCGAAGCCCGGGTCAGCGTGCGGCCCGCGTGGAGCAGCAGGGCCAGGGCCGCCGCGCCGCAGGCCAGGGAGGGGACGGCGGCGGGACCCCAGGCCTCGACCAGCGCCCGCGTGGGCGTCGCCAGCCACGCGCCGCCCGGGAGGCGGGCGGCGAAGACGCAGGCGAGAGCCGTCGCCTCGGCCGCCGCGGTGGCGGTCAGGACGAGTGCGGGGGCGTGGGTGAAGCCGTGGACGGTGAGGAGGCGGGCCAGGAACAGCAGGGCGCCCAGGGTGAGGGTCTGTGGGTGGGCGGCTGGCTCGTCCAGGACCGCCGCGGTCCCGGCCGTGAGGGCCGCGAGGGCACAGACGTAGCCGGCGAACGCGGCCAGCAGCAGGGGCTTCACCGCGGTGGTGAAGTCGTCCAGGGCCCTGCTGGAGGACAGGGTGCGGCGGGCCCGTACGGCGAGGAGGTGCGCGCACCAGGCCGCGGGCGCGCAGGAGAGCGCGAGGGCCAGGAGGAGCGCGGTGGCGAGCGGCCAGGGGCCGTCGGCGCCGCCGCCGGGCAGGCTGTCGGGACCCCCGCTGAGGGCGGTGCGCAGCAGGCCGTCGCCGAGGAGGGCGTAGCCGAGGAGCCAGCCCGTCCAGGTCGCCGTCGGCCGCGTGGGGTGCGTGGTCGACAGCGGGCCCCTGGCCAGGGCCGCGCGCAGGGCGAGCAGCACGGCGAGCGCTCCTACGGCGGCGGCGATCGGGCGGGCCTGGCCTTGGGTGAGCCGGACCGCGGTCACGGTGGCCGCCCCGAGCGCGCCGGGAAGGAGCGTGAGGAGCACCCAGCCGGCCCGCGCGCGGGGCGGTGCGACGGGCGCGGGGACGGAGGAAGGCTCGCCGTCGCGCGGCACGCGCGCGTACATCTCCTCCGCCAGCGAGAACACGTCCCGGTGCCGGAAGCGGGCCGCGGTTCGGTCGGTGATGCCGTGGGCCTCGAGACCGGCGGCGATCTCCAGGGGGTCCACCGCGCGGGCGCACAGGTCGTGGTGGCGGTGCATCAGGGCCTTCACCGGGTCGGCGCCCGCGCGAGACGGGCCGGGCCGGCTGCGAGGGTCGGCGAGGGCCTGGTCCTCGGGTCCGTCGGCGTCGGCCGTGAGCCACTCCTCGGCGCGCTCGTCCCAGACTTCGGGGCTTTCGGGTGCCGTCACGGGGTGGTCGATCCCTCCTGCGCCGCTCATCGCGCCTCCTCCGTCCCCGCGTCGCCACGGGCCGGCCGGGCCAATTCGGTGTGCGCGCCGCTCATCGCGCCCCCTCCGGCAGCGGGGCCGTGGTGTCCGGGCCGGTGTGCGGGCGGTTGGTCCAGTGGCCGGGGACATGGGCCTCGGCGGGGACACCGAAGGGCAGCGGGGCACCGGCGTCGTCGAGGACGACCCGCCGGACCGGCGTACCAGCGACGACGTCGAGGTAAATGCCGTGAAATGCCGCCACGTTCTGCTCGACGGTGAAGAGTTCGAGGGCCCGCGCGCGGGCGGCGGCGCCGAGGCGTGCACGGCGCTCGGGGTCGCGCAGCAGCGCCACGCACGCCTCCGCGAGCGCCCGCGGGTTGCGCGGCGGTACGACGAGCCCGGTGCCGCCGATGACCTCGACGACCGCGCCGACGTCGGTGGACACCGTGGCGCGGCCGCACAGCATGGCCTCGACCAGGCCGACCGGGAAGCCCTCGACCACGCTGGACAGGACGGCCACCGCCCCGGAGGCGTACGCGTCGGCGAGGGACGGGAGCTGCGGCCCGCCGATCTCCTCGAAGGAGACCGGGTTGTCCCCGACGGTGTGCGGACCGTCGGCCTCGTCGGGGAAGAGCTGCGCTGCGAGCGCCCGGCAGTGGCCGAGGTAGGCCTCCCCCTCCGGTCCCGCCGGGGTGCCGACGATCCGCAGGCGGGTCTTCGGTTCCTCCTTGCGGACCTCGGCGAAGGCGTGCAGCAGGGACACGAGGTCCTTGGCGGGTTCGACGCGGCCGACCCAGACGAGGGTGTCGGGGTCCGCGCACGACGGCGCCTCGCCGACCTCCGCGAAGCGGGAGGCGTCCATGCCCGGGTAGACGGTGCGGAGCTTGGACCGGTCGGCGCCGCAGCGCTCCTGCCAGCGGCGGGCGTGGGCGTTGCCGGGCGTGATGACGGCCGCCCGGCGGTACGCCTCTGCGGCGAGGGCGCCGTGGAAGCCTGCGAGCAGGGTGCGGACGGCCGGCGGGGCGTCGGCGCCGGCGAGGTAGTGGGTGCGCAGCCCGACGCCGTACTCGGTCAGCACCAGCGGTACGTCGCAGAAGTGGCGGGCGAGCAGGCCGGTCAGGGCGGCGGTGCCGCCGGAGGTGGCGTGGCTCAGGTCGGCCGCGCCGAGCCCGTCGTCCTCGTACCAGTCGAGCGAGAGGGGGCGCAGGGCGCGTTCGAGGTGGGCGGCGACGGCGAGGAGATCGGGGACGCGCGCCTCGCGCGCCGTGCGCATCGCGTCCCGTGCGCGGCAGGCGCGCTCGAGGGTGCGTACGGCGGCCTCGGAGCGCAGGGCGCCGGCCAGTCCGCCCTCGTGGCGGGCGAGTTCGGCGAGCCCGTACAGCGCGTTGCCGAAACGGTCCGCCTGAAGGGCCGACGGGGTCTCGGAGGCGCCGTCGGCCCCTCGGCCGCCGCCCGCGCCGAGCACGGCGGCCAACTCGCCGTAGTGCTCGGCGAACCGCCGGCGGGCGCGTCGGCCGTGGACGACACCGTCGTCCTCGGCGGTCCACAGCGACGCCGTGCGCACCCGGCTGACCTGCGGGGGCAGTGGGACCCAGCCCTCGTCCTCCTGGCGCTCGCTGCGGCTGAGCGCGTAGATGTCGAACTCGTGCTGTCCGAGCCCGCGCACGAGCCGGTCGCACCAGAGCCTGGCGTCACCGCTCACATACGGATAGCCACCCTCCGCAATCAGTCCGATGCGCACGAGTACACCCCCGATCTCCCTTGAGGGGAGCCGCCGTACGGCGGCGGCTCACAGCGGGAAGAACGTATGCGCACAAGGCGGTGGCGCGATGGACGGTTGTCCATCGCGCCACCAAAAGGGGTGAACGGTCGTAACTTTCCCGTGCGGGTCGCGTTCCGTCGCGCTAGGAGTTCAAACGCACACGGATCGTCACGCTCGTGCGGCGGGATCGGTCAGATCGTGGCCGACTCCCATCGCGCCAGCTCCCGTCGCTCGGACCGCCGGCGCGCGGCGACCGCCGGATCGAGCGCCGGTACGGCGGCCAGGAGCTGCCCTGTGTACGGGTCCCGCGGCCGGTCGTACACCTCATCGGCGGGGCCCTCTTCGACGATCCGGCCCCGGCGCATCAAGCCCGCAGGCGACGGCGCCCGCTGCCACGGCCAGGCTGACGGATGCCACGGCCACACGGCGCGCCATGACGGACGGTCGACGCATCGGAGACGACCTCTCGGTTGGGTGATCGCGTGCCGGACCCGCTTCGGATCTCGAAGCATGAGACGGAACGACACGAAGTGAGACGAACGGAGGCGGATGCCCGCCCCGGCGCCGGGTCGTCGAGAGGGCGCGCCCGGGTCAGATGCCGGAGCGCGGAGAAAGCGGGGATTCGCGACGCGTACGTCGAAGGGCGGACGTCAGCGACAGTGGATGTCGGCCACGCACAGCGCGGTCACACCGATGAGCGCCGGCTCGACGGCGGCGCGAGAGGTGGCGTGACGGGACGACATGCGCAGAAATATGATCCGGCTGCGCATGCCAATGTGAGCTGTGAGTCGCCTGTCAACTCTCCGGGAACGCCCAGGGGTTGGGCTTGCAGGTGATCCCGTCGTGGTCGAGGAACTTCGTCTGCTGCTGCATGACCGGGGCGAGCTCGCCGTCCTTGTCGCAGGTGACGTGCCCGAAGCCGAGCCGGTGGCCGATCTCGTGGTTGATCAGCATCTGCCGGTAGGCGTGGATGCGGTCGCCGTAGGTCTCCGAGCCCTGCGCCCAGCGGTAGGCGTTGATCATCACGCGCTCGGTGGCGGCCGAGTCGCACGAGACGTTGTCCTCGGTGGTGTCGAGGCCCGACTTGGCGCACCACTCGGCGGTGGTGCCGGGGCTGGCCAGCGTGATCACGAAGTCGGGCTCACCGCTGTGGATGCGCTCGAAGGTACGGGCGCCTCCGTGGGCCCAGCTGCGCTCGTCGTTGAGCGTCTTGTGCACGGCCTCGGCGAACAGGGCGGCGTCCAGCCCGAGACCCCGCTCGACGTCCACGCGGTAGGTGAACTTCCGCCCGCCGCCGGGGGCCTTGTCGATCCCCGGCACCGCGTCGAACTTCCCCGAGCCGGTCGCGTTCGCGCCCAGCGCGAAGCGCCGGTCCATCTTCTGGGCGTACGTCAGCGTGGCCGCGCCCGGCGCCGCCGAGGGCGTCGGGCGGTCGTCGGTGCGGGAGGCCGGGTCGCGGGCGTCCCGTGCCTGGTCCCCGGTGGACTGCGCCCGGGCGTCGGTGTCGTCGCCGCCCTGCGCAACCTGTCCGGCCACCACGACGGCCAGCACGGTGACGACGGCGGCCGCCGCGACCCCGGTGAAGGCCCGGCCCTTGCCGCCCTTGGCGGGCGCGGGCACACCGGTCGGCGGGGTGTCGTCGTCCGCCCGTTCGGCGGCCGGCGCGTACGCCTGCTCGGCACTGCGGGACGTGAAGCCGTCGGTCTCCCCGTCGAAGGCGTCGACGAACTCCTGCCGGGGCCCCTCGGAACCGGGCGCCCGACGGGGACGCGGTACGGCGGCACCGGTCGTCGCGGTGCCGTAGGTGACTCCGGTCCGCCCTCGCAACTCCCCCCAGCCACCGCCGGCTTCCCGCTGCTCGGGATGCCCACCACGGGCCCTGGGGACCCCGTGCGCGGGGGTCCCGTCCCCGTACCGGGGCACACCGTGCGCGGGGGTCCCGTCGGGGAAACGCGGGACACCGCGGGCGGGGGTGCCGTCGGGAAGACGCGGGACACCACGGGCCGGGGTGCCGTCGGGCATCCGAATCCCCTGCGGCGGGGTGCCGTCGGCCGGCCGAGGGATTCCGCGCGCGGGTGTGCCGTCGGGGTAACGCGGCACCCCACGCGCGGGGGTGCCGTCGGCGAAGCGGGGCACCCCGTGCGCCGGGGTGCCGTCGGGCAGACGCATCCCCTGCGGTGGGGTGCCGCCGGCCGGGCGGGGAACACCGCGCGGAGGCGTGCCATCAGCGAATCTCGGGACCCCACCCGCGGGGGTCCCGTCAGCCGGACGCGGGACCCCACGCGCGGGCGTCCCGTCCTGCGGGGGCGTGGCCCCCGGCGGATACGGACGCCCGCCGTACGACGGAGGCCCACCGGCCGGCCCACCCGGCCCGCCCGGACCACCTGATCCCGGCCCACCCGGCCGCCCCGGCGACGGCGCAGGCGCCCCCGGGTCCCGTCCGGGATCCGGTACGGGGGGCGGCGGCTGTCGCCGGGGCGCGCCCGTATCGGGCGGTGCCTGTGCGGCGTCCTGTCGTGCCGTCGTCTCCGTGGCGTCCCGCTTGGCGAGGCCGCGCCGGCTGTGGCGTCCCACGCGCGCCTCAGCTCCCTGAGTTCTCGGTAGCGGCACCGGAGCCGGTGCCGGCCCCCGGCCTGCCCGGGTCGGGCTCCCGCCCCTCGACCTCGGCGAGGAGCTCACGGAAGCCCCGGGCGACGACGTCGGGGTACTCCATCATCGCCACGTGCCCGGCGTCCGGGAGGGTCAGCAGCCGGGAGTCACGGAAGGCACGCGCCGCCCTGCTGCACATGCGGTGGCCGACGAGTTGGTCGCGGCCGCCGTAGACGAGCAGGGTCGGGGCCAGCACGCGCTCGGCCTGCCGCCACAGCGCATGCTGTCCGCCGAGGGTGTAGGCGTTGACGAGCCCGCGCGCGGAACGCGTCATCGCGTCCCAGAAGTACGGCAGCTGCAGCCGCCGCTCCATCTCCTGGACGGCGTCGCGGAATCCTTCCGGCGTCACCCGGCCCGGCTCGCCGTAACAGAGCTGCAGCACCCCGCGGACCCGCTGCTCGGCCGTCCACTTCCTGGTGAGGCGTGTGAACAGGGCCGTCACCCCCGGCACCGCCAGCAACCCGGTGGGCACGGCGGTGCGCTGGACGCGGAGCTCCGGTAGCGCGGGCGACACGAGGGTGAGCGTACGGACGAGGTCGGGGCGGACGGCGGCGACGCGCGTGGAGACCGCGCCGCCGAGCGAGTTCCCGAAGAGGTGTACGGGCCCACGGCCGGAGGCGTCCAGATAGCGGATCACCGCGCGTGCGTGCGCGGTGAGGGAGTAGTCGCCGTCGTCCGGTGGCGGCGAGTCGCCGAAGCCGGGCAGGTCCACGGCCTCGGAGTCGACGACGCCGTCGAACTGCTCCATGAGCGCCGACCAGTTGAGCGAGGAGCCGCCGAGCCCGTGGACGTACAGGGCGGGTGGCAGCCCTTCCCGCCGCGGCGGGCGCGACCGGACGGTCAGCGTGACCCCGGGCAGCCCGACGGACCGCAGCCGCTCCCCCTCCGCGACCCGGACGGTCGCCACCTGAGGAAGCACATGGGCGGCCGGCACGGAGGGCAGCTCGGTCGAAGACATGCGGCAATGTTACGAGGTGATCACGCGGGGATTCATACGTTCGCCATTGTGTTCGCCGTCACAAGTCGACGCGTACATGGCAGCGCGCATGACGGGAACCGGTCCAGCGGACCGCCCTGGGCTCCGCCCCGGGTGAAGGCGTCCTGAAACCGCCCGAATCGCCCGCAGATCCGCCGCCGATCGCATAGCGTCCGGATCGGGTGTCTCCTAGGCTCGTACGCAGGGCACCCGGACACGGACCCCTGCCTCGCCCGGGGACACCACACCCCCGCGGGGACGTTCTAGGAAAGGGAGCCCGTCATGACCGTCGATCCCACCGACCCCGAGACCTTCGTGCACGACGACACCGAGGACGACGAGGAGTTCGACGTCGAGGCGCCTCCGGCCGACGCGGCCGAGCAGAAGGCGGACATCAACCCGGACGAGGACGACCCGCTGACGGAGGTCGACCCGAACCTGGCCAACGAGGCCGACCTGATCGAGCAGGCGCGCGTGGTCTCCCTCGACGAGGACGACTATCGCTGACGGGGCGGCCTCGGGACCGCCGGGACCGGCGACGGGCTGCCCGGACGCCGGAGCAGGGCCGCTGAGCAGGAAAAAGTCGGACCCTATGCCCATTACACCCGGCTTTCAAACCTTCTGTGCGACTATCGTCACCGTCCGGTCCGTGAAATTCTGCGCTCGCACCGCGCACACCAGGGTTACCGAAAAGTACGATGGCGACGCGGCGCACACCGCATGTGGACGATCTTGGGAGGCGGCGTGACAGCCATCGAGCAGACAGAGGCGGCACGCCCGCGGGGCACGCGCCTTCCGCGCCGAGCCCGACGGAACCAGCTGCTGGGCGCCGCCCAGGAGGTCTTCGTGGCGCAGGGCTACCACGCCGCCGCGATGGACGACATCGCCGAGCGCGCCGGCGTCAGCAAGCCGGTGCTCTACCAGCACTTCCCGGGCAAGCTCGACCTCTATCTGGCACTCCTGGACCAGCACTGCGAGTCGCTGATCCAGTCGGTGCGCACCGCGCTCGCCTCGACCACCGACAACAAGCAGCGCGTGCGCGCCACGATGGACGCCTACTTCGCGTACGTCGAGGACGACGGCGGCGCCTTCCGGCTGGTCTTCGAGTCCGACCTGACGAACGAGCCCGCCGTGCGCGAGCGCGTCGACAAGGTCACGAACGACTGCGCCGAGGCGATCTGCGACGTCATCGCCGAGGACACCGGCCTCTCGCGCGCGGAGTCGATGCTGCTGGCCTCCGGCCTCGGCGGACTCGCGCAGGTCGTGGCCCGCTCCTGGCTGCACAGCGACCGCAGCGTGCCGCGCGACCAGGCCGTCCAGCTGCTGACGTCCCTGGCCTGGCGCGGTATCGCCGGCTTCCCGCTGCACGGCTCCGAGTCCCACTGAACCCCGTGCGTTCCCGCATCACGCGCGCATTTGTTCCCGTCCACTGTTCGCTCCTGGCGTTGCCCGGCGATGCGTGGACATCCCCTCACCGGGCTAATGTGTGCTGGTACGGCGCGCATGGTCGCGCACTTCACTGACCGTCGGAGGGACATAGCCGTGGAGGTCAAGATCGGCGTGCAGCACGCGCCCCGCGAGATCGTTCTGGAGAGCGGTCAGAGTGCCGAGGACGTCGAGCGGGCGGTGTCCGATGCGCTGGCCGGCAAGTCTCAGCTCCTGAGCCTCGTCGACGAGCACGGCCGCAAGGTCCTCGTCCCGGCCGACCGTCTTGCGTACGTGGAGCTCGGTGAGCCGGCTCCGCGCAAGGTGGGCTTCGGCGCACTCTGAGGCACCACCGCCCGGGCGTGCGGAAGGGGGCCCGGCGACCACGGTCGCCGGGCCCCCTTCCCGTTGCCCCTCACAGCCCCCCCCCGGCCCTCCCCTCAGGTCCCCTCCAGCTCTCCTCCACTGAGGGAGCACAGCCCGTTCACAGAGGAGGATTGGATTCCGCAGGTCAGGGGTATGACGGGGTACGACCGTTTCGAGCAGGTCGGCCATGTGGGAGGGACCCCAGCATGCTCTTGGAAGCGCTCAGCTCCGCGATCCTCGGCCTGGTCCTGGCGTGGGCCGCGTACAGCCGCCTGCCGCACCGCATGCCCGCCCGCTCGCTGGTCCTGCCGACCGGTGTCGGCGGCGCCCTCTTCGGCGCCTTCGTCACGCACACCGCACTGGACTTCGGGAACCTCGCGGTGATCCTCACCGGCGCCGGGATCGTCGCCGCCGCCTCGCTCTCCCTGCTGGTGCGCCCCGCGGGAAGACTCGGCCGCCGCTCGGCGACCGCCTGAGGAGAAAGCGGTCGCCCAGCGAGTTACGGCAGCACGGCTATGCCGCCAGGCCCAGCGCCGCCATCCGCTTGGTGTGCGCCTCGGTGATCCGCGAGAACATCTTGCCGACCTCCGCGAGGTCGAACCCGTCCGCGACGCCGCCCACGAGCATCGTCGACAGCGCGTCCCGGTCGGCGACCACACGCTGCGACTGCGACAGCGCCTCGCCCATCAGCCGTCGCGCCCACAGCGCGAGACGGCCACCCACGCGCGGGTCGGCGTCGATCGCCGCGCGCACCTTCTCCACAGCGAACGTCGCGTGACCGGTGTCGTCCAGCACGGCCAACACCAGGTCGCGGCTGTCCGAGTCGAGCCGGGCCGCGACCTCCCGGTAGAAGTCGCTGGCGATCGAGTCGCCGACGTAGGCCTTGACGAGGCCCTCCAGCCAGTCGGAGGGGGCCGTCTGCCGGTGGAAGCCGTCCAGCGCGGCCACGAACGGCTCCATGGCCTGGGTGGGCTCGGCGCCGATCTCGGTGAGCCGGTCCCGCAGCTTCTCGTAGTGGTGGAACTCCGCCGACGCCATCTTGGCCAGCTCCGCCTTGTCCGCGAGCGTCGGCGCCAGCTTGGCGTCCTCCGCGAGCCGTTCGAACGCCGCCAGCTCGCCGTAGGCCAGCGCGCCGAGCAGGTCGACGACGGCGGCCCGGTACTGAGGGTCGGCGGAGGCCCGCGCCCAGTCCTGGGCGGCGACCCCGGTGCGTGCGACGGGGGTGTCGGCGGTGTCCGCGGCGTCAGAGGTGTTGTCAGGCGTCGTCATGAAGCGCACAATAGCCCGCTCGATGCCTTACGGAAGTCCCTGGTCAATCACTGTGACGACGACTACGTGACCAATTCGGCCATCGCATGTGCGCGATTCCGGGGTATGGTGGTAATGCGCCCGCTGAGTACTTTGACGTACCCGACGGGCCGCACGTTATGAGGATGCCCGGTCGGTGGCCCGACTGGCTCCGACCCGACAGCCCTCCCAGGCCGTACGGCACAGTGCGTACGACGACCGGAGGGACACCCTCAGCGGTACGAGCGCTAGAGCGTCGGCAGTGGTCCCGTGCCTTTCGGTCCCGCCGTACGGCGGCCGACGTCCCCGGCACGGTCCCAAGACCCCCGCGCTCGCCTCGCACCGCGTACACAGAAGAGGCAGCACCCTGACTACGACTTTCCGAGAGCTCGGAATCCTCAACGAGACCGCTGAGGCCCTTGAGGCCGTCGGCATCGTCAATCCCTTCCCCATCCAGGAGATGACCCTCCCCGTCGCCCTCTCCGGCACGGACGTCATCGGCCAGGCGAAGACCGGCACCGGCAAGACGCTCGGCTTCGGCCTCCCCATCCTGGAGCGCGTCACCGTCCCCGCCGACGTCGAGGCGGGCCGGGCCCGTCCCGAGGCCCTCACCGACGCCCCGCAGGCGCTCGTCGTCGTCCCCACGCGCGAGCTGTGCCAGCAGGTCACCAACGACCTGCTGACCGCGGGCAAGGTCCGCAACGTCCGCGTCCTCGCCATCTACGGCGGCCGCGCCTACGAGCCGCAGGTCGAGGCCCTGAAGAAGGGCGTCGACGTCGTCGTCGGCACCCCGGGCCGTCTCCTGGACCTCGCGGGCCAGAAGAAGCTCGACCTCAAGCACATCAAGGCGCTCGTCCTCGACGAGGCCGACGAGATGCTGGACCTGGGCTTCCTGCCCGACGTCGAGAAGATCATCAACCTGCTTCCGGCCCGGCGCCAGACCATGCTGTTCTCGGCGACCATGCCGGGCGCGGTCATCGGCCTCGCGCGCCGCTACATGTCGCAGCCGACGCACATCCGCGCCACCGCGCCGGACGACGAGGGCAAGACGGTCGCGAACACCGCGCAGTTCGTCTACCGCGCGCACAACATGGACAAGCCCGAGATGGTCGCGCGCATCCTGCAGGCCGAGGGCCGGGGACTGGCCATGGTCTTCTGCCGCACCAAGCGCACCGCGGCCGACCTCGCCGACCAGCTCCAGCAGCGCGGCTTCGCGGCCGGCGCAGTCCACGGCGACCTCGGCCAGGGCGCCCGTGAGCAGGCGCTGCGCGCCTTCCGCAACGGCAAGGTGGACGTGCTCGTCTGCACCGACGTCGCCGCGCGCGGCATCGACGTCGAGGGTGTCACGCACGTCGTCAACTACCAGTCGCCCGAAGAGGAGAAGACGTACCTGCACCGCATCGGCCGTACCGGCCGCGCGGGCGCCAAGGGCATCGCGATCACCCTCGTCGACTGGGACGACATCCCGCGCTGGCAGCTGATCAACAAGGCGCTGGAGCTCGACTTCACCGACCCGCCGGAGACGTACTCCACGTCCCCGCACCTCTTCGAGGACCTGAAGATCCCCGCCGGCACCAAGGGTGTCCTGCCCCGCTCGGAGCGCACGCGCGCCGGGCTGGCGGCGGAGGAGGTCGAGGACCTCGGCGAGACCGGTGGCCGCGGTGCCCGCGGTCGCGGTGGCCGGGGCGGCCGGGAGGAGTCCCGTACGGCGGAGCGTGAGCGCCCGGCGCGTACGCCGCGCCGCCGTCGCCGCACCCGCGGCGGGACCCCGTTGGACGCCGAGTCGGCGCCCGCCGTCACCGGTACGCCGGACGAGGCGGCCCCGGCGGAGTCCGGGACCGAGCCGCGCACCCCTCGCCGTCGTCGCCGCACGCGCGGTGGAGCGGCGGCCGAGACCGCCCCGGCGACCGCCGCGCCGCAGCAGGCCGCCGAGGCCGCCGTCGCCACGGCCGAGAGCCCGGCTCTCGAGACCGCCGAGGAGACCCCGGCGCCGCGCCGTCGCCGTACCCGTAAGTCCGCGGAGGCGCAGACGGCGCCGGTGGCCGAGGCCGTGCAGGCGTCCGAGCCGGTCGCCGCCGCGCCGGAGCCGGTGGCCGAGGAGGCCCCGGCGGCCGCCCCGCGCCGCCGCACCCGTAAGGCCGCAGCGACGGCCGAGGCCCCCGCCGAGGCGGCCCTCGACACCGTCGAGGCCACCGAGGCCAAGCCCAAGGCCCGTCGCACCCGCAAGGCCGCGGCGACCGCCGAGGGGGCCGACATTCCGGCGCAGACGGCTCAGGAGCCGGAGGCCGCCGAGGCCAAGCCGCGCCGGACCCGGACCCGCAAGGCCGCCGCGACCGCCGAGGCAGTCGTCGACACCGCCGAGGCGACCGAGGCGAAGCCGAAGGCGCGCCGCACCCGCAAGGCCGCCGCCACCGCGGAGGCCCCCTCCGAGGGCGCCGAGGTCACGGAGGCCAAGCCGCGCCGGACGCGGAAGACCGCCGAGGCCGCCCTCGACACCGCCGAAGCGGCCGAGGCGAAGCCGAAGGCGCGCCGCACCCGCAAGGCCGCCGCCACCGCCGAGGCCGCGGACATCCCGGCCCAGGCCACGGAGGAGCCGGCCGCCCCCCGCCGCCGCGCCCGCAAGACCGCGGCCGCCGTGGAGACCGCGGAGACGGCCGCCGAGGCGAAGCCGAAGGTGCGCCGCGCCCGCAAGGCCTCCGCCGCTCCCGCCGAGGAGACCGCGGAGAGCTGACCCGCACCGCACCGACGGCCCGGCCCACCCACCAGGGGGCCGGGCCGTCGGCGTTCCCGGGCGACCGTGCGCGGGACCGCTCCTGACGAACCGGTTACCCTCCCCCTCGTGAGCACCGAACCCGTGTACACCCCGCCCCCCGGCTCCCGCGCCTGTCAGCTGCGCACCGACCGCGGCGCCTTCGCCGTCGTCGACTGCCCCGTCGCGCCCGGGGTCCGGCCCCGAGGGGTCGCGCTGATGCTCCCCGGATTCACCGGCAGCAAAGAGGACTTCACCCTGATGCAGGGGCCGCTCGCGGAGCGCGGCTACCGCACGGTCGCCGTCGACGGGCGCGGCCAGCACGAGTCGGATGGGCCCGAGCTCGACGAATCCGCCTACGAGCGGGGCGAGTTGGCGCGTGACGTGCTCGCCCAGGCGGCGGCCCTCGGCCCGCTGGACACCCCGCTGCATCTGTTCGGCCACTCGCTGGGCGGCCAGATCGCGCGCGCGGCTCTCCTCCTCGACCACACGCCGTTCCGGTCGCTGACCCTGATGGCGTCGGGTCCCGCGCAGATCTCCGACTCCCAGCAGCAGCGCGTGAAACTGCTGCGGGACGCGCTCGCGGTGATGACGATGGCCGAGACCTGGGAGGCCATCCTCGCCATGGGGCCGCCCGAGGAGGTCGGCGGCCCGGCCCGCGGCATCGGCGGCCAGGAGCTGCTGCGCCGCCGCTGGCTGGGCACCAAGCCCGCTCAACTCCTCGCGACGGGGCGGCAGTTGTGCGCGGAGCCGGACCGGGTGGACGAACTCGCCGCGCTGCCGCTGCCGTTCCACGTCCTGTCCGGGGCCAGCGACGACACCTGGCCGGTCTCGGTCCTGGACGACATGGCCGTACGGCTGCACGCGCACCGGACGGTGATCCCGGGCGCCGAGCACTCCCCCAACGCCGACCAGCCGCTGCAGACCGCCCGCGCGACGGCCGACTTCTGGGACCGCGTCGACTCCCTCTAGTACTGCGCCTGGAGGTGCTCCCAGAACCCGTCGCGCAGGGCGCGGCGCAGGTCGGCCTGGCCGCGCAGGGAGTACTGGAGCAGTCCCTCGGCCTCGACGAGGAGGTCCTGGTCGACGGAGCCGGGGAGGTAGGGGTGGCCGGGCAGCAGCTCGACCAGTGACTCGCGTCCGCGTGCCGCGAGCCACTTGGCCGCGATCTGGGCGCCGACGAACCGCACGTCCTCCCGGGTGGGCCGGGCGGCCACGGCCTCGTAGGCGGCGGAGGTGCGCCGGGAGACGTACGGCTTGAAGAAGTCGAGGTCGAGGGTGCGCTGGCTGTCGACCTCCCAGAGCAGGGGCTCGGCCTGGTTGCGGCCCTCGGGCGCCTCGATGCCCCACAGATGCACACGCGCCCCGTATCCCTGGGCCGCCTCGACCGCCGACACGAGGTCCTCGTCGCCGCCGAGGAGGGCGGCGTCGCTGATGGCACGATGCCGGGCGAGGGACTCCAGGTCGCTGCGGATCAGGGAGTCGACGCCCTTCTGCTGGTTGTTGGCGTTGAGGTTGCCGAGGCGGACCTTGACGTCGGGAAGCTCGGCGATGGACTGCTGCTCGGCGGTGTGGATGCGGCGCCGGGCGCCGTCGTACCAGTAGACGCGCAGCAGCCGGCTGTCGGCGAAGATCGTGCGGGCGCGGTCGATGAGCGCCTCGATCAGCCCCTCGGCGTCCAGGTCGAAGGCCCGGCGGTCCTCGGTGCCCGCGACCAGGCGCCCGGCGGCGGCGTAGAGGTAGCCCGCGTCGACGAAGATCGCGTGAGTGGAGGGCGTCTTCGCCACCTCGGCGAGCATGCGGAGCAGCAGCTCGTTCGTGTGGTCGATGCGGGCGGCGAGCGCCGCCAGGTCGTCGTTCATCGCCTCCATTGTCCCGGCGGTCACGCTGCGAACACAACCGGTCCCGGTCGGTCTCTGCTTGATCGTTCGCAGTTGTCTTACCGGTCAGTAGTTAGTCGTTCGAAAAATTTCTTTAGCGTAGGGAATGTTCGTAACACGCGAGCCGTTGGATACCTATGGAACCGGGAGCGACTTCGCTCGCGGGGCCCTCCACCCAGATGTTCTCCTCAGGAGGATGACCAGACGAAGGGAGAAGCCATATGCGCTTCGAAATCATGCGACTCGACGAGCTGGACGGCACGCCCGTGGACAGCACCGTCGTGGACGCCGCCTCCGTCAACCGGATCGTTCAGCAGGCTGCCGCCACAGGGCAGCGACTCTGGATCCGCCCGGCCGACACCACGGCCTCGTAACGCGCGCGGATCGACGCGAAGCTTCAGGGCCCCGTACGCACGACGCGTACGGGGCCCTTTGGTGTGTCCGGGAGTCCTGGGGTCTCAGCTTCCCTGGATGACCTGGGTGACGCCGTTGATGATCTGCTGGACGGCGATCGCGGAGAGCATCATGCCCGCGAGCCGGGTCACGAGGACCACTCCCCCGTCCTTGATGACCCGGATGATCAGCAGCGAGTACCGCATCACGAGCCACAGCACCACATGGATGGCGAGGATCGCCGTCCACACGGACACCTGGCTGCCGACGCTGTCGGCCTTCTGCACGGCGAGGATCACGGAGACGATCGCGCCCGGCCCGGCGAGCAGCGGCATGCCGAGCGGGACGAGGGCGACGTTCACGTCCTTGGTCTGCTGCGGCTCGTCCGTCTTGCCGGTGAGCAGGTCGAGCGCGATGAGCAGGAGCAGCAGACCGCCGGCGATCATCAGCGCCGGGATCGAGACATGCAGATAGTCGAGGATCTGGTGGCCGAGGAGGCCGAACACCGCGATGACCCCGCCCGCCACGCAGACGGCCTGGAACGCCATCCGGCGCTGCACCTTGGCAGGCCGCCCGGCGGTGAGCGCCAGGAAGACCGGGGTGATCCCGGGGGGATCCATGATCACGAACAGGGTGAGGAAGAGCGAGCCGAAGACGGCGACGTCGAACATGGGTGAGCTGTGCCTTGCGCAGGGGCGTGCCGCCGTGACCGGCCGCCCGCGAGGCGGGCAGGGGTGGGCACGGCGGACGGCGCCGGGTGGATCGGACGGGCGGGTGAGGGTGCTCAGACTCCGCCGGTACCGGGGACGGGGAACGCGCCGGTGGCCCGCCGCGTGATCTCGCCGTACACCTCGGGGTCGGTCGTGTACTCGCCGAGGACGCAGGTCTTGCGGCTGCCGTGGTAGTCGCTGGAGCCGGTGGTCAGCAGCCCGAGCTCCTGGGCGAGTCCGCGCAGCCGCGCGCGGGTGCCGGCGTCGTGGTCCATGTGGTCGACCTCGATCCCGTCGAGTCCGGCCGCGGCCAGCTCGGCGATCGTGGACTCAGGGACCGTACGGCCGCGCTTGCTCGCGGCGGGGTGGGCGAAGACGGTGACGCCTCCGGCGGCCTTGACCAGCCGGACGGCCTCGAAGGGGTCCGTCTCGTGCTTCTCCACATGGGCCCGGCCGCCGTCCGCCAGCCAGTCCTTGGTGAAGGCCTCGTCGACGGACGGTACGACACCGAGCTCGAGGAGCGCGGAGGCGACGTGCGGGCGGCCGACCGAGCCGCCGCCGGCGATCCGGCTCACCTGCTCCCAGGTGACGGGCACACCCAGCGCGTTCAGCTTGGCGACCATGCCCTTGGCCCGCGGCACCCGGTCGTCGCGCACCAGCTCGCGCTCGGCGAGCAGGGCGGGCTCCTCGGGGTCGAAGAGGTAGGCCAGCAGATGCATGCTGATGCCGTCGACCCGGCAGGACAGCTCCGCGCCGGTGACGAGCGTGAGCCCCTCCGGCAGCGCGGCGATCGCCTCGGCGTAGCCGCGGGTCGTGTCGTGGTCGGTGAGGGCCACGACGTCCAGCCCTGCCTCGGCGGCGTGACGCACCAGCTCGGCGGGGGTGTCCGTGCCGTCGGACGCGGTGGAGTGGGTGTGCAGGTCGATACGCACGACGCGGACTCCAGTCGGGACGGCACGGAAGGGACCGCACAAGGATAGCCGCATTTCCCGGACCCGCCTGTCACACCCGTACGGCCCCGGCGCCCCCTACATGGGGCGGGCGTCTACGGTTCGAGCAGACGCGGGGAGAGCGCCCCGCAGGGCACCAGCTCCACCTCGGCCCCGGCGTCCCGCAGGTCGGTCAGCACGAGTTCGTCGTACATCAGCAGCCCGGACTGCTCGGGCCAGACGACGGCCCACACCCACATCCCGAGCGCCTCACCGGCGAAGACGGCGCGGTCGTCAGGGGTGCCGGAGACATGCCACAGCGGGGTCGGGCGGCCCGCGGCGAGGACCTTGGCCTGCGGCGGCTTCTCGACGTCGATGTACGAGCCCGGGTCGGGTCCGTCGATCCCGGCGTAGCGGGCACCGAGGCCGACGCCGAGCTCCTCAGCGACCAGGATCAGCTCGCCCGTGCCGCCGAGCGGTCCGGGACCCGAGCAGGCGACGGCGCTCGCGCGTCCGCCACTGCGGTCGTCGCCCGCGCTCGCGACGCCGGTGAACAGCCATCCGATCGGCAGCGGCCAGGGCATCCACACGGGCACCCGCGTGCGGTGCACGACCACGCCGAGCGCCTCGACACTGGGCGGTATCACGGGCTGCACCGGATGCACGGTGCCGTGCACGTCACACTGCCAGGTGTCGGCGAAGAGTCCGGGAGCCCTGACCCGGCCACCACACTTCGGGCAACTGGGTTCGCCCCTCATAGGCCCCCACGGTCCTACCCCTTCCGCCCCACGTCAAGGACGATCACCCGTCCGGACGGAAACACAGGGAGTGCGAAAATTTAGATGTAACTTGCATTAATTAGACTAGCTAACCTAATCTGTGCGGGTACCACCGACTGCTTCCCGTCCTGATTGGAGAACGGCATGGACCCCCTCGACGCGGGATCCGGCGGCATCCTCCGGCAGCCCAAGGCCGTCTGGGCGACCGCCGGCGCGTCCGTCGTCGCCTTCATGGGCATCGGGCTCGTCGACCCGATCCTGCCGTCCATCGCGAGCGGCCTGGACGCCACGGCCGGCCAGGTCTCGCTGCTCTTCACCTCGTACTTCCTGATCACCGCCGTGGCGATGCTGCTCACCGGCTTCGTCTCCAGCCGTATCGGCGGCCGTAGGACGCTGCTGCTCGGTCTCGCGCTGGTCGTCGTCTTCGCCGGGCTCTCCGGCACCTCCGGCTCGGTCGGGGAACTGGTCGGCTTCCGGGCGGGCTGGGGCCTGGGCAACGCGCTCTTCGTGTCCACCGCCCTCGCGGTGATCGTCGGAGCGGCGGCCGGCGGCAGCGCTGCGGCGATCCTGCTGTACGAGTCCGCCCTCGGCCTGGGCATGGCGTGCGGGCCGCTCCTGGGCGCGCTGCTCGGCGACGCCAGCTGGCGCTACCCGTTCTTCGGCACGGCCTTCCTGATGGCCGTCGGCTTCCTGTGCATCGCGGCGTTCCTCAGGGAGCAGCCCAGGCCGGCCCGCAGAACGTCGCTCCTGGACCCGGTCAAGGCGCTCGGCCACGGCGGTCTGGCCTCGGTGGCGGCCTCGGCGTTCTTCTACAACTACACGTTCTTCACGGTGCTGGCCTTCACCCCGTTCGTGCTGGACATGAGCCCGTACCGGTCGGGTGCGGTGTTCTTCGCCTGGGGTGTGCTGCTCGCCGTGTTCTCGGTGATCGTGGCACCGCGTCTGCAGAAGCGGTTCGGCTCGCTGCGGGTGCTCGGCGGCTCGCTCGTGCTGCTCGCGGCGGACGTCCTCGTGCTCGGCTACGGCGACCACACGACCGCGGTCGTCTGCACCATCCTGTCGGGTGCCTTCATCGGGGTGAACAACACCGTCTACACGGAGCTGGCCCTCGGCGTGTCGGACGCGCCGCGCCCGGTGGCCAGCGCGGGCTACAACTTCGTCCGCTGGTTCGCGGCGGCCGCGGCGCCGTTCTTCGCCCCGCGGATCGAGGAGTGGACCGGCAGCCTCCAAATCCCCTTCGTGGTGGCGGCCGTCACGGCGGTGGCAGGTGCGCTCGTGGTCCTCGTGCGCCGCGGGGCGCTCACGCTCCGGGCCGAGGAGGCCGCGCCCCGGCACGCGACCCGGGACGGTGTCGGCGTCTTCGTCAACTGACGCTTTTCAGCCACCGGTTGGTGAGATCGCTCACGTCAGCGGGACGGACGCGCGGGCGGGGTCCCGCAGGTCCGTCCCGTGCGTCAGCCAGCGCTCCTGAAGGGCCTGGGCGCCGTGCACACGCTTCCAGGCGGCCTCGTTCGGCGTCATCGGGAGCAGCGGCAGAAAGCTCACCGGGTCGAGGGGAGCGTCGAGCTCCAGGTCCTCGACGAGGCCGCCCGGCTCGGCGACCAGCACCGAGGTGAACGGGGCACCGGGCCACAGCGGTTCGCCGACGTCCAGGGAGGCGCCGGGCGCCACGACGACACCCTCCACCTGCGGGGACGCGGCGAGCACGGCGAGCGGGCGGAGCACCTTGCCGGTGTCGGCGACGCCGGCGCGCACGGAGAGGACCAGCTCGGCGCGGGGGCCCTTGACGGGGTCGGCGACCACGGCCGTCGGGTCGGCCATGGGGTGCGCGGACATGCCGAGGGTGGCGTAGCGGACGATGTCGCCCTCCTGGAAGCGGAGCACCTCGATGCGGTCCGTGCCGAGGAAGGTGACCGCCGCGCGCGCGTCCGGTTCGCCGAGGGCGGTGCGCAGCCGGGCCTCTACCAGGGGAAGAACATCAGCCATGCGGCGAGCATAGAACTCGTCAGGACGCGGCAAAGCAGCGCCTTGACACTTCAGTCGGCTGATACTCTTGCCCGGTGTTCGGGCAGCGCGCAGAGGCATCGCGAACGAGTCCCGACGCCTGAATACTCCCGAACGGGGAACCCCTAGGGGTATGGAACGTCCCTCACGAGGGACCGGCCGGAGGAGGTGGGGCTGTCATGGATCGAAGTCGACCGTGCAGTACCACTCGCTCTTCCCGCCGTTGATGTAGCTGGCTCGGCTGTTCCGGCTCCGGCTGACCGCCGCCTTTCACGCTCGTGTTCCTGACGCGGAAGAGCACTTCGTTTCGCTTTGCCTGATCGTCTGATCTGTTTCAGCAACGAAGCCCATCACCGCAACGGTGCGGTGCTCCCCGCTTTGTGGACGTACCAAACATCCTGAGGTCAGGACGTCCTCATTCCGGGCAGTTCCACCCGTGCCGCGGTTCGCACGCGCTTCGTTGCCCGTCGCGAAGGAGCCTGCTCATGTCGATGATCCGCGACCTGCGTGCCGTGGTCCGTCCGTCCCGCATCTCGCTGCGCAAGGACAGCGGCCCGTACGAGACCACCCGCGACCCCGCGACGCCCTCCGCCGTCGTCGACTGCGCCGTCTACCGCGACGGCGCCCGTGTCCCCGTCACGACCCCGCTGACGCCGCACGAGGCGATGCGCCAGGTGCGCCGCGACGGCGGCTTCGTCTGGATCGGGCTGCACGAGCCCACCGAGGCCGAATTCGCCGGTATCGCCAGCGAGTTCGGGCTGCACCCGCTGGCCGTCGAGGACGCCGTGCAGGCCCACCAGCGGCCCAAGCTGGAGCGCTACGACGACACCCTGTTCACCGTGTTCAAGACGGTCCACTACGTCGAGCACGACCGGCTCACCGCCAACAGCGAGGTCGTGGCGACCGGTGAGGTGATGTGCTTCACCGGCCGGGACTTCTTCATCACCGTCCGGCACGGCGGCCAGGGCTCGCTGCGGGCCCTGCGGCACCGCCTCCAGGACGACCCCGAGCTGCTCGCCAAGGGCCCGTCCGCGGTGCTGCACGCCATCGCCGACCATGTGGTGGACGGCTACATCGCCGTCGCCGACGCCGTACAGGACGACATCGACGAGGTCGAGACCGAGGTGTTCTCGCCGGGCCGCAAGGGCGCGCCGCGCGGCACGGACGCCGGCCGGATCTACCAACTCAAGCGCGAGGTGCTGGAGTTCAAGCGGGCGGTGTCGCCGCTGCTGCGTCCGATGCAGTTGCTCAGCGAGCGGCCGATGCGGCTGATCGACCCCGACATCCAGAAGTACTTCCGGGACGTCGCCGACCATGTGGCGCGCGTGCACGAGCAGGTCATCGGCTTCGACGAGCTGCTGAACTCGATCCTCCAGGCCAACCTCGCGCAGGCGTCCGTCGCGCAGAACGAGGACATGCGCAAGATCACCTCCTGGGCGGCGATCATCGCCGTCCCGACGATGGTCTGCGGGGTGTACGGCATGAACTTCGACTACATGCCGGAGACCCACTGGAAGTACGGCTACCCGGTGATCATGAGCGTCACGGTCGCCATCTGTCTGGGCATCCACCGCACGCTCAAGCGCAACGGCTGGCTCTGATCCGGCCGGGCCCCGCTGGATAGGCTTGGGCCATGACAAGCGAGCTGCTCGACCAGGCCCTCGTCGAGGAGGCCACGAAGAAGTCCGGCCTCGTCTGGGTCGCGGCACCCGGTGTCCCGGCCCGCGCGCTGTGGCACGTGTGGCACGAGGGTGCCGCGTGTGTCGTGGGCGACGGCCCCGGCGAGCAGCCGCTGCCGGGTCTGGCCGACGGGGCCACCGTCGAGGTCACCGTGCGCAGCAAGGACAAGGGCGGCCGGCTGGTCTCCTGGCCGGCCCGGGTCGTCGAGCTGGCGGCGCGCAGCGAGGCGTGGGAGGCCGCGGTCGCCGACCTCAAGGGCAAGCGGCTGAACGCCCCGGACGGCGAGGCGATGCCGGAGCGCTGGGCGCGCGAGTGCCGCGTGCTGCGGCTGGAGCCGGCCGGTGCGCCGGCCCCGCTGCCCGACGGCTCTCTCGCGGAGGTCCCCGTCCCGACCCCGGCGACGACCCGTCGGCCGATCCCCGCGGGCCTGCCCCGCCTTCTGGCCAAGCGCCGCAAGCCCTAGGTCGTGTCCGTAAAGTCGCGTCGTCCGCCCGTAGGGCGGGCCGAGCGGCGTCCGGTGCGTGCTCTGGGGGTACCCCCTGCTCGAAGAGCTGGGGGAGTGCCGGACGGGCTCCCGCGTACTGGTTGTACGCGGGTGGCCGGCCGGTGCGGCGAGTGGGGGTCCCCCTGCTCGAAGAGCTTGGGGGAGTGCCGGGCGTCGAACGGCAGGCGGGACTTTGCGGACACGGCCTAGCGGCAGGTCAGGACGACGGCAGCTGCCTGCCGTAGTCCACGGTGTCGTCCTTGTTCGGCTTCTGCAGCGGGAAGTCCTTGCCCCACGCCGAGAAGGTGAGGGTGCCGGCGCCGCCCGCGCGGGTCAGCAGCAGCGGGTAGGGCTTGCCCTCCAGGGAGACCTCCAGGGTGCCGCCGTCCCCGCCGTCGCCGGAGAGCCGGATCGTCTTCAGGCCCGCCTGCTCGTGGTGCCCGTCCGTGGTCACCTCGCCGTGCAGCGCCAGCAGCCCGTCGAACAGCACGTCCTTCTCGGTGAAGCCGCTGAACTTCTTGTACGCCGGGTCGCCCTGCGGGACCTTCACATACTTGCCGTCCAGCTTGTCGACGGCGGCTGCGTCCGTCCTGCCGTCGGTGCCGGCGTCGCTCCAGAAGCCGGCGTCGGCCTTCAGGAACAGCTGCTCGCCGAGGCGCAGCAGATGGAACGTGGACCCCTGGGCGGTGACCGATCCGGTCGCCCCGTCGGCTTTCAGCCGCATATCGAGTTTGTAGGTGCGTCCGCTGGTGACCACGTTCCCTGAGAGGTGCACGGCCTGGGCGGAGTCGGCGGCGGCCCGGGTCTTGCGCTGGATCTCGGCCGGCGGCAGCTTGCCGACCCCGTTCGTCCCCGCGTCGGGGTCCTCGCTGCTGCATCCCGTCAGCCCCGCCGCCGACACGAGAAGGGCGCACATGGCGGACACCAGCGCGGCCTTGCGGGAGCGGCCGTGGGGAATCGCGGTCACAGGTGGGGCTGCCTTTCTGTCGTGGGACCCGAGCGGCGTACGGCAGCGTACCGGGGCGTCGGGGCCTGGGCGGAGTCAGTCCGTCCGGACCGCTCACCAGGGCGGACCGGATCCGGACGGGCTAGCCTGAAGCCCACCCGAGCGGGCAATTCGGAAAGGGCGCCCCCGGCGCGGCACCCGCCACAGAACCACCAGTGACTCGGCCGACCCCGCACGGAGAGGAGCCTCAGCCATGGCAGCCGGCGCGCCCCGCATCTTCGTCTCGCACCTGGCCGGTGTCGCCGCGTTCGACCCGAACGGCGACCAGGTCGGACGGGTGCGCGACCTGGTCGTCATGCTGCGGGTCGGCCGGCGCCCGCCGCGACTGCTCGGCCTGGTGGTCGAACTGTCCACCCGGCGCCGGATCTTCCTGCCGATGACCAGGGTGACCAGCATCGAGTCCGGCCAGGTCATCACCACCGGGGTGCTCAACGTCCGCCGCTTCGAGCAGCGGCCCACCGAGCGCCTCGTCTTCGGCGAGCTGCTCGACCGGCGCGTCAAGCTGGTCGAGACCGACGAGGAGGTCACCGTCCTGGACCTGTCGGTGCAGCAGCTGCCCGCCCGCCGGGACTGGGAGATCGACAAGGTGTTCGTCCGCAAGGGCGGTCGCGGCGGCGCCTTCCGGCGGGCCAAGGGCGAGTCACTGACGGTCGAGTGGTCGGCCGTCACCGGGTTCTCCCTGGAGGAGCAGGGCCAGGGCGCGGAGAACCTGCTGGCCACGTTCGAACAGCTGCGCCCCGCCGACCTCGCCAATGTGCTGCACCACCTCTCCCCCAAGCGCCGGGCCGAGGTCGCCGCCGCTCTGGACGACGACCGCCTCGCCGATGTGCTGGAGGAGCTGCCGGAGGACGACCAGATCGAGATCCTCGGCAAGCTGAAGCAGGAGCGGGCCGCCGACGTCCTGGAGGCCATGGACCCCGACGACGCGGCCGACCTGCTGGGCGAGCTGCCCCTGGACGAGCAGGAGCGGCTGCTGAACCTGATGCAGCCCTCGGACGCGGCCGACATGCGCCGTCTGATGGCGTACGAGGAGCACACGGCGGGCGGTCTGATGACGACCGAGCCGATCATCCTGCGGCCCGACGCCACCGTCGCCGACGCCCTGGCCCGCATCCGGCACCCGGACCTGTCCCCGGCCCTGGCCGCGCAGGTCTATGTGTGCCGCCCGCCCGACGAGACGCCCACCGGCAAGTACCTCGGCACGGTCCACTTCCAGCGGCTGCTGCGCGACCCGCCGTACACCCTGGTCAGCTCGATGGTGGACGAGGCGCTGGAGGCCCTGGAGCCGGACGCGACGCTGCCGGTCGTCGCGGGGTTCTTCGCCACGTACGACATGGTCGCGGCGCCCGTCGTGGACGACTCGGGGTCGCTGCTGGGCGCGGTCACCGTGGACGACGTCCTGGACCACATGCTGCCCGACGACTGGCGGGAGACCGAGTTCCACCTGGAGGAGGACTCCGGCAAGGGGGTGGGCGCCGATGGCTCCTGAGCGCGAGGGCGGACGCGAGCGCGCGGCGGCGGGCGCGACCGCCGCCGGACGGGGACCGCGGACCCGGCTGGACCAGCCGCGCCCGCCGCGCCGCCGCATCCTGCCCGAGTGGGACCCGGACGCGTTCGGGCGGCTGTCGGAGCGGATCGCCCGGTTCATCGGCACCGGGCGGTTCCTGGTGTGGATGACCGTCGTGATCATCCTGTGGGTGCTGTGGAACATCGCGGCACCCAGCGAGCTGCGCTTCGACGAGTACCCGTTCATCTTCCTGACCCTGGCTCTGTCCCTGCAGGCGTCGTACGCGGCCCCGCTGATCCTGCTCGCGCAGAACCGGCAGGACGACCGGGACCGGGTCAACCTCGAACAGGACCGCAAGCAGAACGAGCGGTCGATCGCCGACACCGAGTACCTGACCCGCGAGGTCGCGGCGCTGCGGGTCAACCTGGGCGAGGTCGCCACCCGCGACTGGATGCGCTCGGAGCTGCAGGACCTGGTGAAGGAGCTGGACGCGCGGCGCAACGGGCACCATGATCGCGGCGTATTCCCGGCGGAACGGTCGCCGGGACGTGACGTAGACGACCGCTGACGGCCTTACCGGGGCGAGGCTACCGGGCCGTACCATCGTCCTTATGGCTACGGAAGACGCGGTGCGCGAGGCACTGGCGACGGTGAACGACCCCGAGATCAACCGCCCCATCACCGAACTGGGGATGGTCAAGTCGGTGGAGATCGGCGCGGACGGTGCGGTCGCGGTCACGGTGTACCTGACGGTCTCCGGCTGCCCGATGCGCGAGACGATCACCCAGCGCGTGACGGACGCCGTCGCCGCGGTCGAGGGGGTCACCCGGGTCGACGTCACGCTGGACGTGATGAGCGACGAGCAGCGCAAGGAGCTGGCGAACGCCCTGCGCGGCGGCCAGGCCGAGCGCGAGGTCCCCTTCGCCAAGCCGGGCAGCCTGACCCGCGTGTACGCGGTCGCCTCCGGCAAGGGCGGCGTCGGCAAGTCCTCGGTGACGGTCAACCTGGCCGCTGCCATGGCGGCCGACGGGCTGAAGGTGGGCGTCGTCGACGCCGACATCTACGGCCACAGCGTGCCGCGCATGCTGGGCGCCGACGGGCGGCCCACCCAGGTCGAGAACATGATCATGCCGCCGTCGGCGAACGGCGTGAAGGTCATCTCCATCGGCATGTTCACCCCGGGCAACGCGCCGGTGGTGTGGCGCGGCCCGATGCTGCACCGCGCGCTCCAGCAGTTCCTCGCCGACGTCTACTGGGGCGACCTCGACGTCCTCCTCCTGGACCTGCCGCCGGGCACCGGCGACATCGCGATCTCGGTCGCGCAGCTGGTCCCGAACGCCGAGATCCTGGTCGTGACGACCCCGCAGCAGGCCGCCGCCGAGGTCGCCGAGCGCGCGGGCTCCATCGCCGTGCAGACCCACCAGAAGATCGTCGGCGTGGTCGAGAACATGTCGGGCCTGCCCTGCCCGCACTGCGGCGAGATGGTCGACGTGTTCGGCACCGGCGGCGGCCAGACGGTCGCCGACGGCCTGACCCGCACCACCGGCACCAACGTCCCGGTCCTCGGCAGCATCCCGATCGACGTCCGCCTGCGCGAGGGCGGCGACGAGGGCAGGCCGGTCGTCCTGAGCGACCCGGACTCCCCGGCCGGCGCGGCCCTGCGCTCGATCGCGGGCAAGCTGGGCGGCCGCCAGCGCGGCCTGTCGGGCCTGTCGCTGGGGATCACGCCGAAGAACAAGTTCTGAGGTTCTGACCTGCCCTCAGAGGCGGGTGCGCACGAGGAAGGGGCGCCGCGGATCATGCGGCGCCCCTTCCTCGTGCCGTGTCAGGCGTAGGACGCGATGTCCTTGATCATGGCGAAGCCCAGGCCGTACGCGCTCATGCCGCGGCCGTACGCGCCCACGTGGACGCCCTCCTGGGTGGAGCCGGCGAGCACCCAGCCGAACTCGGACTCCCGGTAGTGGAACGGGGTCGGCACCCCGTCCACGGGGAGGGACAGCGTCGACCAGTCCGGTCCGTCGAGGTCGTCGGCCAGCGCCCAGGCCGTCTCGGTCTGCTGGTCCAGCCAGTCGTCCCGCAGCGAGTGGTCCATCTGCCCCGGCCAGGTGAAGGACAGCAGTCCCACACCGGCCAGCCAGGCCGCCGAGGAGACCGAGGTGGCCTCCAGCAGGCCCGTGCCGTCGGCGCTGCGGCGGGACGGGTTGGCCGCGACGGTCACCACCACCGCGAACTTCTCACGGCCCTCCGAGGCCTCGTTGAGCACGGACGGCTCGTCGCCGTGCCCGATCGAACCGTGCTCCACGGCCCCGTCGGCCGCCATGCCGACCTGCATCAGCCAGCGCGGCCCCGTGAACGCCTCGTCGAGGCCGTACCAGGGGAAGGGCGCCAGCAGATAGCCGTCGACCGTGCGCCGGGCGGAGGGGACCTGCCGGCCGCTCTCCTCGGTCGTTTCCTGCGCGACCGCCCGACTCGTCGTCTGACTCGTCGTCTCCATGTGCCCGGACGCCTCCTCGCTCTCGCCGGACCAGCCCGGCCCGCCCCCCTTCGGGCGGCGGTCCCTTCTGGGTACGGTCCGCACAACAACTCGGCAGCATATCCACACGATTGCCGGCAGCCGGGGAGCCGCCCGGCGCGCGAGGCGCGCGAAAGGCGGGTTCAGGCCGTGAAGGACCTCCGGCGGAGTATGAGAAGCGTCACGTGCGGGCGGGCCGCCGGGCCGCTCAGGTGGCGTCGGCGTCGTACGGCGGGCGCTCGACGCGCGGGGTCTCCGGCTTCTTCGTCATGTCGATACGGCCGCCCGCCGACGGGGCCGGCGTCGGCGGCTCGGTCTCCCGGCCGTGGACGGCGTCGGTGACCTCGGCCATCTCCTTCTTCAGGTCGAAGCCGTTGCGGATCTCCTTCAGCCCCAGTTCCTCGTTGTCCAGCTGCTTGCGGATGAAGGTCTTGGGGTTGAGGTCCTCGAACTCGAAGTCCTTGAACTCCGGGCCGAGTTCCTTGCGGATGTCCTGCTTGGCACCCTCGGAGAACTCGCGGATCTTGCGGATCGTCCGCGTGACGTCCTGGATGACCTTGGGGAGCTTGTCCGGACCGAAGACGAGCACGGCAAGGACGATCAGCGTCACCAGCTCGAGCGGTCCTATGTCATTGAACACCTGAAGCTCCTTGCGATGTCCTCGGTCCTCGGCCCTCGGTGGTCGCTTGCGGGTCTTTCCGTGGTCCGGGCCGCCCCCACGTTACCCGTCCATCCCCTACGACCGGTACTGTCCCGACCCTTCCGGGTCGGCCCGGTGTGCGGGTCACCGGCCGCTCGACGAGCCCAGCGTCAGCTTCAGCGTGATCTCCTTGCCGTCGCGCCTCAGGGTCAGTTCGAGGCGGTCGCCGGGGCGGTGGGCGCGGGTCTTGATGATCAGTTCCTCGCCGGAGTGCACGCGGGCTCCGTCGATCTCGGTGATGACGTCACCGGGCTTGATGCCCGCCTTGGCGCCGGGCCCGCCCTTGGTGACGGCCGGGCCGCCGTCGCTGCCCTTGCTGCCGACCCGGGCGCCGTCGCCGGCGTACTCCATGTCCAGGGTGACGCCGATCACCGGGTGGGTGGCCCTGCCGGTCTCGATCAGTTCCTCGGCGACCCGCTTGGCCTGGTTGACCGGGATGGCGAAGCCGAGGCCGATGGAGCCGGCCTGACCGCCGTCCGGCTCGGCGCCGCTGCCTGCGGAGCGGATGGCGGAGTTGATGCCGACGACCCGTCCGGCGCCGTCGAGCAGGGGGCCGCCGGAGTTGCCCGGGTTGATGGGCGCGTCGGTCTGGAGCGCGTCGACGTACGACACGTCGCTGCCGTCGCCGCTCTCGCCGCCGGCGGTGATGGGCCGCTGCTTGGCGCTGATGATGCCGGAGGTGACGGTGCCTTCGAGGTCGAACGGGGCGCCGATCGCGACGACCGGGTCGCCGACCTGGACGTTCTCGGAGTTGCCGAGCGGCAGGGGCCGCAGTCCGCCGACGCCCTTGACCTTGACGACCGCGAGGTCATAGCCGCTGTCCCGGCCCACGACCTCCGCCTCGGCGGTGTCGCCGCTGTGGAAGGTCACGGATATCTCGCCGTCCTCGCCCGCGGGTTCGACGACGTGGTTGTTGGTCAGGATGTGACCGCGCTCGTCAAGGACGAACCCGGTGCCGGTGCCCTGCTCCGAACCGCCGCTCACATGCAGGGTGACGACGCTGGGCAGGGCGCGGGCGGCGATCCCGGCGACACTGTCGGCGGCCCGGTCGGGCGACTCGACGCCGGCCTGCGGCAGCTCGACGGTGTCCAGCCCGCCGTTGCGCTCGAGGTACGTCCCCAGCACCCCGCCGACGCCGCCGGAGACGAGGGCGATCACCAGGGCTCCGACGATCAGCGCCCCCTTTACCCGCCGCCGCGGGCCCCCGACCCCGGCACCGCTGTCCTGCAGGGGCGCTGCCGCCACGGCCCGCTCGGCCGCCCGAGTCCAGGGGTCGTAGTTCCGCCAGGGGTCGACGGGGTGGTGGGAGTGGCGGGTGGGGGCGCGTCGGCGAAGGCGGGAGCGGTGGGTGGGGGCGCGTCGGCGAAGGCGGGGTCGGGGACGGCTTGCGCGGGGCGCCGGGGGGTGCCTTGTGGGTCGGGCCCGACGAGGGCACGGGCTGCGCCGGGACGGCCTGGGCGGACGCGGCAGGGGGCACCGACCGGACCGGGCCCGACGAGGGCACGGGTTGCGCGGGGCCGGCCTGCGCGGGCGCACCGGGAGGCCCTGGCTGGGTCTGACCCGACGGGGGCGCAGGCTGCTCCGGGGCGGCCTGGGCGGGTGCCACCGGGGGCACCTGCTGGGCCGGTACCACCTGAGGGTGGTGAGGTGCGGGCTGGCCCGGCAGGGCGGCGGCCGCCGGGGTGCCGTGGGCCGGCGTGGCCGCCGGGTGCTGGACCGGCGGGGCGGGCGCCCAGGGACCGGGCTCACCGTACGGCGGAGTGCTGTACGGGTCGGGGTCGTGGAGGGGGCGCGGGCTCGCGTCCTGAGCCGGGGCGGGGGCGGGGGCCGGGGCGGGGGCGGGGGCCGGGGCGGGAGCGGGGGCAGCGTCCTGGGCGGAGGTGGGAGCGGGGGCAGCGTCCTGGGCCGAGGTGGGAGCGGCGGCCGGGGCCTCAACCGGGGCGGAGGTCTCGGCTGCTGGGGCCTGTGCGGCCCCGCCTCCCGCGCCGTGCTCGGCATGCCCGTCCGGGGAGGCGGCGGGGGCCTCCTGCCCCGGCTCCGTGCCCGCGCCCGCGTTCCGCTCCGGGGCGTCCGGCGTCACCGCGTCCAGCGGCCGGGGCCCGCCCCCCTGAGCCGGGGCAGAGCCGGCAGAGGCCGCCTCCTGGCCCGGCTCCGTGCCCGTGCCGACCCCCCGCTCCGGGGCGTCCGGCGTCACCGCGTCCAGCGGCCGGGGCCCGCCCCCCTGAGCCGGAGCCGAGGCGGCGGGGGCCGCCGGCGTGCCACCCGGAGCCTCCCCCGCTTCCCCCTCCGCAAGGCGCTGCTGCGGTACCGGCGGACGCTGAGGCTCCGCCAGTTCGAAGTCGCCGTCAGAAGTGGCCCGCGCGGGCGGGAGCGGGAAGTCGTCGTCCGGGGCCGGGGTGGCCGCCGGCCGTACGGGGCCGGCCAGTTCGAAGTCGCCGTCGGCGGACTCCCCGGCAGGGGTCACCCCCGGAGGGGCCTCCTGCGGACGGGGGCGGTTCCACCACTTCGCCCGCGTGGGCTTCCCCTCGTTCATGCTCTGCTTCCTACTCAGTTCGGCCACCCGTCCGGCGGGCACGCGGACGCGCGGCCCACCCCGGATTCAACCAGGTTCGTGGGCCGCTGCGCAGAGGGCCGGAGCAGGGGCCGGGGTCAGGGACCGGTGGCCGGAGAGGCGGTCGGGGAGGAGGTCGTGGCGGGGACGGGTGCGGCGAGCAGGCCCGGGGTCGCGGCGGTCCCGGAGTCCTTGGACCAGGAGGACAGGCTGAGCGGCGGGGTGGCGCTCAGCGGACGTATCAGCGGGGACATGGCGGCGGCGCCCGCCACCACGGGTGCTGTCAGCGTCCGCACGTCCTCGGCCGCCGGCGCGGCCGGCACCCCGGGGAGCAGCGGAGCGGGGGTCTTCGTCGGGGCGACCGGCGCCTGCGGAGCCCCGGACGCCTGCCCCTGCGCGAGCAGCGGGCCGGCGCCCCGGCGGCGCTGGTTCTCCGGAGCCGTACTGGCGCCGGCGCCCTGCGAGCGGGCCGGTGTCACATTGCTGCCGCCGGAGCCGCCGCGGGCGTCGGTGTCGGTCGGCACGCTGCCGGTGACACCGCCGAGCGCGATGGCGGCGAGCGACACGGCGCCGGCCGCGACGAAGGCGAACCGCATCCGCGACGACGCGGAGCGGTCGGTGTCCTGACGTCCGGTCACCGGGTGGGTGCGGAAGCCCCGGTCGGCCCCGGCGAACGTGGCGTGCGCGCCCGAGGGGACGTAACCGAACTCGAAGGCGTCGTCGCGCTTCACGCCGAAGGCGCCCGCGGTGCCGGGCCGTCCGGCCAGCCCGAATCCACCCCCGCCGAGCGGCGGGCCGCCGTCCGGGTCGCCTCCCCCGGGGAGGCCCTGGAGGCGGGCCAGGAAGCTCTCGGAGGGCGGCGGGGGTGCCGCCTCCGCGAAGACGTTCTTCAGTCGGCGCTGTGCGTCGACCTCGGCCTTGCACCGGGCGCAGGTCGCCAGGTGGGCCAGGACGCGCTCACGCGTCTCATGACCGAGCTCTCCGTCCACGAGGGCGGACAGTCGGTCGCCAAGGTGCTGCTCGGCGAAGAGCCGTTCGATGGGGTCGGGTCGAAGGCCGCTCACGCGCTCGCGCCCCCTCCCCCCAGAGCGGCCACGCGCGGCACGAAGGAGCGGCGTTCGGCACGCGCCTCCGGCGAGCGGTGGGCGAGGGCCTTGCGCAGCTGCGAGCGGCCGCGGTGGATCCGCGAGCGGACGGTGCCGAGCTTGACGCCGAGGGTGGCGGCGATCTCCTCGTAGGACAGCCCCTCGATGTCGCACAGGACGACCGCGGCGCGGAACTCCGGTGCGAGGGTGTCGAGGGCCTGCTGGACGTCCGCGTCGAAGTGGGCGTCGTTGAAGACCTGCTGGGGCGAGGGCTCCTTGCTGGGCAGCCGCTCGGCGGCGTCCTCGCCCAGCGCGTCGAACCGGATGCGCTGCTTGCGGCGGACCATGTCCAGGAACAGGTTCGTCGTGATGCGGTGCAGCCAGCCCTCGAAGGTGCCCGGCGTGTAGGTCGACAGGGAGCGGAAGACACGGACGAAGACCTCCTGGGTGAGGTCCTCGGCGTCGTGCTGGTTGCCCGTGAGCCGGTAGGCGAGCCGGTACACACGGCCGCTGTGCGTGCTGACGATCTCCTCCCAGGTGGGCGGAGTCCACGCCTGCCCGTCCGCGTCGGTGGAGAAGGTCGCGGTCTGGGCGAAGTCGCCGGCGTGGCTGTGGTCAGCGGTGTCGTTCACGGATTTCGGCCTGCCCGCCGATCCGAGGAGGCGCCGCAGCACCCCTGCCCGATCCGCAGGCGCAGCCGCACCTCCCCTATCGGCTCTGGTGGTGTCCAGTGGAGCCCCTACCATAGCCACCTCGCCCGTTAGCTCCGGATAAGCGGTTTTACGAGAGTTTGAACTGGGCTGACACGGCTGGTGCGCCTGCGTCGGCACTTGCTCGCGACCCTGCTCGTCATCGTGATCCAACTGTGTCCCCCCGCTCGTCTTCCCACCCTTCCAAACGCGCGGTCCCATCTGCGGGTTCCCGAGCGCAACGGATACAGTCACGCCCAGGCAACCACGGGGACAGGAGAGGGTCATTACCGGCAACCGGCAGACGAGCTGGGCGTTCGCCGACGCCTACGTCGCCGAGGACGACGTCCTGCGCTGGGCCCGGGACCGGGCCCGCGAGGCGGGACTGCGCTCGGTCTCGCCCGGCACGGGCGCCGCTCTGGGGTTGCTCGCCGCCACCGTGGACGCGAAGGCGGTCGCGGAGATCGGCACCGGCACCGGCGTGTCGGGCATCCACCTCCTGCACGGCATGCGCCCGGACGGCGTCCTGACCACGGTCGACTCGGAGCCGGAGCATCAGCAGTTCGCCCGTCAGGCCTTCCGCGCCGCGGGGTTCGCGAGCAACCGTGCCCGGTTCATCCCGGGCAGCGCGCTGGACGTCCTGCCGCGTCTCGCGGACGCCGGCTACGACCTGGTGTTCTGCGACGGCGACCGGCTGGAGTTCCTCGACTATCTCGCCGAATCGTTGCGTCTGCTGCGTCCGGGGGGCCTCGTCGCGTTCGAGGGCGTCTTCGCCAACGGCCGTACCGTCGACTCGGGCCCCCAGCCCACCGAGGTGATACGCGTCCGTGAGCTGCTGCGGGCGGTGCGGGAGAGCCAGGAGCTCGTCCCGTCGCTGCTGCCGGTGGGCGACGGACTGCTGTGCGCGGTCAAGCGCTGAGGGACGCTCCAGGGGCCGTACGCCCCGGGGAAAACAGCGACCCCGGCATCCGCGGAGTGCCGGGGTCACCGAAAGGGTAGGGTCGCTCCCGCGTCAGCCGACGACCTTCTTGAGGGCGTCGCCGAGCGCGTCGGCCTCGTCAGGGGTCAACTCGACGACGAGCCGACCGCCGCCTTCGAGCGGAACGCGCATGACGATGCCCCGCCCCTCCTTGGTCACCTCGAGCGGGCCATCGCCCGTCCGCGGCTTCATGGCCGCCATGCTCGTTCCCCTTCCTGAAACCAGCTCATCGTCAAAGCCGACGGCCCCATGGAGGGCACGCGTCTCGGGAGTGAGACACGCGACACCGGCATCGAACACATTGCTTCCCAGCCATTATCCCGCATCGCAGGACCCGATGACCAACATCGGTCGGCATCGCTTGGGCAACGCGCGCGAGCAAAACCACTCAATTCGGCGATGTGGCTGCGATACTGCGCCACCCCGCACACTTCGAGCGCACGCGCCCGTGCGGGCATTCTTTGACGCAGGTCACACGTCCGGTCGCCGTGGCGGGCCGTGATCTCCGCCATGCTGTCCCTCAGACAGGGGCGTACCGACGAGTACGCCCGAGCCGCCACACCGGAGGGGACACACCATGGCCGACACCGTGCTCTACGAGGTGAGCGACGGGCTGGCGACGATCACGCTGAACCGCCCCGAAGCGATGAACGCGCTGAACATCGCCGCCAAGGTCGCCCTGCGGGACGCGGTCGAGGCCGCCGCCGGCGACGACGCCGTACGGGCCGTGCTGCTGACGGCGGCCGGGGAGCGGTCGTTCTGCGTGGGGCAGGACCTGAAGGAGCACATCGGGCTGCTGGCCTCCGACCGGGAGACCGGGTCGCGGCTGACCATGACCACGGTCAAGGAGCACTACAACCCGATCGTCCGGGCGCTGGCCGGAATGCGGAAGCCGGTCGTGGCCGCGGTGAACGGCGTCGCCGCCGGGGCCGGCCTCGGCTTCGCGCTGGCCGCGGACTACCGGGTGGTGGCGGAGACCGCCGCGTTCAACACGTCGTTCGCGGGGGTCGCGCTGACCGCCGACTCCGGGATCTCCTGGACGCTGCCGCGGGTCGTCGGCCCGAGCCGCGCCACGGACCTGCTGCTCTTCCCGCGCAACATCGGCGCGCAGGAGGCGTACGACCTCGGGATCGCGAACCGTCTGGTGCCGGCGGCGGAGCTGCGCGCGGAGGCGGAGCGCGTGGCGCGCTCGCTCGCCGAGGGCCCGACGGTGGCGTACGCGGCGATCAAGGAGGCGGTGGCGTTCGGGCTGGCGCACTCCCTGGAGGAGACCCTCGACAAGGAGGACGAGCTGCAGACCCGCGCGGGCTCCTCCGAGGACCACGCGATCGCGGTGCAGGCGTTCGTGAACAAGGAGAAGCCCCGCTACCTCGGCCGCTGAGCACCAGAGCCGCGAGGCGCCGTCCCGCCGTCAGGCGACGCCCCGCGCCTCGCATGCGGCGAGATGGTCGTCGACCAGGCCGCACGCCTGCATCAGGGCGTACGCCGTCGTCGGGCCGACGAACCGCAGGCCGCGCTTCTTCAGCGCCTTGGACAGGGCCGTCGACTCCGGGGTGATCGCGGGGACGTCCGCCAGGGTTTTCGGGACCGGCCGGCCGGCCGGGTCGGGGGCGTGGGACCAGATGAGGGCGTCGAGCTGTCCCGGGGCCCAGCCGGCCAGCACCTTCGCGTTGGCCACGGTCGCCGCGATCTTCAAACGGTTGCGGATGATGCCCGGGTCGGCGAGGAGACGCTCCTCGTCGGCCTCGGTGAACTCGGCGACCCGGGCGATCTCGAACCCGGCGAAGGCCGCCCGGAAGCCCTCGCGGCGGCGCAGGATCGTGATCCAGGACAGGCCGGACTGGAACGCCTCCAGGCAGAGCCGTTCGTACAGGGCGTCGTCGCCGTGGACGGGGCGGCCCCACTCCTCGTCGTGGTAGGCCACGTAGTCCGGGGTCGAGAGGGCCCAGGGGCAGCGGAGGGCGCCGTCCGGGCCCGGGAGGGCGGTGCCGTCGCTCACCGCTGGTCCTCCTGGTCGGGCTTCTCCATGGACACCTGGTCGCGCGGCGCCCGCGCCCCGGCCAGCGCGGACTCCAGGTCGGCGATACGGGCGTCGCGCTCGGCGAGCTCGGCGCCGAGGCGGCTGAGGGCGTCGTCGACATCGGCCATGCGGTAGCCGCGGGCGGCCAGCGGGAAGCGCAGGCCCTCGACGTCGGCGCGGCCGACCGGGCGGTCCGGCGGCAGCGGGTCGCTCAGCCGCTCGGGCGCGGCCTCCGGCAGCGGTCCGTCGCCCTCGCCGCCGCCCACCACGGCGAGCGTCACCGCTGCGACCACGACGGCCAGCGCGACGACCAGGAACAAGAACATGAGCATCGCTGTGGCCCCCACGGTCCGTGATGCGAGCGGTCGGGTGTGTCAGGGTCCGATCGTGCCATGCGACGCTGACGGTTAGGGTCGCAGGCGGCCCGAAGGCCGCACGCAGCGGGAATGTCGAGGGAAGGTCAACAGGGGATGCTCAGGCTGGGCAGTCGTGAGTTCGGCGCGCACGAGCCGGTGATCATGGCGATCGTGAACCGGACCCCGGACTCCTTCTACGACCAGGGGGCGACGTTCCAGGACGAGCCGGCCCTCGCGCGCGTGGAGCAGGCCGTGGCCGAGGGCGCGGCCGTCATCGACATCGGCGGCGTCAAGGCGGGTCCCGGCGAGGAGGTGACCGCGCAGGAGGAGGCGCGGCGCACGGTCGGGTTCGTCGCGGAGGTGCGGCGGCGCTTCCCGGACGTGGTGATCAGCGTGGACACCTGGCGGGCCGACGTCGGCGCCGCGGTGTGCGAGGCGGGCGCCGATCTGCTGAACGACGCCTGGGGCGGTGTGGACCCCGGCCTGGCGGAGGTGGCGGCCCGCTACGAAGTGGGTCTGGTGTGCACGCACGCCGGGGGCGCCCGGCCCCGGACCCGGCCGCACCGGGTGACGTACGACGACGTCATGGCGGACATCCTGCGGGTGACCGTGGGCCTGGCGGAGCGGGCGCTCGCGCTGGGGGTCCCCCGCGAGTCGATCCTGATCGACCCGGGGCACGACTTCGGGAAGAACACCCGGCACAGCCTGGAGGCGACCCGGAGGCTCGGGGAGATGGTGGAGACGGGCTGGCCGGTGCTGGTCTCCCTGTCCAACAAGGACTTCGTCGGGGAGACCCTGGACCGGCCGGTGAAGGAGCGGGTGGTCGGGACGCTCGCGACGACCGCGGTGTCCGCGTGGCTGGGCGCCCAGGTCTACCGGGTGCACGAGGTGGCGGAGACCCGGCAGGTGCTGGACATGGTGGCGACGATCGCGGGGCACCGCCCGCCGGCCGTGGCGCGGCGGGGACTGGCCTAGGTCGTGTCCGTATAGTCGCGTCGTCCGCCCGTAGGGCGGGCCGAGCGGCGTCCGGTGCGTGCTCTGGGGGTCCCCCCTGCTCGAAGAGCTGGGGGGAGTGCCGGACGGGCTCCCGCGTACTGGTTGTACGCGGGTGGCCGGCCGGTGCGGCGAGTGGGGGTCCCCCCTGCTCGAAGAGCTTGGGGGAGCGTGCCGGGCGCCGAACGGCAGGCGGGACTTTGCGGACACGACCTATGGCCTTGCGTTGGGATCAGGCCGGGGTCGCGGGGTGTGATCCGAACGAAAGGCCCCAGCCCCGCCACGCCGTCTCACAGGGGCCCGGTCAGCGGCCCGCCTCCTTGGACACCAGGGCCACCGCCTCGTCCACGTCGTCGGTGACGTGGAACAGCAGCAGGTCCTTCTCGGACGCCTTGCCCTGGGCCACCACGGTGTGGGTCAGCCAGTCCACCAGACCGCCCCAGTAGTCGGTGCCGAACAACACGATCGGGAACCGGGTGACCTTCTGGGTCTGGACCAGGGTGAGGGCCTCGAAGAGCTCGTCGAGGGTGCCGAGGCCGCCCGGGAGGACCACGAACCCCTGGGCGTACTTGACGAACATCATCTTGCGGACGAAGAAGTACCGGAAGTTCAGGCCGATGTCGACGTAGGGGTTGAGGCCCTGTTCGAAGGGCAGCTCGATGCCCAGGCCGACCGAGGTGCCGTCCGCTTCGAGGGCGCCCTTGTTGGCCGCCTCCATCGCGCCGGGGCCGCCGCCGGTGATGACGGCGAAGCCGGCCTCGACCAGGCCCCGGCCCAGCCGCACGCCGGCCTCGTACTCCGGGGAGTCCACCGGGGTGCGGGCGGAGCCGAAGACGCTGATCGCGGGCGGCAGCTCGGCGAGCGTGCCGAAGCCCTCGATGAACTCCGACTGGATGCGCAGGACCCGCCAGGGGTCGGTGTGGACCCAGTCGGTGGGAGCACGCTCGTCCAGCAGACGCTGGTCGGTGGTGCCCGCCTGCACCTGGTGGCGCCGCCGCAGCACCGGCCCCAGCCGCTGCTCGTCGGGTGGCTGCTTTTTCCCCTCGGGGTCACCGGTAGCCATATGCGCTCCCTCCATGTGCCAGGACGTTCCGCCTCAGCGTAGATCGACGCGGGTTACCCGCGAGGGACGTCAGCATGTCCGCGCTGAGACGTTCCAAACCCGCCGGCGCCCCGATCGGCTCACGCGGTGAGCCAGGCCCGCAGCCGCTCCTCGCCCGCGAGGATCTTCGCCGTCTCGACCCGCTCGTCCCGCTTGTGGGCGAGATGCGGGTTGCCGGGGCCGTAGTTCACGGCGGGGACGCCGAGGGCGGAGAAGCGGGAGACGTCCGTCCAGCCGTACTTGGGCCGCGCGATGCCGCCGACCGCCTCCATGAAGGCCGCGGCGGCCGGGTGGGACAGGCCGGGCAGGGCGCCGCCGCTGTGGTCGTCGATGATGAACTCCTCGACACCGCAGTCGGCGAACACCTCGCGGACGTGCGCCACGGCCTCCTCCTCGGTGCGGTCCGGGGCGTACCGGAAATTCACGGTGACGACGCACTCGTCGGGGATGACGTTGCCCGCGACCCCGCCGGAGATGCCGACCGCGTTCAGGCCCTCCCGGTACTCCAGGCCGTCGATCACGGGGTGGCGCGGCTCGTACGAGGCGAGGCGGGCCAGGATCGGGGAGGCCGCGTGGATGGCGTTCGAGCCCATCCAGGAGCGCGCGGAGTGGGCGCGCTCGCCCGTGGTCTTCAGCAGCACGCGCAGGGTGCCCTGGCAGCCGCCCTCGACCTCGCCGTCCGAGGGCTCCAGCAGCACCGCGAAGTCGCCCTCGAGCCACTGCGGGCGGTTCTCGGCGATGTGCTTGAGGCCGTTGAGGTCTGCGGTGACCTCCTCGTTGTCGTAGAAGACGAACGTCAGGTCGCGGTTGGGTTCCGGGACGGTGGCCGCGATGCGCAGCTGGACGGCGACGCCGGACTTCATGTCGCAGGTGCCGCAGCCCCACAGGACGCCGTCGTCGTCGAGGCGCGAGGGGACGTTGTCCGCGATCGGCACGGTGTCGATGTGCCCGGCGAGGATGACCCGCTCCGGCCGGCCGAGGTCGGTGCGGGCCAGGACGTTGTTGCCGTACCGCTCGACCGTCAGATGGGGCAGGGCGCGCAGGGCGCCCTCGATGGCGTCCGCGAGGGGCTTCTCGGAGCCGCTCTCGGAAGGGAGGTCGACCAGCCGGGCGGTGAGCAGGGCGGCGTCGAGGCTGAGGTCAAGGGAGGTGTCGGCCATGGGGCCGACCCTAACCTCCGGCCCCGCGTCCCCTCCCCCGTCCCTCTTCTCCCACCACTCCCCTACCACTCAGTAGCCTCGGCTACCTTGTACGCGTGCCGAAGACGTCGCCCACCACACGCCGTGGCCGCCTCCTCCGCCGGGGGCGTCCCTCCTGGTCCTGCTCGCCGTCGCGGGGTACCTCGCCGTGCAGTACGTCACCGGGGGCGCGCACACCCCGGGCTGCGCGGTCGTCTCCGGCTCGGGGGACGGCGCGCGGTACGAGTTCACCCCGGAGCAGGCGGTGAACGCGGCGACGATCGCCGCGGTGGGCACGGGGCGAGGGCTGCCGGAGCGGGCGGTGACGATCGCGCTCGCGACCGCGCTGCAGGAGTCGGCGCTGCGCAACATCGAGCACGGCGACCGGGACTCCCTGGGCCTGTTCCAGCAGCGGCCGTCGCAGGGCTGGGGCACCCAGAAGCAGATCATGGACCCGACCTACGCGGCCGGCGCCTTCTACGAGCACCTCGTCAAGGTCCCCGAGTACACCCGGCTCCCGCTGACGGAGGCCGCGCAGCGCGTCCAGCGCAGCGGTTTCCCGGAGGCGTACGCCAAGCACGAGCCGGACGCCGCCCTGCTGGCCGCCGCGCTCACCGGGCGCTCGGCGGCCACCCTGACCTGCGAGGGCCGTCCGGACACGACGCCCATCGAGGGCACGGACCGGGTCCGGGCGGCGCTGGTGCGGGACTTCGGGCGCGACGCGCTCCAGTCGGCCGCCGCCGAGGTGGGCACCGGCAGGGCGTCCCCGACACCGTCCGCCGAGCCGGGCGCCCGCGGGGACGGACGGACCGTCGTACTGCCGGTGACCGGGGACGGGCGGTCCGGGGACGGGCGCGAGGCCGGGGAGCGCGGCTGGCAGCTGGCGCACTGGGCGGTGGCCAACGCGTCCCGGCTGCACATCAAGCAGGTGGTGTACGCGGGGCGCGAGTGGACCGCCGGGAACACCGACAGCCGGTGGCGGGCGAGCGGCACCGCGGGCGCCCCGGAGAGCGGGACGGGCCGGGACGCGGTCCGGATCACGACGACGCGGTAGTACGCGCAGACGTTCAAGGGCTCACTCCGCCGGGTTACGGCGGGTGTCGTGGGACCGTGCGGCGGGCAGGCTTGCGCGCGGCGGGCCTCACGCGGTCAACGCCCTTGTGAACAAAGGGATGTAAGGGTTCCGCACAGATTTCGACGCGATGCGCTTTGCCCGTTTTTGTCCGCAGGCGATTATGCGACGCATTGCCAACTCTTTACATTGTCGCGCCGCAACCTTCCCGGCCTTCGAGCGGTAGTCACTGCGCCGAGCCCGGAGATCAACAGCCTGTCGGTCAACTGCCGGGCCTGGTCGGACACTTCAACGTTCTCATCCGACTTACCCGTCGAAGGAGCATCATGACCCTCCCCCTGACCCGCCGGATCGCCCGTGCCGCGCTGATCGTCGCTGCGGGAGCGGCCGCCGGGGTCGGTGCGGCCGGCTCCGCCAGCGCGGCCCCCGAACTGCCCGACGCGTCCAAGGTCGGCGGGCTCTCCGCGCTGGACGGCGCGAGCGTCGTCGACGGCGCCGCCCAGAACGCCACCGGGATCGCGAGCGGTGCCGTCGACTCCGCCGTCGACCAGGCGCTGCCGACGGCCACGCAGACCGGCGACAAGGTCACCAAGAAGGGCACCAAGGCCGCCAAGAAGGCCGGTGGCAAGGTGACGAAGACCGGCGGCAAGGTCGCGAAGAAGGCCGCGCCGGCCGCCCAGCAGACCGCGGGCGGCGTGGCCGGGTCGGTCGGCACCGTCCTCGGCGACACCGCGGGGGCCGCCACGCAGGGCGGGCTGCCCGCCACCGGCTCGCTGCCGGTGCAGGGCCTCCCGATCGGCTGACACGGCCGCAGGCGGACGAGAGCGGCAGGGTCCGGGACGCTTCCCGGACCCCGCCGCTCCTTCGTGTCTCAGGCCAGCCGCTGGACCGCGGCCCGCACCCGCTCGTCGGTGGCCGTGAACGCCACCCGCACATGCCGGGCGCCGGCCTCGCCGTAGAAGTCGCCGGGCGCCACCAGGACGCCGCGCTCGGCGAGGTGCGCCACCGTCGACCAGCAGGACTCGTCCCGCGTGGCCCACAGGTACAGGCTCGCCTCGCTGTGCTCGATCCGGAAGCCGTGTCCCTCCAGGGCCGTGCGCAGGGCGGCGCGGCGGGCCGCGTAGCGCTCGCGCTGGACACGGACGTGCTCGTCGTCGCCCAGGGCCGCGACCACGGCCGCCTGGGTCGGCGCGGACGTCATCATGCCGCCGTGCTTGCGGATCTCCAGGAGCGGGCCCAGCACGGCCGGGTCTCCGGCCAGGAAGGCGGCGCGGTACCCGGCGAGGTTCGAGCGCTTGGACAGCGAGTGCACGGCGACCAGGCCGTCGTACGAACCGTCGTTGACGTCGGGGTGCAGCACCGAGACCGGCTCGGCCTCCCAGCCCAGTTCCAGGTAGCACTCGTCGGAGAACACGAGCACGCCGTGCTCGCGGGCCCATGCGACGATCCGGGTCAGCTCCCGCTTCGACAGGACCCTGCCGGTCGGGTTGGACGGGGAGTTCAGCCAGAGCAGCTTCAGGCCCGTCGGGTCCAGCTCGGTCGGGTCGTCGTAGACCTCGTAGTCCGCGCGGGCCAGCCGCGCGCCCACCTCGTACGTCGGATAGGCCAGACGCGGATACGCCACCCGGTCGCCGGGGCCGAGGCCCAGCTGGGTGGGGAGCCAGGCGACCAGTTCCTTCGAACCGACGATCGGCAGGACGTGCCGGTGCGTGACCTCGCGGGCGCCGAGCCGGCGCTCCACCCAGCCCGTGATCGCGTCCCGCAGCGCCGGGGTGCCCCACACCGTGGGATAGCCCGGGGAGTCCGCCGCGTCGATCAGCGCCTTCTGGACCAGCTCGGGGACCGGGTCGACCGGGGTGCCGACGGAGAGGTCGACGATGCCGTCCGGGTGCGCGGCGGCCGTCTTCTTGTACGGCTCCAGCTTGTCCCAGGGGAAGGTCGGAAGTCGGTCGGAGACTGCGGACACGGGATGTCGCTCACTTTCTGGTACGGCCGGACACGCCGAAGCCCCGGTCCCGTACGGCGGTCGAGGCCGTACGGGACCGAGGCGGCACGCTGTGCGGGTCGCCGACGGGTGTTACCCGTTCTGCGGCGGCAGCGCGGCGATGAAGGGGTGGTCCCGCTCGATCAGACCGAGCTTGCTGGCGCCGCCGGGAGAGCCGAGCTCGTCGAAGAACTCGACGTTCGCCTTGTAGTAGTCCTTCCACTCCTCCGGAGTGTCGTCCTCGTAGAAGATGGCCTCGACCGGGCAGACCGGTTCACAGGCACCGCAGTCGACGCATTCGTCCGGGTGGATGTACAAGGACCGCTGGCCCTCGTAGATGCAGTCGACCGGGCACTCCTCGATGCACGCCTTGTCCTTGACGTCGACACAAGGCTGCGCGATGACGTAGGTCACGCTGTCGTTCCTCCTCGATTGGGCGCTGGCGGGCCTCCTCAGGCTCCGCCGCCTGGCGCGCGGGAGCGCGGCGTCGTCGATGCCCGCCCCTAGTATCTCCGTTCTTGGGCATGATCCGAACAGGAGGGGTGAACTGACCTGTGGAAATCTCTGCGACGGGGCGCTTTGAGGTCCGTATCACCGCTGCTGACGTGGGCAAACGGGTCTCGGTACGCCGCCTGGCCGATGCCGCTGGTTCGGGTGAGAAGTTCACCGACACGGTGGGCGTGCTCGCATCGTGGGACGACGGTGTGCTGCTGATCACACGGAAGAGTGGTGAGACCGTCCGCATTCCGGAAGCCTCGCTGGTCGCCGGCAAGGTGGTGCCCGCCGCTCCGGCCCGCCGCCGGGGTCCCGCCGCGACGTACGAGGAGCTCGCGCGTGTCGCCGCTCGCGCGTGGCGGCCCGTGGAGAGCGAGCGGCTCGGCGGCTGGGAGCTGCGCGCCGCCGCCGGCTTCACCCGCCGCGCCAACTCCGTCCTGCCGCTGGGCGATCCCGGGCTGCCGCTCGACGCCGCGCTCGACGCGGTGCGCCGCTGGTACGGCGCCCGCGGCCTGCCCGCGTACGTCCAGACCGCGACCGGCGCCGAGGGCACGCAGGAGCTGCTGTGCGCGGAGCTGGAGGAGCGCGGCTGGGAGCGGGAGGTGACCGCCGAGCTGTGGATCGGGGCATTGGCGCCGGTCGCCGACCGGCACGAGGGCTCCGGAGTGGTGCTGAGCCGGGAAGCGGACGAGGCTTGGCTTGCGCGGTATCAGCGCAAGGGAGTGAGCGACGTGGCCCTGAAGGTGCTGGGCAGCGGCCCCTCGGTGTGGTTCGCGAGCATCCCCGCGGAGCACGGCGGGGCGCCCGCCGCGATCGGGCGCTGCGTCGTGGACGGCCGGTGGGCCGGGTTCGCCGCCGTCGAGGTCGACCCGGCGCTGCGGCGGCGCGGGCTGGCCCGCCGGGTGATGGCCGCGCTGTCGGCGCGCGCCCTGGACGAGGGGGCGTCGGCGGCCTGGCTCCAGGTCGAGACGGACAACGTGGGCGCGCGCGGGCTGTACGCCGGGATGGGGTTCGCCGCGCATCACGCGTACCACCACTACCGCTCCGCGTGAGCGGCTGTACCGATCACCGTGGAAGGGCACGAGCCGGTTATGCGTCCCCTGTATCCCCCGACCCCCGAGCGCTCGGCCGAGCTGCGGCGGCGGTTCGCCGAGGAGGCGCGGTCCGAGCGGCCCGATCTGTCCGCCCTGTGCCTGCTGGTGGCCGCCGAGGCCGACGGGGCGCTGGACGAGGCGGGCATGGACGCCGCGCAGATGGAGCTGGACGAACTGGCGGGCCGGCTGCCGTACCGGCCGGGCGGGCCGCACGCGTGGGCGGTGGCGCTGCGGGAGCTGCTGGGCGAGCGGTGCGGGTTCCGCGGCTGCGCGGCGGACTACGAGCGGCTGGAGTCGTCCCTGTTGCACCAGGTGCTGCTGCGGCGCAGGGGGCTGCCGATCCTGCTGTCGGTGGTGTGGATGGAGGTGGCCCGGCGGGCCGGGGCCCCGGTGTACGGGGTCGCGCTGCCCGGGCACTTCGTGGTCGGGTTCGGCCCGCCCGGGGACCAGGTGCTGGCCGACCCGTTCGACGGCGGGCGGGTGCTGACCGGCTCCGACGCGGAGCTGCTGGTGGCGGGGGCCACGGGGGCGCCGCTGGAACCGTCGATGCTGACGCCTGCCGATCCGCTGGAGGTGGTGCAGCGGATCCTCAACAACGTGCGCGCGTGGGCCGCCGCCCGGCCCGAGCGCACGGACGTGGCGCTGTGGGCGGTGGAGCTGGCCCTGCTGCTGCCGGCGCACCCGGCCCGGCTGCGGCTCGAGCGGGCGCAGCTCCTGGTCCGGCGCGGTGACTTCGTACAGGGGGCCGTGGAGCTGGAGGAGTACGCGGAGCTGATCGAGGTCGTCGACGAGGGGGCCGCGGAGCGGGTGCGGGCGGAGGCTCGGGCCGCGCGGGCTCTGCTGAACTGACGGGCCTGGTCTAGAGCCAGCCCTTGTCCCGGGCTATGCGTACCGCCTCCGCCCTGTTGCGGGCCGCCAGTTTCTGGATCGCCGTCGACAGGTAGTTGCGGACCGTGCCCTGGGACAGGTGCAGGGCCGCGGCGAGTTCGGCGTTGGTCGAGCCGTCCTCCGCCGCGCGCAGCACCTCCCGCTCGCGGTCGGTCAGCGGGTTGGCGCCCTCCGCGAGGGCCGCCGCGGCGAGCGTCGGGTCGATGACCCGCTCCCCCGCCAGCACCTTCCTGATCGCCTCGGCCAGTTGGGCCGCCGGGGCGTCCTTGACGAGGAACGCGTCGGCACCGGACTCCATCGCGCTGCGCAGATAGCCGGGGCGGCCGAAGGTCGTGAGGACGACCAGCTTCACGGCGGGCAGCTCCGCGTGCAGGACGGCCGCCGCCTCGATGCCGGTCGCGCCCGGCATCTCGATGTCGAGCAGGGCCACGTCCACGTCGGCCGCGCGGGCCGCCGCCAGGACCTCGTCACCGCGGGCGACCTGGGCGACCACCTCGATGTCGTCCTCGAGGCCGAGCAGGGCGGCCAGGGCCTCGCGCACCATGGACTGGTCCTCGGCGAGGAGGACCTTGATCGTCGGGCTCATGCGCCGGATCCTACGTCCGCCGGGACGGCCGCCACCGGGGCGCGGGCGATCAGGAGGAAGCCGTTCCGGGTCCGGCCCGCCTCCAGGGTGCCGCCCGCCTGTGTCAGGCGTTCCGTGAGACCGGTCAGGCCGTTGCCCGGGCCGCCGCCGGGGCCACCGCCTGGGCCGCCGCGTGGGCCGCCGCGTGGGCCGCCGGAACCGTCGTCCTCGACGGCGAGTTCGAGGAGGAGGCCGTCCAGTGTCCGGCGGCGCAGGAGCTCCACCGTGCAGCGCCGGGCGCCGCTGTGCCGTACGACGTTGGTGACGGCTTCGCGCAACGCCCAGGCCAGGGCTGTCTCGCTGTCCTCCGGGACGCCGTCGAGGTCCGGTTCGGCGGGGAGCTCGGCGGTGATGCCGGCGGCCGTCAACGCGACCCTGGCGCCCGCCAGTTCCTCCAGGAGCCGGGGTTTGCGGTAGCCCGCGACGGCGGCCCGTACGTCGACGAGGGCCTGACGGCTGACCTGCTCGATGTCGGCTACCTGCTGCGCCGCCTTCTCCGGGTGGCCGGGGAGCATCCGGCCGGCCAGCTCGCTCTTCAGCGTGATCAGGGACAGCGAGTGGCCCAGCAGGTCGTGCAGGTCGCGGGCGAGCCGCAGCCGTTCCTCGTTGGCGGCGAGCCGGGCGACCGTGGCGCGGGCCTCCCGCAGTTCCGTCGTCGTGCGGATCAGCTCCCGTACGCCGGTCATGGAGAACCCGCCGAGCAGGGCCGGGAACAGCAGTCCGGTCAGGAACGACGTGCCGTCCGGCACCAGGAGCGCGCAGCCGGTCAGCAGGGCGGACACGGCCGGGATCGTCCAGCGGGCCAGGCGGAACGGCAGGGCCGCGCCCGAGGCGATGGCCACGTACACGTACAGCACGAGCCACTCGCGGCCGAGGGTCAGGGACAGCACCGTCGACTGGGCGGCCAGCACCGCCACCGAGCCGAGGACGACGCCGTTGCGCTCGCCGCGGCCGGCCCGGACGACGAGGGTGAAGTACCAGAAGACGAACGCGGCCAGGCCGATCCAGCCGAGGACCACCACACCGTCGCTGTGGCCTCCGTCGAGCAGGTCGCGGACCGGCGCGCTCAGATAGGCGAGCCAGATGCCGACCCAGAGGAACTTGACGACCTGCTGTCTGCGGTTCTGCGGGCGTTGCCCCATGCCGACGCTGTTCACGCTCGCAGCGTGTCAGGCGGGTGGGATGCGCGGGTAGTGCCTGCGGGCCTGTGTGGCGGATGACAGATGTCATACGGCAGCCCAGGGGGCGCGGCATACGCCGGGTGCCCCTGGGCCGGGCTGCCGTATTGTCTGCTGGTTCGGGTTGGTGTCGATCAGTTCGGGGTGGTCTCGATCAGTTCGGATTGGTGTCGATCGTGACCGTGCGCTCCGCCGGGGTCTTGCCGCGCAGTGCCTTGCGCAGGGCGGAGGCGACGTCCTGCGGCAGGACGTCCCGCTTGCCGCTGGCGCCGTTGATCTGCACCCCGTCGAACGTGGTGCCGTACGCCGCCTTGAGGGCCTTCAGGTCGTAGGTGTCGACGAGCTTGCCGTCGACGGCCTTCGCTCCGAGGATCTTCGGCAGGGACAGCGAACCGAACTGGATGCTGTGCGCGGGGTCCGTCTGGATGGTGACCTTCTGGGCCATCGCCGGTTCGGCGAACGCCTTCATGAACCGGTCGACCTCGGCCTTGGCGATCGTCGGCTGCTGCGTGGTCGTCGCGACCCGCACCGCCGGGGAGCGCCCTGTCTCCACCTGGGTGCGGTACGCCGCCTCCACGGCCGACGTCGAGCGCGTGACGTCGATGCCGGCGCCCGGCTTGCCGTACACGGCGACCGCCTTGCCGGTCTTGAACGAGACCGTGCCCTCCGTCACCGAACCGGAGCCGCCGGAGGCGGCCCGCAGGGCCGCGTGCAGCTTCTCCTCGTCGGTGGGCATGACCGGCTCGACGACCCGCTGGTTGCCGAACAGGGAGCCGATGACGGAGACCGGGTTGTAGTCGCTGCTCGCGGCGTCGCTCACCGTCTGCTGCATGTCGAACTGGAGGCCGGCCTTGTCCGGGTCCAGCGGGACGGTCCTCCCGCCCACCGACAGCTGCAGCGGCTTGCCGATCCGGTCGTCGAACGCGTCGTTGAGCTTCTTGACCGCGTCGTCGCGCGTTCCGCCGCCGATGTCCACGCCGAGCACCGTGGTGCCCTTGGGGACGTCGGTGTGGTTCATCAGCAGACCCGCGCCGTACAGGCCGCCCGCGAGGACGACCAGGCCGCCGCCGACCAGGGCCAGCTTGCTGCGGCCCTTCTTCTTGGGCGCGCGGGCCGCCGGGGTGCTCGACGTGGCCGGCTCGGGGGTGTCCGCGCCCGGTGGGCGGGCTCCCTGCTGGCCGGGGGTCACGACCGGGATGCCGCTGGTGACGGTGTGCCCGGAGACGTTGTCCGCCACGCCGTAGTGGGGGTGGCCGGGGTCGGGGGCGTGCTTCTGGGGGGTGAGGATCGCTGTGTCGTCGCTCAGGCCGCCGCCCGGGAAGGGGCCTTGGGCCGCATTGGGGGTCGCTCCGGGGCCTGTGGGGCCGGGGCGGCCCGGGCCCGTTTGGATGCCGGGGGCGCCGCCTGGGGCCATGGGGCCTCGGGGGTGCTCGGGGGCGCCCGGGGCGCCGTTGCCGAGGGGAGGCACGCGCGGGCCGTCGCCGGTCACGGGGCCCGTCGTGGGGCCTGCGGGGCCCTGGTGGCCGCCGCCCGGGCCGCCTCGGCCGAAGTCGTCGATGCCGCCCGGGCCGCCGGGGCTGTCCGGGGCGTTGAAGTCGGCGGACGGGTCCACGTTGCCGGGGCCGGTGTAGCCGCCCCGGGGGGCGGTTCCGTTCGGGCCCGGGCGGCCGTTCGGGGTGCTCCGGCCGTGGGTGCCGGGGCCTTCGCCCGAGAAGTACGGGAGGTCGTCGCGGCGGGCCTCGCCGGTCGGGGGGCGCGTGCCTGCGCCGCCTCGCGGGCCGGCCGCCAGGGCCTCCGTGACGTCGAAGGAGCCCGTGCCGCCGCCGTGGCCGGGGGCGACCGGGCCGCCTGTCGCTCCGGGCAGGCCCGTGCCGGTGGCGCCGGACGTGCTGCCGCTTCCCGGGCGGGCGCCCGGCACGTTCACCGAGCCCACGCCGGGGCCGGTGGGGCCGACGCCGGGGCCGGTGGGCGGGGTCTTGGGGGCGGCCGAACCCGTGGGTACCGTCGGGAGGTTGCCCGTCGCGCCGTTCTGACCGCCCCTGGCGGACGGGGACTTGCGCGGGGCGAACCACTCGCTGGCCTTCTCCTCCGCCGGCGGGGCGGGGTCGGCCGGCTCCGCGGGGGCCGCCTGGGCCGGGGTCGGGCCTGGGCCCTGACCCGGGCCCGCGGTGGGGGCGGGGGGCGCCTGGGGCGCCTGGGCCTCCGCGGCCGCGCCGGGCTTCCCGCTGTCGGAGACGGGCTTGCGCACCACGACCGGCGGGATGGGCCGTGATCCGGGGATGTTGATCCGGATACGGGTCGTCAGCGTGGTCTCGGTCTTGCGTTCCTCCGGCGCGCCCGAACGGCCCGCGCCCGCGCCGCTGTCGGAAGCCACGGGGGTCCCGTACGGCGGCGTCCCCGAAGGGTATGCGGCTCCGCCGCGCCCGTCGGGCCCGGAGGACGGAGTGTCAGTTTCACGACTCAAGGCAGGTTCTCCCGGTTGGCTCCGCCGCCCGTACCTCACTGCGTCGGGCGGCTCGGCGGCGCGCACCACCATACTGGCCACTTCTGGCGCGTATCCCACGACCGCCTGGGAAACCCACACGGGACTCGCACGTGCACGGTATGAAGAAGTGGTACGTCACTTGCCAAGTCGGACCCCGTCACCACCCGGTTGCCGTAGTGGGGCAAGGGTGGCGCAGATCACAGCCAGGGCCATGCCGCCGAGCAGGAAGAGGTAGGCGGAGGCTCCTGTGCCGAAGACGAAGTCGCCCTCGGGGCGGCTGGCCGTGAGCAGGATGACGGTGATCGCCCAGCCCGCGGCGGCGGCGACGGCTCCGCCCCGGCTGCCGGTGGCCCTTGCGGCGCCCAGGAGGAGGCCGGCCTCGCCTGCCAGGGCGAGCAGGAGGCCGCCCGGGAACCAGGCGGGCTGCAGGAGTGCGCCTGCGATGCCCACGAGGGCGCCCAGCAGCAGTAGGCCTAGGTGGGCCAGGATCCTGGGCAGGGTCGGGCTCTTGATCGGGCGGGCCAGCATCGAACTCATGACGTCTCCTCGATCCCCGCGAACAGGTCGGTCTCGGGGGCGCCGACGGGCTGCCCCTGGACCAGCTCGTAGTACTCGGTGGTCAGCAGGGGCTGGGCCAGCTCGTTGGACAGCGCGAAGTACCGGCCGGACACCTCGATCTGGGTGGCGTGTGCCCGCATCGCGGCGGCCTTGGCGGCGGCGTGCTCGGTACCGTCGATGACGGTGGTGATCCGCTCGTCCTCGACGACGCCGGGTACGTCGGCCGCCGTGGCGGACTTGGTGAACGGCAGGCTCGGCAGATCCGCCTGGAGCCGGGCGAACGCCTCGTCCACGGCGGTGCGCGAAACGCGGTTCCAGTAGATCTTGGGGATGCGCCAGCCGGACGCTGCGGCCAGCTCGGCGCCTCGCATCGCGATGCGGTGGGCCTGGATGTGGTCGGGGTGGCCGTAGCCGCCGTCGGGGTCGTAGGTGACCAGGACCTGGGGGCGGACCTCGAGGATGACGTCCACGAGGGCGCGGGCGGCCTCGTCGACGTCCGCCTGCCACAGGCACGCGGGGTCGTCGTTGTCGGCGGTGTCCATCATCCCGGAGTCCTCGTAGCGGCCGGGACCGCCCAGCTGACGGAAGTCCTCGACACCCAGCTCGCGCATCGCGGCGGCGAGCTCGCCCAGGCGGTGTTCACCCAGGGCGGTGCCGGTGAGGTGGCGCAGTTCGGCGGGGATGACCTCGCCGTGTTCGCCCAGGGTGCAGGTGACCAGGGTGACGTGCGCTCCCTCGGCCGCGTACGTGGCCATGGTGGCGCCGTTGTTGATCGACTCGTCGTCCGGGTGCGCGTGCACCAGGAGGAGGCGCCGGGCAGGCAGTTCCGTCATGCCGAACAGCCTACGAGGGGTTCTCGGTGGGCGCCGGTGGGTGGGTCGCTGCGGGATTGGGGATGCCTGCGGCGCAACTGCGGCCTCGGTGGGGTTCGCCGAGCGCCTGCGGTGCGGTCATGAGGTGGGGACGGGGTGGGGGGTGTCCGTCCTCGGTCCGGCGGCTCGGTCGGATGACCCGTGCTGCCCTTTGACGCCGGACGCTGCGGGCGGGAACCCCCACCCCGTCCCCTCACCGCCGTACGCGGGTGCGGGCCCCGGGTCGGGAGGCGCCGGGCTCAGAACTTGATGCTGCCGATCATGCCCGCGATGTTCGTCGTCAGCTCACTGATCGTGGGCGCGACGGTCGAGGACGCCAGATAGAAGCCGAGCAGCATGCAGACGATCGCATGGCCCGCCTTCAGACCTGACTTCTTGATCAACAGGAAGACGATGATCGCCAGCAGCACCACCGCCGAAATCGAGAGTGCCACGGCGGCTCACCTCCAAGAATCCCAAGCGGAAGTCGGTCTATGGGGGCAGATAAATCCATGCAGCAAGCCAGCAGGTTCATACCCACTATGCGACAGTGATCATAACTATCCGTACGTGCGCATCGGTCGGCGCACAGCCGCACAAGGGGGCGCACTGGCCAATATGGTCGGGGCATGACGACCGAGCCGATCTCCTTCCCCAGGCGGCACGCCCGCACCCAGAGGTTCACCTTGGGAGCGCCCCGCGCGTTCACGGTGGCGCCCGACGGTTCCCGTGCTGTTTTCCTGCGCTCCTCCTCCGGTACCGACCCGGCGAGTTCACTGTGGGTGTTCGACACGGTGGACGGCGGGGAGCGCGTCGCGGCGGATCCGCGCGCCCTGCTGGGCGGGGCCTCGGAGAGGCTGTCGACCGACGAGCGCGCGCGACGTGAACGCTCCCGTGAGGGGGGCGCCGGCGTCGTCTCCTACGCCACCGACGCGGCCGTCGAGTTGGCCTCGTTCGCCCTGTCCGGGCGGCTTTTCGCGGCGGAGTTGCGGGTCGGGACGGCTCGTGAACTGCCTGTTCGGGGGCCTGTGATCGATCCGCGTCCCTCGCCGGATGGACGGCACATCGCGTATGTCGCTCGGGGTGCGCTGCGGGTGGTCGGTGCGGAGGGGGACGGTGATCGGACGCTCGCCGAGCCGGAGGGGGAGGGCGTTGCCTATGGGCTCGCCGAGTTCATCGCCGCCGAGGAGATGGGCCGTCACCGGGGGTTCTGGTGGAGTCCGGAGTCGGACCGGCTGCTGGTGGCGCGGGCCGACGACACGCCGGTACAGCGGTGGTGGATCTCCGATCCGGCTCATCCGGAGCGGGCGCCTCGGCAGGTGGCTTATCCGGCGGCCGGGACGCCCAATGCGGAGGTCCGGCTCTTTGTGGTCGGGTTGGACGGGGCCCGTGTCGAGGTCTCCTGGGATCGGGCCCGGTATCCGTATCTGGCGCGAGTGCACTGGTCAGCGGCGGGGGCGCCGCTGCTGCTCGTACAGGCGCGCGACCAGCGCAGCCAGCTGTTCCTCGCCGTGGACCCGGCGACGGGGGCTACACGGATGGTGCACGCCGACGAAGATCCACAATGGCTGGAACTTTTCCCTGGTGTGCCGTGCTGGAGTCCGTCCGGTCATCTCGTGCGGATCGCGGACGAGGGTGGGGCGCGGGTTCTGGCGGTCGGGGAACGACCGCTGACCGGGGCGCAGTTGCATGTGCGTGCCGTTCTGGATGTGTCCGATGACGATGTGCTTGTCTCGGCTTCTGCGGGGGCCTCGGCGAGTGAATCCGAGATCGGTGAAGTGCATGTCTACCGGGTGAACGAACTCGGTGTGGAGCGTGTGTCGCAGGAGCCCGGTGTGCATACGGCGGTGCGGGCCGGAGGTCTGACCGTGCTCGTCTCGCATACTCCGGAGTGGGCCGGGGCCCGGGTCCAGGTGCTGCGCGACGGCAAGGCGATTGGCTTGGTCCGGTCGCATGCCGAGGATCCCGGAGTGACTCCGCGGCTCACGCTGACCGAAGGGGGCGCACGGCGCATCCCGTGCGCCGTGCTTATGCCTCGGGACTACGCCGGTGACACCCCCCTCCCGGTTTTGCTCGATCCCTACGGGGGACCGCACGGCCAGCGGGTGGTCGCCGCCCACAACCCGCATCTGACCTCCCAGTGGTTCGCCGACCAGGGCTTCGCCGTGATCGTCGCCGACGGGCGGGGCACCCCGGGCCGCTCGCCGGCCTGGGAGAAGGCCGTCAAGGACGACATCGCGGCGGTCGTGGTGCAGGATCAGGTCGACGCCCTGGAGAGTCTTGCCGAGCGGTTTCCTCTCGACCTCGGGCGGGTGGCCATCCGGGGCTGGTCCTTCGGCGGCTATCTCGCGGGCCTCGCGGCCCTGCGCCGCCCCGACGTCTTCCACGCGGCCGTCGTCGGCGCCCCCGTCACCGATCTGCGTCTGTACGACACCCACTACCAGGAGCGCTATGTCGGGCACCCCGACGAGCAGCCGGAGGTGTACCGGCGCAACTCGCTGATCGACGACGCCGGTCTGGTCGACGCGGCCGAACCGCACCGGCCGATGATGATCGTGCACGGCCTCGTGGACGACAACGTGGTCGTCGCCCACTCGCTGCGGCTGTCCTCGGCGCTGCTCGCCGCCGGGCGCGCGCACGAGGTGCTGCCGCTGTCCGGGGTGACCCATATGACCCCGCAGGAGGAGGTCGCCGAGAATCTGCTGTTGCTCCAGCTCGACTTCCTGAAGCGGTCTCTCGGGCTCGTGTAGACGGCAACGGACCGGGGTGCCCATGGGCGCCCCGGTCCGTCTACGGCACCCGCACGGCCGTACGGTGTTCAGCCTGGCGCGTCCGTATATCGGAACCGGGTCGGTCAAGTTGCCTGCGTGTTAACGCGGTTCGGTGGTCTTTGTGGGGGTACGGACGACTTGTTTCTCCTCGGCGAAGTGGCACGCCGAGGGGTGGGCCGCCGGGCCACGGAGGCTTTGCGGTACCGCCAGCACCGGGATCTCGGCCGCGCAGCGGTCCCTTGCCTTGAAGCAGCGGGTGCGGAAGCGGCAGCCGGACGGCACCTGGGTCGGGGACGGGACGTCTCCGGTGAGGATGATCCGTTCGCGGCGGGCCTGCGGGTCGGGGACCGGGACCGCGGAGAGCAGCGCCTGGGTGTAGGGGTGGGTCGGGTGGTCGTAGATGGCGGTGTCTCCGCCGGTTTCCACGATGCGTCCCAGGTACATCACGCTGATGCGGTCCGAGATGTGGCGGACGATCGACAGGTCGTGGGCGATGAAGACGTAGGAGAGGCCGAACTCCCGTTGCAGGCGGGCCATCAGGTTGATCACCTGTGCCTGGACGGAGACGTCGAGTGCGGAGACCGGCTCGTCGGCGACGATGATCTCCGGGCGCAGGGCCAGGCCGCGTGCGATGCCGATGCGCTGTCGCTGGCCGCCGGAGAACTGGTGCGGGTAGCGGTTGATGTGTTCCGGGTTGAGGCCGACCACGTCCAGGAGTTCGCGCACCCGGCGGCGGCGGTCGCCCTTCGGGGCCACCTCGGGGTGGATGTCGTAGGGCTCGCCGACGATGTCGCCCACCGTCATCCGGGGGTTGAGCGAGGTGTACGGGTCCTGGAAGACCATCTGGATGTTGCGGCGCACCGCCTTCAGGGCGCGGCCGGAGAGTCCGGTGATGTCCTCGCCCTTGTAGCGGATGGTGCCGGCCGTGGGGCGTTCCAGGTTTACCAGCATGCGGGCCACCGTGGACTTGCCGCAGCCGGACTCCCCTACGACGCCCAGGGTTTCGCCGCGGTGAAGGGTGAGGTCGATGCCGTCGACCGCCTTCACGGAGCCGATCTGTTTGCGGAGCAGGACGCCGCGGGTGAGGGGGTAGTGCTTGACCAGTCCCTCGACTTCGAGGATCGCCTCAGGCATGCAGGCACTCCGTCCGGAAGTGGCAGGCGCTGCCGCGGGTCTCGGAGACCGCGTACAGCGGGGGCTCGTCGGTGCGGCAGACGTCGCGGGCCATCGGGCAGCGGGGGTGGAAGGCGCAGCCGGGCGGGATGCGGGTGAGGTTGGGGGGCAGGCCGCTGATGGCGGTCAGTTCGCGGCCCTTGAGGTCCAGGCGCGGGACGGACTCCAGCAGGCCCCGGGTGTACGGGTGGGCGGGCGCCTTGTAGATGTCCTGGACCGGTGCGGACTCCACGATCCGGCCCGCGTACATCACGGCGATCCGGTCGGCCACGTCGGCTACCACGCCCAGGTCGTGGGTGATCAGGACGAGGGCCATCTTGTACTCGCGGCGTAGTTCGGCCAGTAGGTCCATGACCTGGGCTTGAACGGTGACGTCGAGGGCTGTCGTGGGTTCGTCGGCGATGATCAGGGCCGGTTCCAGGGCGATCGCCATGGCGATCATGATGCGTTGGCGCATTCCGCCGGAGAACTGGTGCGGGTACTGCTTCACGCGCTCCCTGGCGCCCGGGATGCGGACCTGGTCCATCAGCTCCACGGCCTTGGCGCGGGCGTCCTTGCGGGACATGCCCCGGTGCACGACGAACATCTCGCCGAGCTGGTCGCCGACGGTGAGGACGGGGTTGAGGGACGACAGCGCGTCCTGGAAGATCATCGCCATCCCGGCGCCCCGTACGCGTCGTCGTTCGTCCTCGTTCAGCCGCAGGAGGTCGCGGCCTTGGAAGAGGACCTCTCCGGCGGTGATCCGGCCCGGTGGGGAGTCCAGGATGCCCATCACCGCCTGTGCCGTCACGGACTTGCCGGAGCCCGATTCGCCGAGCACCGCGAGTGTCTCGCCCGCGTCGACGCCGAAGCTGACGCCGTTGACGGCGCGGGCGATGCCGTCCCGGGTCCGGAACTCCACCTTCAGGTCGCGTACGTCGAGCAGCACGGCGTCCTCACCTCAGCTTCGGGTCGAGGGCGTCGCGCAGTGCGTCGCCCAGCATGATGAAGGCCAGGACGGTGATCGCCAGCGCCCCCGAGGGCCACAGCAGGGCGTGCGGGGCGGTGCGGATGTACGGGGAGGCGGCCGAGATGTCGATGCCCCAGGACACGCTCGGCGGCTTCAGGCCGACGCCGAGGTAGGAGAGGGTGGCCTCCAGGGCGATGTATGTGCCCAGCGCGATGGTCGCGACGACGATGACGGGGGCGACCGCGTTGGGCGCGATGTGCCGCAGCAGTAGGCGGGTCGGGGAGGCGCCCAGGGCGCGGGCGGCCTGGACGTAGTCGTTCTGCTGGACGGTGATGACCGAGCCGCGGGCGATCCGGGAGATCTGCGGCCAGCCGAGCAGCACGATGAAACCGACCACCGGCCAGACCGAGTCGGCGGTCACGACCGAGAGCAGGACCAGGCCGCCCAGGACGACCGGGATGGCGAAGAAGACGTCGGTGACGCGGGACAGTACGGCGTCCCACCAGCCGCCGAAGAATCCGGCGAGCGCGCCGAGGACCGAGCCGAGGACGGCCACTCCGAGCGTGGCGCAGACGCCGACGACGACGGACGTACGGGCGCCGTGGACGGTGCGGGTGTAGACGTCGCAGCCCTGGCCGTCGAAGCCGAAGGGGTGGCCGGGCGCGGAGCCCTGCTGGGCGCGGGCCAGGTCGCACTTCAGGGGGCTGCCGGAGGCGATCAGGGACGGCCACAGGGAAATGACGACCAGGAAGAGGATGACCAGGGCGGAGAGCAGGAAGACGGGGTTGCGGCGCAGGTCGCGCCAGGCGTCGGACCAGAGGCTGCGGGGCCGGTCGGTGGCTTCGGGCCGGGCGGCCGCGGGTGGGGCGGGTTCGCCCGTTCCGTCGGGGGGCCGTACCGTCCCCGTCTCGGTCGGGGTCAGGTCCATCGCGCCGCCGCCGGCGATCACCCCCTCGGGCGGGAACGGCTGTTCAGGCATAGCGGATCCTCGGGTCGAGTACGGCGTAGAGGAGGTCGACGACCAGGTTGCAGAGCAGGAAGACGAGGACGAGGACCGTCACGAAGCCGACGACCGTCTGGGTGTTCTGGCGCACGATGCCCTGGTAGAGCTGGTAGCCGACGCCGTGGATGTTGAAGATCCGCTCGGTGACGATCGCCCCGCCCATCAGGAAGCCGATGTCGGCGCCGAGGAACGTGACGACCGGGATGAGGGAGTTGCGCAGGAGGTGGCGGGTGACGACGCGGTGGCGGGGCAGGCCCTTGGCGACGGCCGTACGGACGTAGTCGGAGCGGCGGTTCTCCGCGATGGATGTGCGGGTGAGGCGGGTGACGTAGGCCAGGGAGACCGAGGCCAGGACGAGGCCGGGCAGCAGGAGTTCGCCGAAGGGGGCCGCCGGGGAGACCGAGGGTCTGATCCAGCCCCATTCGACGCCGAGCAGCAGCTGGAGCAGGAGGCCGGTGACGAAGGTGGGGACGGAGATGACGACGAGGGTGAGCAGCAGTACGCCGGTGTCGACGGGGCGGCCGCGGCGCAGCCCGGTGAGGACGCCGAGGGTGACGCCGATGAGGATCTCGAAGCAGATCGCCACGATGGTCAGCCGGAGGGTGACGGGGAAGGCCGTGGACATCAGCTCGGTGACCTCCTGCCCGTTGAAGGCGGTCCCGAAGTCCCCGGTGAACACGTTCCCCATGTAGGTCAGGTACTGCCGCCACACGGGCTGGTCGAGGCCGAACTCCTGGCGCAGCCGGGTGGCCGTCGCCGGGTCGCACCGGCGATCGCCGCACAGGCCCGCGACGGGGTCGCCCATCACGTTCACCATGAGGAAGATCAGCAGCGTGGACCCGATGAACACCGGGACCATCTGCACCAGGCGCCGGACGACGTACCGTCCCATGGCGGGCTCAGCCGACCTTGATCTGTTCGTAGACCGGGACGCTGAACGGGTTGAGGGTCACGTCGGACAGGCGCTCGGACCAGCCGGCGCTGCCGTTCTGGTACCAGAGCGGGACGGCCGCCATCTCGTCGCGGACGACCTCCTCCGCCTGCTGGAACAGCTTCACGGCCTTGGCGGGGTCCGTCTCGGCGTTCGCCCGGTCGACGAGCCGGTCGAACTCCTCGTTGGACCACTTGCCGTCGTTGGAGGAGGCGTTGGTGTAGTAGAGCGGCTGGAGGAAGTTCTGGGTGAGCGGGTAGTCCATCTGCCAGCCCGCCCGGAACGGCCCGGCGATCTTCTGGGTGGTGGACTTGCTGCGGAAGTCGGCGAAGGTGCCGATCGGGTTGCCGACGCAGGCCTTGTCGTCGTTCAGGGCGTTGTTGATGGAGTTGCAGACGGCGTCCACCCACAGCTTGTGGGACCCGGTGTCGGCGTTGTACGTGATCTTGACCTGACCGCCGGGCAGCCCGCCGCCCTCCTCGATGAGCCTGCGGGCCGCGGCGGCGTCGTACGCGCACCACTCGCCGCACAGCCCCGCCTTGTAGCCGCCCTCGGCGCCGAGCACGGGGGACGTCCAGTCGGTGGCGGGGGTGCGGGTGCCCTGGAAGATGGTCCGGGTGATCTGCTCACGGTCGATGGCCCGGGACAGGCCCTTGCGGACCTTGTCGGCGCCGGGGCCGGTCCAGCGCTTGTCGTAGTGCGGGAAGGACAGGGTCTGGATGATGCCGGCCGGGGTGTTGAGGTAGCGGCCGTCGAGGTCGGCGCGGACGTTCTTCAGCTGCTGGGCGGGGACGTCGTCGACCAGGTCGAGGTTGCCGGCCATCAGGTCGGTGTAGGCGGTGTTGTTGTCGGTGTAGACCTTCAGGGTGACGCCGTCGTTGCGGGCCGCGTCGGGCCCGGTGTAGGCGTCCCACCGCACCAGCCGCATCTCCGAGCCCCTGGTGTACGACTGCACGGTGTACGGCCCGTTGCCGACGGGCTTGGCGAGCCAGCCCGCGTGGTCCTCGTAGAACGACCGGGGCAGCGGGACGAACGCGTTGTAGCCGAGGGTGTCCGGGAACCCGGAGAACTTCTGGCTGAGCGTGACCGTGAAGGTCCGCTCGTCGACGACCTTCAGGCCGGACATGGTCTTCGCGCGCTGCTCGCCCTGCTCGGGGTGGACCTGGTCGTAGCCCTCGATGTAGCTGAAGAAGTAGGCGTTCTTCTGGTTGTTCTCCAGGCTCGCGCCGTAGTTCCAGGCGTCGACGAAGGACTTCGCGGTGACCTTCTCGCCGTCGCTGAACGTCCAGCCGTCCTTCAGGGTGACGGTGAAGTGCTGCGAGTCGGACGTCTCGATGCGCTCGGCGACCATGTTCTTCGCCTCGCCGGTCTTCGGGTCGTACTGCTTCAGCCCCCGGAAGATCATGGACAGCACCTTGCCGCCCTGCACCTCGTTGGTGTTGGCCGGCTCCAGCGGGTTCTGCGGGTCCGTCCAGGAGGAGCTGAGCACCGCCCCGCCCTCCCCGGCGTCGGCGCCGCCTCCGCAGGCGGTCGTCGCGAGCGCAACGACCATCGCGGCCGCGGCCCATCGGGCGTGCCTGGCTGCGCGCATCGGGTGCCTCCTCGTGACCGCGGCGCCCTGGTCGACGCCATGCTCTGGCAGCCACTATCGGCAGCCGCGCGGCGGCGGCGCATGCGCACGGAGGCCATCCGGGGGCGGGGTTGGCCCGTTCGGCGGCACGGTCCCGTCAGGGCGTCACGCCACGACCAGGGCCGCTTCAGCGGTCTGGACCACTGGCTGTCTCAATCTCATCACTTCGTTGTTTCCGCAGGCCACATGGGGTTTCATGCGCCGTTGACGTGCGCATGAACGCGCTGACAGTCCAACAGGCCGTCCCTCTGCAAGCGATGACGCGAGGTCACCACCATGAGTACTTCTGAGCAGCACGGCAGAGCACGGCGGCGCCTGGTCGCCGCCACCGGAGCCGCCGCCCTGACGCTGGCGGCCGGACTGGTGCCGCAGCAGGCGGCGGCCGCGGACGGCGACAAGGTCCTCACCGTCGCAGTCGCACAGAGCGTCGACTCACTGAGTCCGTTCCTCGCCCAGCGTCTCCTGAGCACCAGCATCCACCGGCTGACGTACGAGTACCTCACCAACTACGACCCCGAGGACGCCCGGGCGATCCCCGCCCTGGCCACCAAGTGGACGTCGTCGCCGGACAAGCTGACCTGGACCTACACGATCCGCTCCAACTCCTCGTGGTCGGACGGGAAGCGGGCCACGGCCGAGGACGCGGCGTGGACGTTCAACACGATGATGACCGACCCGGACGCGGCGACGGCCAACGGCAGTTTCGTCGCCAACTTCCGCAAGGTGACCGCCCCGAGCCCCACCAAGCTGGTCATCGAGCTGAAGAAGCCGCAGGCCACGATGACGGCCCTGGACGTGCCGATCGTGCCGAAGCACGTCTGGGAGAAGGTCGACGACTACTCGGAGTTCAACAACGACAAGAAGTTCCCCATCGTCGGAAACGGGCCATTCATCCTCACCGACTACAAGCCCGACAGCTATGTGCGGCTGAAGGCCAACAAGAACTTCTGGCGGGGGGCGCCCAAGTTCGACGAGCTGGTCTTCCGCTACTACAAGGACCAGGACGCGGCCGTCGCCGCCCTGCGCAAGGGCGAGGTCTCCTTCGTCTCCGGGTCGCCCTCCCTCACTCCCGCCCAGGCGTCCTCGCTGAAGAGCGAGAAGAACATCAAGGTGAACGACGCCCCCGGCCGCCGCTTCTACGCGCTGGCCGTCAACCCGGGCGCCCGGGCGAAGAACGGCGAGAAACTCGGCGACGGCCATCCGTCGCTGCTGGACGAACGGGTGCGGCACGCCCTGTTCATGGCCGTCGACCGCAAGACGATCATCGACAAGGTCTTCCAGGGATACGCCGTACAGGGCGAGGGCTACATACCGCCGCGCTTCGGCTCGTACTTCTGGGAGCCGTCGGACGGGCAGGAGCTCGCCTACGACCCCGCGAAGGCGGCCCGGCTCCTCGACGAGGCCGGGTACAAGAAGAACGGTGACGGCAAGCGCCTCGGCAAGGACGGCAAGCCGCTCGACTACCGCGTGCTCTGCCACGCCACCGACCCCAACGACAAGGCCATCGGACAGTACCTCCAGGAGTGGTGGGGCGACCTCGGCATCGACGTCACCCTTAACTGCCTGGACAACGTCACCGACCCCTGGCTCGCCGGCACCTACGACCTCGCCTTCGACGGCTGGTCCGTCAACCCGGACCCCGACTTCGTGATGTCGATCCACACCTGCGCGGCGCTGCCCGCCACCCCGAAGGACACCGGCGCCACCGACAACTTCATCTGCGACAAGCAGTACGACGAGCTGTACGCCAAGCAGCTCGCCGAGTACGACCCGGCCAAGCGCGCCGACCTCGTCAAGCAGATGCAGTCCCGGCTGTACGACCTCGGGTACATGAACGTCATGGCCTACCCGAACGCCGTCGAGGCCTACCGAACGGACCAGATCGCCTCGATCACGACGATGCCCGAGAAGGCGGGCAACATCTACGGACAGGACGGCTACTGGAGCTGGTGGTCGGCCACCCCGGCGGACGGCGGGGACTCCGGCGGCTCGAGCTCGACGGGCATCGTCGTCGGCATCGTCGCCGGTGTCGTGGTCCTCGCGGGCGCGGGCGTCTTCTTCGCGCTGCGCCGCCGGTCCACCGCCGAGGACCGCGAGTAGCGCATGACCGACGCACCCCTCACCGCGGCCGTGAAGGCCGCCGCGCCCGCGGGCCCCGGACCGCGGGCGCGCACCACCACGCGCTATCTGCGCTACGGCGCGGGCAAGGTGGGCGGCGCCGCCGTCTCCCTGTTCGCCGTGCTCGTCACCGGGTTCTTCCTGTTCCGGCTGATCCCCGGCGACCCGGTCAAGACCATGACCGGCGGCCGGCCCGTCTCGGCCGAGCAGATGGCCGCCTACCGCGAGGAGTTCGGGCTCGACCTGCCGCTGTGGCAGCAGTTCACCGAGTACTGCGGCAAGGCGCTCACCGGCGATCTCGGGACGTCGTACCAGTTCCACGCGCCCGTCACCGACAAGATCGCCGAGGCGCTGCCCAACACGCTGCTCCTCACCGGCACCGCCTTCGTCCTGTTCACCCTGCTCGGCATCGTGCTGGGCACCCGCTCGGCCTGGCGGCACGGCGGGCTCGGCGACCGGCTGAACACCGGTCTGGCGCTCACCCTGTACTCCGTGCCGTCGTTCTGGCTGGGCCTGCTGCTCATCATCGTGTTCGCCGTCGGCATCGGCCCGGTCCCCGGGCTGTTCCCGACCGGCGGCATGGAGTCCGGCGGCGAGGAGGGATTCGCCCATGTCCTCGACGTCGCCCACCACCTGGTCCTGCCCGTCGTCACGCTGGTGGCGGTCGAGTACGGCCAGACGCTGCTGGTGGCCCGCTCCGCGCTGCTGGACGAGATGGGCGGCGACTATCTGACGACGGCCCGCGCCAAGGGGCTCCGCGACGACCAGGTGCGCCGCCGGCACGCCGTGCCGAACGCGCTGCTGCCGACCGTGACCCTCGTCTTCGTCAACCTCGGCCGGACCGTCGCCGGCGTCATCCTGGTCGAGACGGTGTTCTCCTGGCCGGGGCTCGGCGGGCTGTTCTACCAGGGGCTGAGCGTGCCCGACCTGCCGCTGGTGCAGGGCCTGTTCCTCTTCTTCGCCGGGACGGTGATCGTCATGAACACCCTGGCCGACCTCGTGTACCCGCTGCTCGACCCGCGGGTGGGCCGATGACGGCCGGGACCGGGGAGCCGGTGACGGACCGGGGTGCCGGCCCGAAGGCGCCGAGCGCGCGGACGCTCGCCCGACGCCGGCGCCGTGCGTCCGCCGCGCGCTTCTGGCGGGAGTACCGCACCCACCGGGCCGGACTGGTGGGGCTGGCCGCGCTGGCCCTGTTCGCGCTGGCCGCGCTGACCGCGCCGCTCACCGTCGGCTCCGACGTGTCCAGCGTGACCGGGGCGCCCGGACAGCCGCTGGAGACCCCGAGCGGCGAGTTCTGGCTGGGCACCGACCGGTTCGGGCGGGACCTGCTCGGCCTGGTGGTGTGGGGGTCCCGGGTGTCGCTGCTCGTGGGGCTGCTCGCGGCCGCGCTGTCGGTGGCGATCGGCACCCTGGTCGGCATCACCGCGGGCCACTTCAAGGGCGCGTACGCCACGGTGGTCATGCGGATCACCGACTGGTTCCTGGTGATGCCGACATTGGTCCTCGCCATCGCGCTGGCCACCGTGATGTCCCGCTCGCTGGCCACGGTCGTGCTGGCCATCGGTGTCACATCCTGGCCGACCACGGCCCGGCTGGTGCGGGCGCAGACCCTCGCCGTGGAGGCCCGGCCGTACATCGAGCGGGCCCGGGCGCTGGGCGGCGGGCACCGGCACATCATGGTCCGGCACGTCCTGCCCAATGTGATGCCGCTGGTCCTCGCCCAGACGACGCTGATGATCTCCTCCTCCATCCTCGCCGAGGCGACGCTCGCCTTCCTGGGGCTGGGCGACCCGACCGTCGTGTCCTGGGGCGGGCTGCTCCAGGACGCCCGGGAGGCCGGCTCGGTCAGCTCCGGGAACTGGTCGTACCTGGTGCCGCCCGGCCTCGCGATCGCGGGCGTCGCGCTCGCGTTCACGCTGTGCGGGCGCGCGGTGGAGTCCGTCCTCAACCCCAGGCTGGGGGTGGCCCGTTGACACTCCTCGAGGTCCGGAACCTGGAGGTGACCTACCCGGGCGGCGCGGCCGCCGTCCGCGGGGTCGACCTGAGCCTGGAGGCCGGGCAGAAGCTCGGCATCGCCGGGGAGTCGGGGTGCGGCAAGTCCACGCTCGCCCTCGCCCTGCTGCGGCTGCTGCCGCCCGGCACCCGGGTCGGCGGCGAGGTCCTGCTGGACGGCGAGGACGTCCTCACCATGCGGTGGGGCCGGGTGCGCGCGGTGCGCTGGGCCGGGGCGTCGATCGTCTTCCAGGGCGCGATGCACTCGCTGAACGCCGTGCACCGCGTCGGGGACCAGATCGCCGAGCCGATCCTGCTGCACCGCAGGGCGACCCCGGCCGCCGCCCGCCGGCGCACCGGGGAACTCCTGGAGCAGGTCGGGCTCCCGGCGGCGCGGGCCTCGGCGTATCCGCACGAGCTGTCCGGCGGGCAGCGCCAGCGCGTCATGATCGCGATGGCGCTGGCCTGCGACCCCCGCCTCGTCGTCGCCGACGAGCCGACGACCGCGCTGGACGTGATGATCCAGGCGCAGATCCTGCGGCTCATCGAGGGGCTCGTCGCCGAGCAGGAGCTCGGGCTCGTCGCGATCAGCCACGACCTCGCCGTCCTCGCCGAGACCTGCGACCGGATGGCGGTGATGTACGCGGGCCGGGTGGTCGAGGAGGGCCCGGCGCGCACGGTGTACGAGGACGCCGGGCACCCCTACGCGTGGGCGCTGTCGGAGGCGTTCCCGAGGATCGGCGACCCGGCGTCCCGGTTCGCCCCGCGCGGTCTGCCCGGCGACCCGCCGGACCCGTCGGACCTGCCCTCCGGGTGCGCCTTCCACCCCCGCTGCCCGGTCGCGCTGGAGTCCTGCGCGGTCGACGACCCGGCGCTGCGCGTCTCGGGCACGGGCCGGCGGGCGGCCTGTGTGCACGTGGGCGCGGCCCAGGACGCGAGGAGCGGAACATGACCCTGCTGAGCGCACGGGACCTGCACGTCACCTTCCCCGGCAGGCACGGCGCCCCGCCCACCTGCGCGTGTGACTCCTGCGCGGCCGACAATCCGGCCCTGCGGTTCTCGGGCACGGGCCGACGGGCGGCGTGTGTGCACGTGGGCGCGGCCCAGGACGCGAGGAGCGGAACATGACCCTGCTGAGCGCACGGGACCTGCACGTCACGTTCCCCGGCAGGCACGGCGCCCCGCCCGCCCGTGCGGTGGACGGGGTCGAACTGGACATCGGTGCCGGGGAGATCGTCGCCCTGGTCGGCGAGTCCGGCTGCGGCAAGACGACCCTGGCCCGCGCCCTGCTCGGGCTGGTCCGGCCGACCAGCGGGCGGGTCGTCTTCGACGGGGAGGAGGTACGGCCCGACGCGCGCGCCCTCAAGGCGTACCGGCGCCGTGTCCAGCTCGTCCTCCAGGACCCGACGGGCTCCCTGAACCCCCGGCACACCGTGTACGAGGCGGTGGCGGAAGGGCTGCGCATCCACGGGTACACCGGCGACGAGCGTGCGGCGGTGGCCGGGGCGCTGTCCCGGGCGGGGCTGCGGCCGCCCGAGCGGTTCTTCCTGCGCTATCCGCACGAGCTGTCGGGCGGGCAGCGCCAGCGCGTGGTCATCGCCGGCGCTCTGGTCCTCGCGCCCGAACTCCTCGTCGCGGACGAGCCGGTGGCCTCCCTGGACGCCTCCGTGCGGGGCGAGATCCTGGCCCTGCTGCTGCGCCTGCGCACCGAACTCGGGCTGTCCGCGCTGGTGGTGACGCACGATCTGGGGCTGGCGTGGAACATCGCGGACCGGGTGGCGGTGATGTACCTGGGCCGGATCGTGGAGACCGGGGACGTCGAGCAGGTCCTGACGGCACCGCGGCACCCGTACACACGGGCGCTTTTGTCGGTCCTGCCGGAGGCGCCCGGTGATCCGGTGATCCTCAGCGGGGAGCCGCCGGACCCGTCACGGGTACCGCCCGGCTGCCGCTTCCACGCCCGCTGCCCGGTGCTGGCGAGCGGGGAGGCGGAGCGGGCGGGGGTGGCGGACGCCTGCCGCACCGAGGACCCGGAGATCCTCGACGGGGGCCCGCACGCCCAGGTGGCCTGTCACTGGGCGCGGGCGACGGCACCGGCCTGACACGCACGAGGACCGGGGTGCGAGCGCCTGCTGCGGCGCTCGCACCCCGGTCCTCGTGCGTGTGACCAGGGGTCAGCTCTTGGAGACCGGCCCGTCGTGGTCGGAGACACCCTCCAGGGCCTTGAGGCCGGCGTCCAGGACGACGTCCTCGCCCCGGTCCGCGATGGTGGGCTCCTCCGGGTAGTGGCACGCGGTCAGGTGACCGGGCTTGCTGCCCTCGATGTGCAGCAGCGGCGGCTCCTCCGTCGCGCACTTCTCCGTCGCCTTCCAGCAGCGGGTGCGGAAGCGGCAGCCGGAGGGCGGCATGATCGGCGAGGGCACGTCGCCGGCGAGCCGGATGCGCTCCCGCTTGGTCGCGTCGATGTCGGCGTCCGGGACGGCGGACAGCAGCGCGTGCGTGTACGGGTGCCGCGGGCCGTTGTAGATCGAGTCACGGTCGGCGATCTCGACGATCTTGCCGAGGTACATGACCGCGACGCGCTCCGAGAAGTGCCGGACGATCGCCAGGTCGTGGGCGATGAAGACGAACGCGATGCCCATCTCCCGCTGCACTTCCTGCAGCAGGTTCACCACCTGGGCCTGGATCGACACGTCGAGGGCCGAGACCGGCTCGTCGGCGACGATCAGCTTCGGCTCCAGCGCGATGGCGCGCGCGACGCCGATGCGCTGGCGCTGGCCGCCGGAGAACTCGTGCGGGAAGCGGTTGTAGTGCTCCGGGTTGAGACCGACGATCTCCAGGAGCTCACGGACGCGCTTCTCGCGGCCGCCGGGAGGGTTGATCCCGTTGATCTCCATCGGGCCGGAGATGATCGTGCCGACCGTCTGCCGCGGGTTCAGCGACGCGTACGGGTCCTGGAAGATCATCTGGATCTCGGACCGGATCGGCGCCAGCTTGCGGCGGTCGGCCCGGCTGATGTCCTGGCCCTTGTACTCGATGGTGCCCGCGGTCGGCTCGTAGAGCCGGGTCAGCAGCCGGCCGGTGGTCGACTTGCCGCAGCCGGACTCACCGACGAGGCCGAGGCTCTCGCCCGGGTAGACCTCGAAGTCCACGCCGTCGACGGCCTTGACGTGGCCGACGGTGCGCCGGATCGGGAAGCCGCCCTTGATCGGGAAGTGCTTGGTCAGTCCGCTGACCTTCATCAGCGGTGCCTCGTCGCTGCCCCGCTGCTGCGGGACGGCGTCGGCGACCGCCGTGGTCGTGTTGTTCTTGTCGCTCATGGTGATGCCCCAGTCGCCGGTTTCCGCTCAGCCCAGCCGGGGCTGAATCGTGTCGATGAAGACCTGCTGCCGCTGCTCCCCCGTCAGGTGGCAGGCGGCGGCACGCCCGGCGGCGAGCGCCGGCCGCTCCCCCGCGCACAGCCCGCCCTGCACCTTGTCGGTGTGCGCGCACCGCGGGTGGAACGGGCAGCCCGACGGCGGGTTCAGCAGGGACGGCGGCGAGCCGGGGATCGGCAGCAGCGGCTCGTCGACGCTCGAGGACAGCCGCGGCATCGAACCGAGCAGGCCCCAGGTGTACGGGTGCTGAGGCGTCTTCAGCACCTCGCGCACCGTGCCGCGCTCCACGGCCCGGCCGGCGTACATCACGAGGATGTCGTCCGCCATGTTGGCGACCACGCCGAGGTCGTGGGTGATCATGATGATCGCGGAGCCGAACTCCTGCTGCAGGTCCTTGAGCAGGTCGAGGATCTGCGCCTGCACGGTCACGTCGAGCGCGGTGGTCGGCTCGTCGGCGATCAGCAGGTCCGGGTCGCAGGCCAGCGCCATGGCGATCATGGCGCGCTGGCGCATACCACCGGAGAACTGGTGCGGGTAGTCGTCCACGCGCTGCTGCGGGTGCGGGATGCCGACCTTCTCCAGCAGATCGATGGCACGCACCCGGGCGTCCCGCTTGGAGGCGCCGGTGTGCTTCATGAACGGCTCGGCGATCTGCCGGCCCACCGTGTAGTAGGGCGACAGGGCGGTCAGCGCGTCCTGGAAGATCATCGCCATCTTCTTGCCGCGCAGCGTCTCCAGCTTCTTCTCGCTGGCGTCGGTCAGCTCCTGGCCGTCCAGCGTGATGGAGCCGTCGATCGTCGTCGTCTTGCGGTTGTGCAGACCGAGGACGGCGAGGTTGGTCACGGACTTGCCGGAACCGGACTCGCCCACGATCCCGAGGGTCTTGCCGCGCTCGAGGTCGAAGGAGAGCCCGTCCACCGCCTTGACGATGCCGTCCTCGGTGGAGAAGTGGACCTTGAGGTCGCGCACCGAGAGAAAGGCGTCCCCCGAGGCGGGAGCAGCGGCCTCTTCAGGCTTGGTCTGAGTGGTCACGGTGGTTCTCCTAGGACAGGCGCACGCGCGGGTCGATGACGGCGTACAGGGCGTCCACGATCAGGTTGAAGACGATGATGAGCGCGGCGCTGACCAGCATGACGCCCATCAGCATCGGCAGGTCCTTGTTGGTCACGGACTCGAGAGCGAGCCGGCCGAGCCCCGCCAGGCCGAAGGTCAGTTCGGTCACCATGCCGCCCGAGAGCAGGGAGGACAGGTCGATGCCGAGGATGGTGACGATCGGGATCAGGGAGCCGCGCCACGCGTAGCGGAAGAAGGTGTAGTTGGCCGACATGCCCTTGGCACGCGCGGCTCTGACGTGTTCCTCCTGGAGCTGCTCGATCATCGAGGAGCGGCTCATACGCGTGTAGTTGGCGGTGAAGATGGTCGCCATGACGACCCAGGGGATCAGCAGGCCCATGAACCAGCCGCCGAGATCCTCGGAGAAGGGCACGTACTTCGGCTTCTCGAGCCAGCCGGTGCTGTAGACGAGCGCGAGCAGGACCAGCGGGCCGAGGAAGTAGATCTGCAGGGAGCTGACGACCAGCGAGCCGGAGCTGAACAGCTTGTCGATCCAGGTGCCGCGGTTCTTGGCGGCCAGCAGACCGGCGCCGAGGCCGAGGAAGAGGAAGACCAGGAGGCTTCCGACGGTCAGCGAGAGCGTCAGCGGGAAGCGGTCGACGATCGTGTCCCAGACGTTCTGGTTGTTGGCGAAGGAGACGCCGAAGCAGGGGGCGGCGCAGTGGCCGACGGCGAAGTCACGGCCGGCGAAGATGCCGACGAGGAACGTCCAGTACTGGACGGTGACCGGCTTGTCGAGGCCGAGGTTCTTGTGAATGATCGCCAGCGCGTCCGGAGTGCAGTTCTTTCCACAGGCCAGAGTGGCCGGGTCCTGCGGGATGGCGAAGAACATGAAGAACGTGAACGCACTGATCAACAGCAGAATCAGCGCCGCGCCGAATGTCCGGCGGATGAGGAATTGAAGCATGGCAGGCAGCTGCTCTCAGGACGGCGGCAATCGAAGGGGGTCTGGCAGGGGGGTGGGGACGGGTGGTGGGCGCTCCGCCGCGCGCCCACCACCGTCGCCCCGACCTGGCGGGTTACTTCTTCAGGAAGACGCGGGTGACGTCCACGTAGCTCGAGTCCGAGCTGTAGCGGATGCCGCCGATGTTCGAACCGAAGATCTGGAAGACCTTGGTGTAGTAGATCGGCGCGGCCGGGTTGACTTCCTTGGAGATGTACTCGTTCAGCTCGGCCCAGGCCTTGGTGGCCTCGGTCGTGTCGGTGATCTTCGCGATCCGCTCGATCTCCGAGTTGACCTTCGGGTCGTTGATGTGCGAGTAGTTCGACGCACCGTCCTGGATCTGCTTGCCGTCGTACAGCGGCGGGAAGACGGTGGACGCCGACGGCCAGTCCTGACCCCAACCGGTCATGTACAGGTCGTAGCCGTTCTTGACCTTGCCGACCTGCTCGTACCAGGTGGCGGAGTCGATCTCCTTCTTCTGGATGTCGAGACCGATCTTCTCCAGGGCGGTGGCGATCAGCACGGCCTGCTGCTGGCGGACCGGGGTGTTGCCGTAGGCGTAGACGAGCTTCTTGCCCTCGAAGCCGCCCTCCTTGATGAGCTTCTTGGCGGCCTCGATGTCACCGTTCGGCTTGCCCTTGCGGTTGAACGGGTCGAACGCCTCGTCGTAGCCCGGGGTGGTGGGCGACATCAGGGAGTTGGCGACCTCACCGCCGTAGGCGCCACCGTCGGCCTTGAAGACCGAGGCGGAGGGCAGCGCGAGGGTGATCGCGTCGCGCAGCTTCTTGTCCTTGACGCGGTCGAGGTTGAAGTTGAGCTGCCACACGTACGGCGCGTAGCCCTGGATGGTGCGCTTCATCGCGGCCTTGTTGCCCACGACCTGCTGCAGCTGCGTGGTGGCGACCTGGCCGGTGAACATCATCGCGTTCTTGGCCCCGCCCTGGTCGGCGAGCAGCGTCTTGGTCTGGTCCTCGTCATCGTGGTTCATCTCGATGTCGAAGCCGTCGACGTACTGGTGGCGAACGGAGTCGGACTTGGGGTCCCACTTGTCGTTCTTGACCAGCTTCATGGACTTGCCGGGCTTGAAGTCGGCGATCTTGTACGGACCCAGGGCGACCGGGTCGTTGTCGTACTTCTCCTTGGTGTCCGTCTCCTCGGGCACGACGCTGTAACCGGGCATGGTCAGCATCTGCGGGAGGTCGACCTGGGCCTCCTTGAAGTGGAAGACGATCGTCTTGTCGTCCGGGGTGTCCAGGACGGTCTTCGGCAGGTGCTTGCCCTTGTCCGGACCCGGGTAGGCCTTGCGGTAGGTGGTGCCGGCACCCGACAGCGCCTGCTGCAGGTAGGTCGGGCCGTCCGTGATGTAGGACGCGTACAGGCGCTCGACCGTGTGGCGGATGTCCGCCGAGTTGATCGGGTTGCCGTTCTCGTCCTTCAGGTTGTCCTTGAGGGTGTAGGTCCAGGTCTTGCCGCCGTCCGAGACCTTGCCCGCGTCGGTGGCGAGGTCGCCCACGACGGTCAGGTTGCCCTGGTCGTCCTCGTCGTACTGGGTCAGGCCGCGGAAGATCAGACGGCTGAGCAGCTTGCCGTCGGAGACGTAGATCTGGCCCGGGTCCAGGTGGGAGAAGTCGGCCTCCTGGTACACGGTCGCGACGCCGCCGGGCTTGGCACCGGGGACCGCGGGAGCCGGACCGGTCGACGCCTTCGCGTCACCGATCTGCACCGGCTTGGACTGCGCCTTGGCATCGTCCTTGGTCTTGCTGTTGTCCTTGCTGGAGCCACCGCCGCCCCCGCCGCAGGCGGTGAGGGTCAGGGCGCCCGCGGCGACCGCGACTATGGCGGCCGAAGCGGCGCGGTTACGGAAGATGCTCATGGAGACGATCCACCTGCCTGTGAGTAGTGAGCACTGCTGGTACTGGGCCGGACGGTGCCGTACGGCGCCGGGGCCGGCCGAGCGGGAGTGTGGGGGGAGGGTGGGAGATGGCCCGAGGAGGGTCAGCGTCCCGTCTTGGGGTCGAAGGCGTCCCGTACCGAGTCGCCCAGGAGGTTGAACGCCACGACGAAGATCACCATGGCGATGCCGGGGAAGAGCATGTAGTACGGGTCCTGCTCGACGATGTTGGCGCCGATGGCGAACATCCGGCCCCAGTCCGGGGTGGGTTCGACGTATCCGACGCCCACGAAGGACAGGAACGCGATGCTGAGGATCGTGCTGGGCAGCGTCAGGGTGGCCTGCACCAGCGTGGGGGTGACGATGTTGGGCAGAAGCTCCTTGCGGATGATCCGCCAGGGCGAGGCACCGGAGATCCGGGCGGCCTCGATGAACTCGCGGTCGCGCAGCGACAGCGTGGCGCCGCGGACGATACGCGCCATGCTCATCCAGCCCAGGAAGGACAGCACGATGATGATCGCGCTGGTCCGCACGTAAGTGGGCGTCTCCTCGTCGGGGGCCACGAACACCGTGGTGATGACCGGCATCGCGGCGACGAAGAACAGCTGGCTGGGCAGCGCCATGAAGAAGTCGGTCATCCGGCCGAGCCAGTAGTCGATACGGCCGCCGAAGTAGCCGCCGGCGAGGCCGATCAGCACACCCAGGATGGTCATGATGAGCGTCGCGGCGAGGGCGGTGGCCAGCGAGGTCCGGATGCCGTAGATCAGCTGCGTGAGGACGTCACGGCCGAGGCCCGGCTCGATGCCGAACCAGAACTCGCCGTCGATACCTCCGGCGGGCTTCGCGGGCATGGTGAACATGTCCAGAAGCTCGGGCCTGTCCTGGCCGTACAGCGTGTACGGGTCCTTGCCGTAGACCTTCGCGATCAGCGGCGCGGCGGCGGCGATCAAGAAGAAGAACAGGACGACGAAAGCGGACACCACGCCGGTCCGGTCGCGCTTGAACCGCGCCCACATCAACTGGCTGGGGCTGCGCCCCGCGAGCTTCTTCGGCTCCTCGGCCTTGCTCGGTGACGCGCTCTCTTTGTCCAAGGCGGAGGAGGTGTCAACACCCTCAAGCTCGATTGGACTCGTCATGATTCGTCCATTTCACAGGTTGGAGGTCACCGGGGAGGAACACTGGCCCGGCGGCCTTCGCACGGCGTACGTATCCGCAGCGCGCGAGGGGGAACAACGACGGAGGGGCGTCGGCCGCCCCTGGGGGAACCCTGGCTCGCGACCGGCTGGGGGCCGGCCAACGGAACGAGTCGTCAAGGAAGTTCGCGACGCCGCGTCGCGAACGCAACCACCGTGACGGCACTGAGCGCACCCGCGGGGCCTACACCTGCCATCGGGGACGACGCGACCCATATGGCGCTTGTGGCACCTCGCATGGGTTCCTCCTCATGAATCCGCTGGTTCACCGCAAAGAGAGGCACACGACACCTTTCGGTCCCGTTCCGGTGCCGAAAGTCGTCAGGTGCCCCCCGCGCTCGAGAGTCGGCGCAGTCAGCGCGTGACCCGTTCAGACGAGCTCTACGCGCCTAACTATCTGCCATCGGCCACACGACGAACCACAGTCTCGAGGTCTCGGTTCGATCACAGATAGGGGCCAGGCCTTCCAAAATCCGGACAAAGGGTTTGGCGAGAGATCACTACGAAACGGACTTGTTACACATCTATCGGAGCTGGCCGTCCGTATAGCGGACGCCCGTCTCGAAAATGGGTTGCCGCTCACCCGCCGAAAAGGGAGGGTGCCCGCGGGGTGCTGTGCCACCCGCCACACGCCGGCCGCGAGGACCGGCACGGTGCGTCACCGGACCCGCGGTTACCGGCAGTCGCACCGCCTCTGCTTGCGGGCAGGATAGTGCGACCTGTCCCGTTCTCCGGCATCTCACATCGGATTCAAGGGTTTTCCCTATGCCGTTCACGTACGCCTCTCACCGGCCCCGGACGCACGACGGCGCCGGACACCCCCGGCAGGGGGCGCCCGGCGCCGTCGGGACGTACGTCAGCCGTGCTTGGCGCGGCTCGCGGCGCGGGCGCGCTCGCGGGCGTCCAGGTTCACCTTGCGGATGCGGACGGCCTCCGGGGTCACCTCGACGCACTCGTCGTCGCGGCAGAACTCCAGGGACTGCTCCAGCGACAGCTTGCGCGGCGGGACGATCGACTCGGCCACATCGGCCGTGGACGACCGCATGTTGGTGAGCTTCTTCTCCTTGGTGATGTTGACGTCCATGTCGTCGGCGCGGGAGTTCTCGCCGACGATCATGCCCTCGTACACCTCGGTGCCGGGCTCGACGAACAGCACGCCGCGCTCCTGAAGGTTCGTCATCGCGAACGCGGTGACGGCGCCGGAGCGGTCGGCGACCAGGGAGCCGTTGTTACGGGTCGTCAGCGTCCCGAACCAGGGCTCGTGGCCCTCGTGGATCGAGTGCGCGATACCGGTGCCGCGGGTCTGGGTCAGGAACTCGGTACGGAAGCCGATCAGACCGCGGGAGGGCACGACGAACTCCAGGCGCACCCAGCCCGAGCCGTGGTTGGACATGTTGTCCATCCGGCCCTTGCGGACACCCATGAGCTGCGTGACGGCGCCCATGTGCTCCTCGGGCACGTCGATGGTCATGCGCTCGACGGGCTCGTAGGTCTTGCCGTCGACCTCCTTGGTGACCACCTGCGGCTTGCCGATGGTCAGCTCGAAGCCCTCACGGCGCATCTGCTCGACCAGGATGGCCAGCGCCAGCTCGCCGCGGCCCTGGACCTCCCAGGCGTCGGGGCGCTCGGTGTCCAGGACGCGGAGCGAGACGTTGCCGATCAGCTCGCGGTCCAGGCGGTCCTTGACCTGGCGGGCGGTGACCTTGCGGTCCTTGACGGCCGCCTTCGCGTCGGCGCCCTTGCCGGTGCCGCCACGGCCGACCAGCGGGGAGGTGTTGGTGCCGATGACCATGGAGATCGCGGGCTCGTCGACCGTGATGAGCGGCAGCGGGACCGGGTTCTCCGGGTCGGCCAGCGTCTCGCCGATCATGATGTCCGTGATGCCGGCGACCGCGCAGATGTCACCCGGGCCCGCCTTCTCGGCCGGCTTGCGGGTGAGCGCCTCGGTCATCATCAGCTCGGAGATGCGCACGTTGGTGACGGAGCCGTCGCGCTTCATCCACGCGACGGTCTGCCCCTTCTTCAGCTCGCCCTGGTGGACGCGCAGCAGGGCGATACGGCCGAGGAAGTTGTCGGCGTCCAGGTTGGTGACGTGGGCCTGGAGCGGGGCGTCCTCGTCGTAGGTCGGCGCCGGGATGTGCTGGAGGATCGTCGAGAAGAACGGCTCCAGGCTGGTGGAGTCCTCCGGGACGGTGCCGTCGGCCGGCTTGGTCAGCGAGGCGATGCCGTCGCGGCCGCAGGCGTAGACGATCGGGAACTCGATCTGCTCCTCGTCGGCGTCCAGGTCGAGGAAGAGGTCGTAGGTCTCGTTGACGACCTCGTCGATCCGGGCGTCCGGACGGTCCGTCTTGTTGATGCAGAGGATGATCGGCAGGCGGGCCTGGAGGGCCTTGCGCAGCACGAACCGGGTCTGCGGGAGCGGGCCCTCGGAGGCGTCGACGAGCAGCACCACGCCGTCGACCATCGACAGACCGCGCTCGACCTCGCCACCGAAGTCGGCGTGGCCGGGGGTGTCGATGATGTTGATCGTGATCGGGTCCCCGCCGTCCTTGGGGTGATACTTCACCGCCGTGTTCTTGGCGAGGATCGTGATGCCCTTCTCACGCTCCAGGTCGTTCGAGTCCATCATGCGGTCGTCGACGCCTTCGAGCTGGTGGGCGGCGAAGGCACCGGCCTGCTTCAGCATGCCGTCGACGATGGTGGTCTTACCGTGGTCGACGTGGGCGACGATGGCGACGTTGCGGATGTCGTGGCGCGTGGCCATATTGCGGCGTACTCCCGGAGTGTGAGGACGGCCCTGCTGCGTACGTCTGTGTTACGCGGGCCCTGCCGGGCGGAACATGCCACGGCCTCACCCCATGGTACGGGGCTTGCGGGGCGGGGGCTTGGCGGGATGTGACGACGCAGGTCAGCCGCCCTTTGGAGCACGCGAAGGGCGCCGCGGGGCCCCTTTCGGCCCGCGCGGCGCCCGTGAGCGGCTTCCGACTGTGATCGGCTACGACGCCGAGGGGGCCGGCTGGCCCGCGGCACCCTTCTTCAGGAAGCCCATGTCCTCGAAGACCGGGGCGCCGAACCCGAAGGCGCCGGCGTTGGCGAGGTTGCTGCGCGCGGCCGTCAGCTGGGGACGCTGGTAGAGGGGGATCGAGCCGGCCGCGGCCCAGATACGGGAGTCCGCCTTGCGGATCAGGGAGCGGGACTCGGACTCGTCGAGTGTGCTGACCGCCTGCTCGAAGAGCTGGTCGACCTGGTCGGTGCCGACCCGGGTGTAGTTCTGCTCGACGTTCAGGGAGCCGTCGGCGGCCGGGACCGGCTTGGCGTAGATCGGCCGGGCGTCGGTCGCGGGGAAGGCGGAGGCCGGCCAGGAGTAGAGGGCGAGGTCGTACTGGCCGGACGCGATGTGGTCCTTGAAGTAGCTCTCGTCCGAGACCTTGGTGATCTCGGTGCGGATGCCGACCCGCTTCAGCATGTGGCCGATCCGGTCCGCCACCGTGCGCAGGGTCCCCGACCCCTCGCCGTCCGGCACGACGAACCGCAGTGTCAGCGCCTTGCCGTCCTTGGCGAGCTGCCGGGTCGCGGCGGCGGGAGCGGCCGTGCCCTGCGGGGCGTACGCGCCGGGCGCCCCGCCGGACAGCTGCTTGCCGCCGTACTGCTTGCCGTCCTGGGCGAGCGGCCGGCTGTCCTGCTCGTCGGCACCCTTGTTGTCGTCGCCGACGATGTAGGTGCCGTCGTCGGACTTCTTGTCCGTCTTCTTGTCCGTCTTCGACTCGGAGTCCTTCTCCTCCTCCTTCCCTCCCTCCTTCTTGCCGGTCTTGTCGGCCTCGCTGCCGGCGGCCTTCTCCCCCTTCTTCTTCTCCTTCACGGGGCCGCCCGGCACCCAGCCGGCGTCCGCGAGGAGGGCCTGTGCCTCGGCGGTGTCCTGGCCGCCGATCGCCCCGCTGTTGTCGGCGTACGCGGCCTGTCCGGACAGCGCGAGGTGGCTGCCGACCGGCTCGGCGGGCAGTCCGAGCGGCCGCAGGACCGTTTCGGCGATCTTCTCCCGGTCCAGGGCGCGGGCCACGGCCCGGCGCACCCGCTCGTCGGCGAGCGGGCCGTCGCCGCCGCCGTTGAGGGCGAGCTGGGTGTAGGCGGGCTCGAGGGACTTGCGGACCTCGAAGCCGTGGAACCGCTCCTTGTCCTTGCGCTGCACGGAGGTCAGCTTGCGCAGGTCGGGGCCCATCAGCGGGGTGCCGGACGGGCCGGCCGAGGGGTTCTCGGGGCGCGGGGCGGCGATCGCGATGCGCCGGGCGGCGGCCGGGTCGACGTCGGCGAGGTCGAGGCGTCCGGCGGCCAGTTCGGCGGCCCGCTCGTCGCGGGGGACGGCGCGCAGCACGATCTCGTTCAGCTTGGCGGGCTCGCCCCACCAGCGGGGATTGCGGGTGAGCCGGATCTCGTCGCCCTTGCGGTCGATCTTGCGCACGGTGAACGGGCCGGCGCTGACCTTGAGCTTGCGCCGCGCCCCGTCGTTGAAGGAGTCCGGCGTGCCCATGACCTCCTTCGGGTACAGCGGCGAGAACAGCGACTGCCAGTCGGCGTAGGGGCGGGCGAAGGTGACCCGCACCTCCAGGTCGTTGTCGCCGCGTTCGATCTTCTGGATGCGGTCGTAGCCGGCGTTGCGGGCGGTCCAGTAGGCGCTGTCCTTGCCGGACAGCGCCCGCCACTGGGCGGCGAAGTCGGCGGCGCCGATCTCCCGGCCGTCGCTCCAGACGGCCTGCTGGTTGAGCTTGTACAGCACGACCTGCTTGGGCTCGGTCTCGACGACCTTGGCGGACTCCAGATACGCCTCGTTGCGCTCGGGGCGCCCGCTCTCGTCGAGCCGGTACATCGAGGGCAGCGTGGCCTGGGCGATCCGGGACGTGGTGGCGTCGGCGTCCGACTGGAAGGTGTTCAGCGTCTCCGGCACGGTGTCGACCGCCCAGCGCAGGGTGCCGCCGTCGGCGATCCGCGCCCGGGCGGCCGGGGCGATGTCCTGGCCGGCCAGCGGCTTGCCCGCCGGGTCCGGGTCGCTGCAGCCGGAGAGCACCGGCAGCGCCAGCACTCCCGCGGTGAGGAAGGCGGCCGCGCGCATGACCGAGCCGCGGCCGGGCCTGGTTCCGACACCGTCATGGGACATCTGCGTACCTCCGGGGAGCGGCTCCCGCCGGTGACAATTAGTGCGTTCTGATCACGTTTGGCGGTATTTTGGTGCTGATCAGATCTACGGCACCCCACTGAAGAGGAAAGGGTTCGCCAGCCGGAGCCGACACGGCGCCGGGGGCGCTCAAGGCCACCCGTGCGGAGCACAGCGCCCCGCACACTCCTTCGATCCACCGGCGCACACAGAGCGCGTGCGAGCGCGCGTCCATGGCGCGCAATACGCCAATCGCTGCACACGCCTTCACAGAGGCAGGTGTGACGCGCAACACTCGCAGGCGCATGAACGTTGCCACCCAGGGCCGCAGGGCCCACGGAAGTGAGGTCACGTCATGTCCGTGCACGACGATTTGATCGCCGTCCAGCGCTGTCTGGACGACCTGGCCCGGTCCGTCGGCCGCCTGGAGAAGCAGCTGGGCACGGCGGGGCTGGAGATGCGCCGCGTGCGCACCGACGCCAACCATCTGCGCGAGAGCGTCGCACTGCTGCGGGAGGCCGCGGCGAGCCCGTCCGCCCCGCGCAAGCCGGAGCTCGTCACCATCCCCGACACGCCGTACGACGACTCGCTGTGGATCGACACGGACGACGAGGGTCTCGGCGCCCGGGACCGCCGCGCCCCCTGATCCGTCCCCCCTCACCCGACCGGAGTCATGCATTGGCCACTGGTACGGAACCCCATCTGAACAGCGGCGGCGTACACACCGGTACCCGCGCCGCGATCGACGCCCCGCACCTGCGGACCGACCGCTGGTGGCTGGCCCCCGCCGCCACCGCGGCCGGTCTGCTGGCGTTCATCGTGTACTCGACCTGGCGGGCCTTCGCCAACGCGGACTACTACGCGGCACCGTACGTGTCCCCCTTCTACTCGCCCTGCCTCGCGGAGAACTGCGAACCGATGCGCGGCGGGCCGAACTGGGAGCTCTTCGGGAGCTGGTGGGGGATCTCGCCGGCGATCATCATCCTGATCTTCCCGCTGGGCTTCCGGCTGACCTGCTACTACTACCGCAAGGCGTACTACCGGGGCTTCTGGATGTCGCCCCCCGCCTGCGCGGTCGCGGAGCCGCACAAGAAGTACTCCGGTGAGACCCGCTTCCCGCTGATCCTGCAGAACGTCCACCGGTACTTCTTCTACGCGGCGCTGCTGGTCGCCGGCATCCTCACGTACGACACGGTGCTCGCCTTCCGTGACGAGGACTACGCCTGGGGCCACATGGGCCTCGGCACCCTCGTCTTCCTCGCCAACATCGTGCTGATCTGGGCGTACACCCTCTCCTGCCACTCCTGCCGGCACATCGTCGGCGGCAAGCTCAAGCACTTCTCCAAGCACCCCGTGCGCTACCGCATGTGGCAGTGGATCGGGCGGCTCAACGCCCGCCACATGCAGCTCGCCTGGGCGTCGCTGGTGAGCGTCGCGCTCGCCGACTTCTACGTCTATCTCGTCGCGTCCGGGGTCTTCGACGATCCGCGCTTCTTCTAGATTTGGTGGGGACTGAACACATGTCCGTGGTCGACCGGCAGGAGTGGGACGTCGTCGTGGTCGGTGCCGGGGGCGCCGGCCTCCGCGCGGCGATCGAGGCACGGGAGCGGGGCGCCCGTACAGCCGTGATCTGCAAGTCGCTGTTCGGCAAGGCGCACACCGTGATGGCCGAGGGCGGTATCGCGGCGGCCATGGCCAACGCCAACGAGCACGACAACTGGAAGGTGCACTTCCGCGACACCATGCGCGGCGGCAAGTTCCTCAACCAGTGGCGGATGGCCGAGCTGCACGCCCAGGAGGCGCCGCAGCGGGTGTGGGAGCTGGAGACCTGGGGCGCGCTCTTCGACCGGACGAAGGACGGCCGGATCTCGCAGCGCAACTTCGGCGGGCACGAGTACCCGCGTCTCGCGCACGTCGGCGACCGCACCGGTCTGGAGCTGATCCGCACCCTCCAGCAGAAGATCGTCTCCCTCCAGCAGGAGGACAAGAAGGAGACCGGGGACTACGAGTCCCGGCTGAAGGTCTATCAGGAGTGCACGGTCACCCGGATCCTCAAGGACGGCCGCCGCGTCTCCGGGGTCTTCGCCTACGAGCGGGAGACCGGCCGCTTCTTCGTCCTGGAGGCCCCGTCCGTGGTCATCGCGACCGGCGGCATCGGCAAGTCCTTCAAGGTGACGTCGAACTCCTGGGAGTACACGGGCGACGGGCACGCGCTCGCGCTGCTCGCCGGGGCGCCGCTGCTCAACATGGAGTTCGTGCAGTTCCATCCGACGGGCATGGTCTGGCCGCCGTCCGTGAAGGGCATCCTGGTCACCGAGTCGGTGCGCGGCGACGGCGGGGTGCTGCGCAACTCCGAGGGCAAGCGGTTCATGTTCGACTACGTCCCGGACGTCTTCAAGGAGAAGTACGCCGAGTCGGAGGAGGAGGGCGACCGCTGGTACGAGGACCCGGACAACAACCGGCGCCCTCCCGAGCTGCTCCCCCGCGACGAGGTGGCCCGCGCGATCAACGCCGAGGTGAAGGCGGGCCGGGGCTCGCCGCACGGCGGGGTCTTCCTGGACGTGTCCACCCGGATGCCGGCGGAGGTCATCAAGCGCCGGCTGCCGTCGATGTACCACCAGTTCAAGGAGCTGGCGGACGTCGACATCACCGCCGAGCCGATGGAGGTCGGGCCGACCTGCCACTACGTCATGGGCGGTATCGCGGTCGACTCGGACACGGCGGCGGCCCGCGGGGTGCCGGGGCTGTTCGCTGCCGGTGAGGTCGCCGGCGGGATGCACGGCTCCAATCGGCTCGGCGGCAACTCGCTCTCCGACCTGCTGGTCTTCGGCCGCCGGGCGGGCTGGCACGCCGCCGAGCACGCGGCGGCGCAGGCGTTCGAGCGCCCTGGCGTCAGCGACCCCCAGATCGACAGCGCGGCGGCGGAGGCGCTGCGGCCCTTCTCGGCGGAGGGCCCGGCCGGGTCCGTGGACGCCGGACGGCCGCCGGAGAACCCGTACACCCTGCACCAGGAGCTCCAGCAGGCCATGAACGACCTGGTCGGCATCATCCGGCGCGAGGCCGAGATGGAGCAGGCGCTGGAGAAGCTCGCCGAGCTGCGGGTACGGGCCCACCGGGCCGGGGTCGAGGGGCACCGGCAGTTCAACCCGGGCTGGCACCTCGCGCTGGACCTGCGGAACATGCTGCTGGTCAGCGAGTGCGTGGCGCGGGCGGCGCTGGAGCGCACCGAGTCCCGCGGCGGCCACACCCGTGAGGACCATCCGGAGATGGACCGCCGCTGGCGCAACGTCAACCTGCTGTGCCGGCTGGCCGACCCGACGGGCGGCCTCGCGGCCACCGACCCCGAGAGCGGCCAGATCGACCTCGTCCGGGAGACCACCGAACCCGTCCGCCAGGACCTGCTCGCCCTCTTCGAGAAGGAGGAGCTGGTCAAGTACCTCGCCGAAGAGGAGCTCTACCAGTGAGCAGCTACGAGGCCCGCTTCAAGGTGTGGCGCGGCGATGTCGGGGGCGGGGACCTGGAGGACTTCCGGGTCGAGGTGAACGACGGCGAGGTCGTCCTCGACATCATCCACCGCCTCCAGGCCACCCAGGCGCCCGATCTGGCCGTCCGCTGGAACTGCAAGGCGGGCAAGTGCGGGTCGTGCTCCGCCGAGATCAACGGGCGGCCCCGGCTGATGTGCATGACCCGGATGTCGGTGTTCGACCGCGAGGAGACGATCACGGTCACCCCGCTGCGGGCCTTCCCCGTCGTACGGGACCTGGTCACGGACGTCGGCTTCAACTACGAGAAGGCCCGGCAGGTCCCGGCCTTCGTGCCGCCGGAGGGCGTGGGGCCCGGCGAGTACCGGATGATGCAGGAGGACGTGGACCGCTCGCAGGAGTTCCGCAAGTGCATCGAGTGCTTCCTGTGCCAGGACACCTGCCATGTGGTGCGCGACCACGAGGAGAACAAACCGGCCTTCGCCGGTCCCCGCTTCCTCATGCGCGTCGCCGAGCTGGACATGCACCCGCTGGACGCGGCGGCCGAGAGCGGACTCGACCGCAAGAGAACAGCGCAGGACGAGCACGGGCTCGGGTACTGCAACATCACCAAGTGCTGCACCGAGGTCTGCCCCGAGGGCATCAGGATCACGGACAACGCGCTGATCCCGCTGAAGGAACGGGCCGTGGACCGCAAGTACGACCCGCTGGTGTGGCTGGGGTCGAAGATCAGAAGGCGGACCTCGTAGCGGGCCCGCACCTCCCCTGACGCACCCCGGGTCGCGCGGGTGCATTCCTGCTCATACGCTCCGAAATGTGACGTCATCCTTGATCCGGGGCCGGCCGCGGCGCGCCCGTGCGCACATACCCGCGCGCGTGCTGCACGCCCTGCTGGGCGCCCTGGTCGGGGTGGCGTGGCTGGTGCTGCCCGGGACGGCGTCCGGCGGGGCGGTGGCCGGCGGACCGCACCGCCCGGTGGCGGGCGCGCTCGGACAGCGGGAGGACCGCGGGGCGCACACCACCGACCTGGTGCTCCCCATGATCGCCGTGGCCGCGGCGGGCGTGCTGGCGAGCTACGGCTTCTGGCGGCGCAGACGGCGGACGACGGGCCGTACGACACCCGGCGGGGCGCCGGTGACGACCGGGGAGCCGCCCGACGAGGAGCTGGACGAGCGGGCCCGGGACGCGCTGGTCCACGCGGACGACTGGGTACGGGTCAGCAGCGAGGAGCTCGCCTTCGCCGAGGCACGGTTCGAGGAGGCCGGGGCGCCGGAGGAGTTCGAGGACGTCCGGCGGGCGGTGCGGGAGGCCGGGACCGAGCTGGCGGCGGCGTTCCATATCCGCTGGCAGTACGAGCACGGCGTGCCCGAGGAGGGCGCGTCCCGCCGGCACGCGCTGGCGGGGATCGTCGGGCGGTGCGAGGAGGCCGGGCGGCTGCTGGACGTACGGGCCGCCGCCCTCGACACGCTGCGGGGCCTCGAGGAGGGGCCCGGCGGTGGGCTGGGGGCCGCTCTGGCGGTCGCGGAGGGCCGCTTCCGGGGGCTGACCGCGCGGACCGGGGGTGCCGACGCGGCCCTCGCCGAACTCGCCGAGCGCCACGCCCCCACGGCGTCCGCCCCCGCGGTGGGGAACGTCGAACAGGCCAAGGACCGCCTGGTGTTCGCGACGACCCGGCTGAACCTGGCCCGGCAGGCCGCCGACGCCGGTGACGTCGGCCGGGCGGCGAGCCGGCTGCGGGCCGCGGAGGGCGCCATCGCCCAGGCCGAGGTGCTCATCGACGGCGTGGAACGCCTCCGCGAGGACCTGGCCGCGGCGGCTGAGCTGGTCCCGGCCGCCCTGACCGGCGCGGAGACGGAGATCGCCGGCGCCCGGCAGGCCCTCGACGGCCGGCCCAGCGCCCACCCGGACATCACACCGGGCGAGCTGCGGGCCCGGACCGGTCACGCCGACGTCGTGCTGGCGGGCGTACGGCAGGAGCTGGCCTCGGGACGGCCGTACGACCCGCTCGGCCTGCTGCGCCGGATCGTCCGGGCGGTGGCACCCGTGGCCGCCGGGCGGGCCGGCGTGCTCCCGGCCGCCGCCGCGCTCTGCGCGCGGGCCGCCGTCGCCGGGGCGGACGACGTCGTCGCGACGCACCGGGCGGTGGTGGGGCGCGGGGCCCGCACCAGGCTGGCGGAGGCGCGGCGCCGGGGCGGCACGGAGAACCTGGACGACCTGGTGGCGGCCGACGAACTCGCCGAGGAGGCCCGGGATCTGGCCGACCAGGACCTCCGTCTGCACGGCCACCCGCCCGAGCCCACCCCCGATCAGACGGCGGCCTTCCTGGGCGGCCTGCTCCCCCACCCGCCGAGCTACGGCGGCCCCCGGACCTCCGACCGCCGCCGCGAGGCGGACGAGCCACGGTGACCGGGGCGTGGCTCGGGAGCGCACCGCCGCCGAGCCACGCCCCCGGGCAGCACGACCCGCCGTCGCGAGATGGACCAGCGCGAGTGACGTCCCCGCGCGGGACGGCCGGGCGCCCGGCACCCCGTCGCCTCCCGCCGGCAGTCGTGAACGCGGCCGAGCACTCACGGACGGAGGCCTGAGCAGGCGCCCGGCGCGCATCCCCACCCCGGCGCCCCGAGTCGGGTGTGCCGGAGTGGGGGGCGGACGGGATCAGAAGAGGCTCAGCAGGGCCTCCGCCGGGTCGGTCAGGGTCGTTTCGCCGTCGGGGAGCGGGAGTTCGAACCAGACCGTCTTGCCGCGCGGGGTGCGGCGGGAGCCCCAGGCCGCGCTGAGCAGGCCGACCAGCTGGAGGCCGCGGCCGCCCTCGTCCGTGTCCCGGGCGCGGCGGCGGCGCGGCTGGACCAGGCCGGAGTCCCAGACCTCGCACACCAGTGTGCGGTCCAGCAGCAGCCGGAGTCTGATCTCGCCCTCGCCGTAGCGCAGGGCGTTGGTGACCAGTTCGCTGACGAGGAGTTCGGTGGTGTCGGCCAGGGCCTCCAGGTCCCAGGACCGCAGCCGGGTGCGCGCGAACTCGCGGGCGCGGCCCACGCTGCGCGGCTCGCGCGGCAGGGTCCAGTCGCCGACCGAGTCGGCGGGCAGGCCCTGGACGCGGGCCATCAGCAGCGCGATGTCGTCCTCGCCGTGATGGGTGTCGAGGGTGTTGAGGACGTGGTCGCAGACGTCCTCCAGGGGGCGTGTCGGGTCGGTGAGCGCCCCGACGAAGGCCTGCAGGCCCTCGTCCAGGGGATGGTCGCGGGACTCGACCAGTCCGTCCGTGTAGAGGGCCAGCAGCGCGCCCTCGGGGAGTTCGACCTCCACCTCCTCGAACGGCTCGCCGCCGACGCCGAGCGGCATCCCGGGTGGCACGTCCAGCATCAGCGCGTCCTCGCCGGGCTCGACGAGGACCGGCGGGAGATGGCCGGCGTTGGCGAAGGTGCAGCGCCGGGTCACGGAGTCGTACACCGCGTACACACAGGTCGCGAGGTACACCTCGGAGAGGTCCGCCTCCCGGGGCCGGCGCGCCGCGCGGGTGGCCTGCTGGACTCCGCCGGGGGCGCCGAGACCGCGCGCGATCTCGTCCAGCGCGGAGAGCACCTCGGCCGGTTCGAGGTCCAGCAGCGCCAGCGTCCGTACGGCGGAGCGCAGTTCGCCCATCGCGACGGCGGCGCGCAGCCCGCGCCCCATCACGTCGCCGACGACCAGCGCGGTGCGGTGCCCGGGGAGTTCGATGACGTCGAACCAGTCGCCGCCCACCTCGCTGTGCCGGTCCGCGGAGGAGTTGCCGGGCAGATAGCGGCAGGCGATGTCGAGTCCGGCGGCGACCGGGTCGCCCGGCGGCAGCAGCGACCGCTGCAGTATCAGGGCGCGTTCGTGTTCGCGGCGGTAGAGGCGGGCGTTGTCGATGCAGACGGCCGCGCGGGCGGCGAGTTCCACGGCGAGTTCGCGGTCGCGGTCGCCGAACGGCTCGCTGCCCTTGGTCCGGGCGAACTGGGCGAGTCCGACGACGGTGTCGTGGGCGACCATCGGCACGGCGAGCGTGGACTGCACCAGGCCGCCGTCCTCGCCGGGCACATGCTGCACCCGGGCGGTGCGCAGGGCGTCCGCGCAGGGCGAGTTGAACGGGTAGTGGTGCACGGCGCCGACGGCGACCTCGGCGCCGCCGCCCACGAAGGGCGCGTCGGAGACGGCGCTGGAGAAGGCGACGCGGCGCAGTTCGGCGCTGCCGTCGGCGAGGCCGGGCGGGGTCTCGTCGCCGGCCAGCAGGCCCTGGTACAGGTCGACGGTGGCGAGGTCGCAGAAGCCGGGCACGACGACGTCGAGGAGTTCGCGGGCCGTGGTCTCCAGGTCGAGGGAGTTGCCGATGCGCGCGCCGGCGTCGTTCAGCAGGGCGAGGTTGCGCCGGGCGGCGGCGGCCTCGCGGGCGGCGGCGCGCCGGGCGGTGATGTCGATGCCCAGCCAGGCGATGCCGATGGGCCGGCCGCTTCCGCTGTGCACCCGGTAGAGGTTGACGGACCAGTGGCGGCGCTCGTCGGACCCGGGCAGGAAGCCGGTGACGTGCATGTCGGTGATGGAGTCGCCGCTCTCCAGGACGCGCCGCAGGGTGGCCGCGACCCGTTCCGCCTCGGGCCGGGCGAGATAGTCGTGGACGCCCCGTCCGCGGTGGTCGTCGGGGGTGCCGCCGAACAGGGACGCGAACCGCTGGTTGGCGCGGCGCACCCGCAGATCGGTGTCGATCAGCAGGAAGCCGAAGGGAGATTGACCGAAAATTGCCTGCGAGGCGGCGAGGTCGGTCTCCATCCGGCGCAGGGTGCGGACGTCGACGACGATGCAGACGGCGGCCTTCTCCCCCTCCTCGGTGCGCGTCGGCATGACGTACACCTCGGCGAGGCCGTCCTTGCCCCGGCCGCCTTCGTCGGAGTCGTCCGGCACCCGGAAGGGGACCACACCGGTCCACTCACGCCCGTCCAGGATCTCCGCCATCTTGCGCTGGCCCTGTGCGCGCAGGTCGGGGTCGATGAACGCCTCGATGGGGTCCATGCCGACCGCGCGTTCGGCGGGGATGCCGAAGACCTGCTCGGCGCGCAGACTCCACTGGTCGACCAGGCCGTCGGGGCCGATGGAGAAGGACGCGACCTTGATGTAGTCGTAGATCGAGCCGGGCGGCTTGCTCTGCCACAGCGGCTCGCCGGGGCGCGGCTCCTCGGAACCGAAGCCGGTCGCGTCGGGGCCCCGCGGGTCGCGGGCCGAGCGGGCGTCTCGGTCGACTCGGGCAGCGCGGTCGTCACGAGCGTCACGGTCGTCGCGGGCGTCCGCCGCGGCGGACCGGGCGGGCACGGGCGAGGCGGATGTGCCGTCGGAGGCGGGTGTGCCGTGAGAGGCGCGAGCGTCGGAGAGATCTCCGGCGGCCCTCGCCCTACCACTGTTCGACGAGTCCTCGGACTCCGTCGCCTTCGCTGGTATCTCGCTCACGCGAACCGTCCCCTCCAGCTCACCGCGTCCGGCACCGGTCACCGGCGGCGGCTGCCCGCAGTATCCAGCACTACGGCCCACCACAACACGGTGTTCACGATCACAGCACGGTCCCGATGGTTTTCGGTCCCCGCCGCGGAAACACTTCCAGTCTTCTAACCAGCGGACACGTCCTCGAATCACGACTTGGGTCACCCGTCACCGGCCAGAACCGGCCGCCGGCGGTCCGGGCGCGGACGGAGGGCGTCCGGCACGTCCGCTGACGGACCGTGGGGAACGGGGTGTCAGCGTGGGACCGCGAGTTCGAACCACACCGTCTTGCCGCTGCCGCGTCCCGGCCGGGTCCCCCAGCGCCGGGAGGTGCGCGCGACGAGCTGGAGTCCCCGGCCGCCCTCGTCGTCGGTGTCGGCGCCGCGGGGACGCGGTGGATCGGGCAGCGGGTCGGAGACCTCGACGAGCAGGACGCCGCCGTCCCCGTCGGGGCGCACCAGGCGTACACCGATGGGACCGGTGGCGTGCCGCAGGGAGTTGGTCACCAGCTCGCTGACGAGCAGGGCCGCGAGGTCGGCGAGACCGCCCAGCCCCCAGGCGTACAGCCGGCCGCGCACGGCGTCCCGGGCCGCGCGGACGGCACCGGCCTCCGCGGGGAAGGTCCATTCGGCGCAGTCGCCATCGGTGTCGAGCACGCCGATCACTTCCCAGCCAGCGAAGCCACTCCATGTCCGGTTTCATGCGTTTAATGGGCACATACCCGATATTCAGGTGTCAGTACCGCGCCGGCCGGGTCAAGGGCGGGGGTGCGTCAGGGTGTCAGCCGCCGGGCCACCTCGCGGACGGCGGGGACGTCCTGGTCCAGCCAGTCGACGTCCCACAGCTCGCCGGCGTCGAGCCAGCGCAGGTCGTCGTGGTCCTGCAGGGGGTGCGGCGCCGGGCTGCCGGGCCGCAGCCGGGCGGTCCACACATGGAGGACGAAGGGGGCCCGCAGGGGCCAGACGCCGGGGACACGCCCCATCACCTCGGCGTCCACGCCGAGTTCCTCGCGCAGTTCGCGGGCGAGGGCCGCCTCCGGCCTCTCGCCCGGTTCCACCTTGCCGCCGGGCAACTCCCAGCGCCCGGCCAGGTCCGCGGGCGCGCTCCGGCGTGCGGCGAGCAGACGGCCCGCCTCCAGCAGCGCGGCGCCGACCACGATCCGTTCCGTCATGCGCCGGAGCCTACGGGAGCGCGGTGTCAGCGGTCGGCGCCGCCGCCGTTCTGCGTGATGCGCTCGACCCAGTACAGCTGCTTGTGCCCGCGGCCGTCGAGGCTGTCCGCGATCTTCTGGGCCTCGGCCCGGGTCGCGTACCGGCCCACGCGATAGCGGTTGCCGTTGTCGTCCTGCCGGACGACGAGCCAGGGAAGAGTGATCGTGCTGTCGTTCATCGCGCCCCACTGCTCCTTCCCGCCCACGGCCGCCCGGCTAACGCTCGCGGCCTGTGCCGTGCCCCGCCCGCTGAGGAAACCGCAATCCGCATATGCCCGAGCCTACGCCTAACCTTCACGCAGCGAATACGGCTTTTCACAAAGAGGTACGCAATGAGCCAAGCCGAAGGGGGCGCACGACGCTGAACGCGCCGTGCGCCGGGGGCAATGCATCCGTTCGCGGGCATACCGCGCACACCCGCGCCGACCTGCGGGAACGTCCAGCGCACAACAGAGTGCGCGGAGACGGGTGTTACCGGTCCGCGCAGGGCAACGGACAAGAGGTGTGCGCTACTTCACTCGCACACGCGCTTCTTCACTCGCACATGCGCGCTACTTCACCGGCAGGTGGTACGCGACCCGGTAGCGGTCGGCCGGGACCACCACGTCCGCCGTCTCCACCGGACGGCCCGAGGCGTAGTAGGTGCGCTGGATGACGAGGACCACATGGCCGGGGACACCGCCCAGCGCGTGCAACTCCTCGGCGAGGCCGGGGCGGGCGCCGACCTCCTCGGTGACGTTGTCCACGACGACGTCGATGGCGGCCATCCGCTCGACGACGCCCATGCCGCCGAGCGGCCCCTCCTCGGGCAGCATCACGGGCGTCCGGCCGGTGACGGAGAGGGGCTCCCAGGAGGTGGAGAGCATCATGGGCTCGCCCGCCTCCCGGAACAGATACCGCGTGCACATCACGCGCTCGCCGGGCCGGATGGCCAGCCGCTCGGCGACGGCACGGCCGGCGAGCGCCTGCTCGCTGCTGGACTCCCAGGTGCCGCGCACATCCCCGTCGGCCTGCTCCTGCCGGAACGGGGTGGCGCCGCTCGGCGGGCGGAAGCCGGAACGGGCGATACGGCGGGGCACGGGCCGCTCGCGCACATAGGTCCCGGAGCCGGAGCGGCCCTCGACCAGGCCCTCGGCCATCAGCACCTTGCGCGCCTCCAGGGCGACGGTGTCGGAGACGCCGTACTCCTCGCGGATCCTGGCCTGTGACGGGAGGCGGGTGTGCGGAGGGAGCGAACCGTCGACGATCTTCTTACGGAGATCACCCGCGACACGCAGATACGCCGGCTGCTCACCGAAAGTCACTGGCCGCTCCCATCAGGTTGTACAGACAGCAACAGCCTGGCAACCAAGCGTTGTCCTGTGCAAGCAAAGGCCAGAGAATCACTCGATGTGATGACTTGTGGCCGCGGGGGGCTTTACGCAGGCACTTTCTCCCCGCTATGGCGGCGCTCACACCTGGAGATCGCCCGCGTCCTCGCCGCCGCCCCCGCTGTCGGAGTCGTCCGTGTACTCCGGAACGGTGGTGTCGAGGCCCAGAGCCTCGCGCGCGGTGACCGTCGTGGGCCCGTCGACGTACGCGTAGCCCTTGTCGTAGTGCGCGAAGTACGTGTCCGTGTCCTTCGCGGCGGCGGCCCGTGCCCACTCCTTGCGGGCGTCCTCCATCTCCTCGACCAGGTCGGTGACCGGCTTCTTCGCCGTGCCGGACCAGCCGTGCGCGCGCAGCGCCGCGATCTGCTCGCCGAGCACCCGGTCAACGTCCTTCGCCCAGACCTGATTGGCGCCCAGGTCGTCGTCGGGGTGGTCCTCCGGCTCCTCGTACAGGACCGCGTCGACGGCGTTGACCGCGGACAGGAAGGCGACCTGGTCGGCGTCGAGCGTCGTGGCGTCGCCGCGCAGCGAGCCGGTCAGCCGGCGCTCCTCGACGCTGCCGAACAGGCAGGTGAGTTCACGGTCGCCGAACCGCCAGCTCTGCGCGGTGGGGATGAAGTAGTAGACGTCGACGTCGTCCGGCACACCCCAGGTGTCCATGGCGTAACCGTCGCTCAGCGCGTAGCACTTGTCGTCGGCCGTGCGGGACAGCTCGTCCTCGCCGGGGTAGCCGCCGTCCGGCAGCTCGACCACCGCGAAGACCTCGCCGTCGTGCTCACCGGAGCAGGGCACCTTCTCGGCGTCGAAGGTCTCCCCCTCCAGGCTCCCCGCCGGGGTGTCGAAGCAGTCGCCCTTGTCCAGCGCGAAGGCGCTGCCCTCCCCGGTGGCGGCGCCCTTGAAGCCGTCCCAGAAGTCGGCGGCGGCACCGGTGGACAGCGTCAGCGCCCACAGCGCGAGGCCCACCGTGGACAGCACCGAACCGGCGATCGCCATGCCCTTGCCGCGCTCGCCCTTCCGCCGGATCTGCGCGAGCGCGACGATGCCGAGCACCAGGCCGACGGCCGGCACGAAGCACAGGATGCCGAGCACGAGGGAGCCGATCGCGAGACCGTTCACCGGCGCCTGCCCGCCGAAGGCCCCGTACGGGCCGTAGGGGGCACCGTACGGCGCCCCGTAGGGCGAGCCGGGACCGGCGGCGTACGGCCCGTGGGGCGGTGCCGGTGGCCCGTACGGCTGCTGGGGTCCGGGCGGCGGGGGTATCGACACGGCTACCGTGCTCCTGGTTCGGGCGATGGGGCGGGGCGTACGACTGCGCGCATCGTAAGCGCGCCGCGAACCGGGACGGCATGGGGGGCGGCCGGGTTCACCAGTCGTCGCCGATGCCGAAGTCGGCGGCGATCGGCATGCCGTCGTACGCGAACACCACCACGAGGTGGTCGCCCGACGCGGTCAGCCCGTCGTACATCCGCTCCGCCGGCTCCGAGCTCGCCACCTCGTAAGACCGTGAGATCACGGTGAGCATGGCGGGCACCTGGTCCAGCACCCCGGAGTCCGGCTCCGGGGGGCCGAGTGCAGATGGGCGCTCAGGTCGTCGTCGAACCGGTATCTGTGTCCGTCGGGGGCGTCCGGTTCGATCGTCGCGCCCTCGAAGCGTTTTTCCAGGATGCGCGAGAGGTCCGCCCAAGGCGGTCGCCGAACGCCTTGCTGTGGAAGTCCTCCGCTCGGGCGGGCCCGATGTGGAAGTCGAAGTCGTGCTTGTAGCCGTCGTACTGTGCGAAATCCGTCATCGCTGTCTCTATAGCGCCTCGTCCCCGCGGGGAGCCGGGTCACGGGACCCGGACTCCGCCGCGAGGACGAGGACGTGAATGGCTGGTGGTCACTCGGGGACCTGGGCTAGAACTGCAGCGCCCAGGAGTCGATCCGCCCGGTGTCCAGTCGGGCGTTGTCGCTGACCCTCAGTCTCCATGTGCCGTCGGCCGCTTCGGAAGAGGCGTCCACGGTGTACGTGGTGTCGATGTTGTCGGCGCTGCCGCCGGTGCCGTACGCCTTCAGGGTGTAGGCCGTGCCGTCGGGGGCGACCAGCTGGACCTGCAGGTCACCGATGTAGGTGTGGACGATGTGCACCTCGACGGCGAGGGCCGAGGGCGCGTTGCCGGAGACACCGGAGACCGTCACCGGGGACTCCACGGTGGAGTTGTCGGCGACGGTGAAGTCGGCGGCGTTCTCGAAGCGCGGCCCGGGCGGGGTGGTCGTGCCGCCGCCCACGTACAGCAGACGGTTGGGCGAGCCCGAGCCGGGGCTGGTGACGACGCCCGACGTGGCGGCCGCCGTGAGCGCCGAGGCGACCTGCGCCGGGGTGGCCGTGGGGTTGTCGGCGAGGTGCAGGGCGGCGGCGCCCGCGACGTGCGGGGTGGCCATCGACGTACCGGAGATGGTGTTGGTCGCCGAGTCGCCGCTGTTCCAGGCCGAGGTGATGGAGGAGCCGGGCGCGAACAGGTCGAGCGACGAACCGTAGTTGGAGTAGCTCGCCCTGGCGTCGGTGGAGGTCGTCGCGCCGACCGTGATCGCCTCGGCGACGCGGGCGGGCGAGCGGGTGGAGGCGTTGGTCGACTCGTTGCCGGCGGCCACGGCGAAGGTGACGCCGGAGGCGATGGCGTTGCGGACGGCCGTGTCGAGCGCGGAGTCGGCGCCGCCGCCGAGGGACATGTTGGCGACGGCCGGCTTGACCGCGTTCTGCGCGACCCAGTCGATACCGGCGACGACCTGGGCGGTCGTGCCCGAACCGGAGTTGTTCAGCACGCGGACGCCGACGATCTTCGCCTTCTTCGCGACGCCGTACGACGATCCGGCGACCGTGCCCGCCACGTGTGTGCCGTGGCCGTGCCCGTCCTGGGCGGTGTTGTCGTTGTCGATGGCGTCGTAGCCGTAGGAGGCGCGGCCGCCGAAGTCGCTGTGCGTGATGCGGACGCCGGTGTCGATGACGTACGCCGTCACACCCTGCCCGGCCGAGTCCGGGTAGGTGTAGGAGCTGTTGAGCGGCAGGTTCTTCTGGTCGATGCGGTCCAGGCCCCAGGACGGCGGGCTGGGCTGGGTGGCCTCGACGTGGAACGTGCGGTTCTGGACGACGGAGGCGACGGCCGGGTCGGCGGCGAGCCGCTCGGCCTCCGCCTCGGAGGCCTCGACCTCGTAGCCGTTGAGCGCCTTGCGGTAGGTGCGCTCGATGCCGGCGCCGTAGCGCTCGACGAGGGCGCGCGCGGACTTCGAGCCCGAACGGGCCTGGTCGGCCTTGAAGGTGACGATGTAGCTGTCGGCGACGGCGTTCGCCGCGCCCGCGTACTGGACGCGGCCCTCGGGGGCGGCCGCGGCGGGGAGTGCGGTGACGAGGCCCGCGGCGAGAACCGCGGTGGCCGCCGTGCTGAGCAGCGCCAGTCTTCGGCGGGTCGTGCGCTGGGGGGTACGCATCACTGCCATCTGAGGGTTCCTCCTCAATCGGTGGTGCGCCGGCGTGGGGTGGCACGAGAACGACGAAGGAAGTCATGATCATGTCAAGTTCCGACGCGTCAGGTGCGCCAGCCGAAAGATTGAGGCCTCCACAGGAATTGCACAAGAGTGCTGCGTGAGCCAGTCATTGGGCGGCCGGCTCACGCAGGGAGGAACGGTCAGTCGTCGAAGGCGGTCGCGCGGGCGCTCTTCTCCCAAGGGGCGATGTCCTCGCGGACCTGGTCGAGGTGGCCGAGGACCGCGCCGACCCCGTCGTCCCCGAGCGGCAGCCGCAGCGGGGTCCGCTCCGCCTCCAGGGCGGCCACGATGAGGGCCGCCGCCTTCGCCGGGTCACCGGGCTGCGATCCGTCGCCGCCCGCGACGAAGCCCCGGGTCCGGCTCACCTTCGGGTAGAGCCCGCTGTCCGGGCTGGTCCCGGCCCGGTCCGTCTCGAACAGCGAGGTGCGGAAGGCGCCCGGCTCCACGATCAGCACCCGGATGCCGAAGTCCGCGACCTCGTCGGCCAGGGCCTCGGACATGCCCTCCAGCGCGAACTTCGTCCCGCTGTACGCCGAGAAACCGGCGAACGACATCTGCCCGCCCATGCTGGAGAACTGCACGATCGCCCCCGACCGCCGCTCGCGCATGTGCGGCAGCACGGCCCGCACCAGGGCGGCGGGGCCGAAGACATGCACGTCGAACAGCGCGCGCAGCTCGTGCTCCGTGGTCTCCTCGAAGGCACCGACATGCGTACGGCCCGCCGCGTTGACCAGCACGTCGATCCGCCCGTGCCGCGCCACGACGTCCGCCACGGCCGCCTCGGCGGCGCCCGTCTCCGCGACGTCCAGACGTAGCGCCTCCACCTGGTCGGGGTACGCGGCGACGAGGTCGTCCAGTGCCTCGGGCCGGCGTACCGCGCCGACCACCACATCGCCGTCGGCGAGAGCCAGCTCCGCGAGGGCACGTCCGAAACCGCTGCTCGCCCCGGTGATCAGCCACACCTTGTTCATGTCCGCTCCTCGATCCGCGGGGCCCCCGTCGGCCCACGGGTTCAGCCTGCTGCGGAACGGCCTTGCCCGTCCAAGACCCACGCTGATAACCGATGGCTATGACGTCGGACGTTCATGTACGGGACCTGCGCTACTTCGTGACGGTCGCCGAGGAGCTGCACTTCACCCACGCGGCCGCCCGGCTGTACGTCTCCCAGCCCGCCCTCAGCAAGCAGGTACGGGCGTTGGAGCGGCAGTTGGGCGTGGAGTTGCTGGACCGAGGGCCGCGCGGGGTGGCCCTCACCGAGGCCGGTGCGGCCCTGCTGCCGCACGCGCGGCGGGTGCTGGCCGCCTGGGCGGAGGGGGCGGCGGCGCTGGACGCGGTGCGGGCGGCGGCCCGCGGCACGCTGGTCGTGGGCATGAGCACCAGCCCCGGCCGCGGCGGGCTGCTGCCGGCGATCCGGTCGCGGTTCACGGCCGCGCACCCCGAGGTGACGGTCCGGCTGCGGCAGGTGAGCTGGGAGGACCCCACGGCCGGTCTGGCGGACGGCGAGGCGGACGTCGCCTTCGTCTGGCTGCCGCTGCCCGACGCCGGCCACTACGGCTGGACGGTGGTCGCCGAGGAGCCCCGGCTGGTGGCCCTGCCCGAGACACACCCGCTGGCCGACCGGCCCGAGGTGGACTTCGCCGACCTCGCCGACGAGCCGTTCCTCGCTCTGCCGAAGAGCGCCGGGCCGCTGCGCGACCACTGGCTGGCGCTGGACGAACGCGGCGGACGGCCACCGCGGATCGGCGCCGAGATCGCGAGCACCGAGGAGACCTACGAGGCCCTGGTCGCCGGCCTCGGCGTCTGCCTGCTGGCCTCGGGCAACGCGCCCCTGATCACCCTCGGCGGTGTGGTGACCCGCCCGGTCCGGGGCCTCTCCCCGGCCCGCTACGCCCTGGCCTGGCGCCGCACGGACGCGGAGCGCCCGTCGGTGCGGGCGTACGCGCGGGCGTGCGCGGAGGTGAGGGGGCAAGGCTGACCGGCTCCGCACCCAGACGGGCCTGTTCCTCCTCGACGATACGGCGGGCCAGACCCAGGTCGGAGACGTCCACCGCGTCCGGGGTCGACTCGGCGACCGCGCTGCGGCGGGCGTAGGCGTCGAAGAGGCGGGACTTGTTCTCCAGGAGCCGCACCAGGCGCTCGTCCACGCCGCCCGTGCACAGCAGGCGGTGCACCTGCACCGAGCGGACCTGGCCCATACGGTGGGCGCGGGCGACCGCCTGGTGCTCGACGGTCGGCTTCAGCTGCGGCTCGCACAGGATGACCACGGACGCGGCCTGCATGTTCAGGCCCACTCCCCCGGCCTCGATCTGCGCGAGCAGCACCGCGTGGCCGGGCGCGGCGGCGAAGTCGTCGACGAGCCGCTGCCGGCGCGCGGGCGGCACACTTCCGGTGAGCGGCCCGAACACATGCCCCTCGTCGCTCTTCCCGAGTGCTTCATGCACCGTGCCGAGCACGTCTCGGAACGCGGAGAACACCACGACCTTGAGCCCGTTCTCGGCGGCCTCCGCGGCGATCTCCCGCAGCCGGTCCAGCTTCGCGGACGCGGCCGGCCGCGCGTAGGCCGCCCTGCGCATGGCCATGAAGTTGCCCGCCCGCACGGCCTCCCGGTACGCCTCCTCGTCCTGGGCGCTGGGTTCCTCCCACTCGTCGGTGTGCTGCAGCGCGGGGAGCTCGGTGAGGACGTCCTGCTGGTTGCGGCGCAGATAGACCGGCGCGACCGCCTTGCGGAACGCCTTCGAGCCCGCGACGCCGTCGTGTTCGTCCACGCGCTCGGCGAGGTCCGGCTGCAGGATCCGTACGAGGCTGCGGAACTCCTCCACCCGGTTCTCCATGGGTGTGCCGGTCAGGAACAGCACGCGGTCGCAGGTGCCCGCCCAGGCGGAGACGGCGCCCGCGCGGCGCGTGTTCGGGTTCTTGACGTAGTGCGCCTCGTCGACGACGAGCAGGCCGATCTCACCGTTGCCGGGCGCGGGGAAGCCGCGCAGGGCGTCGAAGGTGGTGACGGCGACGCCGCCCCGCTCCTTCCAGTCGGTGAACGCGTCCTGCCGGTCCGGGCCGTGCACCGGGGTGACCCGCAGCGTGCTGCGCTTCTCGATCTCCCGGGTCCAGTTGATGAGCACGCTGGCCGGGCAGACCACCAGGAAGTGGGTCTCGCCCCGGGCGGCCAGGTGCGCCAGCGCGGCGATGGCCTGGATCGTCTTGCCGAGCCCCATCTCGTCGCCGAGGATCACCCGGCGCTGGGCGAGGGCGAACCGGGTGCCGAACGCCTGGTAGCCGCGCAGCGACACCCGGCGGTGGGTGTCGTCCAGCGACTGCTCCCGCACCCGGTCGGCCACCTCGTCCGGCAGGAAGCCCTCGGCGGCGGCCGGGTCGGGGGCGCGGCCCGTGACCTCGGCGAGCAGGCTGTAGTACTCGGCGGAGCGCAGCTCGAAGTCGACCAGGGCGGCCAGGTCGGACTCGGGGCGGCGCAACAGGTCCACCGAGGCCTGCGCCAGCAGCTCCGGCACACCGTCCTCACGCGCCCGCTCGGTCAGCGCGCGGACCTCCGCCACGGCCGCGACCGCCCGCTCCCGGCCGACCCGCCCGGCGAACAGCATCCGCAGCCGCCCGGCCGCGGGGGCCGCCTCGGCCAGCAGCGGACCGAGCCGCTTCTCCAGCCCGGCGGCCGTCTCCACGGCCCGGCGCGCCTCGGGCCCCGCCTCCACCAGCACATGCAGGGCCGCGACCAGCGCGGTGGTCCGCGGCTCCGGCCGGTCCACGTCGATGTGCACGGCCACGGTGTCCCGTACGGCGTCGGCGATCCGTCGCGCGGCGGCCACCGTCTGATCGGCGGTCTGCTGCCCCACGCCGGGCAGCTGACGCAGCCGGTACGCCCCGGCGTCGAGCACCTGCCCGACCGTCCGGAACCCGCCCTTCTCCACCTCGCCGAGCCGCAGCCGGCCCTCGGTGAGGTCCTTCAGCCGGGCGACCGGGATCGCGTCCAGCTCATGCCGTACGAGCTCGTCGTGGATCGGCTCCAGCGCCGCGCGCACGGCGGCGACGGCCCGCGCGTGGTCGCCGGCCACCCCCTGCACGGCCTCGTACAGCCGCCGCCCCCCGGCAACCGCTTCCCGCTCACTGCGCCCCATGCCGCCCCCGCCCTCCCGACCCCTCCCGACGCGTCCTCGCATCCTGCCACTGGGAGGGGGCAGCTCCGAGCCCGGTCCACCGACGCCACACGATCCCGCGCTCGGACCTGCGCCGAGTCACTACCGTCGCACCAGGCCCTGACTGCCGCGGAGCCCCAAACAGGGCCCTGACCTGGACTTTCCTCGTCAGCATGCGGTGGCTCCCGACGGCCGTCACGGGTGTCCTGCGGACTGGCCGGCGGCTCCGAGGCGGCGAAATGCCTGGCACACCGGCTGGGCCTGCAAGGAGACTGCGCAGGTGAGCGACTCCTACCCCTGCCCCTGCTGCGGGCACCGCGTGCTGGACGCGATGCCCGGCTCGTACGAGATCTGCCCCGTCTGCTTCTGGGAGGACGACGGGGTCCAGTTCCGCTGGCCGACCATTGCCGGCGGCGCGAACCAGGTCTCCCTCATCGATGCCCAGCGCAACTGGCGAGTGGACACCGGCCGCGCCTACTGCGTCCCCGGCCCCGGCCTGGGCTGGGAACTCGACTGGACCGCGCCCTGGGAACACCTGGTCGAGGAGTCCCGCACCTGGTCCCTGCTGGAAGCCTCAGAAGCCCCCGCCGGCGACGGCATCTTCGTCGCCCCCGCCTGGATCGACCGCAGCGACCTGCACCCGGAGAGGTGACCGATGCCGTTCCAACACCCCGAGGAAGTCGGCTACGGCCATGTGATCGAGCGCTACGCGGCAAGGAACGACTCGGGCCGAGCACGCTACCTCGTCCTGAGGAGTGGTCGATTCCTACGGCCCGAATGGCCTCACGGCGAAAGCTTCGCCCGTCACCTCATCGACGACGCGGCCACGATCACCGACGCGGAGTTGGAGGCCCTCCTCGGCTACGAGTGGCGTTCGCGCCTCACCGCCGCATGGCTGATCGGCGTCGACCGCCGCGACCGGTTCCGCGAACGCATCGGCGACCTGCTCCTGGCCAGCGAGGTCGGCTTCTCGGGTGGCGCCTACTGCTTCGCCCTGGCCCGCTTCGGCACCCACGCGGACGCCGAGATCCTCGCCGCCTACCTCGACCACTACCTCCCGCGCACCGACCTCCGCTACGACCAGCACGCAGCCCTGGGCGCCCTCCTCCGCCTGGACGCCCACCTCGGCACCCACCACGCCGACCGCTTCACCCGGCCCGACGGTCTCTGGGACCAGTGGGTCGACGCCCTGCCCCACCTCCGCGGTCACCCCGCCTACACTCCCGTCGAACGGCGCCGCTCGACAGACCTCCAGTGCGACTTCGCCAACGGCTGGCGACGCCGGTGACCACAAAGGCCGCCCGACCCGCCGCATCGCGGGTCGGACGGCCTTCTGCCGGGCGTATCAGACGTTGAAGCGGAACTCCACCACGTCGCCGTCCTGCATGATGTAGTCCTTGCCCTCCATGCGGGCCTTGCCCTTGGCGCGGGACTCGGCGACCGAGCCGGTCTCGACCAGGTCCTCGAAGGAGATGACCTCCGCCTTGATGAAGCCCTTCTGGAAGTCGGTGTGGATGACTCCGGCGGCCTCGGGGGCGGTGGCGCCCTTCTTGATGGTCCAGGCGCGGGACTCCTTGGGGCCGGCCGTCAGGTAGGTCTGCAGGCCGAGGGTGTTGAAGCCCACGCGGGCCAGCGTGGCCAGGCCGGGCTCCTCGGCGCCGACCGACGCCAGGAGCTCCATGGCGTCCTCCTCGTCCAGCTCGGCGAGGTCCGCCTCCAGCTTGGCGTTGAGGAAGATCGCCTCGGCGGGGGCGACCAGGGCGCGCTGCTCGGCCTTGAAGTCGTCGTCGACCAGCTCGTCCTCGTCGACGTTGAAGACGTAGAGGAAGGGCTTGGTGGTCAGGAGGTGCAGGTCGTGCAGCAGCTCCTCGTTGCCGGAGCCCTGGACGATTCCCGCGGAGAACAGGGTGTCGCCCTTCTCCAGGATCTCCTTGGCCTCCTCGACGGCCTTCACCTTCGGCGCGATGTCCTTCTTGATCCGCGACTCCTTCTGCAGGCGCGGCAGGACCTTCTCGATGGTCTGGAGGTCGGCGAGGATCAGCTCGGTGTTGATCGTCTCGATGTCGTCCTTCGGCGAGACCTTGCCGTCGACGTGGACGACGTTCTCGTCCTTGAAGGCGCGGATGACCTGGCAGATCGCGTCCGACTCACGGATGTTCGCCAGGAACTTGTTGCCCAGGCCCTCGCCCTCGGAGGCGCCGCGCACGATGCCCGCGATGTCGACGAAGTCGACGGTCGCCGGAAGGATCCGCTGGGAACCGAAGATCTCGGCCAGCTTCGTCAGACGCGCGTCGGGGACGCCGACCACACCGACGTTGGGCTCGATCGTGGCGAACGGGTAGTTGGCCGCCAGCACGTCGTTCTTGGTCAGGGCGTTGAACAGGGTCGACTTGCCGACATTCGGCAGACCGACGATTCCGATCGTGAGCGACACGTTGCGACTTCCCGTACGTGAGAGGTGAGGACTGGGGGGCTTGGCCGATCCACCAGTCTACGGCGTGCCGGGCCCGCCTCCCGCGTGCCGTCGAACACCTGGCCAAGGTGCGCCCCCGGGCGTGTCCGTCGCCCGCCGCACCCCGTGCCCCGGCCTAGGTTGGTCCGGTGGAGCGGCACGGCGCGCGACCCGCCGGGTACGGAATGCCACGAGACACTCGGTTCCACGTGGGGTGAGGGCGGGTACGCGCCGCGCGAGCGGTTTGCGGATGTCGAGGCGGACGGGGAGACGGTGGAACGGCGGGGCGAGGGCCGTACGAGGCGCGGCGAGGGCGGGCTCATGCCCGGCGGCGGTGAGCGGGGTGGCGGCAGCGGGGACGGTGGCGGGACCGGGCGGAGGTCCGCCTGGCCGGCCTCGCGGTCCGCACAGTCGCCCCAGGGGCTGTCCCGGTCCGCCCGGGAGCGGCGGCCCCTGCGGAGGGACGCTCCCGTGCGGCCGGGTCCGGCCACGCGGCCCGTCGCCCAGCGGCGGCCCGTCCCCTCCCGCCCGGCAGGGGCCCTACGGCGGCCCGGTCCGGCCCCTGTGGCAGCGCAGGCCCGGCGGTTTCCCAACCCCCGGCTGACCGGACTCGGCAGCGGGCTGTTCTGCGGCGCCGCGATGCTGCTGCTCGGCTTTCTCGACGCGGCGGTGTCCGGCTCGCTCGGTCTCTACAGCGTCGCGTTCCTGCCGGTGTGCGTGCTGACCGCGCTCTGGGTGCGCGAGGGCGATCTGCTGACCGCCCCCGTGGTCCTGCCGAACGCGTTCGCGCTGGGGCTGCTGCCCGCGGCCGCCGACCATGGCGGGGGCTTCGGCGGTCACCTGATGGGGCTGGTGACCGCCCTCGCGACCGAGGCCGGATGGCTGTACGGCGGGACGCTGCTCGCCGGTGTGGTCGTCCTGGTCCGCCGGGTCCGGCTGGTGGCCCGCCGAAACGCCGCCCGCCACCCCGGGCACCCCGGGGTCTGAGGGCCGCCCTACCCGCCGATGTCCGTCTCCGCCGCGTGCATCGCCGCGCCCACGATCCCCGCGTTGTTCTGCAGCTGGGCCGGGACGATCTCCGCGCGGATGCCCTGGATGTGGGGCAGGAACTTGTGCGCCTTGCGGCTCACGCCGCCGCCGATGATGAACAGCTCGGGCGAGAACAGCATCTCCACGTGCGCGAGGTACTTCTGGACCCGGCGGGCCCAGTGCTCCCACGTCAGGTCCTCGTCCTCCTTGGCCTTGCTGGAGGCGTGCTTCTCCGCGTCGTGGCCGTTCAGTTCGAGGTGGCCGAGCTCGGTGTTGGGGACCAGGCGGCCGTCGAGGAACAGGGCGCTGCCGATGCCCGTGCCGAAGGTGAGCAGGAACACCGTGCCCTTGCGGCCGCGGCCCGCGCCGAAGTGCATCTCGGCGACTCCGGCGGCGTCCGCGTCGTTGACCACGGTCACCGGCAGTCCGCCGAGGCGCTCGCCGAACAACGCGCGCGCGTCGGTGTCGATCCAGCTCTTGTCGACGTTCGCGGCGGTGCGGATCGTGGAGCCGTCGGTCACCACACCGGGGAAGGTGAGGCCGACCGGGCCGGTCCAGCCGAAGTGCTCGACTACCTGGCGCACACCGTCGGCGACCGAGTCGGGGGTCGCCGGGTGCGGGGTGAGCACCTTGTGGCGCTCCTGGGCGAGGTCGCCCTTGTCGAGGTCCACCGGGGCGCCCTTGATCCCGGATCCGCCGATGTCCAAGCCGAAGATCTGCATGGCCCTACGGTACGACGGACGTCTGACGGTCACTCACCGGTCGCGGTGGCGGTGCGCTCGGCGATGAGCGTGGCCGCCTCCTCGCGCAGGTCGCGGCGGAGCTCCTTGGGCAGCGAGAAGGTGATGGACTCCTCGGCCGCCTTGACGATCTCGACGTCCTCGAAGCCGCGCTGCGACAGCCACTCCAGGACCTGCTCGACCAGGACCTCCGGCACCGAGGCGCCCGAGGTCACGCCGACCGTCGTGACGCCCTCCAGCCAGGCCTCCTCGATCTCGTCGGCGAAGTCCACGAGGTACGCGTCGCGGGCGCCCGCCAGCTTGGCGACCTCCACCAGCCGCTTGGAGTTGGAGGAGTTGCGCGAGCCGACGACGATGACCAGGTCGGCCTCGGCGCCCATCTGCTTCACGGCGAGCTGGCGGTTCTGCGTGGCGTAGCAGATGTCGTCGCTGGGCGGCGAGATGAGCTGGGGGAACTTCTCCTTGAGGGCGTCGACGGTCTCCATGGTCTCGTCCACGGAGAGCGTGGTCTGGGAGAGCCAGACGACCTTGGACTCGTCGCGGACCTCGACCTTGGCGACGTCGCCGGGGCCGTCGACGAGCTGGATGTGCTCGGGGGCCTCGCCGGACGTGCCGATGACCTCTTCGTGGCCCTCGTGCCCGATGAGGAGGATGTCGTAGTCCTCGTTGGCGAAGCGGACCGCTTCCTTGTGGACCTTGGTGACCAGCGGGCAGGTCGCGTCGATGGTGGCCAGCTTGCCGCGCGCGGCCTCCTCGTGGACGACGGGGGCGACGCCGTGGGCCGAGAACATCACGATGTTGCCCGGCGGCACCTCCTCCGTGCGCTCGACGAAGACGGCGCCCTTCTTCTCCAGGGTCTGCACGACGTACTTGTTGTGGACGATCTCGTGCCGGACGTAGACGGGAGCGCCGTACTGCTCGAGGGCTTTCTCGACGGCGATCACGGCGCGGTCCACACCCGCGCAGTAGCCACGGGGGGCGGCGAGCAGGACACGGCGGCCAGGCGAAGCAGTCATGCGTCCCATCGTAAGGGTGCGCCGCCCGCCCCGAAGATCGCCCGGGGTGTGGGGCGGTGCGCGGGGCGGGGGACGGCGCGCGGGGCGCCCGTCCACGCCCTCGCCGCACGGACGGGCGGTGTTGTCGGTGGCGGCCGTTACGCTCGCGGCATGGCTGTGAACACGTCGCCCGAGTCCCCGTTGCCCGTCGGTGAGGTGTCCCGGCTCATCGGGGGGTGGATCGACCGGCTCGGCGCGGTGTGGGTGGAGGGGCAGATCACCCAGCTGTCGCGGCGGCCCGGCGCGGGCGTGGTGTTCCTGACGCTGCGCGACCCGTCGTACGACATCTCGGTGAGCGTGACCTGCTACCGGCAGGTGTTCGACGCGGTGTCGGACGTGGTGAGCGAGGGCGCGCGGGTCGTGGTGCTGGCCAAGCCCGAGTGGTACGCGCCGCGCGGGCAGCTCTCGCTGCGGGCGACCGAGATCAAGCCGGTCGGGGTCGGGGAGCTGCTGGCCCGCCTGGAGATGCTGAAGAAGTCCCTGGCCGCGGAGGGTTTGTTCGCTCCGGAGCGCAAGACGGCGCTGCCGTTCCTGCCGCAGCTCGTCGGCCTGGTGTGCGGGCGGGCGTCCGCCGCCGAGCGGGACGTCCTGGAGAACGCGCGGCACCGCTGGCCCGCCGTCCGCTTCGAGGTGCGCAATGTCGCCGTGCAGGGTGTCCACGCGGTGCCGCAGGTGGTGCAGGCGGTCAAGGAGCTGGACGCGCTCGACGACGTGGACGTGATCATCGTCGCGCGGGGTGGTGGCAGCGTGGAGGACCTGCTGCCGTTCTCCGACGAGCAGCTGGTGCGGGCGGTGGCTGCCTGCCGTACGCCGGTGGTGTCCGCGATCGGGCACGAGCCGGACAATCCGCTGCTGGACCTGGTCGCCGATCTGCGTGCCTCCACCCCGACCGACGCCGCCAAGAAGGTCGTCCCGGACGTGGGCGAGGAGTACGAGCGGGTGCGGATGCTGCGGGACCGGGCCCGGCGGTGCGTGGAGGCGTACGTCGAGCGCGAGGAGCGGGGGCTCGCGCACGCTCTCGCGCGCCCCTCGATAGAGGATCCGCACCGGATGATCGACGAGCGGGCCGACCATGTGGCCTCGCTCCTCGACCGCGGCCGCCGCTGCCTGGGGCATCACCTGGACCGGGCCGCGTCCGAGTTGACGCACACGCACGCGCGCGTGGTGGCCCTCTCCCCGGCGGCGACCCTGAGGCGGGGGTACGCCGTGCTGCAGCGGGAGGACGGGCATGTGGTGCGCGATCCCGGCGAGGTGACGGCGGCCGAGGTGCTGCGCGCCCGGGTCGCCGAGGGCGAGTTCTCCGTACGAGTCGACGCAGGAAACGATGCATAGGGTGGGCGGCATGACCGGCAAGGTGGAAGAGGCCCTCGGGTACGAGCAGGCCCGGGACGAGCTGATCGAGGTCGTACGGCGGCTGGAGGCGGGCGGCACGACGCTGGAGGAGTCGCTCGCGCTCTGGGAGCGCGGCGAGGAGCTGGCGAAGGTGTGCCGGCGCTGGCTGGACGGGGCGCGGGCGCGCCTGGACGCGGCCCTCGCCGAGGAGGAGGCCGGGGACGGGCCGGAGGAGACCGGCGACGACGACTGAGCCGCCCGCTCGGGGGCTGTGAGGCGACTCACCAGAGGGCCTTAGTTGAACATTGAACTTGTCTCGCGTACTGTCGCTCACGTAAGCGGTCCACGGTCCGTTTACGCGTGCCGTGCGGTCCCCGTGCGGCGCCCCCGACGACGCACCACCGAGAAGGTTCCGCATGTCTCTCGTCCTCGACCCCGCCGCCCAGGACCTGCTGTTCCGTGAGGCCCGCACCGCCAACACCTTCACCGACGAGCCGGTGACCGACGAGCAGGTGCAGGCGGTCTACGACCTGGTCAAGTACGGCCCGACCTCCATGAACCAGTCCCCGCTGCGGGTCACGCTGGTCCGCTCCGCCGAGGCCCGTGAGCGCCTGGTGCAGCACATGGCCGAGGGCAACCGGCAGAAGACCGCCACCGCCCCGCTGGTCGCGATCCTCTCCGCGGACAACGAGTTCCACGAGGAGCTGCCGGCCCTCTTCCCGCACTTCCCGCAGGCCAAGGACGCCGTCTTCGGCGACCGCGTGGTCCGCGAGAACAGCGCCGCGCTGAACGGCGCCCTCCAGGCCGCCTACTTCATCGTCGGCGTCCGCGCCGCCGGGCTGGCCGCCGGCCCGATGACCGGCTTCGACTTCGAGGGCGTCCGCAAGGAGTTCCTGGACGGCGACCACACCCCGCTGATGGTCGTCAACATCGGCCGCCCCGGCCCGGACGCCTGGTACCCGCGCTCCCCGCGCCTGGCGTACGAGCAGGTCGTCACCACGGTCTGATCCGGCGCGCGGCCCAGGCCGTGTCCGCCCGCCCATGACGAAGGCCCCCGGCAGCACTCGCCGGGGGCCTTCGCCGTGCTCAGGGGGTCACTCGGCCCGCAGGGCCTTCGCCATCCGGGTCAGCTCGCCGAAGGAGCCGGTCCCGGCGACCACGGTCGTCGCGCCGTCCTCCTGGGAGACCAGGGCGTCGTAGCGGCCACCGGTCCAGCGGGTCCAGGTGCGCTCACCGATCCGCTCGGCGACGTCCGTCCTGCCCGCGCCCTGGGTGGCCTGCTCGATGAACTCGGCCGGCTTCTCCGTCGACTGCTGGACCTGCACATAGCCGCCGTCCGGGGTGTGATAGCCGAGATGCCAGGCGTCGAACTGGTCGGCCCGGAAGCGGACGGAGGTCGGCTTCCAGGTGTCGGGCAGCCCCTGGGGCGCCACCACCGGATAGGACGCCGCCCGGCGGGCGGTGAGCAGTTCGACGCGGTAGTCGACCCGCGGGAGGTCGGGCGTGCCGTCGTCGTGCGGCACGAAGAGATAGACGACTCCCGCCGCGAGCACGGTCACCCCGAGGGAGAGAACCATGTTGCGGACCGACTTCTGCTTAACCTTCGAACCAGCCACGCCTCTATCGTCGCAGGTGCCCTGGCCGCTCATCCGTGGGGCCCCCTGCTCATTCTGTTCACCCGGGGATAGAGTCGAGCCGGTCACCCTCATCCGGCCGTCGTCGTATCAGAAAGGTGCGCTCCGATGACCGAGAATCATCATCATCTGCCGTCCGAACTCGAGGTACCGAGCGAAGCCCCCGACCGCAACCTTGCCCTGGAACTGGTCCGTGTGACCGAGGCGGCCGCGATGGCGGCGGGCCGCTGGGTCGGTCGCGGCGAGAAGAACGGCGCCGACGGTGCCGCGGTGCGCGCCATGCGGACCCTCGTCCACACCGTGTCGATGAACGGCGTCGTCGTCATCGGTGAGGGCGAGAAGGACGAGGCGCCCATGCTCTTCAACGGAGAGCGGGTCGGCGACGGGACGGGCCCGGAGTGCGACATCGCCGTCGACCCGATCGACGGCACCACGCTCACCGCCAAGGGCATGCCCAACGCGATCTCCGTGCTGGCCGCGGCCGACCGGGGCTCCATGTTCGACCCGTCGGCCGTCTTCTACATGGACAAGCTCGTCACCGGGCCCGAGGCCGCCGACTTCGTCGACATCGACGCGCCCGTCGGGGTCAACATCCGCCGGGTCGCCAAGGCCAAGCGGGCCACCGTCGAGGACGTCACCGTCGTCATCCTCGACCGCCCCCGGCACGAGGGCATCATCAAGGAGATCCGGGACGCCGGCGCGCGGATCAAGCTGATCTCCGACGGCGATGTCGCCGGCTCCATCTACGCGCTCCGCGAGGGCACCGGCGTCGACATGCTGCTCGGCATCGGCGGCACCCCCGAGGGCATCATCTCGGCCTGCGCGGTGAAGTGCCTCGGCGGCACCATCCAGGGCAAGCTGTGGCCCAAGGACGACGAGGAGCGGCAGCGGGCGATCGACGCCGGGCACGACCTGGACCGGGTGCTCATGACGGACGACCTGGTCGCCGGCGACAACGTCTTCTTCGTCGCGACCGGCATCACCGACGGCGAGCTGCTGCGCGGTGTGCGCTACCGGTCGGAGACGGCCACGACCGACTCGATCGTGATGCGGTCGAAGTCGGGCACGGTGCGCCGGATCGATTCCGAACACCGGCTGAGCAAGCTGCGGGCCTACAGCGCCATCGACTTCGACAGGGCGAAGTGACGGCGTAGCGGTCCCGCTGAGCGGCAAGGGCGCCCCCGGTGCGGAGGGGGCGCCCTTTTCCGTCGTGTCTCAGCCGGCCTGGGCTATCCGGTTCGCGGCGCCCACCGTCTTCTTGAGCTCCATCTCGCGGCGGCGGCGCCGGGCGAGGACGACCCGGCGCTCGGCCGCGGTCAGTCCGCCCCACACGCCGTACGGCTCGGGCTGGAGCAGGGCGTGCTCACGGCACTCGACCATGACCGGACAGCGTGCGCAGACGCGCTTGGCGGCCTCCTCACGGGAGAGGCGGGCCGCGGTGGGCTCCTTGGAGGGTGCGAAGAACAGGCCCGCTTCGTCGCGCCGGCACACCGCTTCGGTGTGCCACGGGGCGTCCTGATCCCTGTCTCGCGCTGGCACCCGCTGGGCCGGAACGGCGGCTACCTGCAGGGACGAATGCGGCGGTTGCAGCACGGTCTACTCCTGACGACGGCTTCGCGAGCGAGAGACGATGCGACAAGGTCTACCCGCTGTACGCGCGCCTATGCGGGGAGTTCCGAACCGCTGGGCCCCGGGCCGCCCCGGACGCCCCACCGGGGCCGCCGACCGCGGGAACCCGCCCGTCCGGTTCACGACCGTCAATGCTCCAGGTGCCGGCGCAAACTCCGGTCGACCTTGCGGTGCACCCGGTCCAGGATGTCCGCGACCAGCTTCCCGCGCCGCGGCCGGCCCTCGATGCTGCCGAGCACGGCCCAGCCGTCGATGTGGACGACCGGCGCGTCCGGGTCCTCCGCGTCGAGATGGTCCACCTCGAAGGCGCCGAGGACGCCGCCGCCGGTGCCCCGCAGCGACACGTTCTCCGGGACGCGGACCTCGACGCTGCCGAAGACCGACCACGCCCGGATCACGATGTGCTGGTACTGGAACAGGGCCTCGCTGAGATCGATCTCCACGCTGCCGAAAACGGCGTACGCGTGGATACGGCGGCCCGCGCGCCAGCGCCCCTTGCGCACGGCACTGCTGAACACCGCGACCACATGGTCGTCGGCGTCGGCCGGGACCGGACCCGGCGCCGGGAGCGGGGCGGCCGGGGCGACCCGGCGCGGATGCCCGGCGGGCAGATCCCGGATGAACGCCTCCAGCTCCCCCACCGTCCGGGCCGCCAGGACGCCCTCGACCCGCTCGGCGTGCTCGTCGGCGGTCAGGCGCCCCTCGGCCAGGGCGTCGCGCAGTATGTCGGCGATGCGGTCACGGTCCGCGTCGGAGGCGCGGAGCTCGGCGGCGGGAGCGGGCGCGGTGCGCTTCTGAAGGTCCACGGCAGCAGCGTACCGAAACACGATAGATCGCGATAGCCCTCGGCCGATTCGTCCGCCGGTCACCGAACTGAGCCTTACCTCACAGGCTCGCCGTCGGAGGCAGGTTCTACGCTGGTGGACGCTGCCAACGGAGGCCAGCCGCTGTCTGTCGAGTGAGGAATGGGCGAGATGCCTGAGTTCGCGTACACCGATCTGCTCCCCATGGGAGAGGACACCACCCCGTACCGGCTGGTGACCTCCGAGGGTGTCTCCACCTTCGAGGCCGACGGGCGGACCTTCCTCAAGGTGGAGCCCGAGGCGCTGCGCAAGCTCGCCGAGGAGGCCATCCACGACATCCAGCACTACCTGCGCCCCGCGCACCTCGCCCAGCTGCGCCGGATCATCGACGACCCCGAGGCGTCCAGCAACGACAAGTTCGTCGCGCTGGACCTGCTGAAGAACGCGAACATCGCGGCCGCCGGCGTCCTCCCGATGTGCCAGGACACCGGCACCGCGATCGTCATGGGCAAGCGCGGCCAGAACGTGCTGACCCAGGGCGAGGACGAGAAGGCCCTCTCCAAGGGCATCTACGACGCCTACCAGAACCTGAACCTGCGCTACTCGCAGATGGCCCCTCTCACCATGTGGGAGGAGAAGAACACCGGCTCCAACCTCCCCGCCCAGATCGAGCTGTACGCCACCGACGGCGGCGCCTACAAGTTCCTCTTCATGGCCAAGGGCGGCGGCTCGGCCAACAAGAGCTTCCTCTACCAGGAGACGAAGGCCGTCCTGAACGAGGTCTCCATGATGAAGTTCCTGGAGGAGAAGATCCGCTCCCTCGGTACGGCCGCCTGCCCGCCGTACCACCTGGCCATCGTCGTCGGCGGCACCTCCGCCGAGTACGCGCTCAAGACCGCCAAGTACGCCTCCGCGCACTACCTGGACGAGATCCCCGCCGAGGGCTCCGAGCTCGGCCACGGCTTCCGCGACAAGGAGCTGGAGCAGAAGGTCTTCGAGCTCACCCAGAAGATCGGCATCGGCGCGCAGTTCGGCGGCAAGTACTTCTGCCACGACGTCCGCGTGATCCGCCTCCCCCGGCACGGCGCGTCCTGCCCGGTCGCCCTCGCCGTCTCCTGCTCCGCCGACCGCCAGGCCGTCGCGAAGATCACCGCCGAGGGCGTCTTCCTGGAGCAGCTGGAGACCGACCCGGCGCGCTTCCTGCCGGACACCACCGACGAGCACCTGGACGAGTCCGGGGACGTCGTGAAGATCGACCTCAACCAGCCGATGGACACCATCCTGGCCGAGCTGACGAAGTACCCGGTCAAGACCCGCCTGTCCCTCTCCGGCCCGCTGGTCGTGGCCCGCGACATCGCGCACGCCAAGATCAAGGAGCGGCTGGACGCGGGCGAGGAGATGCCGCAGTACCTCAAGGACCACCCGGTGTACTACGCCGGTCCCGCGAAGACCCCCGAGGGCTACGCGTCCGGCTCCTTCGGCCCGACGACGGCCGGCCGCATGGACTCCTACGTCGAGCAGTTCCAGGCCGCGGGCGGCTCCAAGGTGATGCTCGCCAAGGGCAACCGCAGCAAGCAGGTCACCGACGCGTGCGGCACCCACGGCGGCTTCTACCTCGGCTCCATCGGCGGCCCGGCCGCCCGCCTCGCCCAGGACTGCATCAAGAAGGTCGAGGTCGTCGAGTACGAGGAGCTCGGCATGGAGGCGGTCTGGAAGATCGAGGTCGAGGACTTCCCGGCCTTCGTCGTCGTCGACGACAAGGGAAACGACTTCTTCCAGGATCCCGCGCCGGCGCCCACCTTCACGTCCATTCCGGTACGCGGCCCCGGGCTCGGCTGAGCCGCGCGGTGACGATCCGCCTCCGCGGGGAACAGTGGTCGGGGTGCCGGTGCTGTGACACGTGGAGGTGATCGTCGATGACCGACGGACAGGACAGGGACGGGTACCGGGTCGAGCACGACTCGATGGGTGAGGTGCGGGTGCCCGCGCACGCCAAGTGGCGGGCGCAGACCCAGCGGGCCGTGGAGAACTTCCCCGTGTCCGGGCAGCGCATCGAGCGGGCGCACATCGAGGCGCTCGCCCGGATCAAGGGTGCCGCCGCGAAGGTGAACGCGCGGCTCGGGGTGCTCGACAAGGACGTCGCCGAGGCGATCCAGGAGGCGGCCGCGGAGGTCGCCGAGGGCCGGTGGGACGAGCACTTCCCCGTGGACGTGTTCCAGACCGGGTCCGGCACCTCGTCCAACATGAACACCAACGAGGTGCTCGCGACGCTGGCGACCGAGCGGCTCGGCCGGGACGTGCACCCGAACGACCACGTCAACGCGTCCCAGTCGTCGAACGACGTCTTCCCGTCCTCGATCCACATCGCGGCCACCGCCGCCGTCACCCGGGACCTGATCCCGGCGCTCGAGCACCTCGCGGCGGCCCTGGAGCGCAAGGCCGGGGAGTTCGCCGACGTCGTGAAGTCGGGGCGGACGCATCTGATGGACGCCACGCCCGTGACGCTCGGTCAGGAGTTCGGCGGGTACGCGGCCCAGGTCCGGTACGGCGTCGAGCGGCTGCGGGCCTCGCTGCCCCGGCTCGCCGAGCTGCCGCTGGGCGGTACGGCCGTCGGCACCGGGATCAACACCCCGCCCGGGTTCTCCGCCGCCGTCATCGAGGAGGTCGCCCGGGTCACCGGGCTGCCGCTGACCGAGGCGCGCGACCACTTCGAGGCGCAGGGCGCCCGGGACGGCGTCGTGGAGACCAGCGGGCAGCTGCGGACGATCGCCGTGAGCCTGACGAAGATCGCCAACGATCTGCGGTGGATGGCGTCCGGGCCGCGCACCGGGCTGGCCGAGATCTCGCTGCCCGATCTGCAGCCGGGGTCGTCGATCATGCCGGGCAAGGTCAACCCGGTCATCCCGGAGGCCGTGCTGATGGTCGCCGCGCAGGTCGTCGGCAACGACGCCACGGTGGCCACCGCGGGGGCGGCCGGCAACTTCGAGCTGAACGTGATGCTGCCGGTGATCGCGAAGAACGTGCTGGAGTCGGTGCGGCTGCTCGCGAACGTGTCCCGGCTGCTGGCCGACCGGACGGTCGACGGCATCGTGGCGCACCGCGAACGGGCCCGGGAGTACGCGGAGTCCTCGCCGTCGGTCGTCACGCCGCTGAACAAGTACATCGGGTACGAGGAGGCCGCCAAGGTCGCCAAGCGGGCGCTGGCGGAGCGCCGGACCATCCGCGAGGTCGTCCTGGACGGCGGGTACGTGGACCGCGGCGACCTGACGCTGGAGCAGTTGGACGAGGCGCTGGACGTGCTGCGGATGACGCGGCCGTGACCGGTGGTCACGAAGGCGTGAACCGTGACCCGTCTCGCAGCGTCGCGTGCCTGGGGCACCTAATATCTGTGCATGGCAGACGGCGGGTCGGTGACGACGGAAGTGGAAACGGGCGGGTCGACGGGCTTCTGGGCCCCCGGCTCGCACATCCTGTGGCGGTACCGGGAGAACGCGGGCCCGCGTTTCCACATCGCGCGCCCGGTCACCGTCGTCCGTGACGACGAGGAGCTGCTCGCGGTGTGGCTCGCGCCGGGCACGGAGTGCGTCAAGCCGGTGCTGACCGACGGGACGGCGATACATCTGGAGCCGCTGCGGACCCGGTACACCAAGCCGCGTACCGTCGCGCGGGGCCGCTGGTTCGGGACCGGGGTGCTGAAGCTGGCGCGGCCGGGTGAGCCGTGGTCGGTGTGGTTGTTCTGGGAGCCGGGCTGGCGGTTCAAGAACTGGTACGTGAACCTGGAGGAGCCGCTGGCCCGTTGGGCTGGCGGGGTGGATTCCGAGGACCACTTCCTCGACATCTCGGTGCATCCGGACCGCAGTTGGCACTGGCGGGACGAGGACGAGTTCGCGCAGGCCCGGCGGGACGGTCTGGTGGACGAGCCGCTGGCCGCGCGGGTGCGCCGGGCCGGGGAGTCGGCGGTGGAGGTGATCCGCGCATGGGGGCCGCCGTTCCGCGACGGCTGGCAGAACTGGCGCCCCGATCCGTCCTGGGCTGTACCTTCTTTGCCTGAGGACTGGGACCGTACGCCCGCGCGTCTGTCGTCATGAGACCCTTGATGCGCCCCCCTGCAAGAAACGTAGGATCGTCCTCCGCACGGGCGCGCGGGGACAACTGACGGACGAAGCGCCGGGCTTGACCGATCGTCACCGAGGGGCGGCAGGACGTGAGCGAGGGTTACCAGGGCGGCGCCGGCACGGACCGGCGCCGGTACCGCACGGGTGGCACAGGAACTGCCTCTGGTCACGCGGGATTTCCGTTCCCGGGGCATGTATTGCGGGTATCGGAGTCTCGGCGGGACGAACTGCACGCGTGGCGCGCAGCCCCGGACGGATGGATTCGAGAGGCGTGACGGAGCAGCCGACCTCCTACGAGCGCCCCGAGGCGGGCGTCGACCCCGCGGAGCCCCGCGGGGCGCTCGCGCGTTCCTCGGCGCCCCGCGCCACGTCCACGCGCCCCTCCGGAGGCGGTGCCGCGTTACCCGCGCAGGCCCGCACCGGAGAGACCCCTTCCACGCCGGGCACCACCGCACCGTCCGGCCCGAGCAAGGAGCCCCCAGTCATCGTCGGCAACGGTCCCGAGCACGCGCAGCCCTCCGTCGCCGAGCCCGACGCGCACCGGCCACGGCCGGCGCCGGAGGCGATTCCTCCGCAGCCGGGTGCCGAGCAGCCCCCGGCGTCCGCGGAGCGGCGGACCGGTCAGGGGGTGCAGCCGGGCCGTCCCACGCCGATGCGGCGGGACGGGGACCGGCTGCGTTTCGTGGGCGCGGCGACCCGGCGGATCGCGCGCGGCATAGACCTGGACGAGATCGTGATGGGGCTGTGCCGGGCGACCGTGCCGACGTTCTCCGACGCGATCCTGGTCTATCTGCGGGACCCGCTGCCGGTCGGGGACGAGCGGCCGACGGGGCCGGTGGTGCTGCGGCTGCGGCGTACGGACCGGATTCCTGAGGAGCGGGACACCGAGGGTTTCCTGCCGCCGGCACCGCCCGCGGACCCGGCGGAGCTGTCCGGGCTTTCGGCGGTGACGGCCGAGTTGTGCGAGGTACGTCCCGGGGGCGCGCTGGCGGAGGTGCTGCGCGGGGTGCGTCCGGTGTTCGCGGACGCACCCGCCGCGCGGGCCGCGCTGCCCGAACTCCTCGGCGAGGAGGGCGAGTCGATCATTCCGGACGGTCAGCGGGCGATCCTGGCCCCGCTGCGGGGGCGGCGCCGGGTGATCGGCGCCGCGGTGTTCCTGCGCCGCCCGGAGCGGCTCGCGTTCGAGCCGGACGATCTGCTGGTCGCGGCGCAGCTGGCCACGCACAGCGCGCTGGGCATCGACAAGGCGGTGCTGTACGGCCGTGAGGCGTACATCGCGGACGAGCTGCAGCGCACGATGCTGCCGGAGACGCTGCCGCGTCCGACGGGGGTGCGGCTCGCCTCGCGCTATCTGCCGGCCGCGGAGACCGCCCGGGTGGGCGGCGACTGGTACGACGCGATCCCGCTGCCGGGCAGCCGGGTGGCGCTGGTGGTGGGCGATGTCATGGGGCACTCCATGACCTCCGCCGCGATCATGGGCCAGCTGCGGACGACGGCGCAGACCCTCGCGGGGCTGGATCTGCCGCCGCAGGAGGTGCTGCATCATCTGGACGAGCAGGCGCAGCGGCTGGGCACCGACCGCATGGCGACCTGCCTGTACGCCGTCTACGACCCGGTCGCGCACCGGATCACGATCGCCAACGCCGGGCATCCGCCGCCGGTGCTGCTGCATCTGGGCGGGCACGCCGAGGTGCTGCGGGTGCCGGCGGGCGCGCCGATCGGTGTCGGCGGTGTGGACTTCGAGGCGGTGGAGCTGGACGCGCCGGCCGGGGCGACCCTGCTGCTGTACACGGACGGTCTGGTGGAGTCCCGGCTGCGGGACGTGTGGACCGGGATAGAGCAGCTGCGGGAGAAGCTCGCGGCGACCGCGCAGCTGACCGGCCCGGACCATCCGCCGCCGCTGGAGGCGCTGTGCGACGACGTGCTGGACATGCTCGGTCCCGGTGACCGTGACGACGACATCGCGCTGCTCGCCGCCCGGTTCGACGGGATCGCGCCGAGCGATGTGGCGTACTGGCATCTGGACCCGGAGGACGCGGCGCCGGGGCGGGCCCGGCGGCTGGCCCGGGGCGCGCTGTCGGGCTGGGGGATGGAGGAGCTGACCGACTCGGTCGAGCTGCTGGTGAGCGAGATCGTGACGAACGCGGTCCGGTACGCCTCCCGTCCGGTGACGCTGCGGCTGCTGCGCACGGATGTGCTGCGCTGCGAGGTCGGCGACGACGTGCCGCAGCTGCCGCGGCTGCGGCAGGCGCGGGCCACGGACGAGGACGGGCGCGGGCTGTATCTGGTGAACCGGCTGGCGCGGCGCTGGGGTGCGACCCGGCTGAGCACCGGCAAGGTGGTCTGGTTCGAGCTGAACCGCGGCTCGGCCGCGGGCTGAAGAAGGCGCCGCGCCCCTGGGAGGGCGCGGCGCCGGGCCGTACTAGTCCTCGTCGTCGGGGCGGGCCGGGTCCAGGGTGATGCCGCCCGTGGGCCGGCCCGTGGGGTCGGTCGTGGGCTTCTGGGTGGTCGGCTCGTCCGTCGGTTCCTGCGTGGTGGGTTCGTCGGTCGGTTCCTGGGTCGTGGGCTCGTCCGACGGTTCCTCGGTGGTGGGCTCGTCGGTCGGTTCCTCGGTGGTCGGCGTCTGCGACGGCGTCGGCGTCCAGGTGGGCCGGACCCCGGCGCCCTGGTCGGTCTGGAGGCTGAACCGCGCGTCGGGCCTGGTCACGCCGAACATGTACGAGGCCCAGATCTTCGCCGGGAAGCCGCCGCCGTTGACGCGGTCGAAGCCGCCGGCGCCGTACATCTTGGTCTGGGCGTGGGTCTTGGCGTCCTCGCCGAACAGGCCGACGGAGGTGACCAGGTCGGGCGTGTAGCCGGTGAACCAGGCGGACTTGTTGTCGTCGGAGGTGCCGGTCTTGCCGGCGACCTTCTGCCCGCTGCGCTTGGGGTTGTTCGCCACGGCCTGGCGGGCGGTGCCGTCGTCGACCACGCCGGTGAGGACGGAGGTGACGGTGTCCGCGGCGCGGCGGGAGATGACGCGCTCGCCGACGGGGTCGGGGATCTCGACCTTGCGGGTGTTGTGCTCGGCCTCCTTGAGGATGCCGGGGGTGACCTTCACGCCGTGGTTGTCGAGGGTGGCGTACACGCCGGCCATCTGGAGCGGGCTGGCGCCCATGGTGCCCAGGGTCTGGGCGGGTACGGCCTGGGCGTCCTCGGTGTCCATGCCGAGCGCGCCGGCGACGGCCATGACGTCCTTCATGCCGACGTCGACGCCCATCTGCGCGAAGACGGAGTTGACGGACTTGTTCATCGCCGTCTGCACGGTGATGTCGCCGTAGTCCTGGTCGTCCTCGTTCTCCGGGGCGAAGCCGACCTTGGCGCCGCCGTCGACGACCGGGCGCTTGCTGGTGCCGTCGTAGACCGTGTCGGCGGTGATCGGGTCGCCGTCCTGGGTCTGTGCGGCGTTCTCCAGAGCGGCCGCGAGGATCACCGGCTTGAAGGTGGAGGCGGGCTGGTAGTCGGCGCGGGTGGCGTTGCTCGTGTAGTGCTTGAAGTAGTCCTCGCCGCCGTAGAGGGCGACGATCTTCCCGGTCTTGGGGTCGACGGAGACGGCGCCGGCCTGGATGTTCTTGTCGACCTTGCGCTTCTTCGGGTCGAGCCGGGCGGTGAGTTCGGCCTTGACGGCCTTCTCCAGCGCGGCCTGCCGCTTCTTGTCGACGTTGAGGGTGATGGTCCAGCCCTGGTCGACGACGGCGGCCTCGGCCTGGGAGCGGGTGAGGCCCTGCTGCTCCATCAGCTGGTCCTCGAGCTGACGGTTGGCCAGCTCGATCAGATAGCCCTTCTGGCCCTCGCGGCCCGCGGCGGGCTTGGGCTCCCTGGGCACCGGCAGCTTGGTCATCTCCTGGCGTTCGGAGCGCTTCAGCCAGCCTTCCTCGACCATGTTGTCGAGGACGTAGTTCCAGCGGTTGGTGACGAGCTTCTTGCCGGTGTCGGACGCGCTCGACCAGTCGTACTGGCTGGGCGCCTGGAGGAGGGCGGCGAGGTAGGCGCCCTGCTCGACGGTCAGCTTCTCGGCGTCGACGCGGTAGTACGCCTGGGCGGCGGCCTGGATGCCGTAGGCGCCGCGGCCGTAGTAGCTGGTGTTGATGTAGCCGGCGAGGATGTCGTCCTTGGTCATCTGGCGGTCGACCTTCAGGGAGATGACCATCTCCTTGAGCTTGCGGCTGACCGTCTGCTCCTGGCTCAGGTAGTAGTTCTTGACGTACTGCTGGGTGATGGTCGAGCCGCCCTGCGCGCCCTTGCCCATCGCGGTGTTGAGCAGACCGCGGGCGGTGCCCTTCAGGTCGATGCCGTGGTCGTTGTAGAAGCTCTTGTTCTCGGCGGCGACGAACGTGTACTGGACCTTCTTCGGGACCTTGGACAGGTCGACGATCTCGCGGTTCACGTCGCCGGCGCGGGCGAGGACGCTGCCGTCGCTGTACTTGTAGACGTTGCTCTGGCGCTGCGCGGCCTGGGCGGCGGCGTTGTCGCCGGGGACGTCGACGTACAGGTAGAGCGCGATGAAGGAGCCGATGGCGAGCAGGCAGGTGCCCAGGAAGGTCCCGAGGATCTTCTTCCAGGTGAACAGCCGGCGTATCCGGCCCTTGCCGTCGCGGCCGGCGCCCTTGGCGGCACGGCGGGCGGCGGCGCGGCCTCCGCCGGACTCGGACGGTGTGCCGACGACCGTCGGCCCGTCGTCCCCGGTGCGCGGGGGCACCCCGGAGGAGCGCCGGGGCGCGGCGCGGTGGCCACTGCGCCCGCGCGCTCGTCTCTCTTCCGCTCGTCCCATGGTTCGTTCCGCTCCGCTTCGCTTGGGTGTGCGCTCCTGACACACGGGTTCGCCGCTTCCGGTCAGCTCCGAAAGCTAACACCGGAAGTTGTGACAAAGGGCTGCCGATCCGGGCTTTTACGGACGTGACAATCAGCACCCACCCCAACGGAACCGACGGCTCAGGAGGCTTCAAGGTTGCCCGCGTGGGGTAATCTGATATCACTTAGCTAGTCGGATGAGAGCACCAACGAACGGGGGCACCACCATGCCGAACGACAGGAACGACAGAAACGCCGCGGTGACGGCGGACGTGCCGGAGATGCCCGCGCCGCGGGTGCGCGAGTTCGCCGCCCACAGCATCGGCGGCGGGCTCGCCCTGCTGCTGGGGCTGGTCGGGCTGCTGGTGGGCGCGGGCCTGATCGCCGGGGCCACCGCGGTCGAGGGAGCCGGCGGCAAGGCGGCCCTGATCGTCGCGGGCGTCCTGGTCGCGGTCGCCGCGCTGCTCGCGATGTCGGGGCTGAACATGGTCGCGCCGGGCGAGGCCCGGGTGGTCCAGCTCTTCGGCCGCTACCGGGGCACGATCCGGCAGGACGGACTGCGCTGGGTGAACCCGTTCACCTCGCGGACGAAGATCTCGACGCGGGTGCGCAACCACGAGACGGCCGTCCTGAAGGTCAACGACGCCTACGGCAACCCGATCGAGCTGGCCGCGGTCGTGGTGTGGCGGGTCGAGGACACCGCCCAGGCCACGTTCGAGGTGGACGACTTCCTGGAGTTCGTCTCCACGCAGACCGAGGCGGCCGTGCGGCACATCGCCATCGAGTACCCGTACGACGCCCACGACGAGGCCGGTCTCTCGCTGCGTGGCAACGCCGAGGAGATCACCGAGAAGCTGGCCGCGGAGCTGCACGCGCGCGTGGAGGCGGCCGGTGTGCAGATCATCGAGTCGCGCTTCACGCATCTCGCGTACGCTCCCGAGATCGCCTCCGCGATGCTCCAGCGCCAGCAGGCCGGCGCGGTCGTCGCGGCCCGCCGGCAGATCGTCGACGGCGCGGTGGGCATGGTCGAGGCGGCACTCGCGCGGATCAACGAGCGGGACATCGTGGAACTGGACGAGGAGCGCAAGGCGGCGATGGTGTCGAACCTGATGGTGGTGCTGTGCGGTGACCGGGCTCCGCAGCCGGTCCTCAACACCGGGACGCTCTACCAGTGACGGCTTCCGCCGGGGGCTCCGCCCCGCAGGGCCGGCCGCAGCGCAAGCAGGTGCTGCTGCGGCTGGACCCGGCCGTGTACGAGGCGCTCGCTCGCTGGGCGGGCGACGAACTGCGCTCCGCCAACGCGCAGATCGAGTTCCTGCTGCGGCGCGCGCTGGCCGAGGCGGGCCGGCTGCCCGGCGAGGCGGGGCCGATCCCGCGCCGGGGCCGGCCCTCCGGGCGGCCGCCCGAGACGCCGTAGCGGAACCGTGACAATCAGCCCTCACCTGGGCCTTCACACACCCCGCCGACAACTGCACACCGTGCGTATACACACCGGGTATACACCCCGTGTAGTGTCCTCGGCATGTCCATCGGTCACACCCTTCTAGGGCTCCTTGAGTCGGGCCCCCGCCACGGTTACGACCTCAAGCGGGCCTTCGACGAGAAGTTCGGTCACGACCGGCCGCTGCATTACGGCCAGGTCTACTCGACGATGTCCCGGCTGCTGAAGAACGGCCTCGTCGAGGTCGACGGGATCGAGCCCGGCGGCGGGCCCGAGCGCAAGCGGTACGCGATCACCGACGCCGGCGTCACCGACGTCCAGCAGTGGCTCGCGACCCCGGAGAAGCCGGAGCCGTACCTCCAGTCGACCCTCTACACCAAGGTCGTCCTCGCACTGCTGACCCGGCGCGACGCCGCCGACATCCTCGACACCCAGCGCGCCGAGCACCTGCGGATGATGCGCATCCTCACCGACCGCAAGCGCAAGGGCGACCTGGCCGACCAGCTGATCTGCGACCACGCGCTCTTCCACCTGGAAGCCGACCTGCGCTGGCTGGAGCTGACCGCCGCCCGCCTCGACAAGCTGGCGGAGGTGGTGGTCAAGTGACTCCGCCCCCCGGCTCCCTGCTCGCGGCCTCCGAGCTGCGTAAGGCCTACGGCCCGACCGTCGCCCTCGACGGCGCCGACTTCTCCATCCACCCCGGCGAGGTCGTCGCCGTCATGGGCCCCTCCGGCTCCGGCAAGTCGACGCTGCTGCACTGCCTGGCCGGCATCGTCCCGCCCGACTCCGGGTCCATCGTCTACAACGGGCGCGAGCTGGCCACCATGAACGACTCCCAGCGCAGCGCCCTGCGCCGCTCGGAGTTCGGGTTCGTCTTCCAGTTCGGCCAGCTCGTCCCCGAGCTGACCTGCGTGGAGAACGTCGCCCTGCCGCTGCGGCTGAACGGCACCGGCCGCAAGGAGGCCGAGCGGACCGCGCTGACCTGGATGGAGCGCCTGGAGGTCGACGACCTGCGCAAGAAGCGGCCCGGCGAGGTCTCCGGCGGTCAGGGGCAGCGGGTCGCCGTCGCCCGCGCGCTGGTCACCAGCCCGCGTGTGCTCTTCGCGGACGAGCCGACCGGTGCGCTCGACTCCCTCAACGGCGAGCGCGTGATGGAGCTGCTGACGGACGCCGCCCGGTCCACGAACGCCGCCGTCGTGCTGGTCACCCACGAGGCGCGGGTCGCCGCCTACTCCGACCGCGAGATCGTCGTCCGCGACGGCAAGTCCCGGGACATGGAGCGCGTCGTATGAACGTGCGTCAGTGGGCCAGGGACCTCGGCATGGGGGTCCGGTTCGCCTTCGTCGGCGGCCGTGAGGGCTGGGTCCGTGCCCTGCTGACGGCCGTCGGCGTCGGCCTCGGGGTGGCGCTGCTGCTGCTCACCACCGCGATCCCCAGCATGCAGTCGGTCCGGCACGACCGGGAGAGCGCCCGCGCCGACGTCGACTACAGCGAGCTCGACAAGAGGCCGAACGACCACAGTCTGATCGTCGCGGACGTCGACACGGACTGGCGGGACAAGGACATCCGGGGCCGCGCCATCGAGCGCGAGGGCGCGAAGGCGCCGCTGCCGCCGGGCGTCGACCGCTTCCCCGCGCCCGGCGAGATGCTCGTCTCCCCCGCCCTCGAACGGCTTCTGAAGTCGGACGACGCCAAGCTGCTGCGTGAGCGGCTGCCCGAGAAGATCGTCGGCACCATCGGGGAGAGCGGACTGGTCGGCTCGCAGGAACTCACCTTCGTCCGGGGCGGCGAGGGCCTCGCGCAGGCGATCGACGGCGCCCGGGTCGCCCGGATCGACCGGTTCGGGGACACGAGCCCCGCCGAGACCCAGACCGACCCCGTGCTGCTGCTGATGGTCATCGTCGTCTTCGTGGTGCTGCTCATGCCGGTCGGCGTGTTCATCGCCGCGGCCGTCCGCTTCGGCGGCGAGCGGCGCGACCGGCGGCTCGCGGCGCTGCGGCTGGTCGGCTCCGACGGGCGCATGGTCCGCCGGGTCGCGGCCGGTGAGGCGCTCGCGGGCGCCGTGCTCGGCCTGGTCTTCGGCACCGTCTTCTTCCTCATCGGACGCCAGGTCGCGGGCTCCGTCGAGGTGTTCGGCATCAGCGTCTTCCCGAGCTATCTGAACCCCTCCCCCGCGCTGGCCCTGCTCGTCGGCCTCGCGGTGCCGGCCGCGGCCGTGATCGTCACCCTGTTCGCGATGCGCGGCGTGGTGATCGAGCCGCTCGGCGTCGTCCGGACGGCGAAGCCCGCGCGACGCCGGCTGTGGTGGCGGCTGCTCATGCCGCTCGCCGGTCTGGCCATGCTGTGGCCGATGATCGGCCAGGGCCGCACGAACGGCACCTTCAACGCGTACCTGGTGATCGGCGGTGTGCTGCTGCTGCTCATCGGTGTCACCACCCTGCTGCCCTGGGTCGTCGAGGCGGTCGTCGCCCGGCTCGGCTCGGGCGGTGTGGCCTGGCAGCTCGCCGTCCGCAGGCTCCAGCTGAGCAGCGGTACGGCGGCCCGCATGGTCAACGGCGTCGCGGTGGCGGTGGCCGGCGCGATCGCCCTGCAGATGCTGTTCGCCGGTGTCGAGAGCGACTACACCAAGGACAGCGGCAAGGACGTCGCCCGGGCCCAGATGGAGGTGTCGCTGTCGCGAGACACCGGGATCGGCCCGGCGGCGGAGCGGTTCCGCGGCACCGAGGGCGTCGAGAAGGTCTTCGCCTACGACCGGGGCTATCTGGGCGACCGGCGCAGGGAACCGGAGAAGGGCCTCGAGTTCAGCGTCGGCGACTGCGCGTCGCTGCGCGAAGTGGCCACCCTGCCCTCCTGCAAGGACGGCGACGCGTTCTACGTGTCCGACGCCGAGTGGGACACGGACACCCCGAAGCTGGCGAAGCAGCCCGGCCGGACGATGTACCTCGACCCGTCGTACGAGGGCGGACCTCGGCGCGCGGAGATCGCCTGGAAGATCCCGAAGGGGCTGAAGCCGGCCCACGCGCGTCAGGACCTCACGGGCGGCGAGCGCGGCGGCCTCCTCCTCACGCCGAAGGCGGTGGACCCGTCGACCGCGCCCGCGCTGCGCGGCCAGGTGTACCTCCAGCTCGACGACTCCGTGGCGAACGTGCACGACCTGGCGCGCAACACCGCGGCGGCCGTCGACCCGCTGTCGAATCCGATGAACTGGTACAGCACGGAGACGTCCACGCGCTACGCCACCATCCGCACCGGCCTGTTCGTCGGCGCCGTCTGTGTCCTGGCACTGATCGGGGCCAGCCTGCTGGTGTCCCAACTGGAGCAGTTGCGGGACCGCAAGAAGCTGCTGTCCTCGCTGGTCGCCTTCGGCACCCGGCGGCGCACCCTGAGCCTGTCGGTGCTGTGGCAGACGGCCATCCCGATCGCCCTCGGGCTGCTGCTGTCGGCGATCGTCGGCGTGACGCTGGGCACGGTCCTGCTGAAGATGACGGAGACGCCGGTCACCATGGACTGGGGCAGCATCCTGTCGATGACGGGCGCCGGCGCGGCCGTGATCATCGTGGTGACGCTGCTCAGCCTGCCGCCGCTGATGCGGCTGATGCGCCCGGACGGCCTGCGCACGGAGTGACGCCCGTCCAGCCCCGGCCGGTGGCCGTACCGCCTCGCGCGGTGCGGCCACCGGCCGTACGTGTTCGGGCGGGCTGTGCCAGGATCGGTGGGGTCCGACCCCCAGGAGCGCGCGTCATGTCCCTCGACTCCCTGAAGTCCCGCCTACCGCACTACGCCCCGGACCTGCGGCGCAACCTGGACGCCGTGTTCGGCCGTCCGCGCCTTTCGGCGCAGCAGCTGTGGGGCACGGTGCTCGCCACCGCGATCGCCGCCCGCTCCCCGGTCGTGCTGCGCGAACTGGCGCCGGAGGCGAGGGCGAACCTGTCGCCGCAGGCGTACACCGCGGCGAAGTCGGCGGCCGCCGTGATGGCGGTGAACAACGTCTTCCACCGCACCCGGCATCTGCTGTCCGACCCCGGCTACGGCGAGTTGCGCACGGGCCTGCGGATGAACGTCCTCGGCGATCCGGGCGTGGCCAGGGTCGACTTCGAGCTGTGGTCCCTCGCGGTGTCCGCGATCAACGCCTGCGGTGCCTGCCTGGACGCGCACGAACGGGTGCTGCGCAAGGCGGGCCTGGACCGGGAGACGGTCCAGGAGGCGTTCAGGATCGCGTCCGTGATCCAGGCCGTCGGCGTCACGCTGGACGCCGAGGCCGTCCTGGCCGACGTCGAGTAGACCCCGCTCAGGCCTTGGGCGCGGGGGCCTCGGTGTCTCCAGGCCCCTCGCCGGGGCCGTCCGCCGCCTCGACGGGCCCGCCCACGGGCTCGGGGACGGCCGCTTCCGGCACGGCCCGTCCGCTCTCCAGGTCCAGTTCCAGCGAGTACCGCCGCAGATAGCCGACGATCGTGTTGGTCACCGCCACCAGCGGGACGGCCACCACGGCGCCGCCGATACCGGCCACCATGCCGCCGGCCGCCACCGCCAGCACGACCGCGAGCGGATGCACACGGACCGCGCGGCCGAGGATGAAGGGCTGCAGGATGTGCCCCTCGATCTGCTGGACGGCGAGCACCACGACCAGCGTCATCACGGCGGTGAAGACACCCTGGGTCACCAGGGCGACGACCACCGCGAGCGCGCCCGACGCCACGGCGCCGACCAGCGGGATGAAGGAGAACAGGAAGATGAACACGGCCAGCGGCACGGCCATCGGGACGTCGAGGAAGTAAATGCCGATGCCGATGAAGACGGCGTCGATGAGGGCGACCACGACCGTGCCGCGCACATACGCCGTGAGCGTCGCCCAGGCCCGCGGTCCGGCGCCGGCGACACCGGGCCGGGCGGCGGCCGGGACCAGCTTGAGGGTCCACTGCCAGATCCGCTTGCCGTCGTAGAGCAGGAACAGCGTCGAGAAGACGGACAGCAGGATGCCGGTGAGGGCCTCGACGATGACCGTCACGCCTTCGAGGCCGGCGGAGGTGATCTCGTCGGTGTTGGCGCCGACGGCGTCCCGCAGGTTCTCCGCGATCTCGTTGATCTGCTTGTCGGTGACGTGGAACGGGCTGTTGAGCAGCCAGTTGCGCAGCTCGTCGATGCCGTCCTGGATCTGGTCGGACAGGTCGTCGATGTTCTCCATGACCTGCCAGGTCACGAACCAGCCCATCAGCCCGATGACGACGAACCCGAGGATCGCGGTGAGGGCGGTGGCCAGTCCGCGCGGGACCCCGCGCCGGGTCAGCCAGGCCACCGAGGGCTGCATCAGCGCCGTCAGGAGCAGGGAGATGACGAAGGCCAGCACGACCAGTTGGACCGCGCTGATGATCCGCATCAGCACCCAGAGGGTCCCGGCGAGGACCAGCAGCCGCCAGCCGGCCTCCGCGGCGACCCGCATCCCCCACGGCACGGCCTGGGCGGGGTCGGGGCGCGGGGGCGCGCTGACGGGCGCCCGCTCGGGGCGCCGCTGTGCGGTGCCCTTGGACATGGGGACGTCACCGGCCGCGGGCCCGGCGGACGGCCGGTCGGCGGGGAGCTCGTCGCTCTCCCGCTCCGCCGCGGCACGGCGTTCGTTCAACCGCTCGCTCATCTCGGTCAGTCCGGCTCCGAGCCGGCCGAGCCACCCTGGCACTCGTGACATGATCCGTCCTCTTCCCCCGTCCGTGCCCACCACTCCTCCCCGGAGCCGGTCCGACGCTACAGGGGCGGCGCGCGGCAACGCGAAAGCCCCTCACCTGAAGACGGTGAGGGGCGATGCGGGGTTGAGCGGCGGGCCTAGTACCAGTGGTTGGCCTGCCAGAAGCTCCACGCGCCACAGGGGCTGTCGTAGCGCTCGTTCATGTAGTTCAGGCCCCACTTGATCTGGGTGGCCGGGTTCGTCTGCCAGTCCGCGCCGACGGACGACATCTTCGAACCGGGCAGAGCCTGGAAGAGGCCGTAGGCGCCCGAGGACGGGTTCACGGCCCGGTAGTTCCAGCTGGACTCGTGGTCCACGATGTTGCTGAAGCACTGGAACTGGTCGGCCGGCACCATCTGGCGGGCCATCGCCTGGATCTGCGCGATCGTGTAGGAGCTCTGAACGGGGAAGTCGGCGGAGGACCGGGAGGCCTTGGACTGGGCCTCTTCACGCTCCTTGGCTTCCTTGGCCGCCTTCTCCGCCTTCGCGGCGGCTTCCTTCTTCTCGATCGCGCTCTGGGCGGCAGCCTTGCGGGCCGCCTCCTCGGCGTCCTTCTTGGCGCTCGCGTCCGCGGCGATGGCCTGGACGTCCGCCTGCGCCGACAGGGACTCGGTCTGCACCTGGGCCTGCTGGCCCGCGGGTATGTCCGCGAGGAGCGTCGTCTCGGCTGCCGTCGCCTCGGCGTCGTTCGTCTGCGCGGTGCTGCCCGAGGCAACGCCGACGACGCTTCCGACAGCGGTGACCGCGGTGGCAGACGCCACTGCGAATCCCCTGACCGAAATCGGACTCACACGGTTTCCTTCCAGCATCGCCCGCTTCGGTGACCCTGGCGGACGCAATCGTGCCCCTGGCGCTGGCCTCCCAACTGCGGGGTCACGGGAGGCACGGACCCGCTGGGCAACTCCCTTGCGAGGAGCGCCGCGTGTTGACTCGGGCGGCATACGACGTCGCTATGCAGTTGGTGGTGCTGCTGTGGCGCCGTACCGCTGGGGGCACGACTGTGTCGTATGCGGGGCCTGACAGGAGTGAGACTCTGCCGCACCCGCACACCGCAAGGCAATTCTGTGTTGCGTGTGAAAGCTCACACCCAGTTTGCCCCTGGGCTTTCCCGGAAAGCGGCACACGCCAAGGCGCCGCCCGGCTAGGCTCTTCGCCTTTCCGGACGGCGCCAACTGACGCGTAACCGCTATGAAGTTGGGCAGTCCTCCGCAGGAGCGTGCAGACCCGTCAGATCTGCCCGTCCTCGAGCATTTCGGTAACAAGGGCGGCGATCTGGGACCTCTCGGACCGGTTCAGCGTGACGTGGGCGAACAGCGGGTGTCCCTTCAGCTTCTCGACGACGGCGACCACTCCGTCGTACCGGCCGACGCGCAGGTTGTCCCGCTGTGCCACGTCATGGGTGAGAACGACCCGTGAGTCGGCGCCGATCCGGGACAGGACGGTCAGCAGAACGTTTCGCTCCAGCGACTGCGCCTCGTCCACGATGACGAACGCGTCGTGCAGCGAGCGCCCGCGGATGTGGGTGAGGGGAAGCACCTCCAGCATCCCTCGCGCGGTGACCTCCTCGATGACCTCGCGGCTGGTGACCGCGGACAGCGTGTCGAAGACCGCCTGCGCCCAGGGGCTCATCTTCTCGGCCTCGGTGCCGGGCAGATAGCCGAGCTCCTGCCCGCCCACCGCGTACAGCGGCCGGAAGACCATCACCTTCTGGTGCTGACGGCGCTCCAGCACGGCCTCCAGTCCCGCGCACAGCGCCAGGGCCGACTTGCCGGTGCCGGCCCGGCCGCCCATGGAGACGATCCCGACGTCCGGGTCGAGGAGCAGGTCGAGCGCGATCCGCTGCTCGGCGCTGCGCCCCTTGATGCCGAACGCCTCCCGATCGCCCCGCACCAGACGGACGTTGCCGTCGGGGGTGACCCTGCCGAGCGCCTTGCCGCGCTCGGAGTGGATGGTCAGGCCCGTGTGCACGGGGAGGGCGGCGGCTTCGGGCACATGGACGCGGCCCTCCTCGAAGAGGATGTCCACCTGCTCGCCCGGAAGGGTCAGTTCGGACATGCCGGTCCAGCCGGAGGAGTCCGTGATGGCCAGTTCCGCGCGGTACTCCTCGGCGAGGAGTCCGACGGACGAGGCCTTGATCCTCAGCGGCAGGTCCTTGGACACGACCGTGACGTCGAACCCCTCCGCCTGCAGATTGCGGGCGACCGCCAGGATGCGGGAGTCGTTGTCCCCCAGGCGGTAGCCGCTGGGCAGCACGCTGGGGTCCGAGTGGTTGAGCTCGACACGGACGGTCCCGCCGAGGTCCCCCGTGGGGATGGGGGAGTCGAGACGGCCGTACCGGACCCGGAGGTCGTCGAGCAGGCGCAGGGCCTGCCGGGCGAAGTAGCCGAGTTCGGGATGGTGCCGCTTGGCCTCCAACTCCGTCACCACGACGATGGGGAGCACGACCTCGTGCTCGTCGAAGCGGCTCAGGGCGTTCGGGTCGGCCAGCAGGACGCTGGTGTCGAGAACATAGGTGCGCCGGTCGGGCTTGTGGCGCTTTGTGCTGGTCACCACGGAAGGACGTACCCCCTCGGATGAGGTCGGGGAGCGACGGAGTGGAGCTGGACCGGTCGTCGGCCTCGGTGCACGTCCCGCACGGGCCGGAAACCGGCCCTCCACTGCTTCGTCCGTGCCGTCACCGCACGGTCGGGCTGGTGCAAAGGGCCTCCCGGGCGGACGGCTCCGGCGCCGTCCGCTGAGATCCGACACCCGTGGTTCGGGCGTCGACCTGCTTGGTCTATGCCCTCGAACACGCGCCGCCATGCCGACGCATATGACGGCGCGCCGGTGAACTCCTCTTTACGTCCGTCCCCGCCGACTCACGCGGGGGTGCGGTCTCAGCCGCCGTAACGGCGGTGCCGTGCCGCGTAGTCGCGCAGGGCACGCAGGAAGTCGACCTTGCGGAAGGCCGGCCAGAAGACCTCACAGAAGTAGTACTCCGAGTGGGCCGTCTGCCACAGCATGAAACCGGACAGCCGCTGTTCACCGCTGGTGCGGATCACGAGGTCGGGGTCGGGCTGGTCGCCGGTGTAGAGGTGACGGCCGATGAGGTCGACGCTGACGGACTCGGCGAGCGCCTCCATCGAGGTGCCCTTGTCGTGCGCCTCGACGATCATCGAGCGCACGGCGTCGGCGATCTCCTGCCGACCGCCGTATCCGATGGCCACGTTGACCAGTATTCCGTCGACGTGGGCGGTGGCCTCCTCGGCCTCCTTGAGCGTGGTCTGCATCGGGCCGGGGAGCAGGTCCGGGGTGCCGACGTGGTGCACGCGCCAGCGGCCGTCGGCGGCGAGGGTGCGGACGACGTCCTCGATGATGCCGAGCAGGGGGACGAGTTCCTCCTGGGGGCGGTCGAAGTTGTCGGTCGACAGCAGCCAGAGGGTGACGACCTCGACGTCCGTCTCGCTGCACCAGCCGAGGAACTCCTCGATCTTCTCGGCGCCGGCCCGGTGTCCGTGCACGGTGGAGGAGCCGGCGGCCTTCGCCCAGCGACGGTTGCCGTCCATGATCACGCCGATGTGCTTGGGCACCTGAGCGTGGTCCAGGTGGCCTTCCACCCGGCGTGCGTACAGCCTGACCAGCAGGCCGCGCAGCCTGTCGCGCAGGTTCACGTGATTGTCAGCCCCTCCGTACGGATGCGGTCCCCGCGCATGGAGCGTACCGGGGTTCGGGGCGGGTGCGTCCCCGGGGGCGGGCCTGGAACAGTCCTGGAACAGAAGAGGGGCCGGTCCCGGAACTGGAGGCGGGCCGGTCCCGGAACAGAAAACGGGCCGGTCCGTGGGGGGAGACGGACCGGCCCGAGGGGGGGTTTCCACCATAACCCTTCGTAAGTGCTGCCGCGTGCATCAGCGCTGCACAACTACGCTCCGGAGTCGCCCGGCGACGGCCGGATGAGAGGCAAAACGACCCCTCGGGGCGGTGATACGGCGAGGCGCGCGCCTGTGACCAGGGAAAACGCGGATCGCTTGGCCGGTAATGGTGGGTTTGGCCGGTTGTGTGCGCCGCTCGGCCGATCGGGGGGCCATCCCTCCCAGGGGTGACCCCGGCCGCGAACGTCCGCTTGACGCTCCGGAGCCGGCCCCGGGGGCGGGTCGCAGCAGGGCAGGGCACCGCGCAGCCCCCTCCACCGCGCGGTGCCACCGCGCAGCTTTGCTTACGCGAATTGCCTTGGTCTGAACTTACGGGACGGCTTCACGGAAAGCGAGCCAACCCCCATAACAATGTGGAAAAGGCGAGGGCCCCTTGGATGCCGAGGCCGGAACCCCCGCCGAACCCTTGAATGTACGATTCGCGCCGTTTGCCGCAAAGGCGGCTACCTGCGGCCGGGGTCTCAGTGCCCCGGCTTGCGTGCGACGAACAGATGCCGGGTGCTGTGCGCCACGAAGGGCCCCTCGGACTCGATCCGCTCGTGCAGGGCGCGCAACCGGGGCCGGTACGCCTCGACGGTGAAGCCCGGCACCATCCACACCACCTTGCGCAGGAAGTGGACGACGGCGGCGATGTCGTGGAACTCCACCCGCAGGGTCTCGGCGCGCAGCTCCACGACCTCCAGGCCCGCGCCCTCGGCCTCGGCGCGTTCACGGTCCGGGTGCCGGGCGTCGCGCACCTCGTCCGGCTGGGGCCCGAGGAAGTACTCGACCAGCTCGAAGACGCGGCGCGGGCCGACGTGCTGGGCGAAGTAGGTGCCGCCGGGCCGCAGCACCCGGGCGATCTCCGCCCACGGGGCCCGGACCGGGTGCCGGCTCGACACCAGGTCGAAGGCCGCGTCGGCGAACGGCAGCGGCGCGTCCTCCGGCACGGCGACGACCGCGACCCCGCGCGGGGCGAGCAGCGCGGTGGCCTGGACGACGTTCGGCGGCCAGCCTTCCGTGGCGACGGCGAGCGCGGGGGTCTTCGGGGCCCGTCCGAGGGCGAAGTCGAGGGCCTCCCCTCCCCCGGTCTGGAGATCGAGCGCGGCCGTGGCGCCGGCCAGGCGGTCCGCCAGCGACACGGCGTACCCCCAGCTGGGCCGCTCCTCGGTGGCCCGCCCCTCGAACCACGAGAAGTCCCAGCCCTCGGTGGGCACAGCGGCGCCCTCCGCGACGAGTTCCTCGAACGACCTGCTGCGCTGTCCCATCCGGGCATGGTCGCAGGGCGGTGTCGGTGGCCGCTGATAATTTCCGGCCCATGACGAACCCCGCGGAGTTGAAGAACCCGACGTACACGGCGGACGAGAAGGCCGTGCTCCGCGAGAGCCTGGACCGGCACCGGGACGCGGTGCTGTGGAAGCTGGAGGGGCTGGACGACGAGGCGCTGCGCCGCCCGATGACACCGACCGGCACCAGCCTGCTGGGGCTGGTCAAGCACCTCGGCTCGGTGGAGTACGGCTGGTTCGTCGCGAGCTTCGGCGGCGAGGTCGAACCGCTGTGGTTCGACCCGTACAGCGACGAGGACATGCGGGCCGACCAGGGCGAGACGACCCAGCAGATCGTCGACTTCTACGGCCGGGCGCGCGCCGCCGCCGACCGTGTGATCGAGAGCAGGTCGCTGGACGAGCGGGGCCGGCCGGACTGGCGGGACGTCGAGGTGTCCCTGCGCTGGGTGCTCGTCCACATGATCGAGGAGACGGCGCGCCACGCGGGCCACATGGACATCGTCCGCGAGCTGATCGACGGGGCGGCGGGCAGCCACCGACCCGGCTGACGCTCACCCCCTGGTCAGGGGACCAGCGGGCGCACCTCCTCGGCCACGAACCGCACGAACCCCTCCGGGTCCGGCTCGTCCCCGGTCGGCTGCAGTACGACGGTGTCGGCGCCGGCCTCCGCATACCGCCGTACGGCCTCGGCGACGGCCTTCGCGTCTCCGGCGACCCCGAGCCCGGGCACGGACGCGACGCCCTCCGCGGCCAGTTCGGCCTGTACGCGCTCGGGGCCGTCGGAGCCGGTGGCGGCGAGCAGGTAGACGACGATCGGGTGCGGCCCGGCGTCGGTGCGCCCGGCCGCGCTCCGTCCCTCGTCGACGAGCTGCCGGGCCCGGCGTACGCCGTCCGGCGGGGTGGAGGCGGTGAGCAGGGTCCCGTCGGCGGATGCGCCGGACAGCCGCAGCGACCGGGGGCCGGTGACCCCGGCGATGACCGGCGCGGGTCCGTCCGGCGGCCAGTCCAGGGCCACGTCGTCGAGCTGGACGTACCGCCCCTCGACGGTGAGGCGTTCCCCGCGCAACAGGGCGCGCAGCGCGTCGAGATGTTCCCGCAGCAGCGTCACCGGCGACTCGGCGCGGGCGCCGACCTGCCCCATCCAGTCCTGCACGCCGTGCCCGAGGGCGAGGAGCGGCCGCCCCGGGAACATCCGGTGCAGGGAGGCGGCCTCCATCGCGGTGAGCGCGACGTTGCGCAGCGGCACGGGCAGCAGGCCGACGCCGACTCTCACCCGCTCGGTCCACGCGAGGGCGGCCGCGGCGGTGGAGACACCTCCCTCACGGAAGCAGTCCTCCCAGAGCCACAGTTCCTCCAGGCCCGCCTCGTCGGCGGCCCGGGCGACGGATCGCAGTCGTTCGGGGGCGAGTTGGGGGCGGAACACCGCGCCGAGTCCGGTCATGGGATCTTTCCTACCCGGGTATGCCCGGCAGGACAACGCGAAATCCGCGAAGGGCGGGAGGGGCCGCGATGGCTCGGCGGTGGCAGGACGGACGGGGCACGCTGGTCGTCCACGGGGACCGGGGCGAGGTGGCGGTGCCACTGGAGATCGCCGCGTCCTACCGTGCCCGGACGAAGGGCCTGCTGGGCCGGGACTCGGTCGACGGGGCGCTGCTGCTCACCCCGGCCGGCAGCGTCCACACCGTCCGGATGCGCATACCGATCGACGTCGCCTACCTTGACCGCCACCTCCGCGTCCTCGCCGTCCGCACGATGCCCCCGAACCGCCTGGGCCTCCCCCGCCTCCGCTCCCGCCACGTCCTGGAGGCGACGGCGGGGGCGATGGCGCGGTGGGGGGTGCGGGCGGGGGTGCGGGTCGATGTCGAGCTGGGCTGAGACGCGCTCCCCCGTCGGCGTTCACGAGCGGGGGAAGGACACCTCGACTCTGCGGTTCTTCTTGCGGCCGGCTTCCGTGGCGTTGGAGGAGATGGGGTACTGCTCGCCGTAGCCGCGGACCTCGTAGGTGATCGTGGAGTCGTCGAGCTCCGATTCCAGGACGCCCTGTACGGCGTTGGCGCGCTTGCGGGACAGGACGTCGCCGTGGGCCGAGGAGCCCAGGTTGTCGGTGAAGCCGAAGACCCGGATGCGGGTGGCGTTCTGCTTGCCGATCTCCTCCGCGATGGCGGCGATACGGGCCTTCGCCTCGCCGGTGAGCTTGGCACTGTCCTTGGGGAACAGCACCTCCGCCTGCAGCGCGAACTTCACGTCGGCGTTGGTGTCCTCGCGGCGCTCCTCACCGGCCTGGTCCTCGACGACCTGCTTGATGTCCAGCACCTTGGCGGCGGCGAGGGTGGCGCCCTCGGGCAGCTTGAGATCGGGGTCGTTGGCGTCGACCTCCACGGGCGCGGCGGCGGACGCCTCGGTGCCGGGCGGCACGGCGGGGTCGTCGTCGGCCTCGGCCGTGGTGGCGGTCAGGAGATTGGCGGCGATCATGACGCCGACCGCGGTCAGGGTGAGGGGGAGACGGGTCATGGGCGGCTCATCCGGAGATCTGGATGGAGGCGGAGGCGAAGGTGGGGAGTTGGAGGCTCACTTCCCCGGTGCTGGCCGGCGGGGCCGGGAACTGCATGAACACGGGGACGGTGTCACCGGCCTTGATGCGTGGCACGCCGGTGGTGGTCAGGGGGCGCCCGTCGGTGTCGCGCAGGACGTAGTAGCGCTTCTTGCTCGCCGAGTCGACGAGTGTGGCTCCGCCGAACGACGTCCCGTGCCGGACGATCTCCGTCTCGTCACCCGAGGTGCGCGCCGAGAGGCGGGCGGATTCGTCCCCGTCGTTCTTGAGCTCGCCGCTGACGGTGACGAATCCCCCCGAGTCCCGCTGGGCAGAGGTGATGCGCAGGATCAGTCCGTCCTCGCCCTTGAGTTCGGCGAGGAGTTCGTCGGTTCCCTCTTGTGTGCTCGGCTTGGATCCGTCGGTGTCCTTGGAGGTGGACGCGGAGCCCCGGGGCTTCTTGCCGTCGTCGCCGCCCCCTCCGCCGCAGCCCACCGCACCGAGTGCCAGCCCGGCCGCAACGGTCATCGCGACCATCCCCCGACCGGCCTTCGTAGAGAACCGCATGCTCATGTCCTGCTTCCTTCGTCACTCGTCGTTCGTTGCGTCGGCCAGGTGGACGTCGAACAGGTCCTCGGGGTCCGGAAGAGTGGTCGGGTCATCCGGATCCGGCTCCCAGTCCGTGTCACCGCAGTCGAGTACGGGCAGCGGAAGCGTCTCGTTCCCGTCGCCGTCACCGTTGTCGCCCTCCTCGTCCGTCGGAGGCTCGAAGGAGCAGCGCGGTTCGATCACCGCTGTCGCCGACGCGGTCGAGTGCAACTCCTCGGTCCCCGGGACGATGGATTCACCCACGGACTCCTGGGCGGTCACGTCGACCGTGTAGCCCAGCGGCCCCGACGGGCCACAGGCGTCGACATCGGCGCGATTCTGCTCCGCCAGTTCATACGCACGGGGGCAGCCGTCGAGCACCACCGTGTCCCCGTCCAGGAACTCCAGCCACTTGTCCGGGTCGTCGATCACCGACAACCAGTCCCCCGCAAGCTGGTCACGCGTGTCCTGCGCCGCCGCCAGCGCCGCCGCGTCCGCCGCCGTCTGCGCACCGTTGCGATTCACACCGGCCTGCCCGACGGCGAGATACGCGAACGCGAGAAAGAGCAGGCCCCCCACCACCGTGATGTATACGGGGAAGGCCTGCCCTGAGTCGCCCGGCGAGCGACGCCGCCTCATCCCGTGAGCTCGTCGATCTGCTCCACGATGGCGTCGTAAATGGTCTGCCCGATGTCCGTCCCCGTGATCGCCAGCACGATCGCCACCACCACCGCGATGATGCCCAGGTACTCCACCGCCGTCTGTCCCCTGTCGTCCCGTGCGGTGCGGGAGCGCAGGTACGCGGCGGTCGCGTTGATCCAGTTGCTCATGGGGGTCCCCTCCGGTGTCCGGCGATCGTTGAGCGCTCTGGGGAGAAACGTAGGCGGGAACGGCCGCGATGCCAGAGGTTCCCTGGACCCGTTTCCACGCCATGACCGAAAACAGTCGTCGCGTCATCGCCCCTCAGCTCCGCCCTGGTGTGAACCGGGCTGCGTACCACGCCACTTGGCTGCGGCCTCCGCCCGGTTGGTGCTGTGAAGTTTGGCGAAGATGCGGTTGATGTGGTTCTTGACCGTCTTTTCGGTGATGAAACAGGTGGCGGCGATCTGCTGGTTGTTCATGCCGGATGCGATGAGGTCCATGATCTCCGCCTCCCTCCTGCTCAATCGGAACCGTGACCGGTACGACGACTGTGCCATAGGTGGTTGCACTTGCGAAAGCCGTTCCGGTGAAGTCCCAGCTCTATAAGCTCGTTCGGTGTTTGCTTGCGCGAGTAGTGCGGCGACTGACGGGGTCAGGGGGGTCCGTCCCCGCTTCACCTCCCGTATCGCCGCCACCAGTTCGGATGCCGTGAACTCGCCCTGCACCAGGTAGCCGCTCGCTCCTCGGCGCAGTGCCTCCCTCGCGGTCTCCGGCTCCTCGGCGTACGTCAGCATCAAAACCGGAACCACACCGGCCAGTTGTGGGATGTCCAGGGCCGGCAGGTGCACGTCCGGCAGGACCGTGTCCGGGTGGTGGTGGCGGGCCGCCTCCTGGGTTTCGGGGCCGTCGGCCGTCTCCGCCACGATCCGCAGGGCGGTGTGGCCGGACAGCAGGGCGGTCAGGGCCGCCCGCGCCGCGGGGTCGCCGTGTGCCACGACGATCCGCAGCGCCTCCTGCGCCGGAATGCCGGTCATGTGCTCCCCCTACTCCCCCGTCAGCGTCCCGAAGTCCGTGCCGGACCCGAGCAGCAGGCCCGCGCCCAGCAGGATCAGCGTGGCCGGGACCATGAAGGTGGTGATCATCAGCGTGGCCCTGGGCACCGCGCGGGCCGCCTTGCGGCGGGCGTTCTGCGCGTCGGTGCGGCGCATGTCCTTGGCGAGGGCCACCAGGGTGTCGACGATCGGGGCACCCAGTTCCTCGCCCTGCTGGAGCGCGGTCACGAACATCGCGACCTGTTCGGAGTCGTTGCGGCGGCGCAGTTCCGCGAACGCCTGGCGGCGGCTCATGCCGAGGTCCATCTGGCGCAGGGTGATGCGCAGTTCGTCCGCCCAGGGACCCTCGTACCGGCCGGCGACGCGGTCGAGGGCCTGGCGGAAGCCGAGGCCGGCGCTGACCACGACGGCCAGGACGTCCAGGAAGTCCGGCAGGGTCCGTTCGATCTCGTCCTTCCTGATCCGGATGGCCGACCAGATGCCGACCTCCGTCCAGAAGGCCCCGAACGCGAGCAGCAGCAGCGCGACCAGCGGCTGTCCGCGCAGCAGGAAGACCAGGAAGCCGACGGCGCCGAGGAAGCCGTACACGGCGCGGCGGGCCGCGTACCGGTCGATGGTCAGGCCGCCGGGGTTGCCCGCGAGATCGATCTTGCGGCGGTACCGGGCGACCAGCTTGGGTCCCATGAGGCGCAGCACGGCCGGGGCGTACCGCATGCCCATACGGTCGACCAGGGAGTCCACGGCGCCGGTGCGGGTCGCGCCGACCTCCAGCGCGAGCGCCAGGTCGGCGGGGAGCTTGGTCTCCGCCCGGTACATGCGGACACCGGCGAAGACGCCGGCGACGCCGAGGGCCATGACGGTGGCGAGAAGCAGTCCGATTCCCATGTGCGGTCCCCTCAGACGTCGATCCGCGACAGGCGGCGGATCAGCAGGAAGCCGAGCGCGTACAGCCCGAACGCGATCAGGACGGCCGCCTGTCCGACAGGGCTGCCGGTCATCCGTTCCAGGGCGCCGTCCTTGACGCCGTTCATCAGGAACAGCGATCCGACGCCGAGCACGGGGACGGCGTACGACGTCATGCTGACCTGGGAGAGCTGGGTGCGGACCTCGCGCCGGGTCTCCTTGCGTTCCTCCAGGGTCTCGGTGAGGTTCCGCAGGGCGCTGACGACCTGGCCACCGGCCCGGTTGGACAGGACCAGCGTGGTGACCAGGACGACGAGTTCGCGGGAGGGGAGGCGTTCGGCGAGTTCGCCGAGCGCGTCGTCCATGGAGGCGCCGAGCGCCAGCTGGTGGGAGACCTTGGCGAGCTCCTCCCCGGCGGGGGCCTCCAGTTCCTCCGCGGCGAGGCCGATCGCGGTGCGCAGGGCAAGTCCCGCGTGCGCGGCGTTGGCCAGGATGCGGGCGAGTTCGGGGAGCTGGTTGATGAAGCGCTCGATGCGTTTCTGCCGTTGCCAGTCGAGGAACTGGACGGCCGCCCACGCGCCCAGCAGTCCGGCGATGGGGCCGAAGAAGGGGGCGAGGGCGGCCTGTCCGACCAGCCAGAGGCCGGCCACCACGGCGAGCATGGTCACGAAGAACTCGCCGGGGGTGATGTCCAGTCCGGTGGCGACCAGCCGCAGTTCGAGGCGACGGCCCAGGCGGGTGCGGCGCAGCCGGCGGTCCAGGTCGGCGAAGCGGCGGCGCCTGCCACCGGCGTCGGCGAGCTGACCGGCCGCGGTCAGACGGTCGACCAGGGCCTGGCGGCGGGCCCGTCCGGCGGCGTACGCCTGGACGCCCAGCACGGCCAGGACGCAGGTCAGCAGCGCGATGCCGGTGGTGAGCGTGATGCGGGTCTGCAGGTCCATGGGCGGGGTCCTACCTGGCCTCTCGGGTGGCGAGCTCGAGCGGGGACGCGGCGACGCCGAACGCCTGCGGGATCGGCTGGTTCGCCATGTAGAGGCGGTCGGCGGTGCGGCGCGGGAGCGGGTGGCAGGCGAAGGCGCCGTGGACGCGGCCGTCCGGTGTCATCGGCTGGGCGTTGAACCGCGCGACCGTGACCAGCCGGTACGGCTCGGCCCCGTGGCTGTCGAGGACGGCGATCTCGGTGATGCGGCGGGCGCCGTCCGGGAAGCGGGTCAGCTGGATGATGACGTCGACGGCGCTGTTGATCTGGTCGTGCAGCGCCTCGAAGGGGACGGCGACCTCGGACATGGACGCGAGGGTCTTCAGCCGCATCAGGGCGTCCTCGGCGCTGTTGGCGTGCACGGTGGCCAGCGAGCCGTCGTGGCCGGTCGACATCGCCTGGAGCATGTCGAGGGACTCGCCGCCGCGCACCTCGCCGACGACGATCCGGTCGGGGCGCATCCGCAGGGAGTTGCGGACCAGGTCGCGGATGGTGACCTGCCCCTTGCCCTCGACGTTCGGCGGGCGGGACTCCAGGCGGATCACATGGGCCTGCTGGAGCTGGAGTTCGGCGGAGTCCTCGATGGTGATGATGCGCTCGTGGGCGGGGATCAGGCCGGACAGGGCGTTCAGCAGGGTCGTCTTCCCGGTGCCGGTGGCGCCGGAGACGATGACGTTGAACTTGGCCTGCACGAGGCCGGCCAGCAGGAACACCATGGGCTCGTCGAGGGAGCCGAGGCCGGTCATCTCGTGCAGCGTGAAGGAGCGCGGGAAGCGGCGGATGGTGAGGGTGGCGCCGCTGAGGGAGAGCGGCGGGATGATGACGTTGACGCGCTCGCCGGACGGCAGCCGGGCGTCCACCATCGGGTTGGACTCGTCGACCCGGCGGTTCACGGTGGAGACGATCCGCTCGATGGTCTGCATCAGCTGGTCGTGGGAGGCGAAGCGGAGCGGCAACTGCTCGACGCGGCCGCCGCGTTCGACGAAGATCGCGTCGGGTCCGTTCACCATGATCTCGGTGATCGACGCGTCCTCCAGGAGCGGTTCGAGGATGCCGAGGCCGAGGGCCTCGTCGACGACCCGGCGGATCAGCTGGGAGCGCTCGGAGGTGGACAGCACCGGGCCCTCGCGGCTGATGATGTGCCCGAGCACCCGCTCCAGGCGGGCCCGGCGCTCGGCCGCGGCCAGCGAGCTCATCTCGGCGAGGTCGATCTCCTGGAGGAGCTTGGCGCGGTAGGAGGCGACGAGGTGGCCGTCCTCGCCCCGGCCGCCGTTCTCCTCGGGGGTGGTGATGCGTGACCTCAGGCTCATGGGGATCCTCGTTCAGTGGTCGAGCGGCATGATCGCGGTCTTCTCGGCGGGGTCGAATTCCCAGCCGGGGACGATCGACGGGATCTCGACCGTCGCCGTGACGGTGACCTCGTCGCCGCCCAGGGCGGGCGGGCAGCTGACCTCCAGCCATTCGCTGACCGCGGCGGAGCAGGCCTCCTGCGCGCTCTCGTCCAGGGAGGCGGCGCGGGCCCCGGCCCGGGCCGCGGTGCCGGCCTGCTGGGCGGCGTAGGCGATGAGGCCGAGCTGGATGCCGGCCAGGGCGACGAGGATCAGCAGCGGGACGAACCCGAGGTATTCGAGGGCGACCTGTCCGCGGTCGCGGTTCTTCCTGCCGTACGCCATGTCAGTCGCCCCTCTCCTCCTCGACGGCGCCGGCGTGGCCGTCGACCGTGAACGGGAACCCGATGGACCCGGGGAAGAGCACGGGCACCTCCAGGCGCACGTCGGCCGTCACCAGACCGCCGCCGGTGGCGCACTCCACCTCTCCGGTCCAGGCGCCCGGCAGATCCTCGAGCCCGGCCTCCTGGCACGCGGCGTCCCGGGCGCCGGGGTCCGCGGCCGTGCCGGCCCGCACCGCCTCGTCGGCGGCGTGCCCGGCGAGGGTGTACGTGTAGCCGACCAGGACGCACTGCCACAGCACGATCAGTGTCAGCAGGATGAGCGGGGTCATCCCGAGGAACTCGACGGCCAGCTGACCGCGGTCCCCCCGGCGCCGCCTCACCGCCCTATCTCCTTGCGCCGCCGGAACGTCACCGCGGGCCGCTCCCCGCCGCGCGCCCGCTCCCCTCCCCTGGCCCGGCCGCCGCGCCGCTGGACGGCGCCCTCGGTGCCCTTCACCAGGCCCAGTTCGCCCGCGAGGGCCCACAGGGCCTGCTTGACGCTCGACTTGGCGTCCAGTTCGTGCACCCGGCCGGCGTCGACGGCGCCCTGCAGCTCCTTGTAGTTGGCCGGGACGGCGGTGGCGGCGACCGCGGTGCCGGTGATGCGCTGGACCAGGGCGGGCTGGATCTCCGCGGACCGGGTGTGCCGGTTGACGACGATGGTGGTCTCCTCCGCCTTGCGGATCTGCAGGCGGTCCCACATCCGGACGGCGCGCTTGGCGCCGCGCACCGCGAGCACGTCCGGGGTGGTGACGAGGAGCGCGGTGTCGGCCATCTCGACGGCGGCCGCGCTCGCGCCGCTGAGCTGGGCCCCGCAGTCGACGACGACCACCTCGTACCGGGAGCGCAGCGCGCCGACGATGTGCCGGGCGGCCCGGTCGGTGACCTCCTCGCCGCGCTCGCCGTCGCCGGGGGCGAGGAGCAGCGCGACCCCGGTGTCGTGGCGGAACACGGCGTCCGCGAGGACGCGCGGCGAGATGTCGGTGATGGCGGCGAGGTCGGCGACCGAGCGCCGGAACTGGATGTCCAGGTAGGAGGCGACGTCACCGGTCTGCAGGTCCATGTCGAGCAGGGCGGTGCTCCGGCCCGACGCCTGCGCGGCGAGGGCGAGCTGGATGGCGGTGAGGGTCGCGCCCACGCCGCCCTTGGCGCCGCTGACCGTGACGACGGTACCGCCGGTCCCGGCGAACACGTCGCCTCCGGCGCCCAGGTGCCGCCGTACGCCCACCGACCACTGGGCCACGGCGTTGACGCGGCTGGCGAGTTCCTCGTAGTGCAGGGGCAGCGCGACCAGGCCGCGGGCGCCGTGGTCCATGGCGGCCTGGAAGAGGCCGGGGCTCGCGTCGGAGGTGACGAGGACGACGCCGACGGCGGGGAAGCGCAGGGCGACCTCGCGGATGAGCTCCAGGGCCGGTACGGGCCCGATGCGCTCGTGGACGACGACGACCTCGGGCAGCTCGTCGACGGACTCGGCGGCGAGGCGGGCGAGGGTGTCGACGAGCTGCGTGGAGTCGGTGACGGGGGCGACCGGCTCGGCGTCGGGGAGCTGGCTGAGCAGGGTGGTGAGGGAACGGACCGCGTCCGCGTCGCCGACGGCCGGGAGGATCCTCGTGGGCATGGGGGCCTCTCACTTGTCCTTGGCGAGTTCGTACGTGCGGTCCGACGGGGCGATGTCGGAGGCGGCGCCCGGGGCCACCAGGGCGAGCCGGACCTCGTCGGCGAACGACTCGGCGTAGGTGATGCGCTGGGCGTCCACGGTCTTCAGCGCGAAGGTGATGGGGACGGCCTCGACGGTACGGCGGTCCCGGTCGTCGCGGTCGGGCTGCAGGGAGGTCAGGTCGCCGACGTCGATGACGCGGGCGTTGGCCACGATCAGCTTGGACTGGTCGGGGTCGCCGTCGCGCCGGCCCTCGAAGGTGGCGTAGACGTTGACCGTGGCGCCGGGGGTGATCTTGCCGGCGACGCCGGTGGCCGCGTCGATCATGATGGCGAGTTCCTGCTCGTCGGCCTTGAGGGCGGGCTGGTCGACGACCATGTCGCTCTGGAGGAGGGAGCCCTCCTTGAGCGTGGTGACGGCGATCTTGCCGCGGATCTCGCGCAGGTCGGTGACGGCGTTCGGGGACAGCCACCGCTCGGGCATCTGGATCTTCTCGAACTGGGCCGCGCCGAGCGGGGTGTAGGGGGCCACGTCGCGGGTGAGCCGGTAGGCGGTGGTCTCGGGGCCGACCTTGGACTTCACGTCGCTGACGACGGACAGCACGCCGGCGAAGGCGCCCAGGGCGCACAGGACCGACAGAAGCAGGAGTATCACGCCGCGGCGCTGACGGGAGTTCATGAACCGTGCAACCTCATTGGGGGAATCGGTCGGGGGCGGTCGGTGGGCCCGGTCCGGGGTCCGGGTCCTCTCAGCCTGCGCGGGCGGGCTGCTCGTGGACGGGCGGGGTGGCGGAGCAGAAGACGCAGCGGTCGCCGATGACGTCGATGCCGCACCAGTGGCAGGAGCTCTGCCGGACGGAGGTGACGAGCTGGTAGAGCACCGGCAGGCCGGGCAGGAAGGCGCAGAACTCGATCAGCCTGGGCGTCCCCCACCAGCGGGCGGATTCGGCGGGCAGCACCACCTCGCGCAGGCCCTGGGCGCGCCAGGACGGGGCGAGGGTGCCCGCCACCCAGTCGGACTGGAGCTGGCCCCGGGCGATCAGCATCGACGTGCCGAACTCCGGCCCGGGCAGGCTGACTCCGGGGGCGGCGCGGACCAGTTCGGGGGACGGGTGGGCGAGGACGCCGAACTGGCTGCCGGGCATCCAGGACCGGGCGTGCGAGCCGAGGTCGACGGGGACCCGGTCGAGCTTGGCGACGGAGCCGAGGAGCGCGCCCGCGTGCAGGTAGTGGGTGAGCAGCCGCCCTGCGGAGGCGAGGATGCCGGGGCTGAGGTCGCAGGAGGCGAGCTGGCGCAGCTGCCGGGCGAGGACGGCGAGCGCGAGCGGCGGCAGATCGGGTTCGAAGACGGCGATCCGGTCGCTCTCCAGCAGGGACCGTACGGTGTGCAGCCGTTGCCGGGCGCGCCGGGAGACGGCCCGGGAGCAGACGACGATCACATGGCCGTGGTGTTCGGTCAGGGTCTGCAGATGCGCCAGCGAGCTGTCCAGCGGCTCCTGTTCGAGGTCCTTGAGCACCACGGCGGGCACGGTCCGCTCGTCCTGCGCCGGCAGTGCCATGTCGGCACTGGTCACGGCAATGGCAGTTGGCACGCGTCGCTCCCCGCTCCCCACCCGGCCCCGGCGCTCCGGTGTCACTCCGCCGCACCGGGACGACTTCGTTGCGTGACTGTCCCTGCACTGTATCCACGGCTCGATGACGGGAGAACAGCGTTTCAGCAGCCGGGGGACAACTGCCCACCCCCAACTCCCGTCAAAACGGGGCAGGTCGCGCGCACAAAGTCTCCACGTCCGGAACCTCTTGACAGTTTGATTGGTCTGGACCACCTTGTTTTGGCATGTTCACCAACAGATCCCGGGGCTTCCCCGGACGGGCGGCGCGCCTGTGTGCGGCTCTCGCCGCCTCGGCCCTCTCCCTGACCCTCCTCGGCGCCGGTCAGGCGTCCGCGGCGGACGTCAACAACGCCAGGAACGCCGGCTTCGAGTCCGGCCTGACCAACTGGACCTGTACCGCGAACAGCGGCACCACGGTCACCTCACCCGTGCACGGCGGCGCCACGGCACTCAAGGCGACGCCCGCCGGGCAGGACAACGCCCGGTGCAGCCAGAGCGTGGCCGTGAAGCCCAACTCGACCTACACGCTCAGCGCATGGGTCCAGGGCGGCTACACCTACCTCGGCGTGACCGGCACCGGCACGACCGACGTGTCGACCTGGACGCCGGACTCGGCGGGCTGGAAGCAGCTCTCGACGACGTTCACCACCGGCGGCTCCACCAGCTCGGTGACGGTCTACACCCACGGCTGGTACGGCCAGGCGGCCTACTTCGCCGACGACATCTCTGTGTTCGGGCCGGACGGCGGCGGGGGCACCGACCCCGCTCCGACGGTCCCCGGCGTCCCGGGCGGGCTCAGCGTCTCGGGCCGCACCAGCTCCTCGGTCTCCCTGGCCTGGAACACGGTCTCCGGCGCCACCGGCTACAACGTCTACCGCAACGGCACCAAGGTGACGGCGGTCGGCGGCACCTCGGCGACGGTCACCGGCCTCGCGCCCTCCACGTCGTACTCCTTCCAGGTCACCGCCACCAACGCGGCGGGTGAGTCCGGGAAGTCGGCGACCGTGACCGGCACGACCACGGCGACCCCGACGGGGCCCGCACTGCCCAAGCACGCGGTGACCGGCTACTGGCAGAACTTCAACAACGGCGCGGCCGTGCAGAAGCTGGCCGACGTGCAGTCCCAGTACGACATCATCGCCGTCGCCTTCGCCGACGCGGCCGGGACACCGGGCGCGGTCACCTTCAACCTGGACTCGGCCGGGCTCGGCGGCTACGCCGTCGACCAGTTCAAGGCGGACATCCGGGCCAAGCAGGCCGCCGGGAAGAAGGTCATCGTCTCGGTCGGCGGCGAGCGCGGCACGGTCGCCGTGAACGACTCCGCCTCGGCGGCGAACTTCGCGAACTCGGTGTACGCGCTGATGCAGGAGTACGGCTTCGACGGCGTCGACATCGACCTGGAGAACGGCCTCAACGCCACCTACATGACCCAGGCGCTGCGGTCCCTGTCGGCGAAGGCGGGCTCGTCGCTGATCATCACGATGGCGCCGCAGACCATCGACATGCAGTCGACGTCGAACGCGTACTTCCAGACGGCGCTGAACATCAAGGACATCCTCACCGTCGTCAACATGCAGTACTACAACAGCGGTTCGATGCTGGGCTGCGACGGCAAGGTCTACAGCCAGGGCTCGGTGGACTTCCTGACCGCCCTGGCCTGCATCCAGCTGGAGGGCGGACTGGCCCCGTCCCAGGTCGGCCTGGGCCTGCCCGCCTCCACCCGGGGCGCGGGCAGCGGCTATGTGTCGCCGGCGATCGTGAACAACGCCCTGGACTGCCTCGCCAAGGGCACGAACTGCGGCACGTTCAAGCCGTCCCGGACCTACCCCGACCTGCGGGGCGCGATGACCTGGTCCACCAACTGGGACGCGACCGCGGGCAACGCCTGGTCCAACGCGGTGGGACCGCACGTCCACTCCCTGCCGTAGGGAGGGCTCACCCCGCCGGACGGTAGTGGCCGAGCACCCAGGCCAGCTGCGGGAACCACTCCCGCAGCCTGGCCCGGGGCTTGGCCTCCACCACACACTCGTAGAACCGGCCGTCCTGGTGGACCACGGCGACCATCAGCGCCTTGCCGTTCGGGCTCGCCCGGTAGTGGACGCTGCGGATCTCCGGCCAGCGGAACTCCACCGACAGGCCGTACATCTCGAAGACGACCCCGGAGGCGTCGACGACGACCGCGTTGCGCTTGTCGACGGCCAGGAACTCCGGTCCCGCCGCCTGCGGCCCGGGCTGCGGCGGGACCGGCCCGTGCCCCGGCTGCGCGGGGGCGTACGGCGGTGGCGCGGGCGCCTGATGGGGCGCGTACTGCGGCGGGGGCGGGCCGAAGCCCGGGCCGGGTGCGGGTGGCTGCTCGCTCATCGGTGGCGTCCTGGTCCTCGTCCTCGCGGGATGCTCCGGAAAGTTCCGGGTGCTGCGGTGAAACATTCTCCCCGCCCCACCGCATCAGTGAGGTGAGGGCCTCACCGCACAGCCAACAGGGGGACGTATGAGACAGCCGCGCGCCGACGAGTACGCGCGGTTCGCGGCGGCCAGGGCCGGGCATCTGTACCGCTCGGCCTGTCTGCTGACGGCCGGGGACACCCATCTCGCCGAGGACCTCGTCCAGGAGACCCTCGGCCGGATCTACGTCCGCTGGGGACGGATCTCCCGGGTGGACAACCCGGCCGGCTACGCGCAGACCGTCCTCACCCGCGCCTTCCTCGCCCACCAGCGGCGGCGCAGCAGCACCGAGCGGGCCACCGGCGCCATCCCCGACCGGGCGGCGGCCGACGGAGACCTGCCGCTGCGGCTGACGCTGCTCCAGGCGCTGGCCCGGCTGCCCGCCAAGGACCGGGCGGTCGTCGTGCTGCGCTACTGGGAGGACCGCTCGGTCGAGGAGACCGCCGACGTCATGAACGCCAGCTCGGCCGCCGTGCGCACCCGGTGCACCCGGGCACTGGGCCGGCTGCGCGAACTCCTCGGCGAGGAACTCGGCGAGTACGCCGCCCGCTGAGCCCGACCCCCTCACTTTTCTTCGAGAAACGGTGGATCCGTCATGCCCGTGGAACACGACCAGGACCCCTTCGAGACCCGGCTCGGGCACGCCCTGCGCGACGCCGGCGACCACTTCACCACCGACCGCGCGGCCCTCGTCGACGGAGGGCTGGCCCGGGGCCGCCGACAGCGGCTGCGCCGGCGTACGGCGGTCGTCGGCGGGGTCGCCGGGGTGGCGCTGGCCGGGGTCGGCGGGGCGCTGCTCACCCCCTGGGACGACGGCGCCGCGCCCCGGCCCGGCACGTCCGGACGGCCCTCCGCACAGGCGCCCGTGGCACCCGTCACCGGGCACGAGCTGCTCGAGTCGCTGGAGGACATGCTGCCCGCGGGGGAGGTGAGCGGGCAGGAGGCCAAGGGCGGGGCGGACCGCTCCCCGGCGCCGTACGCGCGTCTCGTGTTCGACGACGGGAAGGGGGCCGCGGCGGTCGTGGTCGGGCTGGACCGGATCGCGTTCGGCGGGCAGCACGCCCGTCAGACCGTCGACTGCCCCGACCGGACGCTGGTGCGGCACGACGCGTGCGTCTCCACCGAGCTGGCCGGCGGCTCGCTGCTGAAGCTGTTCCAGGGGTACGTGTACGGCGACCGGCGCGCGAAGACCAAGCTGTGGTCGGCCGATCTGGTGACCCCGGCCGGGCAGCACGTCTTCGTCACCGAGCTGAACGCCGCCGCCGAGAAGGACTCCCCGGTGACCCGGCCCGAACCCCCGCTGTCCACGGCACGGTTGAAGAAGCTGGTGACGGATCCGGTGTGGCGCGGTTACGTCGACTCGCTCCCCGAGGACCCGGTGGAGGCGCAGGAGCCGCCCGCCCAGCCGTCCGTGGACTCGGTGCTGGACACGTTCGCGGCCCTGCTGCCCCGGAAGGCGAAGGTCGTGGAGCGGGGCGAGGACTACTCGTTCCTCGTCCTGGACGACGGCGAGGGCCGCGGCTATGTACAGGTCGACGTGCAGCCGGGCATGGGAGATGTCGCCGGGGAGCTGTTCGGGGAGGGGTCCGAGACGCTGCCGGACGGGACGCGGGTGAACTTCCGCGAGAACGGCGGCGACAAGGGCGTGGCGGGTGCCGTGATGTGGACCGTCGACACCCTGCGCACCGACGGCTTCCGGGTCGTCGTCAGCGCCCTCAACGCGCCGACCCAGCACGACGCCCCGAGCCGCACGGCACCGGTCCTCACCGAGGCCCAGCTGCGGAAGATCGCCCTGAGCCCCCAGTGGGACCGGTACCGGTAGAAGGCGGCTAGAAGAAGTCCGCCCAGGGCTGGTCCCAGATCTGCTTGACGCACAGGACCAGGAACAGCAGTCCGGCGATCGTCAGCATGGCGTTGCTGAGCAGCCCGTTGCGCCACGGCGCGGGCGTACGGGCGGAGTTGAGGAGCCAGAGCAGGGTGCCCGCGAGGAACGGCAGGAAGGCCGCGCCCAGTACGCCGTAGAGGATGATCAGGCGGAAGGGCTGGCCCTGGAACAGCAGGACCATGGGCGGGAAGGTCAGCCACAGCAGGTACGCGCGGAACGGCCAGGAGCGTTCGCGGGCACCGGAGGCGACCTTCTCGCCCTTCTGCGCGCTCTCGCCCCGGTAGCGGGCGACGAAGTCCGCGAACATCAGGCTCACGCCGTGCCAGACGCCGATCAGTGAGGTGTACGACGTGGCGAAGAAGCCGATCAGGAAGAACTTCGCGGTCGCCGTGCCGTACTCGTCCTCCAGGATGTCGCCGAGCTGGAGCAGGCCCTTGTCGCCGCTCGCGATGGCCACGTTCGCCGAGTGGAGCAGTTCGGCGCCGACGAAGAGCATCGCGACGACGAAGATGCCGGTGGTGATGTAGGCGACCCGGTTGTCGAGCCGCATCACCTTCATCCAGCCGGTGTCCGTCCAGCCCTTGGCGTTGACCCAGTAGCCGTACGCGGCCAGCGTGATGGTGCCGCCGACGCCGCCGATCAGACCGAGGGTGTTGAGGATCGAGTCCTTCTCGTCGGGCAGCACGGGCAGCAGGCCCGCGAAGGCGTCCCCGAGGTTCGGCGTGACACGGATCGCGAGATAGACGGTGACGACGAACATGACGCCCACCAGGACGGTCATGACCTTCTCGAACACCGCGTACTTGTTGAACCAGACGAACACCAGGCCGGTCAGGCCGCAGGCGATGGCCCACCACTCCAGGTCCATCACGTTCGGGAACAGCGCCTGCAGGGGCAGGGCGCTCGACGACATCGCGGCCGCCCCGTAGACGAAGCCCCAGACCACGACGTAGGCGCCGAAGAACCAGGTGGTCCAGCGGCCCAGGGAGGCCCAGCCGTCGAAGAGGGTGCGGCCGGTGGACAGATGCCAGCGTCCGGCGGCCTCGGCGAGCGAGATCTTGACCAGACAGCCGATGATCGCGGCCCACAGCAGGGTGTAGCCGAAGTTGCTGCCCGCGATGAGCGTGGCGACCAGGTCGCCGGCGCCGACCCCGGTCGCGGCCACGACGATGCCGGGCCCGATGTACCGCCAACTGGACTTACGGGGCCGGGAGTCCGCCGCGCCGACCGGTGTTGCCTCTGTGCTTCCCGTGGTGTCCGCCATGCAGGTCAAGTAAGCGTACGGGCGCCGGGGCGGCAAGAGGGCGTGCCGCGATCTGCACCCGATGTCCGCACGGACGCTACGAGCGCACCTCGTCCCCGCTGGTCATCCGTACTGGAGCCGGACGCTCGCCCCGTCCGGCTCGTCGCGGACGTCCACGTAGGCGCACACCTGGCGGGCGAACCACAGGCCTTTGCCCTGCCCGGGTGCGGTGTCCGGCGGCGGTACGAAGCCCGCCAGCGGGTCGTCGACGCGGCGCACGGGCCGCAGTTCGCAGACGCAGGCCGGGCCGTCGGCCCACAGCAGGGCCCGGTCGAGGGGGCCGAGGGCGGCGGCCGCCTCGGCGACGGCCGTCGCGAACACCTCCGCGTCGGCCGGGGCCAGCCCCTGCACGGTCGCCCAGGTGCGGACGGCACCGGCGGCGGGGGCCGGACCGGGGAGGCGCTCGGCGTCGGCGGGCGGGGCGGGGAGCGGTACGGCGTCCAGTTCGGCGGCGATCCGCAGCGGGTCCTCGTACACGGGGGTGTCGGGGTGGGTGCGGCGGGCGGCGGCGACGATGGCGGCACCGGCGATCCGGGCGTCGTAGGCGCACAGCGCGGTGGTGGCGAGCGGGGCGAACAGCAGGTTGGCCAGGGCCTCGTAGCGGATCCACTCGGCGGTCTCGCGGGGCGAGCGGCCGGCGCGGCCGCCCCACACGGGCTCCATCAGCAGATGGATCCGGCCACCGGGGCCGGCGTGCGCGGCGAGGTGACCGGCGCCCTGCGCGATCGCGTTGGCGGCGGAGCCCGAGTACCACTCGGTGTGCGGGACGAGTCCGATGTCGCCGGTGCCGGGCCCGAGGGTGTCCCGCAGCAGGTCCAGGTTGCCGGGGGCGGCGATGACCACGGGCGGCGGTTCGTGCGGCGCGGCGAGCCCCTCGGCGAGGAACGGCAGCGCCTGGGCCAGGAACTCCTCGTCGGAGCCGAAGACGGCCATGCGGTGGTCGAACGGACCGGGTCCGGGGTCGGCCTGGGAGGTCATGGGCGGGCTCTCCTGACGTCCTGGGGAGGCCGGGGGGAGCCGGGGGTGCGCCGGTCCCCGCCGCCGTCGCCCCCCCCCGCTCCCCCTTGCGCGGACCCTCACCCTTCCCGGGCCGTGCGCCGCCGCGCACGCCGGGGTCACACCGGCGGGTGGACTTCGCCCGGGAACGCGCCGGGCGCATACCGCGCGCGTACACTGCGCGGCCCGGTTTTCGGCCGGTTCCGGGCATCGGCCGGTTCTCCACTCTTGAACTGTTCATGCCATGCCCCGACCATGAGCCCCGCACCCCCGCACCACGTCGTACGTCGCACTGAACCCCACCCCCACTTCTCCCAGGAGAATTCATGCGACTTCGCACACGCGGTCCAGGCGCCCGGGGCGGCAGACGGGCCGCCGCACTCGCGGCCCTGCTCTCCCTCGCCCTCGCGGCGCCGCTGACCACCACCGACCCCGCCACCGCCGACAGCGCCGCCAAGGCGGCCCCCTCGGCCGACGACATCCGCCAGTACGAGGTCCGGCTGCACGCCACTCCCGCCGACCGCACCGCACTCCAGCGCACGGGCGTGAGCGTGGACGCCGCCGACGACCACGGTGTCGTCGTGTCCGGCCGCGCTGACCAGATCAAGAAGCTCAGGGCGCTCGGCTACGACGTCACCCCGCTCGGCGCGGTCCCCGACCGGTCCGCCGGCGAGGACGACGTACGGCTGTACGACTTCCCGTCGGGCGACTCGCGCTACCACAACTACGCGGAGATGACGGCCGAGATCAACACGGTCGTCGCGGCCCACCCGTCCCTCGTGAGCCGGCGCGTCATCGGCACGTCCTACCAGGGCCGGGACATCGTCGCCCTCAAGATCAGCGACAACGTGGGCACCGACGAGGCCGAGCCCGAGGTGCTGTTCACGCACCACCAGCACGCCCGTGAGCACCTCACCGTCGAGATGGCGCTCTACCTGCTGCGCGAACTGACCTCCGGCTACGGGAGCGACGCGCGGGTCACCGGCCTGGTGAACAGCCGGGAGATCTGGATCGTGCCCGACCTCAACCCGGACGGCGGCGAGTACGACATCGCCACCGGCTCCTACCGGTCCTGGCGCAAGAACCGGCAGCCCAACTCCGGTTCCTCCGCCGTCGGCACCGACCTCAACCGCAACTGGGCCTACCGCTGGGGCTGCTGCGGCGGCTCCTCCGGGTCGGCGTCCTCCGAGACCTACCGGGGCAGGTCCGCCGAGTCGGCCCCCGAGGTGAAGGTGGTCGCGGACTTCGTGCGTAGCCGGGTCGTCGGCGGCAAGCAGCAGATCACGGCCGGCATCGACTTCCACACCTACAGCGAGCTGGTGCTGTGGCCGTTCGGGTACACGTACTCCGACACCACGACCGGGATGACGGCCGACGACCGCAACGCCTTCGCCGCCGTCGGCCGCAAGATGGCCGCCAGCAACGGCTACACGCCCGAGCAGGCCAGCGACCTCTACATCACCGACGGCTCGATCGACGACTGGCTCTGGGGCGACCAGCGGATCTTCTCGTACACCTTCGAGATGTACCCGCGGTCCGGCGGCGGGGGGTTCTACCCGCCCGACGAGGTCCTCGAGCGGGAGACCTCCCGCAACCGGGACGCCGTGCTCCAACTGCTGGAGAACGCGGACTGCATGTACCGGTCCATCGGGAAGGAGGCCCAGTACTGCTCCTGAAGACCGGTACGGGGCCCGGGAGTTACTCCTTCTCGGCGGCTGCCTCGGATTCGGCCTCCGCCTCCTCGGCCGCGCCCTCCTCGAAGTAGGCGTCGAGGACGGCGTCCAGCCGCTCGTCCCACTCCGTGAAGCGGCTCCTGGCCGTCGCCTCGATCTCGATCGGGTACCAGCGGCGGTCGGGAGTGTGCACCGTGATGGTGAACCGCTTCCCGAAGCGCGGGGACTCCGTCTCGACGGCGGCGATCTCGTCCCAGCGGAACTCGCACTCCTGGTCGTCCAGGCAGAGCCGGACTCCCCGGTGGTCGGCGACGATCCGCGCCCGCCGGTCGGCGGCCTCGAACACGGGGCCGTCCACCGGCGCCTCGTCCTCGGGGACGTCCGCCGTCTCCTCGGGCTCCGCCGTCTCCTCGGGCTCCTCGGCGGCGTCCTCGGGCACCGTCTCGTCGGGGTCCGCCGCGACCGGGTCGCCCTTCTCCTGCGGGCCCTTGGGGGCGGCGGACGCGGGCGGGGTGAGCCCGGGGACGAAGGCCGGGTCGAACCCGGCGCCTTCCACCAGGGGCTGGCTGCCTGAACCTATGCGCTGCTCCACAGCCGAGCAGTATGGTCGACAACCCTGTGGTCCGCACAGCCAGCCCCCGCATCGTTACCGACCCGCGAGACGCGGGACTACACGAACAGGCTGAGCACCGCCGCCACCGCGAACCCGGCCAGCGACAGGACGCTCTCCAGCACCGTCCAGGACTTCAGCGTGTCCCGCTCGGTGATGCCGAAGTACTTGGCCACGATCCAGAATCCGCCGTCGTTGACGTGCGAGGCGAAGATCGAGCCGGCCGAGACGGCCATGATGACCAGGGCGACGAACGCCTGCGAGTGGTCGCCCTCGGACAGGAGCGGCGCGACGATGCCGGCGGTGGTGACGATGGCGACCGTCGCGGAGCCCTGCGCGACCCGCAGCACGAGCGAGATCAGGTACGACAGCACGATGACGGGCAGGCCCACGTCGTTGAAGGTGTCGGACAGCGCCTGGGCGACCCCGCTGGCCTTCAGCACGGCGCCGAACACACCGCCCGCGCCGACCACCAGGAGGATGTTGCCGACCGGCTTCAGCGACGAGGTGGACACCGTCTCCAGGGACTTGCGGGACCAGCCGCGCCGGATGCCCAGCAGGTAGTACGCGAGGAGCAGCGCGATCGTCAGGGCCACGAACGGGTGCCCGAAGAACTCGATCACCGAGCGGGTGGTGGACGGGTCCAGGCCGATCGAGGAGAACGTCGCGGCGAGGATCAGCACCAGCGGCGTACCGATGATGCCGAGGACCGTGCCGAGCGGCACCGGGGCCTCCCGGGGCTCCACACCGGCCGCCCGCTGTTCGGCGACGACCGACTGCCGGGCCTCCTCGGCCGCCTCGACCATGTCCTGCGGCACGGCGACGAAGACGCGCCGCCCGATCCAGGCCGCGTACGCCCAGGCGGCCAGCACGGCGGGGATGCCGCAGACGACGCCCATGAGGATGACCCAGCCCAGCTCGACGTGGAGCAGTCCGGCCGCGGCCACCGGGCCGGGGTGCGGGGGCAGGAAGGCGTGGGTCATGGACAGGCCCGCGAGCAGCGGCAGGCAGTACAGCAGGATCGACTTGCCGGAGCGCTTGGCGGCCGCGTAGACGAGCGGCGCGAGGACGAAGATGCCGACGTCGAAGAAGACCGGGATGCCGAAGATCAGACCGGTCACGCCCATCGCGAGCGGGGCCCTGCGCTCCCCGAAGAGCCGCAGCAGCCGGGAGGCCAGCACCTCGGCGCCGCCGCTGACTTCGAGGATGGCGCCCAGCATGGTGCCGAGGCCGATGATGATGGCGACATGGCCGAGGATGCCGCCCATGCCGGACTCGATGGTGGAGACCGCGTCGGACCGCTGGACGGTGCCGAAGAGTTCGGTGACGGAGAGGCCGGCCATCAGGCCGACGGCTATGGAGACGGCGAGCAGCGCGACGAAGGGCTGGAGCCGCACCTTGATGATCAGGTAGAGCAGCAGCGCGATACCGAGGGCGGCGACCGTGAGCAGTCCGGCCGTGCCGTCGATCAGGTGCAGCAGACCGCCGGTGTGCGGGGGTGTGTCGGGGGCCTGCGCGGCGAGCGGAAGGAGCGAAGGGGGCATTCGGGGGTCCTCGGGGTGGGTGCATCCGGCTTTCGGGCAGGGGGCATCGCGGCACGGCGTCGCGGGGGTGGGCGGACACCGTGCCGTGCGGGGGGGTGGGGCGGGGGGAGGCGTCAGCCGAGGACGGCCAGCGCGTCGATCTCGATGAGGAGTCCCGCGGGCAGACCGACGTAGACGGTCGTGCGGGCGGCGGGCGGCTGGGTGAGGCCCTGCTCCTCGAAGTAGGCGTTGTAGAGCGCGTTCATCTCGGCGAAGTGGTCCACGTCGGTCAGATAGACGCGGATCATCATGACGTCGTCCCAGGTGGCGCCGCCCTCCTCCAGGATCGCCTTGACGTTGGCGAGCGTCTGGAGGGTCTGCTCGCGCAGGGTGGGGCCGGCCGGGGTGGGGGCCTGTCCCTCGACGGCGGGGAGGAAGCCGACCTGACCGGCGACCTGGAGGATGTTGCCCTTGCGCACCCCGTGGGAGAACTGCGCGGGCGGGGTGGTGTGGGTCTTCGGGGTGAGCGCGATCTTGTCGGTCATGGGGTGTCCTTCGTCGGGGTTCTGCCGGAGTACTCGCCGCTGATGGCGTCGGCGGTGCGGCGCACGAGCGGGAGCAGGGTGAGGAGTTCGTCGGCGGTGACGACGACGTTCGGCGCCGACACCGACATGGCGGCGACGACCCGGCCGTCCGCGCCGCGGATGGGGGCCGCGACGCAGTTGATGGACTCCTCGTGGCCGCCGAGGTCGGTGGCCCAGCCCTGTTCGCGGACCTTGTCCAACTCCCGGAGGAAGGCGGGCGCGTTGGGGGTGGAACGGGACGTGTACATGGGGTACTCGAGCTGTTCGGCGAGGGCCCGCCGCTCGTGCTCGGGCAGGTCGGCGAGGAGCAGCTTGGCGACGGCCGCGACGGTGATGGCGACGGGCTTGCCGATCCGCGAGTACATCCGCACGGGGTAGCGGCTCTCGACCTTGTCGATGTAGAGCACCTCGTCCTCCTCGTAGACGGCGAGGTGCACGGTGTGGCCGCAACTCTCGTTCAGCCGGACGAGGTGGGGGTGGGCGATCCCGCGGATGTCGAGGTTCTCCATCGCCTCCTGGGCGAGGGCGATGAGGCGGGCGCCGAGCCGGTAGCGCTGGTCGGACTGGCGGTAGACCATGCCGTGTTCGTGCAGGGTGCGCAGCAGCCGCAGTGCGGTGGACTTGTGGACGCCGAGCCGCTCGGCGACCTTGCCCAGGTCGGCGGGGCCCTCGGCGAGCAGCGGCAGGATGCTCAGCGCGCGGTCGACGGTCTGGCTCATGGCGTGGGTACCTCCTCGTCGGCCCGGTCCGTGGTGTGGTTCCAGCCGGGGCCGAGTCGAAGTTTCTCCCACCCGGTGTCGTCGAGGGCCACCAGGCCGTCGGCGGTGTCGCGGGCGGGCGGCGGGGCGAGGTCGGCGGGGCTCGTCAGGGTGGCGGCGGCCCACAGGTGCCCGTGGCGCAGCCGGTCGCGCAGCGGAAGGCCGCGCAGGGTGGCGGAGAGGAACCCGGCGGCGAAGGCGTCCCCGGCGCCGGTGGCTGCGGCGACCCGTACCTCGGGGGCCGGCACGTACACGGCGGAGTCCGTGGCGCGGTCGAAGACGGTGGCGCCGCGCGCGCCGTCCTTCACCACCAGCACCGGCGGCTCGGGCAGCGCGGCGCGGATCGCCTCGGGGCCGCCGGTGACGCCCCAGGCGTCCTGCGCCTCGTCGACGCCGACGAAGACGAGGTCGGCGGCGCGGGCGAGGTCCAGCAGGACGGCCGGTCCGTGGGCGTCCCGCCACAGGCCGGGCCGGTGGTTGACGTCGAAGGAGACGGCCGGGCGGTCCTCGCGCGGCGCGGTCAGTTCGCGCAGCAGGTCCAGGCAGCTGTCCGAGAGCGCGGCGGTGATCCCGGAGAGGTGCAGGACGCGTCCCGCGCGTACGGCGTCGAGGTCGACATTGTGGGCGGACATGGCGGACGCGGCCGATCCGGCCCGGTAGTAGGCGACCTCGTGCGCGTCGGTGGCCCGGTCGCCGGCGGTGCGGAAGTAGACGCCGGTCGGGCGGGCCGGGTCGCGGCGTACGGCGGAGACGTCGACGCCGTGGCCGCCGATGGCCGTCACGAGGTGGTCGCCGAAGCCGTCGGCGCCGACCCGGCTCACCCAGCGCACCCGGTGCCCGGCGGCGGCGAGCCCGCAGGCCACGTTGGACTCGGCGCCGCCGATGGCCCGCTCGAAGGAGGGGACGTCGGCGAGGCGTCCCGGCCGCGACGGCAGGAACGTGACCATGGACTCGCCGAGCGCGACGACGTCCATGACGTCGGGGGCATTGCAGGGTCCGGTGAGGGTCACGATCGTCGTAGCTCCAGACCTTGGGCGGGCGGATCCGCAGTTCCGTTGACCCGCGGTTGGCCGAGATGTTAGACAGCGACAAGCGAAATACGCAATGACTGTTGCACTCACTGCAACGCCACTGATCAGGGAGGTTCCATGGGGAACGAGGCGCTGGCCCGCCTGGCGGAGGAACGCGTCGACCACCGCTTCAAGGGCCTCCCGCCCGACGCCGACGGCCTGAGCGTCGCGGAGCTGGCCGCCCAGCGGCGCAACCTCTTCACCGGCGGCTTCACCACCCCGGTGCTGGCGCTGTCCGCCGAGCGCCTGGAGCACAACCTCGCCCTGATGGAGACGTACGCCGACCGTCACGGTCTCGCGTTCGCCCCGCACGGCAAGACCTCGATGGCACCGGCGCTCTTCCAGCGGCAGATCGAGCGCGGCGCCTGGGGCATCACGCTCGCCGTGCCCCATCAGGTGCGTGTGGCCCGGGCGTTCGGCGTCGAGCGGATCTTCCTCGCCAACGAGCTGGTGGACGCCTCCGCGCTGCGCTGGATCGCCGGAGAGCTGGCCGCCGACCCGCACTTCCGTCTCGTCTGCTACGTCGACTCCGTGTCCGGTGTGCGCCTCATGGACGCCGCGCTGCGGGACGCCGGGGCCGGCCGGCCGCTGGACGTCGTGGTGGAGCTGGCGGCCGGCGAGGGCGCCCGCACCGGCGTCCGCACGGACGAGGAGTGCGCGGCCGTCGCGGACGCCGTGGCCGCCACCGGCACGCTCCGCCTGGTCGGGGTCGCCGGGTACGAGGGCGAGGTCCCCCGGGCGGACCCGGAGCGGGTGCGCGCCTGGCTGCGCCGGCTGGTGGCGCTGGCGGCGGCCTTCGACAAGGCGGGCCGGTTCGCGGGACTGGACGAGATCGTCGTCAGCGCGGGCGGCAGCGCCTGGTTCGACGCGGTGGCCGACGTGTTCGCCGAGATCCCCGGCCTCTCCGTCCCCGTACTGAAGCTGCTGCGCTCGGGCGCGTACGTCTCGCACGACGACGGGCACTACCGCAGGCTCACCCCGTTCAACCGGGTGCCGGGCGAGGGCGCCCTGGAACCCGCCTTCCGACTCTGGACGCAGGTCGTCTCCCGCCCCTCCCCCGGCCAGGCGTTCGCCAACGCCGGCAAGCGGGACGCGGCGTACGACCTCGATCTGCCGGTCGCCCAGGTGGTCCGCCGGGACGGCGCCGAGCGCCCCGCCGACGGTGTCACCGTGACCGCGCTGTCCGACCAGCACGCCTGGTTGGAGACGTCCGGCGAGGCGGACCTGGAGGTCGGGGACTGGGTCGGCCTGGGGCTGTCCCACCCGTGCACGGCGTTCGACAAGTGGCAGCTGATCCCGCTCGCCGAGGCGGACGGGACGGTCGTCGACTACATCCGCACGTTCTTCTGAGCAGGGGGCCGGTCGTGGAAGAGCTCGTCATCCGGGACGCCGACGTCGTCGACGGCAGCGGCGGTCCGTCCTACCGCGCCGACGTGGTCGTGGACCGCGGCAGGATCGTGTCGATCGTCCGGGAGGCCGCCGCGGCCGGCTGCCAGCGGCCCAAGGCGCGCCGCGAGCTGGACGCGGAGGGGCTGGTCCTCTCCCCCGGCTTCGTCGACATGCACGCCCACAGCGACCTGACGCTGCTGCGGGACCCCGACCACAGCGCCAAGGCCGCCCAGGGCGTCACCCTGGAGGTGCTCGGCCAGGACGGGCTGTCCTACGCGCCCGTCGACGACCGCACGCTCGGCGAGGTCCGGCGCGCGATCGCCGGCTGGAACGGCCCGGGCGACGACATCGACTTCGACTGGCGGTCCGTCGGCGAGTACCTGGACCGCCTCGACCGGGGCATCGCGGTGAACGCCGCGTATCTGGTGCCGCAGGGCACGGTCCGGGCGCTCGTCGTCGGGTGGGAGGACCGGGAGGCGACCCCGGCCGAGCTGGACCGGATGCGCGCCCTGGTCGCCGAGGGCCTGGAGCAGGGCGCGGTCGGCCTGTCGTCGGGGCTGACGTACACACCGGGCATGTACGCGGGGGACACCGAGCTGACCGAGCTGTGCCGGGTCGTCGCCCGGTACGGCGGCTACTACTGCCCGCACCACCGCTCCTACGGGGCCGGGGCGCTCCAGGCGTACGAGGAGATGGTGGCGCTGACCCGGGAGGCGGGCTGCGCGCTGCACCTCGCCCACGCCACCATGAACTTCGGCGTGAACCGGGGCCGCGCCCCCGAGCTGCTGTCCCTGCTGGACAAGGCGCTCGCCGAGGGCGCCGACATCAGCCTCGACACCTACCCGTACACCCCCGGCTGCACGACCCTGGTCGCCCTGCTGCCGAGCTGGGCGAGCGAGGGCGGGCCCGAGGCGATCCTCGCGCGGCTCGCGGACGACGTGACGGCGGAGCGGATCCGGCACCATCTGGAGGTCGTCGGCGCGGACGGCTGCCACGGCGTGCCCGTGGAGTGGGAGACGATCGAGATCTCGGGGGTGGGCGAGCCCGCGCTGGCGGACCACGTCGGCCGCACGGTCCGCGAGTCGGCGGACGCCCGCGGCGAGACCCCCTGGACGACCGCGCGCCGGCTGCTCCTGGAGGACCGGCTCGGCACGACGATCCTGCAGCACGTCGGCCATGAGGAGAACGTCCGGGCGATCATGCGGCATCCCGTCCACACGGGCGGTTCCGACGGCATCCTGCAGGGCAGCAAGCCGCATCCGCGCGCGTACGGCACCTTCCCGCACTATCTCGGGCACTACGTACGGGAGTTGGGGGTGCTGTCGCTGGAGGAGTGCGTGGCCCATCTGACCTCGCGCCCGGCGAGGCGGCTGCGGCTGCCGGACCGGGGCCTGGTCCGCGAGGGGTACCGGGCGGACCTGGTGCTGTTCGACCCGGAGACGGTGGCGGCGGGCTCCACGTTCGCGGAGCCGCGCACGCCACCGACGGGCATCCCGCATGTGCTCGTGGACGGCCGTTTCGTGATCGAGGACGGCCGTCGCACGGACGTACTGGCGGGACGGGCGGTCCGCAGGGCCGGTTAGCCGGCCCTACGGCGCGCCGGTCACGGCTTGGGCAGGACGCAGCCGCTCGCGCTCAGGTTCAGCTTGTTGCCGGTGCCGAAGCAGGCGGGGATCTGGTACGTCTGCTGGGCGTAGTTGATGCCCTGGCGGACGGTGACCTCGCCGTTCTCGTCGACCTCGCACGGGTTGTTGACCGTGCAGGACTGGCCGTCCTCGTTGCCGGTGTTGTTGACGGCGACGACCCGCTTGGTGGCCTGGTCGATCACCGGGGAGCCGGAGGTGCCGCCGATGGTGTTGCAGGCGGACGTGTAGCGGACCGAGTCCTTGAAGGTCCAGTCGCCTTCCTTCAGGCGGTACGCGAACCCGTCGACGTTGCAGTTGTAGAGGCGCTTCCAGTAGCCGGAGGCGACGGTGATCGCGGTACCGGCGGCCGGACGGGTGTCGGACACGGTCAGCGCGCTGATCCCGGTCGAGCTCTTGATCTGCGCGTACGTGCTGGTGAGCTGGTAGATCGACACGTCCGTGTCGGTCATCGTGCCGTAGGCGATCTTGCTGGCCCGCAGGGTGGCGACCCTGGAGCCGGAGGAGTTCAGCAGGCTGAAGGTCCTGCTGGACGCCCGGTCGACGACGACCTGGCCGGGGCCCGGCATGCCGGTCTCCAGACAGTGGCCGTTCGACATGACGAGCGCCGGGTCGCTGTCCTGGGACTTCGGGAAGCGCACGACCGAGCCGGAGCAGTTGCTGAGCGCCACGGTGCCGGCGAAGTCGACGGCCCGGACGGACGGCTTCAGCGCCTGTTCGAGACCGGCCGTCACGGAGGCGACGGTGTCCCGGACCACCGAGGTGACCGAGCCCGTCCCGGCACCCTTGCCGAAGGACTGCGTGGTGTCCGCGGGAGCCGCGGCCACGGGTGCGGCGCCGGCCCCGGCCATCGCCAGGGCGAGGAGGGTGGCGCCGAGAGGTTTTCTCATGTGGGGGTCCCCTCATACGAGGAGGGTGACCGGAGAATCTCCGGCCACCCGCGCTTTTGTCATGCGCATTCTCACTCAGGAGGGGGGTGCCCACAAGAAGCAGGTGACCGGCGAGTAGGGCCGTAGGGCTTTCCCTACCACCGGATCCCGGACGTTTCGGCGGGGCGGCGCAGGACCTCCACGGGAGGGTGGCCGGATCACCACAGGCGGGGCGGCGCACACCGCACCCGGCCGGCGACGGAGGACGGCTACCTGGGCCCTTTGGTGATGCCGAGGCCGCGCCCGGGGGGGTCGTCGCGTCCGCCCCTCGTCGCGGACGCGGTCGCCGTTGCGGTCGGTGTTGTGGGGGCCGTGCTCGCCGCGGGGGCCGAGGGCTCGCCGCCCCCGGTCCCGGTGGCCGACGCGGAGGGGGCCGAGGTCACGTCCGGGGTGCTCGTGCGCGCCGCGCCGCCGTCCCGGGGCGCACCGGACGCCGTCGCACCGCCGGCCGTCTCCTCCGCGCTCGGCGCGGGGTCCACCTCGGTCGGCCCCGTCCGCTCCCTCCCGCCCCGGGAGTCACCGTCGGACGACGACCCGGACAAGGAGAAGCCCGCCACGAGCGCCACGGAGACGGCCCCCACCGCACCGGCCGAGACCAGGACCCACCGCGAGGGGCGCGGGCGCTCCTTGCGGCGCGTCCCCCGGCGCCCGCGCGCGGCCCGCGCTCCCCCGTTCGCAGCAGCGCCCCCCGGCGTGCGGGGCAGTTCCTCCGTCCGGTCGTACGCGTCCTGCCAGCCGTGCGCGGCGGCGGGATCGGCGTACTCCTCGTAGGACGGCACCGCGCCGGCCGGCGGGTGGTACACACTCGGCCCCTTTGTCGCCGGACCGCCCTGCTCGGCGCCGCCGTAGCCGTCGTGCGCGGCATCGCCGGCGTTCATCGCCTTGTCGTTCTCCGGTGGCCTGGGCATGACCGGGCATTCTAGAGAGGTACGGGCGCACACGACAGCGGCCCACGACAACCGCCCACACCACACGTCTCACGTGGCGGAAAACACGGGCCTTCGCACGGGGGGCGGCCGTAAGCTCCCAGACATGCAGGTGATCCAGTCGACCAAGCTCGCCAACGTCTGTTACGAGATCCGGGGCCCGGTGCTCGAGGAGGCGATGCGGCTCGAGTCGGCGGGGCATCGGATCCTCAAGCTGAACACCGGCAACCCGGCCGCGTTCGGCTTCGAGTGCCCGCCCGAGATCCTCGAGGACATCCTCCGCAACGTGTCGACGGCGCACGGCTACGGCGACGCGAAGGGCCTGCTGGCCGCGCGCCGGGCCGTCGTCATGCACAACCAGACCCTCGGCATCGAGACCGACGTCGAGCACGTCTTCATCGGCAACGGCGTCTCCGAGCTGATCGTCATGGCGATGCAGGGGCTCCTCGACGACGGGGACGAGGTGCTGGTCCCGGCGCCGGACTACCCGCTGTGGACGGCGGCCGTCTCCCTGTCCGGCGGCACCGCCGTGCACTACCGGTGCGACGAGCAGTCCGACTGGATGCCCGACCTCGCCGACGTCGAGCGCAAGGTCACCGACCGCACCAAGGCGATCGTCATCATCAACCCCAACAACCCGACGGGGGCCGTCTACGACGAGGCCGTCCTGCGCGGGCTGACGGACATCGCCCGGCGGCACAACCTCCTCGTCTGCTCCGACGAGATCTACGACAAGATCCTCTACGACGGCGCCACGCACACCCCGACCGCCGCCGTCGCGCCCGACCTGCTCACACTCACGTTCAACGGCATGTCCAAGGCGTACCGGGTGGCCGGCTACCGGGTGGGCTGGATGGCGATCTCGGGCCCCCGCGCGCACGCCGACTCCTATATCGAGGGCCTGACGATCCTCGCCAACATGCGCCTGTGCGCGAACATGCCGGGTCAGCACGGCGTGGTGGCCGCGCTCAGCGGCCGGCAGACCATCGACGACCTGGTGCTGCCCGGCGGCCGGCTCAAGGAGCAGATGGACATCGCCTACGAGCTGCTGACCGCCATCCCCGGGGTGAGCTGCGTCCGCCCGAAGGGGGCGCTCTACCTCTTCCCGCGCCTGGACCCCAAGGTCTTCAAGGTCAAGGACGACCGGCGGATGGTCCTGGACCTGCTGCGCAGCGAGAAGATCATGGTCGTGCAGGGCACCGGCTTCAACTGGCCGGATCCGGACCACTTCCGGGTGGTGACCCTGCCGACGGCCGCGGACCTGCGGGACGCGATGGGCCGGATCGGCCGCTTCCTCGACGGCTACGGCCAGCCGTGACCGCTGCCGTGGCCGCTACCGCGAGTACATGCACGGTCCACTTTTTGCTTACAACTCAACTTTAGACGAAATCCAAGCTAGGATGGTTTCCTGTCAGCGCACAGGAGGCCATCCCCCATGTACGAACCGATCCGCACCAAGTCGATCCACAGCACGATGGCCGGCGGCACCGACTTCCCCCACCGCACACGCGAGGAGGAGCTGGACATCCAGCTCGCCGGTCATCTCGCCGCGCTGCTCGCCGTCACGGACGAGCTGCGCTCCACGGCCCCCTCGCAGGACCTGGACGACGCGGCCGAACGGCTCGCCGAGCAGGTGACCCGGCTCCGGGAGGGACGTCCGCCGGCCCGCTCCGCCGTCGCGGCCGACCCGGCCCGGCTCGCGACCCTGCACCGGCGGGCGCACGCCCTGGCCGGACGCGCCCTGGTCGTCGCCGCGTCCCGTGCGGACACCGCCGCGGCCATCCTCGCCGCCGAACGCATGGACGCGCACGCCGCGGCCCAGGCGTCACAGAAGCTGACCGGGGTCGGCGGCTGACAGGCGCCGTTCCCCGGAGATCACGCAGGCCCTCGCCGTTCCTCAGGCGAGGGCCTGCCGCCGCTTACGTCCCGTCGGGGCGGACGGGACCCGGCGGCGGCAGGCCCGGGGCCCCGCACACCGTTGTACGGGGCCTCGCCGGTCCGTGAGGCGGTCACCGCGGCCGGCCGTGACGATGTAGCTGGTCAGGGCACGATCGGAGCCGGCCGCGGCGTCTTGGGGGGCTGTGCTCAGCCCAGGCGCTCCACCAGCGCGTGGTACTCGTCCCACAGCTCCTTGGGCGTGTGGTCGCCGAAGGTGTCGAGGTGCTCGGGGACGAGCGCCGCCTCCTCGCGCCAGACGTCCTTGTCGACGGTGAGCAGGAAGTCCAGGTCCGACGCGGACAGCGACAGGCCGTCGGTGTCGAGCGCGTCCTTCGTGGGCAGCACGCCGATCGGCGTCTCGACGCCCTCCGCCTTGCCCTCCAGGCGCTCCACGATCCACTTCAGGACGCGGGAGTTCTCGCCGAAGCCGGGCCAGACGAACGCGCCGTCGTCGTTCTTGCGGAACCAGTTGACGTAGTAGATCCGCGGCAGCTTCGCCGGGTTCTTGTCCTTGGCCACGTCGACCCAGTGGGCCATGTAGTCGCCCATGTTGTAGCCGCAGAACGGCAGCATGGCGAACGGGTCGCGGCGCAGCTCGCCGACCTTGCCCTCGGCGGCGGCGGTCTTCTCGGAGGCCACGTTGGCGCCGAGGAAGACGCCGTGGTTCCAGTCGAAGGACTCCGTCACCAGCGGGACGGCGCTGGCGCGGCGCCCGCCGAAGAGGATCGCGGAGATCGGCACGCCCTTGGGGTCCTCCCACTCGGGCGCGATGATCGGGCACTGGGACGCCGGCGTGGTGAAGCGGGCGTTGGGGTGGGCGGCCGGGGTGCCGGACTCCGGCGTCCAGTCGTTGCCCTTCCAGTCGGTCAGATGGGCCGGGGTCTCCTCCGTCATGCCCTCCCACCAGACGTCGCCGTCGTCGGTGAGGGCGACGTTGGTGAAGACGGAGTTGCCCCACAGGGTCTTCATCGCGTTGGCGTTGGTGTGCTCACCGGTGCCGGGCGCGACGCCGAAGAAGCCGGCCTCAGGGTTGATCGCGTAGAGGCGGCCGTCCTCGCCGAAGCGCATCCAGGCGATGTCGTCGCCGATCGTCTCGACCGTCCAGCCGGAGATCGTGGGCTCCAGCATGGCGAGGTTGGTCTTGCCGCAGGCGCTCGGGAAGGCGGCGGCCACGTACTTCGACTCGCCCTGCGGCGGCGTCAGCTTGAGGATCAGCATGTGCTCGGCGAGCCAGCCCTCGTCACGGGCCATGACGGAGGCGATGCGCAGGGCGTAGCACTTCTTGCCGAGCAGGGCGTTGCCGCCGTAGCCGGAGCCGTAGGACCAGATCTCGCGGTCCTCGGGGAAGTGCGAGATGTACTTGGTGCTGTTGCAGGGCCAGGGGACGTCCTTCTGGCCGGGCTCCAGCGGGGCGCCCAGGGAGTGCACGGCCTTGACGAAGAAGCCGTCGGAGCCGAGCTCGTCGAGGACCGCCTGTCCCATCCTGGTCATCGTGCGCATGGACACGGCGACATAGGCGGAGTCGGTGATCTCGACGCCGATCGCGGACAGCGGCGACCCGACCGGGCCCATGCAGAAGGGCACGACGTACATCGTGCGGCCGCGCATCGAGCCGCGGAACAGGCCCCGCTCTCCCTGGAAGATCTCCCGCATCTCGGCCGGGGCCTTCCAGTGGTTCGTCGGGCCCGCGTCCTCCTCCTTCTCGGAGCAGATGAAGGTCCGGTCCTCGACGCGGGCGACGTCGGTCGGGTCGGAGGCGGCGTAGTACGAGTTGGGGCGCTTGATCGGGTCGAGCTTCTTGAAGGTGCCCTTGGCGACGAGCTCTTCGCACAGGCGCTCGTACTCGGCCTCGGATCCGTCACACCAGACCACGTTGTCCGGCTGGGTCAGTTCGGCGATCTCGTCCACCCATGTGACGAGCGCCTGGTGCTGGGTGGGAACGACGGGGGGAGCCGCGTTGTCACGCGCCACGGTTGCTCCTAAGTGAGGGATTTTGTCCTTGGTATGCCCTTGTGTGCCCCGTGGGGGCCTCGACCCGGCTGCCGCGCCCGCTGGATCATGCCGCGCTCATCCGGTGCCGACCGCACTCATTTGATCATCCGACGCGTCCGGGCATATGTCCAGAGGGCATCACAAGTGAGCGGCGTGAGGATCGCCACTCATCCGGAGGTTTCCGGTCCGTCATCACGGCCTCACCCCGGGTATCCGCACTCTTGGGCACCCGTGAGACGATGGCCAGTTCCGGCCGTCATCTGGCCACCCAGACGCATAAGTTACGGTTCCGTAGGTACGATTTCCCCATGACTGCGCCCGACCCCGACGCGCCCTCGGAGACGCCGGCCGCCGGCCGGGATTCCGGAGCGCCCTCGCTGCCGCACCAGATCGCCCACCAGGCCCAGCAGCTCGGCGAGGAGATCAAGCCGAAGCTCCGCGGCTGGCTGCACCTGGGCATGTTCCCGGCCGTCCTGATCGCCGGGCTGGTCCTCACCGCCCTCGCGGACTCCCCGCGCGGCCGGCTCGCCTGCGGGATCTACGTCCTCACGGCCTGCCTGCTGTTCGGCGTGAGCGCGCTCTACCACCGGGGCAACTGGAGCCCGCGCATGGACGGCATCCTGCGCCGGCTCGACCACGCGAACATCTTCCTGATCATCGCGGGCACCTACACCCCGCTGACGATGCTGCTCCTGCCCGGAGCCAAGGGGCAGTGGCTGCTGTGGGGCATCTGGGGCGCCGCCGCGGCCGGGATCGTCTTCCGGGTCTTCTGGGTCGGCGCGCCCCGCTGGCTCTACACGCCCTGCTACATCGCGATGGGCTGGGCCGCCGTCTTCTTCCTGCCGGACTTCATGCGCACCGGCGGCATCGCCGTGCTCGTCCTGGTGATCGTCGGCGGCCTCCTCTACAGCGCCGGCGGCGTGGTCTACGGCTTCAAGCGCCCGAACCCGTCACCGCGCTGGTTCGGCTTCCACGAGGTCTTCCACTCCTTCACGCTGGCCGCGTTCATCGCGCACTACGTCGGCATCTCCATCGTCGCCTACCAGCACGGCTGACCGGCGCCCGGGCCGGTTTCCCCGCGGATGGATCCCGGGTCGCCCGCCCCCCTGCCGTGACATCCTGACCAGGTGAACGGTCCCGAGATCCACGTCGAGTTCGCGCCCGAGCTGCGTCTGTTCGTCGCCGGTGACCGGCGCCGCGGCGCCACCGCACTGGTCACCGACGGAGCCTCGACGCTCGGCCATGTCGTGGAGTCCCTGGGCGTCCCGCTCACCGAGGTCGGCACCCTGCTCGTGGACGGCCGTCCCGTTCCCGTGGCGCACGTCCCGCGGGCCGGCGAGTCCGTGGCCGTGCGGCCCGTCGAGCGGCCCCAACGGGTGCCCGGCGCCCCCCTGCGCTTCCTGCTCGACGTCCATCTCGGCACCCTCGCCCGCCGGCTACGCCTGCTCGGTGTGGACACCGCGTACGAGTCGACCGACATCGGCGACCCGGCGCTCGCCGCCCGCTCCGCCGCCGAGAAGCGGGTCATGCTCAGCCGCGACCGGGGCCTGCTGCGCCGCCGCGAGCTGTGGGCCGGCGGCTATGTCTACAGCACCCGCCCCGAGGAGCAGCTGCGGGACGTCCTCGACCGCTTCCGCCCGGAGCTGCGCCCCTGGACCCGCTGCACCGCCTGCAACGGCCTGCTGAAGGAGGCCACCAAGGACGAGGTCGCCGACCAGCTGGCGGGCGGCACCCGGCGGACGTACGACGTCTTCGCGCAGTGCACGGCGTGCGGGCGCGCCTACTGGAAGGGCGCGCACCACGAACAGCTGGAGGCCATCGTGGAGCGCGCCCTCACCGAGTACGCGAGCTGATCTGGCGCTTCGCCCTCACCGAGCCGACTGCTAGCGCCTGCTCTTCACATCACCCTTTCCGCAGGCCACGCCGTCCCGGTTGGGGTCGAGGCGGAGCGGGTCGTCCTTGCCGTTGACCTTCAGCCGGCCGTAGTCGTTGGCCTTCAGCCAGTCGCAGCGGGCCTTCGTCGTCGCCTTCACGGCCGGCGGGAAGTCCGTCGGCACACAGACATTGGCGGAGCCGTAGTGCCGGTCGCAGCCGGAGACGGCCGGGCCGACCTTCTGCGCCGTGCGCTTCTTGCCCGGGCGCGTGACCTTGCCCTCGAGCTCGTCGGCGAAGGCGTGGACGTGCGCCGAGGCGTCCTTGGCGCTCAGCGCCCGCGGGCCGTCCAGGTGCACCCACTTCGCCACCGACGGCACCCCGTTGGCGTCCACCGCGAAGAGCATGTACCAGCCGGGCGGCGCCAGGTCGGGGTTGCTCGTCACGTTCAGGTCGACGTTGTTCCCGTCCACCGACAGCGGCAGGTCGACGAACCGCTGGTTGGGGTCGGAGGAGTGGGTGACGGCGGCCGGACGGATCAGCTCCGCCTTGGCGATGGGCCGGTCGACGGTGATCCGCTGGGTGTCGCCGTAGCTCCACTCGGTGTCGATCACCGAGGTGATCGCCGGGCGTTCGCCCTTGAGCAGATAGGGCGGGGTGTAGATCGACACGTCGTGGTTCCAGGAGCCGTTGCCCGGGTTGTCGCCGGTCGCCATGACCCGGCCGTCGGGCAGCAGGAAAGCCGAGGAGTGGTAGCCGCGCGCCTCCGGGTCGGCCGCCACCGGGTCGAAGGTGCCGGTCGCCGGGTCGTAGAGCGACGACTCGTACACCGGGTCGGCCCGGTTGTGCAGGGCGCCTCCGGTCTCCAGCACCTTGCCGTCGGGCAGCAGCACCGCGGAGACGTACATCTTGCCCTGGTCACCGGTCTGCGGGACCTTGCCCGCGCCCAGGTCGACGGTGCCCTGCGGGAGCGGCGGCCCGGCGACGTACGAAGGGTTCGGCTGCTTCAGGTCGATGACGTCGGTGAGGCGGTTGGCGTCGGGGTTGGAGTCGATGTTGCCGCCGCCGAGGGTGAGGACCTTCTGGTCCTGGGCGGGTGGCAGCAGCACGCTCGCGGACTGGTCGCGCTCGTCCTTGCGCCGCAGGCCGGGGACCTGGGTGACGGTGTTGGCGTCGTAGTCGTAGATCGCCGCGCCGGTGCCCGGGATGTTGTTGCCGAAGACATGGCTGCCGGAGTAGAAGAGCCGGCCGTCCTGCATGAGGATCATCGACGGGTACAGGCCCCAGTACGACCAGGTCTGGTTGACCTTCCAGAGCTCCAGCCACTTCTGCTCGGCGTCCGACCACAGCTCGGCCGTCACCGAGCCGGTGGAGTCCTCCTTGAGGCCGCCGAAGGAGATCACGTCGCCGTTGCCGAGAATCGTCGCCGACGGGTACCAGTGCCCGTCGTTCATGTCGTTGGTCTTGCTGTAGGTCTCGGTGACCGGGTCGAAGACGTACGAGTCCTTGTAGCCCTGGTAGCCGATCGTGCCGTCGGCCGACGGATAGCCCTTGTTGCCGCTCATCACGAGCACCCGGCCGTCCTTCAGCTGGACGTGCCCGGCGCAGAACATGTCCTTGGGCGTCGGGATCTGCTGGTACGTGCCGTTCTCCGGGTCGTAGACCGCGCTGGTGAACGTGCCCGCCTCGAACATCTCCTCGCTGTTGCCGGACCCGGCGATCAGCAGCACCTTGCCGTTGTTGAGGACGACGGAGTGCATGGAGCGGACCGGGTTCTGGGTGGGCAGCACGTCCCAGCGGCCGTCCGCGCACTCCTCGGCGGTACCCGTGCACTCCGGGTCCGGCACGGGCTCGGCGACCTGGTCCATCGTGTAGTCGTCGGTGGTGACCGAGCCGGTGCCGTAGACGGAGACGCCCCACGCGATCCGGTCGGTGCCGGCCGGCACCTCGGGGGTGCGGACCGTCGCCTCGGTCCAGCCCGCCGCCGTCTGAAGCGTCTTCAGGTCCGTCCAGTACTGCCAGCCCGCGGTCGTGTCGTGCCGGAACAGGGTGATCGAGGTGTCCGGGGTCGTCGACTTGTACCAGAGCCCCAGGTCGTACTGCTTGCCCACCGTGACGACCGGCGCGCACTCGGCGGACTCGGTGATGAGCGCCTTGCGGTCGCCCTCGGTCCGGCGGGTCAGCGTCACCTTCATCGCCTTGGAACCGGAGTGCGCGTCGGCCACCGTCTCGAAGGCGAAGTCGTTGTCGCCCCACCCGGACTTCTCCCAGCAGTACGGCATGTCATCGCCGCCCGCGGTCTCGAAGCCCGGGTTCTTCACGAGGTTGGCGGCGGACGCGGGCTGGGGCGTGGTGAGGAGCAGTCCTCCGGTGAGGCCCATGACGGCCAGCAGGGCCGTTCTGGTTCTGGATCTCATGCAGTACTCCTTGCTGTGCGGCTGCGGCTCCTGCGGGGCAGATAGACCAGCGCCTCGGTACCGGCGAAGCGCAGGACGAAGGTGATGACCAGGGCCAGTGCCGTCGCGGGCAGCACCGCGAGCCCGAACTGGCCGACGAGCAGGGCGATCAGCGGGATGCGCAGCACCAGATCGGCGTTGGCGAGCAGCGCGAACCGGATCGTGCGGTCGGCCCAGTGCCGGTGGACGCGCCGCTCCCGGAACAGCAGCTTCTCGATCAGCAGGAAGTTCCAGGCCACGCCGAACTGGTTGGCGATGATCTCGGCGGGCAGATAGTGCAGCCCCGCCTGGGTCATCGCCCACAGCGCGGCCAGGTTCGGCACGAAGCCGGTCAGCCCGATCAGGCCGAACACCACCATGCGGGCCAGCGGGTCGGCCGTGCGCAGCCCGGCCAGGTGCCGCAGGAAGCGGCGCCCCTCCGCCGCCGTGGACTTGGACTCCCCCGCGAACCGCTCCTGGAACACGAACGGCACCTCGGTGACCGCCCGCGGGCGGCTGCGGACCGCCAGCTCCAGCAGGATCTTGTAGCCGAGCGGCTTGAGGGCCTCGGCGGTGATGTCGCTGCGCCGGATCGCGAAGAAGCCGCTCATTGGGTCGCTGATGCCGTGCAGCCGACGCGGGAACAGGGCCTTGGTCAGCCAGGTCGCGCCCCGGGAGACGGCGACCCGGTAGCTGCCGGCGAGCCCGGCCCGGCTGCCGCCCTTGATGTACCGGGAGGCGACGACGAGTCCGGCGTTGGCGCGTTCGCCGGTGGCCACCAGTTCCGGGACCAGGGACGGCGGGTGCTGGCAGTCGCCGTCCATGACCACGATCCAGTCCGAGCCGGCCGCCTTCATGCCCTCGACGACCGCTCCGCCGAGGCCGCCGACGGGCTCGTCGCGGTGGAGGACGGTGACGGGGAACGGGCAGTCCTGGGCGGCCTCCTCGATGACCTGCGGGGTGTCGTCGGTGGAGTCGTCCACGAAGACGACCTCGCAGGGCAGCCGGGCCGGCACGGACTCGGTGATCTGGTGCAGCAACTGCCGAACGTTCGCCGACTCGTTGAACGTCGGGACGACGATGGTGACGGCTCCCGGCTCAGGGACCTCGGTGGTCTCGACGGCCGGATCGTCCAGCCCGCCGGGGACGGTGTACTCGTGGGTCATCGAACGCCTCCGGCGGAAGTCTGGATCTGGCGGATCTCGATACGGTCCTCGCCCTCGCCGAACACGGCGACCGGCTCGGAGTGCTCGATGGCCGCCTTGACGTTGGGCAGGTCGACGGCGTCACGCCGGACCGTCGGGGACGCCACGACGTAGTCGAGGTCCTTCCAGCCGCGCGGCATCGTCTTCGTGACGGCCGGGTCGAGGTCGGCCTTGTAGAACCAGATGACGCCCCGGCCCGGTTCGTACCCGGCGTGCACCAGGTCGAGCCACAGCGCGTCGTCGACCAGGACGCGGGTGTCCGCCGGGTCCTCCACCTCGGTGGCCAGCCACTTCGAGGCCGCTTGGTAGGGGGCGTTGGCGTCGGCGGTGACGGCCGTGCGGTCGCCGTCGTACCAGCGCGGGACGACATAGGCGCCGGCCGCGATCGTCAGCACCGCCGCCAGGGCGTACCGGCCGCCGGTGAGGGGGCGGGGCTCGCTCTCCGAGCGCCGGCGCCGCAGCACGGCGTGCGCCACGGACGCCGTACCGCCGGCCAGGACCAGGGCGAGGAACGGCAGCGCCTGGATGACGTACATCGCCGGCAGATAGCCGTTCGGGCGCAGGGCGACCAGGGCGAGGATCACCACGGCGGCCGAAGGCCCGGCCAGCGCGCGGGCGGTGACCGACCAGCGCCAGGTCACCAGGAGCAGCAGGGCGCCGGCGAGACCGCCCACGATGAGGACCCGGTCGTAGTAGAGCCACGACTGCAGCACGCCCCAGGAGCCCGAGCCCTCGTCGAGGATGAAGCCCGAACCGGGCCGGGTCATCTGGTAGGTGATGCCGTCCCACAGCGAGACATGCCCGCTGCCCGGCAGCAACTCGCCCTTCAGCAGGGCGAACAGCGGGTAGGACAGACCGATCAGGGCGCACGCGGTGATCGCGCCGGTGAGGGCGAACTTCCGGGTGTCGCGGTGGCTGTGCCGCCACATGGTGATCAGCACCGCCGGGAGCACGAAGAGCATCGTCTCCTTGGTGAGCACGGCGGTGGCGGCCGCGATGCCCGCCCCGAAGTGGTGCCACAGATGCCGGCTCGGCGAGGCCGCCAGCGCGAACGCCAGCAGCGTCCACATCACCGCGAGGTTGTCGAGGAAGATCTCCCGCTGGAGCACCACCGACAGCGGCGACAGGCCGAACAGCACCATGCCGAGTCCGGCCGCCCAGCGCGGCAGCGACAGCCGCCGCCCGAGGACGTAGACCAGCACCGCGCTGACCGCGCTGACGACGAGCATCGCCGCCCGCATCGTGCCGACGGTCATCGACTCGGGGCTCAGCGCGGCCGGGATCCAGGTCAGCAGGGCTATCTGGATCCAGCCGAGCGGCGGATGGTCGTACCAGTACGTGTAGTGGGCGAGGCCGCGACCCTCCTGGACCGCCCAGGCCTGGGCGAGATAGGTGCCCTCGTCGTCGCTGAGAGTCGGGTAGTCGGCGATGTTCCAGCCCTGGACGACGAGGATCGCCACCAGGAGGACACCGCACAGGAGCAGGTCGGACCGGGAGGAACGCAGCCGGGACGGCCCTGTTCGGCCGGTCGGACGGGTCGTGGGCGCAGGCCGGCGCTGCGCGGGGACCTTCGGAGTGGTCGCCGCGGGAAGGGTGGAGGTCACGCGTGGACGTCCTCTCGGAGGTCACGGGTCGCGTCGGCGGCGTCGAGATGCGCGCCGACGTGGCTGGTCAGCTCCCAGTCGTTGCGGCCGCGCTGCTCGCGCCAGACGGCGCGGACGGCGGCCCCGGCGAGGAGCACCTGGTAGAAGGGGCCGCCCACGACGAGCTTCACGTAGTGGACGAAGCGCACGCGCAGCCCGTACTGGCGGCCGAAGTCGTGCAGTCCGACGATCTCGAACACGAAGGTGACGAGCGCGGTGACGGCCGGCAGGAAGGTGATGAACGCGATGCTCACGGGCACGTCGAGGAACACCGCGATCGCGATGTTCAGCGGGATGACGAGCCCGGTGAACGCCTGCATGAACGGCGTCATCAGCGTGTAGCGCGCGAGCAGCCGTTGCCCGAACGTGGGCAGTTGCTTCCAGTCCTTCTTCCGGTAGACCTGGAGGAAGCCCTGGTTCCAGCGGGTGCGCTGCTTCAGCAGCGACATCAGGCTGCCGGGTGTCTCCTCGCGGGTGACCATGTCGGAGTCGTAGGCGACGACGACCTTCTTGCCGATGCTGGAGAGCCGGACCCCCAGGTCGCAGTCCTCGGCGAGGCAGTCCGGGTCCCAGCCGCCGGCCTCGCGCAACACGTCGGTGCGGACGAAGACCGTGTTGCCGCCGAGCGGGATGAACCCTTTCTGCGCGTGCAGGTGCAGCCGCGAGCGGAACCAGAAGAAGTACTCCAGGCAGTTGCGCAGGCTGTACCAGCTGGAGTGGAAGTTGATCAGCTGGACGCCGCCCTGGACGACGTCCGCCCCGGTGGTGCGGAACGCGTGGTCCACGTGGGCCAGCAGCTCCGGGTGCACCTGGTCCTCGGCGTCGAAGACCCCGACGACATCACCGCGGCAGTGCGGCAGCGCGGTGTTCATCGCCTTCGGCTTGTTCTTCTTCTCGTGCGTGTCGACGACGACACGGACCCGTGGATCACGCGCGGCGGCCCGCTCGGCCACCTCGGTGGTCTCCGGGTCGTCGTGCCCGACGATCACGATGATCTCGAAGTCGGTGTGGGTCGACTCCAGCAGCCGCTGGATGGTGTGGTCCAGCACGGCCTGTTCATGCCGTGCCGGCAGCAGCAGGGAGAACGACACATGGTCGTCCCCGTCCGGTCTGCTGAACCGGGTGGAGGCGAGCACTTCGGGCGTACGCCACGCGTGCATCTGCCACCACAGGGTGAAAGCCGCCATCCAGAACAAGGCCAGCGAGACGACGGCTATGAAGACAGACGTCAGCAACAGATCCCCCCAGATCCCCAATGCCCCCTGTCGCGACGGCGTTTCACACCGGTCGCGGCACTGTGCAGAGATTAGGAGGGATGTGTGAAGTTCGCAGGTGCTTTCGATGAAGAGCGCGTTTCCTCACAACCGGAGGCGAGAGTGAACAATTCGAGCGCCACCCGCGTAACTGCCGCGATACGACCCCTGTTTCAGCTGCTCAGCGCCTCCCGCAGCCGCTCCGGGTCGGTCGTCGGGGCGTCACAGGTGAAGTTACGGCAGACATAGGCGGCCGGCGCCCCCTGCTGCAACGGGCGGTCGGCGAGCAGCGGGAACTCGCCACTCTCCGCAGCACCGACGGCGACGACCGCGCCCGGCGCCGTGCCCAGAAGTGCCGTGCGATGCAGGGTCTTTGTCGCCTCGTCGGACAGCGACGGACCGACGACGGCGACCTCGCGCGGCCCGTCGAGCAGCGCCTCCGCCACCGCGAGCCCCCACCCGATGAACCGCGGCACGCGCGGGCCGAGCGCCTTCACCACGCCCAACGCCCGCTCGGCGGCCCGGCGATGGGGCTCGGACCCGGTGTGCGCCGCGTACCCGAGCAACGCCCCGGCCGCCGCGCTCCACCCGGACGGCACCGCGTTGTCCGTCGGGTCCTGGGGCCGCCGGATCAGCCGCTCCGCGTCCGCCGCCGTGTCGAACAGCGCGCCCGACTCCTCGTCCACGAACCGGGCCAGCACGTGGTCCAGCAGGAACCCGGCGAAGTCCAGCCAGACCCCTTCCCCGGTGACGGAGGCCAGCGCCAGGAAGCCCTCGGCGACATCGCCGTAGTCCTCCAGCACACCCGCGTTGGCCCCCGCCTTGCCGTCCTTGCTGGTCCGGGTCAGCCGCGCCTGGTCGTCGAAGTGCACGCGCACCAGCAGATCGGCGGCGCCGACCGCGGCCTCCACCAGGTCCGGGCGTTCGAAGTAGGCGCCGGTCTCGGCCAGCGCGGCGATCGCGAGGCCGTTCCACGCGGCGACGACCTTGTCGTCCCGGCCCGGCGCGGGCCGCGCCGCCCTCCGCTCCAGCAACCGGGCACGCACCGAAGCGACCCTCTCGGCGTCGAACACCTCGTCGCGCTGCGGGAGTTGCAGCACCGAGGCGCCCTCCTCGAAGGTGCCCTCCTGGGTCACCCCGAAGTACCGGGCGGCGAGTTCGGCGTCGTCGTCCCCGAGCGCCTCGCGCAACTGCTCGGGCGTCCACACGTAGTACGCGCCCTCGACGTGCCGGCCGGTCCCGTCGTCGCTGTCGGCGTCGAGCGCGGAGGCGAACCCGCCCTGCTCCGTGCGCAGTTCGCGCACCATGAAGTCGGCGGTCTCCAGCGCCACCCGCCGCGCGAGGTCCGACCCGGTGGCCCGCCACAGGTGCGCGTAGACCCGGCACAGCAGGGCGTTGTCATAGAGCATCTTCTCGAAGTGCGGTACCACCCAGTCCCGGTCCACGGAGTAGCGCGCGAATCCGCCGCCGAGCTGGTCGTAGATACCGCCCCGGGCCATCCGCTCACAGGTGTCCTGCGCCATCTGCAGCGCGCCCTCGGCACCGGTGCGCGCGTGGTGGCGCAGCAGGAACTCGATCACCATGGACGCCGGGAACTTGGGCGCGCCGCCGAATCCGCCGCGCTGGGGGTCGTACTCCCGGGTGAGGCCGAGCAGGGCCTGCGCCAGTTCCTGTTCGCCGGGGGCCTCGGTGCCGCCGTAGGAGATCTCCCGTCCGGCCAGATCTCGGACGATCTTCCCGGCGACCTCGGCGACCTCGTCGCGCCGGTCGGTCCACGCGCTGCGGACGCCTTCCAGCACCTGCCGGAAGGACGGCATGCCGTGCCTCGGCGCGGGCGGGAAGTACGTGCCGAAGTAGAACGGCTCGGCCTCGGGGGTGAGGAACACCGTCATGGGCCAGCCGCCCTGGCCGGTGGCCGCCTGCACGGCCTCCATGTAGACGGCGTCGACGTCGGGGCGCTCCTCGCGGTCCACCTTGACGTTGACGAAGTGGGTGTTGAGGAAGTCGGCCGTCGCCTCGTCCTCGAAGGACTCGTGCGCCATGACGTGGCACCAGTGGCAGCTGCTGTATCCGACGCTGAGCAGGACCGGGCGGTCGCTTCTGCGGGCCTCCTCGAAGGCCTCTTCCGACCAGGGCCACCAGTCCACCGGGTTGTCGGCGTGCTGGAGCAGGTAGGGGGACGTCTCGTGGGCCAGTCGGTTCGGCATGTCCCCATCCTGCCCCACCTCCCCCGGCCGGTCCCGGGACGGCCCGCGCGTCCGCCTGTCGCCGCGCGACTCGGGCATCCGTCCGGCCGTCATACGGGCGCTCGGGCGATCGCAGGTCATTGCGGGTGCGGTGATCGCCGCCCTCTCGCGCTAGCGCCGGTGGCGAAGGACACTCGTAGGCGCTGGAGTTGCCGCCGGAGGGGGACATGCCATGCGGGACAGTCACCGGGCAGAGGCGGAACGGCTGCTGGGCCGGGCCGTGGAGGAGGAGGTCCGGCGTTCGGGCGGGCGGGTGGACGGGCGGGTGCTGTCGGCGCGGGCCCGCGCTTCGCTGGACGCCCTGGCGCAGACGGCGGCCGAGGAGTACGAGGCGTACACCCGGGCGCTGGACGAGTCGGAGGCCGGGCGGCTCACGTTCGGCCGGCGGTTCGCGCAGGAGGGCGGGGCCACGCCGCTGATGGTGGCCGCGGTCGCGGCGCTCGCGGCGACCGTGTCGGATCTGGCGCTCGGCACCGGGGCGGGCACCGCGCTCGGCGTGGGCGCGACGGTGGGCGTGATCGGCGCGGCGGCCGCGGTGGCGAAGGTGGCGGGCGCCCATCTGCCCGCGGCGCATCACCGGGCCGGGGCGGCGGGGCAGCCGGGCGGGCCCGAGCAGTTGCGTCTGCAGTGGCTGACGGCCCTGGAGGTGCGGGGCATCCGTCCGTTCCTGGACCAGCAGCGGGTGCTGGGCGCGGCGGGCGGGCCTGCGCCCCGGCTGAAGGGGGCGGACAAGAGCGCGGCGGCGCGCGGCCGCGGGGTGCTGGCGCAGTCGTTCGGGCAGCTGCCGGACCCGGCGGAGCCGTTCGCGGGCCGGCGGCGGGAACTGGCCGGGATCCGGCAGTGGGTGCAGGCGGGGCGGGCGAGCACGGAGACCCGGCCGACGGTGGTCGTGCTGCACGGGCCGCCGGGCAGCGGCCGTACCGCGCTGGCGGTGCGGGCGGCCCATGAGCTGAAGGACCAGTTCCGGGGGGCGTGCGTGGTGGATCTGCGCGGGGACAGCCCGGAGGAGCCGCCGCTGACCACCCGGGAGGCGCTGCTGCATCTGCTCAACCGGCTGGGCGCCCCGCGCGAGCAGTTGTTGTTCCGGGAGCGCGCGTCGGCCGGGCAGCAGGTCAAACGGCTGGGCGAGCTGTACCACCAGCATCTGGCCGGGGTGCCGGTCACGGTGATCCTGGACGACGCCCGGGACGCGGAGCAGGTCGCCGCGCTGGTGCCGGAGCGGTCCGACAGCCTGGTCCTGGTGACGGCCCGGGAGCCGCTGGAGCTGCCGGCGGGCCTTGCGGCGCGGGTGCACCGGCTGCCGGTGGAGCCGCTGGACGCGGCCGGTTCCGAGGAGCTGCTGGCGGCGGCCGCGCGGGACGCCTCGGGGCCGTACGACGCGCAGGCCGCGGACCGGATCCGTGAGCTGTGCGGCGGGCTTCCGCTGGCGCTGCGGATCGCGGGTTCGTCGCTGGGTCCGAGATCGCCGCGGGCGCTGGCGGGCGACCTGGGGGCGTACGGGCCGGTGGGGCCGGGTGAGCGGGTGCTGTGGCTGCGGTACACCGACCAGGGCGAGGCGGGCCGGCGGCTGCTGCGCCGGCTGGCGCTGGCGGGCCGCGCGTCGCTGGGGGCGGCCGCCGCGGCGGCGCTGCTGGCCACGGACCGGGCGGAGGCGGGCCGACTGCTGGCGGGGCTGGCGGACGCCGGTCTGATCGACCATGTGCGCGGCGACCGCTACCGGCTGCACGACGTGGTGCGGGCCTTCGCCCACGCCCGGCTCCTCGACGAGGAGGACCCGGCGGAGCGTACGGCGGCGCAGGAGCGGCTGATCACGAGCTACGCCGATCTGGCGGACTCGGTGCTGCGGCTGGTGGACGGCAACGTGTCGACCCGCTCGGACCGGTTCAGCCCGCACGGCTTCGCCTCGCCGGACGAGGCGCTGCGGTGGCTGGACGAGGAGTCGAGCTTCATCACGGCGGCGCTGCGGCACGCGGAGGGCGTCGACCAGGGACCGGTGCTGAATCTGCTGGGTGCGCTGTGCGACTACTGCCTGCTGCGCGGCGACCTGTACCGCCTCGGTGAGATCAGCGAGCTGGCGCAGGCCGTGGACCAGGGGCTGCTGGTGCGCTCGGTGCAGTGGCGCACGGGCATCGCGGCCCGGCAGCTCGGCGAGCTGGACAAGGCGCGGGCGACCCTGGCGTCGGTGGTGGACCTCTACCGGGAGGCCCATCACGACGCGGGCGCGGCGCGCGCCCTGTGCTCGCTGGGGATCACGCTGCACCACCAGGGCAATCTCACGGAGGCGGCGGCGCGGCTGCGGGAGGCGCTGGACCTGCAGGCGGCGCCCGCGCTGGCGACGGACCGGGCGTGGACGATGCACGCGCTGGCGGCCGTGGAGCGGGACCGGGGCCGGGTCGCGGAGTCCCGGGCGCTGCTGACTCGGTCGCTGGCGCTGCACCGGGCCGGGGAGTCCCTGCACGGTGAGGCGTGGGCGCACTTCCAGCTGGGCCAGCTGGAGCTGCGGAGCGGGGACGTGCCGCGGGCCGAGGCGGATCTGCGGGCGGCTCTCGAGCTGTACGGGCGGACGCGGGACGCGCGCGGCGAGGCGTGGGCGCTGACGCAGCTGGCGCGGGCGCGGCTGGTGGCCGGTGACCCGGCGCCCGCGGTGGAGGGGCTGCGGCAGGCGGCGGCCCGGCACCGGGACAACGAGGACGCGCGCGGCGAGGCGTGGTCCGTGTACTACCTGGGGCAGGCCCTGGAGGAGACCGGCGACCTGGACCGGGCGGTGCGGGAGCTGGAGCGGTCGCGCACGATGTTCTCCCGGATGCGGGACGTGTACGGCCTGGCGTGCGCCCGGCACCACTCGGCGCGGGTGACCCGCGACCAGCGGGCGGTGCAGACGGGCTCGCTGCGCAACTCCGGCTTCGCCCGGCAGCTCCTGGTCGACGCGCGCGCCGACTTCCAGCGCATCGGTGTCGCGCACGGGGAGGCGTGGACGTGTCTGGAGCTGGCCGTGGTGGACGGCGGGAACGCCCGGACCGGGCAGGCGCTGGACCTGTGCGACGAGGCGGTGACGCTGTTCGCGTCCTACGGGGATCTGCGCGGGGAGGACTGGGCGCGCTTCCTGCGCTGCACGCTGCTGCCGTACGCGGCCCCGGGCGGCGTGGAGGTGGGTACGGCGGTGGCGCTGGAGGAGCTGGCGCAGCTCGCTCGGGCGGGGCATCCGCTGCGGGACGGCAGGCTGGCGGAGTGCCTGGAGGCGTACCGGCTGCTGCTGGAGCGGGGTGTGGAGCTGGAGGCGGGATGGCAGGCATGGCGGCTCGGCATGGTGCCGAACCGCCCCGCGCGGGAGGTCATGGGCGTCGCTCCGGCGGCCCCGCGCTGACGGGGCCGCCGGGGTGGTCGCGTCAGCCCTGCTTGCGCCCGTCCGCGCCCGTCGTCGCCCCGTCGGCGGCGTCGGCCTCCGGGTCGGGGGCCTCCGTGAACTCGACCCGGCCCATGTGCCGGTTCATCGACTTCATCAGGGCCCACACCGCCAGGGCCATCACCGCGAAGACGATGAAACCGAGGACGCCGGGAGTGACCTTGTCCTCGTCCACCTCCTTGGCGAGGGTGGCGAGGTGGGTCATTGCCAGGCTTGCGCTTGCGCTCATGTCAGGCATTGTCCCGGATGCCTGCGAAGAGGTCGTCCTCGGGGAGGGAGGTGGCGACGAGCGACTTCGCCAGCTCGTACTCCTCGGTCGGCCAGACCTCCTTCTGGAGCTCCAGCGGCACGCGGAACCAGCCGCCGTCGGGGTCGATCTGGGTGGCGTGGGCGATCAGCGCCTTGTCGCGGATCTCATAGAACTCCGCGCACGGGACGTGCGTGGTGAGGGTCCGCTCGGTGCGCTCGAACTCGTCCCAGCGCTTGAGCCAGTCCCCGTACGGCGACTCCAGGCCGCGGTCGAGCATGGCCTGGTGCAGGGTCTCGGTGCGGGGGCGGTTGAAGCCCTGGTTGTAGTAGAGCTTCAGCGGCTGGTACGCGGGGCCGAACTCGGCCTCCGGGTACTTCTCGGTGTCGGCCGCGCCCTCGAAGGCCACCATCGAGATCTTGTGGGTCATGATGTGGTCGGGGTGCGGGTAGCCGCCGTTCTCGTCGTAGGTCGTGATCACCTGCGGGCGGAACGAGCGGATCTGCTTCACCAGCTCGCCGGCCGCCTTGTCGACGTCCTCCAGGGCGAAGCAGCCCTCGGGGAGCGGGGGCAGCGGGTCGCCCTCGGGCAGGCCGGAGTCGACGAAGCCGAGCCACTCCTGCTTGACGCCGAGGATCTGGCGGGCCTCGTCCATCTCCTTCTTGCGCACCTCGTGGATGTGCTCCTCGATGTACGGGTCGCCCTGGAGCTTCGGGTTGAGGATGGAGCCGCGCTCCCCGCCCGTGCAGGTCACGACCAGCACGTCCACCCCCTCGGACACGTACTTCGCCATGGTGGCCGCGCCCTTGCTCGACTCGTCGTCGGGGTGGGCGTGGACGGCCATCAGTCGCAGCTGGTCAGTCAAGACTCAATCCTCGTAGTCGGCGCCCCGGCGTGCCCCGGTGCGATCGGCGGCTTCTATAGTGACCGAATCGGGGGGCGGATAATTCCGGGGTACGGCCCGGAGGCCCTGTTTCGGGACATCCGTTCCGCTCCGGCCGGGAGGACGATCATGAGTACGGTGAGCACGCGACCGCCCGAGGGCCGTTACGGCCGTTCCTCGGACGCGCGCGCCGACCGCACCCTCAGGGTCGTCGGCGGGGTGCTCGGGGTGCTGCTGCTGGCCCTGGTGGGGTACTTCGGCTACCACTACGTCGGCCAGAACAAGATCAGCGCCGAGGTGATCGAGTTCGACGCCGCCGAGAACGCGGTGCACGTGCATCTGGAGGTCCGCAAGGACGCCGGCGCCACCGGCTACTGCACGGTGCGCTCGCAGTCCGAGAGCGGCGCCGAGGTGGGCCGGGCGGACTTCCGGTTCGACGGTGACGAGACCCGGATCGACAAGGTCGTCACGCTCCGTACGACGGCCCGGGGGACGACGGCCGAGCTGCTCGGCTGCCACGCCGGCTGACCGCCCCGGTACAGCGGCGCGAAAGCGCTCGACACCGACCGCATTCACCCGGAATAGGTCAGGTCTGACCTGCGGTGATGTAAATCCTGTGGCTTATGTCCTCCCCCTGCGGGCATCCAATTGTTAGGCTCGTGGTTTCGCCCATCCGTGAAGGAACATTCTTCTGGGTAGGGCGATGCTTTGTATTCCCAGTACCGACGAGGAGCACCTGTGACCCAGACCAGCGAGAACGTCACCTGGCTGACCCAGGAGGCGTACAACCAGCTCAGGGCCGAGCTGGAGTACCTGTCTGGTCCTGCGCGCACGGAGATCGCAGCCAAGATCGCGGCCGCGCGCGAGGAGGGGGACCTGCGCGAGAACGGCGGGTACCACGCGGCCAAGGAGGAGCAGGGCAAGCAGGAGCTCCGCGTGCGCCAGCTGACCCAGCTCCTGGAGAACGCGAAGGTCGGTGAGGCCCCGGCGTCGGCGGACGGCGCGGTGGCGCCCGGGATGGTCGTGACGATCGCCTTCGACGGCGACGAGGACGACACGATGACCTTCCTGCTGGCCTCCCGCGAGTACGCGAGCTCGGACATCGAGACGTACTCCCCGCAGTCCCCGCTGGGCTCCGGCGTGATCGGCCACAAGGTCGGCGAGGACGCGGAGTACGAGCTGCCCAACGGCAAGAAGGCGTCCGTACGGATCCTCAAGGCCGAGCCCTACAGCGGCTGACCCGGCCCCTTCACCTTCACAAGAGCCCCCGGCGCCGATCGGCACCGGGGGCTCCGCCGTGTCCGGGGCGCTGCCCGGAGCCGGTCACGCCGTCGCGGAGCGGTACTTGCGCACGGCCAGGGTGCGGAAGAACGCGATGATCAGCACGGACCAGATCAGTGAGGCCCACACCGGGTGCTGCATGGGCCAGGCGTCGGGTGCCTTGAAGCCCGGCGGCAGGTTGCCGAACAGCTCCCGGCAGGCCTGCACGGTGGCACTGAACGGGTTCCACTCGGCGATGTGCCGCAGGAAGGTCGGCATCTGGTTGGCGTCCACGAAGGCGTTCGAGATGAACGTCAGCGGGAACAGCCAGATCAGACCGCCCGAGGTCGCCGCCTCCGGGGTGCGCACGCTCAGACCGATCAGCGCGCCGATCCACGAGAACGCGTACCCGAGGAGCAGGAGCAGACCGAAGCCGGCGAGCACCTTGCCCGCGTTCTCATGGGTGCGCCAGCCGACGATCACGGCGACGACCGCGAGGACGACGAGGGTGAGCGCGGTCTGCACCAGGTCGGCGAGGGTGCGGCCGGTCAGGACCGCGCCGCGCGCCATCGGCAGGGAGCGGAAGCGGTCGATCAGGCCCTTGTGCATGTCGTCCGCGATACCGGCGCCCGCACCGGCGGTCGCGAAGGTGACCGTCTGGGCGAAGATGCCGGCCATCAGGAACTCGCGGTAGGCCTGGGTGGAGGTGGAGGAGCCGACCTGGATCGAGCCGCCGAACACATAGGTGAACAGCACCACGAACATGATCGGCTGGATCAGCCCGAAGATCAGCATCTCGGGGATCCGGGCCATCCGGATCAGGTTTCTGCGGGCGATGACCGCGGAATCGTTGATGGCGCTCACTTCGCCGTCTCCTCCTTGACGCTCTCGTCGGTCTCGGCCTCGGCGGCGTGGCCCGTCAGGGACAGGAAGACGTCGTCGAGGGTGGGGCGGCGCAGGCCGATGTCGTCGATCTCGATGCCGCGGGCGTCGAGCTCGCGGATGACCTCGGCGAGGAGCTTGGCGCCGCCGGTCACCGGCACGGTGAGCTTGCGCATGTGGTCCTCGACGGTGGTCTCGCCCTTGCCGAAGCCGCGCAGCACCTCGGACGCGGGCTGTATGGCCTCGCGCTCGTGCACGACGACCTCGACGCGCTCACCGCCGGTGCGGGCCTTGAGCTCGTCGGAGGTGCCCTTGGCGATCACCCGGCCGTGGTCGACGCCGGCGATCTCGTGCGCGAGGTGGTCGGCCTCCTCCAGGTACTGCGTGGTCAGCAGCAGCGTCGTACCGCCGGAGACCAGGCGCTTGATGACCTCCCAGAGCAACTGGCGGTTGCGCGGGTCGAGGCCGGTGGTCGGCTCGTCCATGAACATCACGGGCGGGGAGACCACCAGGGCGGCCGCGAGGTCGAGCCGGCGGCGCATACCGCCCGAGTACGTCTTGGCGGTGCGGTCTGCGGCGTCGGCGAGGTCGAACTGCTCCAGCAGCTCGTTCGCGCGGACCTTCGCCGCCTGCGCCTTCATCTGGTACAGCTGCCCGACCATCTGGAGGTTCTCCCGGCCGGTCAGGTACTCGTCGACCGCCGCGAACTGGCCGGACAGGCCGATGGAGCGGCGTACGGCGTCGGGCTGCCGCAGGACGTCGAGGCCCGCGACGACCGCCTTGCCGCTGTCGGGGCGCAGCAGGGTCGTCAGACAGCGGACCGTCGTCGTCTTGCCCGCGCCGTTCGGCCCGAGCAGACCGAGGACCGTGCCCTCGGGGACGTCGAGGTCGACGCCGTCCAGAGCCCTTACGTCACCGAAGGTTTTCACCAGGCCTTCGGCATGGATCGCGCCTGGCATATGGATCTCCACGTCGTCGGGGAAGCTTCGCAGAAGCCTAGGTTTGCACTTTTCATGCCGCACGATGGCGGAATTACGGGACACACCATAACGCGATGTATCGCGTCTCTCAATGGAGTTTCCCGAACGAGTGACCTGGGAGGACCGGAGGGCGTTCGACCGGTGCCGGACCGCCGGCGGCCGGCGATCGATGGCCGGTGGCAGACGGCCGACGACCGGGTCAGCCGATGACGGTGTAGCCCGCCGCCCGCAGCGCCTCGCCGACCTCGGCGCAGTGCTCGCGCCCCTTGGTCTCCAGGTGCAGTTCGACCTCCGCCTCCGTGAGCCCGAGCCGTGGATCGGTCCGGGCATGGCCCACGTCGAGGACGTTAGCGTCCACCACTGACAACGCCCCGAGCAGCGAGGCGAGCGCCCCCGGCCGGTCGGTGAGCCGCAGCCGTACGGCCAGGTAGCGGCCCTGCGCGGCCATGCCGTGCCGCAGGACCCGCTGGAGCAGCACCGGGTCGACGTTGCCGCCGGACAGCACGGCGACGACGGGACCCTCGAAGGAGCCCGGGTCGCTCAGCAGCGCCGCGACCGGGCTCGCCCCGGCCGGCTCCACGACCAGCTTGGCCCGCTCCAGGCACAGCAGCAGTGCCGCGGCCAGCTCGTCCTCGGTGACCGTGCGGACCTCGTCCACCAGATCGCCGATGATCCGGAACGGCACGTCGCCGGGCCGGCCCACCTTGATGCCGTCCGCCATCGTCGCCGGATGCTCGACCGCGACGGGACGCCCGGCCGCCAGCGAGGGCGGGTAGGCCGCCGCGCCCTCCGCCTGCACGCCCACGATCCGTACGTCCGGGCGGAGCGTCTTCACCGCCATCGCGATCCCGGCCGCGAGCCCTCCCCCGCCGATGCCGACGACGACGGTGCGCACCTCCGGGCACTGCTCCAGGATCTCCAGGCCGACCGTGCCCTGCCCGGCGATGATGTCGGGGTGGTCGAAGGGGTGGATGAACACCGCGCCGGTCTCGGCCGCGTACTCCTGCGCGGCGGCCAGCGTCTCGTCGACCACCTGGCCGTGCAGGCGCACCTCGGCGCCGTAGTCACGGGTGGCGCTGATCTTGGGCAGCGGGGCGCCCTTCGGCATGAACACCGTGGAGCGCACGCCGAGCAGCGAGGACGCGAGGGCGACGCCCTGCGCGTGGTTGCCGGCGCTCGCGGCCACGACCCCGGCGGCCCGCTCCTCGGGGAGCAGCCCGGCGATCCGGACGTAGGCGCCGCGCAGCTTGAACGATCCGGTCCGCTGGAGGTTCTCGCACTTGAGGTGCACCGGGGCGCCGACCAGCTGCGACAGATGCCTGCTGCCCTCCATCGCGGTCACCCGGGCCACACCGCTCAGCATCTTCTGGGCGCCGCGCACGTCGTCGAGGGTGACCGGGGGCAGCGCGTAGGGCGTGCGGTGGTTCATGTCCTCAGTCTCCCAGTTCACAGGCGCTACTTTGCGGTGTGACCAAGCGGCGAGACGGGATTGCGCAGCGTCGGTACACCCCGCGTCCCAGCCGCGTACCCTGTCCCCCAACCCAGCACCCCTTCATGAAGTGAGCCTCCGGCCATGCCCACAACACCTGACATGTCGATGGACATGACGACCGTCGCTGACAGCGGTCTCCTCGACACGCTGCAGCACGAGGTGGCGGTGTTCGCCCGCCGTGCCGAACAGACCCGCCTCGGTGGTGTCGGCCAGGTGCGCAACTCCATGGACCGCGCCGCGTACCTGCTGCTCAACCGCCTGGACAAAGAGGGCCCCATGGGCGTCAAGGCGCTCGCGGCGAGCATGGGGATCGACTCCTCGACGGTCACCCGGCAGGTCGCCCCGCTGGTCGACACGGGTCTCGTCAAGCGCACCTCGCACCCGGAGGACGGGCGCGCGGTCGTGCTGCAGCTGTCCCCGCGCGGGCAGTCCCGGCTGGAGGAAGTGCGCTCCTCGCGCCGTCAGTTGATGGCCGAGCTGACGCACGACTGGGCGCCGGAGGAACGCGAGGCGTTCTGCTCGCTGCTCACCCGCTTCAACGTCGCGCTGTCGGCGCGGATGGCCCAGACCGGCACTACCGGCCCCGAGGCGCCGGCCGCGTCCTGACGGGGAGCCCCGACGGGGCCCTCACGCGCGGGTGCCGCCGGGAGGACAGGTCCCGGCTCTTGACCACCGGGCCGCCGCTGGCTTCCCATGAGACCGGGCCCTGATGACGCACGGCCGACGTCCCGTGCGGCCCGCGGGGCCGGTCCTCGGCACGCGGTCAGGCGGGAGGGGCGGTGGGACGACGACACACGGTCCGCGACACCCGCCGCGGCCAGGAGTTCGAGGCGTTCGTCGCGGGCGCGGCCGGACGGCTGCTGCACACCGCGACCCTGCTCACCGGCGAGTCCCGGGACGACAATCCACGCGCGCGTCGCCTGCTGACGCTTTCGCTCGCGCACACGTACGCGTGCTGGGACCGGCTGCGCGGCGAGGATCCGTACGGCGTCGCCCGCCAGGAGCTGGCCACCCGGTTCGCGCGCTCGGTCTGGCACCGCTACGGCGGTCCCGGCGCGCTGGGCCGCAGCCGCCCCCATCCGGACAGCCCGCTCGCCCGGCTCACCGCGAGGGAACGCCTGGTCTTGGTGCTGCGGCTGTACGAGGGGGTCGCCGAGGAGCAGACGGCGGCGCTGCTCGGACTGCCCAGGGAGCGGATCGAGGCGATCTGCTCGCGCGCGACGGAGACGCTGCTGCAGCGGCCGCGCGAGACCGCGCCCCGGGTGCTGGGGGCCAAGGCGGTGGCGCGGTGAACCGCGTCCGGCGGGAGGCGGCCGCGCGCCGGCTCATGGAGGCCGCGCCGCCCCCGCCGGTACCGCCCGAGCTGTACCCGGAGATCGTCCGGCGCGGCGAGCGGCTGCTGCGGCTGCACCGGGCGGCCGTCCTGCTGATGTGGGTGCTGCTGGGCGCGGCGGCGGTGGCGTTCACGGTGTGGGCGATCACCGCCCAGCCCTGGGTGGAGCCGCCGTCGGAGACGACTCCACCGCTCACGGGCTGGTGACGTACGGCCTTATTACGGCCTTACGTGACCGTACGGCCTTACGTGACCGTACGGCCTCAGTCGATGGCGTACGGCCCTCAGCGGTCGAGCGCCTGCTTGAGGTCCTCGACCAGGTCCTCGGCGTTCTCGATGCCCACCGAGAGACGGACCAGGTCGGCCGGGACCTCCAGGGCCGAACCGGCGACGGAGGCGTGGGTCATCCGGCCGGGGTGCTCGATCAGGGACTCGACGCCGCCGAGGGACTCGCCCAGCGTGAGCACCTGCGCGCGGTTGCAGACCTCGACGGCCGCCTCCTCGCCGCCCTCGACACGGAAGGAGATCATGCCGCCGAAGGCGCGCATCTGCTTGGCGGCGACCTCGTGACCGGGGTGCTCGGGCAGCCCCGGGTACAGCACGCTCGTCACGCGCGGGTGCCGGGTGAGCATGTCGGCGATCTTCGTGGCGTTCTCGCTGTGCCGGTCCATGCGCACCGACAGCGTCTTGGTGCCGCGCAGCACCAGCCACGAGTCGAAGGGGCCGGCGACCGCGCCCATCGCGTTCTGGTGGAACGCCAGCTCCTCGCCCAGGTCGGCGTCGGCCGCGATCAGCGCGCCGCCGACCACGTCGGAGTGGCCGCCCATGTACTTGGTCAGGGAGTGCACGACGACGTCCGCGCCGAGGGACAGCGGCTGCTGGAGGTACGGCGTGGCGAAGGTGTTGTCGACGACGAGCCGGGCGCCCGCGTCCCGCGCCACCTGGGCGACGGCGGCGATGTCGGTGATGCCGAGCAGCGGGTTGGAGGGGGTCTCCACCCAGATCACCTTGGTCTTCGGGGTGATCGCGGCCCGTACGGCGGCCGGGTCGGAGGTGTCGGCCACCGACCACTCCACGCCCCAGCGGGCGACGACCTTCGCGAACAGCCGGAACGTGCCGCCGTAGGCGTCGTTGGGGATCACCACGTGGTCGCCGGGCGCGAGCAGCGTGCGCAACAGGCAGTCCTCGGCCGCCAGTCCGGACGCGAACGCGAGGCCGCGGCGGCCGCCCTCCAGGGCGGCGAGGTTCTCCTCGAGGGCGGTGCGGGTCGGGTTGGCGCTGCGGCTGTACTCGTAGCCGCCGCGCAGGCCGCCCACGCCGTCCTGCTTGTAGGTCGAGACCTGGTAGATCGGCGGGACGACCGCGCCGGTGAGGGGATCGGCGGTGTTGCCCGCGTGGATCGCGAGGGTCTCGAAGTGCTGACTGATGTGCCTGTCGCTCATGGGGACCGAGGGTAGTGCGCCCGCGCCCGGTATGCCGTACGGGCCGACAGCGGCGGGCCGGCGGCCGCCCGTCCGCAGCTCTTCCGCCGCCCGTCCGCCGTGCTCCGACGGACCGTTTCTCCACAGGTCCCCGACCTCGTTGGCCAAGTGTCGGCGGCGTCTGGAACGCTGGAGGCATGGAGATTCTCTGGGTCCTGATCGCCGCCGCCATGATCGGCTTCGTGCTGGTGCCGTTCATGCGGCGCAGGAGGGGCATGATCGAGCAGGTCTCGCCGGGCCACCCGGACGCCGCGGACCCGGCGAACTACGGCTTCGTCCGCCAGGAGGAGCTGGACATCCGGATGCCCGGTCCCGACCAGGATCTGCTGGACGTCCTCGACCTGGTGCAGCGCACCCAGGACTACCGGGCGGCCGCGCAGCTGCTGGCCGGCACGGAGGCCGAGGGCGAGCGCCGCTGGCAGCGGGTGCAGGCGTTCGCGGGCGCGGCGGCGCTGGAGCTGCAGCAGCGGCCGGGCGGGGTGAGCGAGTCGCCGGGCGGGCAGTGGCTGCGGGTGTGGCGCAGCGAGCAGCCCAAGGACGCGGGCGGCGCGGCCGTGCACGCGGAGTTCCTGGTGCAGCAGGCGTGGCGTACGGCGACGCCGGGCACGGACGAGTTCCGGATCATCATGGAGGAGGCGAAGGCGGCGTGCGGTGAGGCGGCGCTGCTCGCCCCCGGTGACCCGGTCCCCTACATCGTGGAGCTGTCCGTCGCGCGCGGGCTGGCCTACTCCCGGCCCGAGTTCGAGCAGCTCTGGCTGAAGATCCTGGACCGCGCGCCGTCTCACATGGGCGCGCATCTGGGGGCTCTGCACTACTGGTGCGAGAAGTGGCACGGCTCGCGGCAGCTCGCGTACGAGTTCGCGGAGTCGGCGGCCGCCCGGGCGCCCCGGGGCTCGCTGCTGGCGGCGATGCCGCTCTTCGCCGTGTTCGAGCATCTGCCCGAGGTGACGCTGGTCGCCGGGTTCTGGCAGAGCGAGGTCGTCACCAAGGCGGTCCACGGCGCGCTGTTCGCGGTGGGCGCGGCCCGGCCCGACGACCCGATGCTGGCGCATGTGCGCCATCTGCTGGTGTTCTTCCTGGTCCGCGGGGAGCGCTGGGCGGAGGCCATGGACCAGCTGGTGCATGTCGACGGGCATGTCGGCGCCCTGCCGTGGACGCTGTCGACCGACCCGGCGGCGGAGTTCGCGGTGTTCCGCGCGCTGGCCGTGGCGGGCTACGAGGCGAACGGCGGCAGCCCGGCGACGCTGCCCCACTGACACACGGCGGCCCCGCCGCGTACGGGACGCGGCGGGGCCGACAGCGCGTGGCGGGTCAGCTCTCCGTGCGGGCCGGCAGGCGCCAGCCCGGGCGCGGGAAGTGGCAGGTGTAGCCGTCGGGGTAGCGCTCCAGGTAGTCCTGGTGCTCCGGCTCGGCCTCCCAGAAGGGGCCGACCGGCTCGACCTCGGTGACGACCTTGCCCGGCCACAGGCCCGAGGCGTCCACGTCCGCGATCGTGTCCTCGGCGATCCGCTTCTGCTCGTCGTCCACGTAGTAGATCGCCGAGCGGTAGCTCACGCCGATGTCGTTGCCCTGGCGGTTCTTCGTGCTCGGGTCATGGATCTGGAAGAAGAACTCCAGGATCGCCCGGTAGTCGGTCTGCTCGGGGTCGTAGAGGATCTCGATGGCCTCCGCGTGGGTGCCGTGGTTGCGGTAGGTCGCGTTCGGCACGTCACCCCCGGTGTATCCGACCCGGGTCGCCGTCACGCCGGGGAGCCGGCGGATCAGGTCCTGCATCCCCCAGAAACATCCGCCAGCCAGCACGGCCCTCTGCGTCTGCGCAGCCATTGCGGCCCTCCATCCTTGTCGCTTCACACACTCGGGCTTCTCGACTGGCATGTCCACCGGCATCGATGCCCACCAGCGACAACACACGCGGGGCCGCCCGGATTCCGCGCCGCACAGGGGCTGTGCCGGTGATCACCCCGGCGCTGGAGTGCACGCTCCACACAGCTGTACGTCAAGGACAAGGCGCCCGACGGTCACGGTGTGGCCGTGCGCCCGGTGACCGACGGCGACGCCGGCACGGCCCGCTTCCGGCTGCGCCGGGTCGCCACCGGCTCCGGCACCGCCGGCCAGTGGTACACGTACGCCGTCCAGGGCGGCTGGATCGGCCGGGCCTGCATCGAGCTCTGCCAGATGGAGGGCACCACGGTGCTCCGGTGCGTCCGCTCCTCGATGGTGTACCCGGCCTACGCCGACAGCGGCAACGCCGACCCGTTCTGAAGAACGTCCCGACGAACCGGCCGGGCCGTGTGGCGGTCCGGCCGGTTCGTCGTGTCAGCCGTGTCCCGCGGTGTGGAGCCGGGCCGCCTGACGGGTCAGATGGTCGCGTTCCGCCAGCTTGGGCGCCCGGAAGGCGGCCTCCGCGTAGAGGCGTGCCGCCTCCGCGAGGTCTCCGGCGCGTTCGTGCAGGTGGGCGGCGACGGCGGTGTACCGGGGCAGTGCGGGGTCGAGGTCGGCGAGGGCGGCCAGTCCGGCGCGCGGTCCGTCGGCCTCGCCGACCGCGACGGCCCGGTTGAGGCGGGCGACGGGGCTGTTGGTCAGGCCGACCAGCTCGTCGTACCACTCGACGATCTGCACCCAGTCGGTCTCCGCGGCGGTGAGCGCGTCGGCGTGCAGCGCGGCGATGGCCGCCTGGGCCTGGAACTCGCCGAGCCGGTCGCGGGCGAGGGCGGCCTGCAGGACGCCGATGCCCTCGGCGATCGACCGGGTGTCCCAGCGGGAGCGGTCCTGCTCGGCGAGCGGCACCAGGCTGCCGTCGGGCGCGGTCCGGGCGTCGCGCCGGGCGTGGTGCAGCAGCATCAGCGCGAGCAGCCCGGCGACCTCGGGGTGGTCGACGGCCGCCGCGAGCTGCCGGGTGAGCCGGATCGCCTCGGCGGCGAGGTCGACGTCGCCGGAGTAGCCCTCGTTGAAGACGAGGTAGAGGACGCGCAGCACGGTGGCGACATCACCGGGCCGGTCGAACCGGACGCCGGACACCGTGCGCTTGGCCCGGCTGATGCGCTGCGCCATGGTCGCCTCGGGGACCAGATAGGCCTGGGCGATCTGGCGGGTGGTGAGCCCTCCGACGGCACGCAGGGTGAGCGCGACCGCGGAGGACGGGGTCAGCGACGGGTGCGCGCACAGGAAGTACAGCCACAGGGTGTCGTCGGCGGACGGCACGGGCCCGGGCGCCGGTTCGTCGTCGGCGCGGTCCTCGCGGCGGCGGCGCGCGGTGTCGGCGCGGGCCGCGTCGAGGAACCGGCGCCAGGCCACGGTGACCAGCCAGCCCTTGGGGTCCTTCGGCGGGTCGGCGGACCAGACCCGGACCGCCTCGACCAGCGCGTCCTGCACGGCGTCCTCGGCCGCCGCGAAGTCGGCTCCGCGGCGGACGAGGACGGCGAGGACGCGCGGGGTGAGGCTCCTGAGCAGGGCCTCGTCCAGCGACGGGGGCATCGGCGCGGTCACTCCGTGATGGTGGGCGCCGCGTGCAGGAACGGGCGCAGCTCCAGCCACTCGTGAATCGGCTTCCCGCCCGCGCCGGGGGCCGCGGACAGCTCACCGGCGAGCTCGACGGCACGGTCGTAGCTGTCGACGTCGATGATCATCCAGCCGGCGATGAGGTCCTTGGTCTCCGCGAACGGCCCGTCGGTGACCGGCGGGCGCCCCTCACCGTCGTAGCGGACCCAGGTGCCCTCGGGGGCCAGCGCCTGCCCGTCGACGAACTCGCCGGTCTTCTCCAGCCGGGCGGCGAAGTCCGCCATGTACTGGATGTGCTCGGAGACCTGCTCGGGGGTCCACCGGTCCATCGGCACGTTGTTCACCGCGTCGGGGGCGCCGCGGTAGTGCTTGAGAAGCAGGTACTTCGCCATGACGGTCTCCTCGGTACGACACGAACCATTGTGGTCGCGTTCATACCGGGGACGGAGCCGGCCGGGCGATCTCGACATCCCGCGCGGAATTTCCCGGAAGATTTTTCCCGGGGTTCGTCAGGTCGGTCTCGGGGCGCTCTTTGTTCGAAAATGTCTGCGATTCCCACCGTGTCATGCCTACGCTCACCCCATGTCTCTTCACCGAGCGTTACGCATGTTCCTGGTCCTCGTCGTCACCCTGACCGGCGCACTGGCGGCCGGCACAGGCACCGCTGTGGCCGACGACGACTCCCGGCACGACGGACAGCTGCTCTTCTTCAACCACGCCTACGGTGTGCTCGACCGCGAGACCGCCGACGCCATCGAACACTCCGCCTATCTCCGCGAGTTCGCCGACTTCCAGGTCCGTACGACGACCGGGGCGGGCGGTCAGGTCTGGACGGGCCGGTATCTGATGGGCCGCGAGACCTATCTCGAACTGTTCGGCGTGGGCGACCTGCCCGGCCCGGACGGCGTCCTGGGCGCGGGCGGCCTCGGCCTCTCCGCCGAGCGCACCGGCGACCTGGCCCGCGCGGCCGGACGGCTGCCAGGCCTGGGCGTCCCGGACCCGATCGAGTTCCAGCAGACCCGGGACTTCGGCGACGGCGTGCCGGTGCCGTGGTTCGACGCGGTCCTCACCACCGCCGCGTACGACGGCTTCGGCGCCTGGGGGATGGAGTACCGCCCGGAGTACTTCGCCGACCCGCGCGGCAACACCGAGCCGGCCGCGCACCCCGCCGACGTGGGCCGGGAACGCTATCTGCCCGACACCTACCGCGACCGCCTGATGCGGGACGTCACCTCGATCCGGCTGGCGGTCACCCGGCGGGACCTCGACAGCACGGTGCCGCTGCTGCGGGCCGGTGGCTTCTCGGTCCGCTCCACGCCGGACGGCGGGGTCGTCGCGCGGGGCGGCGGCACGACGATCCGGTTCGACGCGGTGCCGCGGGAGGAGGCGGGGCTGCGCCAGGTGACGTTCGCGCTGAACGACGCCGTGGCGTCGAAGCACGTGGAGCGCATCGGCCGCTCGGTCCTCACCGTGGGCCCGGGCCCACGCGCCGTGTGGACGTTCGGCCACTGAGCGGGACGGTCCGGCGGGCGGTGATCACCGGCCCGCCGCGCCGCACACGGAAGCGGGTCCCTCGCAAGCTCACAGAGCCGTGCCCCGGCCCGCCCTCGTCGCGTCCGCGCCCCAGCTGGCCAGCAGCCGCAGCCCCTCCGCGGACGGGGAGCCGGGCTCCGCGTAGTACGTGGTCAGATGCTGGCCCGTGCCGTCGGTCAGCCCGAACGACTCGAAGTTCAGGGTCAGTTCGCCGACGAGCGGATGCCGCAGGCGCTTGACGCCGTATGTCTTCTCCTTGACGTCGTGGACGGCCCACAGGCGCCGGAACTCCGCGCTCTTCACGGAGAGTTCGCCGACCAGGGCGGACAGCCTCGGGTCGTCGGGGTGGCAGCCGGCGTCCATGCGCAGATAGCCGACCATGTCGGACGCCTTCTGGTCCCACTCCACGAACAGCTCGCGGTAGTCGGGCCGCAGGAACACCATCCGGGCCCAGTTGCGCTCCTGCGCCGGCAGCTCGCCCCAGTCACCGAAGACGGCAGCGGACATGCTGTTCCAGGCGAGGATGTCCGAGCGGCGGCCGGTGATGTACGCGGGGACGCCGTCGATCGAGTCCAGCAGATGCCGCAGCGCCGGCCGCACCTGCTCGGTCCGGGTGGACGGCCTCCGCTTGTGCTGCTTCGGCTTGGTCAGATGCGTGAGGTGCGCGTGCTCGGCGTCGCTGAGCCGCAGCGCCCGGGCGATCGCGTCGAGGACCTCGGCGGAGACATTGCGTCCGTTGCCCTGTTCCAGGCGGGTGTAGTACGCCACGGACACCCCGGCCAGCTGCGCCAGCTCCTCACGCCGCAGCCCCGGCACCCGCCGGTGCCGCCCGAAGTCCGGCAGCCCCACGTCCTGCGGTTTCAGCCGGGCCCGCCGGGTGCGCAGGAACTCGCTCAGCTCGGCGCGCGGGTCCAGCCCCGCCCCGGCGCCGGCCCCTGACTCGGAGTGCTCGTCCATGCCTCGAGTATTCCTGGTCGTACGCACGGGAGCCTGACCCCACCGGTGGTAGGACCAGCGGACGTACGTACACCCGGGGGCTGGGTGATCGCGGCCGGTCCGGGCACGCTGAAAGCCGTGCCCGGACACAGCACCACCATGTAGGCACCGGGCGCTCCGACCACTCGCTAGGAGATCCCCGGCATGACCACCGTCGCCGCGTACGCCGCACCCGCCGCCAAGGCTCCCCTGGAGCGCACCACCATCGAGCGCCGCGAGGTCGGCGCGCACGACGTCCTCATCGACATCAAGTTCGCCGGTATCTGCCACTCCGACATCCACCAGGCCCGCGAGGGCTGGGGCGAGGCGATCTTCCCCATGGTGCCCGGCCACGAGATCGCTGGCGTCGTCTCCGAGGTCGGCTCGGACGTGACGAAGTACCGGGTCGGCGACCGGGTCGGCGTCGGCTGCATGGTCGACTCCTGCCGTGAGTGCGAGAACTGCGTGGCGGGCCTGGAGCAGTACTGCCTCGAGGGCAACACCGGCACCTACAACGCGATCGGCCGGGACGGCGAGCCCACCTACGGCGGCTACTCGGAGAAGGTCGTCGTCGACGAGAACTTCGTCGTCCGCATCCCCGACGGCCTCTCCCTCGACGTCGCCGCGCCCCTGCTGTGCGCCGGCATCACCACGTACTCCCCGCTGCGGCACTGGAACGCCGGCCCCGGCAAGAAGGTCGCGATCCTCGGCATGGGCGGCCTCGGCCACATGGGCGTGAAGATCGCGCACGCGCTCGGCGCCGAGGTGACGGTCCTGTCGCAGTCCCTGCGCAAGAAGGACGACGGTCTGCGGCTGGGCGCCGACCACTACTACGCCACCAGCGACGACGCCACCTTCAAGGAGCTGCGCGGCACCTTCGACCTCATCCTGTCCACGGTGTCGGCGCCGCTGGACCTGGACCGGTTCCTGTCCCTGCTGCGCACGGACGGCGCCTTCGTGAACGTCGGCGCCCCCGAGGAGCCCGTCTCCCTGAACCTGTTCTCGGTGATAGGCGGCCGCAAGACGCTCGCCGGCTCCGGCATCGGCGGCATCCGCGAGACCCAGGAGATGCTGGACTTCTGCGCGGGGCACGGCATCGGCGCCGAGATCGAGCTGATCGGCGCCGCCGAGATCAACGAGGCCTACGAGCGCGTCCTGAACAGCGACGTCCGCTACCGCTTCGTGATCGACACGGCGACGATCTGACCCGCCCCGGACCGAGGGCCCCGCGGCACGACCACCGCGGGGCCCTCGCCGTACCGGCCCTCGGACGGAGGACCCTGGGAGGAGGGCGGCCCCCGTCCGGCGACCGATGTGCCCGGGCGGTGACGGCCCCTAACGTGGCTCACGGAGCCCGACCCACCGTGCCCACGAGGAGGCAGCCCGATGACCGTCCGGCTCGACCACACCATCGTCGCCGCGCACGACAAGCAGGCGTCGGCCCGGTTCCTCGCCGACGTCCTCGGCCTGGAGGTGGGCCCGCGCTACGGACCCTTCGTCCCGGTCCGGATCCCGAACGGGGTGACCCTCGACTTCCTGGACTCCCCCGGAGCCGTCACCCCGCAGCACTACGCGTTCCTGGTGTCGGAGGACGAGTTCGACGCCATCTTCGCCCGGATACGGCAGGCGGGACTGACCTACTGGGCGGACCCGCACCACCGCCGTCCCGGGGAGATCAACCGGAACGACGGCGGGCGGGGTGTCTACTTCGAGGATCCCGTCGGCCACAGCCTGGCGATCCTGACGGTCCCCTACGGCGGCGCGTGAGGCCTACGTGCCGTAATAGGCGTTGTAGAGCGAGATCGTCGCCTTGTTGCCCTTCTTGTCGGTGACCTTGCCGTGGAAGGAGATCCCCTTGCCCTTGGCGGGGTTCTTCACGGTGACCTTGCCGTCGCGCACGTCGAGCTTCGTCCAGGTCTGGCCGTAGTCGTACGACGCGTACACGTGCAGGGACTTGAGGTCGCGGCCCGACGCGGCGCCGACGACGGTGACCGGGAAGGTGACCTTCTTGCCGGCCTCGGCGCGGCTGTCCAGCCCGGTCTTCGCGCCGAAGCGGACGGTGGAGGCGGGGAGGGTGACGATGTCACCGGACGCCTTCTTGGACCGGAAGGTCCAGCTCGCGTCGATCCGGGTGGAGGCGGCTGCGACCTTCACGCTCCGCTTCACCGACGTCGTCAGCCGGTACTCGGCCTCCCCCGCGGGCACCTTGAACGCCTCCCCGAGCAGCGGGTCGGCGTTGGTGCCGATCTTGCGGCCGTTGCGGTAGAGGTTCGTGGTGACCGAGGTGACGTCGGACGAGCCGGCGTGCTTGTGGGCGTCGGCGAACAGCGGCAGGAAGCCGTAGATCTCGTCGCCGTCGCGGAACAGGCCGTAGTCCTTGTTGATGTGCGGGCCGAAGACGGCGGTGTTGAACGTCTTCGTGTAGCTCTTGCCCGCCTTGAAGGTCTGCGGGGCGCCCAGTGTGTAGAAGGCGTCGACGATCCCGAGGCCGTCGGCGTCCCGGCTTGCGTACTGCTCCAGGTCGAACGTCCACTGGATGTCGTCGGACGTGGACACGTACAGCGTCCGGGCGCCGGGCAGCTTCTGCTCCACCGGCGTGGCGAACACGACGTCGTCGGGGAGGAACCCGACGGGCAGCAGGGCGCCGGTCTTGCCGGGTGCGGCGGCGCCGAGCCCGTTGGACACCTTGGCCAGCTCGCCCGCCGTGAAGTGGCGGACCTTGTGCCCCTGGATCTTCTTGACCCTCGCCGAGGTGGCGACGTCGTACTCGGTGGCCGCGCCCTTGGTGTACTGGGCGTTCCAGGTCTGCGTCAGACCGCTCGCGATCTCCGGGCCCAGGTGGGCCATGCGCAGGTCGGCGAAGGATCCGAGACCGGCACCGATGCCGATGCCCGCCGTGTCGTAGAAGTAGCCGGAGGCGGCGAACACCGGCTTGGCCCCCGGGTCCGGCACGGTGATGTCGGCCGACTTCGTGGTGCGCGCGTCGATGGTCAGGGTGGTGTTGCGGGTGACGTTCAGCTTGGGCTGGACCACCCAGTCGAGGCCGCCCTCCATGGTGACCAGGTCCTTGGCGATCCAGGCGTCCATCAGATACGTGCCCTTGGGCACGCGCAGCTTGACCGTGCCGGAGGCGGCCGTGGGCACCTGGTAGTAGCGCTCGTTCGCCAGTCCGGAGAAGCCGATCAGGGCCGTGTTGTACTCGGGCGCGGGCTTGCCGTCACGGTCGATGTGCTTGACCGTGACGTCGTACGACTCCACCTCGCGCTGCACCGCGGCGGCCGTACGGACGCTCTGCCCGCCGCCCGTCGCCGTGACGTACGCGGAGTAGGCGCCGTCGGCGGTGCCGCCCAGCCGGGTGTCGACGGTGAGGTCCACCGTGGCCCTGCCGCCCGCCGGGACCGTCACCTTGGTCGCGCCCAGCGTGAAGAAGCCCGCCGGGGCCGCGTGGCCCTTGGGGTCGGTGGCCTTCACGGTGAGGTCGAGCGTGACGTCCTTCGTGCCGAGGTTGCGGTACGTCAGCTCGCGGGCCTCCGGCTTGTCGTCGGCGTGCGGCCACTGCTGGACGCCGAAGCTCAGCGACACCGGTTCGGCGACCACGGTCTGCTGCAGGGCCTTGTCGGCCTGGACACGGCCCGCACCCTGCTCGAACGGCGTGTACGGGCCGCCCTTGGCCGAGCCGGTGAGCGCGCCCTTCAGCTCGGCGGACGTCCAGTCCGGGTGCCGCTGCTTGAGGATCGCGGCCGCGCCCGCCACATGCGGGGTCGCCATCGAGGTGCCCTCGATGGTCACATAGCCGGGCGGGTTCTCCCCGACCTCTTGCGCGATGACGCTGCCCTTGGCGGAGGCGGCCGTGATGTCCACGCCCGGCGCGGTCACATCCGGCTTGACCGCCCCGTCGCCCACCCGGGGACCGGTGCTGGACCAGGGGGCGAGGACATCCTTGCCGTCGACGGCGCCGACGGTGAGCGCGGCGTCCGCGCTGCCGGGCGAACCGACGGACTCCGGGCCCGCGTTGCCCGCGGCGATGGTGAACAGGACGCCCTTCTCGGCGGACAGCTTGTCGACCGCCGCCTCCAGCGGGTCGACCTCCGGGGTGTCGGTGCCGCCCAGGCTCATGTTGACGATCTGCGCGCCCTGTTCGGCGGCCCACTCCATGCCGGCGAGGATCGCAGAGTCGTCGCCGTAGCCCTCGTCGTCCAGGACCTTGCCGTTGAGGATGCCGGCGCCGGGCGCGACACCCTTGTACTTCCCGCCGGACGTGGCTCCGGTGCCCGCCGCGATGGACGCGACATGGGTGCCGTGCCCGACCTTGTCGGTGGCGTCGGGGGCCGGGCTGAAGTTCTTCGCGGCGACCACCTGCCCCTTGAGGTCCGGGTGGGTGGCGTCGACACCGGTGTCCAGGACGGCGATCTTCACGCCCTCGCCGTCGTAGCCGGCCGCCCATGCCTCGGGGGCGCCGATCTGCGCGACGGACTTGTCGAGGCTGGCCCTGCGGACGCCGTCGAGCCAGACGCTCGCGATGCCGGACGCGGTACGGCCGCCGTCGGTGAGCGCGTCCCACAGGCCGGGCGCGCCCCGGTCCGTGGTCTGCACGGCGTCCGCGTTCAGGGACTTCAGGGTGCGGCGCAGGGTGCCCGCGTCCCGGACGTCCGCCTTGGCTCCGGCGGCGGCGCCCCGGTAGCCGACGATGACCTTGGGGCCCTGTCTGCCGGAGGCGTGGGTCCGTGACCTGGTCAGTTCGGTGACGTCGAACAGGCGCCGGTCGAGGGTGCCGTCGGCGACGAGCCGGATCGCGTCGGCGGGTATCACCAGGGTGTGCCCGTCCGTCTTGCGTATCTGGACGGGTATGTGGGTGCGGCCCTTCGCCCGCTCCAGTCCTACGACCCGGCCCTCGGCGTCCACGGAGACCCGGTCGCCCGTGATCAGGGTGACCCGCTGCGGGAGCGGCGAGGCGGCGGACGGACCGGTGGCGGCGCCCGGCGGGCCCTCGTCGGGCTGGGCGGACGCCGGGGCGATCGTGCCCCCGGCGAGGGCGGGGGCGGCCGCCGAGGCGACGGCGGCCGCGCATGCTCGTCTGACGTGTCTGCGCACGTTTCCCCCTTGCAGAGGATCCGGGTGGGGTCCCGGATCACGCGTCCGGAGGTGGTCCCGGACGCCTGTGCGCCGCCCCCCGGATCACGCAGTATGCCGAGGGGTTGTCTCACGCCTCAAGGGAACGTGCGGAGTTGGCCCGCGCGCCGGGGCGACTGTTACGCGACGGGCCGAACTCCGTTACCCAGTCGCCGGGTTAGGCCTTGGCGTTCTCCTTGACGGTGATGCGTCCCTTGCGGATGGTCGCCAGCCGCGGGGCCTTCCGGGCGATCGCGGAGTCATGGGTGACCATGATGAACGTCAGCCCCAGCTCCTGCCACATGCGTTCGAGCACCTCCATGATCTCGTCGCGCATCGACTCGTCGAGGTTTCCGGTGGGTTCGTCGGCGAGCAGCACCTTGGGCCGCTTGACGAGGGCGCGGGCGACGGCCACCCGCTGCTGCTGGCCGCCGGACATCTCGGACGGCAGATGCCCGAGCCGCTCGCCGAGACCCACGGAGTTGAGCGCCTCGGCGGCCCGCTCACGTCGCTCACGGGCCTTGAGGCCGAGCGGGACGAGCGCGGTCTCGACGTTCTCCTGGGCGGTGAGGGTGGGGATCAGGTTGAAGGACTGGAAGACGAAACCGATGTTCTCGCTGCGCACCCGGGTGAGGCGGGCCTCGGGGAGCGCGGCCAGGTCGGTGCCGTCGAGGACGACCTCGCCGGAGGTGGGCCGGTCCAGGCCGCCGAGCATCTGCAGCAGGGTGGACTTGCCGCCGCCGGTGGGGCCCTGGATGACGAGGCGGTCGCCGTCGGGGATGGTGAGGTCGACGCCGTCGAGGGCGAGGACGGTGTCCTTGCCGCGGGTGTAGCGCTTGGTGACGTTCCTGAGTTCGTACATGGTGGCTCCTCGGTCGGTACGGGGGTGGTGCGCGTCGGTCCGGCCGCTACTCGACGCGGCGCAGGGCGTCCGCGGGGCGCAGCCGCGACGCCCGCCAGCCGCCGAACGCGCCCGCGATCAGACCGCCCGCCACCGCCAGACCGACCGCCAGGGCCACCGTCGTCAGGCTGACCGGCGCGGTCAGGGCGACGTCCAGAGTCCGGGACGCGCTCTCCCGACCGGGTCCGCCCGCGAAGCCGCCCCCGCCGGCGGGACCGGCCATGCCACCGCCCCCGCCGGCACCGCCGCCCAGCTCCGCCTGGAGTGTCGGACTGATCGCGGTGACCGCGTAGGCGCCGGCCAGGCCGACCGCGATACCGAGGACGCCGCCGAGCAGCCCGTTGACGACGGCCTCGCCGACCACCTGCCGGGTCACCCGGCCCGACTTCCAGCCGAGCGCCTTGAGCGTGCCGAACTCCCGCACCCGGCGCGACACCGCCGAGGAGGTCAGCAGCCCGGCCACCAGGAACGCCGCGACGAGCACCGCGACGGACAGCCAGGTGCCGACGCGGGTGGCGAGCGAGGACGCCGTGGACAGGGAGCCGGACACGGTGTCCGCGAGGTCGGCGGAGGTCGTCACCGTCGTACCGGAGACGTTCTTCTGAATGGCCGACTTGACGGACTCGATGCGCTGCGAGTCGCTCGCCCGCACATAGATGGTGGTGACCTTGTCCTTGGCGTCGGCGAGGGTCTGCGCCCGCTTCAGCGGCATGTACAGGTTCGCGGCCGCGTCCCCGCTGTCGGGCGTCGCGATGCCGATCACCTTGAACTTGGTGCCCTTGACGGTGACCGTCGAGCCGGTCTTGAGCTTCTTCTCCTTGGCGTAGGAGGTGTCGGCGACCACGACCTTCGCGTCGGTCTCGGCCGCCTTGAAGGTACGGCCGCTGGTGATCTTCGAGGAGGTCAGCGGTCCGATGCCGGTCCGGGTGACGTCGGCGCCGTAGACGGTGTAGCTGTTGACGTCGAAGTCGGCGCCGCCGCCGCGCACTTCGCCCTGCGGCTGTCCGTCGCCGCCCTGCCCGGGCGGCCCGCCCCGCTCCCCGCCGCCCCCGTCCTGCTGGAACCGACCGCGGGTGAACTCGCCGCTCACCTTGAGGACCTGGAGGCTGAGACCGCCGACCGCGTCGGCGACGCCGTCCTGCTCGCCGACCTTGGTCACGGTGGCGGCGGACAGGGTCTGGAAGCCCTGGACCATGACACGGTCACTGGACTGCTCCTCGCCGGAGCCGTCGTCCCGCGCGTCGAACCGGAAGCGCGGACGTTCGGAGTCGCTCGCCGCGGGCTCGGCGGCCTTGGTGACGGTCATGTCCGTGCCCAGGCCGTACAGGGACTGAAGGACCTTGTCCTGGGCCTTGCTCATGCCGGACGACACGGAGGAGACCACGATGACCAGCGCGATGCCGAGCGCGAGCCCGGAGGCGACGACGAGCGCCGCCTTTCTGCGGCGGCGCAGCTCGCGCCTCAGATAGGTGAAGAACATGCGCCGCAAGCTAGGTGCCGCGCCTGATGAAGCGATAAGCCCGCGATAAGAGACGGATGAGAAGCGCCCGCGCGGGGCGGTGGGCCCGGAAACGCCGATGCCGCCCCTGGAAAGCCAGAGGCGGCATCGGATGGTGCGAGGGGGACGGGGGCGGATCAGACGGCGGAGCCGGCCTTCCACTGCTCCCAGCCGAGGTTCCAGCCGTTGAGGCCGTTGTCCGGGGCGATGGTCTTGTCGCCGGTGTTCTGGACGACGACGACGTCACCGACGATGGAGTTGTTGAAGAACCAGTAGCCGGCGGTGCCCTTGTCGTTGGCGCCCTTGGTGTCGGAGAGGCCCACGCAGCCGTGGCTGGTGTTCACGCTGCCGAAGATGGACTTGGCGCCCCAGTAGTTGCCGTGGATGAAGGTGCCGGAGGTCGACAGGCGGATGGCGTGCGGCACGTCCTTGATGTCGTACTCGCCCTTGCCGTCGTCGTCGGTGAAGCCCACGGTCGCGCCGTTCATGCGCGTCTCCTTGAACATCTCCGACATCACCATGACGCCTTCGTACGTCTTGTTCTCCGGGGAGCCGGCCGAGATCGGGATGGTCTTGACGACCTTGCCGTCCTGCGTGACCCGCATCTGCTTGGTCTTCGCGTCGACGTACGAGACCTGGTTGCGGCCGATCTTGAAGGTGACGGTCTTCTGCTGGACGCCGTAGACGCCCTCGGAGCCCTCGACGCCGTCCAGGGCCATCTTCAGGGTGACCGTGGAGCCTTCCTTCCAGTAGTCCTGGGGGCGGCAGTCCATGCGCTTGTCGTTGAACCAGTGGCAGACGACTTCCTGACCGCTGGTGGAGTTCACGGTGACGGCCTTCTGCACGTCGGCCTTGTTGGTGATCGCCTTGTCGAAGTTGATCGACACGGGCATCCCGACGCCGACGGTGGAGCCGTCCTCCGGCGTGAAGTAGCCGAGGAAGCTGTTGTCCGGGGAGACGGTGGTGAAGGAGCCGTTCTCGTGGGCCTCCAGGCCCTTGGCGTCCTTCGCGGTCACCGTGATCTTGTAGGTGGTCGAGCGCTTCAGCGGGCCGCTGGGCTTCCAGCTGGTCTTGTCCGCCGATATCTGGCCCTCGACGGCGGCACCGTCGGCGGTCTTCATCGTCACCTCGGTGAGCGAGCCCTTGCTCACGGTGACGGCGGCGGAGTTGTTGATGGAGGCGTTGTCGGTGCCGTCCTTGGGCGTGATCTTGATCTGCGCCTCGGAGGTCTTCTTGGCGGCCGCCTCGTCGACCTTGGCCTGCGAGGTGTCGCCACCGCCGGAGGCGTCGTCGCCGCCGCCCGAGCAGGCCGAGAGCACCAGGACACCGCCGAGCAGAGCGGACGCGGCCGCCAGGCCCTTGCGCCGCTTGCTGTTCGTCATCACATGCTTCTCCATCGTTCCCGAATCCCCAAACGCCCGAGAGTCCCCGTCAAGGATCTTCAACGCTACGACCGGTTCGTCCCGTTCCACATCCCTGCCATGTGTGGGGCACACCACCTCGGCCGAGGCCGGTGGTGCTGATCGCGTTACGCGCCCCATGAGACGACGGAACCCCGGGCGGCGGTTGCCGTCCGGGGTCACGATTTCCCCAAGACGTCTCAGCCGGCCCGCGTGGGCTCTTCGTCGTCGAAGTCTTCCTCCTCGCCATCATCCTCGCCCAGGTCCCACTCGGGCGAATCCGGGTCGTAGTCGATGCTCTCGCTCGACCAGGAGGCCTGGGTGAGCTCGATCCCCGGCACCTCACTGACCAGGTCGAACGGATCCACGAGATAGGCCAGCGCCTCCGCAGTGTCTTCCGTCACAGCGATCTCGGCGTGCGCCCGCTCCTCGTCGGGCAGACCGCCCTCGGCCGCCTCGCCCTCGATGCGCCGCACCGCGGCGTCCCGGACGGCCCCCTCGTCGTCCACTTCCAGGACAAGCTCCAGACGAAGCCGTACAAAACGCGTGTTTTCCGGTGTACTCATACCCGGAGCGTACGGCTCATTTCTCCCGTGACTTTCCCGTGACCCGCGACTTTCACTACCATCGGCCCACACGGCCAATTCGCCAGTAGCACAAGGGGATCGATATTCCGTGTCCGCCGCTCACCGATCGTCGTCCACCGCACGCCGATCGCTGCTGACCGCCACCGCCGCGGGAGCCCTGCTGGGCGCCCTGTGGTTCGTGCCCTCCGCCAACGCCACGGGCGAGGAACCGGCGAGAACGGAACCCACCGCGAGCCCCTCCGTCCAGGTCACCCAGCAGGCCCGCGCCGCCTCCACCAGCACGGACGGCACCGCCGAGGACACGCAGGACACCCGGCTCGCCGATACCGGAAGCTTCGACACCACGCCGTACATCGTGGGCGGGACCGCCTTCCTCGCGCTCGGCGCGGGATTCGTCGCCTACTCGGTGCGCCGCGAACACCTCGGCTTCTGAAAGATCTTGACGACCCTTTGACCGGACCTTCATAGTCCGATCATGAAGAGATCATCGGGCGTGCGCGCAGCCGCCACGGTTGCCGTGAGCGCGCTGTCGCTCGCCCTTGTCACGGGTTGCGGTGGGGGGTCTGACGACTCGTCGAACGGGTCGGACGGGCAGTCCTCGAAGCAGACGAAGGCCGCGAAGGCGCTCAGCGCCGCGGAATTGAAGAAGGCGATCATCGCCGACGGCGATGTCGAGGGCTACGAGGTGGACGCCTCCGGCAAGCAACTGCCGAAGTCCAAGGACCAGGTCAAGAGCGCCGACGAGAAATGCGCGCCGATCGCGTACGCCATGGCGGGCATGGCGCCGGGAGACTCGGCCTCGAACGCGGCCGTCATGGTCCAGCAGGAGAAGCAGAAGCCCACCGACAACGCCTCCAAGTCCCTGGAGGACTTGACGGAGAGTGAGATCGAGGACTCGCTCACCGACGCGATGAGCCTGGACATGACCCTCGTCGGTCTGTCCTCGTACGACGGTGACGGTGCCGAGCAGACCTTCAAGTCCGTGTCGGACGCCGTGGACGGCTGCGCGGGCGGCTTCACTGTGACCATGCAGGGCACGGACCAGAAGCTCACCAAGCTCACCTCGGAGAAGGCGTCCGGCGCGGGCGACGAGTCGGTCGCGTTCACGGTGTCGAGCGACACCGAGGACGGTGACGTCGCCACGACCCATGTCGAGGTGGTGCGGCACGGCGCGACGATCGCGACGTACTACACGATCAACCTCGGCCTGATGATTACGGACAAGACGTACAGCGTCCCCGCCGCCGTCATCGAGGCGCAGGCGGCCAAGCTGAAGTAAGGTCCCGCACGCCACAGAAGGGGCCCCGTCGTGCGACGGGGCCCCTTTTCGCCGTCACGGGGACGGCCGGTGTCTCACTGGAGCGGGCCGGTCACCTTCTCCACGGCCGCGACCAGCTGCCCGGTGCGCACGAACGCGTCCGCCGCGGCGAGGTCCGGGGCCAGGAACCGGTCGGGCCCGGCGCCCTGGACGCCCGCCGCCCGGACGGCGTCGATGACCTGGCGGGAGGCCGGCGCCGGGGTGAGCCCGTCGCGCAGCTCTATCGCGCGCGTGGCCGCGTACAGCTCGACGGCGAGGACGCGCGCGAGGTTGTCGACGGCGGTGCGCAGCTTGCGGGCCGCCGACCAGCCCATCGAGACGTGGTCCTCCTGCATCGCGGACGACGGGATGGAGTCCGCCGAGGCGGGCACGGCCAGCCGCTTCATCTCACCGACCAGGGCGGCCTGCGTGTACTGGGCGATCATCAGGCCCGAGTCGACGCCCGCGTCGTCCGCGAGGAACGGCGGCAGCCCGTGGCTGCGGTTCTTGTCCAGCAGCCGGTCGGTGCGGCGCTCGGCGATGGAGGCCAGGTCGGCGGCGGCGATGGCGAGGAAGTCCAGGACGTACGCGACGGGCGCGCCATGGAAGTTGCCGTTGGACTCCACGCGCCCGTCGGGGAGTACGACCGGGTTGTCGACGGCCGAGGCGAGTTCACGCTCGGCGACCAGCCGCGCGTGCGCCATGGTGTCCCGCCCGGCCCCGGCCACCTGGGGGGCGCAGCGCACGGAGTAGGCGTCCTGGACGCGGGGCGCGTCGTCCTGGTGGTGCCCGGTGAGCTCCGAACCCTTCAGTACGGCGGCCATGTTGGCGGCGGAGGCGCCCTGCCCGGGGTGCGGGCGGATGGCGTGCAGCTCGGGGGCGAGCACCCGGTCGGTGCCGAGGAGCGCCTCCAGCGACAGGGAGGCGGTGACGTCGGCGGACTTGTAGAGCGTGTCGAGGTCGGCGAGGGCCATGATCAGCATGCCGAGCATGCCGTCGGTGCCGTTGAGGAGGGCGAGGCCCTCCTTCTCGCGCAGTTCGACGGGCTCGATGCCGTGCGCGGCGAGCAGGTCGCGGGCGGGCCGTACGACGCCGTCGGGGCCCTCGGCGTCGCCCTCGCCCATCAGCGTGAGGGCGCAGTGCGACAGGGGGGCGAGGTCGCCGGAGCAGCCGAGGGAGCCGTACTCGTGGACGACGGGCGTGATCCCGGCGTTGAGGACGTCGGCCATCGTCCGCGCGACCTCGGGCCGTACGCCCGTGTGGCCCGAGCAGACGGTCTTCAGGCGCAGGAACATCAGCGCACGGACGACCTCGCGCTCCACCCGGGGGCCCATGCCCGCGGCGTGCGAGCGGACGATGTTGCGCTGCAACTGGGCCCGCAGCTCGGGGCTGATGTGCCGGGTCGCGAGGGCGCCGAAACCGGTGGAGACGCCGTAGACGGGCTCGGGCTTGGCCGCCAGCGCGTCCACGATCTCCCGCGCCGCGGCGAGGGCCGCGAGCGCCTGCGACGACAGCTCGACGCGGGCTCCGCCGCGTGCCACGGCGAGGACGTCGGACGCGGTGACCCCGGACGTCCCCACCACCACAGTGTGCATATCCATATTCAGGAGCGTACGCAGTGAAGACGAGGATGTCACTAGTGGATGCCCCTTCCACCCCTTACCGTCACGCCACCGGTCACGGCACCCGCCCGCGGAACCGCCGCCGCTCCACGGCACCCTCCCCCGACGGCTCGGCGTCCGCGAGCCGCACCACGGGATCGTCCGGCCCCTCCCGCCCCGCGACCACGGGCCGCTCCGCCCGCTCCGCCTTCGCCCGGTACTGCGCGGCGTCCGCGAGCCGGAACAGCCGCCGCGCGCTGCGCACCGTCCCGATCGGGTCCTCGGTGGACGCGACCCCGCACGCCACGCCCTCCCCCAGCTCCAACTCGGCCGCCCGGCGGCACAGTTGGTCGGCCGCCTTCACGACGTCGTCCGCCGGGGAGCCGACCGCCAGCAGACAGAACTCGTCGCCCCCGAGGCGCGCGGCGAGCGCCCCCGGCAGCATGGCCCCGCACAGCGACAGCACCGACCCGAACCGCTCCAGCAGCCGGTCGCCGACGGCGTGCCCCTGGGTGTCGTTGACCCGCTTGAGCCCGTTCAGGTCGCAGACGACGAGCGAGACGACGACCCCGTCGACCCGGTGCCGCTCGACGGCCTCCTCCAGCCGGACGTCCACGGCCCGCCGGTTGGCCAGCCCGGTCAGGGCGTCCGTGAACGCCAGCCGCCGCGCCTCCTCCAGGCGCTCGGTCTGCGCGAGCCCGGCGGCCACCACCGAGGCCAGTACGGTCGCGAAGTCGGCGTCGCCGCGGTCGAACACGGGGACCCCCGCGGGCCGGGCCACGTACAGCTCGCCCCAGGCCCGCCCGTGCAGCACGATCGGCGCGACCACACAGCAGCCCCGGCCGCGCCGCCGCAGCGCGGCGACCCGCTGATGGCAGTACCCGGGGTGACCGGCCGCCGGCCCCTCGGCCGTCTCCACCCAGGCGTCCGGCTCACCACCGGCGGCCCACCGCTCGTGCAGGAACTCGGTGATCTCCGGGAACTGATGGACGGGATACGTCTCCTCGGCGGGAAACTCCTCCTCGCCCTGGGTGCGGTCCCCCACGTTCACGAGGACCCGCAGCCGTCCGAGCTCCCGCTCCCACACCGACAGCGCGGCGAAACTCCCCGACAGCGCCCGGCACGCCCCGAGTGCGGCCGCCCGCCAGGACTCGCGCGGGGTGTGCGCCGCCGCCATCCCCTGGGCCAACGCGACCACGGCCGCGAGCCGTCTGTCCTCACCCATCTCCCCAGGCTAGGGAGCTTTGCCAGGGTTTGGGACATTGGTGTGGCGAACGGGCGCCCACCCTGGCGGACGCTCTCCCGCTCACTCCCCCGGCCACTGGGGCTTGCGCTTCTCGTTGAAGGCGGCCACGCCCTCCGCACGGTCCCCGGAGAACGCCACCGACCGCCAGGCCGCGTCCTCCACCTCCAGCCCGGCCCGCAGATCCATCCCGAAGCCCAGGCGCAGCGCCTTCTTCGCGGCCCGCAGGCCCACCGGCGAGTTCGCGGCCATCCGGGCGCCCAGCGCCAGCGCCTCCTCGCGGTCGTGCCCCTCCTCGACCAGGACGTCGACCAGGCCCAGCTCACGGGCCTCCAGGGCCTCGACACGGCGCGCGGTGAAGATCAGCTCGGCCGCCCGGGCCGCCCCGACCCGGCGCGGCAGCAACTGCGTACCACCGCCCCCGGGGATCACGCCGACCGACACCTCGGGCAGGCCCACCACGGCCGTCGGGTCCGCCACGATCACGTCGCAGGACAGCGCCAGCTCGAAGCCGCCGCCCAGCGCGAAGCCGTGCACGGCGGCGACCGTCGGCACGGGCAGCTCCAGCACGCCCGTGTACGCACCGCGCGCGACCGGGCGCTGGCGCACCAGGTCGGCGTCGCTGAAGGAGTTGCGCTCCTTCAGGTCCGCCCCGACACAGAACGCCCGCTCGTGCGTGGAGGTGACCACCACGACCCGTACGTCACGGTCGGCGCCCAGCGCCGCGCAGGCACCCGCGATCGACCGCGCCATCTCCGTCGAGACGGCGTTCATGGCCTTGGGCCGGTCGAGGGCCAGCTCCGCGACATGCCCGTCCCCATGCCGCCGCACCAGGACGAACTCCCCGAACCGCTCCTCACTCATGACACCCTCCGGTTAACGCGGGTTAACAACACTCGCCCCGATCATCGCAGCCCGGCCCCGCCGGCGAAAGGCCCGCCGCGCCCGGGTCCGGGGCCAGGCCCCGACACCCGTTCGAGTGACATCCCACCCAAGTCCCGCCCCACCCCCCACAGCACCGCATAACGTGCCCGAAACCACGGCGCCTCGGGGGTACGGGCGCGTTGGGAGGGGTCGCGATGGGCAACACGACGAACAGCCCGAGAACAGGGGAACCGGGCCGGATACGGCCCACGTCCGAGGGGGCCACGGAACCGTCCGGTCCGCCCCCGGACACGGCCGGGCCCGGCCCACGGGAGCAGACCCCCGCCGCGAGCGACGCACCGCCGCCGAAGCCGGCCGAGGAGACGACGTACGGCACAGGGACACCAGGCAGCGCAGCCGCCACCGCTGCAAAGCCGATGCCCCTGGCGACGAAGGCACACCAGGCCCCGCCCTCCGCCGGACCGGGCCCCGAGCGGCCACGCCCGGCAGGTGTTGAGCCCACCGCCCCGAAGCCCACCCCGCCCGCGGCCAACATTGAGACGCGGCAACAGGCCGCCCCCACCACCGCGCCACGGGCCCAGCAGCCACGCCCGGCAGGCCCTGCACCGACATCACGCACAGCCACGGCCACCGGCGTCACAGCCAAGCCCAGCCGGGATCGGGACCCGGCCAAGACACCGCGCCCCTCGGCAGCCAAGCCCACCGCGCGCGTGGCCAACACCGGGACGCCGCAAAAGGCTGCACCCGCCACCGGCCCACAGACCAACCGGCCACGCTCCGCGGGCCCTGCAAAAACCTCGCCCACAGCCACCGCTGTCCCGGCCGGGCCCGGCCGGGATCGGGACCCGGCCAAGACACCGCCCGCCTCGACAGCCAAGCCCACCGCCCCGAAGCCCACCCCGCGCGCGGCCAAGAGCGGGGCGCCGCAGAAAGCCACGCCCGCCACCGAGCCACGGGACCAGCAGCCGCACCCCGAAGGGCCGGCGCCGACATCACCCACAGCCACCACCGCCACAGCCAAACCCGGCCAGCAGCCGCAGCCGACCAAGACACCGGCCCCGCCCACAGCCAAGAAGCCGAAGCCGGCCAAGGCGACCCCGACCCCCACTCCGCTCCCGCAAGAGCCCACGGGCCTCATCGGCGACTCCCCGGGCGGCGACGACGAGCCCCCCACCCCCACCCGTCTCTTCACCTCCCGCGGCCGCCACCGGCGCCGCCCCCACCGGAAGGCCCTCCTCGCCGCCGGAGGCATCGCACTCGCCGCCGGGGCGCTCAGTCTCGTGCGGCTGGCGCCGGAGACCGGGATCCCGGGGCTGGGCCCCGCCGAGCCCGCGGATGTGCCCGAGCTCGCCATCGACACCGACGACCCCGGCACCGGCCAGGACCGCTCGACCAGGGCCGCCGCCACGCTCGCGCCGTCGGACCGTGCGCACCCGAGCCCGTCCGCCACCTCGGCCATGGGCGGCCAGGGCACCACACCCGCCGGCGGCTCGATCCTCGTACCGACCCCGTCGGCGACGGCGGCGCAGCCGGAGGCGCCCGGTTCGACGGGCGACGCCCCGGCACCCGTGCATCCGCCCCACATCCCACCGGGCACGGGCAGCGGCACCACGGAGCCGTCCCGCCCCGCGCCCACCACACCGGCGCAGCCACCGCCCGCACCCCGCCCCAGCGCCTCCCAGACACCCGCCCCGCAACCGTCGGAGCCCGACGACCACGGCATCTGCGTGCCGGTCATCGGGCTCTGTGTCGATCTCTTCGGTTCCCCCAACCGGGGATAGGAAGCCGGGGCGGAGGTCACTCCTCCCCGGCGGGCGTCCTCCGGGTCAGCAGCCACGGTTCCACAACCCCGAGGCCACGCACCGGCCGCTGCCACATCGGCTGGAGCGCGAACCGGTACACCGGCGGCTCCTCGCCCTCCTTCTCGGCGGTGGCGGCCGCCTCCGCCGCCTCGGCCTCCGAGGCGGGGGCCTCGCCGGTCCGGATCAGCTCCTCCGCGAACGCGCTGTCCACGAGGACGGCGTCGCGGGGGGCTATGGAGGTCAGCCGGGAGGCGAGGTTCACCGTCGTACCGAAGACGTCGCCCATCCGGGTGGTCACCGTGCCGAAGGCGATGCCGACCCGCAGTTCCGGCATGGTCTCGTCGTTCGCCACGGTCTCGATGAGCCGCAGCGCGATCTCCGCGGCGACGCCCGCGTCGTCGGCGGCGTACAGAACCTCGTCGCCGAGGGTCTTGATCAGCCGTCCGCCGTTCGCGGCCACCAGGTCCGCCGCCGTCGTCTCGAAGGCCTCGACGAGCTCGCCGAGCTCCTCCTCCTCCATACGGCGGGTCAGCCGGGTGAAGCCGACGAGGTCGGCGAAGCCCACGGCCAGCCGCCGGTCCACCATCTCCTCGTCGTCGGCGGCCTGCACGACCCGGCCGGTGGCGGCGGCCAGCTGGCGCCGCCAGACGTAGACGAGGAACTCCTCCAGCTCCGGCAGCAGCAGCTCGATCAGCGGATAGGTGACCTCGGTGCGGGTCATCCCGGGCTCGGGCGGCTCGGTCAGGCCCTCCAGGAAGGAGTCGATCTGCCACTCCGCGAGCCGGGCCGTGGTCTGCCCGGTGGACCGGGCGACCTGCACCGCCATGGCCTCGCTGAGCAGTCCCGCCTCGACCAGACCGGCCAGGCGGCGCAGCGCCAGTACGTCGGCCTCGGTCAGCGCCTTGGCCTGCCCGATGTCGGCGAAGCCCATGGCCCGCCAGAACCGCGAGGCCAGCTCCATGGAGACACCGGCGCTGCGGGCCGCCTGGAACGGGGTGTAGCGCCGCTCGGCGCCGAGGATGAGCTGTTCCAGGCGCAGGGCGAGAGGGTCCTCGCCCGGTTCGGCGGCGTGGGGGTCCACGCGGCCGTCCCCGCCGGAGCCCGTGTCGTCGACGGTCACGCCTGCTGCCCTTCCGATCTGCCGCGGTCCAGTAAGCGACCGGCCTTCACTTTACGGCAGGTGTGCGCCAGCTCACTCCGTCGGGGAAAGCCGACCCTGCCGTACCGCCGCTGGTGAGGTACCCCGGCGGCCGTGGTCCGATCCGGCGCACGCCGCCCGCGCCGGGCTTCCGTTTCGCGCCCCGGATACCCGTACGGCCGCCGTCAGGCCTTGCGCAGGTGCACGATGTCGCCGGCGCCCACGGGTTCCTGCACGCCCTCCCCGGTCGCGATCACGAGCCGCCCGTCGCCGTCGAGGGCGACCGCCTCCCCGGTGATCGCCCGGTCTCCCGGCAGCTCCGCCCGTACCCGCTTGCCCAACGTCGCACAGCCCGCCGCGTACGTCTCCTGGAGTCCGCTGGCCTCCGGGTCGCCGCCCGCGCCCCGCCACCGTCCGTACCACTCCTCCAGGGACCGCAGCACGGCCCGCAGCAGGGGGTCCCGGTCGGTGCTGACGGCCCCGGCGAGCGCCAGCGAGCCGGCCTGGGGCACCGGGAGCTCGTCCGCGCGCAGCGTCACGTTGATGCCGACGCCGATGACGACGCCCTCGTCGCCGGCCCGCTCGGCCAGGATGCCGCCGGCCTTGCGCTCCTCGCCGCCCACGGTCAGCAGCAGGTCGTTCGGCCACTTGAGTGCCGTGTCCACGCCCGCCGCGCGCGAGAGCCCGGTCGCCACGGCGACGCCGGTGAGCAGCGGCAGCCACCCCCAGCGGGTCACCGGCACCTCGGCCGGGTTCAGCAGGACGGAGAAGAACAGCCCGGAGCGGGCCGGTGCCGTCCAGTCGCGGTCGAGGCGGCCCTTGCCGGCCGTCTGCTCCTCGGCGACGAGGACCGTGCCCTCGCGGGCCTCGCCCTTCGCGGCCAGCGCGACCAGGTCGGTGTTGGTGGAGCCGGTGCGCGCCACGACCCGCACCTCGTCCCAGAGCCCGCCCTCGCGGACGAGCCCCCGGCGCAGCGCGGCGGCGTTGAGCGGCGGACGGTCCAGGTCCGACCAACGGCTGTCGTCTGATGCATCTCGCGGCGTCATGCAAGCCACCCTAGGTGTGTGAAACGCCGCACTGCTGATCCGCGGGCCCCCCACTACTCTACGGATGAGTAACCGTCCCCCCTTTTGAGCAGGCAGGGAGCCGCGATCCCGATGTCCGAGCCGGAAGAGCAGATCGACATCCACACCACCGCGGGCAAGCTCGCGGATCTCCAGCGCCGCATCGAGGAAGCGACGCACGCCGGCTCCGCACGCGCCGTCGAGAAGCAGCACGCCAAGGGCAAGTTGACGGCCCGTGAGCGTATCGAGCTCCTCCTCGACGAGGGGTCGTTCGTCGAACTCGACGAGTTCGCCCGGCACCGCTCCACCAACTTCGGGCTGGACAAGAACCGCCCCTACGGCGACGGCGTCGTCACCGGCTACGGCACGGTCGACGGACGCCCGGTGGCCGTCTTCTCCCAGGACTTCACGGTCTTCGGCGGCGCCCTCGGCGAGGTCTACGGCCAGAAGATCGTCAAGGTCATGGACTTCGCGCTGAAGACCGGCTGCCCGGTCATCGGCATCAACGACTCCGGCGGCGCCCGCATCCAGGAGGGTGTGGCCTCGCTCGGCGCGTACGGGGAGATCTTCCGCCGCAACACGCACGCCTCCGGTGTGATCCCGCAGATCAGCCTGGTGGTCGGTCCCTGTGCGGGCGGCGCGGTCTACTCCCCCGCGATCACCGACTTCACGGTGATGGTCGACCAGACCAGCCACATGTTCATCACCGGCCCGGACGTCATCAAGACCGTCACCGGTGAGGACGTCGGCTTCGAGGAGCTGGGCGGCGCCCGCACCCACAACTCCGCGTCCGGCGTGGCCCATCACATGGCGGGCGACGAGAAGGACGCCATCGAGTACGTCAAGCAGCTGCTGTCGTACCTGCCGTCCAACAATCTGTCCGAGCCCCCGGCGTTCCCGGAGGAGGCGGACCTCGCGGTCACCGACGAGGACCGCGAGCTGGACACGATCGTGCCGGACAGCGCGAACCAGCCGTACGACATGCACACGGTGATCGAGCACGTCCTGGACGACGCCGAGTTCTTCGAGACGCAGGCGCTGTTCGCGCCGAACATCGTCACCGGCTTCGGCCGGGTCGAGGGCCGCCCGGTCGGCATCGTCGCGAACCAGCCGATGCAGTTCGCGGGGTGCCTGGACATCGCCGCCTCGGAGAAGGCCGCGCGGTTCGTGCGGACCTGCGACGCGTTCAACGTGCCGGTGCTGACCTTCGTCGACGTCCCCGGGTTCCTGCCGGGCGTGGACCAGGAGCACGACGGCATCATCCGGCGCGGCGCCAAGCTGATCTACGCCTACGCCGAGGCCACCGTCCCGCTGATCACCGTGATCACCCGCAAGGCGTTCGGCGGCGCCTACGACGTCATGGGCTCCAAGCACCTGGGCGCCGACCTGAACCTGGCCTGGCCGACCGCGCAGATCGCCGTGATGGGCGCCCAGGGCGCCGTCAACATCCTGCACCGCCGCACCATCGCCGAGTCGGACGACCCGGAGGCGACCCGCGCCCGGCTGATGCAGGAGTACGAGGACACCCTGCTCAACCCGTACGTCGCCGCCGAGCGCGGATACGTCGACGCGGTCATCATGCCGTCGGACACCCGTCTGCACGTCGTGCGCGGCCTGCGTCAGCTGCGGACGAAGCGGGAATCCCTGCCCCCGAAGAAGCACGGCAACATCCCCCTCTAGTCCCGCTGGGAGCCGTCATGAACATCAAGGTGGTCCGGGGCAACCCGACACCGGAGGAGCTGGCCGCCGCACTGGCGGTGGTCCGCGCCCGCGCCGCGGCGGCGGCAGCCGTGCCGCCCGGCGCACCCGAGCCGCGGGACGGGTGGTCGGACCCGTCCCGCATCGCCGCACACCGGCTGCCCCAGCCGGGCCCGTCCTCCTGGGCGAGGACGTACTGGCCCGGCTAGCCGGCCGTACGGCCGCCACGGCTTCGGTGGTCGCCGAAGCCGTGGCCCGAAACCTGAGTACGCGTACTCAGGCGCAGGCCTCCGCGTCCGCCCGACGATGGAAGGCATGCTGTGGTCCGACCCCGAGAACGAGCCGCCCGAGGAACTGCGCGAGATGCAGGTCAGGTTGCGGCGGCTGGGCGTTCTCATGGCACTGGCCATGGTCCTGACGATGATCGTGATCGGGCTGAGGTGAGCACGGCCGGGCGCGCCGATACGCTGACGGCATGACTGATCAGCCGCGCCGCCGACTCGTCCTCGCCTCCCAGTCCCCCGCCCGGCTCAACCTTCTGCGCCAGGCCGGGCTGACCCCAGAGGTCCTGGTGAGCGGTGTCGACGAGGACGCCGTCACCGCCCCCACCCCCGCCGAGCTGGCCCTCGCGCTGGCCGAGGCGAAGGCCTCCGTCGTGGCGGCCCGCCCCGACGTCAAGGGCGCCCTCGTCATCGGCTGCGACTCGGTCCTCGACCTCGACGGCGAAGCACTCGGCAAGCCGGCCGACGCCGAGGAGGCCACGGCCCGCTGGAAGGCGATGCGCGGCCGCGCGGGCACCCTGCAGACCGGCCACTGCGTCTACGACACCGAGAGCGGCCGCTACGCCTCGGCGACCGCCTCCACGGTCGTCCGCTTCGGCGACCCCACCGACGAGGAGATCGCCGCCTACGTGGCCTCCGGCGAACCGCTGCACGTCGCCGGGGCGTTCACCCTGGACGGCCGCTCGGCCCCGTTCATCGACGGCATCGAGGGCGACCACGGCAACGTCATCGGCATCAGCCTGCCCCTGGTGCGGCGGCTGCTCGGCCGGCTCGGCGTCGGCATCACGGAGTTGTGGGCGCCGGCGGAGGCGTGACGGGCGAGCCGTCGCCGTCCCCTCCGGGAGCGGCGTCGGCGGGCCCCTCGGACGCACTCCGGCCGTCGTACGTCATCAGCACGAGCACGATCAGGGCGAACACGACGACCATGAAGAGGAACGCCGTCCAGCCCACCAGGCCCCAGGTGAACGCGCCCAGCAGGGCGTGCACCACGGCGGCGCTGATCAGCAGGACACGCCCGAGGCCGGCCGGCGCGCGGTCCCGCAGGGCGACGAGCAGCGCGACCAGGCCGCACAGCGCGAAGTAGGCGCCGAAGACGACACCGCCCACCTTCGAGGACATCGACATCACGTCAGGATCCAGACCGGCCAGGGACATGTCCTGGCGGTCGACGACGATCCCGAGGAACCAGTTCAGCGCCCCGATGCCGAGCGCCTCGACGAAGAGCACGACCGCCACGACCCACGCCACCGGCCTGCGTACCACCGGTCCCACCCACTTCCGAGCTAGCCGAGCGCCGCCCCGGCCCGATCCGGGCGCGGCCGCTGTTACCCCAAGTACGTATCGAGACATCGCGAACGCTACTAACGGGTAAACCGCGGGACAAGGGTTCGGGCGGGGGCAAAGAATCATTGGGCCATTCGTAGGGATTCCACAAAGAAACCGAGTGGCCCGCAGCACGTGATGACAGAGACCTTGACCACAGCGGAGGGCTAGGGTTTTCCGGGAGAGACCTGCGTGCCGAGGCGCGACATGGGATTTCGCAGGGTGGACCGACCCGGAATCACGCTCCGTGTGGGCAAGGTCACCACTGGGGACGGGTCGAAGTGCCGTGTCGGCAGTCCCTAAACTCGGCTTGTTTCAAGGAGGGAGCCTCAATCGTGCGCAAGGTGCTCATCGCCAACCGTGGCGAAATCGCTGTCCGCGTGGCCCGGGCCTGCCGGGATGCCGGTATCGCCAGCGTGGCCGTCTATGCGGAGCCGGACCGGGACGCTCTGCATGTCCGCGCCGCGGATGAGGCGTTCGCCCTGGGCGGTGACACCCCGGCCTCCAGCTATCTGGACATCGACAAGGTCCTGACCGCCGCCCGCGAATCGGGGGCGGACGCCATCCACCCGGGCTACGGCTTCCTGTCGGAGAACGCCGACTTCGCCCAGGCCGTCCTGGACGCCGGTCTGATCTGGATCGGCCCGCCGCCGCAGGCGATCCGCGATCTCGGCGACAAGGTCGCCGCCCGCCACATCGCCCAGCGCGCCGGCGCCCCCCTCGTCGCGGGCACCCCCGACCCGGTGAGCGGCGCCGACGAGGTCGTCGCGTTCGCCGAGGAGCACGGCCTGCCGATCGCGATCAAGGCGGCGTTCGGCGGCGGCGGCCGCGGTCTGAAGGTCGCCCGCACCCTCGAAGAGGTCCCCGAGCTCTACGACTCCGCCGTCCGCGAGGCCGTCGCCGCGTTCGGCCGCGGGGAGTGCTTCGTCGAGCGCTACCTCGACAAGCCCCGCCACGTGGAGACCCAGTGCCTGGCGGACACCCACGGCAACGTGGTCGTGGTCTCCACGCGTGACTGCTCGCTGCAGCGCCGTCACCAGAAGCTGGTGGAGGAGGCTCCCGCGCCGTTCCTGTCCGACGCGCAGATCGAGGAGCTGTACGCGTCGTCGAAGGCGATCCTGAAGGAGGCCGGCTACGTCGGCGCCGGCACGGTGGAGTTCCTCGTCGGCGCGGACGGCACGATCTCCTTCCTGGAGGTCAACACGCGTCTGCAGGTCGAGCACCCGGTCACCGAGGAGGTCGCCGGCATCGACCTGGTCCGGGAGATGTTCCGCATCGCCGACGGGGAGGCCCTCGGCTACGGCGACCCGGTCCTGCGCGGGCACTCCTTCGAGTTCCGTATCAACGGCGAGGACCCCGGCCGGGGCTTCCTGCCCGCCCCCGGCACCGTCACCACCTTCGCCCCGCCCTCGGGCCCGGGCGTGCGCCTGGACGCGGGCGTGGAGTCCGGCAGCGTGATCGGCCCGGCCTGGGACTCCCTGCTGGCCAAGCTGATCGTCACCGGCGCCACCCGCGAACAGGCACTCCAGCGCGCCGCCCGCGCCCTGGAGGAGTTCAAGGTCGAGGGCATGGCCACCGCCATCCCCTTCCACCGCGCGGTCGTCGAGGACCCGGCCTTCGCCCCCGAACTCACCGGCAGCGCAGACCCCTTCACGGTCCACACCCGCTGGATCGAGACCGAGTTCGTCAACGACATCAAGCCCTTCACCTCCCCCACCGACACCGACACCGACGAGGAGAGCGGCCGCGAGACGGTCGTCGTCGAGGTGGGCGGCAAGCGCCTGGAGGTCTCCCTCCCGGCGTCGCTGGGCATGTCGCTGGCCCGCACCGGCCTCGCCGCCGGCGCCAAGCCGAAGCGCCGCGCCGCCAAGAAGTCCGGTCCGGCCGCCTCCGGCGACACCCTCGCCTCCCCGATGCAGGGCACGATCGTCAAGGTCGCGGTCGAGGAGGGCCAGGAGGTCAAGGAGGGCGACCTGATCGTCGTCCTGGAGGCCATGAAGATGGAGCAGCCGCTGAACGCCCACAAGGCGGGCACGGTCAAGGGCCTGACCGCCGAGGTCGGCGCCTCGCTCACCTCCGGCGCCCCGATCTGCGAGATCAAGGACTGACGCCACAGCACCCCGAGGCGCCCGGCGGACCCCCTCACGGACGGTCCGCCGGGCGCCTCGTCGTCGTACGGGTGGCATTCTTGGGGGCACACCGGGCGGACCAGGAGGCAGGGTGGGCTCACGCGAACAGGCGGTGGCGCCTGCGCGCGCCATGCGCGCGGACGCCCGCCGCAATCACGAACGGCTGCTGACGGAGGCCCGCGCGGTCTTCGCCGAGCACGGCACGGACGCGTCCCTGGAGGACGTGGCCCGGCGGGCCGGGGTCGGCATCGGCACCCTGTACCGGCACTTCCCGAACCGGGACGCCCTGGTGAGCGCCGTCTTCGAGGACGCCGTCGACGAGCTGCTGACCCGCTCGCGCCAGCTCCTCACGGACCCGGAGCCCTGCGCGGCGCTGGTGACCTGGCTGCGCGAGATGGTGACCCACGCGGGCGAGTACCGCGGGCTGGCCCGCTCCCTGATGGCGGTCTCCGCCGACGGCTCCTCGGCGCTCGCCCGGTGCAGCGACCCGATCCGGCAGGCGGGCGGGGCACTGCTCGCCCGCGCCCAGCAGGCCGGCTCCGTCCGCGCGGACGTGGCGATCACCGACCTGCTCCAGCTGACGCACGCGATAGCCCTGGCGGCCGAGGAAACCCCGACCGACCCAGACTTGGCGGACCGCCTCCTCCACCTGACCCTGCGAGGCCTGAAGCCGTGAAGGCTCAGCGCCGCCGCAGGTCGGCAACCCGGGCCCGCTCCCGCTCGGCTCCCTGCTCACCGAGCATCGCGGCGGCGGGGCGGAGCCCCGGAGGAGCCTGACCCCGGCGCGGTCCCGGCAGCGCGCGCTGCTGGCGCCGCGCCGGGACCTCGTCACCCCCCGACGCCCCGGCCGCCCCGGCCACGGCGATCTGCACCCCCTGGTCGGCGAGGGCCTGGAGCTCGGTGTGGGCGCGGTCGTCATGGGTCGGCGGCTCGTCGGTGACCAGCCGGGTGATGACGTCCGAGGGCACCGTCTGGAACATCGTGTCGGTGCCGAGCTTGGTGTGGTCGGCGAGGACGACGACCTCCGCGGCGGCCTGCACCAGCGCCCGGTCGACGGACGCCGACAGCATGTTGGACGTGGACAGTCCGCGTTCGGCGGTCAGCCCGCTCCCGGAGAGGAAGGCCCGCGACACCCGTAGCCCCTGCAGGGACTGCTCGGCACCGCTCCCGACGAGGGCGTAGTTGGAACCGCGCAGCGTGCCGCCGGTCATCACGACCTCGACCCGGTTGGCGTGGGCCAACGCCTGTGCCACCAGCAGCGAGTTGGTGACGACGGTCAGACCGGGCACCCGGGCGAGCCGGCGGGCCAGCTCCTGGGTGGTGGTCCCCGCCCCGACGACGATGGCCTCGCCCTCCTCCACGAAGTTCGCGGCGAGGTCGGCGATGGCGGTCTTCTCGGCGGTCGCGAGATGTGACTTCTGCGGAAAGCCGGACTCCCGCGTGAACCCGCCCGGCAATACCGCACCGCCGTGCCGGCGGTCGAGGAGTCCTTCTGCCTCCAGTGCGCGCACGTCCCGCCGTACGGTCACTTCGGAGGTCTGGACGACGCGGGCGAGCTCACGGAGCGACACGGCCCCGTTCGCTCGCACCATTTCGAGGATCAATTGGCGACGTTCTGCAGCGAACACGAAACTGACAGTAACCCCAACGACCGTCTGCTTTCAGCAGTTTGCGCCGAATAACAGAAGTTGTTCGTACGCAGGCACGCCGAGTGGTATAAGGCCTAGTCCCGCCGCCTATGCCGCTCGCATGGCCGGCAACTCCCCGTGACCGGCGGGGAGTCGGATCCGGCCGTCAGAGCTCGGCGCCCGCCTTGCGCGTGTGCAGCTGCCGCGCGACCTCGGCGATCGACCCCGAGAGCGACGGATAGACGGTGAAGGCGTTCGCGATCTGCTCGACCGTCAGATTGTTGTCGACGGCGAGCGAGATGGGGTGGATGAGTTCCGAGGCGCGCGGGGCGACGACCACACCGCCGACCACGATGCCGGTGCCCGGCCGGCAGAAGATCTTGACGAACCCGTCCCGGATCCCCTGCATCTTGGCGCGAGGATTCCGCAGCAGCGGCAGTTTGACGACCCGGGCGTCGATCTTGCCGCCGTCCACATCGGCCTGGGTGTACCCGACGGTGGCGATCTCGGGATCGGTGAAGACGTTCGACGACACGGTCTTCAGATTCAACGGAGCCACCGCGTCACCGAGGAAGTGATACATGGCGATACGCCCCTGCATCGCCGCGACCGAGGCGAGGGCGAAGACACCGGTCACGTCACCGGCGGCGTACACCCCCGGAGCCGTGGTGCGGGAGACCTTGTCGGTCCAGATGTGCCCGGACTCGCGGACCTTGACGCCGGCCTCCTCCAGGCCGAGGCCCTCGGAGTTCGGGACGGCACCGACGGCCATCAGGCAGTGGCTGCCGCTGATGACGCGGCCGTCCGCCAGGGTGACCTCCACCCGGTCGCCGACGCGCTTGGCGGCGGCGGCACGCGAGCGCGCCATGACGTTCATGCCACGACGCCGGAAGACGTCCTCCAGCACGGCGGCGGCGTCCGGGTCCTCACCCGGCAGCACGCGGTCCCGCGACGAAACGAGCGTGACCCGCGAGCCCAGCGCCTGATAGGCACCGGCGAACTCGGCACCGGTGACACCGGAACCGACCACGATGAGCTCCTCGGGCAGCTCGTCGAGGTCGTACACCTGGGTCCAGTTCAGAATGCGCTCGCCGTCCGGCTGGGCGTCGGGCAGCTCGCGCGGGTGACCGCCCGTCGCGATGAGCACGGCGTCGGCGACCAGCGTCTCCTCGCTGCCGTCGGCGGTCCGCACCACGACCTTGCGCGACCCGTCGAGGGCCTGCATGCCCTCCAGCCGCCCACGCCCGCGCATCACCCGCGCACCGGCACGCGTCACGGACGCGGTGATGTCGTGCGACTGAGCCAGCGCGAGCCGCTTCACACGCCGGTTGACCTTGCCCAGGTCGACGCCCACGACACGCGCGGGCGTGTCGATGTGCGGGGTGTCGTCGGCGACGATGATGCCCAGCTCCTCGTACGAGGAGTCGAAGGTGGTCATCACCTCGGCCGTGGCGATCAGAGTCTTGGACGGCACGCAGTCGGTCAGCACCGACGCCCCGCCCAGACCGTCGGCGTCGACGACGGTCACCTCCGCGCCGAGCTGAGCGGCCACCAGCGCCGCTTCGTATCCGCCGGGTCCGCCACCGATGATCACGATCCGAGTCACGTACTCCATTGTCCCGCACGCATCGGGGTGCGACCGCCTGGGGGGCCGCCACGAGACACCACCGTTACGACAGTGACACTGCCGTACCCTTCCCCCCATGTCGCTCTACGCCGCGTACGCCTGCAATCTCGACGCGCGGCTGATGACCCGCCGCGCCCCCCACTCGCCGCTGCGCGCCACCGGCTGGCTCAACGGATGGCGGCTGACGTTCGGCGGCGAACAGCTCGGCTGGGAGGGCGCGCTGGCCACACTCGTCGAGGACCCGATGGAACAGGTCTTCGTCGCGCTCTACGACATCGCCCCGATGGACGAGGACTCCCTGGACCGCTGGGAAGGCGTGGGCCTGGGCATCTACCGCCGCCTGCGCGTCCGAGCCCACACCCTGGAGGGCGAGGAGCAGGCCTGGACGTATGTCCTGAACGCCTACGAGGGCGGCCTCCCGTCGGCCCGCTACCTGGGAGAGATCGCCGACGCGGCGGAATCGGCAGGAGCCCCCCCCGACTACGTGATGCAACTACGCAAGCGCCCCTGCTGACACAAGCCCCCCAACCACCCCCCTTTTTTGTCGGATACGACAAGACAACGATCGCCATCCCGTGAGCTCCGTCATCTACGCGCGTAGGCCCAAACCGGCTACCCTCAGTCGCGTGAACGCATCTCTTCTTCCGGACGACATCCAGGGCGACCCGCACGCGGCCGCCGACGCCGCCGCCGCGCGCCTGCGCGAACTCACGGGCGCCGACACCCACGACGTCGCCCTGGTGATGGGCTCCGGCTGGGCCCCGGCCGTGGACGCCCTCGGCGCGCCCGAGGCCGAGTTCCCCGTCACCGAGCTGCCCGGCTTCCCGCCGCCGGCGGTCGAGGGGCACGGCGGCAAGATCCGCTCGTACCGCACCGGCGACAAGCGGGCCCTGGTCTTCCTGGGCCGTACGCACTACTACGAGGGCCGCGGCGTGGCCGCCGTAGCCCACGGCGTGCGCACCGCAGTCGCCGCGGGCTGCAAGACGATCGTGCTCACCAACGGCTGCGGCGGCCTCCGCGAAGGCATGCGCCCCGGCCAGCCGGTCCTGATCAGCGACCACATCAACCTCACGGCCACCTCCCCCATCGTCGGCGCCAACTTCGTCGACCTCACCGACCTCTACAGCCCCCGCCTGCGCGCCCTGTGCAAGGAGATCGACGCCACCCTCGAGGAGGGCGTCTACGCACAGTTCCCCGGCCCGCACTACGAGACGCCGGCCGAGATCCGCATGGCCCGCGTGATCGGCGCGGACCTGGTCGGCATGTCGACGGTCCTCGAGGCGATCGCCGCGCGCGAGGCGGGCGCCGAGGTCCTCGGCATCTCCCTGGTCACCAACCTGGCCGCCGGTATGACGGGCGAACCCCTCAACCACGAGGAGGTCCTCCAGGCCGGCCGCGACTCGGCCGCCCGCATGGGCTCCCTCCTCGCCCAGGTGCTGGGCCGCCTGTAGCCGTACCCACGGTGAGGCCCCCGTGCCGCAGCCGCACACGGCGGGAAGGGCACGGGGTGGGGGGTGCCCGCCCGCAGCGTCCGGCGTCAAGAAGACGGCACAGAACACGGCACCGAGCCGCCGGACCGAGGACGGACACCCCCCACCCCGTGCCCGCACCTTCCAAAAGCGCTGGCGCCACAGAAGCCCCCACCCTCCGAAACGGGCCGCCGCAGGCACCGCCCCCGACCACCACGAGAGGCTGACCCGACGTGCAAGACGACCTCATCGCCCGGGCCCAGGCATGGCTCGCCGAGGACCCCGACCCGGAGACCCGCGCGGAACTCGCCGCCCTCCTCGACGCCGGGGACACCGACGAGCTCGCATCACGCTTCGCGGGCACCCTCCAGTTCGGCACCGCGGGCCTGCGCGGCGAGCTGGGCGCCGGCCCGCTCCGCATGAACCGCTCGGTGGTCATCCGCGCAGCCGCAGGCCTAGCCGCCTACCTCAAGAAGCAAGGCCACACCGACGGCCTGGTGGTGATCGGCTACGACGCCCGCCACAAGTCCTCAGCCTTCGCCGAAGACACCGCAGCGGTCATGACGGGCGCCGGCCTCCGCGCCGCAGTGTTGCCCCGTCCCCTCCCCACCCCGGTCCTCGCGTACGCGATAAGGCACCTCGGCGCGGTAGCCGGCGTAGAGGTCACCGCCAGCCACAACCCCCCGCGCGACAACGGCTACAAGGTCTACCTCGGCGACGGCTCCCAGATCGTGCCGCCCGCCGACGCGGAGATCGCCGCCGAGATCGCCGCGATCGCCTCGCTCCACGACGTCCCCCGCCCCGACACCGGCTGGGAGACCCTGGACGACAGCGTCCTGGACGCCTACCTCGCCCGCACCGACGCGGTCCTCGCCAAGGACTCCCCCCGCACCGCCCGCACCGTCTACACGGCGATGCACGGCGTCGGCAAGGACGTCCTCCTGGCCGCCTTCGCGCGCGCCGGCTTCCCCACTCCGGCCCTGGTCGCCGAGCAGGCCGAGCCCGACCCGGACTTCCCCACCGTCGCGTTCCCCAACCCGGAGGAGCCCGGCGCGATGGACCTGGCCTTCGCGAAGGCCCGCGAGGAGGACCCGGACCTGGTCATCGCCAACGACCCGGACGCCGACCGCTGCGCGGTGGCCGTCAAGGACGACGGCGGCTGGCGCATGCTGCGCGGCGACGAGGTAGGCGCACTGCTCGCCGCACACCTGGTCGCCCGCGGAGCACAGGGCACGTTCGCCGAGTCGATCGTCTCCTCCTCCCTCCTCGGCCGGATCGCCGAGAAGGCGGGGCTGCCCTACGAGGAGACCCTGACCGGCTTCAAGTGGATCGCCCGCGTGGAGGGCCTGCGCTACGGCTACGAGGAGGCGCTCGGCTACTGCGTGGACCCGGAGGGCGTACGCGACAAGGACGGCATCACGGCCGCCCTGCTGATCACGGAACTGGCCTCGACACTCAAGTCCGAAGGCCGAACGCTGACCGACCTCCTGGACGACCTGGCCGTGGAACACGGCCTGCACGCCACGGACCAGCTCTCGGTACGCGTCGAGGACCTGTCGATCATCGCCGACGCGATGCGCCGCCTGCGCGAGCAGCAGCCGACCGAACTGGCGGGCCTGCCCGTGACGAACGCCGAGGACCTCACCAAGGGCACGGACAAGCTCCCGCCCACGGACGGCCTGCGCTACACGCTGGAGGGCGCGCGCGTCATCGTCCGCCCCAGCGGCACGGAGCCGAAGCTGAAGTGCTACCTGGAAGTGGTGGTCACCGTCAGTGACCACACGGAACTGCCCGTAGCGCACGCAAAGGCAAAGACCCTGCTGACGGCGCTCAAGAAAGACCTGTCAACAGCAGCAGGCATCTGAAATAACGAGGGGTGCCTCGCCGGAACGAGGCACCCCTGAACCCGCGTCGAAGCTCACCCCGTGGCGAGCAGAATCACCAAAAGAACAGCCCCCGCCACAGCAGGCCCGATGACCTCATAGGCCCACCGCACACTGACCTCACCCATACTCGGGGCGTCGGTACGCGAGGCCCGCTCCTCCCACCGCTCGAGCAGCTCCCGCAGCTCGTCCATGACCTTGTCGGTCTCGGCCCGCACAGGCCCACTCGACGCACCGGCGCCCCCACCCGACGCATCGAGGCCCGGCCCAAGATCCCGCCCCCCACCACGGCGCCCGCCACGCCCAGCGCCCCGCTCGGCGGCGGCCGTCTGCCGGGCCGCCTTCTTACGGGCCCGCAGCGACACCGGAATGGCCCACAGCGCGAACGTGGCACCGGACGCCGTGACGACCTCGTTGGAGTAACGCGAGCGCAGGGACGCGACCTGCCCCCAGGGCAGCACGACGACCCGGAGCGGATTGCGGATCCGCAGCCGTTCCTCGTTGGCGTACACGGCCGGACGCAGCGTGAACGCCGTGATGACCGGCACGATCAGGATCAGCGCGGCGAGGGCCAGCCACGGCGTGCGCCCGGTGCCGATCATCAGGGCGTCGATGCCGAGCCACAGGGCGATGACCAGTACGAGGGCACCACCGAGCATGCCCATGGGCGAGCGGTAGACCCGATCCTTCGCGGCGGGGTCGGGGCTAGGAGCAGGGGTCGTCATACCGCCGATTCTGCCGCACCCCTGAACGCCTGTTCACAAGCAGCACCCGACAACGCACCCACACCCACCCGCACAACGCATCCCCCACCACCACCCCACAAGCCCCCCACACCCCACCCCCCACCGATTCCGCCCCACGGGGTGTACAGCCGCTACGCGCGTAGATATGCTCGTCTGGTGACCATGCCCACCAATGCACCTGCCGCAGCTCACGCACTCAAGGACGTCGCCGCGTCCGACAGCACGCTGCGCCGCTTCCTCCACGGGCTGCCCGGCGTAGACGCGGTCGGCCTGGAGGCGCGGGCCGCGTCCCTCGGCACCCGTTCCATCAAGACGACCGCCAAGGCGTACGCCATCGACCTCGCCATCTCGATGGTCGACCTGACGACGCTGGAAGGCGCGGACACCCCGGGCAAGGTCCGGGCGCTCGGCGCCAAGGCGGTCCGCCCCGACCCGACCGACCGCACGACCCCGTCGACGGCGGCCGTCTGCGTCTACCCCGACATGGTGGCCACCGCCAAGGAGGCCGTCGCCGGCAGCGCCGTGAAGGTCGCCTCGGTCGCCACCGCCTTCCCCGCGGGCCGCGCCGCGCTCTCCGTGAAGCTCGCGGACGTGCGGGACGCCGTCGCCGCCGGTGCCGACGAGATCGACATGGTCATCGACCGCGGCGCGTTCCTCGCCGGGAACTACATGAAGGTGTACGACGAGATCACCGCCGTGAAGGAGGCCTGCGGGACCACCGCCCGTCTCAAGGTCATCTTCGAGACCGGCGAGCTGTCGACGTACGACAACATCCGGCGCGCGAGCTGGCTCGGCATGCTGGCCGGCGCGGACTTCATCAAGACGTCCACCGGCAAGGTCGCCGTCAACGCCACCCCCGCCAACACCCTCCTTATGCTGGAAGCGGTGCGCGACTTCCGCGCCCAGACCGGCATCCAGGTCGGCGTGAAGCCGGCCGGCGGAATCCGCACCTCCAAGGACGCCATCAAATTCCTCGTGCTGGTCAACGAGACCGCCGGCGAGGACTGGCTGGACAACCACTGGTTCCGCTTCGGCGCCTCCTCGCTTCTGAACGACCTGCTGATGCAGCGGCAGAAGCTGGCCACCGGCCGCTACTCCGGCCCCGACTACGTGACGGTGGACTGATCACCATGGCATCGGTATTCGCATACGCCCCGGCCCCCGAGTCCCGCTCGATCGTCGACATCGCGCCGTCGTACGGCCTGTTCATCGACGGCGAGTTCACGGACGCGGCGGACGGCAAGGTCTTCAAGACCGTCTCGCCGTCGTCCGAGGAGGTCCTGTCCGAGATCGCCCAGGCCGGCGAGGCGGACGTGGACCGCGCGGTGAAGGCCGCGCGCAAGGCGTTCGAGAAGTGGTCCGCGCTGCCCGGCTCCGAGCGCGCCAAGTACCTCTTCCGCATCGCCCGCATCGTCCAGGAGCGCAGCCGCGAGCTGGCCGTCCTCGAGACCCTCGACAACGGCAAGCCGATCAAGGAGACCCGCGACGCGGACCTCCCCCTGGTCGCGGCGCACTTCTTCTACTACGCGGGCTGGGCGGACAAGCTCGACCACGCCGGCTACGGCCCGAACCCCGCGCCCCTCGGCGTGGCCGGCCAGGTCATCCCCTGGAACTTCCCCCTCCTGATGCTGGCGTGGAAGATCGCGCCGGCACTCGCGACGGGCAACACGGTCGTCCTGAAGCCCGCCGAGACGACCCCCCTCTCCGCGCTCTTCTTCGCGGACATCTGCCGCCAGGCGGGCCTGCCCAAGGGCGTCGTCAACATCCTCCCCGGCTACGGCGACGCGGGCGCGGCCCTCGTCGCGCACCCGGACGTGAACAAGGTGGCCTTCACGGGCTCCACGGCGGTCGGCAAGGAGATCGCCCGCACGGTCGCGGGCACCCGCAAGAAGGTCACCCTGGAGCTGGGCGGCAAGGGCGCGAACATCGTCTTCGACGACGCCCCGATCGACCAGGCCGTAGAAGGCATCGTCAACGGCATCTTCTTCAACCAGGGCCAGGTCTGCTGCGCGGGCAGCCGCCTGCTGGTCCAGGAGTCGATCCACGACGAGCTCCTCGACTCCCTCAAGCGCCGCCTCTCCACGCTCCGCCTCGGCGACCCGCTGGACAAGAACACCGACATCGGAGCGATCAACTCCGAGGAGCAGCTGAGCCGTATCACCTCCCTCGTGGAGCGCGGCGAGGCGGAGGGCGCCGAGCGCTGGTCGCCGGCCTGCGACCTGCCCGAGAGCGGCTACTGGTTCGCGCCGACGCTGTTCACGAACGTCACGCAGGCGCACACCGTCGCCCGGGACGAGATCTTCGGCCCGGTGCTGTCGGTCCTCACCTTCCGCACCCCGGACGAGGCCGTCGCGAAGGCCAACAACACCCCGTACGGCCTGTCGGCGGGCATCTGGACGGAGAAGGGCTCGCGCATCCTCGCGGTCGCGAACAAGCTCCGGGCGGGCGTCGTCTGGTCCAACACGTTCAACAAGTTCGACCCGACGTCGCCTTTCGGCGGCTACAAGGAGTCGGGCTTCGGCCGCGAGGGCGGCCGACACGGCCTGGAGGCGTACCTCGATGTCTGAGCGCTTGACTGTCCTGAAGACCTACAAGCTGTACGTCGGCGGGAAGTTCCCGCGTTCCGAGAGCGGCCGGGTGTACGAGGTGACGGACTCGAAGGGCAACTGGCTGGCGAACGCACCGCTGTCGTCCCGCAAGGACGCCCGTGACGCGGTGGTCGCCGCCCGCAAGGCGGTCGGCGGCTGGTCGGGCGCGACCGCGTACAACCGCGGTCAGGTCCTCTACCGGGTCGCCGAGATGCTGGAGGGCCGCAGGGCCCAGTTCGTCCACGAGGTCGCCGACGCCGAGGGCCTGTCCAAGTCGAAGGCCGCCGAGCAGGTCGACGCGACGATCGACCGCTGGGTCTGGTACGCGGGCTGGACGGACAAGATCGCCCAGGTGGTGGGCGGCGGCAACCCGGTCGCGGGCCCGTTCTTCAACCTGTCCTCCCCGGAGCCGACGGGCGTGGTGGCCGTCCTGGCCCCCCAGAAGTCCTCGTTCCTGGGCCTGGTCTCGGTGCTCGCCCCGGTGATCGCGACGGGCAACACGGCGGTCGTGGTGGCCTCCGAGAACGCCCCCCTCCCGGCCCTGTCCCTGGCCGAGGTCCTGGCCACGTCCGACGTCCCCGGCGGAGTGGTCAACATCCTCTCCGGCCGTACGGCGGAGATCGCCACCCCCCTCGCGGCGCACCAGGACGTCAACGCGATCGACCTCGCGGGCGCCGACGAGGTGCTGGCGAAGGAGCTGGAGATCGCCGCGGCGGACAACCTCAAGCGCGTCCTGCGTCCACAGCCTGTGGACGACTGGTCGGCCGCCCCCGGCACCGACCGCATGACGGCGTTCCTGGAGACCAAGACGGTCTGGCACCCCACGGGCTCCCTGGGCGCCTCCGGCTCCGCGTACTGAGGCCACCTGCCCGAAGAGCCGTGCCTCCCCTCCGTCCAGGGAAGCCACGGCTCTTCGCCGTACCCGAACGCACCCGGCATGGAGGCACCGGCATGTGATGCGCGCATCAACCACGCCCGCCTGGTCGTCCCGACCCCGCCGGATGCCTCACACTGGTGTCCCGTGAGTTCCCCTGTGCCCATACCGACGCGAGTCGTGCTGCTCTGCGGCCCCTCCGGCTCCGGCAAGTCCCTCCTCGCGGCCCTCTCCGGTCTTCCGGTACTGCGGCTCGACGACTTCTACAAGGAGGCCGGCGACCCGACCCTGCCGCTGGTCCCCGGGAGCTCCGACATCGACTGGGACCACCCCGACTCGTGGGACGCCGACGCGGCCGTCGACGCGATCGCGGACCTGTGCCGCACGCGCCGCACGGACATACCGGTCTACGACATCTCGCTGAGCGCCCGCACCGGGCACGAGAGCATCGAGATCGAGCAGACCCCGCTGTTCATCGCGGAGGGCATCTTCGCGGCGGAGATCGTGTCGCGCTGCCGGGAACTCGGCCTGCTGGCCGACGCGCTGTGCCTGAGCCGCGGCCCGGTGAAGACGTTCCGCCGCCGTTTCCTGCGCGATCTGCGCGAGGGCCGTAAGTCGGTGCCGTTCCTGCTGCGCCGCGGCTGGCGCCTGATGCGCCAGGAACGCTCGATCGTCGCCCGTCAGACGGCCCTGGGCGCCCACGCGTGCGACCGCGACGAGGCCCTGAACCGCCTGACGGAAGCCGCCACGGTGACACCGGCACCGACGCCCTGAACGATCACGCCGCCTCCTCCGTCGTAGTCACGGCATCCGACAGCTCCTGCGACGATGAGGACGACGATGAGGCGTGCGGTACTGCTCATGACCCTGGCAGCCCTGACCACGGCCGGGTGTTCCGGCGAAGACAGCAAGGGATCCGGCGCGGCGTCCTGCTCAGGTCTGGTGGTCTACGACGGCCGCGACTACCTGCCCACCGGTAAGTCCGTCTTCACCGTGGGCGAGCGTCTGGGCACCGCCACCGTGGCGGCCTGCTACGACACGCCCAACGAGCCGGGCACCGGAGTCGCCGAGGCCACGACCGGCGTCTACGCGGTCAAAGGGGTCGATCCCACCGAGGCGGTCGCCGTCGGCGACGCCCCGTCGACAGCCGCGCACGTGACCGCCCGCTGACCACCGACCCCACACACGGAAACGGGGCCGCGGACCCCCCGGCCCCGGCCCCGCACCGTCGTGCTCCACCGCTTCCCCCGTGGCGGAGCACCCCCCGTTCCCCCGTAGTTCCCCCCGGTGGCCCCCCAGCCCCCCGTGAGTCCCCCTCCCTGCACCGCTCCCCCGAGCGGTCCCCCCTTCACCTTCAGGCGACAAGCTCCCCGAAGGCGTCCTCCTCGTCACGGCCGAAGCTGAGGACCTCGTCCTCACGCAGCCGGCGGAGCGACCGCCAGATGCTCGACTTCACCGTGCCGACACTGATGTCGAGGATCTCCGCGATCTCCGGGTCGGTGCGGCCCTCGTAGTAGCGCAGGACCAGCATCGTCCGCTGGAGTTCGGGCAGCCGGGCCAGCGCCTGCCACAGGACCGCGCGCAGCTCGGTGCCCCGCATCGCGTCCGTGTCGCCGGCCGTCTCCGGCAGCTCCTCGGTCGGGTACTCGTTCAGCTTGCGGCGGCGCCACGCGCTGATGTGCAGGTTCGTCATCGTCCGCCGCAGGTAGCCACCCACGGCGGCCTTGTCGCTGATCCGGTCCCACGCCCGGTAGGTCGAGAACAGCGCGCTCTGCAGCAGGTCCTCGGCCTCGAAGCGGTCACCGGTCAGGTGGTAGGCGGTGGCGTACAGGGAGGCGCGGCGCTCCTGGACGTAGGCGGTGAACTCCGCCTCCGACAGCGAGCGCCGGCTCTCCCCCGAGTCCTCCCTGTACGCGGTTCCCCCGTGCGTCTCCCCCGTGCGGCCGTCGACCACCGTCATGTAGCCGGTGTGCTGACGCCCCGTGCCGCGAGCGCACCCCCGCCCCGCCGTACCCCGGCCCCCGTTCACGTCGTGCAGACGCGTGATCACTGCGCTGGTGCTGGTGCCGTGCAGCGTGTTCATCTCGCGCCCCCCGTCGTGGACTTACCGGTGTTCTCGGTGCTGTCTTGCCTGTGCCGAAAAGCTTGCCCGGCCACTTTCATGGCCCTGTCCGCCGACTGTCACAGACCTGTCACAGGGGTCCGTGACACCCCGCCTCCACGCGCGCGAGACCGAACTGCTCGTACAGGTGTCGAAACACCACCCCCGCATGGGCCAGAATGTGCGGCGTGCCTTCCCTGTTGCTGATCGAGGACGACGACGCCATCCGCACGGCCCTGGAGCTTTCGCTCACCCGCCAGGGTCACCGGGTAGCCACGGCTGCCACCGGTGAGGACGGCCTGAAGCTGCTGCGCGAGCAGCGGCCGGACCTGATCGTGCTGGACGTGATGCTGCCAGGCATCGACGGCTTCGAGGTGTGCCGGCGCATCCGGCGCACCGACCAGCTGCCGATCATCCTGCTCACCGCCCGCAGCGACGACATCGACGTCGTGGTCGGCCTGGAGTCCGGCGCGGACGACTATGTGGTCAAGCCCGTGCAGGGCAGGGTGCTGGACGCCCGGATCCGCGCGGTGCTGCGCCGCGGGGAGCGCGAGTCCAACGACGCGGCGACCTTCGGCAGCCTGGTGATCGACCGGGCGGCGATGACCGTCACGAAGAACGGCGAGGACCTGCAGCTCACGCCGACCGAGCTGCGCCTGCTCCTCGAACTGAGCCGCCGCCCCGGCCAGGCCCTCTCCCGGCAGCAACTCCTGCGCCTGGTCTGGGAGCACGACTACCTCGGCGACTCGCGCCTGGTGGACGCCTGTGTGCCGCGCCTGCGCGCCAAGGTCGAGGACGTCCCGTCCTCGCCCACCCTGATCCGTACCGTACGCGGGGTCGGCTACCGCCTGGACGCGCCTCAGTGACGGACGCACAGAAGGATCTCCGCGGCTGGGCCGCGGCTCGCAAGGGAGTGTGGTCGAGGCTGCGTTTCACCAGTCTGCGGCTGCGGCTGGTGGTCGTCTTCGGCCTGGTGGCGCTCACCGCCGCCGTCTCCGCCTCCGGGATCGCGTACTGGCTCAACCGGGAGGCGGTCCTCACCCGCACCCAGGACGCGGTGCTGCGCGACTTCCAGCAGGAGATGCAGAACCGCGCGGCCCTTCTCCCCGAGAACCCGACGCAGGACGAACTGCAGCACACCGCGGGCCAGATGGCGAACAGCAGCCAGCGCTTCAGCGTGCTGCTCGTCGCCCAGGACGCCGACGGCAAGCCGCTGTCCAGCAGTTCGGGCGCCCTGGACGGCTTCACGCTCGCCGACGTGCCCAAGTCGCTGCGTACGGCGGTGAACGACAAGGTCGACTCCGACAAGGCCGAGTACCACCTGTACTGGCAGCGGATCGTCGAGGACGACAAGCCGTATCTGATAGCCGGCACCAAGGTCATCGGCGGAGGCCCGACCGGCTACATGCTCAAGTCCCTCGAACAGGAGGCCAAGGACCTCAACTCCCTGGCCTGGTCCCTAGGGATCGCCACCGGCTTGGCCCTGATCGGCTCGGCACTCCTCGCGCAAGCGGCCGCCACGACCGTACTGAAGCCGGTGCACCGCCTGGGGGTCGCCGCCCGCCGCCTGGGCGAAGGCAAACTCGACACCCGCCTCAGGGTGTCCGGCACGGACGAACTCGCGGACCTCTCCCGGACGTTCAACAACGCGGCCGAAGCGCTGGAGAAACGGGTCGCCGACATGGCCGGCCGCGACGAGGCGTCCCGCCGCTTCGTGGCCGACATGTCCCACGAACTGCGCACCCCGCTCACCGCGATCACGGCAGTCACCGAGGTCCTCGAAGAGGAACTGGAGGCGGAGACCGGCTCGGTGGACCCCATGATCGAACCGGCGGTCCGCCTCGTCGTCAGCGAGACCCGCCGCCTGAATGACCTGGTCGAGAACCTGATGGAGGTCACCCGCTTCGACGCGGGCACGGCCCGCCTGGTCCTCGACGACGTCGACGTGGCCGACCAGATCACGGCGTGCATCGACGCCCGCGCCTGGCTGGACGCGGTCGAACTCGACGCCGAACGCGGCATCATGGCCCGCCTCGACCCCCGCCGCCTCGACGTCATCCTGGCCAACCTGATCGGCAACGCGCTCAAGCACGGCGGCTCCCCGGTCCGCGTCACGGTCCGCGAGGAGGACGACGCGGTGGTGATCGACGTACGCGACCACGGCCCCGGCATCCCCGAGGACGTCCTCCCGCACGTCTTCGACCGCTTCTACAAGGCCAGCGCCTCCCGCCCACGCTCCGAGGGAAGCGGCCTGGGCCTCTCCATCGCCCTGGAGAACGCCCACATCCACGGCGGCGAGATCACCGCCGCGAACTCCCCCGAGGGCGGCGCCGTCTTCACCCTGCGCCTCCCCCGGGACGAACCGAAGAAGGAGGACTGATGACCCCGCGCCTCACGGCCCTCCTCACCCTGGCGGCCATAACCCTGGCCGGCTGCGGCATACGGTCCACGGAAGTCCCCACCAACTTCGGCCCGGCCCCCTCCCGCGTCCACTGCTCGCTCTCGGAACCGGACGCCTCCCCCCAGGCCACCCGCGGCCTCCCGGTCCAGGTCTTCCTGCTCTGCGGCTCCCAGCTGGTCGCGGTGGACCGCACCATCCGCGTCCCCGACGGCACGGCCGACGCGGCCCGCCGCGTCCTGGTGGCCCAGGGCCTCCTCGAGGAACTCCAGGCAACGCCCTCCCCGGCCGAGAAGGAGGCCGGCTACACCACGGACCTCCGAGGCGCGATGGACGTAGCGGGCCCCCGCAGAAACGACCCGGACGAAACCCTGCGCCTGACAACCACCCCGTCCACCCTCACCAGCTACGCCCTGGCCCAGATCGTCTGCACCCTCTCGGACTCCGCGGCGGCGGAGGGCGACGGCTCGGTCATCCTGGGCGGCCCCACGGGCACCCCCCGCCGCTACGAGTGCACGGACGAGGTCCGCACCCGCCCCGGCACCACCGAGCCCCCGTCGACCGAGGTGGCGACGACCTGACACCCGCCTACGGCGGTGAGGGGCCGGGGTGGGGGGTGCCCGCCCGCAGCGTCCCGCGTCAAAAAGACAGCACAGGTCATCCACCCGAGCCGCCGGACCGAGGACGGACACCCCCCACCCCGGCCCCGCCTCATGACGCACCGCAGGCGCGAGACGCACCCCCACGAACCCGAGGATGCGCCGCAGGCATCACACCGCCCCCCGAAACCGCCCGTGTGGCGGACACCTCACCCCACCCCACCCCCACCCGGAACCGATCCCACCGAAGACCGCGTCTTGGGGATCGTGCAGCGTCAAGGCTCCATCGGCGGCAGCGCCGTGATCCGCGTCCGCGCGACAGGAGGCATCCTCCTGGTCGCCCACCTTGCGTTCGTCGCCTGGCTCACGCTGCGCCCCCTGGACGTCCCCTGGGTGATGCCCGCGAATCTCCAGCCCTTCGCCGGCATCCAGGCCGACCTGGCCCTTGGCTGGCGCGAGGCGACGAGGTGCATCGTCGAGGGCCTGGCCCTCCTCGCCCCCCTCGGAGTCCTGCTCCCGATGGCCCACGGCAGGACGACATCGTCCCCCCTGGGCTCCCTGGCCCGCACCACGACGACGGCCGCGCTGATCTCCCTGGCCATCGAACTGCTCCAGACCGGAGTCCCCGGCCAGATGGTCGACGTCGACTCGCTCCTCCTGAACACGCTGGGCGTAGCGCTGGCCCACACCGCTGTGGTCCCCGCGGCTCGAGCCCGCCTCCGCCGCGGCTCCCCGAGGAGCCACCGCGTCCCGGTACCCCAGGAGGAGCCGTCTCAGGGTCGTACCCCGACGATCCCCAGGGTCGGGATGGCCCCGTAGCACGACGCTTCACCCTGTTTGTCCTCGTAGCGTTGAGGTCAGTGGAAGAGAGAGACCACTCGGAGGGCCCGCCCAGGAGCCACCGACACCGACCGACGCTCGCGAAGGAGCCACACCATGACCGCGCTCGCCCGACCCACCCACGGCCGCATGATCGGCGGAGTGTGCGCCGCGCTGGCGCGACGCTTCGGCACGTCCGCCACGACGATGCGCGTGATCTTCCTGGTCTCCTGCCTCCTGCCGGGCCCGCAGTTCCTGCTCTACATAGCCCTGTGGCTGCTGCTGCCCTCGGAAGAGAAGGCAGCCAGGACGAACACGGCCTGGTAGGAACCCAAATCCCCCTCCCCCGGAAACCCGGCGAGAGGGGGATCCCGTCTGCCACGTCACACAGCCACCACGGCCCCCCGAGCCCGAGCCGCCCGAGTCCCCAGCAGGGTGATCGCCACGACCCCGACGACGGCCAGCAGCCCGACCCCGACGGTCCCGCCCCAGCCCCCCGCGTGGAAGGCGACGGCCCCGACGGTGCTGCCCGCGCTGGACCCGACGTAGTAGGCGGACTGATACAGCGCCGAAGCCTGCGCACGCCCGTGCGTGGCGGTCCTGCTCACCGCGGACGACGCCACGGCGTGCCCCGCGAAGAACCCGGCAGTGATCAGCACGAGCCCCAGCAGCACAAGCGGCAGCGACCCCGCCAGGGTCGCGAGCAACCCCACCGCCGTAGTCGCAGCGCCCGCGTACAGCGCCCCACGCCGCCCCAGCCGGTTCACGAGCCGCCCCGCCGTGGAGGCGGAGACGGTGCCGACCAGATAGACAAGGAAGATCGAGCCGACGATGCCCTGGGGCAGCGAGAACGGCGCCTCGGTGAGCCGGTACCCGATCACGGTGTAGACGCCGCCGAAGACGGTCATGAACAGCGCGCCGATCGCGTACAGCCGCCGCAGCAGCGGGTCGGAGAGATGGTCCCGCACGGTCCGCGCCAGCACACGGGGCCGCAGCGACCCGGGCGTGAAGTGCCGCGGCGCAGGGAGCAGCAGCCGGAAGGCGACCGCGCAGGCCACGGCGAGGGCGCCGATGACACCGACGGCGACACGCCAGCCCCACTCCTGGGCGACCCAGCCGGTGATGACACGGCCGCTCATGCCGCCCACGCTGTTGCCGGCGACGAACAGCCCGATCGCCGTGATCAGCGCCTTGGGCCGCACTTCTTCGGCGAGGTACGCGGTCGCGGAGGCCGGCAGACCGGCCAGCGCGGCGCCCTGGACGGCCCGCAACACCACGAGCGCGGTCAGGTTGGGCGCGAACGGCACGGCCACACCGACGGCGACCGCGACGACGAGGGAGCCCGTCATGACGGTACGGCGGCCGTACCGCTCGGAGAGGGCGCTCATGGGGAGCACGAACAGGGCCAGTCCGCCGGTCGCGGCCGCCACCGTCCAGCTGGCCTGGCTCGCCGCGACCCCGAACTCGTCGGAGATCAGCGGCAGAAGGGCCTGCGTGGAGTAGAGGAGGGCGAAGGTCGCGACACCGGCGAGGAAGAGGGCGAAGCTCATCCGGCGGTATCCGGGACCGCCCGGAGCCATACGGGAGTCGGCGACAGGGGCTGCGGGGGCGGCGACCACGGCAGTGGACGCCTCGGTACTGGCGGGAGACATGCCTCGAAGCTACGTACGCCGTCACTGATCCGTCCAATGCATGGATTCGCCATAATCGTTCCCATGGCGCATCAGCACAGTTCACGACGTCGGCTGTCACCGTTCAGTGACACAGAAGACATGGCCGACATGTCCCGGCTGCTGGCGCCCCGCCTCGCGTACTTCGCCGGGGTGGCGCGCACCGAGCACGTCACGAGGGCCGCGCGGGAGATGGGCGTACCGCAGTCGACGCTGTCGCGGGCCATGGTCCGCCTGGAGCAGGATCTCGGGGTGGACCTGTTCGCCCGGCACGGCCGGACGGTGTCGCTGACGCCGGCGGGCCGCACGTTCCTGACCTCGGTGGAACGCGCACTGGCCGAGGTGGAGCGCGCGGCCGAGGAGGTCCGCGCAGACGCCGACCCGGCGACCGGGAAGGTCGCGTTCGGCTTCCTGCACACGATGGGCGCGGAGACGGTGCCGGGCCTGCTGCAGGCGTTCAGGGCGGACCACCCCCGGGTCCGCTTCAGTCTGGTGCAGAACTACGGGGAGGCGATGCTGGAGGGCCTGCGGGCCGGCGAGCTGGACCTGTGTCTGACGTCGCCGGTGCCGGACGCCCCCGACCTGGTGGCCCGCCGCCTGGACGAACAGAAACTGCGCCTCGTGGTACCCGCCGACCACCGCCTGGCCACCCGCAGGCGCATCCGGCTGGCGGAGGCGGCGGAGGAGAACTTCGTGACGCTGGAGCCGGGCTACGGCCTGCGCCGCATCACGGACGACCTGTGCGGTGAGGCAGGCTTCCGGCCGCGCATCGCCTTCGAGGGCGAGGAGGCGGAGACCCTGAGGGGCCTGGTGGCGGCAGGGCTGGGCGTGGCGCTGCTCCCCCCGCCGGCAGTACCCCGCCCGGGGGTGAGGGAGCTGACGGTCACGGCACCGAGGGCGGCACGGGAGATCGGCGTGGCCTGGCTGGCGGACCGCCCGGACACGCCGCCGGTGGCGGCGTTCAAAAGGTTTTTGCTCTCACGTAGAGGAACACTGCTCCCCTGACCCGAAGAACCGCCCCCAGCCACCCCCGACACACATCGGATCGCACCCCACCCCACCCGCACCCGCCCTACCGCCGCAACGACTTCCCGAACCCCGAGGCAAGCGGCATCCGCAACCCCAACGGCGGCGGAGCCGCGAACGCATCGACAACAGGCCGCGAGAACACGGCCCCGAACAGCGCGCCCATGACGAAGTCCTCGGCCAGCGCCAGCACTTCGTCCCGATGCTGATGCAACCGATGCCGATCGGAGTGCACTTCGAACCGGCACACCTCCCGGTTCGCCTTCTTGGCCCGCGCCGCCAGCCGGAAGGACAGTTCGGGATCGGTCCGCTCGTCGTTCGTGCCGTGCACGATCATCACGCGCCGCCCGGCGAGCTGCTTCACCGGTTCGGGCGAGCCCGCCGCGTCCTCGTCCGGCAGCCAAGGGGCGATGGCGAGCACGGAGTTGACGGCCTCATGCCCACCCGCGCGCAACGCCGCCCGCCCGCCCATGTCGAGCCCGACGAGACACACGGGCACATCGCCGTAGAGCCGTACGACCTCGTCGGCGGCCCACAGCGCGTCCCGCATGAGCGCGGCCTCGTCGCCGTTCCACCCGCGATAGCGGTAGTGGACGGCGTGGACGGCGAGCCCCTCCCCCCGCCCGGCCCGAGCGAGCCGGCGCCCCAGTGCACGCACCAGCGAGGTGGCCAGCAGCGGCGCGGGTCTGCGGTAGGAGGTCTCGTCCCCACCCGGGAGCAGCAGAACCACACCGCTCACCGCCGTCGGCTCCGGCCCGACCACCTTGCCCAGCCGGACCCTGCGCACCGGCGTCGCTTGCTGTGCCATGACAGAACAGTGGCAGAAACGAGAGCCCGGGCGACCCGTCCGTGCGGTCACCGTTACGTATCGACGGATGTGTAAAGCGCGGTTCCGGCCGTCCACACCCCGCACTTCACTTCCCGCACGGAGCCGCACTCCCCCACAAAACTCTCCTCCTGCGCGGAGCCGCGCCCTCTACGCGCGTAGGCGTTAGAGTGCGGAAATGACGAGCCAGACTGCCCCGAAGGCGCACACCCCGAGCTCGGACCAGATCCGCCGGGCCCCGAAGGTTCTGCTGCACGACCACCTCGACGGCGGGCTCCGCCCCGGCACGATCGTCGAGCTCGCCCGCGAGTCGGGCTACGACCAGCTCCCCGAGACCGACCCCGGAAAGCTCGGCCTGTGGTTCCAGGAGGCCGCCGACTCCGGTTCGCTGGAGCGGTACTTGGAGACGTTCTCGCACACCGTGGCGGTCATGCAGACCCGTGACGCCCTCGTCCGCGTCGCCCGCGAGTGCGCGGAGGACCTCGCGGAGGACGGGGTCGTCTACGCCGAGGTGCGCTACGCCCCCGAGCAGCACCTGGAGGGCGGGCTCACCCTGGAGCAGGTCGTGGAGGCCGTCAACGAGGGCTTCCGGGAGGGCGAGCGGATCGCCCGGGAGAACGGCCACCGCATCCGCGTCGGCGCGCTGCTCACCGCGATGCGGCACGCGGCCCGCTCGCTGGAGATCGCCGAACTCGCCAATTCCTACCGCGACATGGGCGTCGTCGGCTTCGACATCGCGGGCGCCGAGGCGGGCCACCCGCCGACCCGGCACCTCGACGCCTTCGAGTACCTCAAGCGCGAGAACAACCATTTCACGATCCACGCCGGCGAGGCGTTCGGGCTGCCGTCGATCTGGCAGGCCCTCCAGTGGTGCGGCGCCGACCGGCTGGGGCACGGGGTCCGGATCATCGACGACATCCGGGTCCGGGACGACGGCTCGGTGGAGCTCGGACGCCTCGCGTCGTACGTGCGGGACAAGCGCATCCCTCTGGAGCTGTGCCCGAGCTCCAATCTGCAGACGGGCGCGGCCGACTCGTACGAGGCGCACCCCATCGGGCTGCTGCGCAAGCTGCACTTCCGGGCCACGGTGAACACGGACAACCGCCTGATGTCGCACACCAGCATGACCCAGGAATTCGAGCATCTTGTCGAGGCGTTCGGTTACACGCTCGACGACATGCAGTGGTTCTCCGTCAATGCGATGAAATCATCGTTCATTCCTTTCGATGAACGGCTGGCCATGATCAATGACGTGATCAAGCCCGGATATGCCGAACTCAAGTCCGAGTGGCTTTTCCGACAGACGAGCTCTACCAGCGGTTCTCCCGACGAGGAGGGCTGACGAGGGGTTCCGCCCGCACAGGGACTGCGGACGCCATTCACAATCCGTCCGCAATTCGATGTTTGCGGCCGGACGGCGGGGGTGTTTACGGTCGAAGAACCGCTCACATCCCCGTTCTCAAATTTTGAGGTTTTCCATGAAGCAGTCTGCCGCCAAGTCCCTCGGTGTCGCCGCGCTCGGTGCCGCCTTCGCCGCCACGGGCGCGGGTGCCGCCAACGCCGCCCCCGCCGTCCCGGACGCCGGCGCGGCGCTGGACACCGTCACCCGGACGCTCCCGGCCGAGAGCCTGACGCAGGCGGCCCCGAACGCCGCCGAGGGCCTGGCCGGGGGGCAGGAGGCGGTCGCCGCCGGCCTCGCCGCCGCGCAGCCGACCGCCGAGCGGACGCTGGCCGGCGCCCCGGCGCTGGCGGCCGGACCGACGGGCGCGGCCACCGGCCTCCTCGGCGGCCTGCCGGTGGAGACCCTCCCGGCGCAGGCCCTCCCCACCCAGGGGCTCCCGACGCAGGGCCTCCCGACGCAGGGCCTGCCCGTGAACGGCGTCCCGCTGGGCTGACCCCGCCGCACGGCCGCACACCATCGGGGCGCACTCATGACATGGGGGTGCGCCCCGATGCCATGCCCGAAGGTCACACCGCACCCCCGACCTCGCACCGCACCCTCGACCTCACGCCGCCCCCTCGACCTGCGGCTTTCCCCACTCCGGGGGCCATTGTCAGTGGGCTGCGGTAGCTTCCGAAGTGGTGGGGCGCGACGAGGTGTTCCACAGGACGGCCACAGGGGTGGGTGGACGATGAGCGACGGTACGGCGACCACGACGACGGATCTCGACGTCAGGCTGGAGAAGCACCGCGTCGAGCTGACCGGGTACTGCTACCGCATGCTCGGTTCGTCCTTCGAGGCCGAGGACGCGGTGCAGGACACGATGGTGCGGGCCTGGCGGAGCTACGACAAGTTCGAGGGCCGTTCCAGCCTCCGCTCGTGGCTGTACCGCATCGCGACGAACGTCTGCCTGGACATGCTGACGGCGGGCAACAAGAGGGCCCGGCCCATGGACCTCACCGAGTCGACACCGCTCGCGCAGGCCGCTCTCTCCCCCCGCCCGGACCACACCTGGCTGGAGCCTGCGCCGGACAGCCGGGTGCTGCCCACGACGGACGACCCGGCGGAGGCCGCGGTCGCCAAGGAGTCGGTGCGGCTCGCCTTCATGGCCGCGCTGCAGCAGCTGCCGCCGAAGCAGCGGGCGGTGCTGATCCTGCGCGAGGTGCTGGCGTGGAAGGCGAGCGAGGTCGCCGAGCTGCTCGGCACCTCGGTCGCGTCGGTGAACAGCGCGCTGCAGCGGGCCCGGGCCACCCTGGCCGAGCAGCGCCGGCCCGGCGCGGACGCGGCGGTCTCCGACCCGCTGGACGAGGAGCAGCAGAAGCTCCTGGACCGCTATGTCGCCGCCTTCGAGGGGTACGACATGACGGCACTGACCGCGCTGCTGCACGAGGACGCCATCATGACGATGCCGCCGTTCGACCTGTGGCTGACCGGCGCCGGGGACATCACCGGGTTCATGACGACGATGGGCGCCCCCTGCGCGGGTTCCCGTCTGGTGCCCGTCCAGGTCAACGGGCTGCCGGGGTTCGCCCAGTACAAGCCGGACCCGGAGGCGGGCGGGTTCACGCCATGGGCGGTGCAGGTCCTGGAGATCTCAGGGGGGCGGATCACCGGGTTCCACTGCTTCCTCGACACCAAGCGCTGGTTCCCGCTCTTCGGGCTGCCCCTCCACCTCGAAGCGGAGGCCGACGAGGTCGAGCAGGGCGTGTAGGGCGGGGTCCGGGTCCCGCAGCCGTATCCGGCCGCCGGCGCGCCGGGCGGTGAGCTGGAGCCGGGCCAGCAGGTCCACGGTCCCCAGACCGGGCGGGCCGAGCCCGCCGACGTCGCACACCACGACCCTGGAGGGGCAGCCCTCCAGCCGGGCCCGTACGACGGCGCACAGCCCCGTCACCTCACCCCGGGTGACAGGGCCGGCCAGCACGAGTACCGCGGGTGTCATGGCGTCCACGACCGGTAGACCGGACCGGGGCCGGTAACTCATCGCGGAGGTGCGCCCGCCCCGATCCGCCGGGCGCGCCCGTGTGTCCGCCGGCCGGGATCACATTGACCCGGCGCCCTCCCGCCCCGGAGGGTTGGGTGTATGCCCCACACACCAGTGCCTCCTCGAAGACCTCGCGGCCCGCTCCCCGCGAAGGGGGTTCCGTGCAGGGTGTGTTGACGGGTTTCGCGGTGATCGCGGTGGTGATCGCCGTCGGCTATGTGATCGGTCGGCGCGGCTACCTCGGGGAGCACGGGCGGGACGTGCTGACGAAGCTGGCGTTCCACGTGGCGTCGCCCGCGCTGCTCTTCACCACTCTCGCGGGCACCGACCTCTCGGTGATCTTCTCCAGCCGTCTCCTGGTGACCGCGCTGAGCACGGCCGCCGCGGCCGGGGTCTTCGTGGCGGTCGCCGCCGTACGGCGCTGGGGCGTGGGCCGCACCACGATCGGCGCCCTGTGCTCGAGCTACGTGAACTCCGGCAACCTGGGCATCCCGATCGCCGTGTACGTCCTCGGGGACGCGTCGCTGGTGGCGCCGGTGCTGCTGTTCCAGCTCGTCGGGGTCACGCCGGTCGCGCTGACGATCCTCGACCTCTCCGGTGGCGGCGCGAAGGGCCCGCTGTGGCACCGCCTGCTGACACCGCTACGCAACCCGATCGCGCTCGGCTCGCTCGCGGGCGTGGCGGTGTCGGCGACGGGGCTGCGCATCCCGGCGCCCGTCCTGGACCCGCTGACGCTGATCGGCGGCATGTCGGTCCCCGCGGTCCTGCTGGCCTTCGGCATCTCCCTGTGCGGCAGCACGATGCCGGGCCGGGGCCCGGACCGGCACCCGGTGTTCCTCTCGGTGGCCCTCAAATCCCTCGGCCAGCCCGCCGCGGCCTGGGCCCTGGCGGCGGGCGTCTTCGGCCTGCGGGGCGCGTCCCTGCTGGACGTGGTGGTGACCTCGGCCCTGCCCGCCGCACAGAACCTGTACACGTACGCGTCGAGCTACGGCATCGGCGAACGCCTGGCCAGGGACTCGATCCTGCTGTCGACGGTGATCTCGGTACCGGTCCTGGTGGCGGTGGCGGCGCTCCTGGGCTGACGCCGATCAGTCGACGGGGAACTCACCGGTGTCGATCGTCACGCCGAACGGCTCCGGCAGGGTGATCGGGTCGCCGAACTTGACCGCCCTCAGCACCCGGTAGACGTCCCCCTTGGGTTCCCCGAACAGCGTGGCGGTCGGGCCGCCCGGAGCCCAGCGGTCGATGAGCAGGTAGAGCGGGATACCGGCGGTGGCGTATGCGGCGGGCTTGCTGACGCGGTCGTGCTGGGCGTTGGACCGGGAGGTCACCTCGACGACGAGTTCGGCCAAGGCCGCCGGGATGTGGGACTCCGCCTCCGCGCACTCCTCCACGGGCGCCACGAGCAGGTCCGGGATGAGCATGCCCAGACGGGACGGCACGGAGATGGCCAGAGTCTGGAAGATTCCCCAGTCATCGGGGATCACGGAGTAGAGGCGACGCTGAATACGTTCCGCGATTACATTGTGGCGGGACGCGGGAGCAGGTGACACGGTGATGATCCCCTCGATGATCTCCACCTTGCTGCCCTCGGGCCATGCCATCTCCTCCCAGAACCGGACGAGGTCGTCCCAGTTCTGGTCGGGGTCCTGGCTCACGGTGAGTGCGCTCATGGCGGTCTCCTATCGCTGCGTCACCGATCCCAGCATGCCGAACGGGACCGGCGGTGGTCCACCGATCCCGTTCACCCGAAGGGGAAACCGCCTGGTCAGGCGATACGTTCCAGCACCACCGGCGACGCCGTGAAGTCGGTGCCGGCCGGGCTGACGTCGTACGAGCCCTCCACCGCCTGCAGCGCGTACGCGAAGCGCTCCGGGGTGTCCGTGTGCAGGGTCAGCAGGGGCTGGCCCGCGGTCACCGTGTCGCCGGGCTTGGCGTGCATCTCGACGCCGGCGCCCGCCTGCACCGGGTCCTCCTTGCGGGCGCGTCCGGCGCCCAGGCGCCAGGCGGCGACGCCGATGTCGTAGGCGTCCAGGCGGGTGAGGACACCGGAGGCGGGGGCCGTGACGACGTGCTGCTCGCGCGCGACGGGCAGTTCGGCGTCCGGGTCGCCGCCCTGCGCCGCGATCATGCGTCGCCAGACGTCCATCGCGGAGCCGTCGGCGAGGGCCTTCGCCGGGTCGACGTCCTCCAGCCCGGCCGCCGCCAGCATCTCGCGGGCCAGGGCGATGGTCAGCTCGACCACGTCGGCGGGGCCGCCGCCGGCCAGGACCTCGACGGACTCGCGGACCTCGAGCGCGTTGCCCGCGGTGAGGCCGAGCGGGGTGGACATGTCGGTGAGCAGCGCGACCGTCTTCACCCCGTGGTCGGTGCCGAGGCCCACCATGGTGGAGGCCAGCTCGCGGGCGTCCTCGATGGTCTTCATGAAGGCGCCGGTGCCGACCTTCACGTCGAGGACCAGCGAGCCGGTGCCCTCGGCGATCTTCTTCGACATGATCGAGGAGGCGATCAGCGGGATGGCCTCGACGGTGCCGGTGACGTCCCGCAGGGCGTACAGCTTCTTGTCGGCGGGGGCCAGGCCGTCGCCCGCCGCGCAGATCACGGCGCCGGTGGTGTCGAGCACGGACAGCATCTCCTCGTTGGAGAGCAGCGCGCGCCAGCCGGGGATGGACTCCAGCTTGTCGAGGGTGCCGCCGGTGTGGCCGAGGCCGCGGCCGGAGAGCTGCGGCACGGCGGCCCCGCACGCGGCGACCAGCGGCGCGAGCGGCAGCGTGATCTTGTCGCCGACGCCGCCGGTGGAGTGCTTGTCGGCCGTCGGGCGGGACAGCGAGGAGAAGTCCATGCGCTCGCCGCTCGCGATCATGGCGGCCGTCCAGCGGGCGATCTCGCGGCGGTTCATGCCGTTGAGGAGGATCGCCATGGCGAGCGCGGACATCTGCTCGTCGGCGACCTCCCCGCGGGTGTACGCGTCGATGACCCAGTCGATCTGTGCGTCGCTGAGCTCGCCGCGGTCCCGCTTGGTGCGGATGACGGAGTTGGCATCCGTCGACAAAACAGCCATGGCTTTCCTTCCGAAGGTGCCAGAAGAGACACGGCCCCTCCGGACGGTCGCGTGAGCGACGCGGAGGGGCCGCACGGGGGGGTTACTTGCTGAGGTGGTCCGGTCCGAACGCCTGGGGCAGCATCTCCGACAGCGGCAGGATGCCGGCCGGGGTGTCGAGCAGCAGGTCGGGGCCGCCGAACTCGTAGAGCAGCTGGCGGCAGCGGCCGCAGGGCACCAGCGTCCGGCCCTCGCCGTCGACGCACGCGAAGTGCGTGAGCCGTCCGCCCCCGGTGTTCTGCAGCTCCGACACCAGTCCGCACTCGGCGCACAGGCCGAGTCCGTACGAGGCGTTCTCGACGTTGCAGCCGGTGACCGTGCGGCCGTCGTCGACGAGGGCGGCGACTCCGACCGGGAAGCCGGAGTACGGCGCGTAGGCGCGGGACATGGCGTCCCGCGCGGCCTCCCGCAGCGTGTCCCAGTCGACGTCGGGGGCGGCGGCCGGGCTCACTTGCCCTGTCCCTTCCGGTACGGCAGGCCGTCCGCCTTCGGCATCCGCAGGCGCTGCGCGGACAGCGTGAGGACGACGAGGGTGACGACGTACGGCGTGGCGGAGACGACCTGGTTGGGCACCTCGTTGGTGGTGGCGTACCAGGTGTAGACCAGGGCGCCGACCACCGCGGTGATCATCGACGGGGCGTACTTCTTGCGGATGACCAGCCAGATGGCGCCGATGATCAGCAGCAGGGCGCCGAGCAGCAGCAGCGCGTGCACGTTGGTGGAGCCGCCGCGCAGGTTGAGGCTGTCGGTGTAGCCGAACAGGCCGGCGCCGAGGGCGAGGCCGCCCGGCATCCAGTTGCCGAAGATCATCGCGGCGAGGCCGATGTAGCCGCGGCCGCTGACCTGGCCCTCCAGATAGAAGGGGTTGGCGACGATGGAGAGGAAGACACCGCCGAGGCCGGCCAGACCACCGGAGATGATCACGGCGATGTACTTGTACTTGTAGACGTTGACGCCGAGGGACTCGGCGGCGATCGGGTTCTCACCGCAGGAGCGCAGCCGCAGACCGAAGGCGGTCCGCCACAGGATCCACCAGGTGGCCGGGATCAGCGCGACGGCGATCAGGGTCAGCCAGGACACGTTGGTGACGAGGCCGCCGAGCAGGCCGGCGATGTCGGAGACGAAGAACCAGCCGTTGTCGTTCAGGTCCCGCAGGCCGTCGGAGAGGCCGGGCACGGTGAAGTGGCCGAGGGTCTCGACCGCCGGGGACTGCTTGGCGGAGCCGCCCGCGTGGCCCTCGAAGGCGAGGGGCGCGAGGTAGCGGGTGATGCCGAGCGCGAGGATGTTCAGCGCCACACCGGAGACGATGTGGTTGACCCGGAAGGTGACGGTGGCGATGGCGTGCAGGACGCCGCCGATGCAGCCGCCGGCGATGCCGACGACGACGCCGGTCCAGGGGCCCCACTGGAAGCCGGCCCAGGCGCCGAACCAGGTACCGAGGATCATCATGCCCTCGAGACCGATGTTGACGACGCCGGCCCGCTCGGCCCACAGACCGCCGAGACCGGCGAGGCCGATCGGCACGGCGAGCTGGAGCGCGGTGGACATCTGGCTGACGTTGGTGATGCCGTCGGCGCCGGTGATGATGCGGACGATCGAGGTCAGTGCCAGGGCTCCGGCGATGACCAGCAGCAGCACCTGCCAGGAAAGACGGCGGCCGGTCGGCGCCGCGGGCTGCAGCGAGGGCTGGTTGACATCAACCGCTGAGGTCGGGGCAGTCATCGGCCAGCCACCTCCTTCGTGGTGTTGTTGTCGGCGCCGAGGACGTGACCGGCTGCCAGTTCGGCGCCGACCCGGCGCTGCTGGCGGCGCAGGCCCCACTCGCGGACGGCCTCGTAGGAGACGACGACCGAGAGGACGATCAGGCCCTGCATGATGACCGCGATCTCCTTGTCGTAGCCGTGGAAGTCCAGCTCGGGGGACGCCTTGTCGAGCCAGGCCCACAGCAGGGCGGCGAACGCGATGCCGACGGGGCTGTTGCGGCCGAGCAGCGCGATGCCGATGCCGAGGAAGCCGATGCCGGTGGGGAAGTTCAGGCTGTACGTGTGGGTGTCGCCGAGCAGGATCGGCAGGCCGGCGAGGCCCGCGATGCCGCCGGAGAGCAGCATGGCGGTGAGCACCATGCGCTTGGGGTCGACGCCGCTGGCCGCGGCGGCGGTCTCGGAGGCGCCGGAGGCGCGCAGGTCGAAGCCGAAGCGGGTGCGGTTGAGGACGACCCAGTAGCCGATGCCGAGGAGCACGGCGAGGAAGACCAGGCCGTAGATCTCGCCGGCGTCGCCGACGGGGATGCCGGAGACCCAGCCGGACTCGTGCATCTCGCCGGTGGTGTTGTTGTTGCCGACCTTGACGCCGAAGACGTTCGGCAGCCACAGGTAGGCGATGACGGAGGTCGCGATCGCGTTGAGCATGATCGTCGCGACGACCTCGCTGACGCCCCGGGTGACCTTCAGGACACCGGCGATGCCGGACCAGAAGGCGCCGGTGAGGACGGCGGTGAGGAGGAGCAGCGGGACCTGGAGGCCGGCCGGGAGGTTGGCGTGGGCGCCGACGACGGCGGCCATCATGGCGGCGAGCTGGTACTGGCCGTCGACACCGATGTTGAACAGGTTCATCCGGAAGCCGATGGCGACCGCGAGGGCGGCGATGTAGTACAGCGACGCCTGGTTGATGATCAGCACCTGGATGTCCGAGAAGCCGAGCTGCTCGAACATCAGGGTGTACGGCTCGACCGGGCTCTTGCCCGAGGCGATCAGGACGATCGCGCTGAGCACGAAGGCCACGGCCAGCGCGATGACCGGTCCGGCCACCGCGAGGAGCACGCGCTCCTTGTCGAACTTCTTCATCAGCGTGCCTCGTCTTCGCCGGACTCGGGAGACTTGCTCAGGTCGGGAGTCCCGGGGGTCGTGTCGTCGTCTTCGAGGTGCCCGGTGGCGGCACCCGTCATCGCCGAGCCCAGCTGCTCCGGGGTGATGGTGGCCGGGTCGGCGTCCGCGACCAGCTTGCCGTTGTAGATCACGCGGAGGGTGTCGGACAGGCCGATCAGCTCGTCGAGGTCGGCGGAGATCAGCAGCACGGCCAGGCCCTCGCGACGGGCCTCGCGGATGTGGTCCCAGATCGCCGCCTGCGCGCCGACGTCGACACCGCGGGTGGGGTGCGCGGCGATCAGGAAGCGCGGCTTGTGGCTCATCTCGCGGCCGACGATCAGCTTCTGCTGGTTGCCGCCGGACAGCGAGGCGGCGGTGACGTCGATGCCGGGGGTGCGGACGTCGTACGCCTCGACGATGCGGCGGGTGTCCTGCTGGGCGGCCTTGGGGTTCAGCCAGACGCCCTTGGCGAGGGGCTCCTCGGTGACATGGCCGAGGATGCGGTTCTCCCAGAGGGGGGCCTCCAGGAGCAGGCCGTGGCGGTGCCGGTCCTCGGGGATGTAGCCGATGCCCTGCTCGCGGCGCTTGCGGGTGGCCCAGCCGGTGATCTCCTCGTCGGCGAGGGTGATCGTGCCGGAGTCGGCGTGCTTGAGGCCGATGAGGGCGTCGACGAGTTCGGTCTGGCCGTTGCCCTCGACGCCGGCGATGCCCAGGACCTCGCCCGCGTGGATGGTGAAGGTGATGTCGTCCAGCAGGGCCTTGCCGCCGGCCGCCTCCAGACGGAGCTTGTCCACGGTGATGACGGGGCGGTCGGTGACCGTGGACTCGGCGGTCTCCGGCGTGGGCAGTTCGCTGCCGACCATCATCTCGGCGAGCTGCTTCGGCGTGGTCTCGGCGGGGACGGCCGTGCCGACGGTGGTGCCGCGGCGGATGACGGTGATCTCGTCGGCGACGGAGAGCACCTCGCCCAGCTTGTGGGAGATGAAGATGACCGACAGGCCCTCGGACTTCAGCTCGCGCAGGTTCTCGAAGAGCGCGTCGACCTCCTGCGGCACGAGGACCGCGGTCGGCTCGTCGAGGATGAGGGTGCGGGCGCCGCGGTAGAGGACCTTGAGGATCTCCACGCGCTGGCGGGCGGCGACGCCGAGCTCCTCGACGAGGCGGTCGGGCTCCACGCCGAGGCCGTAGCGCTCGGAGATGTCCTTGATCTTGCGGCGGGCCTTGGCACCGATGCCGTACAGCTTCTCGCTGCCCAGCACCACGTTCTCGAGGACGGTGAGGTTGTCCGCGAGCATGAAGTGCTGGTGGACCATGCCGATGCCGCGCACGATGGCGTCGGCCGGGGACGAGAAGGTCACCTGCTCGCCGTCGACCGCGATGGTGCCCTCGTCCGGCTTCTGCATGCCGTAGAGGATCTTCATCAGGGTCGACTTGCCGGCGCCGTTCTCGCCGACGAGGGCGTGCACGGTGCCCTTGTTGACGGTGAGGTGGATGTCGTGGTTGGCCACGACGCCCGGGAAACGCTTGGTGATCCCGGCGAGCTCGACGGCGGTCACCTGACCGTTGACCGCCGCGCCGGCCGGAGGGCTGCTGGACGCTTTGATGGCGCACACTCCTGGGGACGGGGGTCGTCTACGCGCGTAGCGCCCCTATGGCCTGAAAAGGGGCCGGCGTACCGCGACAACGGGGTACGGGGAGCGAGCCTCCCCGTACCCCGTCGAGCGGACACAACCCCTGGGGTTACCGCTGCTCAGGGTCTGGCTTCACTCAGCTGGTCTTGACCTTGATCTCGCCGCTGACGATCTTCTCCTTGGCCGTCTTGAGGGCTTCCTGAAGCTCGGCATTGTCCGCGAACTTCGGGTTGGAGTTCGACAGGCTCACCTCACCCGACTTCAGATCGCCACGAACGATACCGGTCTCGGGCTTGCCGTCCTCGACCGACTTCGCCAGGTTGTACACCGCCTTGGCGACGTCCTTCATCGCCGAGGTCAGGATCGAGTCCTTGTACTTGGCGAGCGCTTCCTGGCTGTACTGGTCGGAGTCGACGCCGATCGCCCACACCTTGTTGGCGGCGGCGGCCTCGATGACACCCTGACCGGACACACCGGCGGCGGCGTAGACGACGTCCGCCTTCTTCTCGATCTGGCCCTCGGCGGCCGACTTGCCCTTGTCGGGGCTGGAGAAGCCACCCTCCTCAGCGGTCTGCGTGAGGTACTGGGTGAGGACCTTGGCCTTGGGGTTGGTGTCCTTGACGCCCTGCTCGAAGCCGGCCTGGAACTTGTGGATCAGCGGGATGTCCACGCCGCCCACGAAGCCGACGGTGTTCGTCTTGGTGCTCTTGGCGGCGGCGACACCGGCCAGGTACGACGCCTCCTCCTCGGAGAAGACGAGGTCGGCGACGTTCTTCGCCTCGACGGTGGAGTCGTCGACGATGCCGAAGGTGGTGTTCGGGAACTTCTCGGCGGCGCCCTTGACGGCGGCGGCGTAGGCGTAGCCGACACCGATCACCGGGTTGTAGCCCTGCTTGGCCAGCGACGCGAGGCGCTGCTCCTTGTCGGCGTCCGTCTCACCGTCGGTGGGCTCGACGTCGGCGGTCGTGTAGCCGAAGTCCTTCTTCGCCTTCTCCAGGCCCGCGTACGCGGCGTCGTTGAAGGACTGGTCGCCCTTGCCGCCGACGTCGTACGCGATGGCGAGACCCTTGTCCCCGCCCTTCGAACCCTCCGAGGAGGCCTCGGTGGAGGTGCCGCCGCAGGCGGAGAGAGCGAGGGCCAGAGAGGCGGTCGCTGCGCCCGCGACCGTGATCCGGGAAATCCGGCGCATGTCGTGTGACTCCTGTCGTACTAGCGCCGGGACGGTACAGCCTTGGGACAGCTTGCAGCTACGGCGCTGGCTTCCGCCGCAGAGTAACGCGCGTAGACCTGCCAGGAAACCCCTTCTGTCCACCTTGTTATAGGCCCGTGGCCAACCGCATGCCCGGGGCACTCCGAGGGCCCGCGACAGGGGCCGGCGGGTGGCCGAGGGTGACCGGCGCGTCACTCGCGCGGGGGGCCGGGAACGGCGAGCGGGCGGGCACCCGAGGGATGCCCGCCCGCTGAACGCCCGCACGGCCGAACTGCCGTACGACCGCGACTACTCGGTCTTGACCTTGATGGTGCCGTCGATGATGCCTTCCTTGGCCTTCTCGACGGCCTCGGCCAGACCCGGGATCTTCGCGAACTCGGGGTTGGAGTCCGACAGGCCCACGCCGTCGACCTTGAGGTCGAAGGTCTGCGTGCCGGTCAGCGGCTCACCGTCGTGGACGGACTTGGCCAGCGTGAACACGGCACCGCCGACGTCCTTCAGGGCGGAGGTCAGGATCGAGCCCTTGTAGTTGGCGAGGGCCGCCTGCTTGTACTGGTCGGAGTCGACACCGATCGCCCAGACCTTGGCCTTCGACGCGGCCTCGATGACGCCCTGGCCGGAGAGGCCGGCGGCGGCGTACTCGACGTCCGAGCCCTTCTCGATCTGGCCCTCGGCGGCGGCCTTGCCCTTGTCGGGGCTGGAGAAGCCACCCTCCTCGGCGGTCTGCGTCAGGTACTGCGACAGGACCTTCACCTTGGGGTTGGTGTCCTGCACGCCCTGCTTGTAACCGGCCTCGAACTTGTGGATCAGCGGGACGTCGACACCGCCGACGAAGCCCACCGTGTTCGTCTTGGTGGCCTTGGCCGCCGCGACACCGGCCAGGTAGGAGGCCTCCTGCTCGGCGAAGACGAGGGAGGCGACGTTCTCGCCCTCGACCACCGAGTCGACGATGCCGAAGGTGGTCTTCGGGTACTTCTTGGCCACGGCCTCCATCGCGGGACCGTAGGCGAAGCCGACGCCGATCACCGGGTTGTAGCCCTGCTTGGCCAGCGACGAGAGCCGCTGCTCCTTGTCGGCGTCCGTCTCGCCCTCGGTGGGCTCGATGTCGGCCGTCTTGTAATCGAACTCCTTCGCCGCCTTCTGCAGGCCGGCGTAGGCGGCGTCGTTGAAGGACTGGTCGCCCTTGCCGCCGATGTCGTAGGCGATGGCGAGACCCTTGGAGTCGCCGCTGCCGTCGCTTCCGCTGCCGCTGTCACTGCTGGTACCACCGCACGCCGTGGCAGCGAGCGCGATCGACGCGACCCCCACCGCGACACTGGTCAGTTTGGATGTCCGACGCATCGTGAAGTCCCCATTCTCCAAGCCCCGCAGTGGGTGCTGGGTTCGGCGCACATTAACGCGCGTAGACACTCCTGGGAACGGGGTTTCGCCGTGCCGTTATCCATTCGTGCCGATGGCCGGTTACGTCCTTGTGAACCACCGGACCGAAAGGCACGCATGGGGCGATCGCACCCACGGGTGCCTTCCGCGCGACAGCGCTCCGGACCGCCCGCCATGGCCCAGACTCCCCCCGGCTCCGGCGGGTCGCAAGCGGAGGGGGCGAGACGAGTGGCGGGGTGTCCGGGGCGCGCTCCGGGGCCGCGTTCCGGGCGCCGGGCTCAGCGGGTCGCGTCGAGCAGGGCCGCCGCCGTGAACAGCTCCACGCCGACCGTGATGGCCGACTCGTCGACGTCGAAGTCGCCCTGGTGCAGGTCGCGGCCGATCCTGTCGCCCGGGTGGCGGACGCCGAGGCGGGCCATGGCGCCGGGGACGTGCTCCAGGTACCAGGAGAAGTCCTCGCCGCCGAGGCTCTGCTCGGTGGACTCGACGGAGTCGGCGCCGCGCCGGGCGGTCATCGCGTCGCGGAGCAGCTCGGTGGAGTCGGCGTCGTTGACGACGGGCGGGACGCCCCGCACGTAGTTGATCTCCGACTTGGCGCGGTGCAGGTTGGCGACCTCGTCGATCGCGGCGACGACCAGGTCGGGGGCCTGCCGCCAGGTGTCGAGGTCGAGGCAGCGCACGGTTCCGGCCACCTCGGCGTGCTGCGGGATGACGTTGGGCGCGTGCCCGGACTCGACGCGGCCCCAAGTCACCGACAGTCCGCTGCGGGCGTCGACGCGCCGGGCGACGATCGCCGGCACATCGGTGACGACGCGGGCGACGGCGGTGACGAGGTCGGTCGTCAGATGCGGGCGGGCGGTGTGTCCGCCGGGGCCGTCGAGAGCGATCTCCAGCCGGTCGCAGGCGGAGGTGATGGCGCCCTGCCGCAGCCCGATCCGCCCCGCGTCCACCTTGGGGTCGCAGTGCAGGGCCAGGAACCGGCCCACCCCGTCGAGCACGCCGTTCGCGATGGCCTCGACGGCGCCGCCGGGGAGGACCTCCTCGGCGGGCTGGAACAGCAGCCGGACCGGCCGGGGCAGCTGTCCACGCCGCTCCAGCTCGGCCAGGACGAGCCCGGCGCCGAGGACGACGGTGGTGTGCACGTCGTGGCCGCAGGCGTGGGCGCGGTCGGGCACGGTGGAGCGGTAGGCGCACTCACTCTTCGTGTCCGGGATGGGGAGCGCGTCGATGTCGCCGCGCAGCGCGAGCATGGGGCGTCCGCCGTCCCACTCGCCGATGTCGCAGACGAGGCCGGTGCCGCTCGAGAGGACGCGGGGCTTCAGGCCGGCCTTCTCCAGGCGGGCCTTGATCGCCGCGGTCGTTCTGAACTCTTGATTGCCGAGCTCAGGGTGCATGTGGAGGTCGCGCCGGAACTCGATGAGCTCGGCGCGCAGCGCTTCCGGCAAGGTGCCGGGGAGTGCTGATTCTCCGGTTTGGTCGGCCTCGGACTCTGCGGACATCAGTTGGTTCACCCTCTGAAGGGTAGGACGCCGAGGCGGCCAACTGACCCTCGATCAACAAAACTTCAACCCGTTCGGGGAAGAAAATCTGGCCGTCCGACGCGTAGGTATTGATTTGGGTGGGTAAACTCACGCGCTTTTCACAGAGCCGGCCCTTGTGGTCGACGCAGCGTGACGACGACACGGGCGGCCCATACTCCACGGATACCACGCCGCGGACAGAACTGTCGGTTGTGTTCACCTGTCGGGACCGGACGCTCCGCGCGAAGCGCCGGACAGGGGGCTTGGCGGCGTCCTAGGGTCGCCGGGTGCCAGCCGACTTTCTGGAGGCCACGCGGGCCTCGTACGACACCATCGCCGCCGCCTGCACGGACCGCTTCCCGAACCGGCCGGGCGACCGGCATCCGCTGGACCGGTCGCTGATCGACGCGTTCGCCGAGCTGGCGGCCGCGCACGCCCCGGCGCCGGTGGCCGACCTCGGCAGCGGTCCTGGCGCGGTCACCGCGCATCTGCACGGGCTCGGCCTCACCGTCTTCGGGGTCGACCTGTCCCCCGGCATGGTGGCCCTGGCCCGGCGCGCGCATCCCGCGCTGCGCTTCCACGTCGGCTCGATGACGGCACTGGACCTGCCGGACGGGACACTGGGCGGGATCGTCGCCGCGTACTCGCTCATCCATGTGCCCGACGAGCATCTGGCGGACGCGTGCGGCGAGATGGCACGGGTGCTGCGGCCGGGGGCGCCCGTGCTGCTGGCGTTCCAGTCCGGGGAGGCGGGGCGGATGCATCTGGCCGAGCGGTTCGGGCGGGACGTCGATCTCACCTACCACTGGCGCACCCCGGGGACGGTCGCCGAGCGGCTGGCGGAGGCCGGGCTGCGGGTGACGGCTCGGGTGCTGCGGGAGCCGGTCGGCGAGGAGAAGCGTCCGCGGGCCTTCCTCCTCGCCGACAAAGTCAGCCCGCGCTGATCGCCGCCAGACGGTGCACGTCGCGTGCGGTGCCGGTGACGCCCGACAGAAAGCCCTGGGCGCGGGGGGAGGCGTGGGCGGTCAGCCACTCCGGGTCGATGTCGCACACGGCGACCCGGACGCCGGTGCCGGCCAGCGCGAGCGGCAGGGTGTGCACGACGGTCGACGGAAAGCTCAGGACCGTACGGCCGATCGGTCCACGGCGGGCGATCAGTTCCAGGGGGAGGTCGGGCCGGACGACCTCCAGTCCCGTCTCGACCGCCAGCCGGTGCAGTTTCTCGGCGCTCTCGCGGCGGTGGGCGAAGTAGCGGGTGGCGCCGTGCGCCGCGGCCAGGGAGCGGACGGCCCGCAGATAGCGGTCGCCCTCCACCACGCCGGTCTCGACGAGGGACGTGCCGACCAGGTCGGCGCCCTTGGTGATACGGGGCGGCCCGAACCGTTCACGGGTCCAGGCGAAGGTGTTCGCCGTGACCGTCACGCCGGGCGGGGTCTCAGTGACCGGCATGGACGAGAAGACCTCGACGGTCCGGCTGCCGCCGGGGGTGAGGCGTCTGCGGGCGACCGCCGACACCGGCGCGAACAGCAGGTCGCGCGGGCCGGGGCGACCGCCCTTGCGGTGCCAGCGGACCAGGCGTTCACCACGGGCGAGCTGCGCCACGAACTCCATGGTGGCGGTGCCGTCGTCGACGACGACGAGGTCCCGGGCGCCGGTGATCGTCAGCAGCAGCTGGACGTACCGGGAGAAGGGGTCGCCGAGGACGATCCGCTCGGCGCGGCGCAGCAGGCCGGCGAGCCCGCCGATGGTCCGGAAGGGTGCCGTGGCACCGCCCCGGGCCTCCTCCCAGCGGATGGTGTGCCCCTCGGTGCGGGCCAGTTCGGCCGTCCTGCGGAGCTGACCGCGGGTCATGGGGTCGGTCGGGGACAGCACGACGAGGGTGAGCCCCGCGCCGGGCGCGTGGGCGTGGGCCCACTCCAGCACGTTCAGGAGCTGTACCGGGCTCTCGACGAACGCGAGAGTGGAGTGGCCGGCGTTCCCGGCGCGGCGGCTCATCGGTGTGACCGTCCCTGCCTCGTGGTGTCCGGGTTCAGACCGTGACCGGTTCGCCGGCCGCGGCGGCGATCTCCGCCTCGGCGACCACGCCGGAGACGCGGCGGAGCTTCTTCATGGGGCCGAGCTCGGAGTCGTAGACCTTCTTCACGCCGTCACCGAGGGACGCCTCGATGGTGCGGATGTCCCGGACCAGTCGGGTGAGGCCCTGCGGCTCGACGGAGGCGGCCTGGTCGGAGCCCCACATGGCGCGGTCCAGGGTGATGTGCCGCTCGACGAAGGCGGCGCCGAGGGCGACGGCGGCGAGCGTGGTCTGCAGACCGGTCTCGTGGCCGGAGTAGCCGATCGGGACGTTCGGGTACTCCTTCTCCAGCGTGTTGATCACGCGGAGGTTCAGCTCCTCGGCCTTGGCCGGGTAGGTCGAGGTGGCGTGGCACATCAGGATGTTGTCGGAGCCGAGGACCTCGACGGCGTGCCGGATCTGGCGCGGGGTGGACATGCCGGTGGAGAGGATGACCGTACGGCCCGTCGCGCGCAGTTCGCGCAGCAGTTCGTCGTCGGTCAGCGAGGCGGAGGCCACCTTGTGGGCGGGCACGTCGAACTTCTCCAGGAAGGCGACGGCCTCGGTGTCCCACGGGGAGGCGAACCAGGCGATGCCCTTCTCCCTGCAGTACGCGTCGATCTGCCGGTACTCGTCCTCGCCGAACTCGACGCGGTGCCGGTAGTCGATGTACGTCATCCGGCCCCAGGGGGTGTCGCGTTCGATGTCCCACTGGTCGCGCGGGGTGCAGATCTCGGGGGTGCGCTTCTGGAACTTGACGGCGTCGCAGCCGGCTTCGGCGGCCACGTCGATCAGCTTGAAGGCGTTCTCCAGCTCGCCGTTGTGGTTGATGCCGATCTCGCCGCAGATGTACACGGGGCGGCCGGGGCCGACCTCGCGCGAACCGAACGTACGCAGACGGGAGTTGGTGCTCATCAGAGGATTCCTCACTTGGGCTTACTTGGGGAGGGAGTCGAGGGAGGGGCCGAGGATCCAGCCGGCGATCTCCCGGACAGCGCCGTCGCCACCGGGGGCGGTGGTGACCGCGCGCGCGGCGCCGCGGACGACGTCGTGGGCGCTCGCGACCGCCACGGGCCAGCCGGCGAGGGCGAAGCACGGGAGGTCGTTGACGTCGTTGCCGACGTAGAGCACGCGCTCGGGCGCGATGCCCTGTTCCTCGCACCACTGCTTGAGGGCGAGGTCCTTGCGGTCGACGCCGTGCAGCACGGGGATCCGCAGCTTGCGGGCGCGGGCGGCGACGACCGGGTTCTGTTCCGTGGACAGGATCAGCAGCTTCAGTCCGCTTCGGCGGAGGGCCGCGATGCCGAGGCCGTCGCCGCGGTGCACGGCGACGAACTCCCGTCCGTCGGAGTCGATCAGCACCCGGTCGTCGGTCTGGGTGCCGTCGAAGTCCAGGACCACCGCGTCGATGTCGGCGGCGGTCGGCAGCGCACCAGGGCCGTCGAGGAGGGGGGCCAGTGCGCGGGCGCGGGCCAGGTCGTGCGGGTCGTCGATCTCCAGGACGCGGGCGGGGTCGGTCCGCACGAGTTCGGTGCGGCCGAAGAACCGGTGACCGTGCTTGCGGAAGCCGGCCGCGTCCATGGCGTAGGCGGCGCCGGTCTCCAGGAAGTCCTCGGGGCGGTCCTGGCGGCGCGGGCGGTGGGACGGGTCGTGGTTGACGCCGTGGCCGCCGCCCCCGGTGGACTCGCCGGTCTCGCCGGTCGCTGTCTCGCGCCACACGAAGCCGTGGAAGGGTGCCACGGTGACGGCGGTGTCGGCGCCGTTCTCGGCGACCGCGGCGGCGACCTTCTCGATGTCGTCGCGAACCAGGAACGGGCTGGTGCACTGCACGAGCAGGACCACGTCGACGGGCGCGCCGTGCAGCGCCTCATGGGTGTCGAGGGCGTGCAGGACCGCCGCCTCGGAGGTGGCGGTGTCCCCGGCGATGGCGGCGGGCCGCAGTACGACCTCGGCGCCGGCCTGCCGGGCGGCTTCGGCGATGGCCCGGTCGTCGGTGGAGACGACGACGTCGGTCACCAGCCGGCTCGCCCGGCAGGCGCGCACCGCGCGGGCCACCAGCGGGACTCCGCCGACCGGGGCGAGGTTCTTCGCGGGCACGCCCTTGGAGCCGCCGCGTGCGGGGATCACGGCGAGCACCCGGCGGGTCGAGGTGCCGTGGCCCGTGGCCGGGTCGGACATGGTTTCTCCTTGTCGATGGGGGCGTCCTTGGGCGGTCACAGCTCGCCCATCCGCCGGATCACGGGGGCGACGCGCTGGACGCCGTGCCGGTAGGCGCCGCGCGCGGCCCGGCGCACGATCTGCCGGACGGGGCCGGGCGCTCCGGCGGTGGCGGGCGCTCCGGGCAGCGGTGAGCCGTCGGGGGTGAGGTGGTGGCGGGCGAGGACGGCGGGGAGGTAACCCTGGGCCGTGGCGGGGGTGTAGTACGGGGTCAGGGGCGGGAGCGGCAGGGCGAGGAGCTCGGCGATCCGTTCGCGGGCCGCGTCGAACGCGCCGTCCGTGGCCACGCCCTGCCGGGCCACCCACTCGTCGTCCGGAGCCGGCCGGTGTCCGGCGTCCAGCTGGTCCCAGGAGGCCAGGCAGCCGGAGCCGATGAAGTGGTGGTTGCCGAGCGCCTCACGCACCCCGAGGTCGGTGAGGACCGCGGTGGGGATACGGCGGTGCAGGGACTCCAGCGCGGCCGTGGAGCTGACCGTGACCAACAGGTCGGCGCGGTCCAGCACCTCGCCCATGTGCCCGTACACCAGCTGGAAGTTGTCCGGCGCGGCCAGCTTCCCGGCGAGCTTCTGGTACGGCAGTTCCTCGATGTGCGTGGTGTGTTCGCCCGGCCTGGAGCGCAGCTTGAGCAGGACCTCCCGCTCGGGGTGCAGCCGGGCGTGCCGGACCAGGCGCTCCAGCAGATACGTGCGGTCCCGGCGGTTCTCCGGCACGGACGGCTGGGCCGCGAACACCACCGTGTACGGATCGTGCTCCCCCGTGTAGGGATCACCGCCCAGGAACGGCAGTGCCACCTCGGTCACCGCCGAGGCATCGGCACCGACCCCCTCGTACACGGCCCGGAACCGCTCGGCGTCCTGCCGGGAGTTGGCGAGGACGAGGTCCGCGCCGTGCCGCAGCAGCAGGCCGTCGGCGAGCTTCTCGTAGACGACGCCGACATAGCCGGTGACCACGACGGGGCGCCTCTCGCGGTCCTCCCACACGCGCTTGAGCCCGTGCAGCACGGCCTGCACCCCGCCGCCGACCAGCGCGAGGACGACGACGTCGTACGGCTGCCGGGCCATGGTGTCCAGGAACTCGGCCGTGGTCACCTCGCGCAGGGAGTCGGCGGGGACGCCGACCTCCTGGAGCTGGCGTGGTGTGGGGGTGGCCCGGCCGCGCAGGAGGTATCCGTCCAGGCGGACGTCCGTGTCCTCGGGGGCGATACGGCGCGCGGTGAGCGCACCCCATTTCCACCGGGTGTCGGAATCCGCGAGGACGGCCACTCGCCGGGTCTTCGTCGTTCTCGCTGGCACGTCGATGACGCTAGGAACGCATTCGGGACGGCCGCCCAACCCGAACACAACAAACGGTGAACAGCGCACCGACGAACGGCGAATCCGGCCGCCTCAGGGGGGAGGGAAAACCCGGTTCACGGCTTCTCCACTCGCCGTTCACCTGAAATCAATTGAGGCGTCAAGACGAATGCCGGGCCGCCCCCTACGGTCTTTTCCGTGGTCAAGCTCTCCGTCATCGTGCCGTTCTTCAACGTGCGGCAATACGCGCCCGACACCCTCAGGAGTCTTCGTGCGAACGCACGCGACGACTTCGAGTTCATCCTCGTCGACGACTGTTCGCGCGACGGGACCCCGGAGATCCTCGCGCGCGCCGAGCGCGAGCTGCCGGGTGCCGTGCTCGTGCGGCACGAGCGCAACGGGGGGCTGGCGACCGCGCGCAACACCGGGATCGACCGGGCGCGCGGCGAGTATCTGACGTTCCTGGACGGCGACGACTGGCTGGCGCCCGGCTACTACGCCCGGCTGGTCGCCGCCATCGAGGGGCTGGGCTGCGATTTCGTGCGCACGGACCATGTCCAGTGCACGGGGCGGGCGCGGACGGTGCACCGGGTGCCGCACGGCCGCCGGGGTGTCGTGCTGCGTCCGCGGGACGCGATCCTGCCGGCCGACCGCTCCACGTCCGTCGACTACGCGTACGCCTGGGCGGGCGTCTACCACCGCCGGCTCGCCGAGCGGGGGCTGCTGCACTTCACCGACGGGCTGCGCACCGCGGAGGACCGGCCCTGGATCTGGCGGCTGCACCGCGAGGCGGAGTCCTTCGCCGCGGTCGGACTGCTCGGTGTCTTCTACCGGCGCGGGGTCGCCTCGTCGCTGACGCAGATCGGGGACGTACGGCAGCTGGATTTCATCCGCGCATTCGACCAGGTCGTGTCGGAAACGGCACAGGATTCCGCCGCGGATGTTCTGCTGCCGAAAGCCGTGCGCACGTATTGCGCGATCATTTCCCATCACCTGACGTCCATCGAAAGGTTCGAACCGGCGGTGGCGAGGAAACTTAAATCGATGAGTGCCGCGGCGCTGCGCCGAATGCCGCAGGATGTGCTGGAGGAGGCGCTGGACTCGATGGACGTGCGGCGCGCCACCCGGCTGCGGCGGCTGCGGCGCCGTCCCGCCGTCGTGGGGGCCGCCGCGTGACCACCCGGATCTTCCAGGCGTCCACGCTGTACGGCGCCGCCACGCTGGCCGCCGCCCTGGACGCGGGCTGCTTCGACTCCACCGGCCGTCGCGTCCTGCTGGTCTGCAACAACGCGGCGACCCCCGAGACCACTCCGGGTCTGGACTCCATGCCGGGGTTCGCGCGGCTGCGCGACCGGTTCGACGACGTGGTGTCGTACAACGAGACGTTCTTCCCTTTCCACCCCGGCGGGTGGTCGCCCCGGCCCGACGATCTGCCGTTGTGGGAGCGGTTCCTGCGGCACGAGTGGCGCCTGGGCGACGACGATGTCGAGCTGGCCGTCGAGTCGATCCAGGTCGACCCGTCGCTGACGCTCGCCCGGATCTTCACCGGCGCCCCCGTCACCGTCTACGCGGACGGCCTGATGAGCTACGGCCCGACCCGCAACAAGATCGACCCGCTGGTCGGCACCCGGGTGGACCGGGTGCTGCACGTCGACCTGGTCCCGGGGCTCGCCCCGCTGCTGCTCACCGAGTTCGGCGTACCGGCGGAGGTCGTGCCGGCGCCGGCGCTCACCAAGGTGCTGGCCTCCCTCGCGGACGGGGCCGAGGGCCTGCCGGACGTCGAGGAGCCCGCGCTGCTGCTCGGCCAGTATCTGTCCGCGCTCGGCATCCTCTCCCCCGACGAGGAGGACGCCCTGCATCTGCGGATGCTGAGGGGTGTGGTGGCGCTCGGCCATGAGCGGGTGGTGTTCAAGCCGCATCCGTCGGCGCCCGCGCGGTTCACGCGCAGTCTGGAGGAGGAGGCGGGGCGGCTCGGCGCCGAACTCGTCGTCTGTGACACACCCGTGCTCGCCGAGGTGCTGTTCCAGCGGACGCGTCCGGCGCTGGTGGCCGGCTGCTTCTCCACGGCGCTGCTGACGGCGTCCGCGCTGTACGGTCTGCCGGTCGCCCGGGTGGGCACGGACCTGCTGCTGGAGCGGCTGACGCCGTACGAGAACAGCAATCGGGTGCCCGTGACGATCGTGGACGCGCTGCTGCCCGCGCTGGAGGACCCGGGGGCGGTGGCGGAGCGGCGTCCGGGCAGGGACGTCGAGGCGCTGGGCGCGCTGGTGCGCGCGGTCGGTTTCGCGATGCAGCCGAAGATCCTGCCGGGGCTGCGCGCGGAGACGGAACGCTATCTGGCGGCGCATCAGGACGACGGCACGCTGCGTTACTTCAAGCGCCGGCGGCTGACCTCGCTGGGGCTGCCGGGCGGGCTGCCCGCGCAGCTGTCCTTCCTCCCGCGCAACGCCACCGTACGCCGCGTGGCCCGCCGCGCCCGGGACATACGCCGGTCGGCCCGCGGGGGCTCCGCGTGATCGACGCGCCCATCGCGGCGAAGGCTCCGGCCCGCCCGGTCAGCCGCCCGGGCCAAAGCCGGCTGCGCGCCCTGGACGGACTGCGGCTCGTCGCCGCGCTGATGGTGGCGGCGTACCACTACGGCGGCCGCGACGGCGAGGTAGCCCACGCCTGGGGCAGCTCGCCGAGCCTGCAGTTCCCCACGCTGCACAGCTGGTTCGCGTACGGCTGCCTGGGTGTGCAGGTGTTCTTCGTGATCAGCGGCTTCGTGATCTGCATGAGCGGCTGGGGCCGCACCCTGACGTCGTTCTTCGCGTCCCGCGCGGCCCGGCTGCTGCCGGCGTACTGGGCGGCGGTCGTCCTGGTGACGGCCGTGTTCGCGCTGCCCGTCGTCGCGTACCGGGCGGTCTCGCCCAGCGACGCACTGGTGAACCTGACGATGCTCCAGCAGCCGCTGGGCGCCGACCGGGTGTTGGGGGTGTGCTGGACGCTGTGGGCGGAGATCCGCTTCTACGCGCTGTTCGCGCTGTGCGTCGTGCTGCCCGGCGCGACCCGGCGGCGGATCATCCTGTTCTGCGCCGCCTGGACGCTGGCCGCCGCACTCGCGCAGGCCGCCCGGGAACCGCTCCTCGACCTCGTGCTGATGCCCGAGTACGCGCCCTTCTTCATCGGCGGGGTCGGCCTGTACCTGGTGCACCGCGACCGGCGGGACGCCTACGCGTGGGGTGTCGTGGCGGTGAGCTGGCTGCTCGGCCAGCACCAGGCGGTGACCCGGCTGTGGCACGCGCCGGACGTCGACGCCTTCTCGTACCGCGGTTCGCTCGGCATCATCCTGGTCGTCACCTGCGGCTTTGCGGCCGTGGCCGCGATCGCGCTGGGGTGGCTGCGGTGGGCCGACCGGCGCTGGCTGACCGTCGCCGGCGCGCTGACGTACCCCTTCTACCTGGTGCACGAGCATCTGGGCTGGGTCGTCATCGAGGCGCTGCACCAGGGGCTCGGTCTGCCGTCCGCGGCCACCGCCCTGCTCACGGTCGCCGCGATGCTGTTCCTCGCCCGGCTCTTCAACCGGTACGTCGAGGAGTGGGCGACCCCGCTGCTGCGGCGGGCGCTGTCCTCCCGCCCACGGTGACGGGCAGCGCCCAGCGGATGCCGTAGCGGGCCTCGCCACCACGCGACCTACGGCACCGGAGTCTTCCTGGTCCGCCCCGACGGTTGTGTCGGCTGGGCGGGGACGACCGCGGAGGGACTGGCGCAGTACGCGGGGGAACTCCGCCTGGTCTGACCTACGCGCCGGCCAGCGACAGCTTCACCGCGAACCCGAGGAACAGCGCACCCGCCGCCGAGGTCGCCCCGGCCGACAGACGCCTGCGGCGGCGGAACGCGGCGGCCAGCCGGGTGCCGCTGAAGATCAGGGCGCTGAGGTAGAGGACGCTGGCCAGCTGCGCGAGGGTGCCGAGCACCACGAAGGAGACGGCCGGGTGGGCGTAGGCCGGGTCGACGAACTGCACGAAGAAGGCGACGAAGAACAGGATCGCCTTGGGGTTGACCAGGCTGACGACCAGGGCGCGGCGGAAGGGCCGCTCCTCGCCGGCCGGGGCCTCCCCGGTGGCCGCGGCGACCGTCTCCCGGCGGGTGCGCCACATGGCCCAGGCGGCCCGCAGCATGCCGATCGCGAGCCAGGTCAGATAGCCCGCGCCGGCGTACTTCACGATCCCGAACAGCAGGGCGTTCGCCTGGAGCAGCGAGGCGACCCCGGCCGCGGACAGGGTCATCAGCACGGCGTCCCCGCACCAGACGCCGGCCGCGGCGGTGTACCCGGCGCGGACGCCGCGCCGGGCGGCCACCGAGAGGACGTAGAGCGAGTTGGGACCGGGCAGCAGGATGATGAGGACCAGACCTGCCAGATAGGTCGGGAGATCGATGACGCCGAACATGGACAGGAGTGTCACACGTGTCCCGGCGCGTGCACCCGGTGTTCCGCAGGGTGGGACACCGGCGTCCGGCGGCCGTGCTCAGAAGGTGCCGGACGGCTCGTAGCGGCCCCACACCTCCCGCAGGGTGTCGCAGACCTCGCCCACCGTGGCGCGGGCCCGCAGCGCCTCCTTCATCGGGTACAGCACGTTGTCGTCGCCGGCCGCCGCCTTGCGGAGCGCGGCCAGCGCCGTCTCCACCGCCCGCCCGTCGCGTTCGGCGCGCAGCCGTGCGAGCCGCTCGGCCTGCCGGGCCTCGATGGCCGGGTCCACCCGCAGCGGCTCGTACGGCTCCTCCTCGTCGAGCCGGAACCGGTTGACGCCGACGACGACCCGTTCGCCCGAGTCGGTCTCCTGCGCGATCCGGTAGGCGTTGCGCTCGATCTCGTCCTTCTGGAACCCCCGCTCGATGGCGGCGACGGCACCGCCGAGGTCCTCGACCCGGCGCATCAGGTCCCGCGCGGCCTCCTCCACGTCGTCCGTCATCCGCTCCACGGCGTAGGACCCGGCGAACGGGTCGACGGTCGCGGGCACGTCCGTCTCGTAGGCGAGCACCTGCTGGGTGCGCAGGGCCAGCCGGGCGGAGCGGTCCGTCGGCAGGGCGATCGCCTCGTCGTAGGAGTTGGTGTGCAGGGACTGGGTGCCGCCGAGCACCGCCGCGAGGCCCTGGACGGCGACCCGCACCAGGTTCACCTCGGGCTGCTGGGCCGTCAGCTGGACTCCGGCGGTCTGGGTGTGGAAGCGCAGCATCAGGGACTTCGGGTTCCGGGCGCCGAACTCCTCCCGCATGACCCGGGCCCAGATCCGCCGGGCGGCGCGGAACTTGGCGACCTCCTCCAGGAACGTCGTCCGGGCCACGAAGAAGAACGACAGCCGGGGCGCGAAGTCGTCCACGTCCATGCCCGCGGCGACCGCCGTACGGACGTACTCGATGCCGTCGGCGAGGGTGAAGGCGATCTCCTGGACGGGGCTCGCCCCCGCCTCGGCCATGTGGTAGCCGGAGATGGAGATGGTGTTCCAGCGCGGGATCTCGGCCCGGCAGTACCGGAAGATGTCCGCGGTCAGCCGCAGGGAGGGCTTCGGCGGGAAGATGTAGGTGCCGCGTGCGATGTACTCCTTCAGCACGTCGTTCTGGATCGTGCCGGTGAGCTGGTCGGCGCCGACGCCCTGCTCCTCGGCGACGAGCTGGTACAGGAGCAGCAGCAGGGCCGCCGGCGCGTTGATGGTCATGGACGTCGACACCTGGTCCAGCGGAATGCCGTCGAACAGCACCCGCATGTCGTCGATCGAGTCGACGGCCACGCCGACCTTGCCGACCTCGCCGTGCGCGAGGGGCGCGTCGGAGTCGTGGCCCATCTGGGTGGGCAGGTCGAAGGCGACGGAGAGCCCGGTGGTGCCGTGCCCGATGAGCTGCCGGTAGCGGGCGTTGGACTCGGCGGCCGTGCCGAACCCGGCGTACTGGCGCATCGTCCAGGGCCGCCCGGTGTACATCGTCGGGTAGACGCCGCGGGTGAACGGGTAGGCGCCGGGCTCGCCCAGCCTCTCGGCGGGGTCCCAGCCCTGGAGCGCGTCCGGTCCGTAGACCGGTTCGATGGGCAGTCCGGACTCCGACTCACGCGCCATGGTGGGTGCCTCTCGCGTCGCTGGGGTGTCGTCGGGCGGCCCGTCCCGCCGGCCACCGTGACTCCTGTGTTCCACCATGCCGCCTGGTTCGCCACCGGTCACGCGCGGGGAACATGTCGAGTGACATCCGCATGGCCGGGGGCGGCCGCGATGAGACGACGGGGGCCTGGATGCGTACCAGGGGCATGGGGCGGAGCACTCGGGACGGGCGCGGCGGACGACCGGGCGGCCTGCGCGTGCCGACGGCCGTGGCTGCCTGCGGAGCGGCGATCGCCGTGCTCGGCGGCTGCACGGTGCAGGGACCGGACGGGGAGCGGCAGTCACCGGTGCGCGTAGAGCTGCCGAGCGGCACCCCGTCGCCGAAGTCGGCGCCGCCCGACGACAAGCCGAGCGCCCCGGCGGCACCGCCCGCGCCCGCCGTCCTGTGGAAGCCCGGCGACAAGGGCCGCGACATACGGGAACTGCAGGCGCGGCTACGCCAGATCGCCTGGCTCTACGACGGGCCGACCGGTGTCTACGACGACCTCACCGAGCGGGCGGTCCGGGGCTTCCAGGGCAAGCGGGGCCTGCCGAAGACCGGCAGGACGGACCGGGTCACCTGGGAGCGGCTGCTGAAGATGACCCGTGAACCGGGCCGCTGGGACCTGTATCTGATGGGCGGCCAGCCGGCCGACGCGCCGGACGCCCGCTGTCTGACCGGCCGGGTGCTGTGCGTCAGCAAGGAGAGCCGGACGCTGCGCTGGATGGTGGACGGCCGGACGGAGCTGACGGTGCCGGTGCGGTTCGGCTCGGAGTACACCCCGACCCGGGAGGGCGTGTTCAGCGTCTACTGGAAGTCACGCCACCATGTGTCGACGCTCTACGACTCCCCGATGCCGTACGCGATGTTCTTCAGCGGCGGGCAGGCGGTGCACTACTCGTCGGACTTCGCGGCCCGGGGTTACGCGGGCGCCTCGCACGGCTGTGTGAACGTGGCGGACGAGCCGGCGATCCGGGAGATGTTCGCGCGGGTGCGGACCGGCGACAAGGTCGTCGTCCACTGGTGAGAGGCGGTGTGTGGGGCGCGGGCGGGACCGGGGGAACGTGTCCCGCCCGCGCCGATGCACGAGCCGTAGGTACGGGGGGAACCCCGGCTCTGTGCGAGGGCCGATGACCAGTCGGCTCACTCAGATCAGCGCCGGGGCGCCCGAAAACGTCACTCCGGGTGCGAAGATTTTTCTATCCGTCTCAAAAACCGCAGGTCAGCGGCTTGCGACGGAGCCGCTCTCGGTGTCGTCGGTGGGGCGTGCGCCCGCTTCGGGGTTCTCCTGGGAGCTCCGGTCGTCGCCGCGGGTCAGGCCGTTCGGGGTGTCGTCGTCCCGGCCCGGACCGCCCCCGTCGCTCCAGTCGCCGTCGTCGTGCCGCCCGTCGCCGTCACCGTTGCCGTGGCCCCGGCCCTTGTCCCGGTCCTTGGCGTCGCCGCCGGTCCGGGCGTCCACGAGCCGCAGGACCCGGTCGCAGTACGTCTGCACCCGGCCGTGGCCGCCCGCCGCGCCCTCCAGGGTGCGGCGGCGGTCGCCGGCGACCGCCTTGCCGTCCCGGAAGTCCCGGCAGGAGGAGACGACTCCGCGCCACCAGCCGCCGGAGCCGCGCCGGCCGTCGCCGTCGGCCTTGTCGTCGGCGGGTCCGCCGGGCGGCGTCTCCTTGCCGGCGCCGGGGTCCTGGGTCGCCGCGTTGCCGCCGCCGGTCGGGGTGCCGGCCGGCGCGTCCTCCTCCGGGGAGGGCGATACGAGCGGGCGTTCCGTCTCGGGCGGCGCGGAGACCGTGGAGGCGGGGCGGGCGGGCTCGTCGCGGTCGAACGGCGTCGGCAGGACTCCGGTTCCGGCCGCCACGGCGACTCCGCCGACCATGCCGACGGCGAGCGCGGCGGCGAGGGCGAGCCGGACGGGCCGCCCCCGGCGCGGGCGCCGCAGCCGGTCCACGGGGGCGCCGAGCCGGACGAGACCGACCTCGTCGGCCGTCGGTCCGCCCAGCGTGCCGGGGGTCGCGGGAATGCCGTCGCGGCCCGCGCGGGATGCCCGGAATGCCGCCAACGCGGTGGCCTCTCCCGGGAGTTCTTCGCAGGCCGGCGCCGGTTCGGCGGTCAGTGCCTCAAGGGTCTTGGCGAGCCGTTCGGCCTGATCGCGGTCGGCCGGGTCGACAGCTTCGAGTGACTCTCCCCGCAGCAAGCGTTCCGCTGTTTCGCGGTCCAGCCACCTGTTCAGCTCGTCGGCCATCACACATCCTTCTGCGTCCGCGTACGCAGATGCGTCACAGTCGCGGACGTCACCGCGCGGCGACGCGGTTCTCGCTGCGGCGGCAGGGCGTCGAGCACCCCGGCCGATTCCGGATCGTCACCGAGCAGTTCGGCGAGGCGCTTCAGGCCCCGGTGCGCCGCGGTCCGTACGGCACCCGGGCGCTTGCCCAGCGTCTGCGCGGCCGTCTTGGCGTCGAGGCCGACGACCACGCGCAGGACGACCGCCTCGGCCTGGTCCTGGGGCAGCCGCGCGATGAGGGAGAGGGTGCCGTCGGTGGCCAGCGCCTCGATCGCCTCACCGGCCGTGTCGGACTCGGCGGCCTTGCCCGTCAGCTCGGTCTCGTCGCCGCCGATCGCGGGGCGGCGCCCACGCATCCTGATGTGGTCCAGCGCCCGGTTGCGCGCTATGCGCGCCGCCCAGCCGCGGAACCGGTCCGCGTCCCCGCTGAACCGGTCCAGGTCGCGCGCTATCTGGAGCCACGCCTCGGAGGCGACGTCCTCCGCGTCCGGATCGCCGACCAGCGTCCGCACGTATCCGAGCAGCCGCGGGTGCACGGAGCGGTACACAGTACGGAACGCGGTCTCGTCCCCGTCCTGTGCCGCAAGCACCGCGGTGGTCAGCTCCGCGTCGTCCCCCAGCACTGGATACCTCAATTGATGGTTGCGGCAACAGGACCGCAGGTCGTTGCGGTGGTACTAGGCCCCCCGCGTCCGGCGCGAAAGGCACGTTACGGCCTGAAACCGCCGCTCGTCCATGTCTGTACAACATGCAACCACCCAGGATTCCGGCTGTCCCGCCGTCCGGGTGTGACAGAAAACGCAGTCATGGCGCTGTAGAGAGTACGGGCCGCCGCGCGGCCCGTGCCGCGCGACGGCCGGGGCCTCTCCTGTGGGGGGTGGCGGCCCCGGCCGTTGCTTTGGCCGGCATTCGCGCCTTCTCGAGCCTTTTGGGCCTACGGGCACACGCGGGCGGCTATCACGCCGATTCCCGAGCGCGGGTCAGCCCTTGTTCTTCCCGGAGTTCCGGGCATTCCCGTCGTTCGCGTCATTGGCGCCGTTCGCACCGTTCGCGTCGTTTCCGTCGTCCTCGACGCCCTGTCCCGGCCTGCCCGCGCCGGTTCCCGTGCCGTCCTGGCCCTTGCCGGTGGCCGGTGTTCCGGGCGTGCCTTGGCCGGGATCGCTGCCAGGGCTGCCGCTCGGGCGGGCCGGTGCCGTCGCCAGGCGGTCGGCGCAGTAGGCGGCGACCCTTTCCTCGCCGCCCGCCTCCGCGACGAGCCGTTGCCACGCCGTCGACTCCAGCGCCTGACCCCGGCCCGCGACCTTGCCGTACGCACGGCACTTGGCCTCGGTGTCGCGGGCGTTGCCCGGGTGGTCCGGGCGGGTGGTCCGAGGTGCGGCGGACGGCGGTGAGGAAGGCGCGGCCGACCGGCGGGAAGCGCTTTCGGACGGGGACGTCCGGCGCTTCTCCGGAGCCTCCGTGGGACCGGACGCATTGATGGCGGCGGCCGCGACCCCGCCCAGCGTCAGACTGGCGAGCAGCAGCGACAGGGTGGCCCGCGCCGAGATCGCGAGGCGGCGCCGCTGCCGGGGCCGCCAGTCGTCCCGGCGCCGGGTGCGCGCCCGGTGGGCGCCTTCGGCGCGGGCGGCACGGAACGCGGCCACGGCCCGCTGCTCCCCGGCGGCGTCCGGGCGGTGCCCGCGCAGCACTGCGGCGGACAGAAGCTCCTCCAGCGCGGCGTCGTCGAGCACGGCCTGGGGGGTGGACGGGTGACGGGCCGTCATCCGGTCGGGGTGCGTGCGCCGACGGCCGGGCGTCGCACCGCCGCTCTGCCGTTCACCCATGTCCGTTTCCGTTCCCGTCCGATTTCGCTCCGCCGACTCCGGTCCGCCGGGCGCCTGCGCCCCGCGTGTGACAGCCCTGCCGCCGGGAGCCGTAGAGCCTCTACGTCTCCTGCGTCCGTACGTCCCGTCCGTCCGTACGACTCACCCGCACCCGCCGCCCGCGACGCATGTCACGTGCCGGGCGTCCGGCCGCCGTCGCCCGCACAGGTCATGTCGATTCCCCCAGCGTCCCGGGGCCGTCATCCGTCACACCGGCCGCGCCGAGCTGGTCGGCGAGCCGCTTCAGTCCCCGGTACGCGGCGGTGCGCACCGCGCCCGGGCGCTTGCCGAGCACCCGGGCCGCCGCCGGGCCGTCGAGTCCGACGACCACCCGCAGCAGCACCGCCTCGGCCTGGTCCCTCGGCAGTCCGCGGACCAGCCGCAAAGCCTGTTCCGTGGAGATCGACTCCAGCGCCCGCTCATGTGTGCTGGACGGGTCGGGCAGTTCCAGGACGTCCTGTTCCAGCACGGACGACCGGGGCCGTACGCGCTGCCGGCGCAAGTGGTCCAGCGCGCGGTGCCGGGCGATCGTCGCGGTCCAGCCGCGGAAGCCGGCGCCGTCGCCGGAGAACCGGCCGAGGTCGCGGGCGATCTCCAGCCAGGCGTCGGACGCCACGTCCTCGGCGTCGTTGCCGACCAGACCGCGCAGATAGCCCAGCAGCCCCGGCTGCACCAGCCGGTACGCGACCGCGAACGCGGCCTCGTCGCCCTCCTGGGCCCGCGCGACGGCCGCGCCCAGTTCCCCGTCGTGCGCGAGCGCGCGCCGGGGTTCCCCTCCTCGAGCCAAGAACTGTCCTCGTCCGTACCGGTTCGTGGCGATCCGTACCGCTTCGGTACGCCCACCCTTGCGCACGTCCCCTTCACGCTCAACAGCGCCCCGCGCCACGGAAGTGTCACTGGTGACGGCGGTATCGGTCCTGTCCACGGCCCGGTACAACCCTCTCGGCACCTCGTGAGTCAGACGCCGCGAGTGAGGGCCCGTGCACCCTCGGCCCCGCGTTCGGGGCCCGGTGCGCCCGCCCCGTAAAGATCAATTAAGAGGATGTACACGTCATGGCTACCCAGGCCCCTCGCCGTTCCCTTCGCGGCCTCTCCGTCGCCGTCGCTCTGATCGCCGCCGGGGCGGTGGGCTGTTCGGGTGTCTCCGACGCCGTCGACAGCGCCAAGGACGGTGCGAAGAAGGTCGCCCGTCAGCGCTCGGTGTTCTCCCTGGACATCGGTGACTGCTACAACCCCAACGGCAAGGCCGAGGGGACCGCCTTCACCGTGGAGATCGTGCCCTGCGACGAGGCCCATGTCGGCCAGGTCGTGGGCGAGTTCTCGATCGACAAGGGCAAGGAGTACCCGGGCGACGACGGCGTCTCCACGATCGCGGACAACCAGTGCCCGGTCGAGGCGCAGAAGTACTCCCCGGACACCTGGGCGCTCCCCAAGGGCGTCTCGCTCTTCTACTACACGCCCACCAAGGAGAGCTGGGAGACCGGCGACCGTGCCGTGAGCTGCACCTACACCTCGGAGAAGGGCAAGTTCAGCGGCACGCTGGACACGTCCAAGTCGCTCAAGCCCGAGCAGGCCACCTTCCTGAAGGGCTCGAACGCCGTCTACGAGGCCCTGTGGGCGAACCAGTCCGAGAAGGACACCGTCGAGGCCGACCTCGCGGGTTACAAGAAGCAGGCCAAGGCCGTCGCGGCCGCCCTCGCCACGCACGTGGACGGGCTGAAGGGCATCGAGGGCGCGGAGGTCGCCAAGCTGCGCACGACCCTGGAGAAGGCCGCCGCCGACTGGAAGAAGGCCGCGGGCGCCGCCGACGCCGACGCGTTCTACATCGCCTACGACCCGGCGTTCGACGGCATCGACCCGAACAAGTCGGTCGCGTCCCGCAAGGAGCTGGGCCTGGCCACCACCGTCCCGGCCGACGAGGCCGAGGTGTGGGCGGGCTGATCCACCGCCTCGGACCGACGGGGCCGTGTCCGGACGGACCGGCCCCGTCGCCGTGCCCGGCCTCTCCGCGGGGTCGAGGGTGACGGTTCGGGCTGTGTCTGCGCTGTGTGTAATCGCCACCCGAGTGACAGGTGTGGCATCCGTAAACTGCTCATAGGGGTGGGACAGTTGAGTCCTCGTAAGACTCATGCGTACAGGCCGCTCAGTCTGAAGAGACGTGCGTGGCTGACCGTGGGAGCCGTGGTGTTGAGCGCGGCGGGCGTGGTCACCTACGCCATCGCCGAACCGTCGACGAAGGCCGACGGCGCGCGCGAGACCCGCAAGCCCGCGATCCACACGCTCAAGCTCAAGGACCGCGGCGCCGGGCGCAAGGGTCTGGAGAGGCGGAGCACCGAGCGTTTCAGCGCGGTCGTGCTGACGTGGAACGACCCGGAGGCCGAGGCCAAGGGCACCCCGGAGGTGCGCACCCGCGACCTGGAGACGGGCAAGTGGTCCCCGTGGCGGCGGGTCGCGCTGGAGCCGAGCCAGGCGGACGGCGCGGAGGGCGAGCGGGCGGCCCTGCGCGGCGGTACGGAGTCGGTGTGGACCGGTGACTCCGACGGCATCGAGCTGCGGGTGGTGAACGCGGACGGCACCGAGGCCAAGGGCCAGCCGGCCGGCATGGACGTCAAGCTGCTCGACCCGGGCACGGACCCGAAGGGCACGCTCCGGCCGGCCGCGTTCTCCGCCGACGAGACCCCGGACCCGGCGACGGACACCCCGACGGACCCCGCCACGGACACGCCGACGGACCCCGCCACGACGGCCGATCCCACCGACCCGGCCCCGACCACCGAGGCCCCGGCCCCGACGGACACGCCGACGGACACGCCGACCGACACCGCGTCCCCGTCGCCGACGCCGACCGCGCCCGAGCCCCGGCCCTCCACGGTCGTGAAGCCCCCGATCATCACGCAGGCCGAGTGGGGCGCGTCCACGGACTACGACGGCACGCCCTCCTACAGCGAGACGATCAAGGCCGCCGTCATCCACCACACCGGCGTCGACACCGACAACGCGGTGTCCTGCGCCGACTCGCGGGCCCGGCTGCGCACCATCCAGCAGTCCCACTTCAGCCAGGGCTACTTCGACATCGGCTACAACTTCGTCGTCGACCGCTGCGGCCAGATCTTCGAGGGACGCAGCGGCGGGATGGACCTGCCGGTCATCGGGGCGCACGACGCCGGGTTCAACACGGACACGGTCGGCATCTCGTACATCGGCAACTTCGAGAGCGCCAAGCCGAGCAAGGCCGGCCTGGACGCCATCGCCCGGGTCGTCGCCTGGAAGTTCGGGATGTACGGCGTCGACCCGACCGGCAAGGTCGCTCTGACGTCCGGCGTCCCGCAGGGGTCCAGCGGCAACAAGTTCCCGCTGGGCGCCTCCGTCACGCTGCCCCGGGTCCTCGGGCACCGGGACACCAACACCACGGCCTGCCCGGGCGCCAACCTGTACCCGAAGCTCTCCCGGATCGCCCAGCTCGCCGCGACCCCGGGCATCTCGCACGCCCTGCCGACCTCGGACACCGACCGTGACGGCCTCGCAGACCTGGTCGCGGGCACGCCCCGCGCGCAGAGCGGCGGCGGCACCGTCACCGTCGTCCCGGGCGGCGTCGACGGCCCGGTCGCGGCGGCCCGGCGGACGTTCAGCCAGAGCAGCACCGGCGTCCCCGGCTCCCACGAGTCCGGTGACGGCTTCGGCACCTCCACCGCGTGGGGCGACGTCAACGGCGACGGCCACGCGGACCTCGCGATCGGCGCGCCCGGCGAGGACGACACGAGCGGCCACGCGGACCGCGGCGCCGTCACCGTCCTCTACGGCCCGGCCCTGAACTCCGGCTTCTCGTACACGACGTCGGGCTCGGTCACGGCCACCGGCGCCAAGCTCGGCTCGACCGTGGCGGTCGGCGACTTCGACGGCGACGGCAAGGCCGACGTCTTCGCGGCCGGCACCGGCAAGGGCGGCAACTGGAACGCCCGTCTGACCGGCGGGAAGACCAGCACCGGCACGCTCACCTCGGCCACCGGCGCCATCGCCTACCTGGACTCCGCGACCGGTGACTTCAACCGGGACGGCTACGCGGACGTCGCCCTCAACTACCGTGACGCCGGCGGCATCGGCCGTGTGGTCCGCTTCGCCGGTTCGGCGACGGGCCTGACCAAGGTGGGCGTCCTCTCCGTCAAGGGCGGGCGGGCCGTCGCGTCCGGCGACGTGGACGGCAACGGCTACGACGACCTGGTCATCGGCCAGCCGTACGTCGCCGAGTCGGGTGCGGCCACCGGCGGTCAGGTGACCATGCTGTTCGGCACGTCCGCCGGGTTCACCACGACCGGCATGAAGGTGATCCACCAGAACACGGCGTCCGTCCCCGGCTCCAACGAGGCCGGTGACGCCTTCGGCGGCTCGGTGTCGGTCGGCGACCAGAACGCCGACGGCTACGCGGACGCCCTGGTCGGTCTGCCCGGCGAGGACATCAGCCGCGACGGCAACCGGTCCAACGCCGGTATGTCGGTGCTGCTCAAGGGCACCGCGTCCGGTCTGACCGGGGCCGGTTCGATCGCGTTCTCGCAGGACACGTCCGGGGTGCCTGGCGTCTCCGAGTCCGGTGACACGGCCGGTTCCTCGGTGTCGCTGACGGACTTCTCCGGGTACGGCCGGGCCGATCTGGTCATGGGCGTGGAGGGCGAGGACGCCGGCAACGGCATCGTCATGTACGTCCCGAGCGGCAGCGCGGGCCTCGGCTTCGGCAGCACCGCCATCCTCAGCCGGACCCCGCTGGGCACGCCGTCCGGCGCCCACCTGGGGCAGACGCTCACCCCGTGAGCGAGGGGTGCGGGGCGCCGGACGGCGCCCCGCACCGCCGGGTCAGCGGCGTGTCCCGCTCGTCGCGTCCCGGCACAGCAGACGCAGCGACCCGTCGCCCGCGAAGCACCGGCGGGCCTCGTCGATCGGGTCCCACAGGCGCCCGTCGGGCGTACGGACCCAGTGGTCGCCGCCGGTCGACCACCACTCGGCCCCGGTCCGGCGGGCGATCACCTCCCCCGCGTAGGCGCCGAGTCCGCGCAGCACATGGGCGGCGGCGGCCGGCGGGGTCCCCTCGCGGCGCAGTCCCTCGATCATGCGGTCGACCCGCCACAGACTCTGCTCGGAGTAGTCCAGGCGCAGCCGCGCCCCCTCGCGCATCGTCGCCACCGCGTCCGTCGCCCACCGGACCGGCTTGGTCGCCGCCGCGGGCCTGGTCTCCTGCTGAGTCGTCACACCCTGGAGAGCGTGGCCCGACGGCGATCCGTCACGCCGTTCCGGCGGCTTTCCCGGACCCGTGCAGGACCGCCGCACGGCACTCCCACGACGGGCACAGGACTCTCTCAGGAACGGGGTTTGGGCCGGTCGGGTGCCCGGAATCGAGGGTTCAGCCCCTTCCGCGGGCCCGGCGCGACACGACCGCCCGGAGCACGCGCCGGCCCTCCGTCGACACCTCCAGCGCCCGGCGCACCCCGCCCGCCCCGTGGCTGTCGAGGATCTCCAGGACGCTGATCTGGCGGCGCAGTTCGGCGACGACGAGCGGCGAGACGCCCTCGGGGCGTGCGTCGGAGGCGTCGGCGGCGCGCACGGTCTCCAGCGCCCCGGACGGCACGGCCGCGCCGTCCTCCTGCGCGGGATCGAGGAGCCGGTGGATCTGCAGGGACGCCACCGAGCAGCCGTCGGCCCAGGTGCGGGCCTCGGCGGCGGAGCGGACGGCGGGGGCTGCGGCGAGCATGCGCCGGGCCAGCAGCGCGGCCTCGTCCTCGATGTCCTCGTCGTCCACGACATCGGCGACGCCCAGCTTGGCGCGGACCTGGTCGAGGAGGGTGCCCCAGGCGGCCGGGTCGCCGTCGGCCGCGAGGTTGGCCCACAGGGGCCGCAGCACCTCGTCGTCACCGCCGAGCAGCGGCACGCACCGATCCAAACAAGCCAACCCGCTGGCGGCCAGTCCGCGTTCGTCGGCCTGAGCGATCATTTCCACCAGGCTCATCCACGCCTCCCTAAGCGGGTCATCTCCGAGGGTGCGGGGCCCCCGCACAGGCCCCAGCCGGGCTCCTTTCTCACGGAGCCCGCACTTCCCCTTACTGCGTGCGACGGCCCCGGAGTGTCACAGCGGGACCACACCCAGCCGATCGAGCAGCCGGAAGAAGAGGTTTTCGGCCAAGGAGTCCGCTTCGGCGGTGAGTACGTCCAGCACTGCCTCGGCGTTCACCTCGTGCCCGGCCTCGGCGGCCCAGGCGACGGCCCGCTCCGCGGCGTCGGCCGGTTCGAGGAAGTAGTCCTCCAGGGAGAGCCCGTCCTCCCCGGCGCCGAGGTGGCGGGCGGTCGCGGCCCGGTTGAGGCAGGTGGTCCAGGCCCCGCTGTCCGGGGCGGCCGCCTCCACGACGACGCCGGCGCTGTCCATCACATAGCCGAACAGCGCGGGCGCCCCGGTCTCGGCCGCCAGGTCGTTCATGCTCGCGATCCGGTCGTCCCCGCCCGGGTACTCCCACACCTGCCAGCCGTCCGGCGCCCGTCCGCGCAGTGTCATCCCCTCGGCGCCGGCCAGCGCCTCCCCTTCCGCCAGCGGCCGCTCCCCGCGGCCCACGACGAAGTAGCCCCAGTAGCCCATCCGGTGTCCCCCCGGTGATCGGTGTCGGCTCGGGCCGAATACACCACATTCGTACGGGGGTGCGCAGGCGTTCGGGTCAATCGGCGGGGCGGTCCAGTTCGTCCGCGAGGGCCTTGAACTTGGTCCAGGACAGGTCCGGCTCGCCCGGGTCCCAGGTCTTCTGCATCATCGCCCGCAGCGGCATCCGGATGCCGGCCGCCACCTGCGCCTGGGTCTGGGCGTTCGCGATGTCGCACCAGACCGCGAAGGAGGCGCCGAGGATCTGGCCGTCGTACTTGGCGGGGACGGCGGTGGTCCCGCGCAGCACGCGCGGTGTCCACTGCTCGTAGATCCGCTCGCCGGTCGGGTAGACGAAGGTCTGCGGCTCCCCGAGCACGTAGTAGAGGAACTCGTCGTTGTAGTTGATGACCTTCCGGCCGGCGCTCAGATACTCCTCGGGGGTGCGGGCCCCGATCTCCTTGCCGGTCCAGTACGCCACCTGGATGTCCTTGTCGGCCTGCACCTTCGTGTCCCGGAAGAACCCGTCGTTCCAGGCGCGGGGCGTGCGGTCGTGGGCGCGGACGGTGTCGGCGCGGTCGTTGACCCAGCCGGTGGCGAGGTCGGCGACGCCTGCGCCGGAGCCGAAGGCCTCGCGGGCGGCGCGGGCCAGCTGCGGATAGGAGGCCTCGGGATTGGAGACGACCAGCGCCTGGTACTCGTCGCCGCCGAGGTGCCACTGGTCCCCGGGGAAGAGCCCGGCGTACTCGTTCAGCAGGTCGTCCACGATCTCGGCGGCGGCGGGCTTGGAGATGTCGATGGCGCCACGCGTCGGCACGCCGTTCACATTGCGCAGCTGCAGGTCGGGGTGGGCGGCGATGACGGCCCCGAGGTGCCCGGGCGAGTCGATCTCCGGGACGACGGTGATGTGCCGGCTCTCGGCCAGCTTCACGATGGCGCGGACCTGCGCCTTGGTGAGGTGCTCCTTCGACACGATCTCCGGGTGCGAGGAGGACTCGATACGGAACGCCTGGTCGTCGGAGAAGTGCAGACCGAGCTGGTTGTACTTCAGGTCGCCCAGCTCCCGCACCCGGTCCTCGATCCAGTCCGCGGTGAAGTGCTTGCGGGCGATGTCGAGCATGAATCCGCGCACCGGCTTGGCCGGCTCGTCACGGACGACGCCCTCGGGCGCGGTGCCGCCGCCGTGCACCTCCTGCTTCAGCGTCCGGGTGCCGTAGAAGACGCCGGCCTCGGCGGGCCCGCTGATGACGACACGCCCGTCGCGGACGGTCATCGTGTACGACTCCGGGTTCGCTCCCTCGTCGTCGTTGAGCGACAGCCGTACGTCGCCGGCGCGGACGTCGTCCTTGCGGCCCGCGTACGTCAGGTCCAGCTCGCCCGCGAGGAGCCGGCCCTCGTCGGCGAGCTCGTCGTCGCTGACGACGACCCGGTGCTTGTCGGCGGGCTGCCAGCCGGGGCCGCGCGCGGCGGTGTGGGACCGCACGGCGGGGATGGTCGAGGGCGCCTTGGAGAGCGGGTAGGTCCGGGTGGGCGACGGGGTGGCGCCGTCGGTGCCGGAGAGGCCCTCGGAGGCGCCCGGGGCCGACCCGCGGGGACCGGATCCGGCCGAGTCGCCGTCACCGCCGCTCGCCAGGAGGCCGAGGCCCACTCCCGCGCCGACCGTCACGAGGACCACCGCGACGATCAGCACCCACGTCTGCTTCAGGGCCTTCTTCGCCGGTGCCCGGCGCCTGTGCTTGTGCTGGCTCACGGCGCCAACCTAGGGCCTGTGCGCATCGTCAGCCGTCCAGCACACGTTCTGAAACTCTCCCGTTCGGCTGAAATTCGGGCATCGGTCGGACACCTCACGTCCACAGTCGGTAGCGTGGCGCCACTCCTCTCCCGAATTCCCCTGCCGAAACCCACGTGACGCCCACACATCTTCCTGGCCGAGTGGCCATACCCGCACTGCCCGAGCAGAGCCGCACAGCGCCTCCGGGCGGGCTGGACCCGTTCAACGCCGCTCCCCCGCGCGAGGCCCGGGCCGTCCTTCTGACCTGCCTGCACAGCGTCCGTTGGGCCGAACGGGTGACGGACCACCGCCCCTACCCCGACCTCGGCGCACTGCTGGCCGCCTGCGACGAGGCCGCGTACGACCTGACGCCGGCGGAGCTGGCGCGGGCGCTGGCGGCGGAAGGGCTGCCGTCGCTGCCGGAGGACGTGTACGCGGCGGCGCACACCGCACTGAGTGCCGCGTACGCCGCATATGAGGCCAAATTCGGGCATGGGTTCATTATCTGCCTGGACGGCCTGTCGGGCACCGAGAGCCTGGACCATGTTTTGGCAGGCATCCGGTCACGATTGGCAAACGATCCTGAGGAAGAAAGGGTCCTCGCGGCCGAGGAACTACGGCGGCTCGCGAAGGGCCGGCTGATCGGCCATCTCGCCTGACCCGGGCATTCCGCCCCCAGCCGCGCGAATGGACCATCCGCGTGCCAGTTTGATCACACCAACAGGCCCGGCGTAAGCGCCGCAGGCAACCGTCGCTACGATGCTGGGGGCCGGTGGACCGTACCCGGCCGGGCCCGACCGACAGCACAAGCCGGCAGGCCCCGATACCCCGCTCCCGGAGGGACTTCCGTGCCGGCTGGAACGCTGTACCGCGGCCGGGAAGGAATGTGGTCCTGGGTGGCTCACCGAGTCACCGGCGTCCTCATCTTCTTCTTCCTGTTCGTTCATGTGCTGGACACCGCTCTCGTCCGTGTCTCCCCCGAGGACTACGACAAGGTCGTAGCCACCTACAAGACGCCGATCGTCGCGCTGCTGGAGTACGGCCTCGTCGCCGCCATCCTGTTCCACGCGCTCAACGGCCTGCGCGTCATCGCCGTCGACTTCTGGTCGAAGGGCCCGCGCTACCAGAAGCAGATGCTCTGGTCCGTCGTCGGTCTGTGGCTCGTGCTCATGCTCGGGGCGATCTACCCCGTCCTCGGCCACGCCGCTCGTGAACTGTTCGGGAGCTGACGCACATGTCCACGACTGAAACCACCGCTTCCGGGATCGGCCCGGTCGAGGGTGACTCGCTCTACAACGTCGACAACCCGGCCCCGCTCATCGAGGCCCCGCGCAAGCGGACCAAGAAGACGCCCCGGTCCACCCGGGGCAACTTCGAGCTGGCCGCGTGGCTGTTCATGCGCCTGTCCGGCGTCGTGCTGGTCGTCCTCGTCATCGGCCACCTGCTGATCCAGCTGGTCCTGGACGGCGGCGTCTCGAAGATCGGCTTCGCCTTCGTGGCCGGCCGCTGGGCCTCGCCGTTCTGGCAGGTCTGGGACCTGCTGATGCTCTGGCTCGCGATGCTCCACGGCGCCAACGGTCTGCGCACGGTCATCAACGACTACGCGGAGCGCGCCAACACCCGGCTGTGGCTGAAGGGCCTGCTCTACACCGCCACGGTGTTCACCATCCTGCTGGGCACGCTGGTGATCTTCACCTTCGACCCGAACATCCGCTAGGCACGGGGCTGAGGTAACCGACCATGAAGATCCACAAGTACGACACCGTCATCGTCGGCGCCGGTGGCGCGGGTATGCGCGCGGCCATCGAGTCGACGAAGCGCAGCCGCACCGCCGTGCTGACCAAGCTGTACCCCACCCGCTCCCACACGGGCGCCGCGCAGGGCGGCATGGCCGCCGCGCTCGCCAACGTGGAGGAGGACAACTGGGAGTGGCACACCTTCGACACGGTCAAGGGCGGTGACTACCTGGTCGACCAGGACGCCGCCGAGATCCTGGCGAAGGAGGCCATCGACTCCGTCCTCGACCTGGAGAAGATGGGCCTGCCGTTCAACCGCACCCCGAACGGCACCATCGACCAGCGCCGCTTCGGCGGTCACAGCCGCAACCACGGCGAGGCCCCGGTCCGCCGGTCCTGCTACGCCGCGGACCGCACCGGCCACATGATCCTCCAGACGCTGTACCAGAACTGCGTCAAGCACGGCGTGGAGTTCTACAACGAGTTCTACGTCCTGGACCAGCTGATCACCGAGGTCGACGGCGTCAAGAAGTCGGCCGGTGTGGTCGCCTACGAGCTGGCCACCGGCGAGATCCACGTCTTCCAGGCGAAGGCCGTCATCTACGCGTCCGGCGGCACCGGCAAGTTCTTCAAGGTGACGTCCAACGCGCACACCCTGACCGGTGACGGCCAGGCCGCCGTGTACCGGCGCGGTCTGCCGCTGGAGGACATGGAGTTCTTCCAGTTCCACCCGACCGGCATCTGGCGCATGGGCATCCTGCTGACGGAGGGCGCCCGCGGTGAGGGCGGCATCCTCCGCAACAAGGACGGCGAGCGCTTCATGGAGAAGTACGCGCCGGTCATGAAGGACCTCGCCTCGCGTGACGTCGTCTCGCGCTCCATCTACACGGAGATCCGCGAGGGCCGCGGCTGCGGTCCCGAGGGCGACCACGTCTACCTGGACCTCACGCACCTCCCGCCGGAGCAGCTGGACGCCAAGCTCCCGGACATCACGGAGTTCGCGCGGACCTACCTCGGCATCGAGCCCTACACGGACCCGATCCCGATCCAGCCGACCGCGCACTACGCCATGGGCGGCATCCCGACCAACGTCGAGGGTGAGGTCCTGGCGGACAACACCACCGTCGTCCCGGGCCTGTACGCCGCCGGCGAGGTCGCCTGCGTGTCCGTGCACGGCGCCAACCGCCTCGGCACCAACTCGCTGCTGGACATCAACGTGTTCGGCAAGCGGGCGGGCATCGCCGCCGCCGAGTACTCCCAGAAGGCCGACTTCGTCGAGCTGCCGGAGAACCCGGCCGAGCTGGTGCTCGAGCAGGTCGAGCGGCTGCGCACCTCCACCGGCACCGAGCGGGTGGCCACCATCCGCAGGGAGCTGCAGGAGACCATGGACGCCAACGTCATGGTGTTCCGCACGGAGCAGACCATCAAGACGGCGGTCGAGAAGATCGCGGAGCTGCGCGAGCGCTACAAGAACGTCTCGATCCAGGACAAGGGCAAGCGGTTCAACACGGACCTGCTGGAGGCCATCGAGCTGGGCAACCTGCTCGACCTGGCCGAGGTCATGGCGGTCTCCGCGCTGGCCCGCAAGGAGTCCCGCGGCGGTCACTACCGCGAGGACTACCCGAACCGCGACGACGTCAACTTCATGCGCCACACCATGGCGTACCGCGAGGTGGGCGACGACGGCACGGAGTCCATTCGTCTCGACTACAAGCCGGTCGTCCAGACCCGCTACCAGCCGATGGAGCGTAAGTACTGATGGCAACCCCCGTACTGGACAAGGCCGAGGCGCAGTCCGAGGCCTCCCCCTACATCACGGTCACGTTCCGGGTCCGCCGCTTCAACCCGGAGGTCGCGGCCGAGGCGGTGTGGGAAGACTTCCAGCTGGAGATCGACCCCAAGGAGCGCGTCCTCGACGGCCTCCACAAGATCAAGTGGGAGCTGGACGGCACGCTGACGTTCCGCCGCTCGTGCGCCCACGGCATCTGCGGCTCGGACGCGATGCGGATCAACGGCAAGAACCGCCTCGCCTGCAAGACGCTGATCAAGGACATCAACCCCGAGAAGCCGATCACGGTCGAGCCCATCAAGGGCCTGACGGTCCTGAAGGACCTCGTGGTCGACATGGAGCCGTTCTTCCAGGCGTACCGGGACGTCATGCCCTTCCTCATCACGAAGGACACGAACGAGCCCACGCGCGAGCGTCTGCAGTCGGCGGAGGACCGCGAGCGCTTCGACGACACCACGAAGTGCATCCTCTGCGCGGCCTGCACCTCCTCGTGCCCGGTCTTCTGGAACGACGGCCAGTACTTCGGCCCGGCGGCCATCGTCAACGCACACCGCTTCATCTTCGACTCGCGTGACGAGGCCGGCGAGCAGCGCCTGGAGATCCTGAACGACAAGGACGGCGTCTGGCGCTGCCGCACGACCTTCAACTGCACGGACGCCTGCCCGCGCGGTATCGAGGTCACGAAGGCGATCGCCGAGGTCAAGAGGGCCCTGATCACCCGCCGCTACTGATCACGCCGCACACCGGCCTCAGGGCCCCGCTCCCGCCTCACCGGGAACGGGGCCCTCTGGCGTTTCTGTCTGGTTCCGACCTCTACCGAATGACTTCTTCCGGCTGCCACACTTCGGGCACATTGCCCGGATGGGGGACGGTTGATGGAGAAGAGCGATGAGCCGCTCGTAGGACCGCCGGTGCCGGTTCCGCTCGGCTACGCGGAAGCCTCGGTCGCCCTGCAGACGGTGTCCGCGCCCCTGCTGGCCGGGGCATCGCTGACCCTGCTCGGTGTCATCGTCGTGGACGCCGGCGACTTCCGGTGGCCGGGGCTCACCCTGCTGATCGTGGTCTCCGCTTCGATGGCGCTGATCGCGAGCATGCAGATCGGTGCCGACGCCCGGCAGTACCTGTACAACCGGGACACGATCAACGCCTGGTACACCGAGGACGAGCAGCGGCGGAGCGCGGGGCTGAAGGAGCGCAGGGAGAGGGACTTCCGCCGCTGGCGCCGACGCAATCACCGTGCCGCGATCGTCTTCAACACCGGCACGCTGCTGCTGATCCTCGCCGTGTCGACCGCCCTGGCCCCACCGGGCCGGGACCAGGCCGTCTGGCGCTGGATCGCGGCCGGACTCGCACTGGCGGGCGCGTTCGTCGAGGCCTGGTGGGTGCACCGGCTGTTCCGCCGGGACGGGCCGCCCCGGGAGAAGACCAAGTCGCTGGACGGAGGCAAGCGTTGATCGTCTACGAACTGACTCTTCCGGGGCATCCCCCCGGCTGGAGCGCCTGCCGGCACCTTTCGTGCGAGGCCGAGTTCCGGATACACGTCCGGCGCTTCGGCTCCGCCGCCCTGGACGCAGCTCTGGAGCAAGGGCCGGAGGCGGTGCGGGCGTACATCGAACGTTCGGGAGCCGACGGAGTACCGCATGTCCCGGCGTGCCCCTTCAGGTTCCTGCCCCCGGACCTGCTCGCGCTGGGCACCGAGGAGGAGATCCTGCGCTATCGCGAGAAGATCCTCGCCCTCGTCAAGGAGGACCTCCTCTAAGGGCCCGGCTCTCGTCGGCCGTCGGCGCCGTGCGTGCCCTGGGCGCGAGCGGTCCGTCCCGGGCGGGCCGGATGGCTGTAGGGGCTCTCGGGCCGCCGGACCCCGGCGAACAGGTCGGACACCTGTGAGAACAGCGCCCCCTCGCTCCTGCCGTCCGCGGGCAGCGGGTAGTGCAGCGCCTCCAGCAGGTCGAAGCGATGCAGGTCGTACACGAGGTGCATCAGGCCCGAGTACGTCTGAGCAGCCGTCACCGCCCCCTTGTAGGCGACGGCGGCCAGAAGCAGTCCGGCGCCGCACAGCCACCAGGCGGACGGCTCGTCGTACAGTGCCGCGCCGCCGACGGCCGTGAGGGCCAGGAAGGCCCAGCAGAGGTTCACCGCGGTGTCGAGCATGTCGCGGGCGGACCCGAGCGCCTCGGCCATGCGGCCGGATACCTGGAGCGCGATACGGGGCCATGAGGTCAGCGTCGTCAGACCGTACCGCTCCCCCGCGGAGACCTCCCCGGCGCGCAGGGCGTTGCCGAGCGCGGTGGGCAGCAGGGCGTCGACCGGAGGGTGGGCGGCGAGGCGGCGGCGGGCTTCGGCCCGTATCCGCAGTCCCCGTTCGCCGCCCACCGGCCCGTGCGTGCGTCGCCGCAGCGCCTGCCACCTTCTGCGCTGCACGTGGGCCAGCAGTCCCGCGAGCCAGGCGGTGAGGGGCCAGCGGTCCCAGTAGCCCTCCAGTACGCGGACCGCGCGGACCTGGAAGGGCTGGAGGAGGAGGGCCAGGCAGGTCGCGCCGAGCGTGATCGCGGTGATCGTGCCGAGCACGTCGGCGGGGCGGCGAGGGCAGACGGCCCCCCAGTCGCTGTGGCCGGTGAAGCTGCCCGCCCGCAGCAGCGCCAGCACTCCGGCGACGAACAGCGCGCACGGCGTGAAGTGCACCGCCAGCACCCGTCGCACCAAGCCCGTCCCCTCCAACACCTTTTGAGCGCTGTTCAGTATGGAGGGCGGGCGTCCACACGGCGGAGGGAGGTGCCGCTACAGCCGGCTCAGGGTCGCACGATGCCTCCGACCGTACGCACCGGCACCGACAATCACCGGATCCCGTGGATCATCCCCTTATTCTGACGCCATGTCAGATGACGAGTCCTACGAGCTGCTCGGGTTCGACAACGTACTGCTGCCGGTCGGCGACATCGCCGAGGCCGTCGGGTTCTACGAACGGGCCGGGTTCACCGTCGGGTTCCGGCTCGACGAGGCCGGGATCGCGCTGCTGAAGGTGGGGGGCGAGACGCCGGGCATCCTGCTGCGGCACGAGGACGGCTTCGGGCACCGCACCCCGCCGTGGCCGTCCGCGCGCGTGTGGCTGGAGGTGCCGGACGCGCGGGCGGCGGCGCGGATCCTGCGGGACGCGGGGACGCAGCCGCTGGACGAGCCGTTCTCGACCGCCACCGGCTGGACCGTGGAGATCGCCGACCCCTGGGGGAACGTCATCGGCCTCACGGACTACACCAAGCGCCCGGAGCTGGGCCGAAGGCCCTGACGACGGAGGCCCCCTGACGGCGTGACGCACGCCTCACGCCGTCGAGTTGAACGTGTTCAAACACAGGTCTACTGTCATCCACGACAGCGAGTTGAACACGTTCAAGAAGGGGGCCGGGCCATGGACCGCACGGTCATCGCCTATGTCATCTACCTGGTCGTCAGCATCGGGCTGACCATCTGGGTGGCCCGTACGCTCAGCCGCAACGGCCGCATCTTCCTCGCCGACGTCCTGCACGGCAACGAGAAGCTCGCGGACGCCGTGAACCACCTGCTGGTGGTCGGCTTCTACCTCGTCAACCTCGGCTTCGTCGCGCTGTATCTGAGCGACGACGACACCGTCGTCGACACCCGCGGCATCTTCGAGGCCCTGTCGACCAAGCTCGGTGTGGTCCTGCTGGTCCTCGGTGTGATGCACCTGGCCAACGTCTACGTCCTCAACAAGATCCGGCGGCGCGGTGTGATGGAGCGCGAGCAGCTGCCGCCGGTCGCGCCGCAGGGCTGGGTCGCCCCCACGGCCGAGGCCTGAGCGGCGGGGCCCGGCATGACCGCCGAGACGGCCGCCCGGGCGGCCAGGATTCCGGTCCGCGCGCTCACCGTCCTCTACGACGCCGAGTGCTCCCTGTGCACCTTCCTCCGCGACTGGCTCGTACGGCAGCCGCAGTGGGTGCCGCTGGAGCTGGTGCCCGCCGGGTCCGCCGAGGCCTGCCGGCGCTTCCCCGGCCTCGACCACGCCGGCACCTTCGAGGAGATCACGGTGGTCGGCGACGCCGGGCAGGTCTACCGGGGCGCCGACGCCTGGGTCGTCACCCTGTGGGCCCTGCGGAAGTACCGGCCGCTCGCGCACCGGCTGAGCACCCCGTCCGGGGCGCGGCTCGCCCGGGGGGCCGTGCTCGCTGCCGCCGCGTGGCGCGGCACGAAGAGCCGGGGCGGCCAAGCACCGCGACGCGGCGACGGATGGGTGTACGACCGGCGGGCGGGGTGGACGTACCACCCGCCGGGGTGTGCCGACGGGAGGTGCGCGGCCCCCTCGTGAACAGGGGACACGAGGGGGCGCGTACGGCGGGGCGCGCGAACTGGTTTGGCATGCACCCTTCCAAAACGGCGTTCGGGTTGGCACGCTGCACCCGGTTCCGCACTCCGCAATCGCACCGACTGTCGCAGCCGGACGGCCCCCCGGGGCCGTCCGGGCCCCCCATCGCAGAAGGAGTACGCGTGAGAGGCACACCCCGCACCCGTCGGATACCCCGCCCCGCCCTCGGCGTCCTGATCGGCGTCACCGCGCTGTTCACCGCCGGCACCCTCGCCACCCCGGCCGGCGCCGCCCCCGAGCCCGGCCCCTCCCCCGCCCGCGTCCACTCCGTGCCGGCCTCGGCACAGCAGCAGGCCCGCGACTTCTGGACCCCGGAGCGGATGCGCTCGGCGGTCCCGCTCGACCTCCTCGACGCGGACGCCCGCTCGACGGACGCCGCACCGCGCGCGGGCCGCCCGGCCACCGTCGCGCCCACCGCCCCCACCGCCGGGACGGCGGACGTCGGCCCCGCCGCCTTCCCGAACGGCGGCGGCGCGTGGACCGGCGGCGGCGCCGTCGTCAACACGGCGGGCCGCGTCTTCTTCACCTACCAGGGCCGTACGGCGTCCTGCTCCGGCAACGCGGTCACCAGCGCCAACAAGAGCACGGTCATCACGGCCGGCCACTGCGTGAAGCTGGAGGGCGCCTGGCACACCGACTGGGTCTTCGTGCCCGGCTACCACGACGGACAGGCCCCGCACGGCCGCTGGACGGCGACGAAGACGCTGTCCACCCCGCAGTGGACGGCGAGCGAGGACATCAACTACGACGTCGGCGCGGCGGTCGTGGCCCCGCTGGACGGACAGCGGCTCACGGACGTCGTCGGCGGGCAGGGGCTGGCCTTCAACACCGGCTACAACCTGCGCATGTACGCCTTCGGGTTCCCGGCCGCCGCCCCCTACGACGGGCAGAGGTTCATCTACTGCTCCGGCACGACCAACCGGGACTTCCTGCTCTCCAACGACCATGGCATGGGCTGCGACATGACCGGCGGCTCCAGCGGAGGCCCGTGGTTCACGAAGTTCGACGAGACGACCGGCACCGGACTGCAGTCCTCGGTGAACAGCTTCAAGTACAACTTCCTGCCCAACCGCATGTACGGCCCGTACTTCGGCGCCGACGCGCAGAACCTCTACCAGGCGGCGCAGTCCTCCTGATCCGCAATGGTTAGGCTCGCTCCGTGCCCTCGAAGAACGACCGCCCCGAGCAGGGCGACACGCCCAGCAAGTCCGAGCAGACCCGCGCGCTGATCCTGGAGACCGCCATGCGGCTGTTCCAGGAGCGCGGCTACGACAAGACGACGATGCGGGCGATCGCCCAGGAGGCCGGGGTCTCGGTCGGCAACGCGTACTACTACTTCGAGGGCAAGGAGCACCTGATCCAGGGCTTCTACGACCGGATCGCCGCCGAGCACCAGGCGGCGGTCCGGGACATCCTGGCCCGGGAGACGGATCTGGAGGCGCGGCTCGCGGGCGTGCTGCGGGCCTGGCTGGACATCGCCACGCCGTACCACGAGTTCGCGGTGCAGTTCTTCAAGAACGCCGCCGACCCCGACAGCCCGCTCAGCCCCTTCTCGCAGGAGTCCGAGCACGCGCGCCAGGAGGCCATCAGCATCCACCGGCAGGTGCTGGCGGGCGCGACCCGGACGAAGGTCCCGGAGGAGCTCCGGGAGATCCTGCCCGAGCTGATGTGGCTCTCCCAGATGGGGCTCGTCCTGTACTGGATCTTCGACCGGACCGAGGGCCGTGAGCGCAGCTACCGGCTCGCCGAGCGCGGCGCCCGGCTCACCGCGCGCGGGGTGTCACTGGCCCGCTTCCGGGTGCTGCGCCCGCTGGTCCGCGAGGTGCACGACCTGTTCACGGACTTCCTGCCGGGCATGACCCGGATGATCCCGGACCCGGCGAAGGAGTCCCCAAGGGCGCCCGCGCGCGACGAGCGCCCCTGAGGTGAGCCGGGTCAGTTGACGGCGTCGACCTCGTCCCCGGTCAGTTCGACGTCGTGCACGAGCGGCCCGTCGCCCACGACCACGTGCGCGGCGCGCGACCCGTACGCCGGGGCGCTCGCCGCCAGCAGATAGGTCCCCGGCCCGGGCACCGAGACGATGTACGACCCGTCGGCCAGGGACGTCACCCGGTCCAGCTGCCGGCCGCCCTTGCTGAGCAGTGTGACCGCCGCGCCGTCGACGGGCTCGCCGTCGGCGCTGAGGACGAAGCCGTGCACGACCGAGGTGACGGACGGGCCGGCGGGCGCCGCCTCGGCCGGCGCGGGCTCCTCCGCCGGTTCGACGGCCAGATGCGGCAGCCGCTTCTCCATCCAGTCGGGCAGCCACCAGTTGGCCCTGCCGAGCAGATGCATCGCGGCCGGTACCAGCGCGGTGCGCAGGATGAAGGCGTCAAGGGCGACGGCCGCCGCCAGTCCGATGCCGGCCATCGCGCCCTCCATGTCGCCGCTCAGCACGAACGCGCCGAACACGCAGATCATGATGAGGGCGGCCGAGTTGATGACCCGGCTGGTCTCCGCGAGGCCGACGCGCACCGCGCGTGCGTTGTCCTTGGTGTGGACCCACTCCTCGTGCATCCGGCTCACGAGGAACACCTGGTAGTCCATGGACAGGCCGAACAGCAGCGAGAGCATGATGACCGGCAGGAACGAGGTGATCGGGCCCTCCTTGCCGACGCCGATCAGCTCGGTGCCCCAGCCCCACTGGAAGATCGCCACCAGCACGCCGAAGGACGCGGCGGCCGCGATCAGGTTCATCAGGGCGGCGGTCAGCGGCACCACCAGCGAGCGGAACGCGACCAGCAGGAGCAGGAAGCCGAGCGCGATGATCGTCGCCACGAAGTACGGCAGCCGGTCGCCGGTCACCGCCGCGAAGTCCTTGAACACGGCCGTCACCCCGCCCACATGGGCTTCGGCGCCCGACTGCGGGATCACGTCGTCCCGCAGCCGGTCGATCAGGGCGTCGGTCTCCTCGGACTGCGGTGAGGTGTCCGGCACGACCTGGATGACGGTGACCCCGTTGGCGGGCGGCACGGCCGCGACCTGCGCGACGCCCTCGGTGGAGCGGATGCCCTCGACCAGGCCGGCGGGCGCGTCTCCGTCGACGACGACCTGGAGCGGGCCGTTGAAGCCGGGCCCGAAGCCCTCGGCGAGCAGGTCGTACGCCTGCCGGGTGGTCGTGGACTCCTGGTGGTTGCCCTGGTCCGTGGCGCCCAGCCGCAGCGACAGCACGGGGATCGCGAGGACCGCCATGACGACGACGGCCATCGCGACGACCGGGCGCGGGCGCCGCTGCACATACGCCGACCAGCGCGCCGCCAGCCCGCTGGTCTCCGCGGGCTCCGGGCCGGCCGCGGCGAGCCGGGCGCGCTGCCGTCGGCTGAGCACCCGCATGCCGAGCAGTCCGAGGAGGGCCGGCAGCAGGGTGATCGCGGCCAGCACGCTCAGGACGACGGTGAGCGAGGTCGCGACGACCACGCCGTCGAGGAAGCGCATGTTCATCACGAGCATCCCGGCGAGGGCGATGCACACCGTGCCGCCCGCGAACAGCACCGCCCGCCCGGAGGTGTTGAGGGCGGTCACGGCCGCGTCCTCCGGCTTCATCCCGCGCAGGATGCCGCGCCGGTGCCTTGTGACGATGAACAGGGCGTAGTCGATGCCGACGCCGAGGCCGATCAGGGAGCCGAGCAGCGGGGCCACCTCGGGCACGTCGGTGACATGGCTCATCAGCATCGTGGCGATCATGCCGGTGCCGACGCCCGCGACGGCCACGACGATCGGCAGCAGCATCGCGAACAGCGAGCCGAACGCGAGGAACAGCACGACGGCGGCCGCGAGGATGCCGACAGCCTCCGCGGTGCCCTGCGGGGGCTCCTGGGTGCGGGCGATGGCCTGCCCGCCCAGCTCGACCGCCAGACCGTCCTGCTCGGCGGCCTGAGCGGTGTCCACCACGTCCTCGATGAGTTCCATGGGGACGGCGTTGGCCTGCTCGGTGAAGGTGACCTGCGCGTACGCGATCGTGCCGTCCCGGCTGATCTGCGCGGCCCCCTGCTCCGCGTACGGGTCGGTGACCTCGCCGACGCCCTTCATCCGCCCGATCTCCTCGAGGGCGGGCTCGATCCGGGACCGTACGGACGCGTCCCGCACGGATCCCTCGTCCACCTTCCACACCACCGTGTCGGTGTCGCCGGCACGCTCCGGGAAGGCCTTCTCCATCAGGTCGTACGCGGTCGCCGAGTCGGTGTCCGGGAGGGAGAAGACGTCCGCATAGTTCGTGCCGGCCTGCGAGCTCGCCGTGCCCAGGCCGAACAGCGCCCCCAGCCAGAGCAACAGGACCACCAGCCGGTGCCGATAGCACCACCGTGCCAATGCCGCCACGCTCAACGCTCCTTAGTCGGTCGGATGGTCCCCCAGGTCCTGCGCAACAGCATTGGGTGTGCGCCCGCCCGCGCGGCAGCCGACGGCCACGACTCTCAAGGAACTCCAAAGACGGAACCGGCCCGGACGCACGCGAGCCCACAGATACTGGGGGCATGACGACGGCTTCAGGCACCGTGCTGGTCGTGGAGGACGAGGAGAGCATCGCCGACGTCCTCGGGATCGCCCTGCGCTACCACCGGTTCGAGGTGATGACGGCGGGCACCGTCCGCGACGCGCTCGCCCTCACCGAGCGCACCCGCCCGGACGTGGCACTGCTCGACGTCATGCTCCCGGACGGCGACGGCCGAGCCCTCGGCCGTGAACTGCGGCGCACCCGGCCCGATCTGGCCCTGGTCTTCCTCACCGCGCGCGACGCGCCCGCCGAGATCGTCGGCGCCCTCGGCTTCGGCGACGACTACATCACCAAGCCGTTCGACGTGGACGTGGTCGTCGCCCGGATCACGGCCGTGCTGCGCCGCACCCGCCCGGCCGACGTCCTGCCCCAGCGCCCGCCGCTGCGCTACGGCGACCTGGAGCTGGACGAGGCGACGTACTCGGTGCACCGCGCGGGCCGCACCGTCGAACTCACTCCCACCGAATACGCGTTGCTGCGCTTCCTGGTGCGCAACGGCGGACGGGTCGTCCCCAAGGAGCAACTCCTGCGCCATGTCTGGCAGTACGAGCACACCCCGCCGGAGTCGACCGTCGTCGAGACGTACATCAGCTATCTGCGGCGCAAGCTGGACACCCTGGGGCCCCCGGTGATCACCACCCGGCGCGGCGTCGGATACGGGCTGGCATGAGGGCCCGGCACCTGCTGCAGCGGTGCCGGATCCGCGGCATACGCTCGCTGCGCGGCAAGCTGACCCTGGTGAACGTCGCGCTGCTGGCCGCGGGCATCGTCGTCGCGACCGCCGTCAGCCTGATGACCGCGCGGTTCTATCTGCTCGACAAGGTCGACACCGAGCTGAAGAGCGCCCGCGGCACCCTCAGCCAGGCCGGGTTCACGCTGCGCCAGATCGAGTCGCTGAGCGAACTGGGCATCGCCCTGGACAAGTTCAGCGGCGGCGGCGCCACCGACACCGACCCGCTGCCGGGCCCGTCCATGGTGTACGTCGCCGTCGGCGCCACCGGGGAGCCGGTCGCCCTGGGCCCGCTGCGGCCGACGGCCCGCCAGCACGCCCTCGCCTCCGCCGTCGACGATCCGCGGGCGCTGGCCGCCGACGAGGAGCCGCGCGACGTCACGGTCGAGGGCGAGCGCTACCGGATGGCCGGGGCCCGGCTGGCGGACGGCACCGTCGTCCTGGTCGCCGTGCCCACCGAGGGGCTGCACGAGGGCATGGGCAAGGCGCTCAAGATGGATCTGGCCGTCGGCACCGGTCTGCTGGCCCTGCTCGTCTGCCTGACGATGTTCAGCGTGCGCCGGCGGCTGCGGCCGCTGGAGGACATGGTGGAGACGTCGTCGGCCATCGCCGAGGGCGATCTGACCCGCCGGGTCCCCTCCAGCGGCAACGCCACCCTGGAGGTCGAACAGCTGCGGCTCGCCCTGAACTCGATGCTGCACCAGGTGGAGTCCGCGTACCGCACCCGCGAGCGCAGCGCGGCCCAGCTGCGGCGCTTCGTCGGCGACGCCTCGCACGAGCTGCGCACCCCGCTGTCCGCGATCCGCGGCTATCTCCAGCTGTACGACAAGGGGATGCTCCCGGACCAGGCCGAACGCAAACGGGTCTGGGACCGGATGAACGGCGAGGTCGACCGGATGGGCCGGCTCGTCGACGAACTGCTCACCCTGGCCCGCCTGGACCAGCGGCCCGCGCTGCGGTTCCGCAACGTGGACCTGAGCCGGCTGGTGCGGGAGGCGGCGGAGGATCTGCGGGTGCAGCAGCCCGAACGGCCGCTGACGGTCGGCGCCGAGGGTTCGCTCCTGGTGCACGCCGACGAGTCGGGGCTGCGTCAGGTGCTGGGCAATCTGCTGAGCAACGTCCGCATCCACACGCCCGCCGATGTGCCGGTGCGGCTGGAGGTGGAGCGGGACGACACGGCCGTACGGCTGTGTGTCACCGACCGGGGGCCCGGGCTGTGCGAGGAGGACGCGGGCCGGGTCTTCGACCGGTTCTTCCGGGCCGGCGGGGGCGCCGGCAGCGGCCTCGGCATGGCGATCGTGCAGGGCGTGGTGGAGGCGCACGGCGGGGAGGTCGCCGTGCGGACGGCCCCCGGTGAGGGGCTGGCCGTCACGGTGACCCTGCCGGCGCCGGCGGTGTCCGCGTCCTGACACCGCCGGCGGTGCGTTGCCCGCGTCAGATCCAGCCGAGGCTCCACAGCCGGAACACGCCGGTGCCGTCGGAGAGGTACTGTCCGCCGCCGACGTCCTCGGTGGTGACGACGTACTCCTTGGCCTGCCACAGCGGGATCACCGGCACGTCCCGGGCGACCGCCTCCTGCATGTCGCGGAAGTCCCGGGTGGCCTGGGCCCGGTCGGCGTACTGCTGGCTGGCGGTGATCAGCCGGTCGACCGTCCTGTCGCTGTACCCGGTGTTCATGGTGCCCTTGGTGCCGACGAGGGGGCCGCCGTAGGTGTCCGGGTCCGGGAAGTCGGCGACCCAGCCGACCGCGTAGGCGTCGAGCTTGCCGCCCGCCCAGCGCTTCTGGAAGTCGGTCCACTCGTAGCCCTTGACGTCGACCTTGAACAGGCCGCTCGCCTCCAGTTGCTGCTTGATCTCCTCGGCCTCCTCGGCGCCGGAGCCGCGGCCGGTGGCGTAGCCGTAGGTGAAGCGCACCGGCAGGCTGATCCCGGCGTTCTGCAGAAGGGCCCGGGCCTTCGCGGTGCTCTGCTTCGGGTAGGCGTCGAAGAACGAGGTGGTGTGGCCGGTGATCCCGGTCGGGATCAGCGAGTACAGCGGGTCGACGGTCCCCTTGTAGACGGTGGCGGCCAGCTTCTCGCGGTCCATCAGCCACGCCATGGCCTTGCGCACCCGCACGTCGTGCAGCGGGGAGGAGGCGCGGGTGTTGAGGTACAGGTTGCGGACCTCGGAGCTGTCGGCCTCCGAGACGCGCTGGTCGGTGTCGGCGGCGTTGAGGCCTGCGAGGACGCGGGGCGGCAGGGTGCGTGTGGCCACGTCGATCCGCCGGTCGTTCCAGGCGTCGCCCAGGGCGTTCGCGTCGGAGTAGTACCGCAGTTCGACCGGGCTCCCCGAGCCGTCGACGGCCCCCTCGTACCGGGGGTTGGGGTCGAGCTGGGCCTGCTTGCCCTCGCTGTAGCCGGACAGCGTGTACGGGCCGGTGCCGTCGACGGAAGTGCCGGTGCGCAGCTCGCCCGCCGGGTACTTCTCCCGGTCGACGATGGCGCCCGCGCCGGTGGCCACCTTCAGCGGGAACGTGGCGTCCGGCGACGACAGCCGGAAGGTGACCGTACGGCCGCTCGCGCGCACCGAGCCGAGCGTGTCCAGCAAGGAGGCCGGGCCGACGTCCGAGTTGATCCGCTTGACCCGGTCGAAGGAGAACTTGACGTCCTCCGCGGTCATCGTGCGGCCGCTCGGGAACGTGAGGCCCTCGCGCAGCTCGCAGCGGTAGGCCCGCAGGCCGTCGCCGACCCAGCCGCAGCTCTCGGCGGCGTCCGGGACGGGTGTGACGCCGCCCGCTTCGAAGGTCATCAGTGACTGGAAGACGTTGCTGAACAACGCCCATGAGCCGGCGTCGTAGGCGCCGGCCGGGTCGAGCGAGGTGACGGCGTCCGTCGTGCCGACCGTGATGGTTCTGTCCTGGTTCTGCCGGGACGGCAGCAACTGCCAGCCCCCCACTCCCACGGCCGCCAGTACCAGCAGCGTCGCGAGAATCCGCATGCGAACCGTACGCATGGGTGTGCCCTCTCCCCAGGCCCCTCGGGGCCCCCGCATGAGCTGAACAATTCACGCCACTCCCCTAAGCGGCGGGCACACCTAACCACACGGATTTCAGCGGGCGGAAGAGGATTCTGGGGACATGAGAAAGATCTTACCTACAGGCGATTCCAGCAGGTTTCACAATCCGGTCACTCGGCGGGCACACGCGGGTCATGCCTGACGGGACGCCAGCTGGATCACGGTGATGTCGGAGGGGGCGCCCACGCGTGTGGGCGGGCCCCAGGCGCCCGCGCCCCGGCTGACGTACAGCTGGGTGTCGCCGTAGCGCTCCAGACCGGCCACCGTGGGGTTGGCCAGCTCGGCGACGAGGCTGCCCGGCCAGAGCTGGCCGCCGTGGGTGTGCCCGGAGAGCTGGAGGTCGACGCCGTGGTCGACGGCGTCGTGGATCTGGACCGGCTGGTGGGCGAGGAGCACGCATGCGCGTGCCCGGTCGCGGTCGCCGAGCGCCCGGCCGAAGTCGGGGCCCTGGCCCTCGTCCTCGCCCGCCACGTCGTTGACGCCGGCCAGGTCGAAGTGGGGCAGTTCCGTACGGGCGTTCTCCAGGGGGCGCAGGCCCAGCCGGCGCACCTCCTGGATCCACTGCCCGGCGCCCGAGAAGTACTCGTGGTTGCCGGTGACGAAGAAGCTGCCGTCACGCGCGCGGAGTTGTGCGAGCGGCGCGGCGGCGGGGCCGAGGTCGTGGACGCTGCCGTCCACCAGGTCGCCGACGACGGCGATGAGGTCGGGCTGGGTGCCGTTGATCGTGTCGACGACCTTCTGCGCGAAGCCGCGGCCCAGCACGGGGCTGAGGTGGATGTCGCTGACGACGGCGATCCGGTAACCGTGCGCCGCGCGCGGGAGCTTGGCCAGCGGGACGGTGACCCGCTTCACGCCGGGGCCGCGCAGCACGCTGTGGGTGCCGTATCCGACGGTGCCGACGGCGGCCGCCGCGGCGGTGCCGGCGACCACCCGGGAGACGAACAGGCGCCGCGTGAGGTCCGGGCGGGGGCCGTCGGAGTCGCCGGCGCCCGGGGTGGGGGCGGCCGGGGGCGGGTCGGCGGTGAGCGCGGCCGTGCGGCCCGGGGCGGCGGACGGGCCCCCGTGAGCGCGCGGGCCGGCCGTCGCCGTGGCCGGGGCGGCGGACGCGGCGGTGTCCGGCTCCGGGCTCGGCGCGGGCTGCTCGGCGCCCGCGCGGCGGTCGAGAAGGCGGCGCAGCAGCGGCCGGACGAGCTCGCCGGCCAGCAGGAACAGCAGCAGGTACAGCGACAGGGCCAGCCACAGGAAACCCGGCCAGGCCAGGATCCGCTGGAGCGGGAAGGGCGCGCCCGCACGCTCGGCGACCAGGGCGCCGACGGTGAGCGCCCAGCCGCCGGCGATCACGACCACACCCGCGCGGCGCACGGCCCCGGGGTCCCGCGTCGTGTCGCGGAAGAGGCGCCGCCACACCCACCAGTTGCCCGTCACCAGGACGGACAGCACGAGCAGTGCGACGAGCACGAAGACGATGACCACGCCGGCGTTCCCTTTCCCTTGCGTGCCGGGTGAACGTCCGGCCCGGTGGCCGAGTTCCTATGACGTCCGGCGCAGTGCGCGCACTCCGCGCAACCCGATGGCCCCGACGACCGTCCCCAGTACGAAGGAGACGACGGCGAGCAGCAGATGCACCCAGAAGTACGCCGTGGGGTCGCCGTCCTCGAACGCGAGCCCGCTGCTGTCCTTGATCAGGTTTTTGACGAAAGTGACCCAGATGACCCAGCTCCACACTCCGAAGGCGAGCAGGAACCAGGAGACGGGGCGGCTGAGCTTCATGTCCTCAGTATCGCCGTCCCCCGTCGGGTGCGCGGAGCGGGGTGGGGGCGGGGACGGGACTTCCATGGGAACGCCCTGTACGTTTCCGCTCGTGCCCGCACCTACGAAGACCGCCAGGCGTGGCCTGCTGGTCGCCTCCGCCGTCCTGTCGTCCCTCGCGCTGACCGCGCCCGTCGCCCACGCGGCCCCCCGGCCGTCGCCGGGCACGAGCCCGTCGGCCACTCCCCCGGCGGACATGTCGACCGTGGGCGGGGCGCAACTGGGCCGCCCCGGCACCCAGGTGAACCTCGCGGGCGACGCCCCCGTCCTGCCGAAGGACCTGTCGGCGCGCTCCTGGATCGTCGCCGACGCCGAGTCCGGCGATGTGCTCGCGGCGCACAACGCGCACTGGCGACTGGCCCCGGCGAGCACCCTGAAGATGCTGTTCGCCGACACCGTGCTGCCACGCTTCCCCAAGGACACCGAGCACAAGGTGGCCGTGTCCGACCTGGCCGGTGTCGGCGCCGGCTCCAGCGTGGTCGGCATAAAGGAGAACGAGACGTACAAGGTGCACGACCTGTGGCTCGGCGTCTTCCTGGCGTCCGGCAACGACGCCGTGCACGTGCTGTCCGCGATGAACGGCGGCGTCGACAAGACGGTGCGGGAGATGAACGAGCACGCCGAGGAGCTCCAGGCCCTCGACACCCATGTGGTCTCCCCCGACGGCTACGACGCCCCGGGCCAGGTCTCGTCGGCGTACGACCTGACGCTGTTCGCGCGCTCCGGGCTGCAGAAGAAGGACTTCCGGGAGTACAGCTCGACGGTCCGGACGAAGTTCCCCGGCGCGACGAAGAAGAGCAAGGGCAAGTCGGTGCGCGGGTCCTTCGAGATCCAGAACACCAACCGGCTGCTGCGCGGCGACTCGGACATCTCCGTCTATCCGGGCATCGCCGGGGTGAAGAACGGTTACACCACCAACGCCGGTCACACCTTCACCGGTGTCGCCGAGCGCGACGGCAGGGTGCTGCTGGTCACGGTCATGAACCCGGAGAAGCAGGAGCACAACGAGGTCTACAAGGAGTCCGCGCGGCTGCTCGACTGGGGCTTCGAGGCGGCCGGCAAGGTGCAGCCGGTGGGTGAGCTGGTGCCGCCCAAGAGCGCCCAGGCGAGCGCGCAGCCGGGTGCGGGCACGTCCGGGGAGGCCGGGGGCGCCAAGGGCGCGGAGAAGTCCTCGAAGCCTGCCGTGGGCGCCTCCGCGGCGAGCGGGTCGGGCGGCATGGGGGTCGCGCTCGGGATCGCCGCGGGTGTCCTCGCGCTGCTCGGCGCGGGTGTCTTCCTGGTCAACCGCCGGTGGCCGCTGCCCGACCTGGTGCGCCGCCGGGGCCGTTCCTGATCGTGCCGTCGGACGGGTCCGGGCCGCCGGAGGTCTCCGGTGCCGCGGACCCGTCCCCCAGCTCGGTCTCCTTGCTGCCCGTCGCCGTCCAGGCCGCGCAGAACACGACGAGTTTCGATGTGAAGTTGATCCAGAGCAGCAGGGCGACGGGCACCCCGAAGGCGCCGTACATGCTCTTCGTGGCGACGCCCTGGATATAGCCGCTGAGCAGCAGTTTCAGCAGTTCGAAGCCGATCGCGCCGATCAGGGCGGCCACCAGCAGCCGGCGGCGCGGCGGTTCGACGCCCGGCAGCAGGGTCAGCACGTAGAGCAGGACGAGGAAGCCGGCGAGCACCGCGACCAGGAAGGCGGCGGCCCGCAGCAGGACCCCGCCCCAGCCGCCCTCGTCGACGCCGAGCTGTCGGGTCGTCCAGCCGACGGCTGCGGAGGCGACGGTGGAGGCGAGGATCGTCACCAGGATCGCGCCGCCGAGGCCGACCAGGACGCCGGCGTCCTTCACCTTGTGCAGGAGGGGGTTCTCCTCCTCGTCGGGCAGCTCCCACACCGCGCGCAGGCACTCGCGCACCGAGCCGACCCAGCTGATGCCGGTGAGCAGCAGGGCGGCTCCGGCGATGAGTCCGACGGTGCCGGCGTTCTGCACCAGGGCGTCGATGTCGAGCTGGTCGGAGATGCCGGGGACCTGTTCGGCCAGCTTGTCCTGGAGCTTGTCCTGCTGCTCCTTGTCGAGCGTGGCGGCCGCGACCGCCGCGGCCACGGTGAGCAGCGGGAACAGCGCGACGAAGCTCACGAACGTCATCGCCGCCGCCAGCCGGGTCCACTTCACCCGGTCCAGGCGCTCGTACGACCGCCACGCGTGCGTGGTCATCAGCCGGGCCACCCAGGGGCCCACGACGGGGAGTTTTCTCAGCCAGTCCACGATCCGACTCTCCCCTCCGCGCGGAACACCCATGTCCGTGTGCCCCAGAACCGCAGGACCGTAGCCAGCGACATGCCGACGACCGCCCCCGAGACGGTGTCGGCGCGCTGGGAGGTGAACCCGAGCCCGTAGTGGCTCACGGCCAGACAGAGCAGCTGGACGGCCGCCCCGGCGGCGTTGACGAGGAGGAAGGCGGCGTAGGGGCGCGGTCCGCGGGGCCGGGTGTGCCGGTAGGTGCCGAGGGCGTTCCCGGCGTAGGCGACCGTGCAGCCGGCGAGGAAGGAGAGCCCCTTGGCGGTGAGCGGGCCGAGACCGGCGGGACCGCGCAGGGCGGTGAACAGCGCGAGGTCGACGGCGTAGGCGGCGAGCCCGGCGGCGGCGAAGCCCAGGATCTCGCGGCGGGCGGGCCGCCCCCTCACCAATTGGCCACCGCCAGCGCGTACATCGTCATCCACACCGCCCCGATGACCGTCAGGGCCCGGTCGCGCAGGACCACCTCCTCGGGCTCGCCCGCCGTGCCCCGGTCGGCGAACACGGCGTACCGCAGGATCGCGAGGACGAAGGCGACCATGGACAGCTGGCGCCAGGGCAGCACGCTGGTGTGCGGCACCCCGCCCTCCTCCAGGGCCCACAGGCAGTACCCGAGCACGGCGACGCCGGCCGCGAGCTGCCAGACGAAGCGCAGATAGCCGGGGGTGTACTCGGTGAGCAGCGCGCGCGTGGCGCCCGCCTTGCCGGCCATCTGGACGGCCTCGGAGTAGCGCTTGGCCGCCACCATGAACAGCGCCCCGAACCCGGTCGTGATGAGGAACCAGCGCGACAGCGGGATACCGAGCGCGAGCCCGCCCGCCACGGCCCGCATCAGGAAGCCGGTGGTGACGACCACGAGGTCGACGACGAGGACGTGCTTGAGGCGGACGCAGTACGCCAGTTGCATGGCGAGGTAGGCCACCAGCAGGGCGGCGACGGCCGGTGCGGTCAGCCAGGCGGCGAGAGCGGGCGCGAGGACCGCGAGGAGGCCGCCCATGGCGTACGCGACGGGGACGGGGACCTGCCCGGCGGCGACCGGGCGGTGGCGCTTGGTGGGGTGGGCGCGGTCCGCCTCGGCGTCGCGGGCGTCGTTGACCAGGTAGACGGCGGCCGCGCACGCGGTGAACAGCGCGAAGACGAGCGCGAGTTGGGTCAGGGCGTGCGCGGAGAAGAGCCGGCCGGCGGCGGCCGGGGCCGCGACGACCAGGACGTTCTTGACCCACTGCTTGGGGCGCGCGGCCCTGAGCAGGCCCTTCGCCACGACGCCCGGGCCGCGTCCGCCGGCCGGGGGTTCCGTCCGGGGCGCCGCCCTGCGCTGCTCGTGGAGCGTCGCGTCCCCGGCACGCGCGGCGCTCGTCAGGGGCCCTGCCTCAGGCATGGACGCCTCCCGGGCCCATCCAGCGCGCCCCGAGACGCGCCGTGAGCGCGCCGAGGGCGGCGCCCGCGGCCACGTCCGACGGGTAGTGCACGCCGACGACGAGACGGGACACGCACATGGCTGCGGCGAGCGGCGCGATCGCGGGTGCCCCGAGCGCCCCGAAGGCGACGGCCGCGGCGGTGGCGGAGGCGGCGTGGGAGCTCGGGAAGGAGTGCCGGCCCGCGGTGCGCACGAGCGGTTCGACGTGCGCGGGGCGCGGGCGGCGCACGATCCGCTTGACCGCCATGCTGACGAGGTGGGCGCCGGCCGTGAGCGCCGTGCCGCGCAGCCAGGCTCCGCGCCGCCCGCCGTCCACGGCGGCTCCCGTCAGCCCCGCCGCCAGCCATAGCGCGCCGTGTTCGCCCGTCCAGGACAGGGCGCGGGCGGCGGTCGCGACCCGCGGGTCGCGGGCTCGGGCGTGCAGGGCGGTGAGGATGCGGTGGTCCGCGCCCCGAAGGCCTGGCCGATCGATGGCGTCGAGGTGGTCCATGTGGACCCACTGTTCACGCCCACGGTCCCGCGATTACGGCAATATTGAGCGACATCCCATTAATCACCCATTTCGGGGAGGGCTGGGATGTTTCAGAAGTAATGCCGTACAAGCGGGCGCTACGGTCGCCGACATGTCTGCCGAGACCGTCTCCGTCACGGGGTGGGGCCGTACCGCCCCCACCACGTCCGTGCTGATCCGTCCCCGGACCTACGAGGAGGCCGCCGCCGCGGTCCGCGGCTGCGGGGCGCGCGGCGGCATCGCGCGGGGCCTGGGACGGGCGTACGGGGACGCGGCGCAGAACGCCGGGGGCACGGTCCTCGACATGACCGCCCTGGACCGGGTGCACGCCGTCGACGCGGCGGGCGGGGTGGTGTCGTGCGACGCGGGTGTCTCCCTGCACCGGCTCATGGAGGTCCTGCTGCCGCTCGGCTGGTTCGTGCCCGTCACGCCCGGGACCCGCTATGTGACGGTCGGCGGCGCGATCGGCGCCGACATCCACGGCAAGAACCACCATGTGTCCGGCTCGTTCTCGCGGCACGTCCTGTCGCTGGAACTCCTCACCGCCGACGGCGAGATCCACACGGTCCCCCGCGGCACCCCCCTGTTCGACGCCACCACCGGCGGCATGGGCCTGACCGGCGTGATCCTCACCGCCACCCTGCAACTCCAACCCGTGCAGACCTCGCTGATGACGGTCGACACCGAGCGGGCCCGCGACCTGGACGACCTGATGGCCCGTATGACGGCCACCGACGACCTCTACCGCTACTCGGTCGCCTGGATCGACCTGCTGGCGCGCGGCACGGCTACCGGACGCGCGGTCCTCACCCGCGGCGACCACGCCCCCCTGGAGGCGCTGCCGAAGGGGAAGCGCGCGCGGAGGCAGCCGCTGGCCTTCCGGCCCGCCCGGCTGCCCGCCGTCCCCGCCGTGCTGCCCGAGGGGCTGCTGAGCCGCCGTACGGTCGGCTGGTTCAACGAGTTCTGGTACCGCAGGGCGCCTCGCGCGCGTACCGGAGAGCTCCAGACGCTGTCCGCGTTCTTCCACCCGCTGGACGGCGTGCCGCACTGGAACCGGATCTACGGCCGGGGCGGCTTCGTGCAGTACCAGTTCACGGTCGGGCACGGCCGGGAGGACACCCTGCGCACGATCGTGCGGCGGCTGTCCGAGCACCGCTGCCCGTCGTTCCTGGCCGTCCTCAAGCGGTTCGGGGACGGCGACCCGGGCTGGCTGTCCTTCCCGCAGCCCGGCTGGACCCTCGCCCTGGACATCCCGGCCTCGCTGCCCGGCCTGGGCGCCCTCCTGGACTCGCTGGACGAGGACGTGGCCACGGCCGGCGGACGCGTCTACCTCGCCAAGGACTCCCGGCTGCGGCCCGAGCTGCTCGCCGCGATGTACCCGCGCCTCGACGACTTCCGCGCACTGCGCGCCCGCCTGGACCCCCGCGGCCTGTTCGTCTCGGACCTGGCCCGCCGCCTCGATCTCTAGCCACTGCCCCCCAACCCCCAAGGAGCTTTCGTGAAGGACGCCTTCGGCATTCCCCAGTCCCTGCTCGTCCTCGGCGGCACATCCGAGATCGCGCTGGCCACCGCCCGCCGGCTGATCACCCGCCGCACCCGTACGGTCTGGCTGGCGGGCCGCCCCTCGCCCGCCCTGGACCGGTCCGCCGACGAACTGCGCGCCCTGGGCGCCGACGTGCGCACGGTCGCCTTCGACGCGCTCGACCCCGAGTCCCACGAGCCGGTGCTCGGCAAGGTCTTCGCGGAGGGCGACATCGACATGGTGCTGCTCGCCTTCGGCATCCTCGGCGACCAGGCGCGCGACGAGCGCGAGCCGCTGAACGCGGTCCGGGTCGCCCAGACCAACTACACCGGTGCCGTGTCCGCCGCCCTGGTCAGCGCCTGCGCCCTGCAGTCCCAGGGGCACGGCTCGCTGGTCGTGCTGTCCTCGGTGGCCGGCGAGCGGGCCCGCCGCGCCAACTTCATCTACGGCTCCAGCAAGGCCGGCCTGGACGCCTTCACCCAGGGCCTGGGCGACGCGCTGCACGGCACCGGCGTGCACGTCATGGTCGTACGCCCCGGGTTCGTGCGCTCGAGGATGACCGCCGACCGCGAGGAGGCGCCGTTCGCGACCACCCCGGAGGCGGTCGCCACGGCGATCGAGGTGGGGCTGCGGCGGCGCTCGGAGACGGTGTGGGTGCCGGGCGCGCTCCGGGTGGTGATGTCGGCGCTGAGGCACGTCCCGCGCGCGGTGTTCCGCCGGCTGCCCGTGTGAGGACGGTGACGGCTACGTGGCCGGGATGGAGCCGCGCTCGACATGTTCGGCCTGCGGGGGGACCACCGGGCCGCCGAAGGTGAAGTCCCGCAGCCTGCGCCAGACGCCGTCGGCGCCCTGCTCGTACAGGGCGAAGCCGGTGCAGGGCCACTCGGCCCGGTAGTCGGCCAGCTCCTCGAACGCGCGGTCCATCGACTCCTCGTCGATGCCGTGCGCGACGGTCACATGCGGGTGGTACGGGAACTGCAGCTCGCGCGCGACGGGCCCCGAGGCGTCCCGGACCTGCTTCTGCAGCCAGGTGCAGGCCTCGGCGCCCTCGACGACCTGGACGAAGACCACCGGCGACAGCGGCCGGAAGGTCCCCGTGCCGGACAGCCGCATCGGGAAGGGGCGGCCGGCGGCCGCGACCTCCACGAGGTGCGCCTCGATCGCGGGCAGCAGCGAGGAGTCGACCTCGGTCGGCGGCAGCAGCGTGACATGCGTGGGGATGCCGTGAGCCGCGGCGTCGCCGAAGCCCGCGCGCCGCTCCTGGAGCAGGCTGCCGTGAGGCTCCGGGACCGCGATCGACACACCGATCGTTACGGTCCCCACGTCGTCTCCTGTCGTTCGTCGGTGAGTCCGCCGTCGCGGAGCTCGTACCCGTCGGGTGGGCGCGGGTGACGGACGATGCCGTCACCCGCTATCGACTGTACGGCCACGGCCCCGCCGCGGGCAGGCGCAACCGAAGTGATGTGCAGCGCTGTGCGGTGGTGCGGCCGGCGCACCACCGTCTCCGCCGCCCGCGGTCGGGCGGGGTCAGTGCTTGGCGGGCAGGAAGCCCACGCTGTCGTACGCCTGGGAGAGCGTCTCCGCGGCGACGGCACGCGCCTTCTCCGCCCCCTTGGCCAGGATCGAGTCGAGCGTCTCCGGGTCGTCCAGATACTGCTGGGTGCGCTCCCGGAAGGGCGTCACGAACTCGACCATGACCTCGGCGAGGTCCGTCTTGAGCGCACCGTAGCCCTTGCCGTCGTACTTCTGCTCCAGTTCACCGATTCCCGTACCTGTGAGGGTCGAGTAGATGGTCAGGAGGTTGCTGACGCCCGGCTTGTTCTCGGCGTCGAAGCGGACGACGGTGTCGGTGTCGGTGACGGCGCTCTTGACCTTCTTGGCGGTGGCCTTCGGCTCGTCCAGGAGGTTGATCAGGCCCTTCGGCGTGGACGCCGACTTGCTCATCTTGATCGACGGGTCCTGGAGGTCGTAGATCTTCGCCGTCTCCTTCAGGATGTACGGCTTCGGGAGCGTGAAGGTCTCGCCGAAGCGGCCGTTGAAGCGCGTGGCGAGGTCACGGGTGAGCTCGATGTGCTGGCGCTGGTCCTCGCCGACGGGGACCTCGTCGGCCTGGTACAGCAGGATGTCCGCGACCTGGAGGATCGGGTACGTGAACAGGCCGACGGAGGCCCGGTCGGCGCCCTGCTTGGCGGACTTGTCCTTGAACTGGGTCATGCGGGAGGCCTCGCCGAAGCCGGTGAGGCAGTTCATGACCCAGGCCAGCTGGGCGTGCTCGGGCACATGGCTCTGCACGAACAGCGTGCAGCGCTCGGGGTCGAGCCCGGCGGCCAGCAGCTGGGCGGCGGCGAGCCGGGTGTTGGCGCGCAGCTCGGCCGGGTCCTGCGGGACCGTGATCGCGTGCAGGTCTACGACCATGTAGAACGCGTCGTGGGTCTCCTGGAGCGCCACCCACTGACGGACGGCGCCGAGGTAGTTGCCGAGGTGGAACGAACCCGCGGTCGGCTGGATCCCGGAGAGCACGCGCGGGCTGCCCGGCACGGCGGAGCCGTTCCCCTGAGGGTGGTCGTGGGCGGCGAGTGGGCGATCAGTGGCCATGCACACCATTCTCTCAGGTCCCGGGGGCCGGTCCGGAACAGGCCGCGTACGAACGGGAACCGATCGGGCCCGGGCGGTGTACCAAGGATGTGAGGACGCGGGAGGGGGGCCGCATCGTCGATGAGGCCGCGGTGATCGCACGCGTACGTGCCGGGGAGCCGGAGGCGTACGCGCAGCTGGTGCGGGCTCATACGGGCATCGCGCTCAGGGCGGCCGCCGCGCTCGGCGCGGGTGCGGACGCGGAGGACGTGGTGCAGCAGGCGTTCGTGAAGGCGTACTGCTCGCTGGGCCGCTTCAGGGACGGCTCGGCGTTCAAGCCGTGGCTGCTGTCGATCGTGGCCAATGAGACGAGGAACACAGTGCGGGCGGCGGCCCGTCGGCGCACCCTCGCCGGGCGCGAGGCGGCGATGGTCGAGGCGGACCCGCTGATACCGGAGTCGGCGGACCCGGCGGTGGCCGCGCTGGAGCGGGAGCGCCGGGCCGCGCTCCAGGCCGCCCTCGACCGGCTGAGCGAGGAGCACCGTCTGGTCGTCACCTACCGCTATCTCCTGGAGATGGACGAGGCGGAGACGGCCCAGGCGCTGGGCTGGCCCCGTGGCACGGTGAAGTCCCGGCTGAACCGCGCGCTGCGGAAGCTGGGACGGCTGCTTCCGGAATTCGAGCCTCGGGAAGGGGGTGAGACGCATGGGTGACGGGCGGGGGCGAGGCTCCGGGGACGCGTTCGGCGGCGCGGACGGCGGCCGGGGGCGCGGTCCAGGCGCGGACGACGGCCGAGGTCGCGGTCCGGGCGCGGACGACGGCCGAGGTCGCGGTCCAGGCACGGACGACGGCCGAGGTCGCGGTCCAGGCACGGAGGGGTCCGGCCTGCCCGAGGAGCTGCGGGCGCTCGGGCGTGCGCTGGACGCGCGGGTCGGCGCGGACGGCCCCGAGACGATGGTCGAGCGGGTGCTGGCCGAGATACTCGCCGAGCGTCTGCCCGTCCCGGCGCCCGAACCGCCGGGTCCCCGTGAGCGGCTGCGCGCGCTGCGGCGCTGGGCGCGCCGGCGATGGCGTGCGCTGATGGCCGCTCTGTGCGGCCTGGTGGCCGTGCTCGTGCTCACGCCTCCGGTGCGGGCGGCCGTGCTCGACTGGTTCGGCTTCGCGGGCGCCGAGATCCGGTACGACCCGTCGGCGACGCCCTCCCCCGGTGCCGGGGTCCCCGGCTGCGGGAGCCCGGTGCCGCTCGCCGAGGCGGAGCGCCGCGCCGGGTTCGCGCCGGTGGTGCCGGGGCGGCTCGGGACGCCGGACGCGGTCGCCGTCACCCGCGAGCCGCAGGACCGGTTCGTCGTCAGCCTGTGCTGGTACGAGGGCGGGCGCACGGTCCGGCTCGACGAGCGGCGTGCGGGGCTGGACCCCCGCTTCGGCAAGACGGTGCGGGTCCAGCCGCGGTGGATCGAGCTCGGTCCGGAGGGGACGGACGGCGAGGCGCCCCGGACGGGTCTGTGGTTCGACCGTCCGCATCTGCTCTCCGTCTGGCTCGCGGACTCGCAGGGCGTCTTCGAGCGCGAGGTGCGCACGGCCGGACCGACACTGCTGTGGACGCACGAGACCGGGGGCGGGACGGTGACGTTCCGGCTGGAGGGTGTGGAGGGCGTCGCCCGGGCGACGGAGATCGCGCGGTCCGTGGAGGAGTGAGGGTGCGCGGTCCGTGGAGGAGTGAGGGTGCGCGGTCCGTGGAGGAGTGAGGGCGCGCGGTCCGTGGAGGAGTGAGGGCGCGCGGTCCGTGGAGGAGTGAGGGCGCGCGGTCCGGGGGTCGGTGCCGGTGCGGGGTGCCGGTGCCGGTGCGCGGTGCCTGTGCCGGTGTCGGGCCCGGAAAAGGTGGGCCCGAGGTGGGAACCGGGTGGGGGCGGGCGGTGTACCAGAAGTGTCATGCGGCTCGGGGACGGGCCGCTCGGGTGGGATTCGGGTTGGGGGTTCGGATGTGGGGAGCGGAGAGCGGCAGGCCGCGGGGCTCGTGGCGCCGACTCATGGGTGTGGCGGGGGCGTTGCTCGCGGGCTGTGCGCTGCTGCTGTGGGGGCTGGCGCCCGTGGCGTCCGCCGGCGGACCGACGAGCGTGCTCCTGTCGGCGCCGGGGAACCAGCGGACGGCGGCGCTGTACTACTCCGACCGGGAGTACGTCGCGCTGGAGAAGCTGCTCGGCACCCCCGCCAGGGGGTCCCGGGAGCAGCCGCCGGATGAGTCGCTGATGGCGGCCGACCAGATCAACGTCACGTGGATGGTGCACGACGTGACGCCGTGGCGCATCGACCGGGTCCACCGGATGGCGCGCGGCAAGGACGTGTGGATCCGCCGGACGACGGACGTCGAGCGGCAGACGCACGGCTCCTGGTACCGGGCCGCCCGTCCGGGCGAGCTGCGCGCCCTGCTCGACGAACTGGACCTGACGGGCGGGCCGACCTCGGCACCGGGGGCGTACGAGGAGCCGGCCGAGACGGGGGACACGGCGGCGGAAGCCGAGGAGGCTGCGGGCTCGGGGGCGGCGGCCTCGGCTTCTCCCGCCGCCCGGGCGTCGTCCGGGCCGAGTGCCGGTACGGGCTGGTGGTGGGCCGTGCCGGGCGCGGTGGCCGGGGCGGTGCTGGCGCTGGGGCTGCGCCCGGTCGTCGCCCGGCGGCCCTGGGACCGGCTGCGTGGTGAGCCGGGCCCGCGTCAGGAGCTGCGGGACGTGTGAGCTGGGCCCCGGCGGGGCGGGCAGGCATCGGACTGGGACGGACGGTGAGGGGAGCCGTGGGGGCCATGGGGCGGGCGAGGGGGGCCATAGGGGTGAAGGAGGCGGGGCGGAGAAGGCCGTGGCGGTGGGGCGCGGAAGGCGTGGGGCGGCTCGGGACCGTGGTCCTCGCGCTGGTGTCGGGTGCGGTGGTGTCGGGTGTACTGGCCGGCGAGTCCGGGGCTGTCGCCTCGGCGGCACCGGTGCCGGTGCGGGATGTGCCCGATGTGGCGGTGGTCGTCGAGGGCGACGGGGGGCGGACGACGGCGCTGCACTCCGGTGACCGGGACTTCGCCCGGCTGTGGCAGCTGTTCCATCCCACCTACGCGGGGACCGAGCGGGTGCCCCGGGAGTGGGCCGAGGGGCGCCATCCGCCGGTCCGGCTCACCGTGCTCTGGGGGCTGACGGGCATCGGCGGCTGGCCGCAGACGGACCGGGCGCCGGGTGGGGATGTGGCCCTGCGGCGCCAGGACCAGCTGGTCGTGGCGGGCGACGGTACCCCCTGGGTGCGCTCGGACCTCGCGCCGGACGTGGAGGACGACGACATCCGCTGGCATCGCGCCCCACGGTCCGTCTTCGAGCGGCTGGAGCGCGGGCGGCTGCTCGGCGGGGCGGAGGACGTACCGGCAGGGAGCGGCCTGACGGGGGACGGTACGGCGGAGGCCGTAGCCGGGGAGCGGGCCGGGGCGGAAGCGGACGAGGTCCGGTGGGCGCTGGCCGGGCTCGCCGTCGGTGTCGCGGCCGGCGCTGGCGGGACGGCGCTGATACGCCGCGCGGCGGCCCGGCAGGGAGCCGGACCGCCGCGGGAGGAGCCGCGTCAGGAGCTGATCGACCTGGACCGGTGAGGCACCGGACGGGTCGCGGACAGCTCGCGGGCGGGTCGCCGGGCCGTCAGCCCAGGTCGACCTCCGGGTACAGCGGGAAGCCGGCCACGAGGTCGGTGGCCCGGCGGGAGATCTCGTCCGAGACCTTCGCGTCGAGGATGTGCGCGGCCTTGGAGGGGGCGCCCGACTTGGTGGTGCCGGGCTCGGTGGTGGTGAGGACACGGTCGATGAGGGCGGCGACCTCGTCCATCTCGGCGGTGCCGAGGCCCCGGGTGGTCAGGGCGGGCGTGCCGATGCGGATGCCGGAGGTGTACCAGGCGCCGTTCGGGTCGGCCGGGATGGCGTTGCGGTTGGTGACGATGCCGGAGTCGAGCAGCGCGGCCTCGGCCTGGCGGCCGGTGAGGCCGTAGGAGGAGGCGACGTCGATCAGGTTCAGATGGTTGTCGGTGCCGCCGGTGACCAGGGTGGCGCCCCGGCGCGTCAGGCCCTCGGCCAGCGCGCGGGAGTTGTCCACGATGCGCTGGGCGTAGTCCTGGAAGGAGGGCCGGCGGGCCTCGGCGAGGGCGACGGCCTTGGCGGCCATGACGTGCGGGAGCGGGCCGCCGAGGACCATCGGGCAGCCCCGGTCGACCTGGTCCTTGAGGGAGTCGTCGCACAGCACCATGCCGCCGCGCGGGCCGCGCAGCGACTTGTGGGTGGTGGTGGTGACGATCTGGGCGTGCGGGACCGGGTCGAAGTCGCCGGTGAGGACCTTGCCGGCGACGAGACCGGCGAAGTGGGCCATGTCGACCATGAGCGTGGCGCCGACCTCGTCGGCGATCTCGCGCATGATCCGGAAGTTCACGAGACGGGGGTACGCGGAGTAGCCGGCGACGATGATCAGCGGCTTGAACTCTCGGGCGGACGCGCGCAGCGCCTCGTAGTCGATCAGGCCGGTGGCCGGGTCGGTGCCGTAGGAACGCTGGTCGAACATCTTGCCGGAGATGTTCGGGCGGAAGCCGTGGGTGAGGTGGCCGCCGGCGTCCAGGGACATGCCGAGCATGCGCTGGTTGCCGAAGGCGCGCCGCAGCTCGGCCCAGTCGGCCTCGGAGAGGTCGTTGACCTGGCGGGCGCCGGCCTTCTCCAGAGCGGGGGCCTCGACGCGGTCGGCGAGGACGGCCCAGAAGGCGACGAGGTTGGCGTCGATGCCGGAGTGCGGCTGGACGTAGGCGTGCCGGGCGCCGAAGAGCTCCTTGGCGTGCTCGGCGGCCAGGGACTCGACGGTGTCGACGTTGCGGCAGCCGGCGTAGAAGCGGCGGCCGACGGTGCCCTCGGCGTACTTGTCGCTGAACCAGTTGCCCATCGCCAGCAGGGTGGCCGGGGAGGCGTAGTTCTCGGAGGCGATCAGCTTGAGCATCTCGCGCTGGTCGGCGACCTCCTGGCCGATCGCGTCGGCGACGCGCGGCTCGACGGCGCGGATCACGTCGAGGGCGGCACGGAAGGCGGTGGACTCGGGAGAAAGGGACTCGGCTGGCATGGGGACCTCCGGACGTCGTGTGCAGCGTTCACGGGTCGGCCCAGGCGCACGGCACTCGCTCTGGACGGGGTCCAGTGGGCCGCTCCCCGATGGTTGGTCCATCCCAGCGCGCCAGTCACGGCCCGTGAGCCAGCCTACCGGGCGGGCCGCGCCGGGGGCCCGCACGTCCACCATGCGGGCCCGGCGTGGGCGGTCGGGGATGCCGTCAGAGGATCACGTGCGGGAGGAAGCGGGCGTACTCGTCCGTGATGAGACCGGAGGACTCGCGGATGCCGAGGCCGGCCGGTTCGTCCTCGACGATCCAGGCGCCGAGGACGACGTGGTTGCCGTCGAACACGGGCAGCGGGGCCAGCTGCTGATAGCAGCAGGGCTCGTCGCGCACCTCGGCGGCGGCACCCTTCTCGTGGACGGTGACGCCGGCGCCCTCGCGGCCGAGCAGCGGCTTGGCGACGTAGCCGGTGGTGTCCGCCAGGTCGCGGGGGCCGTCGAGGTAGGCCGGGAGGAGGTTGGGGTGGTCCGGGTAGAGGTCCCACAGGACGGCGAGGAGGGCCTTGTTGCTGAGGAGCATCTTCCAGGCGGGTTCGATCCACAGGGTGGTGCCCGTGCCGCCGCCGTTGTCGAGGGTGTCGAGGACGTGACCGGCGAACCGATCGGTGGTCAGCCACTCCCAGGGGTAGAGCTTGAAGCAGCTGCGGATGAACCGGATCCGGGTGTCGACGAAGCGGCCCGACAGGTGCTCCCAGCCGATCTCCTCCATGGAGATCCAGCCGGTGTCCAGACCGGCCTGCTCGGCCGTCTCCTTGAGATAGGCGACGGTCATCAGGTCCTCGCCGAGCTCGTCGGCCGAGGAGTACGCGAAGTACAGGGGGCTGCCGGGCGGGAGCCGGTGCGCCTGGCCCCGCCAGGCCTCGACGAGGCGTTCGTGGAGGGAGTTCCACTGGTCGGCGCCGGGAAAGCGCTCCTCCATCCAGAACCACTGGGGTGAGGCGGCCTCCACCAGCGAGGTCGGGGTGTCGGCGTTGTACTCCAGCAGCTTGGCCGGGCCCGTGCCGTCGTGGCGCAGGTCGAAACGGCCGTAGACGGAGGGGAGTTCGGCGCGCCGGCGCCAGGACTCGGTGACCGCGTCGACGACCCGCGGGTCGGTGATGCCGAGGTCGGCGAAGCGGCCGGCTGAGACGATGTGGTCGGCGGCGGCGAGGCACATGTGGTGCAGTTCGGCGACGACCTCCTCCAGCGCCTCGACCTCCTCCAGGGAGAAGACGTAGTAGGCGCTCTCGTCCCAGTAGGGGCGCAGGGAGCCGTCGGGGTGACGGGTCAGCGGGTAGACGAGGCCCTGTTCCTCGACCGTCCGCTGCCAGTCGGGGCGGGGTTCGATGGTGCGACGCTGCATCGGGGCGCCTCCGCTCAGCCGCCGCCGCTGCCGGAGCAGCCGAAGCCGCCCCGGTCGACGGCCTCGCTGCGGCTGAAGGTGCCGGAGTCGGCGCGGCCGCGGGACACGTCGGCGTCGTAGTACCAGGCGGCGTCCGAGCGGCCGGACGTCTTGCGGCCCTTGCCGCTGGAGGAGCCGGAACCGCCCGAGCAGTTCTTGTCCGCGACGACCTTGTAGCCCTCGTAGGTGTAGCTGTCCCGGTCGACGCAGCGGCGGTCGGGGTCGGAGCCGCACGAGGTCAGGGCCGCGGCGATGACTCCCATACCGCCGAGGACGACCGTGCTGGACCGCAGCCGTCGTCGTGTTTCCGCCATGTGTGTCTCCCCCGTCGAGTTCGTGTCCGTGTTTTGTCCGTGGTTCGTCAGGCGGACAGCCTAGGGAGGTGACGGGCGCGCCGTCGTAGCGGGGCTGGGTTTCCCCTCCTCCCCTACAGTCGCTTTGTGCTGTTAGGGATGCTCTGTGCGTTGGGTGCGGCGGTCTGTTTCGGAGCGGCGACCGTGCTGCAGGCGATGGCCGCGCGGACGGCGAGCGCACAGGGAGGCGGGGGCGGCGAGGCGGGCGTGCTGCTGCGCGCGCTGCGGCAGTGGCGCTATCTGGCCGGTCTCGGGCTCGACGGACTCGGCTTCGTGCTGCAGGTCGTGGCGCTGCGCTCGCTGCCCATCTACGCGGTGAGCGCCGCCCTCGCGTCCAGTCTCGCCGTCACGGCGGTCGTCGCGGCCCGGCTGCTGCGGGTGCGGCTGAGCCGGGCCGAGTGGGGCGCGGTGGCCGTGGTGTGCGCCGGTCTGGCGATGCTGGGCCTCGCCTCGGGGACGGAGGGCGACAAGGAGGGGTCCGACGCGCTGAAGTTCGCGATGCTCGGGGTGGCGCTGGCCGTGCTGTGCGTGGGGCTGGCCGGGGGCCGGCTGCCGGAGCGGGGGCGCGGGCTGGTGCTCGGCCTGGCGGCGGGGTTCGGCTTCGGGGTGGTGGAGGTGTCCGTACGGCTGATCGACTCGGTCTCGCCCCGGCATCTGCTGTCCAACCCGGCGACGTACGCGCTGCTGCTCGGCGGCGGGGCCGCGTTCCTGGCCCTGACCTCGGCGCTCCAGCGCGGCTCGGTGACCGTGGCCACGGCGGCCCTGGTGATCGGCGAGACCGTCGGCCCGGCGCTGGTGGGCGTGGTCTGGCTGGGCGACCGCACCCGGGAGGGCCTGGCCTGGCTGGCGGTGCTCGGCTTCCTGGTGTCGGTGGCGGGGGCGCTGGCCCTGGCCCGCTTCGGGGAGGCACCGCCTCCACAGGACCCGGGGATTTCCCCGGGTGCTTCCCGGAGGCCCGGGGAGGGCCACCGTCCCTAGCGTTCCGCTGTACCGGCCGACAGGCGGCCGGAGCGAACCAGGGGGTAGTCATGGGACCGAACGACGCACAGATCGTCCGGGTGTTCAGCCGCGAGCCCAAGGGCGCGATCGCGGACATCACGCTGGACCCGAAGACGGACGGCGAGATCGTGGTCGAGGCGGAGGCCGGCGACACACTGCACGACGGGCAGGGGAAGTACACGGTGACGCTCGCCCTGCGCGACCTCTCCGACGGCACGGCCGTTCTCGCACAGGTGGCGGGCGCCGCTCAGCCCGGTCTGGTGGAGGGCTCGTTCGGCGACGCCCACTGGCCGGACCTGCCGGGCCGTTTCGAGTTCGTCGTGAGCAGTGCCGAACTCCAGGCGCACAAGGGGCACCTGCTCCAGGCGTACGCGACCGTCCTCTACGGCAACAAGAAGATCGGGGCGACCTCAGCGATCAGCCCGCTGTTCCAGGTGCTTCCGCGCTAGGGACGATCCGGGCGGCGAGTTCCACCCGGGACCGGATGCCCAGCTTGGCGTAGGCATGGCTCAGGTGGTACTCGACGGTCTTCGCGCTGAGGACCAGCTCGCGGGCGATCCGGCGGTTGGTCAGCCCGGTCGCCGCGAGCTGGGCCACGGCGAGTTCCTGCGGGGTCAGTCCGTGCCGGGGGCTCGCGGTGCCGTGGGGGGCGGCTCCGCAGGCGGCCAGTTCCCGGTCGCAGTGCTGGAGGAACGGCACGGCGCCCAGTTCGTCGAACGCCGCCCGGGCCGCGGTCAGCCGGTCCAGGGCGGCGGTCCGGCGCCCGGTGCGCCGCAGGAAAGCGCCGAAGTCGAGCTCGACGCGCGCCCGTTCGAACGGCAGGTCGAGGGCCGCCGACCGCTCCAGGGCCTCGGTGAAGGCGTCCCGGGCGCTCTTCGGCTCCCGGCGGGCCGCGTGCAGGGTGCCGCGCGCCCGGCAGACGGCCACCAGCGTCGACGCCCGGGAGCGGCGTACGGCACGGGTGTGCAGGGCCGTCAGCACCTCCTCCGCCTCGTCGAGGCGGCCGGCGGCCACCAGGGCGTCGGCCAGGAGGTCCCGCCAGGGCACGCACGCCGGCTCGGCCGTGAAGTCGAGCTCCTCATGGGCGAGGAGAGGCAGCAGGCGGTCCACTGCGGCCGTGGGGTCGCCCTGGACGAAGGCCAGCCAGCCAAGGCCGTACGCCACGAAGACCTCGACCATGGCCGACTCCCGGACCACCGGATTCGCCCGGGCCAGCCGCAGATGACGGGCGGCGCCCTCCAGGTCGCCGCGGGCCGCGAGCGGGAGCGCGGCCTCGGCGTGGATCACCGGCGCGAACCAGCGCTGCCCGAGGTCGGCGGCGACGGAGGACGCCGCCTCCCAGTGGGCCGTCGCCGGGTCCCAGGCCCCGCACCGGAACTCGGCCTTCGCCAGGACGGCCAGCGCGATCACCCGCAGCGGCACCGGTCCCTGACGGGCGAGTTCGGCGGCCCGCTCCAAATCCTGGCGGGCCCGGCCGCAGCGGTCGGTGTAGAGGTGCAGGGCGCCCCGGCCCATGAGGAGTTCGACGTCCTTCGCGCCCACGAGGGCGGCGGCCGGCAGCCCCTCGGCCAGCCGGAACCCGGTGTCGTACGCGCCGAGGTGCCCCAGCGCGGCCAGGTGCACGAACCGCAGCGTGCCCCCGCAGCGCGCCCGTCCGCCGGGCTGCCGGGCCCGGTCGGCCCAGGCGCACACCTGGGAGGACAGGCCGCGCATCATGTGGACCATCACATGCTGTTCCGCGATCCGGGCCTCCAGGGCGGGGTCGGCGCCGGGGACGCGCAGCCGCCACGCCTCCTCCAACAGGGTGGCGGCCCGCCCGATGTCCCCGGCGACCAGCGCGAGATGACCGCGCACGCAGCACCGCAGGGCCTCCTCGGTGCTCTCGGGGAGGGCGGCCGCCACACCCCGCGCCTCCTCCTCGCGGCCGTCGAACAGCAGGGCCTCGACCGCCTCGCAGTCCAGCCGCGCCGCGTCCGCGGGGGTGGCGGTCAGCCGGGCCGCGTACCGCAGCAGGGGCGCCGCCTCCACCCAGCGCCCGAGGGCGCCGCGCCGCCGGGCGCAGTCGGCGAGTTCGGCGGCCAGCCGCTCGTCGGGGCCGTGCGCGGCCCGCGCCCGATGGTGCAGCCGGGTGAACGGGTCGTCCTCGGCCTGCGCCGCCCTCGTGTGCAGGGCCGTACGGCGGACCGGGCCGAGCCGGTCGTACACGGCCGCGCGGATCAGCGGGTGCGGGAACGCGACGGTGACGGCGCCGGCCTGGGGCAGTTCCCGCAGCAGACCGTGGGTCAGGGCCTGGGCCAGCGCGGCAGGCGGGTCGCCGACGCCGGCGAGCCGGGCGGCCCGGGCGAGGGCGCACGGGGTGCCCAGCACGGCGGCGGCCCGCACCAGGTCGCGGGCGGGCCGGTCGCAGCGCGCCAGCCGGTCCCGTACGAGGCGGGTGTACGACCGCGGCGCGGGCAGCGCGGCGTCGGCGGACCGGAGCGTGCGGGCGGGCACCTCCTCCAGCAGGGCCCGGCAGTGCAGCGGGTTGCCGCCGGTGTGGCGGTGCAGCCGGAGCGCGGCGGCCGGCTCCAGCGGCTCGGGGAGGAGGCGGGCGCTGAGCCCGGCGACGTCCCTCACGCCCAGTCCGCCGAGCCGCAGTCGCAGGGCTCGGTCGTCGGTGAGGATGCGGCGCAGCCCGTCGGGCAGACCCAGGTCGTCCACGTCGCGCACGACCATCAGGCACAGCACCCGGTCGGCGTCGAGGCGGCGCAGCGCGAAGGTGAGGGCGTGCTGGGACGGCGCGTCCGCCCAGTGCGCGTCGTCCACGACCAGGACGACCGGATGCGAGCCCTGCAGTTCACCGAGGGGTTCCAGGAGCGTGGCCCCGGCGGTGAGCGGGTCGGTGCGCACGGGTCGGCCGAGGAGCTGGTCGAGGACGCCGTACGGCAGGGCCGCCTCGTTCGCCTCGCCGGCCGCCGTGAGGACACCGCCGCGCGCGGTGCCGTCGACGAAGTGCCGTACGAGGGCGGTCTTGCCGATGCCGGCGGGCCCCTCGACCACGACCAGCCGGGGCCGGCCCTTCGCGGCCTCCTCGTAGCAGCGGCGCAGTGCGGCGAGTTCGCCGGTCCGCCCCAGGAAGTCGGCGGTCCCCGCCCGGCTCCCCCCGTGCATGGCCGTGTCGGTCACAACCCCTCCCCCGAGGTCGTTTCCCGGTGCCGCGTCCCGGCGCCGGGCCGGTCCAGCATCCAGCGCGCGGGCGGTGCGAGGGGGCGGAAGGCGGAGAACTACGCCCGGGGGCAGGTGCCGGAGGGTGGTGCTCTGCGCGAGGCCGGGTACGCGTGGCGGCGGGGAGCGTGCGGGCCGATGGCGTATCCAGGGGCAGGGCGCGTACGGGCCGGGCGCGGTTCAGGGCAGGACCCGGCAGAGGGCCTCCAGGGTGCCCGCCCAGGCGTGGTCCGGTGGGGTGCCGTAGCCGACGACCAGGGCGTCGAGGGGGTCGGTCAGGGCCTGTTCGTGGCGGTAGAAGCCCAGGCCGTGCAGGGCGAGGCCCTGCCAGGCGGCCGCCTGGACCACGGTGCCCTCGGTGCCGGGCGGGAGGCGCAGGACGGCGTGCAGGCCGGCGGCGATGCCGGTGACGGGGATGTCGGGGGCTTGTTCGGCGAGGGCCCGCACCAGGGCGTCCCTGCGGCGCCGGTAGCGCAGACGGGCCGCGCGGACGTGCCGGTCGTAGGCGCCTGAGGTGAGGAACTCCGCGAGGGTCAGCTGGTCGAGCACGCCGCAGGTGTCGGAGCCGCCCTTGGCCTCGGTCACCTCCTCTACCAGCGCGGGCGGCAGCACCATCCAGGCCAGGCGCAGGCCGGGGGCGAGGGCCTTGCTGGCGGTGCCGAGGAAGACGACATGGCCGGGGGCCAGGCCCTGGAGGGCGCCGACGGGCTGGCGGTCGTAGCGGAACTCACCGTCGTAGTCGTCCTCCAGGACGAGTCCGCCGGTGCGGCGGGCCCACTCCACGACCGGGGTGCGGCGGCTCTGGTGCAGGGGCACGCCCATGGGGAACTGGTGGGCGGGGGTGAGCAGGACGGCCCCCGCGTCGGCGGGCGGCTCCCCCGGGTCCGTGCCGCGCTCGTCGAAGGGCAGGGCCGGGATGGCGAGGCCGGCCGCCGTCAGCTGGCGCCGGTGCGGTGCGAGACCGTACGACTCCACGGCGACCGTGCGGACGCCGCGTGCCCGCAGGACCTGGCCGAGCAGCCGCAGGCCGTGCACGAAGCCGGAGCACACCACGATGTGCTCGGGGTCGGCGCGTACGCCCCGGGCGCGGGCGAGGTAGCCGGCGAGCGCGGTGCGCAGTTCGGCGCGGCCGCGCGGATCGCCGTAGCCGAGGGCCTGATTGGGGGCGGCGAGGAACGCCCGGCGGGCCGCCCGCAGCCACTCCGCGCGCGGGAACGCGGCGAGGTCGGGGGTGCCGGGGACCAGGTCGTGGGCGGGGCGGGAGCCCTCCGGGCGGGGGCGGACGGGGGTGCCGGGCGGCGGGATCACCGGACGGTCGGCCACCCGCGTGCCGGACCCCTGCCGGGCGGTGAGCCAGCCCTCGGCGACCAGGTCGGCGTAGGCGTCGGCGACCGTGTTGCGGGCGATGCCGAGGTCACCGGCGAGGGAGCGGGAGGAGGGCAGCCGGGTGCCGGGGGCGAGCCGGCCGGTGCGGACGGCTTCGCGCAGGGCGTCGGTCAGGCCCCGGCGCAGTCCGGGTCCGGTGGGGTCGAGGTGCAGGTCGATGCCGAAAGTGGCCCAGCGTTCCGCCATGGAAATGGACCATACTCCTGGGCTGCCTCGCACCTAGATTCAAGGCATGACGAACACGCCGACCACCACGGACACCACCTCCGAGCCCTATGCCGCCGAACAGCCCGCCCGTCTGGAGTGGGTGCGGCACTCCCCCGAGGTCTACAAGGCGATGGTCCGCCTGGACGCCGCCGCCCGGAAGGGCCTCGACCCCCGGCTGCTCGAACTGGTCAAGGTCCGCGCCTCCCAGCTCAACCAGTGCGCCTACTGCCTGGACATGCACTCCAAGGACGCCCTCGCGGCCGGGGAGAGCGTCGAGCGGATCGTGCAGCTCGCCGCCTGGGAGGAGTCCCGGCACTTCTACACGGAGAAGGAGTGCGCGGCGCTGGAGCTGACGGAGGCCGTCACGGTCCTCACGGACGGGTTCGTGCCGGACGAGGTGTTCGAGCGGGCCGCCAAGCACTTCGCGGAGGCGGAGCTGTCCCAGCTGATCGCCGCGATCACGGTGATCAACGCCTGGAACCGCTTCGGCGTGACCTGCCGCCTGACGCCGGGCCACTACCGGCCGGGACAGCACGGCTGATCCGCGAGCGGCCGAGGCCCGGCCCGATCCCCCGTGAGGGGATCAGGCCGGGCCTCGGCCGGTGCGAGGGTGCCGTTCGCGTCAGGGCAGCCACTTCTTCCAGTCGGACTCGTGGGCGTCCACCCACTTCTTCGCCGCCTCCTGCGGCGACATCTTCCGGTCGGCGATCAGCAGGGAGACCTCGTTCTGGTCCTCGGTCGTCCACCTGAACTTCTTCAGCAGGGCGGCCGCGTCGCCGCCGCTCCTGGCGAAGTCCGCGTTGAGGTACTTCTGGAGCGGGGTGTGCGGGTAGGCGCAGGCGACCTTCTCCGGGTCGGCGTCGCAGCCCTCCTTGTACTCGGGCAGCTTCACCTCGGTCATCGGGACCTTCTCGAACAGCCACTGCGGCGAGTACCAGTACGTCAGGAAGGGCTTCTTCTCCTTGGCGAACTGCTTGATCTGGGTGATCTGGGCCGCCTCGGAGCCGGCGAACACCACCTGGTAGTCCAGGTCGAGGTTCTTCACCAGCGCCTTGTCGTTGGTGACGTAGGACGGTGAGCCGTCCATCAGCTGGCCCTTGCCGCCGCTCTCCGGTGTACGCATCCGGTCGGCGTACTTGTTCAGGTTCTTCCAGTCGGTGACGTCCGGGTGGGCCTTCGCGAAGTACGTCGGGACGTACCAGCCGATGTGCCCGGTGACGCCGAGGTCGCCGGCGTTCACGATCGTCTTCTTGTCCTCGACGTACCGCTTTTCCTCGTCCGGGTGCCCCCAGTCCTCCAGGAGGGCGTCGACCCGGCCCTGGCTGAGCGCGTCCCAGGCGGGCACCTCGTCGATCTGCACGGTGTCGACGCGGTAGCCGAGCTCGTGCTCCAGGAGGTACTGGGCGACGGCCACGTTGGCCTGGGCGCCCACCCAGGACTGCACGGACAGGGTGACGGTCCTGGCTCCCTCGGCGTTGGCGAAGGGCGATGCCTGCTTCGTCATGTCGGCGGCGCCGCAGCCGGTGAGCAGCGCCAGCGAGGACACCGCGGCCCCGAGGGCCGTCGTACGGATGCGCGGACCCATGTCAGGCTCCCTTCGTCGCGCGGCGTTCGGTCGGCTGGGTCACCCGGTCGAGCATCAGGCCGAGGCAGACGATCGCGGCGCCGGCCACCAGACCGGTCGCCAGGTCGCCCTGCGCGAGGCCGAAGACGACGTCGTAGCCGAGCGCGCCTCCGCCGACCAGGCCGCCGATGATGACGACGGCGAGGACCAGGACGACGCCCTGGTTGACGGCGAGGAGCAGCGCGCGGCGGGCCAGCGGGAGCTGGACCTGGCGGAGCTGCTGCGCCGGGGTCGCGCCGAGCGAGCGGGCGGACTCCAGGGCGGCCGGGTCGACCTGGCGCAGGCCCTGCGTGGTGATCCGGACGACGGCGGGCAGCGCGTAGACGACCGCGGCGGCGACCGCGGGGGCCCGGCCCACACCGAACAGGGCGACGACCGGGATGAGGTACACGAACTGCGGCATCGTCTGGAAGACGTCCAGGACCGGGCGCAGCAGCCGTTCGAAGCGGTCGCTGCGGGCGGCCGCGACACCGGTCGCGAAGCCCACGACCAGGGTGACGGCGACGGCCGCGAGGACCTGGGAGAGCGTGTCGAGCGACGGCTTCCACACGCCGAGCACACCGATCGCGGCCAGGGCGAGGACGGCGGTCAGCGCGGTGCGCCAGGTGCCGATCAGCCAGGCCAGGGCGGCGACGATCAGCAGGAGTCCCCACCAGGGCAGCCCTTGCAGGCCGTCGCGCACCGGGTCGAGGACCCAGGTGGTGAAGCGGCCGGCCCAGTCGGCGGTGCCGCCGACGACGGGCACACCGGAGTAGAGGTGCGCGGTCATCCAGTCGACGGCGCGGTTGACGGGCTCGGCGATGTTCAGGACCCACGCGTCGGGCCAGTCGAGCCGGCCCACGAGCCGACCGGCGACGGCCACGGCGACGGCACCGGCCAGCGCGACCAGCCACAGTCGCCGGCCGTGGGGGTGCGGCTCCTCGCCGAGGGCCTCCCCGGCGGCGCCGGTGACGCGGTCCAGGACGACGGCGAGCAGCACGATCGGGATGCCGGCGGCGAGCGCGGCGCCGACGTCGACCGAGGCCAGCGCCTGGTAGACGCGGTCACCGAGGCCGCCCGCGCCGATGACGGAGGCGATGACCGCCATCGACAGCGCCATCATGATCGTCTGGTTGAGGCCGAGCAGCAGTTCCTTGCGGGCCAGCGGGATACGGGCGGTCAGCAGGCGCTGCCGCGCGGTCGCGCCGAGCGACTCGACGGCCTCCAGGACCTCCTTGTCGGCGCCGCGCAGGCCCAGGGCGGTGAGCCGGGCCATCGGCGGGGCGGCGTAGACGACGGTGGCGAGGACGGCGGCGGGCACGCCGATGCCGAAGATCAGCACGACGGGCAGCAGATACGCGAAGGCGGGCAGCACCTGCATGGTGTCCAGGACGGGCCGCAGCACCTTGTCCGCGCGGTCCGACAGTCCGGCGGCGAGCCCCAGCAGGGCGCCGACGACGACCGAGGCGAGGACGGCCACGACCATCAGAGCGAGGGTCTGCGTGGTCGGCACCCACATGCCGAGGAACCCGCAGGCGAGGAACGCCACGCCGGTCCCGGCGGCCAGCCTCCACCCGGCGACACGCCAGGCGACGAGGGCCGCGGCGGCGGTGACACCGGCCCAGCCCGCGGCGAGCAGCACGAGGTACACACCCCGTACGGCGAGCACGACCGCGTTGCTGATGTGCCCGAAGAAGTAGAGGAACAGCGGGTGGCTGTCGCGGTTGTCGATGATCCAGGTGCTGGTGTCGGTCAGCGGCCCGGACACGTCGATGGTGAGGGCGGCCGGCCAGCTGCCGCTGGACCAGCGGGCGTGGGCCAGCGGCACCAGGATCGCGGCGACGACGGCGAGCACCGCGAGCTTGCGGACGGCGGGGCGCGCGAGCAGGCCCGGCGCGGCGGGGCGCGCGGCGGTGGCGGTGACGGTCGTCATCAGACCGCCCCCTTGGGCTGCTCCGTTCCGGCCACGACACCGAGAAGCCGTTCGTGGTCCACCACCCCCAGGCAGCGGCCGTCCTCGACGACCCGGGCCGGGGAGCCGGTGCGGGCCACGGCCTCGATCGCCTCGGACACGGTGGCGTCCGGCGCGAGGGCCGGGCCGTTGCCGGTCTCGTCGGCGGATGCGGCGCGCATGGCGGTGCGGACGGTCATGACCTGTTCGCGCGGGACGTCACGGACGAACTCACGGACGTAGTCGTCGGCCGGGGAGCCGACGATCTCCTCGGGGGTGCCGAGCTGGACGACCCGGCCGTCGCGCATGAGGGCGATGCGGTCGCCGAGCTTCAGCGCCTCGCTCAGGTCGTGGGTGATGAAGACCATCGTGCGGCCCTCCTCCTGGTGCAGGCGGACGACCTCCTCCTGCATGTCCCGCCGGATCAGCGGGTCGAGCGCGCTGAACGGCTCGTCGAAGAGCAGCACCTCGGGGTCGACCGCGAGCGCCCGGGCGAGCCCGACGCGCTGGCGCTGACCGCCGGAGAGCTGACCCGGTCTGCGGTGCTCCATGCCCTGAAGGCCGACCTTGGCCACCACCTCGGCGGCCCGCTCGCGGCGCGCGGCCTTGCCGAGGCCCTGGATCTCCAGCCCGTACGCCACGTTGTCGAGGACGGTGCGGTGCGGGAGCAGGCCGAAGTGCTGGAAGACCATGGCGGCGCGGTGCCGGCGCAGTTCGCGCAGCCGGCCGCGGTCCATGGCGCGGACGTCCTCGCCGTCGATGGCGATGCTGCCGGCGGTCGGCTCGATGAGCCGGGTCAGACAGCGCACCAGGGTGGACTTGCCGGAGCCGGACAGGCCCATGACGACGAAGACCTCGCCCTTGCGGACGTCGAAGGACACGTCCCGCACGGCCGCCGTGCAGCCGGTGCGCTCGCGCAGCTCGGCCGCCGGGAGCGCGGCGAGTTCCGGGTCGGCGGGGACCCGGTGCGCCTTCGGGCCGAAGACCTTCCACAGGCCGTCGACGGAGAAGACCGGCTCACCGGTCGGGGGCTTGCGGGTCTCGGGTGTCGCGTCACGAGGCGTCAGGGGAGCGGTCGTACTCATCACGCCTCACCTCCCATCAGGTCCGCCGCCTCCTCCCCGACCATGAGCACACCGATCATCGGGTTCACGGCGGTCATGGTCGGGAAGACGGAGGCATCGGCTATTCGGATGCCTTCGAGGCCGCGGATCCGCAGTTCGGGGTCCACGACGGCCAGTTCGTCGCCGGCGGCGCCCATACGGCAGGTGCCGGCCGGGTGGTACACGGTGTGCGCGACCTTGCGCGCGTACTCGCTGAGCTCCTCGTCGCCGGTGATCTCCGGGCCGGGGCAGACCTCGCGCTTGATCCAGTGCGCGAGGGGTTCCCGCGCGGCGATCTCGCGGGCGATGCGGATGCCGTCGACGAGTGTGCGGGCGTCGTAGTCGTCCTCGTCGGTGAAGTACCGGAAGTCCAGCGCGGGCTTCACGGACGGGTCGGCGCTGGTCAGGTAGAGCCGGCCGCGGCTCTTCGGCTTGGGGATGTTCGGGGTCATGGAGACACCGAACTCCGGCCGCTGGTAGCCCAGTCGCTCCGGGTTGTCCGTGAACGGGATCTGGTAGAAGTGGAACATCAGGTCGGGGCCCGGGTGTTCGGGGTCGCGCCGCACGAACAGGCCCGCGTCGGAGTCCATCGCGGAGTTGTCCGGGATGGGTCCGTCGGTCTCCCAGACGATCACGGACTCGGGGTGGTCGAGCAGGTTCTCGCCGACGCCCGGCAGATCGTGGGCGACCGGGATGCCCAGCTCGGTCAGGTCCCGCGCCGGGCCGACGCCGGAGTGCAGCAGCAGACGGGGCGTGTCCACGGCGCCGGCGCACAGGACGACCTCGCGGCGGGCCCGGATCAGCGTCTCCTCGCCGTCCTTGGTCCGCACGTGCACGCCCTCGGCGCGGGTGCCGTCCAGCTCCAGCCGGTACGCCCACGTCTCCAGCAGGATCGTGAGGTTCTCCCGCTCGTCCATGACGGGGTGCAGATACGCCACCGACGCCGAGGAGCGCTTGTTGTTCTCGGGGTGGTAGGCGAGGTCGAAGAAGCCGACGCCGTCGGTGAACGGCTTCTTGTTGAAGCCCTCGACACGTGGGACGCCGAGCGTCTCCCGGGCGGCGTCGACGAAGTCGCGGGCGATGGCGTTCCGGTCCTTCTCGTCGACCGGGACGATGTTGTTCTTCAGCCGGGCGTAGTACGCCTCCATGGGCACCGCGCCCCAGCCCTCGGCGCCGGCCGCCTCCCACTCGTCCCAGTCGGACGGCAGCGGCTTGAAGGCGATCAGGGTGTTGTGCGAGGAGCAGCCGCCGAGCACCCGGGCCCGGCTGTGCCGGATGTGGCTGTTGCCGCGCGGCTGTTCGGTGGTCGGGTAGTCGTAGTCGAGTTCACCGCCGAGGAGGCCCATCCAGCGGCGCAGGGTCAGGACGTCGTCGCGGCCGACGTCACTGGGGCCGCCCTCGATGACGGCGACGGTGACATCGGGGTTCTCGGTGAGCCGGGAGGCGATCACCGAACCCGCGGTGCCACCTCCGACGACGACGTAGTCGTAGACAGGGGTGTTCTCGGACATGAGGGGGGTACTCCAGGGGCTTGCGACGTCTCGTACGGCGAGAAGGGGTCGAAGTGTCAGCCGGCGAACCAGCGCACCGGGCGGGGCGCGAGGTTCTGGTACACGTGCTTGGTCTCGCGGTACTCGGCGAGTCCTGCGGGGCCGAGTTCGCGTCCTACGCCGCTCTTGCCGAAGCCGCCCCACTCCGCCTGCGGGAGGTAGGGGTGGAAGTCGTTGATCCAGACGGTGCCGTGGCGCAGCCGTCCGGCGACCCGGCGGGCGCGGCCGGCGTCGGCGGTCCACACGGCGCCGGCGAGGCCGTACTCGGTGTCGTTGGCGAGGGCGACGGCCTCGTCCTCGGTGCGGAAGGTCTCGACGGTGAGGACCGGGCCGAAGACCTCCTCGCGGACGACGCGCATCTCGCGGTGGCAGTGGTCGAGGACGGTCGGCTCGTAGAACCAGCCGCTCGCCGGGCGGTCCGCGGACGGCTCGGGACGCCGGCCGCCGGAGCGCAGCACGGCGCCCTCCTTGAGCGCGGACTCGACGTACGCCTCGACCTTGTCGCGCTGCTGCTCGGAGACGAGCGGGCCGCACTCGACGCCGTCGGCGGTGCCGCGGCCGAGGCGGATCTTCTGCGCCCGGCGGGCGAGTTCGCCGACGAAGCGGTCGCGTACGGGCTCCTCGACGATGAGCCGGGAGCCGGCCGAGCAGACCTGGCCGCTGTGGATGAACGCGGCGTTGAGGGCCTGGTCGACGGCGGTGTCGAAGTCCTCGTCGGTGGCGCAGGCGTCGGCGAAGACCACGTTGGGGTTCTTGCCGCCGAGTTCGAGCGCGACCTTCTTGACGGTGGGCGCGGCGGCCTGGGCGACCTTGGTGCCGCTGGCCAGGCCGCCGGTGAAGGAGACCAGGTCGACGTCGGGGTGCTCGGAGAGCCGGGCGCCGACGGAGTGGCCGGGGCCGGTGACGATGTTGGCGGCACCGGCGGGCAGGCCGGCCTCGGCGAGCAGGTCGATCAGGGCGATCGTCGTCAGCGGGGTGATCTCGCTGGGCTTGACGACGAAGGTGTTGCCGGCGGCGAGCGCCGGGGCGATCTTCCAGCTGGCCTGGAGCAGCGGGTAGTTCCACGGCGTGATCAGCGCGCAGACGCCGACCGGCTCGTGCACGACGACGCTGTGGAGGTCCGGGGACCCGGCGTCGACGACCCGGCCGGGGGCCTCGGCGGCGACGAGGTCGGCGAAGTACCGGAAGGCGTCGGCGACGCAGTCGATGTCGACGCGCCCCTCCTCGACGGTCTTCCCGGCGTCGCGGCTCTCCAGCAGGCCGAGCTTCTCGCGGTCGCGCACCAGCAGGTCGGCGACCTTGCGCAGCAGGGCCGCCCGGTCGGCGACCGGGGTGCGGGGCCACTCCCCCTGTCCGCCGTCGAAGGCGCGCTTCGCGGCCGCCACCGCCAGGTCGACGTCCTGCTCGTCGCCCTCCGCGACCACGGCGAACGGCGACGCGTCCGCGGGGTCGAGGATCTCGCGCGTCGCGCCGGAGACGGCGCCGCGCCATTCCCCTCCCACGTGGATGGTGCCGCGTGCCTGGAGTTCCGTACTGTCCGCCATGATCGGTGTTGCCTTCCGTTCCTGTCACGAACCCATGCGTCACACAGGGGTCACTCACGGGACCGAGTGCACCTGCCCGCACCCCTCGCTTACATGCGCGATCGGCGAACGAAAGTGCGCCGGGTCACTGGAGATCCGCCCATAACCTGACATAGCGCATCGCCACCTCGGCCTGGGCCGGGTGCGGGTTCGAGAAACGGCGGCCCGGCGTCAGCTCGGGGTGAACGCCGACCGTGCGTTCTGGAGGGTCTCCTGGCTCGTGGGCCAGTCGTCCGTCGTGCCGCGGACGACCATGGCGTACAGACCGCCGTCGTCCGTCCGGAACACCCGGTCGACGGCCCTGACCCGCTCGCCGAGGTCCTTGCTGTCGTACTCGTAGACGAGTTCGCTCGCATCGGTCTCGCCGGGGACGGGGCCGCGGCTGATCTCCGTGAAGCCCGGCTGCTCGGAGAGGGTCTTGAAGGCCTCGCCCAGGGCCTCGTCGGGGGTGAAGCCCGGTTCGACCACCTCGAAGATCTGCAGCAGACTGCGCTCGTCGGGCGAGGTGTAGAAGACGACGGCCCCGGCGTCGCGCTCGCTGCGGGTCCAGTCCTCGGGGACCACGGTGGTGAAGCCCGAGGGGTCGTCGACCAGGCGGTGGCCGGCCGGTACGTCGGGTGACTCGGACGCGGCGGAGAACGTGTCGTCGGTCGGCTCGGCCCAGTCGGACGTGGCGTCCGAGGGCCCTGTCGGGGCGTCCTCGGAGGTGGCGGACGTGCTCGACGCGGTGCCGCCCGCCTTGTCGTCGCCGTCGTCCCCCGTGCCGCCGACCGCGAGCCAGGCCGCCAGCGCGGTGACCGCGACCGCCGCCACGGCCGCGCCGGCGATGACTCCGGTGCGCCGGCCGCCCGGCGCACCGGGCGGTACGGAGGGCGGCTGGGGCCGGCCGGGCGGAGCCGGCGTGTGCCGGTCCCCCGGCGCCTCGCCGCCGGAGCCGTCCGTCCCGGGTGGCCGAACGGGCGGCGGGGGCGGGGCGGGGTGACCGTCCGCGCCCACCGGCACCCACGACTGGGTCTCCTTGTTCCACCGGACCTCGCCGGCGCCCCGGCCCCCCATCGTTCAGCCCCCGATGAGTCCGGCCACGGCCGTGCCGAGGGCCGTCGCCGACGTGATCGCGCCGAGGACGCCGCCCGACGCCTCGAGGGCCGTACGGAGCCGGGTGAGGACGCCCGGCTGGGCCTGGCCGGTGGTGGTGACCTGCCGCTCGGTCTCCTCCAGGCTCGCGGAGAGTTCCCGCGTCTCGGGGGTGACCGGGTACCTCTTCAGGTCCTCGCCGAGCTCGCGGACGGCCTGGAGCAGCGCCTGGTACGACTCGTCGGCCGGGGCCGACGTCGACGTGTAACTGGCGCTCGCCCCGGCACCGACCGCGATGCCGTTGCCGGTGACGGATCCCCCCACATAGGTGCCGGAGCCCTGGGCGTCGCCCGCCGGTGACTGGTTCATGTCGTCCTCCCGTTGTCTGCTGGTGCTTCGGCGTCCGCCGCTACTTCGGCGCGCCGCCGGAACGTGCCGACGGAGCCCCGGACGGCTTGCCCGCCGGCGCGGTGGCCTTGCTGTCCCTGCCGATGGCGATGCCGTTGCCCTGGACCGAGCCGCCGACGAAGGTCCCGCTGTTGTTGAACACGTTGGTGACCTTCTGCTCGAACTCCGCGATGTCGTACCCCGCGTTCCACAGCGCCTGACGGACCCCGCCCGCGATCCGGTCCTGTACCGACTTCAGATAGCGGGCGATGTCCATCTCCTGGAAGAGGGTCGCCCGGTCGTCCGCGCCCAGTTCCCGCACGGAGGCGCCGGGCCCGTCCGGCAGCGTGTCCGCGTGGACGCCGGTGAGCTGGCGCCACTGCTGGGCGACGGCGCGGACCAGGACGCGCAGGGCCTCGCCGGTGGTGGCCGGGACGCGCAGCAGCGCGAAGACGTAGCGGCCGAACCCGCCGCGGTGCAGATGCTCGTGCGCCGTCCTGTCGGCGGTCGCGAACAGCGGGTCGACGGGCGGCAGTACGTGCGGCGCGACCTCCAGCATCAGCATCCCGCCCTGCGTGTGGACCCGGACGAACACGGTGACGACGATCTCCTCGTCCCAGCCGCCGACCCGGACGCGCAGGAAGTGCCGCCGCTGCTCGCCGCCCTCCTCGACGGCGTCGGCGCGGTGCATCGCGTACGTCTCCGGCGTGTACGGGAAGGCCATCCGGCTCGGCAGCCCTTCCGCGGGCAGGAACACGCACTCGTCCACGACGAGTTCGCGCAGCCGGTCGATCACGACGTCGGACGCCTGCAGGGACGTGCGGGCCGACGGCTCGCGCAGTTCCTCCAGCAGCGGTCGGATCTTCTGCAGGACCGTGTCGTTGTCGAGCGGCTCCGCGGGCGCGGGCGCCGCCCCGGGCTTGGTGAGGGCGTCGATCGGCGAGTCGCCGTCACGCGTGTCGCGGGGGCGCAGCTCGATCGAGAGGGACCACGGTTCGAACGGCACGCCCGCGCCGCGGAACGGATCGGACTTCGCGTAGAGGATCAGCGGCGCGTGCTGTTCCTGGCGGACACGCCGGCTCAGTTCCCGGAACCGCGGCCCGGTCGCGGCCTCGGCCGGGTCGCCGGCGACATCCGGGAAGCGCTCCTTGGACAGCTCGCCCGCGATGGTGCGCGCGAACAGACCGCGCTGCCCCACGCTGAGCAGGGCGAGCAGCAGCGGCAGGGCCAGCAGACACGCGGCGGTGAAGCGGTTGAGATCCGCGAAGTCGCCGGCCAGCAGGTCCGGGAAGCCGAAGTCGCCGCTGCCCGACGAGTCGAGGAAACCGTCACCGGAAGTGCCGAAGGAGCCGGAGACGCTCCCGTCGGACGCGGCCTCCTCGGCACCGGCGACCAGCACCAGGATGAGAAGGCCGTACAGGCGGAACAGGTCGATACGCCCGTACCAGCGCAGCGTGAAGGCGACGAGGCGACGGATCAGGGCGAAGTGCTGCGGAAGCTGCCTGTCGACGGCACGGCTGCCGCCCAGCCGGCGGCCCAGCGCGATCAGGAGGATCGGAAAGACCACCATCACGATCAGCCACTTGGTGAGGACCGCCGCGACCACCCACAGGCCGGCCATGCCGGCCGCCCAGGCCACTTCCTGACGGCGGGCGCGCAGGGCGTGCGCGAGAACCCGGGCCGCGTCGAAACCGTAGGAGGGGGCGGCGAACCGCTCACGGTGCACATACAGCTCGTCGATCACCGCGTCCCGGTAGCCGACGTGCAGATACGTCCCCGCGCACAGCAGCCGGCACGCCTCGCTCCGCGCCGGATCGACCGGACGGCGTTCTCCGGTTCTCGGCTCCGGCGCCCGCTGGGGCGGGAGCTGCGGCTGGGTCATGGATCGTCCCCCCGACGCAAAGCAGTCGTTCCTGTCCGTGAATCCATGGCCATGGATCAACTGTGTGGCGGAGCAAGGGAGTTGAGCAGGCCAGGATCGACCAGCATAGGACACCGCTGTGACACCAGTCACCTGAAGCCGACGTCTCACCCCCGGCCCTCACGTTTCCCGCGCAACCCCGAACGCACCGGTCCCCGGACGGCTGTCGCCGTCCGGGGACCGGTGGTGGTGAGTCGGGTCGGACCCCTCGGGGTCGGACCGTCAGATCAGGCCGAGGGCGCGGACCGCCTCGCGCTCCTCCTCGAGCTCCTTGACGGAGGCGTCGATCCGGGTGCGGGAGAACTCGTTGATCTCCAGGCCCTGGACGATCTCGTACGTGCCGTCCTTCACGGTGACCGGGAAGGAGGAGATGAGGCCCTCGGGGACGCCGTAGGAGCCGTCCGACGGGATGCCCATGGAGACCCAGTCGCCCTCGGCGGTGCCGTTGACCCAGGAGTACACGTGGTCGATGGCGGCGTTGGCGGCGGAGGCGGCCGACGAGGCACCGCGGGCCTCGATGATCGCGGCACCGCGCTTGGCGACGGTCGGAATGAAGTCCTCGGCCAGCCACTTCTCGTCGTTGACGACCTCGGCGGCGTTCTTGCCGGCGATCGTGGCGTGGAAGATGTCCGGGTACTGGGTGGCGGAGTGGTTGCCCCAGATGGTGAGCCGCTTGATGTCGGCGACCGTCGAGCCCGTCTTCTTCGCGAGCTGGGTCAGCGCGCGGTTGTGGTCCAGGCGGGTCATCGCGGTGAAGCGCTCGGCCGGCACGTCCGGGGCGGCGGCCTGGGCGATCAGCGCGTTGGTGTTCGCCGGGTTGCCGACGACCAGGATCCTGACGTCGTCCGCGGCGTGGTCGTTGATGGCCTTGCCCTGCGGCTTGAAGATGCCGCCGTTGGCCTCGAGGAGGTCACCGCGCTCCATGCCCTTGGTGCGGGGGCGGGCGCCCACGAGCAGACCGACGTTGGCGCCGTCGAAGGCGACGTTCGGGTCGTCGGTGATGTCGATGCCCTGGAGCAGCGGGAACGCGCAGTCGTCGAGCTCCATCGCGGTGCCCTCGGCGGCCTTCAGGGCCGGCGTGATCTCCAGGAGCCGCAGCTTGACCGGCACGTCCGCGCCGAGCAGCTGGCCTGAGGCGATGCGGAAGAGCAGGGCGTAACCGATCTGGCCGGCCGCGCCGGTGACGGTGACGTTCACGGGAGTGCGGGTCATGGCGTTCTCCGTAGGACAGCTGTCGGTGGGTCGTCCCCGCCCCTGGGTGCGGGACGTCAGGATGATCGATCTCTTGGCGTCGAGAGATCCACCGGTCAGGCTATCGCGCATCGGAGGGCGCGCACGGCCGGGTCCCTGTGGCCCGGCCCACAGAGTCACCGGTATGGCCAGGAAGGACCGTGCGGTCGCGGGAACGAGGAGGCGGCCACCGGTCCGGGAGAGCAGGACCTGGCGGCCGCCGGGTGGGGGTACCGATGCCGGACTCCCGTGGGGGTACCGTGCGCGTGCCCCGTAATCCGGCGCCCATTCCTGCCCCGCCGGATTTCTTCCCGGCCCCCTGTGCGGGCCGGGTGTCCGACGGGGCCGGGCGGCCCGCTACTTCGTGCAGCCGTCCTGTCCGGCGGGCAGCGTCACACAGGCGACGGCCTCGCCCGCGTCCTTCACCGCGACCATCGGCGTGTAGGCGATCGTGTCGCCGGCCTCCGTGATGGAACCGGTCTCCTTGGCCTTGCCGACCGCCACCGAGACCTCGGCGCCCTGCGACGCCTGGGTGACCCGGCCCCACGCGGCGCCGCACGTCTCGCTGTAGCGGACCTCGACCACGGCCGTGCCGACGGTCGTGGTCTTCGCGGTGGTCACCAGGTCGCCGCTGCACCCCATCGCCTCGGCGTCCTTGCCGGTGCAGGAGTCGCCGCTGCACTTCACGCCGGGCGGCAGCTCCGGGTCGGTGGTGACACTCGGCGCGGGCGACTTGGCGACCCCGCCGTCCGGCTTCCCGCCGCCCTCGGTGAGGTAGAAGGCCAGGCCGATCACGACCAGTACGCCGACGACACCCGCGAGGAACATCGTCAGCCGCCGCTTGCCCGCGCCGGCGGGGGCGGGAGCCCGCCGGTCGGCCCGGGGACCCTGCGGCGGCTCGCCGAACGAGCCCTGGGCGCCGGGCGGATAGGCCCCGGCCGGCGACGCGCCGGTCGGCGCGGGGCCCCGATAGCCCGCCACGCCCCAGGAGTTGCCCCCTGAGGACTCGGCGTCCCGGACGTCCCCGGAGTCCCGCGCCGGGGCCGGACGGCCCGAGGAGTCCCGTACGTCGGGGGCGGACGGCTGCACCGGGACCGAGGGGGCCACCCCGGCGGGACCGGCCACGCCCGGTGTCGCCGTGGCGCTTCCGCCGCGACGGGCGCCCCGGCCGGTCTTGGCGCCGCCCTTGGCAGCACTGGCCGGCGGCGGTCCGAACTCGCTCAGGGCCGCGCGGGCCTGGGAGATCCGGATCGCCTCCATGGTCATGTCGTGGCGCATCTCCGAACGGCTCCAGGCGCGTTCGGCCAGCTCCCACATCGTTGTCAGGTGCACCGGGTTGGTCCCGGTGACCTCGGCGAGCGCCACGATGGCGCCCTTGGGCGCGAGCAGCCGTCCGTTCAGATACCGCTCCCAGGACGTCTTGCTGTAGCCGGTGCGGTCGGCGAGCGCGGCGATGCTCAGACCACTGCGGTCGACGAGCCTGCGCAACTGGCTCGCGAACTCTCTGACCTGCGGATCCATCTCATCCGGCAAGTCCTTCCAACGAGGCATTGTCCCCCCTCTTCCCCCGGTTGGTGCTGGTGTTACTCGCGATTCCCCCGCGCGTGGTGCCCTCTGCCGAGTCCCCGGTGTGGCTACCCACAGGGATGCGCCCACTGAGGATCTCAGTTCCCGGGGTGGGGGCGCACGGGAGCATCGGGACCGTGAGCGTGCACCGTCGCACGCCCGACCGGTCGCGTCCAGTGTTCCACCGGCTCCCCCGGCCGGCCCACGCAACCCTGGTAGTAAGCCCTTGCGGTACCGCGGAACGCCCCGGACCGTCCCGATCGACCACGCTAGCCCTCCGGTCGAACGGCTTTCTCGCACATGCGCGAACTTGTCAACACATCGCCACATGGAACGCACAAAAACGATCACTGGGGTCGCACGCGCAGCATTCGGACACATGCGCGCCCTCTCACCCCGGGCGGCTCCTCAGCGCGCCACCGCCCCTGTGGGCCGGCCGGGCTCAGCCGAAGGCGAGGGCGCCGATCACGGCCGTCAGCGCCAGGACGGCGGCGAGGATCAGGGCGGTCGTCAGCAGGCGCCGGGAGGAGGCGGCGGGGGCCGGTGGCGGCCCGCCCCACCAGGGCAGGGTCGGCTCGTCCTCGTAGTCGTCGCCGGGGTCCTGCGCGGCGGCGGTCTGCGTGGGCGTCTCGGGGATTGGGGGCGCGGCGTCGTCCGGCTCTCCCGGGAGCGCTGGGGACGCGGCGTCGTCCGGCTTTCCGGGGAGCGGCGTCTGCTTCGGCCAGACCTTGACCGCCAGCTCCCAGCGCACGCCGAAGCGCTCGGCCTCCTCCGCCCCGGTCCCGGCGACCCGGCACAGCGCGACGACGGCCTGCCGGGGCGGCGGCTGGGTGGCGTTGAGGTACCGCTGCCAGGAGGACTTGCTGTACGCGGTGCGCGCGCCCAGCGCGACCAGGCTGAGGCCCGTGCGGTCCTTGAGCAGCCGTAACTGCTCCACGAAGTGCCGCACCTCGGGCGGCAGACCCTCGGGCAGCGGCTGCCACGCACCCATCGCTCACCTCCGAACCGACTCGTTCGGGTGACGACGCGACGGCGCGCCTTGGTTCCCGGTGCGTGGGGCGTAGCGGAACGGTCACTTCCGTGCCACAGCGCGCGGACAGCCGTTGAACAGGGACTCCGCCGTGCCCGAGGGTTGACGCACGACGGCGGCCCGTCCCTCTTCGGGGGAGGGGACGGGCCGTCGTCGTGCGCGAGGTCTCGGTCGTCGACTCGGTCGTGGACTCAGCCGTCGACTCAGTTGTCGACCGTGAAGTGCAACGCGTCGTTCAGGAACGGGATGGTCAGCACCGGGTTCGGCTGGGCCATCAGCGCCAGCAGCACGATCGCGCCCCCCAGCACGCCGTACGTCACCATGTCGGTGAAGCGGGAGCGCACCGCGAGCATGCCGACGCTCGGCAGGGCCCAGCGCAGCACCGCGCCGAGCAGCAGTGCGCTGCCGATCAGCAGCGTGCCGGCCCGGAAAACGTCGAGCGCCGTGACGAGCAGCCCGACCGCGACCAGCCCGCAGACGACCAGCACCGGCCACTGCCGGGCCGGGGCGGGGGCGTCGCCGGGCGCCGCCCGGCCGCCGCCCTCCGGGCGGGCCGTGTCCTTGGTGAACAGCGGGAAGCGCCGGGTGGTCCGCCGGGGCGTGCCGTCCGCGTCCGGCGCGCTGATGGGGTCCCGGACCTCGATGTCGTCCGCGCCGTCGGCGCCGCCGTCAGCCGACACTGCGCTCCGCCGCCTCGACCACGTTGACCAGCAGCTGCGCCCGGGTCATCGGGCCCACGCCGCCGGGGTTCGGGGAGATCCAGCCGGCCACCTCGGCGACACCGGGGTGGACGTCGCCCACGATCTTGCCCTCGGCGCTGCGCGAGACGCCGACGTCGAGGACGGCCGCGCCGGGCTTGACGTCCTCGGGGCGGATCAGATGGGCGGAGCCCGCGGCGGCCACGATGATGTCGGCGCGCTTGAGGTGGGACGACAGGTCACGCGTCCCGGTGTGGCACTGGGTCACGGTGGCGTTCTCGCTGCGGCGGGTCAGCAGCAGCGGCATCGGGCGGCCGATGGTGACACCGCGGCCGACGACCACGACCTCGGCGCCCTTGATCTCCACGCCGTAGCGGCGCAGGAGGGTGAGGACGCCGTTGGGGGTGCAGGGCAGCGGGGCGGGCTCGTTCAGGACGAGGCGGCCCAGGTTCATCGGGTGCAGGCCGTCGGCGTCCTTGTCCGGGTCCATCAGCTCCAGGATGCGGTTCTCGTCGATGCCCTTGGGCAGCGGGAGCTGCACGATGTAGCCGGTGCAGGCCGGGTCCTCGTTGAGCTCGCGGACGACCGCCTCGATCTCCTCCTGCGTGGCGGTGGCGGGCAGTTCGCGCTGGATGGAGGCGATGCCGACCTGTGCGCAGTCGCGGTGCTTGCCGGCGACGTACTTCTGGCTGCCGGGGTCGTCCCCGACCAGGATCGTGCCGAGGCCGGGCGTGACGCCCTTCTCCTTCAGCGCCGCCACGCGGGCGGTCAGATCGGACTTGATCGCGGCTGCGGTGGCCTTGCCATCGAGAATCTGGGCGGTCATGCCCCCCATCCTCCTTGATGACGCCCTTCCTCTTCCAATCCGGGTCGCATCCCGGTCGTATCCCTGTCCCATCCGGGTCATGGACAGGGCTTCCGGCGCATCTCCGGGCGTATGCGTTCATGATCAGCGATGTTGCACTTGCACAACACATAGGGAATGCGGCTGGACAAGTAAGAGCCGACTAAAGAACGATGTGACTGCAGTGCCGCGGGCAGTACCGGGGGGACGAACCGCATCAGTCACATCTCCTCCGCACCGTGCCGCGCGTCCCCGCACTCGGACAACGGAGGAAAGACCGCCATGAGTTTCGGCGACCCGAACAACCCGTACGGCCCGCCGCCCCAGGGCCAGCCCGGTTACCCGCCGCAGCCCCCGCAGGGACAGCCCGGTTACGGCTACCCGCAGGGCGCTCCCCAGCAGCCGCCCGCCTACGGCTACCCGCAGCAGGGCCAGCCGGCCTACCCCGGCTACCCGGGCGGACCCGCGATGCCCATGGAGATGCCGGGCCTGATGAAGACGGCCCGTGTGCTGCTCTTCATCCTTGCCGGCTTCCAGCTTCTGTTCGGCCTGATCGCCGGTGTCGCGGTCGGCGCGGCCCAGGACCTGTCCAACGGCGTCGGCTCCGGTGACAGCACCGACTCGCTGGCCGGTCTGGGCTTCCTGCTGGCGGGTCTGCTGCTGGCGCTCGGCGCGCTGTCGATCTTCCTGGGTGTGAAGTTCAAGAACGGCGGCAGCGGCATCCGCGTCACGACGATCGTGTACGCCGCGTTCATGATCCTCGGCGGCATCGTCAACATCACGAGCGGTGGCAACGGCTCCGCCACCTTCGGCGGTCTGATCTCTCTCGCCATCGCCGGCATCATCCTGACGTCGATGGTCAACAGCCAGGCGTCCGCCTGGTTCAACCGTCCGCGGTACTGAGCCGCGCCGCGCGCACCGACACAGCCGAGGCCGTGTCCACCCGCACCGGGGGGGGGCACGGCCTCGCTGTGTGACCGCCCCCGTGTCACCCAGGAAATGAACACCTGTTCGGCATTGCCGGGTTGTCGCCCTGATCTTGTCAGTGCCCCCCGGCATGATGGTCACGCGGCTTGTGGCGCACGGGAGTCGGGGGAGGCATGTGCCCTCCCACGTCCTGCGTGCCGCGCTTCACCGTCGAGCCGCGGTCCTGATCTCCCGCATGGAAGGTTCACCTGTGAGAACGAACCGCATCGCCCTGGCCCTCGTAGCAAGCGCTCTCGCGCCGGCGCTTCTTGCGGCCGTACCGGCCTCCGCCGCCGACGCGGCGCCGTCGTCCGTCACCGTCACGGCGGTGGCCGCGACGGACGACCCCGGCACACCGGTGGACGAGATGTCGGAGGAGGAGCTGCGCGCCGCCATAGCCGCCGTCCTGGCCGACCCGGACTCCGGCAGGGGCGTCGAGCGGGAGGCGAACGAGGCCCTCGGCGGCACCGTGGAGGACATGCGCGAGTTCCTCAAGACCGGCTACCGCCTCGCCCAGTACGAGGACGACAAGGTCGCCGTCGTCACCATCCTCGGCAAGCCCTACGCCGGAAAGCGCGTCAAGCAGGAGATCTACGCACTCCTCGACGCACCCACCCCCGAAAACCTCCGCACCTGGCTCGAGACCGGCTACCGCCTCGCCCAGTACGAGGACGACAAGGTCGCCGTCGTCACCATCCTCGGCAAGCCCTACGCCGGAAGGCGCGTGACGCAGGAGATCAACGCGCTCCTCGACGCACCCACCCCCGAAAAGCTCCGCACCTGGCTCGAGTCCGGCTACCGCCTCGCCCAGGCCGAGGACGACCGCGTCGCCGTGGCCCGCATCCTCGCGGATCCGACGATCAGCGCCGCCCTGCGCGCGGCGGCCGAGGACGTCATCGACGGCACGCCGGAGGAGCTCCGGTACTTCCTGGCGACCGGGCAGTACGAGGTGGACAAGTAGGACGTCGTCCGCCCGGCCGACCGTATCGGGGGCCGGGCGGACGGACCCGTCAGTGGAAGAAGTGGCGCGTGCCCGTGAAGTACATCGTCACGCCGGCCTTCTTCGCGGCCTCCACGACCAGTTCGTCACGGACCGAACCGCCGGGCTGGACCACGGCCTTGACGCCCGCCTCGACGAGGATCTCCAGACCGTCCGGGAAGGGGAAGAACGCGTCGGACGCGGCGTACGAGCCCTGGGCGCGCTCGGCGCCCGCCCGCTCCACCGCGAGCTTCGCGGAGTCGACGCGGTTGACCTGGCCCATGCCGACGCCGACCGAGGCGCCGTCCTTGGCGAGCAGGATGGCGTTGGACTTCACGGCCCGGCAGGCCTTCCAGGCGAAGGCGAGCTCGGCCAGCTCCTCGGCGGAGAGGGCCTCGCCCGTCGCCAGGGTCCAGTGCGCCGGGTCGTCGCCCTCGGCCTGCAGCCGGTCGGTGACCTGGAGGAGCGCGCCGCCGTCGATGGGCTTGAGCTCGACCGGGTTGGCGGGGGCGGCCGGAGCCTTGAGGACGCGGATGTTCTTCTTCTTGGCGAGGGCCTCGAGGGCGCCGTCCTCGTAGTCGGGCGCGACGATGACCTCGGTGAAGATCTCGGCGACCTGCTCGGCCATCTCCTTGGACACCGGCCGGTTCACGGCGATCACACCGCCGAACGCGGACAGCGGGTCGCAGGCGTGGGCCTTGCGGTGGGCCTCCGCGACGTCCGCGCCGATCGCGATGCCGCACGGGTTGGCGTGCTTGATGATCGCGACGCAGGGCTCGGCGTGGTCGTACGCGGCACGGCGCGCGGCGTCCGTGTCGGTGTAGTTGTTGTACGACATCTCCTTGCCGTGCAGCTGCTCGGCCTTGGCCAGGCCGGCGCCCGTGCCGTCGACGTACAGCGCGGCCGGCTGGTGCGGGTTCTCGCCGTACCGGAGGGTGTTCTCGCGCTCCCAGGTGGCACCCAGGAAGTCGGGGAACCGCGACTCGTCGACGGGGGCGTAGGAGGACGCGAACCAGCTGGCGACCGCCACGTCGTACGCGGCCGTGTGCTGGAACGCCTCGGCGGCGAGCCGCTTGCGGGTGGCGAGGTCGAAGCCGCCGCCCTGGACCGCGGCGAGGACGTCGCCGTAGCGGTCGGGGCTGGTGACGACGGCGACCGAGGGGTGGTTCTTGGCGGCCGCGCGCACCATCGAGGGACCGCCGATGTCGATCTGCTCGACGCACTCGTCGGGCGACGCGCCGGAGGCCACGGTCTCGCGGAACGGGTAGAGGTTGACGACGACCAGGTCGAACGGCTCGACACCCAGCTCGGCGAGCTGCTCGCGGTGGCTGTCCAGCCGCAGGTCGGCGAGGATGCCGGCGTGCACGCGCGGGTGCAGCGTCTTGACGCGGCCGTCCAGGCACTCGGGGAAGCCGGTGAGCTCCTCGACCTTGGTCACGGGGACACCGGCAGCGGCGATCCTCGCGGCCGTGGAGCCGGTGGAGACGAGCTCGACACCCGCCTCGTGCAGGCCGCGCGCGAGGTCTTCCAGACCGGTCTTGTCGTAGACGCTGACGAGCGCCCGTCGAATGGCCCGCTTGTTGCTCTCGGCGGTCACTGGATAACTACCTTTCGTCCCTCAATGCGATAGCCGTTGCGGGCGATCCGCCCCACGACCTCGACGAGCAGCCTTCGCTCGACTTCCTTGATGCGCTCGTGCAGAGCGCTCTCGTCGTCCTCGTCCCGGACCTCGACCACGCCCTGGGCGATGATCGGACCGGTGTCGACGCCGTCGTCGACGAAGTGGACGGTGCAGCCGGTGACCCTGGCTCCGTACGCGAGAGCGTCGCGGACGCCGTGGGCGCCGGGAAAACTGGGCAGCAGGGCGGGGTGGGTGTTGATGAACCGGCCGCCGAAGCGCGCCAGGAACTCCTTGCCCACGATCTTCATGAAACCGGCGGAGACCACGAGGTCGGGCTCGTACGCGGCGACGGCCTCGGCGAGCGCGGCGTCCCACTCCTCGCGGCTGCCGTGGTCCTTCACCTTGCACACGAACGTCGGCAGCCCGGCGCGCTCGGCGCGGGCGAGCCCCTCGATGCCCTCGCGGTCGGCGCCCACGGCCACGATCTCGGCGCCGTACGCCTCGGATCCGACGGCGGCGATCTCGTCGAGCAGCGCCTGGAGGTTGGTGCCGGATCCGGAGACCAGGACGACGAGGCGCTTGGCCACGGGCTTGGCGGCCACGATGAGCCCTTTCTCGGGGGTGCGTTCTTCGCGGCCGGCGGCACGACGAGCACCGCTTGTGCGTTCATACGAATGCGTCGCGCCCCGGGATACGGGGAAGTCTACGAAGCAGCCGACCGGCAGCAACGATACCGGCACCGGGAAGCGGCCCCCATGGGACGGGGGCCCGGCCGGGGGGTAGCGTCTGCTGGGGGCGGCTCGGGAACGCGGCCGGTGTCCGGTGCGTTCAGGAAGTGTCAGCTCAGACAGCTCACCAGCCCAGCAACTCAGCAGCCGACCGGCCCGCGCGGCCGGACGGCCCGCCCGGACCCACCGTCCGTTCCGCCCATGTCCTGTCCAGCCAACTTCAGGGAAGACGCTCGATTTGATGCCGGACCGCAGCCTGCGACTCCTCACGCTCCCCTCGCATCCGGTGCAGGGAGGGGCGCACAGCGGCGTGCTGCTGCGGGAGCGCCCCTCCTCACCGCCCGACGCGCCCTCCGGCGGCCAGGGCGGCGACGAGCGGGGCGACGGCCGGAAGCAGGACGACAACCCCTTCGCCCCGCCCCCCGAGGGCACCCCGGACCGGCCCTGGCAGCCCCGACGCCCGGCGGGCGGGGACGACTCCCAAGGGTCCGGCGACGGCGGTGAGCCCGCGTGGGGCAGCCAGTGGAGCGACCGCCAGCCCGGCCGCTCGTCCGGCGGCTTCGGCGAGCGGCCCTCCCGCGGCGGCGGCCCCGAAGGCCCCGGCCAGGGCGGCGGCCCCGGTTCGGGCATGCGCTGGGACCCGACGGACCCGGCGCAGCGCCGCGCCCGCTACGCGCTGCTCTCCGGTATGTGGGCCTTCTTCTTCGCCCTGTTCAGCTGGCCGTACGCGGCTCTGCTCCTGGGCGCGCTGTCCCTGTACTGGGGGATCAGCAGCCTGCGCGCGAAGCCCCGCACGCCCGACCCGGACAGCCCGGCGCCCGCCAGGCCCGGTGGCCGGCCGCAGACGACCGCCGCGGTGAGCGGCCTGGTCACGGCGTCGCTCGCGCTCGCGGTGGTCGCCGCCGGGTTCACGGCGCAGATGGTCTACAGCGACTACTACACGTGCCGCAGCGACGCGCTCACCAGCGAGGCGGAGCAGTCCTGCAAGCAGCTGCTGCCGGAGGAGCTGCGGGGGGTGCTGGGCAGCACGGAGTGACGGCGGGTCCGGCGCCCCTTGGGGGGCGGCTGTTCCGTCAGGGGGCGTCGGCGGCCGGCTGAGGGGGCGTGGGGGGCGTTTCCGGGTCAGCTTTGGGTGCCGGGGTGGTTTCGGTCTCGCTGGGGGTTGCGGGTAGCGCTTGTGCCTCCGGTTGTGTGTCGTCGTCCGGGTCCTGGGGTGTTGGGGCGTCCGGGGTGTCCTGCGCGGGGGCTGCTTCGGCGTGCGGTTCGTCGCGCCGTTCGTCGTCTGATGCGTTCGGTTCGTCGTCGTGGTCAGGCTGGGGCGCGTTCCGTGCGGGGCCGGTGGGCTGCTCGAAGTCGTCCGGCTCGAACGTCGTGTCGTGGTCGTACGCCCCGTACGGCACGTCCTCCACGAGGTCGTAGGCGTCGCCCTCGTCGTCGCCGTCGTACTGCCGTGGCGCCGGCTGATCCTTCACCAGGGCGGTGAACGGCCCCTTCCGCGCACCGGCCGTCGCCCTCTCCGCCGGGCGCCCGGCCGTGGGCGCCTGTCCCGTGCGGGGCGGGCCGATCACCGTGCCGCGCGGCTCTGTGGCCTGCCGTCCGGCGCGCCCGAGGCACCGCCAGCCGCGGACGATCACGGCCACCGGGACGCCGACCAGCGCGAACCACACCAGCGTCGCCGCACCCGCCTGCCACCACACCGGGCCGAAGTCCGCCAGGGCGCCCCGCCCGAGCGGGCCGCCCGACAGCCCGGCCAGCACGGCGACCACGGACGCGCAGATGAGGGAGGCCAGCAGGGCGGCCACGGCCGTCCGCAACGGGGACCAGGTCGGGGCGGCCGGCCCGGTGACCCGGTCTCGCCGTGGGCCGGGATCGGAGGCACCCGATCCCCAGCGGGCGGCACCCCGGCCCAGCACCACACCGGCCACCACCGGGACCGCCGCCACGGCCCACTGGAGCGGTCCGGCGATCCCGGTCGACGGCACCGCCTCCAGCAGCGGGAAGGGCGGCAGGGGCGGCGGCGGTGCCGAGGTCAGCGGGGCCACCACATGCCCGGTGCCGAGCACGAAACCGGGGCCGAGGGCGTAGGACGCCGCCCACACGGCGGCGTTGGGCACCAGGGCGGCGCACAGCATCAGGACGCCGATCCGGCCCGACCAGCCCTGGGTCAGTCCGGCGAACGTCGCGCGGGTGTCCGCGCCGTGCCACACCAGGGACACGGCCACCAGCAGCGCCCCGCCGCCGACGAGCGCCGCCGCGCCCGCCCCGGCCGCGCGGGCCGCCGCCGCCAGCCGGGCGGGCGTGTCCGGTCGCTGCGCGAGCCTCCGCGCGCGGCCCGGGAGCGCGCCGAGCAGCCCGTGCGCCGCCCCGGGCCGGCGCTCGCACGCCGTCCACACGCCCACCCCGGCGACCACCATCACGACGAGGGGGACGCACAGCACGGCCGACGGCCAGGACGGCTTCAGGACACCGCCGGCCGCGTACAGCGCAGCCGCCGTCGCCACCCCGAGGTAGCCGAGGACGACCCCGGCCCAGGCCGTGGGCCCGGGCACCGGCGGGGCGCCGTCGCCGCCGTCCGCCGCCGCGTCCCGCGCCGCACGGTGCACCAGGCAGACCGGCAGCACGAACAGCAGCAGCGGGGTGATCCCGACCGGTACCGAGGCGCCGGAGAGGGTGTCGGCGCGGATCAGTTCGGCGCCGTGCCCGAGCAGCCACAGCACCGCCGCGATCCGCAGCGCGCCGCCGGGGCCGCTGTCGGGAAACGGCGAGATGACCCACAGCACCATCACGAGGACGACGAGCGCCCCGAGCCCGAGCGCCGCGGCGACCGCCCCGTTGAGAAGGCTGGCGCTCAGCCCGGGTGTTCGGTGGCGCAGCCGCGTGAGCAGGGACGACAGAGGCGTTCGGCGAGCGGTCATCTCGATCACGCGGCCATGCTCCCAACGACACGCGCTCAACCCTCGCAACAGGCGAACCTCCGAAGTGTCGCCCAATATACGTTTATGTACTTTTTCACACGGAGGGGTGCACTGTGACGCAGAGCCCGGCAGCCCCGATTCCCCCGCCCACGGAGCGCCGACGCCTGCGTGAGGCCGGGTCCTTGACACAGGCTCAGGTCGCGGAACGGGTCGGCGTCAACCGCCGGACGGTGCGTGCCTGGGAGACCGGCCGCGCGGTTCCGCAGGGCCGGGAGGGGGAGGCGTACCTGGAGCTGCTGAGGTCGCTGGAGGAGCGGAGGAGGGATCAGAAGCCGGTCGCTGATGTCGAGGTGACGCCGGATCAGCCCTTGGAGGAGAGTGAGGGCGACAGCGAGGTCGAAGGGGGCGCTCTCGGCCTGGATGCGGGGCCCGCTCCCTCCACCCGGACCGACCGGCCCCTCACCCCCGCCCAGGCGTTCGACGCGCTGTACGCCTTCTGCGCCCCCGCCCTCGTACGGCAGACCTATCTGCTCAGCGGGCGGCGTGAGCTGGCGCGGGAGTCGGTCGAGCGGGCCTTCCAACTCGCCTGGGAGCGCTGGCCCGAGGTCGCCCGGGACCCCGACCCGGCGGGCTGGGTGCGGGCGGCGGCGTACGACTTCGCCCTGTCGCCCTGGCACCGGTTCCGCCCCCGCTACCGGCACCCCGAACCACCGCCCGCCGACCGGGCGGACCGGCTCCTGCTCGACGTCCTGCTCGATCTGACGCCGCCGCAGCGCCGCACCCTGCTGCTGTACGACGGGGTCGGACTCGACCTGCCCGAGACCGCGGCCGAGACCGAGGCGAGCACCCCGGCCGCCGCCAACCGCATCCTGCACGCCCGTGCCGCCGTCGCCACCCGGATGCCGACCCTGTCCGACCCGGACGATCTGCACCGGCGGCTGGCCGAGCTGGCCTCGGCGGAACGTCTGCGCGCCCCCGCCCCGGCCGCCGTGCGCGAGGGCAGCGAACGCCGGGCCCGGTTCTGGACCCGCGCGGCGATCGCGTTCACCGTGGCGCTGATCGGCACGACCGCCCTGACGCTGCGGACGGCCCCGACCCACTACGAGCCGCCGGTGCCGCCGGGGGCCACCGTGCGCGGGGTGCCGCCGCCGGTGGCGCCGGGGCCCTTGTCGCACAAGGAACAGAAGCTGCGCGACAAGCTCCGCTCGGAGCTGCACCACGGTCCGGAACGGCTCGCGCCCCAGTCCTTCTAGCCTTCTCGAGCATGGAAACGTCGGTGGGCCCGCCCCCGGAAGGGGACGGGCCCACCGACACGTCGGCGCGATGCCGGGGCGCTGACTCAGCCGCCCAGGATCTCGCGGGCCAGCTTCGCGGTCTCGGTCGGCGTCTTGCCGACCTTGACGCCGGCGGCCTCGAGGGCCTCCTTCTTCGCCTGCGCGGTGCCGGAGGAACCGGAGACGATGGCGCCGGCGTGGCCCATGGTCTTGCCCTCGGGCGCGGTGAAGCCCGCGACGTAGCCGACGACCGGCTTGGTCACGTTCTTGGAGATGTACTCCGCGGCCCGCTCCTCGGCGTCGCCGCCGATCTCACCGATCATGACGATCAGGTCGGTGTCGGGGTCGGCCTCGAACGCGGCGAGCGCGTCGATGTGCGTGGTGCCGATGATCGGGTCGCCACCGATGCCGACGGCGGTCGAGAAGCCGATGTCACGCAGCTCGTACATCATCTGGTACGTCAGCGTGCCGGACTTCGAGACCAGGCCGATACGGCCCGGCTTGGTGATGTCGCCGGGGATGATGCCGACGTTCGAGCCGCCCGGGGTGATGATGCCGGGGCAGTTCGGGCCGATGATCCGGGTCTTGTTGCCCTTCTTGCCGGCGTACGCCCAGAAGGCGGCCGAGTCGTGCACGGCGATGCCCTCGGTGATCACGACGGCCAGCGGGATCTCGGCGTCGATGGCCTCGACGACGGCGTCCTTGGTGAACTTCTCCGGCACGAAGATGACGGAGACGTTGGCGCCGGTCTTCTCGATGGCCTCCTTGACGGTGCCGAAGACCGGTACCTCGGTGCCGTCGAAGTCCACGGTCTGACCCGCCTTGCGCGGGTTCACGCCGCCCACGACGTTGGTGCCGTCACCGAGCATGAGCTTGGTGTGCTTCATGCCCGTGGCGCCGGTCATGCCCTGGACGATGACCTTGCTGTCCTTGTTGAGCCAGATAGCCATGGTGTGTTGTGTCCTCGTCCTGAGTGCTTACTTGGCGGCGTGGGCCAGCTCGGCGGCCTTGTCGGCCGCGCCGTCCATGGTGTCGACGCGCTGGACCAGCGGGTGGTTGGCGTCGGTGAGGATCTGCCGGCCGAGCTCGGCGTTGTTGCCGTCGAGGCGGACGACGAGCGGCTTGCTGACGTTCTCGCCGCGGTCCTCGAGCAGCTTCAGGGCCTGGACGATGCCGTTGGCGACCTCGTCACAGGCGGTGATGCCACCGAAGACGTTGACGAAGACGGACTTGACGTCCGGGTCGCCGAGGATGATCTCGAGGCCGTTGGCCATGACCTGGGCGGAGGCGCCACCGCCGATGTCCAGGAAGTTGGCCGGCTTGACGTTGCCGTGCTTCTCACCGGCGTAGGCGACGACGTCCAGGGTGCTCATGACGAGACCCGCGCCGTTGCCGATGATGCCGACCTCGCCGTCGAGCTTGACGTAGTTGAGGTTCTTCTCCTTGGCGGCGGCCTCGAGCGGGTTCGCCGCGGCCTTGTCGTGGAGCTCCTCGTACTCGGGGTGACGGAACTCGGCGTTGTCGTCGAGCGACACCTTGCCGTCCAGGGCGAGGACCTCGCCGGAGGCGACCTTCGCGAGCGGGTTGACCTCGACGAGGAGGGCGTCCGACTTGATGAAGGTGTCCCACAGCTTGATCAGGACGTTGGCGACCTTGTCCGCGACCTCGGCCGGGAACTTGGCAGCCTCGACGATCTCGCGGGCCTTGGCCTCGTCCACGCCGTCGATGGCGTCGATCGCGATCTTGGCGACGGCCTCCGGACGGGTGGCCGCCACCTCCTCGATCTCCATGCCGCCCTCGACGGACGCGATGGAGAGGAAGGTGCGGTTGGCACGGTCGAGGAGGAAGGAGACGTAGTACTCCTCCAGGATCTCCGGGGCCGTCTCGGCGATCATCACCTTGTGGACCGTGTGGCCCTTGATGTCCATGCCGAGGATGTCCGTCGCGCGGGCGACGGCCTCGTCCGGGGTCGCGGCGAGCTTCACGCCGCCGGCCTTGCCGCGGCCACCGACCTTCACCTGGGCCTTGACGACGGACTTGCCACCGAGACGCTCAGTGGCTGCGCGGGCCGCCTCAGGCGTGTCGATGACTTCACCGGCCAGCACCGGTACATCGTGCTTGGCGAAGAGGTCCCTCGCCTGGTACTCGAACAGGTCCACGCGCTTCCGTCCCTATCAGTGATCTCGCGGTTCGTTGGATGCGTGGGCGTGCCGCGAAGGGCAACGTGACGTCCGCTCTGTCACAAGGGAGGCGCACACGGTGTCCGAGCGCGCGGCATGTCCGTCTCGCAGGTTATCGCCGCATGGCGGGAGCCTCTAAATCGCGGGTCACACGTGAGCGGTGATACCTGTCACATGATGCCGCGATCGGTGGATATCACTGGCACGGCGTGCCGAACGCACGGTCGAAAGGGAAGGACCTCACCGGGTTGGGGTTGACCCGGTGAGGTCCTCTGAACAGCCCGGAAGCGGCGGAACAGGGCCGCTTCGATGGGCCCTGGCCGGGGTGATCCCCACCCCAATGGGGATCACCCCGGCCTGTCCGCGGGGTCCGGACCCGAACGACCGACGGCTTTCGCCCGTCCGGGTCCAGGACGCCCGCGAGTCGGAAGGCGGCGTCATGCGACGCCGGGGGTGCCGGCCGGCGGCGCCGGGGGCGCTCTGCGGGCGGGGGGTTGGTGTGCGGCTGGCCGGGGGCTGGTCCCTGTCGAGGGGGCGCGATGGCGGGCGGCTGCCCTGCCGGGGCCAGGGCTGCGCGTCCAGGGTTGCGCGGCGCGAGGTTGCGAAGCGCGGGGTGGGGAGCGCAAAGGCGGGGGACGCGCCGGCTACCGGGCCACTACGGCGAGAACCGCAGCGGCGGCGGTCAAGCGGGGGAAACCGGGACGTCCCCGCTCCGGTCCCGTGTCTCGTCCGACTCCGCCCGGACGGCGGCGCCGGGGACCAGTCGCACCGGCACCCGGTGCTCCACGGACACCGCATGGGCGTCGGCGTACCGCAGCCCGCTGTTGTCGCCGCTCGAACGGCTGCCCGGCACCCCGGCCGGCTGCTCCACCGGCGCCTGACGCACGGGGCCGCATCCGAACGGTGCCTCCGGCCGCGCGGCGACGACGTCCCCGGCGCCCCTTGGGCTGGAGCCGACCGCCTGCTCGTGGTGCGGCTCACCCCAGGGGCCGTAGGCGCCGGTCGTCCCGGTCGTCTCGGTCGTCCTGGTCGTCTCGGCCGCTTCGGGCGTCTTCTCGTCGGTACGGCCCTTGCCGTCCCGGTGCTTCCCGGGCTTGGGCACACTGGGCACGGGCTCGGGCGTCTGGGCGGTCCCGCCAGGCTCGGACGGGTCGAACGGGTCGGGGAGATCCGGCAGGCCCGGCGCTTCGGTGGCGGGCGGGTCCGGCAGGTCCGGGACCTCCCAGTCGGGCCAGTCCGGCACCCCGGGCGGCGTCGGCGGCGTGACCGGCGACGTGGCGGGGGGCGGCAACCGCTTCTGCACCTCGGTGAGGGCCGCGCCCACCGTCTGCTCGACGGTCCGCGCCAAGCCGTCCGTCACGCCCGTCACGGTCCCTACGAGGTCCTGCGCGGGCCGGGCCTTCGGGGCAACCGGCGGGCTCGCGGCCGACTGGGCTGCCTCGCCTGCCTCCACCCGCGTCCCCACCGGTGCACCGACCCCCTCCGCCGCACTGGCCCGCTCCCCGCAGAGGAGTGCCAGCGCGAACAGCCCGCCGACGAGCAGCGCCAGTTGGAGCGCACGCCGTCCGGCCGCGGCGCGCGGGACGCGCACCGCGGCATCGGGTGAGGCGGCGGGCGGGGACACGGTGGGGAGCCTCCCGTGGGTGGAGCAAGGACGTGGGCGGGACGAAGGACTTCGGTGGAGCAAGGGGTTGGGGCGCCGGGGTGTATGCGCTTACGGAGGACGCCACACCCCTGCAGGAACGCAGATCCTCGCACGCCCCTCCCGCGGTCGCGCAAGCCCTGTGTGGCCGTTGGCCACTCATGTCCGTTTTTCTGGCCGGAGTCCATCGCCCGCCCGCTCAACGCCGTTCCCGCGACGGGCCGTCAGGGGGTGTCCGGCACCGGGATCGGCCGCTTCTCGATGGCCGCCGCCATCACCTCCGGGAACAGGTCGGGCGTGCAGGCGAAGGCCGGCGCCCCCAACGCCGCCAGCGCCGCCGCGTGTTCACGGTCGTAGGCGGGCGCCCCCTCGTCGGACAGCGCCAGCAGCGCCACGAACTGCACCCCCGACGCCTTCATCGCCGCGACCCGCTTGAGCATCTCGGCGCGTATGCCGCCCTCGTACAGGTCGCTGATCAGCACGACCACCGTCTCGGCGGGCCGGGTGATCTGCGACTGGCAGTACGCGAGCGCCCGGTTGATGTCCGTACCGCCGCCGAGCTGCGTACCGAAGAGCACGTCGACGGGGTCGTCCAGCTGGTCGGTCAGATCGACCACCGCCGTGTCGAAGACGACCAACCGCGTGTCGATGGACCGCATCGAGGCCAGCACGGCCCCGAACACCGACGCGTACACCACGGACGCCGCCATCGACCCCGACTGGTCGATGCAGAGCACGACCTCCTTCTTCACCGACTGCGAGGCCCGCCCGTAGCCGATGAGCCGTTCCGGCACGATCGTGCGGTACTCGGGCAGGTAGTGCTTGAGGTTGGCCGCGATCGTGCGGTTCCAGTCGATGTCGTGGTGGCGCGGCCGGTTGATCCGCGCGCTGCGGTCGAGGGCGCCCGTGAGCGTGGCCCGGGTGCGGGTGGCGAGCCGCTTCTCCAGGTCCTCGACGACCTTGCGCACCACGGCCCGCGCCGTCTCCTTCGTCGTTTCCGGCATGGCCCGGTTCAGCGAGAGGAGCGTGCCGACGAGGTGGACGTCGGCCTCGACCGCCTCCAGCATCTCCGGTTCCAGCAGAAGGGTGGACAGCCCCAGCCGGTCGATGGCGTCCCGCTGCATGACCTGGACGACGGAGGAGGGGAAGTAGGTCCGGATGTCACCCAGCCAGCGCGCCACGGACGGCGCCGACGCCCCGAGCCCCGCCGAACGGTCCTTGGCCGTCTGCTTCTTGTCCCCTCTGCCGTAGAGGGAGGTCAGCGCTCCGTCCATCGCGGCGTCCCTGCCGGAGAGAGCGCACCCTGTGCCGTCGGCGTCGTCCCCGCCCAGCACCAGCCGCCAGCGGCGCAGCCGCTCCCCCGCCGGGTCCCTCACCTCTGTCGTCATCAGCACGACCCCCTTCGGCACCGTTCCCACAGCGGCATCACCAGCACGGCCCGGGGCGTCGTCGCCCTCGCCGTGGTCTGAGCGCGGCCCGGGTGCCGTGCGGCACCCGTCGTCCCGGCGCCGGTGTGCTCCCGGCGCTCCAGTAGTCCCTCGGTCCTCATCCCGTCGCCCCCACGAGGTCGTCGGCGGCGGGGCTGCCGCGCCCGGCGGCCCCGTCCTCCGTCCCGTCCAGTCCCAGCAGCAGGCGTACGACCGGCATCACCGCGTCCGCCCGCTCGATGTCCAGCTCGTCGGCGAAGCCGGGTATGCCGCCACCAGCGGTCCCCACGCCCTGCCGTTCGCCCGGCCCGCGCCGGACCAGCTCCCCCAACGTCCGCCGCACGCCCGGCTCGTACGCCGAGAAGGTGCGCCGCAGCAGCGGCAGCACATCGGTGAACGCCTCCGCCGGCACCCCCGTCAGCCAGGTGTCGACCAGGCCGAGCAGCCGCTCGTCGTGCACGAGCAGCATCCCGCCGCCGGAGCCCCCGCCGACGAAGCCCTCGATCCACGCCGCCGCGTCCGCCGGCGGTGTCCCCGGCGACAACGCCAGCCCCATCAGCCGCGCGGCGTCCTCCTGCCGCAGCTCCCCGTCGTCCAGGAGCAGCCGCACCGCGCGCCCCCTGATGACGCCGGGCACGGTGTCCCGGCCGGACAGCACCCGCAGCACCTTGTGCCAGCGGCGCCGCATCCCGGTCTCCGCGTCCCCGAGCAGCCCCAGCGCTCCGTGCACCGCGTCGACATGGCGCCGCATCTCGTCCGCCGCGTCCGTGTCGAGGCCGACGCAGGCCGGGGGCAGACCGACGAAGACGCGCTCGGCGAGTCCGGCGGCCACCTCCGCCAGCGCGCCGGTGTCGGTGCCGCGCACATCGCCGTACCGCAGGGAGCGCACCAGCGCCGGCAGGGCCTGGGCGAGGTGACCGACGTCCGCGTCGAGTGCCGCCCGGTCGGCCAGGACGCCCATCACCACGGGCAGCGCGTCCGGCAGTTCGGCCAGCAGGCAGCGCTCGGCCAGCGCCGTCACATCGGCGAGCCCCGGCGCGGCGACGGCGTCGGCCTCGGCCTTCGCGGTGGCCGCCATGAGCACGGTGGTCCCCCACACGCCGGCCTCGGCGACCCGCACCGCCAGCTCGGGCTCCCACCGCAGCCGCCAGGTCTCCCGGAACGTCCCGGTGCTCCCCCGCGACGCGACCGGTTCGCCCCAGGCCACGCCGAGCAGCCGCAGCCGGTGCAGCAGCCTGCTGCGCTCGGCGTCGTTCTCCTTGCGCAGGTCCAGCTCCAGCTCCCGCTCCAGCGCCTCCGGCCTGAGCCGCAGACGGCGCTGGATCCGGTCGAGATCGCGCTGCAACGGCACGGCCGGCGCCGACTCCGGCACCTCCCCCAGCACATCCCCGACGATCAGCCGGTCCCGCACCAGCTCCAGGGGGACGTCCGAGCCCTCGCACATCACCGCCCGGATCGCGTCGGTGGTCTCGCTCAGGCCCGGCAGTGGGCGGCCGCGCACCACCGCCAGCGTCTCCGCGAGCCGGACCGCCTCGATGACATGGGCCGAGGAGACGATGCGGTCCTCGTCCCGCAGCAGTCCGGCGACCTTCGTCATCCAGCGCTCCACGGGCCGGTCGGGCGCACCGAACAGATGCCCGTACCACCCCGGTGAGTCGATGCCCGCTCCGTAGCCGCTCGCGCGGGCCAGCCGGCGGTGCGTCCACGGCACCCAGGTCATCTCGGCCTTGACCTTGGGCAGCCCCTTCAGCAGCGCCTTGTCGGCGGTGACCGTGCTCTTCTGCCGCAGGGCGGGCACATGCCACGCCCCGCACACGACGGCGACGTCGTCCCCGAACTCCCGCTGGGCGGCGCGCATCTGGAGGCGCATATGGGCCTCGCGCACCAGGTCCCGATCGTGCCCGCCGCTGCCGTACACCTCCCGCAGGGCGGACATGGCCTCCTCCAGCCCCAGGAAGGGCGCGAACGCGTCCCCTCCGGCCGTCCCCCGGTGCTCGACGACGTCCTCCCACCAACGCTCGGGATCGTCGTAACCGGCGGTCTCGGCGAGCACGGCCAGCGGGTCGACCCGGACGTCGGCCGGGGCCTCCTGCGGGTCCTCCGGCTCGGCGGTGGACTCGGGCCGCTGGTCGCCGTCCCGGCCCCACGCCAGAGTGTGCGTGGCCGGCAGGTCGATGAAGCGGGCAGGGACCCGGTGCTCCAGCGCCCAGCGGAGGGCCACCCACTCCGGGGAGAACTCGGCGAGCGGCCAGAACGCCGAGCGGCCGGGCTCGTCCACGGCGTGGGCGAGGAGGGCGACCGGCGGCCGCATGCCCTCGTCCCCGGCGAGCGGAACCAGCGCATCGGCCTCGGGCGGCCCCTCGATCAGCACGGTGCGCGGCCGGGCCGCGTCCAGCGCCGCGCGGACCGCCCGCGCCGATCCCGGCCCGTGATGCCGTACGCCGAGCAGCAACGGCCCGGCAGGCCGGGCCATGGAGGCAGCCGCGGCGTCCTGCCCGGCCGGGCCCGTGTCCCGTGCTCCGGAGCTCGTCCCCGCACCTTCCCCCACGGACCTCTCAACACCTGTCACTTCGGCCCCCTCACTCCGCGCCACCGTCCGTCCCCCGTTCACGTCGCCCCTCGTTCACGCCGTACCCTCGCCCCCATCCGGGCCGCGCGACCTCGTTCACGCCGCACCCCGCCGTCGCCGTGGGTGCTCACCCCACCTGTGTCGCTCGCGGCGTCACTCCCCCGCGCACCGCATGTCCGGACCGCGTCCGGCGGCCGTCGCGTCTCGGCCGGCCGGACGCTCCGCCCGGCTTCGATCCACCGGCCGGTTTCGACCCCCCGCCGGGGCGACCCCATCCGAGGTCGTCGCTCACGCACTCACCTCCCGGCAGGCGCGGTAGAAGTCGGTCCAGCCGTCCCGCTCCCGGACGACCGCCTCCAGGTACTCCTGCCAGATGACGCGGTCGGCGGCCGGGTCCCGGACGACGGCGCCGAGGATGCCCGCGGCGACGTCTCCCGGCCGCAGCACCCCGTCGCCGAAGTGGGCGGCCAGAGCCAGGCCGTTGGTGACCACGGAGATCGCCTCGGCCGTCGAGAGCGTGCCGCTCGGCGACTTCAGCTTCGTCCGGCCGTCGGCCGTGACCCCGTCGCGCAGCTCCCGGAACACGGTGACCACGCGGCGGATCTCGTCGATGCCGTCGGGTGCCGTCGGCAGGTCGAGGGAGCGCCCGATCTGGTCGACACGGCGGGAGACGATCTCCACCTCCGCGTCGGCGCTCTCCGGCAGCGGCAGCACGACCGTGTTGAACCGGCGGCGCAGCGCGCTCGACAGGTCGTTGACCCCGCGGTCCCGGTCGTTGGCGGTGGCGATGAGGTTGAAGCCGCGCACGGCCTGCACCTCCTGCCCCAGCTCCGGTATGGGCAGCGTCTTCTCCGACAGGATCGTGATCAGCGTGTCCTGCACGTCCGCCGGGATACGGGTCAGCTCCTCGACCCGCGCCGTCATGCCCTCCGCCATGGCCCGCATGACCGGGCTGGGGACCAGGGCGTCCCGGCTGGGGCCGTGCGCGAGCAGCTGCGCGTAGTTCCACCCGTAGCGGATGGCCTCCTCGGGGGTGCCGGCCGTGCCCTGCACCAGCAGCGTCGAGTCGCCGCTGACCGCCGCGGCCAGGTGCTCGGAGACCCAGGTCTTCGCGGTGCCGGGCACGCCGAGCAGGAGCAGGGCGCGGTCCGTGGCGAGCGTGGTGACGGCGACCTCGACGATGCGGCGCGGGCCCACGTACTTCGGAGTGATCACCGTGCCGTCCGGGAGGGTGCCCCCGAGCAGATAGGTGGCCACGGCCCACGGCGACAGCTTCCAGCGGGCCGGGCGCGGCCGGTCGTCCTGCGCGGCCAGCGCGGTCAGTTCATGGGCGAAGGCGTCCTCGGCGTGCGGTCGCAACGCCTGGGCCGCCTCCGTCTCCCCCGCCTCGACGGACGTCGGCTCAACGGACACAGTCATGGCAAAGTCCCCCTCCAGCTCAGCCGGTTCGGATCTGGGTCCAACCCTGCACCACCCCACTGACAACGCGTCGTGACCTGCGGAGACACCGCCGCCGACCGCTGCGCCGGACCGATTGTCAGTGGCGGGATCTACCTTCGGAGACATGACTCAGCAGGGGGTGCGCTGGACCGCGGACCAGGTGCTGGCACTGGCACCTGACGCCGCATCACGCAAAGCGGGAAGCAAACTCGGGGCGGCGGGGCCGTGGTCCGAGGCGGGGAGTTCCGACGAGGGGACGGTGTGGGGACTGTGCAAGGGCAGTGGCAGCAAGCCGTATCAGACGGTCATCGATCTCGCGGACGCGTCCGGGCCCGCGTACAAGTGCAGTTGTCCCAGCCGTAAGTTCCCGTGCAAGCACGCGCTCGGGCTGCTGCTGCTCTGGGCGGGCGGGGACGGGGCCGTGCCGGACGGGCAGGCGCCGGACTGGGCGGAGCAGTGGCTGTCGGGCCGGCGGCAGCGGGCCCAGGAGAAGCGGGCGGCGGGCCGGGCCGGCTCTTCCGCGGCCGCGGCCGATCCGGAGGCGGCCAGGCGCAGGGCGGAGCGGCGGGCCCTGCGGGTCACCGCGGGGGCGACGGAGCTGGAGCGGCGGCTCGCCGATCTGCTGCGCGGCGGGCTGGCCGGTGCGGAGCAGGCGGGGTACGGGCTGTGGGAGGAGACGGCCGCCCGGATGGTCGACGCCCAGGCGCCCGGGCTGGCCGCGCGGGTGCGGGAGCTGGGTTCGATACCGGCGTCCGGTCCCGGCTGGCCGGTCCGGCTGCTGGAGGAGTGCGCGCTGGTGCACCTCCTCGACCAGGGCTGGCTGGGCCGTGAGCGGCTGCCGGCCGAGCTGGCGGAGACGGTCCGCTCGCGCGTCGGCCTGCCGTCCTCGGCGGATGGTCCGCCGGTGCGGGACCGCTGGCTTGTGCTCGCCCAGTACGACGTGGCGGACGTGAAGCTGACGACACGCCGGATCTGGCTGCATGGCGCCGACTCGGGCCGTACCGCTCTCCTCCTCTCCTTCGGTGCGGCGGGCCGCGCCCCGGAGCTGACCCTGCCGGTGGGGCTCGCCCTCGACGCGGAGGTGTCGGCGTACGGGGGTGCCGGGCAGGTACGGGCGGCGCTGGGCGAACAGTTCGGACCGCCCACGCCGACGGCGATCCGGCCTCCGGGGGTGACGACGGCGCAGGCCGCCGCCCGGTACGGGGAGGCGCTGCGCGCCGATCCCTGGCTGGACTCGGTGCCGGTCACATTGGACCGGGTCGTGCCCGTCCAGGACGGCGACGGCTGGCAACTCGCGGACGCCGAAGCCGACTCGGCGCTGCCGCTCACGGCGGCCGCCCGCTCCCGGCCGGGGCTGTGGCGGCTGGTCGCGCTGTCGGGCGGCACACCGGTCACGGTCTTCGGCGAGTGCGGGCACCGCGGCTTCACCCCGCTCACGGCCTGGGTGGACGGGACGGGAGAGGCGGTGCGCCTGTGGTGACCGTCCAGCGACGCCCGCCCCGAGGCGAGCGCCCCTCACCGTACTCATCGCACCCACGGCACGACGGCAACGGCAACGGCAGAGAGGGACGAACGACATGAGCAGCCCTTCCCTTCCCGTGGACTCACCGGCGCCGGGCGCCTGGGAGGAGCTCGTCACGACGGCGCTGCTCGGCACGGACCGGCGCACGCTCCCGGGCTGCCCGCCCGGCCAGGAGGCCCCGGTCGCGCTGCTGGACCTGGCGGCCGTCGAGACCGTACGGCGACGGGCCGGGCTGCGTCCGGCGCGCGCGGCGGAGCGCCCGCAGCCCGCTCCCGAGGAACCGCGACCGGCGCTTCCTCCGGCGGCGGCCCGCAGGCTGGCGCTGCTGCTCGCGGACCGTCCGGGGACGGGCAGTGGCCGTCGGGGTTCGGCACCGGACCTGATGGAGCTGCTGCCGCAGTGGCTGGCGGCGGCCAACGAGCGCGGCTTCGCCCCTCCCCCGCAGGCGCTGCCCGCGCTGCTGGACGCGGCCCGGGGGCGCACGGATCTGCGGCCGGCGGCGCTGACCTTCGCGGGCCCGCGCGCGATGTGGCTGGCCCGGCTGAACCCGGACTGGCGGTTCGCGCTGCGCACGGCGCCCGGCGGAGGCGCCGCCGCGCCGCCGCTGGAAGACCCGGCGCAGGTGGAACGGCTGTGGCAGGAGGGGCTCTTCGCGGAGCGGGTCGCCCTGCTCGCCGCGATCCGCGCGCGGGAGCCGTCGGCCGCCCGAGAGCTGCTGGCCACGACGTGGGGGACGGAGCGGGCCGAGGACCGGCTGATGTTCCTGGACTCGCTGCGCACCGGGCTGGGCCCGGAGGACGAGCCGTTCCTGGAGCAGGCGCTCGGCGACCGCAGCCGTAACGTCCGGGCGACGGCGGCGGAGTTGCTGTCGGCGCTGCCGGGCTCGGCGCTCGCGGCCAGGATGGCGGTCCGGGCCGGGGCGTGCGTGGCCGTCGATCACACGGGGGACGCGCCGACGCTCACCGTGGAGGCGCCGCACGAGTGCGACGCGGCCATGGAGCGTGACGGCGTCGTGGCCAAGGCTCCGCCGGGCCGGGGTGAACGGTCGTGGTGGTTCGGTCAGTTGGTGGAGGCGGCACGGCTGGGCACGTGGCCGGGGCGGCTCGGCGGACGGACACCGGAGGAGATCGTCACCCTGCCGGTGGCGGACGACTGGCAGGGCGAACTGCACGCGGCCTGGTGCCGGGCGGCGGTGCGGCAGCGGGACGCCGAGTGGGCGAGGGCGCTGCTCGGATCGCCGGCGGCTCCGGAGGCGGGCGGTCCGGGGGCCGTGTCCCTGGCCGAGCGCGCCAAGCTCCTGGCCACGCTGGACACCGGTGAGCGGGCCGAGTGGGTCGCCGGGTTCATCGCGACGCACGGACTGTCGGAGGCGTTCCAGCTGCTGGGCGTGTGCGCGGTGCCGTGGGGCGGGCCGCTGGGACGTGCGGTGGTCGACGCGCTCAACATCGCGCGGGACGCGGGGAGTTACCCGTGGAGTTTCAGCGGGGTGATGGGGCTGGCGGAGCGCTGCCTCGACCCGTCCGAGGCCGGCCGCCTCGACGGCCTCCTGGCGATACCGGACGAACCGGAGGACGCGTCGCCGGGGGCGACGGGCTACTGGGCGGAATCCTTCCAACGGCTGGTGACGACGCTACGGCTGCGCGCCACGATGATCGCCGAGCTGGAGGGGTCGGAGGCCGTCCGGACGTGAGCGGTGACCTGCCGGGCGCCGGGCACATCCGACGCCCAGGGGACGCGGGTGCGCCCGGCGCGCAAAACGGGACGTGGGCCCGAGCCACGGGAAATCCCCGTGAATCACCCCGCCCGCGGGGCAACTGGGCTGCGGGCCGGGGGCGCCCGGAACCGGACGCTGCCCCGGGGGCACTCACACCGTCAACCCGGGGCGCAGCCCCACCGGCGGTCCCCCAGTCACGCCCCTGCACCCCACCGGCGGTATCCCTGCCCCGCCGAGGCCCCCCGGTACCGGGGCACGCCTCCCCTCAAGGCCCGCGCCGGCGACTACGCGCCGGCCGGCTGCCGCACGTTCTCGCGGACCCAGTCCACGATCGACTGGGTCGTGGCGCCGGGCGTGAAGATCTCCGCGACGCCCTTCTCCTTCAGCGGGGCGATGTCCGCCTCGGGGATGATGCCGCCGCCGAACACGAGGATGTCCTCCGCGTCGCGCTCCTTGAGGAGGTCGATCACCGCGGCGAAGAGCGTGTTGTGGGCGCCGGAGAGGATGGACAGGCCGATTGCGTCGGCGTCCTCCTGGATCGCCGTGTCGACGATCTGTTCCGGAGTCTGGTGGAGGCCGGTGTAGATGACCTCCATACCGGCGTCGCGCAGCGCCCGCGCGATCACCTTCGCCCCGCGATCGTGGCCGTCGAGCCCCGGCTTGGCGACCACCACGCGGATCGGACCGGCTGCCACACCCATCACTGCCTCCATGAAGCGACTACATCCATCCGTACCGACAAGTACCGCTCACATATGAGGTATGCCGCACTCGGCCTACTTGTCATACATGGTGCACGTATCGCACTGTCCGTCACCCGTTCCGGCACGCACCGCGCCGGACGTGCGACGACCGCACGGACGCCCGGGCCACACCGCCCGGAAGTGAACGCACGTTATCTCCAGCATCCCGCAACCGGCAGTTTCGCGGTGCTGACCGAGGGGGAAATCACACGTGGGACACGTTCGCCGCGCAGGTTCCACTCATCGCGGCACACGCGCCGCGGCGATGAGCGGTGCGCGCGTCGCGCGGGATCCCGCGCACAAGGAGCCGCAGCGAGGTCGTCGCACCACCGCGCCACCGGACGGCGCGCCGTGGTGATGCGACACGTCGGCGGTGGCACGAAGGGCACATAGGGCAGGTAAGGCACGACAAGCGGGAGCTCGTCGCCCCACCGGCAGCAAGCCCCCTCAGGTCATCGGCGCCGCACGGCCGCACGGGCCGGCGCACCTCTCACGCCTCGCTCACCCCGCTTCCCTTCCGCTGCCCGCCCGCCGACCGCCTCCGCCGCGACTTCCCACGAGGGCACACGGGGGCCGGAGCCGTCTCCTGCGTGCCACAAGGAGGTCGGCCATGAAGGTCACCGGGGCACTCCCCTTTCTCCCGTTCTGCCGACGCCTGCTCCCGAGCGGACTCGCCGGCCTCTCCCTCACCCTGCTGAAGGCGACCGCCCTGGAGATCGCGATCCTGGCCGGTCATGTGCTGCTCTATCCGTCCGGCATCGCCCAGGAGCGCCGCTCATCCGGCGCGCTCCCCGCGCGGGACACCACCCGGCTGCCGGCCGAGGCGGCAGCGCCCGTCGTCCTGCTGCACGGCTTCATCGACAACCGCTCGGTGTTCGTCCTGCTGCGCCGCACCCTCGCCCAGCACGGCAGGCACCAGGTCGAGTCGCTCAACTACTCCCCGCTGACCTGCGACATCCGCACCGCCGCCGAACTGCTCGGCCGGCATGTCGAGGGCATCTGCGAGCGCACCGGCAGCAGCCGGGTCGACATCGTGGGACACAGCCTGGGCGGTCTGATCGCGCGCTACTACGTGCAGTGCCTCGGCGGCGACCTCCGGGTCCGCACCCTCGTCACCCTCGGCACACCGCACTCCGGCACCAGCGTCGTGCCGCTGGCCAACGCGCACCCGATCGTGCGCCAGATGCGTCCTGGCTCGGCCGTCCTCGAGGAACTGGCCATGCCTGCGCCCGGCTGCCGTACGCACTTCGTGAGTTTCTGGAGCGACCTCGACCATCTGATGGTCCCGCTGGAGACGGCCTGTATCGACCATCCCGATCTGATCGCACAGAATGTCCGGGTCACCGGAATCGGTCATCTCGCGCTGCCGGTCCACCCGGCCGTGGCGACCGGCATACGGCAGGCCCTCGACACCGTCCCGGCGGACGCGGGCACCTCCCGGGAGACCGACGGCCTGACCGTGGCCTGACCCCGGCCGACCGGAAGCACCCGGCGGGCCCCACGGCCCGCACGACACCCACTCGGCTTCGAACAGCCTTCGAACACAAAGCCAAAGTCGCGCCCACTGACCGCCAAATCACGGCCGAATGCCCGTTTCCTGCGCGCCTAAAACCTGCCGAAGATTGTCGCGCCCGCGTACCGCCGGGTACAGTCGCCGCACTGCTCTGGCAGCCCCTGTTGTCGAGGCGAGAGAGAAGTTGGTGAACGATCGTCACCCGTCGGGGACCATGACCTCCCCGGTCTCGGCCTCCGATGCCGCCTCGGCGCAGTACGCGTCGTACGGCACCCAGGAAGCGCCCTACGGTGACGCGAGCGCGTACGGCACCTACGACGCCACCGGCTACGCGGCCGGCCACGCGACCACGACGTTCGACGCGGACCCCCTCTTCGGCAGCCTCCCCGGTGACGGCACGGGCGCCTACGACGCCACGCAGTGGTCCACCGGTACCCACACCGCGCACTACGACACCTACGCGGGCGAACAGCACGGCGAGCAGCACACCGCCTACGGCACCGGCGCGTACGACACGAACGCCTGGACCGCCGAGCACGAGCGCCTCGACTTCGTCCCGCAGCAGGCCAACGGCCATGACGTGTCGGGGCAGTGGGACGCGCAGGCCTGGCAGCAGCCCGACCAGTCCGGTGCCGCCCCGGCCGACCCCACCCAGCAGTGGGAGTGGGGCACGCAGAACTTCGACACCGGCGCGTACGACGCCACGCAGTGGAACTCCGACGGCGGTTCCGCGCAGGCGACCGACGCGTACGACACGTCAGCAGAATCCTTCGACCAGCAGGCCACCGCGCACTTCGAGCAGGCCGAGCACACCTCCTACGACCAGTCCGCGTCCTACGACGAGCACTCCGCGTACCAGGACCAGTACGAGGACCAGACGCCGTACGAGGACGAGGCGCGCTACGACGGAACCGACCAGGAGGCCGCCGAGGCGACCTCGACCGGTCAACTCCCGGTCGTGGAGCCCCTCCTGGACGACCAGGAGGAGATCACCCCGGCTCCCGCGCCGCGCGCCGCCTCCCGCGGTGGGGCGCGCTCCCGCCGCCGTACGCCTCCCAAGCGCTCCGCGCTGTTGACGATCGCGGTGCCGTCGGCGTGTGTCATGGGTGTGGCGGGTATCGCCGCCGCGTCCGTCGGTGACCTCACCGACGACAAGGAGCCCCGCACGCTGGCGTCCGAGGGCGAGGCGGTGAAGCCGTCCGCCGCGAACAACAAGCTGGACAGCCAGCTCGAGAGCCTCTCCGCCGGCGCCGACGACTTCGCGGACCGGGCCAGCCGCACGCAGGAGCGCATCGACCTCAAGGCGCAGAAGGCCGCCGAGAAGCGGAAGGCCGCCGAGGAGGCGGCCCGCAAGGAGCGGCTGCGCCCGAAGTTCGCGGTCCCCGTCGCCCAGCACGGCCTCAGCGCCTACTACGGCCAGTCCGGCATCAACTGGATGTCGGTCCACTCGGGCATCGACTTCCCGGTCTCGTACGGCACCACGGTGCTGGCCGCGACCGACGGCACGGTCCGCACCCAGTGGAACAGCGCCTACGGCAACATGATGATCGTGACCGCGAAGGACGGCACGGAGACGTGGTACTGCCACCTCTCCACCTACCGGGTCGCCTCCGGTACGACCGTCAAGGCCGGTGACCCCATCGCGTACTCCGGGAACTCCGGCAACTCCACGGGTCCGCACCTGCACTTCGAGGTCCGGCCCGGCGGGGGTTCGGCGATAGACCCGCTGTCCTGGCTGCGCAGCCACGGCCTCGACCCGTCGTAGAGCCCCAGCCCCCTACCCGCGCCGCATCCGGAACGCCCGGCCCCCGTCCGTCCGACGGGGGCCGTCTCATGTCCGCAGCTGAGCAGCTGAGCCGCCGGCGAGGAGCCGCAGCCCCGCCGGCGAGGCGCTACAGCTTCTCCACCGGCGCGTACCGCAGCAGCAGCCGCTTCGGCTTGACGTCGCCGAAGTCGATCGTCGCCTCGGCGTTCGCGCCCGTGCCCTTCACCGCCATCACCGTGCCGAGCCCGAACTGGTCGTGGGTGACCCGGTCCCCCACCGCCAGCTGCACGACAGGCTTCTCCGAGGTGCGGCGCGTCGCGAAGCCGGACGCGCCCGACGCCGAGGAGCGCGAGCGGGACGAGGACAGCGACGCCGCCACACCGCCGGCCGGACCGGACGACAGCGGCGAACTCCCGCCCGTCCGCTTCCAGTCCACGTGCATGGCCGGGATCTCCTCCAGGAACCGGGAGGGCGGGTTGTACGACGGCTGGCCCCAGGCGCTGCGCATCGCGGAGCGCGTCAGATACAGCCGCTCCCGCGCCCGCGTGATGCCGACGTACGCGAGCCGCCGCTCCTCCTCCAGCTCCTTGGTCTCGCCGAGGGCGCGCATGTGCGGGAACACGCCGTCCTCCATGCCGGTGAGGAAGACGACCGGGAACTCCAGGCCCTTGGCGGTGTGGAGGGTCATCAGGGTGATGACCCCGGAGCCGTCCTCCTCCTCGTCCGGGATCTGGTCGGAGTCGGCGACAAGCGCGACCCGCTCCAGGAAGGCGGCGAGCCCGCCGGACTCCTCGCCTTCGGCCGACTCCTGCTCGAACTCCAGGGCGACGGCCGCGAGTTCCTGGAGGTTCTCGATGCGGGTCTCGTCCTGCGGGTCGGTGGAGGCCTGCAACTCGGCCAGATAGCCGGTCCGTTCGAGCACGGCCTCCAGGACCGTCGCCGGGCCGGCGCCGGACTCGACGATCGTGCGCAGCTCCTCCATCAGCGTGTTGAACCGCTTGACGGCGTTCGTGGACCGCGCGGCCATGCCGTAGGCCTCGTCGACGCGGCGCAGGGCCTGCGGGAAGCTGATCTTCTCCCGCTGCGACAGGGCGTCGATCATGGCCTCGGCGCGGTCGCCGATGCCCCGCTTGGGGACGTTGAGGATCCGGCGCAGCGGGACGGTGTCCTCGGGGTTGGCGAGGACCCGCAGGTAGGCGAGGACGTCCCGGACCTCCTTGCGCTCGTAGAAGCGCACACCGCCGACGACCTTGTAGGGCAGTCCGACGCGGATGAAGACTTCCTCGAAGACACGGGACTGTGCGTTCGTCCGGTAGAAGACGGCGACGTCGCCGGCCTTGGCCTCGCCCGCGTCGGTGAGACGGTCTATCTCCTCGGCGACGAACTGCGCCTCGTCGTGCTCGGTGTCCGCGACGTAGCCGGTGATGCGTGCGCCGGCGCCCGCGTTGGTCCACAGGTTCTTGGGCCGGCGGGACTCGTTGCGCTCGATGACGGCGTTGGCGGCGCTGAGGATGGTCTGGGTGGAGCGGTAGTTCTGCTCCAGCAGGATCGTCGTCGCGTCCGGGTAGTCCTCCTCGAACTGGAGGATGTTGCGGATGGTGGCGCCGCGGAAGGCGTAGATCGACTGGTCGGCGTCACCCACCACACACAGCTCGGCGGGCGGGACCTCGGCCTCGGGGGGCACGTCGACGGGGTGCTCGGAGGTGCCGACCAGCTCGCGCACCAGCGCGTACTGCGCGTGGTTGGTGTCCTGGTACTCGTCCACCAGCACATGACGGAAGCGGCGGCGGTAGTGCTCGGCGACGTCCGGGAAGGCGCGCAGCAGGTTGACCGTCGTCATGATCAGGTCGTCGAAGTCGAGGGCGTTGGCCTCGCGCAGCCGCGACTGGTAGAGCGCGTACGCCTGGGCGAGGGTCTTCTCGAACCCGTCGGTGGCCTGGGCGGCGAAGTCCTCCTCGTCGATCAGCTCGTTCTTCAGATTGCTGATCTTGGCGCTGAACGACTTGGGCGGGTACCGCTTCGGGTCGAGATCGAGGTCCCGGCACACCAGCGCCATCAGCCGCTTGCTGTCGGCGGCGTCGTAGATCGAGAACGACGACGTGAACCCGAGCTTCTTGCTCTCCCGGCGCAGGATGCGGACGCAGGCGCTGTGGAAGGTCATCACCCACATCGCGTTCGCCCGCGGTCCGACGAGCTGCTCGACGCGCTCCTTCATCTCGCCGGCGGCCTTGTTGGTGAAGGTGATCGCCAGGATCTGGCCCGGATGCACGTTCCGCTCGCCGAGCAGGTACGCGATGCGGTGCGTGAGCACGCGCGTCTTGCCGGACCCGGCACCGGCGACGATGAGCAGCGGGGTGCCGGAGTGGGCGACGGCCGCGCGCTGGTTCTCGTTGAGCCCCTCCAGCAGCGCGGCGGCGTCGAGGGCCGGGCGCGGGGCACCGTCCCGGTAGTACGCGTCACGGTCCGGCGGCACGTCGAACTTCCCGCCGAACAGATCGTCCGGGATCGACTCCGGAGTGTGATCGTCCTCGGGCGGTGGCGGGTGCTCTTCCCCGTGGGCCCGTGGGGCCTGGAGGTCCGCCAGGAAGCTGTCGTCAAAGAGGCTGCTCATCGCTCTCCGAGTCTAGGCGGCCCCACCGACAACCGGCCGCCGTCCCGAGAACATCACACCCTCCGGTCCGCGGCCCGCCTCCACCCGCGATCACCCGGTGACCGTCCGAAGTCACCCCATCACGCCACACACCGACCTGGATCAATCCCCAGTACCGGCGCACCACACACAAAGAGGGTGAATGGTCGCCAACGCGGACCGATCATCCGTCGGAGCGTCCTCGACCCACTCCCCTGACCGAAGGTCACGAAAATGTATCGGGCATATCGCACATCAACCTTCACAGCGGCCACACCAGTTGGCTACCGTGCCGGGCAGGCCGTACGACCCCCACCGGCGATCGACGCCGGGCCGCACGGCCTCCGCCGAGTCCGGTTCATCCGGAGCCGGGGACCCACCGAACCCGGGGTGAATCGGCCCGACTTCCCGTCCAGGGAACGGCCGTAGGGCAACCCTTCCGAACCACCCGCCCGAACCCGACAGCTAACTCGGTAGGCGGAGCACGGAAGGAGTCGCCTCCCTTGGCGTCGCACCGCAAGTCGCGTCCCTCCGGTACGCGCGTGGCAGGCATACGGACCCCCGCGCTGGCCACCGCGGCCCTCACGTCCGTGGCCCTGCTGTCCCAGACCGCTCAGGCGAGCCCGTCCTCCGACGACCGGCCGAGCCTCGAGGAGGTCGAGAAGAAGGTCGACGATCTCTACCGCCAGGCGGAGTCGGCCACCGAGAAGTACAACGCGGCCAAGGAGAAGACGACCAAGCAGCGCAAGCGGGTCGACACCCTCCTCGACGACGTCGCCCGGCGCACGCAGAAGCTCAACGACGCGCGCGAGCAGCTGGGCCGCAACGCCGCCGCCCAGTACCGCACCGGCGCCACCGCCCCGGACACCGCGACGTTCCTCCTCGCGGACACCCCTCAGGACTACTTCGACCAGTCCCAGCTGATGGACCGTATGACGGGACGTCAGAAGGAATCGGTCGACGACTACTTCACCCAGCAGTCCGCGACGATGAAGAAGCGGCAGGAGGCCACGCAGAGCCTCGAGACGCTCACCGAGTCGCAGAAGGACCTGCGGACGGCCAAGTCCACCGTCCAGAAGAAGCTCGCGGACGCCCGCCAACTGCTCTCCGAGCTGACCGCGCAGGAGAAGGCCCGCCTCGCCGCGATCGAGAAGCGCAAGCAGGAGGAGGCCGCCCGCAAGGCGGAGGAGCTGGCGCAGCAGCAGGCGGAGGCCGAGCGCAAGCGCGAGGAGGCCGCGCGGCAGCAGGAACAGGAGAGCCAGGAGCAGGGCACCACCGCGCCGGACGCGTCGTACGCCACCAAGGCGCAGAAGGCGCTGTCCTTCGCCCGCACGCAGATCGGCAAGCCGTACGTCTGGGGCGCCACCGGCCCGGACTCCTACGACTGCTCCGGCCTCACCCAGGCCGCGTGGAAGGCCGCCGGGGTCGACATCCCGCGCGTGACCTACGACCAGGTGAACGCCGGCACGACGGTCCCCGTGTCCAGCGCCCAGCCCGGTGACCTGGTCTTCTTCTACGACGACATCACCCACGTGGGCCTCTACATCGGCAACGGCATGATGATCCACGCCCCGAAGCCCGGCACGTACGTGCGCGAGGAGTCGATCTTCTACGACGGCGAGTCGTCGATCCACAGCATCGTCCGTCCGGCCTGACGGACAGCGGACAGCGGACAGCGGACAGCGGCCAGCGGCCAGCGGCCAGCGGCAAAGGGGAGGGGGCCCGTGACCATGACGGGGGTCGTGACGGCGGTCAGCAGGAACGAGGTGTACTCGTTCACGAAGCCGAACCGGGAGAGCATCACGCTCCTCGCCGGCCTGGGCGTCGACGGGGACGTCCACGCCGGGGTGACGGTGAAGCACCGCTCGCGGGTCGCCCAGGACCCCACCCAGCCGAATCTTCGCCAGGTGCACCTCATCCACGAGGAGCTGTTCGGTGAGCTGGCCGAGGCGGGTTTCCGGGTGACGCCCGGCGAGCTCGGCGAGAACGTCACCACACGCGGCCTCGACCTGCTCGCCCTGCCGGTGGGCACGCTGCTGCGCATCGGCGCCGAGGCCGTGGTGGAGGTGACCGGGCTGCGGAACCCGTGCCTGCAGATCGACCACTTCCAGGACGGGCTGCTCAAGCGGGTCGTGGGGCGCGACGAGGCCGGCCGTCTCGTGCGCAAGGCCGGGATCATGGGCGTCGTCGCGGAGGGCGGTGTGGTCCACCCCGGCGACGCGATCGAGGTGGAGCTGCCGGACGGGCCGCATCGGCCGCTGGAGCGCGTCTGACCTCCGGTGGGTTCCGTCGCCCCCGCCGATTCACCCACCCTCCGCGCGCGCCCCCACCCGCGCGCCCGTGCCGCGCTCCTTAGCATCGGCCCATGCCCGCCGCCACACCCGCGTCCGCGTCCCCCCTGCCCCTCTGGTGGTCGCGACGTCCCCCCGCAGCCGGCGCCTCGGTCATGGCGACCGGCATCATCTCGGTGGCCCTGCACGAGACGGGCTACGCGACCCTGTCCCGGATCGCCCTGGTCCTGGCATGCGTCGCGTGGCTGGCCCTGGCCTGCGACTTCCTCGCCCGGCTCCTGTGGCACCGCTCCGAGTGGCTGAGGGAGGCGGTCACCCCGGCCTCGCTCTGCGCCGTCGCCGCGACGGCCGTCCTGGGCACCCGCTTCGCCCTGGCAGGCCGGCAGGTGCTCGCCGAGACGCTGCTGGCCCTGGCGTTCGTGCTCTGGCCGGCCCTGCTCTACGTCGTCGTACGCCACTGGCGGCCCGGGATGCCGGGCTCCGTCTTCCTCGGCTGCGTGGCCACGCAGGGTCTCGCCGTCCTCGCGGCCACGCTGGCCGCCACGGCGGGGGCGGCCTGGCTCGCGCACGCGGCCTTGGTGCTGTTCTGGCTCGGCCTGCTCCTGTACGCCGTGGCCCTCACCCGCTTCGACCGGCGGGAGATCGTCCGCGGAGCCGGGGACCACTGGGTGGCGGGCGGCGCGCTCGCGATCTCCGCGCTGGCCGGCGCCCGGCTCCTCGCCGCCGACAGCCGCGCCCTGTACCTGTGGAACGAGGACGACTTCGACGTGCTGCGCACGGTGACCTACGCCCTGGTCGCCCTGGACGCCGCCTGGTACGTGGTCATGCTCGTCGGCGAGATCGCCCGGCCGCGCCCGCGCCACGACGTACGCCGCTGGGCGACCGTCTTCACGATGGGCATGTCGGCGGCGGCGATGCTCTCCGTCGCCGCCACCCTGGACGTCCCGTGGCTGGAGGTTCCCGGCGAGGTCCTGATGTGGATCTCGGTGGCGGTATGGCTGGCGGTCGCCGCCGGAGCCGTACGGAACCACCTCGCGGTGGCCGGTCCTTCGGCCGGTGTCAGGTCCAGAGGACGGCGATGAAGACGTTGGCCAGGGTCAGCAGCCCCACCAGGCCGAACAGCTTCGCGTCCACCTTCTCCTCGTCCCGCTTCACATAGACGAGTCCGAGGATCACGACCAGCAACGCCAGCTTCACGCCGATCTTGACCTTGTTCACCGGCTGGTCGTCGGCCTGGTTGAGGCCGACCAGGATCACCCCGGTGACCAGCATGGTCAGCGCGCCGTGCAGCATCGCCGGCACGAACCGGGCGGTGCCCTGGCCCATCGCCTTCATCTGGGTGAGGAAACCGCCGAGCAGCGAGGCGATGCCGACGATGTGCAGGCCCACGAAGAGGTGGATGAGTACGTCCATGGGGCCGGAGCCTAACGACCGGCCCGGGCCCTGCCGCCACCGGGTGCGCGGCGGCCGCTCAGCTCCCGGCGACTGACCGGGCCCGGGTGCGGTGCTCGCGTTTCGATGCCCGCGACCCCGGCCGGCCGTGCATATATGCGCTCCATAGCAGCCCGTCCCGCCCTCCATCCGCCGAAGCCGCACATCGGTCAGCACACTGCGTGAACAAGACGCCGCGATCGCGGGATCACGCTCACTTACGGTCACGCCCGGTCCTCTCCCGGCACTTCCGCACAACGCGTTACCGACCCGACACATACCGGTTTAGCGTCCTCCACCAGGTGACCGGCTCCCCACCGCCGCCCGGGCCAGGGGCGGCTGTCGGCCACCACCGCCGAGAAAGGTTCGGCGGCGGTCCGCTCCCCCTGTGCGGGTCGCCGCCGGACGCGCGAGTCCCCCCGATGGAAGGATGTGCAGTCCACGTGGCAGCGCACCGGAAACCCCGCTCGAGACCGGCCGCAGGCGGCGCCGCCCGCACGGCCTGGACGATCGCCCTGGCGGGCGCGGCGACGGCGACGGGGTTCGACGGGGCGGCGCAGGCCGAGCCGCAGCTGACACCCGAGCAGATCAAGGCGAAGGTCGACAAGCTGTACCAGGAGGCCGAGGTCGCCACCGAGAAGTACAACGGCGCGCAGGAGAAGGCGGAGGCGGCCCGGAAGCGGATCCGCACCCTTCAGGACGAGGCCGCGCGCAAGACGGAGAAGCTGAACGCGGCGCGGGACGCGTTGGGTTCGATGGCGGCGGCCCAGTACCGGGACGGCGGCCTCGACCCGGCCTTCCAGCTCGCGCTCTCCTCCGACCCGGACCGCTATCTGCAGGGCGCGGAGTTCGCGGAGCGCGCCGGCAACCGGCAGGCGTCCTCCGTCGCCGGTGTCCGCAGGCAGCTGCGCGAGATCGAGCAGCTTCGCGGCGCCGCACGCGTCGAGCTGGCCTCGCTGACCTCGCGCGAGGCCGAGCTCAAGCGCCACAAGAAGACGATCACCGGCAAGCTGGACACGGCCCGTGCGCACCTGGCCCGGCTCGGCGGCGACGAACGCGCCCGGCTCGACGACCGTGCCGACCGCTCGGCCTCCGGTGCCCGCACCGCCCTCGCCGCACCCGGTTCGGCGGCGGCGCAGGCCCCCAACGCCCGGGCCGCTGCCGCCGTGTCGTACGCCTACAGCAAGCTCGGCAGCCCCTATGTGTGGGGGGCGACCGGTCCGAACGCCTTCGACTGCTCGGGCCTGACGCAGGCCGCCTACCGCGCGGCCGGTGTCTCCCTGCCCCGGACGACCTACAGCCAGATCGGCGCGGGCCGCCGGGTCTCCCGCTCCGAACTGCTCCCCGGCGACCTGGTGTTCTTCTACTCCGGCATCAGCCACGTCGGCCTCTACATCGGCAACGGGCAGATGATCCACGCCCCCAACCCGTCGGCGCCGGTGCGGGTGGCCCCGCTCGACGAGATGCCGTTCGCGGGGGCCACGCGCGTGGCGTGACGGGACGGGTCAGACGAGCCGCCGGGCCGTCGCCCACCGGGTCAGCTCGTGCCGGTTGGAGAGCTGGAGCTTGCGCAGCACCGCCGAGACATGCGACTCGACCGTCTTCACCGAGATGAACAGCTGCTTGGCGATCTCCTTGTACGCGTAGCCGCGCGCGATCAGCCGCAGGACCTCCCGCTCGCGCTGGGTGAGCCGGTCCAGGTCCTCGTCGACGGGCGGCGCGTCCGTCGACGCGAAGGCGTCCAGGACGAACCCGGCGAGGCGCGGCGAGAACACCGCGTCGCCGTCCTGGACCCGGAAGATGGAGTCGACCAGGTCGGTGCCGGTGATCGTCTTGGTGACATAGCCGCGCGCGCCGCCCCGGATGACCCCGATGACGTCCTCCGCGGCGTCCGAGACGGAGAGCGCGAGGAAGCGGACGGGCCGCTCGGCGTCCGCCATCAACGGGGCGCAGCGCCGCAGGACTTCGACACCGCCTCCGCCGGGCAGGTGCACGTCCAGGAGGACGACCTCGGGTCGGGCCGCGGTGATGACCGTGACCGCCTGGTCGACGTCCGCGGCCTCGCCGACGACCTCGACGCCGGTCTCCTCGGTGCGGCCGATCTCGGCCTGGACTCCGGTGCGGAACATGCGGTGGTCGTCGACGAGGACCACGCGCACCCGCCGCTCGCCCGCGTTTCCCCCGGTCGACTCCACGGGTTCGCTCGCCTCGGTCGGGTCGCTCATGACGTCTTCTCCGCCCTCTCCATCTCCAGCTCGACCTCCGTGCCGCCGTCGGGCACCGCCCGCAGCCGGGCCGTGCCGCCGTTGCGCTCCATGCGGCCGATGATCGATTCTCTGACGCCCATGCGGTCGGCGGGTATCGCGTCCAGGTCGAAGCCGGGACCGCGGTCCCGGACGGAGACGAAGACGGTCCTCCCCTCCACCTCCGCGTAGACCTGCACGGCGCCGCCCTCGCCACCGTACTTGGCGGCGTTCACCATCGCCTCGCGCGCGGCCTGCATCTGTGCGGCGATCCGCTCGTCGAGGGGGCAGTCGCCGACGACCACGACCTCGATGGGGACGCCGTGCTTGTCCTCGACCTCCGCCGCGTTGCGCCGGACGGCGTCGGCGAGGTTGGCCGGTTCGTCCTCCTCGTCCTTGCCGGTGCCCTCCGGCTTGTAGAGCCAGGTGCGCAGGTCGCGTTCCTGGGCGCGGGCGAGGCGGCGGACCTCGCTCGCGTTCTCCGCGTTGCGCTGGATCAGGGTGAGCGTGTGCAGCACCGAGTCGTGGACGTGGGCGGCGACCTCGGCGCGCTCCTGTGCGCGGATGCGCATGAGCCGCTCCTCGGAGAGGTCCTGGGTCATCCGCACGAGATAGGGGCCCGCGAGGAGCGTTATCCCGACGAGGACCGCGAGGGCGGCTTGGAGGATCGAGCCGAGGTGGGCGGCGGAGCCCTGGAGCACGAAGATGCCGGAGACGCCGGCCGTGACGAGGACGACGCCGGCTGCGGCGCGCAGCAGGGTCAGGGTGCGCCGGCGCCGGCCGACCTCCATCCAGCGGGCCCTGCGGGCGTTGTCCGCCTGGCGCCAGACCAGGGCGACACCGGCGCCGACGAGTACGGCGGGCAGGAGGTACGCCTTGGCGCCGTTGCCGACGTCGACGCTGCCGACGAAGACCATGGCCACGACGACCATGAGGAGCAGCGCGACGATCTGGCCCTTGTCCGGCTTGCGGGCGACGAGTCTGCGGCGGCCGTCGGCCGCGGTCTCGGTGGTGAAGGGGGACGGCCGCTGGGCGCCGACCCCGCCGACGCCGAGCGGTACGAAGAACCAGAACGCGGCGTACAGCAGGGCGCCGAGGCCGTCCGCCATGAACAGTCCGACGAAGACGAGCCGCACCCAGATGACGGGCAGGCCGAGGTGCCCGGCGAGCCCCCGCGCCACGCCCCCGAGCCAGCGTCCGTCACTGCTGCGGTAGAGCTTGCGCGGCGGCCGCGGTTCGGCGAGTGGCGCTGCTGCGGCTTCCGGCATGCCATCGATGTTCACACGGGCGGCCCATCGGGGCATCAGGGTCGGCCCCCTAGACGTCCCTGATCTTCGGCCCGGCGGGTCTCGAACGCTTCCCCCTCCCCCGGCTCAGGGCGATATCAGGGTCCGACCAGGGTCGTCCCGACTCCCGCCGGGCCGACCCGCCCGTCACCATGGACCCATGACAGATCACCAGCACGCCGCGGACTCCGGGCCCGAGCCGGACGCCGTGCCCTCCGCGGGCGCCGCGTCGGGCCGGCCGTCCGCGGGCGCCGCGGGTGAGGAACCGCGCGCACGCACGGGCACCCGGGAAGCGGAGGGCGAGACGGCGGACGCGGACGCGGTGTCGGGTCCGCCGCACCGGTTCCGGCGGGACCGGCCGCACAAGATGCTGGCCGGCGTGTGCGCGGGTCTGGGCCGGCAGTGCGACATGGACCCGGTGATCTTCCGGATCACCCTCGCCGTGCTCTCCGCGACCGGCGGCATCGGCCTGATCTTCTACGGTTTCGCCTGGCTCCTCGTCCCGTACGAGGACGACGACGAGAACGAGGTGCGCAAGCTGCTCACCGGCCGGGTGGACGGGCACGCGCTGACGGCCGTGCTGTTCGCGCTGGTGGGCTGCGGCGTCTTCCTGACGATGCTGAAGAACGGCGGTGTGCTGACCTTCGCCGTCGTCCTCTCCTTCCTCCTGGCGGGCGCCGGATACTGGTCGCGGCACCGCGGCGCCCCCGACCCGGACCCGCTCGCCGCGCAGGCGGTGGCCGACGCGCCACCGGAGGCGCAGGCGCCGCCGGTCCCGGCCGCCTACCCGTCCTGGTGGCGGGATCCCATCGTCAAGGACGGGACACATGAGGGCGGCACCGGCTATCTGTGGGGCCCCCATGACGCCCACGACCGGGACATAGCGGCGGCGGTCGCGATCGGCCGCGGCACCTGGCGCAGCCGGGCGGAGATACGAGCGCGGCCTCCGGCCCCGCCCCGGCCGCGCGGTCCCCGCCGGATCGGCGGCTGGGTGTTCCTGCTGGCCCTGCCGGCGGGGGCCGCGGGGACGGCCGGCACCTGGCACGACCAGCCGCTCGGCACCAGCCTCCAGACGGGTCTGGCCTGTGCCCTGCTCATATTCGGCCTGGGGATCGCGCTCAGCGCGTTCATAGGCCGCACGGGCGCGGGCACCGTCTTCCTCGCGGTGGTCACGGCCGGCCTGCTGGCGGCGTCGGCCGCTCTGCCGAAGGACGTCGGCACCCGGTGGGTCGAGACGACCTGGAGCCCGGCGACGGCGGCGGAGGTACGGCCCGCCTACGACCTCGGCACCGGGGTCGGCACCCTCGATCTGACCGGGGTGCCGTTCGAGTCGGACCAGCCGGTCACGACCCGCGCGGATGTGGGCGTCGGCCGGCTGAAGGTGCTCGTCCCCAAGGGCGTCACGGTGGAGCTGAGCGTGGACGTCGGCGTGGGCGACATCCAGTTGCCGGGCGACGACCGCCAGGACGTCGACGTCGCCCCGGGCAAGCACAAGGAGCTGACCCTGAAGCCGCCGAAGGGCACCAAGAGCGTGGGCACACTGGACCTCGACCTGGATGTCGGCATCGGACAGGCGGAGGTGCGCCGTGCTGCGTCATGAGTTCCAGCCCGGCCGGCTGGTCGCGGGAGCCTTTCTGACCCTCGCCGGTGTCCTCTACGTGGGGGACGCGGCGGACGCCTGGGAGACGCCGTGGTTCGCGGTGATCCCGCTGGTGGTCGGGGGCCTGTTCCTCGCGGGCGCGGTGGGCCTCCTGGCACGGATGGCCCGCCGTCACCGCACCCCGCCCCGGCCGGAGACACACCCCTGACCGAAGCCACACCCCGGACCGTGGACACACCCTCGACCGAGTCCCGGCCAGGGATCAGCGCAGTCCGACCCGTTCCCGTCGGCGTGCGTGGAGGAGGGCGTCGACGGAGAACAGGGGCGTGCCGGCGAGCACGAGCGGCAGCCAGGCCATCAGATAGGCCAGGTCGTTGCCGTAGTAGTAGGGGTCGGAGGCCCAGCTGACCGTGAGCCACAGGCTCAGCGAGATCAGCGCGCCGCCCAGGGCCGCCAGCCGGCCGAGCAGTCCGATGAGGGTGCCGATGCCGACGGCGAGTTCACCGAAGGCGATGGCGTACCCGAAGGCCACCGGGGCGTCGAGGGCCATGTCGACCATGGCCGGGATCGCCGCCGAGTCCCGTACGGCACGCATCATGTCGCCGATGGACCCCGCCCCGGAGCCCTTCAGGAAGGCGCTGTCGGTCAGCTTGTCCAGGCCGGCGTAGATGAACGTCACGCCGAGGAAGATCCGGAGCGGAAGCAGTGCGTAGCGGGAGGCCGTGTCCCGCCAGCCGCTGCCCGAGGAACCCGTGTGCATAACGTGCGTCATCGCCGAAGCCGCCTCTCGCCCGCCGTGATCCCTCGAACGACCATACGTAGGGAACTGCCGCACCGCTCAGGCACGCGCGGCACCCCGGCATTCTCCGCCGCATCCAGTCAAAACTTCAATCACTGAACACGGCCAACTGGCCGAACCTCACCGGTCACTCGGTCACCCGGCCCCTCGGTCACCCGGTCACTCGGTCACTCGGTCACTCGGTCACGTCGATGGCGTAGCGGTTGGTCTCCACGCCGGCCGCGGTCACCACCTGCACCTCGACCCGGCCCGGCTCCACGTCGGCCGGGACCGGCACCGTGAGCACCGCGTCGGCCGGGTTGCTGAACCCGCCGCTCACCGGCACCAGCGGCACATGCACATGCACCGCCCCGATGCGGACCACCATCCGCGCCAGCCGGTCGGCCCGCTGCGCGCCCGGCGGTACGAACCCGGCGCCGCGGATCTCGATGTCGTCCCCGGTGCGGATCGGCGCGTCCAGGTCCCCCGCCTCCCGCGCGCGCACCACGGAGAGGATGACCGGGCGGCCGCCCTCCGCGTACTTGCCGGCCAGATAGGTCGCCGCCGAGATGAGCACCACGACCGCGAGGCCCCACGGCAGATCGGGCAGTTGGTCCGGCCGCCGCCCCAGCCGTACCGCGGCGAACAGCAGCGCGACGGTGCCGATGACCACGTACTGGATGTCGGCGAACGTCCCGCGCCCCGCGTCGTCGGTCAGCAGGTCCGCGGCGCGGGGCCGGTCGGCCGGCACCTTCTGCAGCCACTGTCCGAGCACCCGCACCCCGACGACCCGCCGGACCAGCACCGCGATCGCGCACACCACGGCGAGCACGGTCACCACCCCGGCGCCGCGCCGCAGTTCGAGTCCTCCGATCAGCGCGTCGCGCTCCGCGTGACCCGAGGCTGCGGCGAGCCGTCCGGCCAGGACGAGCACGGCGTACGCGACGAAGAGCACCCAGGCCGCGGCGACGGCACGCGAGGTGGAGAGCCGGTTGTCCTCGCCGATGACCGGTGCGAGGGCCCCGCCGCGCGCCCGGTGGAACCAGGACGCCGCGGTGAGCGCCGCCGCCGTCACCACCGCCGCGAGCAGCCCGGCCGTACGGGCCGTCGTCCAGCCCGCCCCGATCGCCGTGAGCGCCTGGGCCAGGAGCAGCGCCAGGACGAGCCCCCAGACGACGCAGGCGGTGCGCCACCACAGCCGTCCCAGCCATGCCTCGCCTTCGGCGCGGCCGCGTTCGGCGACCTGTTCCGCGGACTGCGTCAGCTCCTCGGACACCCACTGACGGGAGGCCGAGGCCGAGTGGGCCACCGCCGCCGGAAGTCCCTGTCCGGCGGCGAACTCGTCCCGCTTGAGCAGGAACTCGGCCACCGCCCGCCGGTGTCCCGCACGCGCCCCGTGGGGGCAGTCCCCGCACGTGCAGCCACCCCCGTGCGGGCGCTCCACCGCGCCGCTCCGCCCAGCCTCCTGCACCGCCACGCCCGACGCCCGCCTTCCGACGACCTCACGCCCGTACGCCCTGTGGCGCCACGGGTTCCCCCGGGAGAGCCGCGCCGCCCGCGCGCGTTCCACAACTCCCGTCCGACGACGACGAATTGTGCCGTACTCCACCCGGGGGCCGCCCGGCAGGCCCGGTCGGGACGGGTGAGCGCGGTCCCGGTGTGTTGACCCGGCTGCGAGAATTCCCTTATGGCCGAGATCATCCAGCGTGACGGGACCTGGGCCTTCGACGGCACGACCGTCCGGATCACGCCGGGTCTCCACCGTTCCGTGCCGCTGTTCCGGCAGACGTACGGGGAGATCGCCGTGCCTCTGGAGGCGGTCGCGGGCGTCGCCTTCGAACCGGAGCGCCGGCGCGGACGGCTGCGGATGCGGCTGCGCGAAGGGGCCGATCCGCTGCTGCAGGCGACCGGGGGCCGGCTGCCCGAGGGGTCGGACCCGTACCGGCTTGCGGTGGACACTGACCGTGCGGGGGTCGCCGCCTATCTGGCGGAGGAGATCCGCCGGGCGCTGCTTCTGGACCAGGTCCCGAAGGAGCCGGTCACGGCCTATCTGCTGCCGGGCCCTCCGGTGCCGGTGTCGGTGCGGACCTCCGACGGCACGGTCTCCTTCGACGGCGGCCGGGTGCGCATCGACTGGTCGGACACCTCGGAGCGGGTGAAGCGGGCGACGGGCCCGCGCGTCATCGACGTCGACGACCTGGTGCAGGTCGAGTGGCTGCCCAACTCCCGCTCGGAGGACGGCTGTCTGCGCTTCGTGACCCGGGAGACGGTGTTCTCCGCCCTGCCTCCGGAGAAGGACCCGTACGCCCTGGACCTGTGGGGCAGCGCCCGCCGCGATCTGCTCACCGCGCTGGTGGCTGCCGCCGTCACGGCCCGTCTCCCGCATGCGTCCACCCGGCTGGGCGCGGCCCCCGTGGGCCGGTCCCCGGCGCGCGTCCCGGCGCCGGCCGGCGACCACGACGTACTACTGCGCCGGTTGCGGGAGTTGGGCGACCTGTATCGCGAGGGCGTGCTCACGGACGAGGAGTTCGCCCGGACGAAGGCGGCGGTACTGCGCGGCTTCTGACCGGCCCGGCCGGGTGTCAGCTCAGCAGATCCGGTTCGCTGCGGGCTATGTTCTGCCACATCGGCTGGTAGTTGATCCAGGCCACGAGGTCGCCGCCGAGCTGTTCGCGGGTGGCGACCGCCATCCGGTGGTCGATCAGGACCGGCCGGCCCGCGGCCCGGGCCGTGAGCTGCACCTGGCAGGAGCGTTCCATGGACAGGAACCACCAGGCGGCCGCGTCCACCGAGTCGCCGACGGTGAGCAGACCGTGGTTGCGCAGCACGAGCGCCTTGTGGGAGCCGAGCGCGGCGGCGATCCGGCGGCCCTCGGCCGCGTCGACGGCGACCCCGCTGTAGGCGTCGTAGAGCGCGTGGTCCTCGTAGAAGGCGCAGCTCTCCTGGGTGATCGGGTCCAGGAGCTCGCCCAGCGCGGCGAGGGCACGCCCGTGGACGGAGTGGCAGTGCGCGACGGCGACGACGTCGGGCCGGGCGGCGTGGACCTGTGAGTGCATGGTGAACGCCGCCTGGTTGACGTGGTAGCGGCCCTCGATCACCTGCCCCTCGGAGTTGGCGAGGACCAGGTCGCCGACGGTGACATGGCTGAACGGCATCCCGAACGGATTGACCCAGAAGCAGTCGCTGTACTCGGGGTCGCGCGCGGTGATGTGCCCGGAGACACCGTCCTCGAAGCCCATCCTGCCGAAGATCCGCAGCGCTCCGGCGAGGCGTTCCTTGCGGTGCCTCCGCTCGTCCTCGGCCGAGTCGTGCATCGGCGGCATGGCGAACCGCAGCTGATCGGTGGGCAGCGGCGGGGGCGGAGTGGGCCCGGCGGGCGTCCCGTGCATGTGTCCTCCGGCATGGGGGGCGTACGGGGCGGAAGTTACCCTCGGTCAGCGCAGGACGACAGGTGTACGAGATAACGATGCCGTGAACCAGGACGACAGCGGCCGTCGGCGAACCGTTCGGCGTAAACCGGACAGACGATGTCGGGTTTCGGAGTCAGACTCGGCGGCATGACAGCGAACTGGTCCGCCTTCGTCACCGCCGAGCCGGAATTGGCCCGGCTCGTCGAGGCCCGCTTCGGCGCCTTCACCCATCACGTCCTCGCCACGCTCCGCAAGGACGGCTCCCCGCGGACCTCGGGTCTGGAGGTGCGCTTCCTGGACGGCGAGCTCTGGCTCGGCATGATGCCGGACTCGCTCAAGGCCCTCGATCTGCGCCGCGACCCGCGCTTCGCGCTCCAGGCGAACCCCGGCGAGGGCCAGACCATGGGCGGGGGCGATGTACGGATCGCGGGACGCGCGGTCGAGGTCGAGGACCCCGCGCAGAAGGCCGCGTACGGCGAAGAGGTGGAACCGCCGGAGCCGTTCCACCTCTTCCGTGCCGAGCTGACGGAGGTCGTACGGACCTACGTCGAGGACGAGAAGTACCTCGTCGTCCAGGTCTGGAAGCCCGGCGGGCAGGTGCGCGTGATCAGGCGCACCTAGAAACCCGAAGGGAGATCTACTCCCACTCGATGGTGCCCGGGGGCTTCGAGGTGATGTCGAGCACGACGCGGTTGACGTCCCGGACCTCGTTGGTGATCCGGGTCGAGATCCGCCCCAGGACGTCGTACGGCAGCCGCGACCAGTCGGCGGTCATGGCGTCCTCGGAGGACACCGGGCGCAGCACGATCGGGTGGCCGTAGGTGCGGCCGTCGCCCTGGACGCCGACGCTGCGGACGTCCGCGAGCAGGACCACGGGGCACTGCCAGATCTCGCGGTCGAGGCCGGCCGCGGTCAGCTCCTCGCGGGCGATGGCGTCGGCCTCGCGCAGCAGGTCCAGGCGCTCCTTGGTGACCTCGCCGACGATGCGGATGCCCAGGCCCGGGCCCGGGAAGGGCTGGCGCTGGACGATCTCCTCCGGCAGGCCGAGCTCCTGGCCGACCATGCGGACCTCGTCCTTGAAGAGCTTCCGCAGCGGCTCGATGAGCTGGAACTCGAGGTCCTCGGGGAGGCCGCCCACGTTGTGGTGGGACTTGATGTTGGCGGTGCCGGTGCCGCCGCCGGACTCGACGACGTCCGGGTACAGGGTGCCCTGGACCAGGAACTCCACGGCCGGGCCCTCGTCGGCGATGATCTCCGCCTGGGCCTGCTCGAAGACCCGGATGAACTCGCGGCCGATGATCTTCCGCTTCTCCTCGGGGTCCGAGACCCCGGCGAGCGCCTTGAGGAACCGCTCCTCGGCGTCCACGACCTTCAGCTGCACACCGGTCGCGGCGACGAAGTCCTTCTCGACCTGCTCGGTCTCGCCCGTGCGCATCAGTCCGTGGTCGACGTAGACGCAGGTCAGCTGGGAGCCGATGGCCTTCTGGACCAGGGCGGCGGCCACGGCGGAGTCGACGCCGCCGGACAGACCGCAGATGGCGCGCTTGTCGCCGACCTGCTCGCGGATCGCGGCGACCTGCTCGTCGATGACGTTGCCGGTGGTCCAGTCGGGCTTCAGCCCGGCGCCCCGGTACAGGAAGTGCTCCAGCACCTGCTGGCCGTGCGTGGAGTGCATGACCTCGGGGTGGTACTGGACGCCGTAGAGCTTCTTCTCGTCGTTCTCGAAGGCGGCGACCGGGACGACCTCGGTGGAGGCCGTCACGGAGAAGCCCTCGGGGGCGGCGGAGCAGGCGTCGCCGTGCGACATCCACACGTGCTGCTCGGCCGGGGTGCCCTCGAAGAGGGTGGAGGACACCTTGGAGACGTGCAGATCGGTACGGCCGTACTCGCGGGCACCGGTGTTGTCCACCGTGCCGCCGAGGACCTGGGCCATCAGCTGGAAGCCGTAGCACATGCCGAAGACGGGCACACCGGCCTCGAACAGCTCCCGGTCGAGGCGGGGGGCGCCCTCCTCGTACACGGACGAGGGGCCGCCGGAGAGGATGATCGCCGCCGGGTTCTTCGCGAGCATCTCCGCGACCGGCATGGTGCTCGGCACGATCTCGCTGTAGACCCGGGCCTCGCGGACACGACGGGCGATGAGCTGGGCGTACTGCGCGCCGAAGTCGACGACCAGGACGGTGTCGGGGGCGGCGGCGGGGTTCGCTGATGACACGGGTTGCCTTCCGGCGGTGAGCGAGGTGTGTGTGGGGCCGAGTCTACCGGGCGTCGCACGCCCGCCCCGGGGCCGAAGCCCGTCTCACGATGCGAACCGGCTTGGACACCCTAGGCGAGCGCGGCATACTGGCCGCATGCTCACGCACCAGACGTTCCTGTTCACCTATGGCACCCGGCCCGCCGGCTGCCATGGTCGTGCTGCTTGAGCAACTGACAAGCGACTTCCCAGGCGCCCCGGGCCGACAAGGCCCGGGGCGCCTGTCGTTTCCCGGGTCCTGCCGCTCCGGGGCACCTCCCATCACGAGGAGCCCCCGATGACCACCACCCATGTGACCCCCGCCGAGGCGACCGGCGCCCGCACCGCCGAGGCCGCGGACGTGATCACCGGTGCCCGTGAACGCATCGACGCCCTGGACGACCGGATCATCGGGCTGATCCGGGAGCGTATGGCTGTGTCCGCCGTCATCCAGGAGGCGCGGATCACCTCCGGCGGCCGGCGGGTGAACCTGTCCCGCGAGATGGAGATCCTCAGCCACTACAGCGAGGCGCTGGGCAAGCCGGGGACGGGCCTCGCGATGACGCTGCTCGAACTGTGTCGCGGTCGCATCTGAGTTCGGCGCCCCTCTCACCCGGTCGGAGCGTGACGTCGCCCGGACCGCTTCGTTGGTACCGGTGTCCGTGCCAGCCAGGGGCGGGCCCGAAAGAACCACGCGTGGCTCGCCGGGGCGTTGTGGCGTACGGATCGCCGTACGCCGTGGGACCTCGCTCCGGGTGAGTGACCGGACGGCAGGGGACAGCAGCCCGGTCACCCAAGAGAAACGGCCGGCTTCGGGGACGCCCGGGGCCGGCCGGCAAGAACACCGACGGAGTACGGGGCGGCCCGAGCGGTTGCCGAGCCCCCGCCCGTCCCGCACGATGCGAGAGACCCTTTCAGCGGCGCACTCCCCCGGCGCCGCTCCCCCAGGCACCGGCGCGCCCTGACGCTGGTGCTGACCACAGAAGGGCCCCGCGGCCCCGCACCGCGGGGCCCTTCTCATGCCCGCGTCCGCCAGGGCGTCAGGTGCGGCTGACGACCCCGCACTCCTCACGGCGGTCCTCGGGGATGTCCTTGCTGCGGTCGTACGGGTCCGTCGTGGGGCCGGTGGGCGGTGCGCCGGTCGGCTCCGCGGAGTCGAAGTGCGGGTGCAGATAGCCGTCGTGGAGGTCGCAGGCGGTGTTGCCGACCTCCTGGTCGTAGCGCTTGACGACGATCTTCCCCGGGGTGACCTGGTAGCGGGTGGGATCGGAGACCTCGACGTCGAGGACGCGGCGGACGATGGTGCGGGCCACTTCGTCCGAGCCCTCGCGGACCAGCGGGTAGACGAAGGTGTAGTCGGCGTGCACGGCGACGGAGGCGTCCTCGCCCCCCTTGAACGTCATACGCCCCCGCGTCTTGACGACGTCCCCGGCGAGCCGCACCTCGGCGGGGTCGAAGCGGCTGAACATCCAGAGCGGGTCGTGCTTCTTGTCCGGCTTGCGCAGCGCGGTCCTCAGCAGGTCGAGCAGTTCCTTCTGGCGCGGCTCGATGACGTCGAGCGCGGTCTCCGGGCGCTCGCCGCGCAGGGTGGCCGGGTCGAGATTGGCGTCCACGAGGAGCCTGCGGGTCTGCCGCAGGGCCTGTTCCACCTGGGCCTTGGTCAGGGTGCCGACCGGGGTGGCCGCCGGGAGGGTGATACCGGCCTCGCCGTCCGCCCAGCGCTCGGCGGGCGAGCCGGCGAAGGGCCGGGCGACGGTCGGGGTGTCCGGGTCGGCCTCACCCGGCGCTGCCGTCGGCGCCGCCGTCTCCGCCGGGAGCGGTGAGGCGGCGGCCGCGTCCGAGGCCTCGGAGGCGGTGCCGAAGGGGTCGCCGGAGATCAGGGAGGGCCGTACGGCCACGACGGCCACGGCGACGGCGAGCGGCACGCCGACGATCGCCCACCACCGGCGGCGGCGGGTGGCGCGCCCGTTCATCTCCTGCCAGGCGGGGCCAATGCGCCAGCCGGGAGGCAGCTCACCGCGGGCCTCCTGGGCGCGCAGCCGCTCGGTGACCATCCGGGCGCGCGCGGACGGCTCCTTCGGCGCGGAGGCACGGCCGCGCTCGGCGTCCTCGACGAACTTCTGCAACTCCTCGTCCGAGAGGGACGGTGCGGAGGGCTCCGCCTCGTCACCGGATGCGGAGGAGGTGCCGTCTGACGGTCTGCCGGCCATGGATGTGTGAGCGCTTTCTCTCGAACTCCGGTACGGCCGCTGAGAGTACGTCAGGTCGGCGGGCCGTGATCCAGCCTCTGTGACCCAGGCCACATAAATTTTCTGTGAGTGCAGGCACAACCTTTGCGCGCCGTCGGTGATCAAAGTCTGCGAACCAAGGGCCACACCCGCGCCCCACACGCGGAGGCCTCCCGATACCCGTGCCGCGTCCGGCGGCACAACGGACTTTCGAGGTCTTCATGAAGCTTCGCCGTGCCCTGGCCGCCGCAGCGACGACGGCGGTCATAGCACCGATCGCCCTGCTGTCCGCGCCGGCCGCGTTCGCCACGGACGAGACCACCGCGCCCGCCACCACGGAGACCACCACGCCGGCCACGGGTGACACGACGCCTCCGGCCGACGAGGAGACGACGGCTCCGGCGGACGACGAGACGACCGCGCCGGCCGACGAAGAGACGACCGCGCCCGCCGACGACGAGACCACGGCTCCCACCGACGAGGAGACCACCCCCGGCGACGAGGAGACGACCACCGCTCCCGACGACGAGGAGACCACGCCCGCCCCCGAGGAGAGCACTCCCGGTGAGGACGAGGAGCTCCCGTACTGCGAGGAGGTCGACGAGGACTTCGCCGAGGAGGCCCTCGCGGTCGAGGTCAGCGCCCTCCCCGGCAAGATCGTGGCCGGCAGCGGCTGGCACTCCTTCAACCTGAAGGTCACCAACACCTCCGACGTCACGCTCAAGGACGTCGCGTTCTACGCCGAGGTCGAGAGCACCAAGTTCTGGGAGACCTGGGAGCCGACCCTCAGCCCGCACGTGGACCTGCAGTTCCGCAACCCGTCCACGAACTCCTGGGAGAGCATCAAGGGCGCCGAGGGCTTCGCCGGTGGCTACTTCTGGGGCACCGAGACGATGAAGCCGAACGACTACAACAAGATCGACCTGCGGGTGAACATCCACAAGGGTGCCCCCGCCGGTGAGTCGTACCACTTCGGCACCGGTGCCTACATCGACAACATCAACGGTGAGGACTGCATCGCCGAGGGCTTCGGCGACGGCTGGTTCTTCGACGTCCTGCCCGCCGGCGCCTCGAACGAGGACCCGGGCGAGGCCGAGCCGGGCGCCGAGAAGCCCCCGGCCGCCACGCCGGAGAAGCCGCAGGGCGGCGTCAGCGAGCAGCCGGTCACCGGCAGCCTCGCCGAGACCGGGTCCAGCTCCCAGCTGCCCGTCGTCGCCACGGTCGGCGGTGTCACGATTCTCGCCGGTGCCGGCGTGATGTTCGCCATGAAGCGTCGTCGGAGCGGTGCCGAGGCCTGAGCCTCCGCCGTCTGACGCACCACACAGAAGGACCTGCGCTCGGAGGGGGGCGCAGGTCCTTCTGGTTTTTCCGACAAGTCCCGCCGGCTACTTCTTCGGGGGCACCGCCGGCATCCCCAGGAACGGCAGCTTCAGCGCGCCGAACGCCTCCTTCGGCACCACCGGCGCCTGGGGCTCGACGGGCTTCAGCCGCTCGTACGCCGCTCCCTGCGCGGGACGCGGGTCGGCCTCGCCCTTGTTGGGCCAGTACGACATCGCCCGCTCGGCCTGCGCGGTGATCGTCAGCGACGGGTTGACGCCCAGGTTGGCGGAGACCGCCGCCCCGTCGACGACCGAGATCCCGGGGTGCCCGTACAGCCGGTGGTACGGGTCGATCACACCGGTCTCCGGGGAGTCGCCGATCGGGCAGCCGCCGAGGAAGTGGGCGGTGAGCGGGGTGCCCATCAGCTCGCCGACGTTGGAGCCGGGGAAGCCGTTGATGTCGGCCGCGATGACGGAGGCGGCCTCGGAGGCGGCCTTGATCTGCTTGGGGTTGGGCGCGCCGTGGCCCTGCCGCGCGGTCAGCAGCCCCTTGCCGACACCGTCCGGCTTCAGATACGTCGTCAGCGAGTTGTCCAGCGACTGCATCACCAGGCCGATGATGGTCCGCTCCGACCAGCGGCGGTTGGACAGCGAGCGCAGCACCAGCAGGGGGTGCCGGGCCGCGTTGGCCAGCCAGGCGCCGGCACGGGACCGGCCCTCGGCGTAGGGGACCTGGAGGATGGACAGGCCGCCCATCGAGTTGGAGCCCTTGCCGTACCGGACGGGTTCGATGTGGGTGTTCTCGTCCGGGTGGATGGACGAGGTGATGGCGACACCGCGGGTGAAGTCGACCTTGGGGGCGCCTGTCAGCTTGCGGTAGCGCCGGCTGTCGGTCTGCGCGCCCACCAGTGCCTCGGAGTTGGTGCGGGTCAGCTCGCCCAGCTTGTCGGAGAGGTGCGGCAGCTGACCGCCGGCCTTCATCCGGTGCAGCAGGGTCTGGGTGCCGTAGGTGCCGGCCGCGATGACGACCCGGCGGGCCTTGAACAGCCGGCCCTCGCCCTTGCGCCGGCTGTCGGTCGGCACGGTGGCGACGGCGTAGCCGCCCTGGGAGTCGTCGGTGACGGAGACGACCGTGGTCAGGGGGTGCACGACCGCGCCCGCCTTCTCGGCCAGGTAGAGGTAGTTCTCGTTGAGCGTGTTCTTCGCGCCGTGCCGGCAGCCCGTCATGCACTCGCCGCACTCCGTGCAGGCCCGCCGGGACGGTCCCGTGCCGCCGAAGTACGGGTCGGCGACCTCCTCGCCGGGGCGGGCCTTCGCCGTGCCCTCGGCGTCCTTGCCGTCGCCGAAGAACACGCCGACCGGCGCCATGTGGAAGGTGTCGCCGACGCCCATCTTCTCGGCGGCCGCCTTGAGGTGCACGTCGGACGGGGTCATCGTCGGGTTCAGCCGGACGCCGAGCATGCGCTGGGCCTGGTCGTAGTACGGCTTCAGCTCCTCCTCCCAGTCCGTGATGTCACGCCACTGGGGGTCCTCGAAGAACGGCTTCGGCGGGACGTACAGCGTGTTGGCGTAGTTGAGGGAGCCGCCGCCGACGCCCGCGCCGGCCAGCACCATGACGTTGCCGAGCAGATGGATGCGCTGGATGCCGTACATGCCGAGCCTGGGCGCCCAGAGGTAGTTCTTCAGGTCCCAGGAGTTCTTCGGCAGGGTCTGGCGGGTCCAGCGGCGGCCGGCCTCGAGGACGCCGACGCGGTAGCCCTTCTCGGTCAGGCGCAGTGCCGTGACCGAGCCGCCGAACCCCGATCCGACGACGATGACGTCGTAGTCGTACCCGGAACCGTCGTCCTGCTCGGGGGCAGAGTTCTCCTGTGACACGTGCTCTCCTCGTCGAAAGCGGTGGTGCGGTGGCCTCGGACAGCGGCCCTAGCGGAAACGGAGTGCCTTCATCACCCGCAGGCTCCGGCTCATGAACCGGGCGTACTTCTCGTCGTCCATCCCGAGCGACGGCGCCATCGGCAGCAGGCGCTGTGTCGCGACCGTCTGGGCCTCCGTGTACTTGAGGATGCCCTCGGAGCCGTGGCGGCGGCCGAGACCGGAGTCCTTCATGCCGCCCATCGGCGACTGGACGCTGCCGTAGGCGGGCGCGTAGCCCTCGTTGACGTTGACGGTGCCGGTGCGCAGCCGGGCCGCGACCGCGCGGCCCCGCCGCCCGTCCTTCGTCCACACCGACGAGTTGAGCCCGTACGGCGTGGAGTTGGCGTGGGCGATCGCCTCGTCGTCGGTCCTGAACCGGTAGATGGAGACGACCGGGCCGAACGTCTCCTCGGTGCACACGGCCATCGGCGCCTCGACACCGTCGAGGATGGTCGGCTCGAAGAAGTACGGGCCGATGTCGGGGCGGGCCACACCACCGGCGACGAGCTTGGCGCCCTTGGCGACGGCCTCCTCGACATGCCGGGTGACCGTCTCCAGCTGGCGCTCGCCGACCAGGGAGCCCATGTCGGCGCCGTAGGCGAGGGACGTGCCGAGCCGCATGGCCTTGGTGCGGGCGGCGAACCGCTCCAGGAAGGCGTCGGCGACGGACTCGTGGACGTACAGCCGCTCGATGGAGATGCACAGCTGGCCGGCGGAGGAGAAGCAGGCGCGGACGGCACCCGCCGCCGCCTTCTCCATGTCGGCGTCGTCCAGGACCAGCATGGCGTTCTTGCCGCCGAGTTCGAGCGAGACGCCGACCAGACGGGCGGCGGCGCTCTGCGCGACCTCGCGGCCGGTGCGGGTGGAGCCGGTGAAGGAGACGTAGTCGGCGTGCTTGACGACCTCGGGGCCGACGACCGGGCCCTCGCCGAGCACGACCTGGAAGACGTCGGCGGGCAGTCCGGCCTCGATCAGCAGGTCCCGCGCCCACAGGGCGGTGAGGCAGGTCTCCGTGTCGGGCTTCATCACCACGGCATTGCCCGCGACGAACGCGGGGAGCGCGTCGCCGACGGACAGCTCCAGCGGGTAGTTCCAGGGGGCGATCTGGCCCACGACCCCGCGAGGGTGGCGCAGTTCGGTGACCCGGGTGAGCGTGGGCACGGCACCCGTGTGCCGCTTGGGCCGGAGGTAGGCGGGGGCCTTGCGCCCGTAGTGGCGGGCGGCGACGGCGACGGCCTGCACCTCCTCGTGCGCGTGCAGCCGGGCCTTGCCGGTCTCCAGCTGGATGAGGTCCAGCACCTCCGCCTGACGCTCGAGCACCAGGTCGTGGAAGCGCAGCAGCACGGCGGCGCGCCGGCGTACCGGGACCTGCTCCCACACGGCCTGCGCCGCGCGGGCCGCCTCGAACGCCTCGCGGACGTCCTCGGGCGTCGACTCGGGCAGGTCGGCCAGCTTCTCGCCGGTGAACGGCGTGTGGTTGGCGGTACGGCCGGACCCGGCCACGCCCTTGGTGAGCTGGGCGACCAGCTCGGGCGTGACCACGTCGGCCGCGGTGCGGGCGCCCTCCGGGGCGGGGGCGAGGGGGTTCGTGCCGGTCTGGGCCGGGGCCTGCGCGTCCGTCATGAGGCGCAGGGTATGCCGCGCCGGAGCCTTTGTGTACCCGTCGGTAACGGGGATTCACCGACTGCTCACACACTGCCAGTGGACACTGGCAACAAACGCGCTGATCAGGGCGTTGCCGTGAACGCACCTGGCCGGTCGGTCTCGAGTCGGTCACGGGGCACCGGCGGCGGCCCTCCGGTTCAGAGCTTGTCGATCTCCAGATGGTCGATCGCGGTCCGCGCCACCTCGCGTCCGCGCTCCGTGAAGTCGCCCGCACCCGGGTGGACGACCGACAGCTTGTACATGTCCCCGGCGGAGGTCTTGTAGTAGAAGACGCGCAGCTCGCGCGGCCGGGGGTTCTGCGTGTCGGTGGTCGTGTAGGTGACCAGGTTCTCGGCGGACTTCCTGCCCTGGTACGTGGTCTGCTTCGGCTCGGTCCTCGGGTTCTGCGGCATGCCGATGTCGTAGTCGCCGCTCCGCTTGAAGTCGCTCTCGTCGTCGTACATCTCGGCGGCGGCGGACGCGGCGATGTCGCTGCCGGTGTCCTCGGCCTTCTTCTCCAGCGACAGGCTGACCCAGATGGCACCGCTCGGGTCGGTGTACGTGACCCAGTGGTCGTCGTCCGTCTCCTGGGGCACGGTCCGCTTGTACTCGTCCGGCACCAGCAGCGTCGCGCCGAGGGCCTTCTCCTCGTGGGTGTCCCAGCCCTCCGGCACCGACCCGGCGAACGGGTCCGCGATCACCAGATACGCCGTCACCGCGGCCGCGACCGCCGCCGCCGCGATCCCGAGCAGCGTCTTCGGCCCCAGCACGACCCCTCGCCGCACGCTCGCCGGGAGCCGTACGGGCTGGGTGACGGCCGGCTCCGGCGGGTTGGCCGCGCGTTCCAGCAGGACCCGGACCTGCGCGGCGTTCGGGCGGCGCGAAGGGTCCTTGTTCAGCAGGCCGTTGATGGCCTCGGCGAGCGGGCCCTGCGCGGCGGCGGGCGCCGCGGGCACGGCGTTGAGCACGGACTGGAGCGTCGCGGGGGTGTTGCTGCGGCGGAACGGCGAGACGCCCTCCGTCGCCGCGTACAGGACGACGCCGAGGGACCACAGGTCGCTGGCCGGGCCCGGGCGCTGGCCGAGCACCCGCTCGGGCGCGATGTACTCCGGAGAGCCGACGAAGCCGCCGGTGTCGGTCAGATTGGTCTCGCCCTCGATCTGGGCGATGCCGAAGTCGGTGAGCACGACCCGGTCGTGACGGCCGAGCATGACGTTGTCCGGCTTGACGTCCCGGTGCAGGATGCCCGCCGCGTGCGCCGCCTCCAGGGCGCCCAGCACCTCCAGGCCGATCCGGGCCGCCTCCCGGGCGTCGAGGGTGCCCTCCTGGAGCGCGTCCCCGAGGGAACGTCCCTGCACCAGCTCCATGACGATCCAGGGGCGGCCGTCCACCACGGCCACGTCGTGCACGTTCACCACGGCCGGGTGGTCGAGCCGGGCGGCGGCGCGCGCCTCGCGGCGCATCCGCTCGAAGGCGTTGGCCCGTTCCCGCTCGGGGAGGTGGTCCGGTACGCGGGGTTCCTTCACGGCGACCTCGCGGTCCACCGTCTCGTCCTTGGCGCGCCAGACGGTGCCCATGCCGCCGTGACCGAGCTTGGCGAGCAGCCGGTAGCGGCCCGCGACCAGCCGGCCGGTGCCGGGTTCCGGCGCGGACCGGGCGGGCCGCCCGGAAGACGCGGCTCCGGCGGACCGTACAGGGGCCGCCTGCTGCGGTACGGCCGCCGTGGGCGCCGCGTACGGGTTGTCCGGGTGCGGCACATGGGCGAACGGCGCCGGCTGCGGAGGCTGCAGTTCAAAGCTCGTCGGCTCGTCGGGCCGGTCTGGGAATCCCCCGTTGCTGCTCATGGATCCATCCATATCGTGCCGGGCGGCCGGGGATCCAGCGGCGGCGCCTTCGGTCACACAGCCGTGACGCGGGTCGCTCCTTATCTCCGGTTCGTCCCGGACGAAGGCGTTTCCGGGGTCGGGGAGTCGGGGGACCTGTCGGGGGTGGCCGTCGGCCCGTCGGACGGGCGTTCCGTATCGCTCGCCCCCGCCGACGGGCTCGCCGAGCTGGTCGGCGGCACGTCGGGTCCGCCGCCGCCCCCGTCCGCCAGCAGCGCCGCCGCCGCCCCGGCCACCGCCGCCGCGGCGGCCAGCACCACGGCCGCCGCGACCTTGTGGGTCGTCCAGGGCCGCTCCGGCCGCTCCGCCCGCCTGCTGAACCGTTTCGGCAGCAGATCCTCGCCGGTCGTCAGGAACTCCCGCAGCATCCGCTCCGCCTCCGCCGCGTCCAGCCGGGCGGCGGGGTCCCGCTCCAGCAGGCCCTGGACGACGGGCAGGATCGGCGCCGCCTGCGCGGGCGGCCGCACCTCGTCGGAGACCACGGCCAGCACGATGCCGCTCAGTGAGTCGCGCCGAAAGGGCGACTCACCGCTCAGCAGCGCGCACAGCAGCGCCCCCACCGACCACAGGTCGGACGCCGGACCGGTCCGCGCCCCGGACATCCGCTCGGGCGCGGTGTACTCGGGTGACCCCACGAAAGAGCCGGACTCGGTCAGCGTGCTGCTGCCCGGCACCCGGGCGATGCCGAAGTCGGTGAGAACGACACGCTCGGTGCCGCTCTCCACCAGCACGTTGGCCGGGGTGATGTCCCGGTGCACCACCCCGGCGGCATGCGCCGTGCGCAGCGCGTTCAGCAGGTCGGCGCCGATCCGGGCGGCCTCGCGGGCGTCCACGGGGCCGTGCGCGGCGAGCCGGTCGGCGAGCGAGTCGCCGTCGATCAACTCCATGACGATGTACGGGCGTTCGCGCTCCTCGATCACGTCGTGGACGACGATCACATGCGGGTGCCGCAGCTGTGCCACCGCCTGAGCCTCGCGTAGCCACAGCGCACGCTGCCGTCGCGCCTCGGACGCGCTGAGCGTCTCGTCGACCGGGATCTCCTTCACGGCCACCCGTCGCCCGAGCAACTGGTCGGTGGCCTGCCAGACGACGCCCATGCCGCCGCGGCCGACCTTCGCCTCGAGACGGTAACGCCCCGCTATCACACGGAAGTTGGCCCCCTCGGTCCCCATGCGACTCATCATGCCGCACCGGACGCTCCCGCTCCGGGCACCGATCGGCCAACTGTGCACAGCAGCAAAGCACGTCAAAAGCCGCCGACCACAGGGGGCGCGGGTGGGTCAGGAACCGGTGCGCCAGCCCCGCAGCACCGCCGAGAACTGTTCGCGGGCCTCCGCCCAGTCCTTCTGCGGCGAGGACATGTAGATCGCGTACTCGGTGCCGTCGCGGTCGATGTACCCCTGGTCGATGGCGCGGCGGGGGCCGGGGAAGGGCGTGTCCTTGGGCTGCGCGTCCCAGGTGTACTCCCACAGGGAGCCGGCGCGGTCGCGGTAGAGGTTCTCCTTCAGGTACCCCAGCCGATACCCGATGAGCCGGTCCTTCACCTGCTGTTCCAGGTCGACGAAATGGTCGTGGGCGGTCGCGAAGTCGGGCGAGGTGTCGACGGAGACCCGGACGAAGTGCTCCCCGCCGTCCGGGGAGTAGTCGACCTGCTGAAGGCCTTCGACCTCCTTGCCGACCACCTTCCGCTGCCAGCCCTCGGGCAGGTACAGGCTGAAGCCCAGGGGGTCGTCGACCTTCTTCCAGGAGGACGGCACCCCGCTCACGTCCACCTCCGCCTGCTCGGTGGCCGATTCCTTCGGGGTGGCGGGCGTGGACGGCGGCGCCGAGCTGACGGACGAACCGCCGCCGCCCGAGCCCCACTTCTGCAGCACCACGGCCGTGCCGCCGCCGATGACCGCGGCCAGGGCGACGACCAGGGCGACCGAACGCAGCCGGCGCCGCTTCGGCGCGGGGGCGGGCGGAACGGCCGCGGCCGGCTGCCCGACGGGCGGCCCGAACGCCGTCGGACCCGTCGTCGGCGGATACGGCGTGGCGCTGTGCACGGCACCCTGACCGGGGGCGGTGTGGGCCTCCGGCTCGTACCGGTTGTGCTGGGTCGGCACATAGGCCTGCGCCTCGCTGGGACGCCGTCCCTCAGCCGCCTCGGCCAGCATCTGCTCCGCCTCGGCGGCGTCGGGGCGGGTGACCGGATCCTTGCGCAGCAGGGCGGTGATCACGGGTCCCAGGGGCCCGGCCCGCTGCGGCTCCCCCGCGTCCTCCTCGACGACCGCCTGCATGGTGCTCAGCGGGGAGGTGCGGCGGAAGGGCGAACGGCCCTCGACCGCCGTGAAGAGGGTGGCGCCGAGCGCCCACAGGTCCGAGGCCGGCCCCGGATCGTGTCCGCGGATGCGCTCAGGTGCCAGGTAGTCGACGGAGCCGACGACCTCTCCGGTGCGGGTGATCGTCGTGTCGCCCTCGATCTGGGCGATGCCGAAGTCGGTGAGCAGGACGCGGCCGTCCTCGGCCAGCAGGACGTTGCCGGGCTTGATGTCGCGGTGCAGGACGCCCGCGGTGTGCGCGGCGCGCAGCGCCCTCAGCACCCACAGCCCGATCCGCGCGGCCTCGGCGGGCTCGACGCGCCCCTGGTCCTTGACGGCGTCGGCGAGCGAGCGGCCCTCGATCAGCTCCATGACGATCCACGGGCGCCCGTCGTGCTCCAGGACGTCGTGCACGGTCACCACGGCGGAGTGGTTGATGCGCGCGGCGGCCCGCGCCTCCGCCCGGGTACGGGCGAGCAGCCGGTCCTGGTCGCTCTCGGAGACGTAGAGGGCGGCGGTGAGTTCCTTGATGGCCACGGCCCGGTGGAGCACTTCGTCGTGCGCACGCCAGACGCGGCCCATACCACCGCTGCCGATGGCCTCGGTGAGCCGGTAGCGGCCCGAGACGAGCTGGCCCTGCATCTTATTCACGTTGCCCCGCAATGTTCTTGACAGGGTCAGGTTAGGGACCGGGCCATGCGACCGGAACCGCGGGGGTGCCAAGGAGACCGCACTGTGATGGTTCTCGCCTTCCGCTTGCCGGGGCAACCCCAACGCCGTTGTCACACACGGTTTTCGGACCGCCTCACCTGGTGATGCGATACGTCGCCGACGCCTGCTCGAACAGCCGCGTGACCTCGTCCCGCTCGGCCTCCGGCCCCCGCACCTGTACGACGTGGTACCGGCCGTCGGCGAGGATCGCGAGGTTCCGTACGAACAGCTCGCGTCCCTGGCCGTCGGTCCAGGTGAACTGCCCCTCGGCCATTTTCCGTTCGCCGACCTGAATGGTCCTCAGCCCGCCCGAGGACGCCCAGCTGGAGTCCCGGTACGGCTGCAACTCCCGCTCGTGCTCCCGCTGGTAGACCATGGGGTCGCCGCCGTACTGCTGCGCGGTGTCCCGACCCGGCACCAGGATCAGGTCGAAGTCGCCGTGCGCGTAGACGACCGGGCCGCGTCCGCTGCCGCCGCTGCGGCTCCAGCCGTTGGCCACGGCCACCTCGAAGCCCGCCGGGTCCTTGCGGACGGTGAAGCCGTCGGGCACGTCGGGGCCGGTCGTCTGCGTCTCGTCGGACCCGGCCGACTCCGAGGAGCCGTCGCCGGGCGACGGGGAGGTCTGCTCGGGACGCGGCTCGCTGCTCGCCTCGGCGGTCTGCTCGGGCGGCGCCTGGCTCGCGGCCGCCGTCTCACCGGCCTTCGAGGTGGCGCCGCTGTCCCGGTCGGCCTTGGGCATGAACAGCATGGCGTACGCGATCGCCGCGGCCATCCCGAGCAGGACGAGCAGCAGCAGCGTCCGGCCGAGCCTGCGGGGCGAACGCCCGCCCTGGGGAGCCCGCTTGTGCCGCCCCTGGTGGGCGGGCAGCCGGGCCCGGCGCCGGCGCACCAGCTCGCCGCGGCGCCGGACGATCGGCAGCCGGTTCGGGTCGACGGGCGGGGCGGCGACGACATGTGCGCCGGCCTCCGGCTCGGGCGCCGAGCGCACGAGGGAGCGCAGCCAGCCGCGCAGCTCCTCGAAGTCGGGCCGCTCGGTGGGGTCCTGACGCAGCAGCGACTCCACGACGGGCCGCAGCGGTCCGCACTCCTCGGCGAAGGCGGGCGGCTCGGCGCACACCATCTGCACCAGCTCGGCCGTCGACTCCTCCGGGTAGGGCGCGTGCCCCTGGACGGCCCGGAAGAGCAGCGCGCCGAGCGCCCACAGGTCGGTCGCGGGCCCGATCGGGGCGGCCAGCTGCCAGTTCTCGTGCACGGGACCGGCCTGCTCCGGCGCCCACCGCTCGGTGACCGGCCCGACGACGGCCATACGGGCCTGCCGGGCCCGCTCGGCGGCGAGCGCGGTGCTGGGGCCCTTACGGGCGGTACCGGACACCAGTTCGTCCCAGCGGCTCCCGGAACGCGCCGAAGGCACGGCGGCCGGTGCGTCGGCGGTCTCCTCGCGGGGCGCGAAGCCCGGCTGGGAGCCCGCGGGTGGCAGGGCCGTACGGGCGCTGTCGGTGTCGGTGGGGGCGCGCCCGGTACCGGGCCGGGGAACGGCCCCCTGCCAGGACGGGGCCCGCACACCGTACGGGTCGGCGATCTGCCCCGGCGGGGTGCCGCCACCGCCGGAGAGGTACGGCGGGGCCGTGCGGCCCTCCGGGGCGGTACGGGCGCCGGGCAGGGCGGCCCGTTCGCTCTGCTGTGCCTCCTGCACCCGGGCCGCGGCGCGGGCGCCCGCCCGGTAGGCGGCGATCGCGCCGGCCCGGGCGGCCCGGATGTCGGCACCGGTCTCCAGGGCGCCGCGCGGTGCCGTGCCGGGGCCGTCGGCGCCGGGGACCGGCCGGGTCTTGTTCGTGCGCGCCTCGATGGCGGCCCGCCGGGCGGCCTCCGGGTCGGCGTCCGGGCGGGGGGCGGAGCCCGCGGGGCCGGTGCTCGCGGCGGGCGCCGGTCCCGGGTCCGCGCCGTCCTCGGGCGGCACCGGGTCGTATCCGCAGAGCGCCTCCTCGGCGGCGCCGACCGCGAGCCCGGTCAGCATCACCCGGCCGTCGTCGCAGACCAGGACCGTACGGGCGGTGATGTTCCGGTGCACCCAGCCGTGGGCGTGCAGGACGCGCAGCGCCATGAGGACGTCGGAGGCCACCTCGGCCGCCCGGTAGGGCGACAGCGGCTGCTCGGCGAGCAGCGCGGCGAGCGGGCGGGCCGCCACCAGCTCGCTGACTATCCACAGCGAACCACCCTCGGCGAACACGTCGAAGACCTGGTCGAGGCGGGGATGGTCGGGGATGCGGGCGGCGGCCTGCGCGGCCTCGACCGCCCGCCGCACGGCGGGGTCGGCGGGCCGGCGGCCGGAGTCGCGGGCCCGCGCGTCACGGGCGGTGAAACCGTCGGGCAGCCCTTCGGCGTCGAGCACCTCGGCCTCGACGACCTCGGGCAACGGCACCTGACGGATCAGGACTTCCTGTCCGCTGTAGGTGTCGAAGGCGCGGCTCTCGGTGAGTTCGTACGCGTCGGAGGGCGGCAGCGGCAGGCGGTAGCGGTCGGCGAGCACCCGGCCCGCGTAGTCGTCCACGTTGCCTCCCCCGGCCGCCCGGTCGGTCGATTCCGTTCGCCTCGTGTCGCCTTCCGGACGCCGGAACGGATGCGTACGGTCCGCGAGCTTTCACGATACGTGCCGGAGGCAACTCTCCAGGAGAGGTTGCCGGATCTCACGGAGCAATCGCGGCGGCCCCCGCCCGGAGGGAGAGCCCCCGCTTCACGACTTGGGCTTGAACGTGCCCGTGAGCGCCTTCCATGTGCCCTTGCGCAGATCGCTGTCCCAGTCCGCGGCCTTCGCGGTGTACATCAGCGCGTACCCGGAATGGTCGTTCACCACGAAACCGCGGTCGATCGTGCGGTACTTGGTGCCGCCCTCGACATAGGTGAACTCCCAGTCGGCGGTGTTCCAGCCGCGGTAGTCCACCTGCTCTATGCGGATCTTCTTGTACTGGGAGCGCACCATGTAGCGCTCCTGGCTCTTCCAGTCCGCCACCGGGTCGCCCTTGGGCGTCGACGTCCAGGCCACGAGCAGCTTCTGCCCGTCCGGGCCGGTGAACCGGTCGCCGGCCGAGCCCGTGGACTGGAACTTCCAGCCCTTCGGCAGACCGATCGAGTAGCCCTGGCCGCCCTTGTGGGTCGACTCCACGGCGGCGCCGCCGGAGCCCTGCCCGCCGCCGTCGCCGCCACCGGCGGCCTCGCTCGACCCGGCGCTCGGCTCGCTCCCGTCGCCCTTGCCGGTGCCGGAGTCCGGATCCGCCGTGGACTTCGCGTCGCCGTCGCCGCGGCCGGTGCCGCCCTCGTCGTCGCTCTTGGTGTCCGGGGTCTCCTTCCCCGCGGCCGACGATCCGGTGCCGCCCGGCTTCCCGGACGCCTCGGAGCCGTCGTCGCCCAGTGTCAGCGCCAGCACCACGCCGAGGACGGCGACCAGGACGACCACCGCGATGATCAGCAGCGTCCGCTTCGGGACGACGTCGGTGAGCGGCGCCCGCTGGACGGGCCGCGCGGGCAGATCCGGCGGCGGCATCACGGGCCAGCCGGAGCTGGGGCCGGAACCGGCGTCGTTGGTGGTTCTGGCGTCCTCGGTGGCGGGGGTCGACTTCGACTTGGCGGGGGTTGCGTCGGCGGGCGCACCCGCCGCCGGCGGCGACCCGGCGGCCGCGTCCGCCCCGGCCGCCCCGGCCGCCCCGGTGCCCACCGCGGCCTTGCGCACCGAACGGAGCGCGCCGCGCAGCCGCTCCCCGGCCTCCTCGGCCTTCCGGCTCGCGGCGGCGCCCGAACGCCCCTTTCGCGAGGGCGCGTCGGACTGCGACGGCAGCGGGACGACCTTCGTCGCGTCGGACGCCTCGGCGGCCCGCTCGGAACGCGGCGCGTGGATGACGGCGTTGAGCATCGCCCGTGCGCCGGCGTCGTCGAGTCGCTTCTCGGGGTCCTTGGTGAGCAGGCCGTGGATGACGTCCCGCAGCGGCCCGGCGTTCTTGGGCTCCTCCAGCGGCTCGGTCATCACGGCGGTGAGCGTCGCGATCGCGGAGCCCTTGTCGTACGGCGGCACGCCCTCGACGGACGCGTACAGCAGACCGCCGAGCGACCACAGGTCGGCGGCGGGGCCGGGCTTGTGGCCGCGCGCCCGCTCGGGCGAGATGTAGGAGGGGGCGCCGACGAGCATGCCGGTCGAGGTGATGGACGGGTCGCCCTCGACCTGGGCGATACCGAAGTCGGTGAGCACGACCCGGTCGGTGTCGGACTCCAGCAGGACGTTGGACGGCTTCACGTCACGGTGCAGGATGCCCTCGCGGTGCGCGGAGCGCAGCACGTCCAGGACGGCCAGGCCGACCTCGGCGGCACGCCGGGGCTCCAGCAGGCCGTCCTCACGGATGACCTCGGCGAGGGACTTGCCCTCGACGAGCTCCATCACGATCCAGGGCCGGTCGTCCTCGTCGACCACGTCGTACACCGTGACCGCGCTGTTGTTCCGGATCCGGGCGATCGCCTTGGCCTCGCGCAGGGTGCGGGTGATGAGCCGGCGCTTCTCCTCCTCGTCGATGTTCGACGGGAACCGCAGTTCCTTCACGGCGACGGTCCGGCCGAGCGTCTCGTCGACGGCCCGCCAGACGGTGCCCATGCCGCCCCGGCCGAGGACGCCCCCCAACCGGTACCGCCCCGCGAGGAGACGCTCGTGGTCGTCCTGACGAGTCTCCTGGCGAGAAGTGCTCGCCCGCTCCGCCTCCGACATGCGTCCCCTCATACAACCCGCCCTGACAGAGCCTCCATTGTCCCTCACGCGACAAGCGCCCGACGCCCAGGGTGCCCCTCGTGGCGCAACATGTTCGAATCCGGTCCGGCACCTGGACACAAGGGCTCCGGGCCCGGGTGGGGCCCGGAGGTCGTCTTCCGTATCGGGCTACCTCGGCACGATGTCCGGTGCGCCCAGGCGGGCCGCGTCCGCCGTCAGGTCGTCCGGCTGGCGCTGTGACTCGCGTTCGGCCTCGACGCGCTTGTTGTAGTGCTCGACCTCGCGCTCGATCTGCTCCTTGTCCCAGCCCAGCACCGGTGCCATCAACTCGGCGGCCTCACGGGCGCACCGGGTGCCCCGGTCGAAGGTCTCGATGGAGATGCGGGTGCGCCGGGTGAGGACGTCGTCCAGATGCCGCGCGCCCTCGTGGGAGGCGGCGTAGACGACCTCGGCCCGCAGATAGTCGTCGGCGGACTGGAGGGGTTCGCCGAGGGTCGGGTCGTCGGCGATGAGTTCGAGGACTTCCTCGGTCAGCGAGCCGAACCGGTTCAACAGGTGCTCCACGCGCACCACATGAAGGCCCGTCCGCTCCGCGATGCGCGCACGCGCGTTCCACAGGGCCCGGTAGCCCTCGGCGCCGATCAGCGGGATGTCCTCCGTGACGCACTCCGCGACCCGCATGTCGAGTCCGTGCACCGCCGCGTCCACCGCGTCCTTGGCCATCACGCGGTACGTCGTGTACTTGCCGCCGGCGACGACGACGAGTCCCGGCACGGGGTGGGCCACGGTGTGCTCGCGCGAGAGCTTGCTGGTGGCGTCCGACTCGCCGGCCAGCAGCGGGCGCAGCCCCGCGTACACGCCTTCGACGTCGTCCCTGGTCAGGGGGACGGCCAGGACCGAGTTCACATGGTCGAGCACATAGTCGATGTCGGCGCTGGACGCCGCCGGGTGGGCCTTGTCGAGGTCCCATTCTGTGTCGGTGGTGCCGACGATCCAGTGCCGGCCCCAGGGGATGACGAACAGCACGGACTTCTCGGTGCGCAGGATCAGCCCGGTCGTGGAGTGGATGCGGTCCTTGGGCACGACCAGGTGGACGCCCTTGGAGGCGCGGACGTGGAACTGGCCGCGCTCCCCCACCATCGACTGGGTGTCGTCGGTCCAGACCCCGGTGGCGTTGACGACCTGCTTGGCGCGGATCTCGTACTCGCCGCCGCCCTCCGCGTCCTGGACGCTGACGCCGACGACACGCTCGCCCTCCCGCAGGAAGGAGGTCACCCGCGCGCGGTTGGCGACCTGGGCGCCATAGGCCGCCGCGGTGCGCACCAGGGTGGCGACATAGCGGGCGTCGTCCATCTGGGCGTCGTAGTACTGGAGGGCGCCGACCAGCGCGTCCTTCTTCAGCGCGGGGGCGACGCGCAGGGCGTGACGGCGGCTCAGATGCCGGTGCAGGGGCAGGCCCCGGCCGTGGCCGCGGGCCATCGACATGACGTCGTAGAGGGCGACGCCGGAGCCGGCGTACAGCCGCTCCCAGCCCTTGTGCTGCAGCGGGTACAGGAACGGCACCGGCTTGACCAGGTGCGGGGCCAGCCGCTCCAGCAGCAGGCCGCGTTCCTTCAGGGCCTCCCGGACGAGTGCGAAGTCGAGCATCTCCAGATAGCGCAGGCCGCCGTGGATGAGCTTGCTGGACCGGCTGGAGGTGCCGGACGCCCAGTCGCGGGCCTCGACCAGCCCGGTCGACAGGCCGCGGGTCACCGCGTCGAGGGCCGTGCCCGCGCCGACCACTCCGGCGCCCACGACCAGCAGGTCCAGCTCGCGCTCGGCCATGGCCGCCAGTGACGCGGCCCGCTCCTCCGGCCCCAGTGTCGCTGTCCTCACCGCTGCCTCCCGATGATCGGTCGCGTAAGCCGCACCCGTCGGGCGAAGCCCGCCTCGTACCCCCCATGCCCAGAATTCTGACCGGGTTGCCCGAGTTCAGCCACCACGTACCCCCAGCCTGTGGACAACACTCCTGGAAACGCGATCATTCAATGCGGCAAATCGGTCATATTTACTCCTAGTCTGACATTGCGCTCCCTCGTTCTGTCCACCGGGGTTGCGCACCAGCCATATGTCGGTTACTGGGAAGGACGGCCCACGTATGCCCGCAGATCTCGCCGTCATCGGACTGGGCCCGTACGGCCTGCCCCTGGCCAAGGCAGCCGTGGCCGCCGGCATCCCCACACTCGGTTTCCGCACCGGTCCGGAGGCCGCCTCCCTCAGTCCCGCCGAACTGCGCCGGATGCTCTCGGGGGGCTTCCGGCACGCCACCAGCCCCGCCGAGCTCGGCCGGGTCCGCACCGCCGTCATCTGCTCGCCGACGCCGCTCGGCGCGGACGGGGCGCTCGACCTGAGCGAGGTGGAGGCCGCCGCCCGCGCCCTCGCGACCCGGCTGCGCCCGCACTCGACGGTCATCCTGGAGTCGCCGGTCCCGCCCGGCACCACCGAGGACGTGCTGCGGCCCCTGCTGGAGGAGGGCTCGGGGATGCGCGCCGGCCGCGACTTCCACCTCGCCTACTCGCCCAGCCGTGTCGACCCCGGCAACCGCGACTTCCACCCCGCCAACACCCCCAAGGTGATCGGCGGTCTGACCCCCGCATGCACCGAGTCGGCGGCCGCCTTCTACGGCCGCCTCACCGACAAGGTGGTCCGCGCGCGGGGCCTGCGCGAGGCGGAGACCGTGCAGGTGCTGGAGACGAACTTCCGGCACGTGAACATCGCCCTCGTCAACGAGATGGCCGTGCTCTGCCACGACCTGGGCGTCGACCTGTGGGACGTCGTGCGCTGCGCCGAGACCAAGCCGTTCGGCTTCCAGGCGTTCCGCCCCGGCCCCGGCGTCGGCGGCCACGCCGTCCCCCAGGGCCTGACCGCCCACACCGGCCGCTCCCTGCGCATGGTCGAACTGGCCCAGCAGGTCAACAGCCAGATGCCCCGTTACGTCGTCCAGCGCGCCGCCACCCTGCTCAACGAGCACGGCAAGTCCGCGCGCGGCGCCCGCATCCTCCTGCTCGGCGTCACCTACAAGCCGGACCTCGCCGACCAGCAGTCCACCCCCGCCCAGGAGGTCGCCGTCCGCCTGCTGGAACTGGGCGCGTCCATCAGCTACCACGACCCGTACGTGCCGTCCTGGAGCGTCCTGGACCGCCCGGTCCCCCGCGCCGACTCCCTCTACGAGTCAGCCGCCGACGCCGACCTGACGATCCTCCTCCAGCAACACCGCACCTACGACCTCCAGGGCCTCTCGGTAAAGGCCCAACTGCTCCTCGACACCCGAGGCGCGGCCCCGACGGGGGCGGCGCACCGGTTGTGAAGAGGGGCGCACAGACGGACGCCGCCTCACGGCTGGTGGCATGCGGCCGACGGCCCGGGTACCTGACGAGCACAGGTGGAGCCCACCGCAGCGGCTACTGCGGCAGGCTCCAGGATGGATCACGGAGTGTCCGCCCCTAGTTGCTGCGGGGGCGGCCGCTCACCATCCGGAAATACGCAGGATCCACCTCCTGCGGCACTTCACCATCCACAGACGGATCCGGTCCCAGTCCAAGCCCCGCAGGGCACTCAGGGCATGCGAAAGGGGCCGGTCGGAGGACCGGCCCCTTTCGGCGTACGGCCGGCGGCTAGCGCTGGTGCTGGGAGTCCGCCACCGTGACCTCGACGCGCTGGAACTCCTTGAGCTCGCTGTAGCCGGTCGTGGCCATGGCGCGGCGCAGGGCGCCGAAGAAGTTCATGGAGCCGTCGGGGGTGTGCGAGGGGCCCGTCAGGACCTCCTCGATCGTGCCGACCGTGCCCAGGTCGACCTTCTGGCCGCGCGGCAGCTCCGTGTTCACGGCCTCCATGCCCCAGTGGCAGCCGCGCCCCGGCGCGTCCGTGGCACGGGCCAGCGGGGAGCCCATCATCACGGCGTCGGCGCCGCAGGCGATCGCCTTGGGCAGGTCGCCGGACCAGCCGACGCCGCCGTCCGCGATCACATGGACGTACCGGCCGCCGGACTCGTCCATGTAGTCGCGCCGGGCCGCCGCCACGTCCGCGACCGCCGTGGCCATAGGGACGCGGATGCCCAGCACGTTGCGCGTGGTGTGCGCGGCGCCGCCGCCGAAGCCGACCAGGACGCCCGCGGCGCCGGTGCGCATCAGGTGCAGGGCCGCGGTGTAGGTGGCGCAGCCGCCGACGATCACCGGGACGTCGAGCTCGTAGATGAACTGCTTCAGGTTCAGCGGCTCGTGCGAGGACGAGACGTGCTCCGCGGAGACCGTCGTACCGCGGATGACGAAGATGTCCACGCCCGCGTCGACGACCGCCTTGGAGAACTGGGCGGTGCGCTGCGGGGAGAGCGCGGCGGCCGTGACCACACCGGAGTCCCGCACCTCCTTGATGCGCTGCCCGATCAGCTCCTCCTTGATCGGAGCGGCGTAGACCTCCTGGAGGCGGCGCGTGGCGGCCTCCGTGGGCAGCTCGGCGATCTCGTCGAGCAGCGGCTGCGGGTCCTCGTACCGGGTCCACAGGCCCTCGAGGTTCAGCACGCCGAGGCCGCCGAGCTCGCCGATGCGGATGGCGGTGGCCGGGGAGACGATCGAATCCATGGGGGCGGCCAGGAACGGCAGCTCGAACCGGTAGGCGTCGATCTGCCAGGCGATCGAGACCTCCTTCGGGTCCCGCGTACGGCGGCTGGGGACGACGGCGATGTCGTCGAAGGCGTACGCCCGGCGGCCGCGCTTGCCGCGCCCGATCTCGATCTCAGTCACGTCTGTGGCCTTTCCCTGATGCGTTGCAGCGTCTACCAGTATCGCCGACGGGCACGACGAGGGCGGCCCCGGATACGCCCGGGGCCGCCCTGTCGCGGGAGCCGGCGGCTACTTGTTGCTGTAGTTCGGCGCCTCGACCGTCATCTGGATGTCGTGCGGGTGGCTCTCCTTGAGTCCCGCCGAGGTGATCCGGACGAAGCGGCCCTTGGACTCCATCTCGTCGATGGTGGCCGCGCCGACGTAGCCCATGGTCTGGCGCAGACCGCCGACGAGCTGGTGCAGCACGTTGGCCAGCGGGCCGCGGTAGGGCACCTGGCCCTCGACGCCCTCGGGCACCAGCTTGTCGTCGGAGGAGACCTCCGCCTGGAAGTAGCGGTCCTTGGAGTACGACCGGCCCTGGCCGCGGGACTGCATGGCGCCCAGCGAGCCCATGCCGCGGTACGACTTGAACTGCTTGCCGTTGATGAAGAGCAGCTCGCCCGGCGACTCCTCGCAGCCCGCGAGCAGCGAGCCCAGCATCACGGTGTCGGCGCCGGCGGCGAGCGCCTTGCCGATGTCACCGGAGTACTGCAGGCCGCCGTCGCCGATCAGCGGGATGCCGGCGGCGCGGGCGGCGAGGGACGCCTCGTAGATGGCGGTGACCTGCGGGACGCCGATGCCGGCGACGACACGGGTCGTACAGATGGAGCCCGGTCCGACACCGACCTTGATGCCGTCGACACCGGCGTCGATCAGGGCCTGCGCGCCGTCACGCGTGGCGACGTTGCCGCCGATCACGTCGACGGGGACGGCGGACTTGATCTTCGCCATCCAGCTGAGGGCGTTGCTGTTGTGCCCGTGCGAGGTGTCGACGACGAGGAAGTCCACCCCGGCCTCGGCGAGCGCCTGGGCCCGCTCCAGCGCCTCGGGGCTGGCGCCGACGGCGGCGCCGACGAGCAGCCGGCCCTCGGCGTCCTTCGCGGCGTTCGGGTACTTCTCCGCCTTGACGAAGTCCTTGACCGTGATCAGGCCCTTGAGGGTGCCCTGGTCGTCGACGAGCGGCAGCTTCTCGATCTTGTGCTTGCGCAGCAGCTCCATGGCCTCGACGCCGGAGATGCCGACCTTGCCCGTGACCAGCGGCATCGGGGTCATGACCTCGCGCACCTGGCGGGAGCGGTCCGACTCGAAGGCCATGTCGCGGTTGGTGACGATGCCGAGCAGCTTGCCGGCCGGGTCGGTGACCGGGACACCGCTGATGCGGAACTTGGCGCACAGGGCGTCCGCCTCGGCGAGGGTCGCCTCCGGGTGCACCGTGATGGGGTCGGTGACCATGCCCGACTCGGACCGCTTCACCAGGTCGACCTGGTTGACCTGGTCCTCGACGGACAGGTTGCGGTGGAGCACACCGACGCCGCCCAGGCGGGCCATCGCGATCGCCATCCGGGACTCGGTGACCTTGTCCATGGCGGCGGAGAGCAGGGGGATGTTGACCCGTACGTTGCGGGAGATGCGGGACGAGGTGTCGACCGCGTTGGGCAGGACCTCGGAGGCGCCCGGCAGCAGCAGCACATCGTCGTAGGTAAGCCCGAGTGTCGCGAATTTGGCGGGCACTCCGTCGACGTTGGCAGTCATGACACCTTCCCCAAATGGCCTTGATCGGTGCGGATGTCCATGCTAACGGGAAGCAGAGGTGTCACATTCCACGGTTCCGGGCGGCTTTCGGCTTCGTATGTTTCTACGGAATCGGAGCAACACCCGTTCACCCGGTGGGACTACTGCTCGGCGAGTGCCCGCAGCCTGCTCAGGGCCCGGTGCTGGGCGACCCGGACGGCGCCGGGTGACATTCCCAACATCTGGCCGGTCTCCTCCGCGGTCAGACCCACCGCGATCCGCAGCAGGAGCAGCTCCCGCTGGTTCTCCGGCAGGTTGGCCAGGAGCTTCTTGGCCCACTCGGCGTCGCTGCTGAGCAGCGCGCGCTCCTCGGGGCCCAGGGAGTCGTCCGGCCGCTCGGGCATCTCGTCCGAGGGGACGGCCGTCGACCCGGGGTGGCGCATGGCCGCGCGCTGCAGATCGGCGACCTTGTGCGCGGCGATGGCGAAGACGAACGCCTCGAAGGGGCGGCCGGTGTCCTTGTAGCGCGGCAGCGCCAGCAGGACGGCGACACAGACCTCCTGGGCGAGGTCCTCGACGAAGTGCCGGGCGTCACCCGGCAGCCGCGACAGCCGGGTGCGGCAATAGCGCAGAGCCAGGGGGTGGACATGCGCGAGCAGGTCGTGGGTGGCCTGCTCGTCCCCGTCCACCGCGCGATGGACGAGTGCACCGATCGCCCCTGCGGCATGGGCCGCCTCGTCGTCGCGCATCGGTCCATGGTGCCCTGCGGCCGCATGCTCCGCGGCATCGCGCCCGTCGTTGTGCACCGAAGCGTTATGAGCAGGTGCGCCGGAACTCATATCCTGCGCCCTCCCCTTCCGCTCGACCGACTCGTCCCCGAGAGACTCCACACCTCAAGGATGCGGCATCCGCGGCGAAACGAGCACCGGGCACCGATCGGACCCGTTGCCCGGCCTCGAAGCCGCGCCCCCACGGGGGCGCGGGACGAGACATGGTGCGGCCCGGCCGCGCGCCCGCGACCAGCCACGACGAACCCGGGGCCACCGGGCGACGCGACGCGCCCCACGGCGGGACGCTCAGCGCACCAGGCCCCACCGGAACCCGAGCGCCACGGCGTGGGCCCGGTCCGAGGCGCCGAGCTTCTTGAAGAGCCGGCGGGCGTGGGTCTTAACGGTGTCCTCGGACAGGAAGAGCTCACGGCCGATCTCGGCGTTGGAGCGGCCGTGGCTCATGCCCTCGAGCACCTGGATCTCACGCGCGGTGAGCGTCGGGGCGGCGCCCATCTCGGCGGAGCGCAGCCGGCGCGGGGCGAGCCGCCATGTCGGGTCGGCCAGCGCCTGGGTGACCGTGGCCCGCAGCTCGGCGCGCGAGGCGTCCTTGTGCAGATAGCCGCGGGCACCGGCGGCGACCGCGAGGGCCACGCCGTCCAGATCCTCGGCGACGGTGAGCATGATGATGCGCGCACCGGGGTCGGCGGACAGCAGCCGCCGTACGGTCTCCACGCCGCCCAGACCGGGCATGCGCACGTCCATCAGGATCAGGTCCGAGCGGTCGGCGCCCCAGCGGCGGAGGACTTCCTCGCCGTTGGCCGCCGTCGTCACGCGCTCGACACCGGGCACGGTCGCGACCGCGCGGCGGAGCGCCTCTCGGGCAAGCGGGGAGTCGTCGCAGACGAGGACGGATGTCATGGCCGCCCTCCGCAGCTGATGCACGTCACCTTGAGCCTCCAGGCTGGTACGAAATGTCACCTGTGCGGTCGACCGTCTCGGACGCTTGCCCGAGCGCTTCTTGTTTCAACCGCCTCCGCCCTCTCAACGACGGTCACTCGAAAGAGTTACGGGGGCATGTGCCGTCTTCGGCACTCTACGTGAGGGGACGGACACGGGGCAGACATGAGGGGCGGACCCTCCCCGTTTCATCACAAGCCGTGCCCCATTCAGCCCTTTTTCTTCCTGTTTCACGGCGTTTGGGGCTAGATTCGCAATGAGTCATATTTTCATCTTCTTAGATCGTAGATGTACGGTCGTAGACACCGTATCCGCCCAGAACGGCTACAAGGGGTCACGCAATGGCAGATTTCTCCCGCCTTCCCGGACCGAACGCGGACCTGTGGGACTGGCAGCTGCTGGCTGCATGTCGCGGGGTGGACAGCTCGCTCTTCTTCCATCCGGAGGGCGAGCGCGGGGCGGCCCGGAGCGCTCGAGAGAACTCGGCCAAGGAGGTCTGCATGAGGTGCCCCGTGCGCGCACAGTGCGCGGCGCACGCGCTGGCGGTACGCGAACCGTACGGCGTATGGGGCGGCTTGACCGAGGACGAGCGCGAAGAGCTCATGGGGCGGGCACGCAACCGGCTGGTGTCGGCGTCGACCACCGGCGGGGACGCGGGTCCCGACCGCTGAAGGAACGTTTCTCCATCCAGGGCACGCATTGCGTGCCCTCTCTCATGCCCGGGGCCGCTCTCCTACGGTGCGGACCGGCCCGGGCCGGCGGCGGCGCGGCCGAGCTGGTCCAGCGTCGCGGCGACGGCCGGCACCTGGGCGAGGTCGGGCAGCGTGAGGGCGACGATCTCGCGGCGCACCGCCGGTTCCAGCGCGACCATGCGCACCCCCCGCGGCCGTACGGACTCCACGGCGAGCTGGGGCAGGACCGCCACGCCGAGACCGGCGCCGACCAGGCCGACGACCGCCGGATAGTCGTCGGTGGCGAAGTCGATGCGCGGGGTGAAACCGGCGCTCGCGCACACCTCCACCAGCTGACCGCGGCAGCGCGGGCACCCCGCGATCCACGGCTCGGCCGCCAGATCGCCGATGGCGACGGACGCCGGCGACCCCGCGCGGGCGAGCCGGTGCCGCTCCGGGACCAGCCCGACGAGACGGTCCGTGAGCAGCGGGCGGACCACGAGGTCCTCCCACTCCTCGGCGCCCGCCGCGCTCTCGTACCGGAAGGCGAGGGCCACGTCGCACTCGCCCTCGCGCAGCATCTCCACCGACCTGGGCGGCTCGGCCTCCTCCAGGGAGACGCGGGTGCCGGGGTGGGCGGCGCGCAGCGCGGCGAGGGCGGTCGGGACGAGGGTGGAGCTGCCGCTGGGGAAGGAGACGAGCCGGACCCGTCCGGCGCGCAGGCCCGCGATGGCGGCGACCTCCTCCTCGGCGGCGGTGAGTCCCGCGAGGATGCCGGTGGCGTGACGCACCAGTGCCTCACCGGCCTGGGTCAGCCGCATGACGCGTCCGGTGCGGATCAGCAGCGGGGTGCCGACGGCCGTCTCCAGTGCCCTCATCTGCTGGCTCACGGCCGGCTGGGTGCAGCCCAGTTCGCGGGCGGCCGCCGAGAAGGAGCCGGTGGTGGCGACGGCGCGCAGGACGCGGAGATGACGGGCTTCGAGCACGTCACCGAGCATAAGCGAAGCTTGGGGTGCGCGCTGAATATCGCGTCGACACTTTGACCGCCGGTCGCCTACCGTGCCGCCATGAAGCTTCTGTCAGTGAATCTCGGCCGCCCGGAGGCGGTGCCGTACACGGACCACGTCGACGGTGTGACCGGTATCGACAAGCGCCCCGTCGAGGGCCCGGTGCGGGTGACGGCACCCGGACCGAAGGGAGTCGGCGGAAGCGGCCTCGCCGGGGACGCGGTGTGCGAGAAGAAGCATCACGGCGGCGACGACCAGGCCGTGTACGCGGTGGCGCGCGAGGACCTCGACGTCTGGGAGCGTGAGCTGGGGCGCCCGCTGCGCAACGGCGTGTTCGGCGAGAACCTCACGACCTCCGGGCTCGACGTCTCCGGGGCGCTGATCGGCGAGCGCTGGCGGGTGGGGCCCGATCTGCTCCTCGAGATCACCAGCGGCCGTATCCCGTGCCAGACCTTCCAGGGCCATCTGGGTGAGCGGCAGTGGGTGAGGCGGTTCACCGCGCAGGCCGCGCCGGGGGCGTATCTGCGGGTGATCGAGCCGGGCGAGATCCGCGCGGGCGACGCGATCGAGATCGTCCGCCGGCCCGACCACGAGGTGACGGTGGCGTTCCAGTTCCGGGCGGTCACGACGGAGCGGGCGCTGCTGCCCCGGGTCCTGGCCGCGGCCGAGTGGCTGCACCCGGAGGCGGTGGAGACCGCGAGGAAGTACGTGGCGAAGCACAGCTCCTGACACGACACCAAGACCCGGGCCCTGCACCGGAGTTGCCGTCCAAGGCCGCCCGAACGGCGGCCCGAGGAGCGGAACCAGTCCCTCCGGGTCACTAACCTTGCGCCATGACAACGGCATTGATCACGGGATCGACCGCGGGCATCGGCGCCGCGTTCGCGCGTCGGCTGGCCGCCGACGGGCATGACCTCGTCCTGGTGGCCCGGGACACCAAGCGGCTGCGCGAGCAGGCCACGGAACTGCACGACCGGCACGGCGTCGAGGCGGAGGTGCTGACGGCCGACCTCGCCGAGGACTCCGGGATCGAGGCGGTCGCCGCCCGCCTCGGCGACCGCCGCAACCCGGTCGACCTGCTGATCAACAACGCGGGGTTCGGCAACAAGGGCCGCTACCTCGACGTGTCCATGGCCGACGAGCTGCGGATGCTGAAGGTGCACTGCGAGGCGGTGCTGCGGCTGACCTCGGCGGCGGCCGGGGCGATGCGCGAGCGGGGCCGGGGCGGTGTCGTGAACGTGGCCTCGGTGGCGGCGTTCGTGCCGCGCGGGACGTACGGCGCGTCCAAGGCGTGGGTCGTGCAGTTCACCCAGGGGGCGGCGCGGGATCTGGCCGGGAGCGGGGTGCGGCTGATGGCGCTGTGCCCGGGGTTCGTCCGGACCGAGTTCCACGAGCGCGCGGGCATGGGCACGGACAACATCCCCGGGTGGATGTGGCTGGACGCCGACAAAGTGGCGGCCACCGCGCTGGAGGACCTGGCGCGGGGGCGGTCCCTCTCCATCCCCGACCCCCGCTACAAGGTGCTGCTGGGGGCGGCGAAGCTGGTGCCGCGGGGCGTGCTCGGCACGATCTCGTCGCGGACGGGCCGCAAGTACGGTCCGCAGTAGAGGGCGGTCCGGACGCGGAGGACAATGAGGGTGTCCACACAGGGGGGCCGGGAGGCGCCGGCGTCATGACCTTCGTACAGCTCATCGACTGCAGGACGGACCGGTTCGACGAGATGAACCGGCTGATGGACAAGTGGGTCGAGCAGACCAAGGGGAAGCGGACGGCCACGCACGACGTCATCGGCCGGGACCGCTCCGACGGCTCGCACTTCGTGGAGATCGTGGAGTTCCCGTCGTACGACGAGGCGATGCGCAACTCGCACCTCCCGGAGACCGGCCGGATCTACGAGGAGATGGTGGCGCTGTGCGACGGGCCACCGGTCTTCACCGATCTGGACGTGGTGCGCGACGAGCAGCTGAACGTCCTGGTCGCGCGGGCCTTCTTCACGGCGATGGGCCGCACGCCCCCGGACCGGATCGTCGCTCGGCTGACGGACGACTACGTGGACCACGACCCGTCCTACCCGCGCCCCGTCCGGGGCCGCGACGGGATCCGCGCGGTGCTGGAGGGCTGGTACGGCGCCTTCGACTTCACGTTCCGCGTCGACGACCAGATGGCGGAGGACGACCGGGTGTGCAGCCGCTGGACCTGGACCGCCCACCACAAGGGCGAGTTCCTGGGCGTTCCGGCGACCGGCCAGGACGTGAGCATGCAGGGCATGACCTGGCAGCGCTTCCGCGAGGGCCGCATGTGCGAGAGCCACTGGATGTACGACCGCGCGGGTCTGATGGAACAACTGGGGGTACTCGGCGAATGACCGCGAAGGGGAAGGCCCCGCCACCGTCCTGAAGGACGGCGGCGGGGCCTTTGTCGACCCGGCGTCGTACTAGTGGGCGTGGCCGTGGCTGTGGCCTGCGGCGGCCGGCTCTTCCTCTTCCTTCTTCTCGACGACCAGGGTCTCGGTCGTGAGGAGGAGGGAGGCGATGGAGGCGGCGTTCTCCAGGGCGGAACGGGTGACCTTGACCGGGTCGATGACGCCGGCCTTGACCAGGTCGCCGTACTCGCCGGTGGCGGCGTTGAAGCCCTGGCCCTTGTCGAGCTCGGCGACCTTCGAGGTGATGACGTAGCCCTCGAGGCCGGCGTTCTCGGCGATCCAGCGCAGCGGCTCGACGGCGGCCTTGCGGACCACGGCGACACCGGTGGCCTCGTCGCCGGTCTTGCCGAGGTTGCCCTCGAGGACCTTCACGGCGTGGACGAGCGCGGAGCCACCACCGGAGACGATGCCCTCCTCGACCGCGGCGCGGGTCGCGGAGATGGCGTCCTCCAGACGGTGCTTCTTCTCCTTCAGCTCCACCTCGGTGGCGGCGCCGACCTTGATCACGCACACGCCGCCGGCCAGCTTCGCGAGGCGCTCCTGGAGCTTCTCGCGGTCCCAGTCGGAGTCGGTGTTCTCGATCTCGGACTTGATCTGGGCGACGCGGCCCTGGACGTCCTCGGACTTGCCGGCGCCGTCGACGATGGTGGTGTCGTCCTTGGTGACGGTGACGCGGCGGGCGGAGCCCAGCACGTCGATGCCGACCTGGTCGAGCTTGAGGCCGACCTCCTCGGAGATGACGGTGGCGCCGGTGAGGGTCGCCATGTCCTGCAGCATCGCCTTGCGGCGGTCACCGAAGCCCGGGGCCTTGACCGCGACCGCGTTGAAGGTGCCGCGGATCTTGTTCACGACCAGGGTCGACAGGGCCTCGCCCTCGACGTCCTCGGCGATGATCAGCAGCGGCTTGGAGGAGTTGGTCTGGATGACCTTCTCCAGCAGCGGCAGCAGGTCGGCGATGGAGGAGATCTTGCCCTGGTTGATGAGGATGTACGGGTCCTCCAGGACGGCCTCCATGCGCTCCTGGTCCGTCACGAAGTACGGGGACAGGTAGCCCTTGTCGAAGGCCATGCCCTCGGTGAAGTCCAGCTCAAGACCGAAGGTGTTGGACTCCTCGACGGTGATGACACCGTCCTTGCCGACCTTGTCCATCGCCTCGGCGATGAGCTCGCCGACCTGCTGGTCCTGGGCGGACAGACCGGCGACGGCGGCGATGTCGGACTTCTCGTCGATCGGGCGCGCGGTCGCGAGGAGCTCCTCGGAGACGGCCGCGACGGCCGCGTCGATGCCCTTCTTCAGGGCGGCCGGGGAGGCGCCGGCGGCGACGTTCTTCAGGCCCTCGCGCACGAGCGCCTGGGCGAGCACGGTGGCGGTGGTGGTGCCGTCACCCGCGATGTCGTTGGTCTTGGTCGCCACCTCCTTCACCAGCTGGGCACCGAGGTTCTCGTACGGGTCCTCGACCTCGACCTCACGGGCGATGGTCACGCCGTCGTTGGTGATGGTGGGGGCGCCGAACTTCTTGTCGATGACGACGTTGCGGCCCTTGGGGCCGATCGTCACCTTGACCGTGTCGGCAAGCTTGTTGACGCCGCGCTCGAGGGCGCGACGGGCGTCCTCGTCGAACTTCAGGATCTTCGCCATGACAGCGGGAGCCCTCTCGGATTGTGGGTTCTGAAAAAACACTGCGCCCCGGGCGCCCGGTTCTTATGTGGTCGCGGGGGCCAGGGGCGCAGCTGAAAGCAAGAGCTTCGAGGCGTCTTACTTCTCGATGACCGCGAGCACGTCGCGGGACGAGAGGACGAGGTACTCCTCGCCGTTGTACTTCACCTCGGTGCCGCCGTACTTGCTGTACAGCACGATGTCGCCGACCTTCACGTCGAGCGGAAGACGCTCGCCGTTCTCGAAGCGGCCCGGACCGACGGCGAGGATGACGCCCTCCTGGGGCTTCTCCTTCGCGGTGTCCGGGATGACCAGGCCAGAGGCGGTGGTCTGCTCGGCGTCGAGCGGCTGGACCACGATGCGGTCCTCAAGCGGCTTGATGGCAACCTTGGAGCTGGTGGTCGTCACGATCCGACCTCCCCCTTCGGAGATCTCACGGGGTTAACTGTCTGAGGTGGCGACCAGGTCGATCCGTCGTCGCGGGTGCCGGACCTGCCCGTCGCGTTGTTGGCACTCTCCAGTGGGGAGTGCCAGAGCCGAGACTATGACCGCGATTAGCACTCGGTCAAGCGGAGTGCCAATTCGCTCGTGGCGCGGCGCGCCGCCCGCGCCACCGGGAAGAGCCCGGCGAGCGTCTACACGTAGTCCTCGAGGCGTCCGACCGTCAGGCCGCGCTTCTGGATCTCCCGCAGCAACCGGGTGGTGCGCTCGCGCAGCGACAGCCCGGCCGGCTCCCCGGACGGCACGGAGACGATGTCGCCGGGGCGCAGCCGCGCGGGCCCCTTCGCGTACGTCAGTCCGCCGTCGCCCTCCATCGCCGCCCGCCACAGCACGACGGCGGTGACCCCGCAGTCGGCGGCGGCGCGCAGCGTGGTGGCGTCGTGGACGCCGTAGGGCGGCCGGAAGAGCCGGGGCCGGATGCCGAAGCGGGCGCGCAGCTTGTGCTGCTGGCCGCAGATCTCGGCGCGCTGGCCGGCGTACGGCAGCCCGCGCAGGGCGGCGTGGTCGAGGGTGTGGTTCTGGATGGACGCGCCGACCGAGCGCAGCCGCGCGAAGTGGCCGTAGCCGGGGCCGACGACGCTGTCGGTGAGGAACATGCTGACGGGCAGCCGCAGTTCGCGGACCATGTCGACGAACCGGGGGTCCTTCTCGGCGCCGTCGTCGTAGGTGAGGAAGACGACCCGGTCGCGGGTGGGGACGCGGTGCACGACGGGCGGGGGGCCGCCGGGGCGGTGCGGCAGCCGCCGGGCGGGCGGCGAGGGCGGCGCGGGCAGCGGGTCGCTCAGGCCCCAGCGGCGGTACGGCTGCGCGGTGTGTGTCGCGTTCTTCGCCGAGCGCGTCGCCTCCTGGCCGGACCCGGCCCGGGACGCGGTGGGCGCGGTCTCCCCCGCGCATCCGGCGAGCAGGGCGGTCGCCAGGGCCACGGCGGCGAGCGCGCGTGCCCCCGGCGGCGTCCTCACAGGTAGTCCTCCAGCCGGGCCACCGCGAACCCCTCGGCCGTGACCTTGTCCAGGAACCTGCGGATCATGTCGGGCATTGTGCCCTTCCACTCGCCCCGGCCCCGGAAGTGACTGAGCACGATGTCACCCGGACGGATCTTCCGGTCCCACTCCCGGTACTCCCAGTGGTCGACGAAGACCTCCTCGTTCCACAGGGGGACGTACCGCACGCCGCAGGACTTGGCGGCGCGCAGGGTGTCGCGGTCGTAGTTGCCGAAGGGCGGCCGGAACAGCGCGGGGCGCTCGCCGTAGCGCTCCTCCATGACGTCCTGCATGCCGCAGATCTCGTACTGCTGGCGGCGGTAGGACAGGGCGGGCAGATAGCGGTGGTGGAGGGTGTGGTTGTGCAGGCCCGTGCCCGTGCGCCGCATCCGCTCGAAGTAGCCGTAGTCGTCCTTGATCACGTAGTCGCTGAGGAAGGCGGTGTACGGCACCTTCAGGTCGCTCATCATGCGCAGGAACGCCGGGTCCTTCTCGGCGCCGTCGTCGATGGTCAGGAAGACGACCTTCCGGGTCGTGGGGACGGTCGTGAAGACCGGCGGGAGGCCCAGCTCCTCGTGGCCGTCGACCTCGAAGCCCTTGCGGGTGGTGATCTCCGGCTTGGACCTGGGCGGTGGCGGGGGCACGAGCGGGACACGGGCGAGCCGCCAGCGCCGGGCGGCGGCGACCCGGGCGGCATGGGCCTGCTGCGCCGACTGCGGCCGCCGGCCGTCGGGGGCGCGAGTGCCGTCCGGCCTGCGCGTGCTGTCCGGCGGGCGCGTGCCCTGCGGACGCGACGCGGGAGCGTCGGCCGACCGGCTCGGGACGGGACCCGCGGCCGGGGAACCGCCGCCCGGCTGACCGGCGATACCGCCCTGCGCACACCCCGAGGCGATGGCCGCGGCGGCGAGCACGGCGACGACTCCCCGGAGCCGCGCCCGCCGAAGCCGCGCTCCCTGGAGCCGCGCCCCCCGAAGCCGAAGCCGTCCCTTTTTGTCATTTTGTACTACAAGTCGCATGGAGCCGGATCCTGACAGGCACCCGCACCCGGACCGGGACGACAGCGCCGCCGTGGAGCGGACCATCCACCGACTGGCCGACAATGACCCGGTGAACGACCACCTCGACGCCTTCACCGCCCTGCTCGCCCCCGAGGGCCGCGCCCTCCTCGACGCCGCGCGCGACACCGACCCCGCCGACGAACTCGCCGTCGCCACCAGGCTGCGCCGCGAGCACCCGGCCGAGCTGGTCTCCGCGGCCCTCGGACAGGCGCGGCTGCGGCAGCGCGCGGCGGCGAAGTTCGGCACCGAGGACGCGGGACGGATGTACTTCACGCCGAACGGCGTCGAGCAGTCGACGCGGGCGAGCGTGGCGGCGTACCGGGCGGCCCGGATGCGGGAGCTGGGCATCGGCTCGGTCGCCGACCTGTGCTGCGGCATCGGCGGCGACGCGATCGCGCTCGCGCGGGCCGGCATCCGGGTGCTGGCGGTCGACCGGGACCCGCTGACGGTGGCGGCGGCCCGGGCCAACATGACGGCGCTCGGGCTCGCCGGCCTCGTCGAGGTGCGCGAGGCGGATGTCACCGAGGTCGGCACCGCCGGATTCGACGCCGTGTTCGTCGACCCGGCCAGGCGCGGCGGACGCGGCCGCATCTTCGACCCCGAGGCGTACTCGCCGCCCCTGTCCTGGGCCGTGGAGACGGCGCGGACCACGCCCCACGCCGCCCTGAAGGTGGCGCCGGGCATCCCGCACGAGGCGGTCCCCGGCGACGCCGAGGCCGAGTGGATCTCGGACGGCGGGGATGTGAAGGAGGCGGTGCTGTGGTTCGGGACGGCCCCCGGCGCGATCCGGGCCACCCTGCTGCCGGGCCCGCGCTCCCTGCTCTCCCGCGGCCTGCCCGACCCCGAGGTGCGGCCCGTCGGCCGCTACCTGTACGAGCCGGACGGTGCCGTCATCCGGGCCCATCTGGTCGCCGAGGTCGCCGAGTCACTGGATGGCGGGCTGGTCGACGCGACGATCGCCTACGTCACGGCGGACACACTGCGTCCCACGCCGTACGCGACCGCGTACGAGATCACCGACCAGCTGCCGTTCAACGTGAAGAAGCTCAAGGCGCTGCTGCGGGAGCGCGGGGTGGGCACGCTGACCGTGAAGAAGCGCGGGTCGGCGGTCGAGCCGGAGGAACTGCGCCGCAAGGTCAAACCGCAGGGCCCGAACGCCGCCACCGTCTTTCTGACCCGGGTGGCGGGCGCCCCGACGATGCTCGTGGGGCACCCCGCCTAGGCCGTGTCCGCAAAGTCCCGCCTGCCGTTCGACGCCCGGCACGCCCTCTCGCCGCACCGGCCGGCCACCCGCGTACAACCAGTACGCGGGAGCCCGGCCTGCTCCAAACGAAAGGCCCTAAGGGGTGGCGTCCGCCGCCCGTCTCAGCAGCAGCTCCCGCTCCTGCTCGTTGCGCGTCAGCGCCGCCGCGCGCTCGAACGCCGCCCGCGCCTGCGCCGTACGGCCGAGGCGCAGCAGCAGATCGCCGCGCACGCTCGGCAGCAAGTGGTAGTCGCGCAGCGCGGGTTCGTCCGCGAGGGAGTCGACGATCTCCAGGGCGGGTCCTGGGCCCTCGGCCATCGACACGGCCACCGCACGGTTCAGCTCCACCACCGGTGACGGCGACTGGGCGGCGAGCAGCCGGTAGAGGGTGCTGATGGTCCGCCAGTCGGTCTCCTCGTAGGTGTACGCGTGCGCGTGGCAGGCGGCGATGGCGGCCTGGAGGGCGTACGGCCCGGGGGCGCCCGTGGCCGTCGCGCTCGCCAGGTCCAGGGCGTCGACGCCCCGGGCGACGAGCATGCGGTTCCAGCGGCGCCGGTCCTGGTCGCGCAGCAGGACGGGCGTGCCGTCGGGGGCGGTGCGGGCGGCCGTGCGGGACGCCTGGAACTCCAGCAGCGAGGCGAGCCCGTGCACCTCGGGCTCCTTCGGCATCAGCGCGGCCAGCTGGCGGGCCAGCCGCAGCGCGTCCTCGCACAGCGCGGGGCGCAGCCAGTCGTCGCCCGCGCTGGCGGCGTACCCCTCGTTGAAGATCAGGTAGATGACGTCGAGGACCGAGCCGAGCCGGGCCTCGCGGTCGGGTCCGTACGGCACCTCGAAGGGCACGTTCCGGCGGGCCAGGGTGCGCTTGGCGCGGACCACGCGCTGGGCGACCGTGGCCTCGGGGACGAGGTGGGCGCGGGCGATCTCGGCCGTGGTCAGACCGCCGACCAGCCGCAGGGTGAGGGCGGTGCGGGCCTCCGGGGAGAGCACGGGGTGGCAGGTGGTGAAGACGAGCCGCAGCAGGTCGTCGTCGATGGCGTCGGGGTCGGCGGGCTCCGGCGGCGGTGGCACGTCCTCCAGGTCCCGGCCGATCTCCCGGAGCTTGCGGGCGTAGTTCTCCCGGCGGCGGACCAGGTCGACGGCACGGTGCCGGGCGGCGGCGGTGAGCCAGGCGCCCGGCCGGTCGGGCACACCGTCGCGCGGCCACTGTTCCAGCGCGGCGACGAGGGCGTCCTGGGCCAGTTCCTCGGCGATGCCGACGTCCCGGACGATCCGGGTGACGGCGGCGACGACCCGGGCGAACTCCAGCCGGAAGACGGTCTCGATGGCGGACCGGGGATCGGCGGCGGACGGGGTGCCGGACGTCGGCCGGAGGGCTGGGCCGGACGGGGTGCCGAAGTCCGACCGGGGATCGGAGCCGGACGGGACGCCGGAGGCCGACCAGGCATCGGAGCCGGACGGGACGCCGGAGGCCGACCAGGCATCGGAGCCGGACGGGACGCCGGAAGCCGACCAGGCATCGGAGCCGGACGGGACGCCGGAAGCCGACCAGGGATCGGAGCCGGACGGGACGCCGGTATCCGACCGGGGGCCGGGGCCGGACGGGGTACCGGAGTCCGGACGAGGATCGGGGCCGGACGGGGTGCCGCGGCCCGGCCCGGGGTCGATGGCGCGCGATGTCTCCACAACCCACCATCGAACACCCTGCCGGTCCCGGCGCCCAGCGGACGGGCTCACCCCTCGGCGATCTCCCGCACCTCGCAGGTGACGGTCCAGAACTCCTCGTGGACCTTCAGGAACCGCGTGGTCCACTCGATGGCCTCGGCCTTGTCCTTGCACTGCATGAGCGCGTACCCGCCGACGACCTCCTTGGCCTCGGTGAACGGCCCGTCGGTGACGGAGATCCGGCCACCCTCCCAGTGCACCCTGGTCCCCTGCGCGGACGGCAGCAGGCCGGCGGTGTCGAGCATGACGCCCGCCTTGGTGACCTCCTCGATCAGCTCGCCCATGCGCCGCATCAGCTCGGGGCTCGGACCCTCGGCGGGGGCGGACGCCTCGTCGATCTTCACGAGCGACAGGTATCGGGGCATGGTGACTCCTCGTGCTGCGGTGACCGGGCCCTTCCCGGCCTCTCACCCCTGCGTCGAACGGCGGGCCGCCGGATCGACACGTCCTCCGGGATTTCTGAGAAATCTTTTCTCAGCGCAGCGACTTCCACAGCTCGCCCGCCTCCGGCTCGTCCGCCACGACCCTGTTGTGGTTGGACGGCGCGGGCACCACCGGCATGGTCACGGTCCTGACCGTGTCGGACGTCAATCCGCGCAGGCTCTGGCCCAGGCCGGTCAGCTCGCTCAGCGAGTCGAGGCCCGTGTCCGTGGTCAGGGCGCCGGTCACCGCGTCGGCGACCCGGTAGAGCTTCGCGGGGTCGGTGAGCAGGTCGGTGGCGGAGATCTGGTCGAGCAGGGCCTTCACCAGCTTCTGCTGGAGCTCGATACGGCCCAGGTCGCTGCCGTTGCCGATGCCGTGCCGGGTGCGGGCCAGGGCCAGCGCCTGCTTGCCGTCCAGGTGGTGCGTGCCGGCCGCGAGGTCGAGGTGGCTGTCCTCGTCGTGGATGTCCTCGTCCGTGGTGACCGTGACCCCGCCGAGGGCGTCCACCAGCTTCGCGAACCCGGAGAAGTCGAGCTCGACGTAGTGGTCCATCCGCACCCCGGTCAGCGACTCGACCGTCTTGACCGCGCACACCGGACCGCCCAGCGCGTAGGCGCTGTTGAACATGGCCTGGTACGCCGGCCGGGTCGAACCGCCGGACGGCAGCGGGCAGGAAGGCCGGTCGACCAGGGTGTCGCGCGGGACGCTCACGACCGTCGCCGCGGTGCGCCCGGCGTCGATGTGGAACACCATCGCGGTGTCCGAGCGTGCGCCCCCGCTGTCGCCCCCGCCGAGCTTCTTGTTGTCGGCGCCGCTGCGCGAGTCCGAGCCGAGGACCAGGATGTTCAGCGCCTCCGTCGGCAGCGGCGACGCCGACGGCGTCGGGGTCGTCATCGCCCGGGGCGGGCGGTCGTCGCCCAGCGCCTGGTCGATGTCGACGCCCGTGATGTTGTCGTCGAGATGCCGGTAGGCCCAGGCCGCCACCCCGATCGCCAGGGCCAGTAACGCCGCGAGGGCGATCCCCGCCCGTCGCCATACGGACGCCCGCCGGCCCCCGCGCCCCCCGTCGTCGTCCCCACTCGCTGCCCGCCCACGTCCCCTCATGGGGAGGAACGTACGTCCGAATTATTACGGCCAGGGAGCCCGGTGCCGCTTTTCTCGCGAAATTCTCAGACTTCTCTCAGGAAGGGGCCGAATGTTTCGGTCCCCGGCGGGCGTCAGAGCTCCGGCGGCGGGGCCGTGCTGCTGCGGACCACCAGGCTGGTCGCCAGGTCGATCCTGGTCGCCGTGGGGGCGGTCTGCTCCCGGGCGAGGTCGAGGACCAGCTTCGCCGCCGCCTCCGCCATCTCCGTCAGCGGCTGCCGTACGGTCGTCAGCGGCGGCCCGACCCACCGGGCGACCGGCAGATCGTCGAACCCGACCACGCTCAGGTCCTCCGGCACCCGCAGCCCCAGCTCCCGCGCGGCCTCGTACAGGCCGAGCGCCTGCAGGTCGTTGCCCGCGAAGACCGCGGTGGGCCGGTCCGGGCGGCGCAGCAGCTCCAGGCCCTGCCGGTAGCCGGTCTCATGGTGGAAGTCGCCGGTGCGCACCATGCTCTGATCGACCGCCATCCCGGCGGTCTCCAGGGCCGCGCGGTAGCCGTCGAGGCGGGCGCGGCTGCACATCATCCGGGACGGCCCGGTGATCGCGCCGATCCGCCGGTGCCCCAGCTCGATCAGATGCCGGGTGGCGGCGAGGCCGCCCTGCCAGTTGGTGGCGCCGATGGACGGCACGTCGGCGCCCGGGTCGCCCGCCGGGTCCATCACCACGAACGGGATGGAACGGCTGGTCAGCAGGGCGCGCTGCGACTCGTCGAGGTCGGACAGCACGAGGATCACGCCGTGCGGGCGGCGGGCGGCGACCTGGTCGGCCCAGGTCCGGCCCGGGGTGAGGCGCCCGGCGCTCTCGCTGAGCACGACGCTGAGCCCCGCGTCCCTGGCGACGTTCTCGACGCCCCGGATGACCTCCATCGCCCACGCGCTCTCCAGCTCGTGGAAGACCAGGTCGATCAGGGGCGAGCGGCCGGTCTCGGCCCGCCGTCGGCGGTAGCCGTGGGCGCGCAGCAGCTCCTCGACACGGGTACGGGTGCCCGGGGCGACGTCCGCGCGCCCGTTGAGGACCTTCGAAACAGTCGGCGCCGAGACACCCGCCTCGCGGGCGATCTCGGCGAGCGTGGCCGTCCGCCCGGAGCGGCCGGCCGTCGGCGCCGTCGACGGTGCCGACCGGGTCTCCGGCACGGCCGTCCGGGATTCAGCGGTCTCACGGGCTGTCATGGCGGCGATCGTAACCCCGCCCGGCCCCGTGACGAACCCCTTCTTTCCGAGTCTTCGCACCGGAACATTCGCGCGACGTCACGAAAGCTTCGGTTTGCCGAGTCGGCCCCCTCACCCGTCGGACCGGCCGGAACCCTCCGTACCGAGCGACTCGAACCGCCATCGGTGCACGGCCCGGACCACCAGACCGGCGTCCGGTTCGGGCAGTTCCGGCACCTCGGCGTCGGCGTCCGCGTCCCACCACGTGACGACGAGGACCCGGTCCTGGGGCGCCCGGAAGGTCTCCCGGCGCAGCGGCGGCCGGGGCAGCTCCTGCACCCGCGCCCAGGCGAGCAGTTCCTCGCCCCGGCCGGGGACCGCCCGCGCCTCCCACATCAGGGCGACGGTCACGAGTACAGGTTCTCCTTGCTCACCTCGTGCACATGGTCGTGCCCGGTGCCCGGCACATGCGGGTCCGTCACCGGCAGCGAGGAGTCCGCGGACAGGTCCCAGTCGGAGGCCGCCCGGTTGCGCGCGACCATCTCGGCGCCGAGCGCGGCGACCATCGCACCGTTGTCCGTGCACAGCTTCGGGCGGGGCACCCGCAGCCGGATGCCGGCCGCCTCGCAGCGCTCCTGGGCCAGCGCCCGCAGCCGGGAGTTGGCGGCCACGCCGCCGCCGATCATCAGATGGTCGACGCCCTCGTCCTTGCAGGCCCGTACGGCCTTGCGGGTCAGCACGTCGACGACCGCCTCCTGGAAGGAGGCCGCGACGTCCCGCACCGGCACCTCCTCGCCGACGGCCCGCTTCGCCTCGATCCAGCGGGCGACCGCGGTCTTCAGACCGGAGAAGGAGAAGTCGTACGCCGGGTCGCGCGGCCCGGTCAGACCGCGCGGGAACGCGATCGCCTCCGGGTCGCCCTCGCGGGCGTAGCGGTCGATGACGGGGCCGCCGGGGAAGCCGAGGTTCAGCACCCGGGCGATCTTGTCGAACGCCTCGCCGGCCGCGTCGTCGATGGTCGCGCCCATCGGGCGGACGTCGGAGGTGATGTCGGAGGACAGCAGCAGCGAGCTGTGCCCGCCGGACACCAGCAGGGCCATCGTCGGCTCGGGCAGCGGCCCGTGCTCCAGCTGGTCCACGCAGATGTGCGAGGCGAGGTGGTTGACGCCGTACAGCGGCTTGCCCAGCGCGTAGGCGTACGCCTTGGCCGCCGACACGCCGACCAGCAGGGCGCCCGCGAGGCCGGGACCGGCCGTGACCGCCACACCGTCGAGGTCACGGGCGCTCACGCCCGCCTCCTTCAGCGCCCGGTCGATCGTCGGAACCATGGCCTCCAGGTGCGCCCGGGAGGCGACCTCGGGCACGACACCGCCGAAGCGGGCGTGCTCGTCGACGCTGGAGGCGACGGCGTCGGCGAGGAGGGTGGTGCCGCGGACGATGCCGACGCCGGTCTCGTCGCACGAGGTCTCGATGCCCAGAACGAGGGGTTCGTCCCGCGAGTCAGCCATTGATCTCAGTTCCTTGTACGGAGTCGTCACCCGAGGCGCTGCCGCTGTCGGGCGCTGTGGTCAGTCGCATCACCAGGGCGTCGACGTTCCCCGGCTGGTAGTAGCCGCGCCGGAAGCCGATCGCCTCGAAGCCGAAGCGCTCGTAGAGCCGCTGGGCGCGGACGTTGTCCACCCGGCACTCCAGCATCACCTCGGCGCACTCGAACTCGGTGGCGGCGCGGAGCAGTTCGGCGAGCAGCCGACCGCCGAGGCCGGTCCCCCAGTGGTCGCGGGCGACGGCGATGGTCTGGACGTCGGCCAGATCGCCGGCGGAGGCCAGCCCGGCGTAGCCGACCAGACGCCCGTCCTCCTCGGCGACGACATAGCGGCGGGTGGCCTCGGCTCCGCGGGAGTGCGCCAGTTCGGACCAGAACATGCCCCGGGACCAGGCGTCCTCGGGGAACAGCTCCTTCTCCAGCGCCAGCACGAAGTCGATGTCCCACCAGCGCATCTCGCGCAGCGTGGGGCCCTCGGCGCCGCCGGGGGTGGTCGCGGGTCCGGTCACTTGGGGGTGACCACCTTGTAGTTCTTGGGGACCTGGGCGTCGGGGCGGCGCAGGTACAGCGGCCGGGGCGCGGGCAGTTCCTCCCCGGCGGCCAGCCGCTCGGCGGCCAGGGCCGCCAGGGCGGCGGCCGACACATGCTCGGGCTCGTGGACCTGCGGGAACGTGTCGGGGTAGAGCAGCGCGCCGGCGCCGACCGCCGGGAGCCCGGCGACCTCGGCGGCGATGTCGGCGGGCCGGTCGACGGCCGGTTCGGTCAGGCGGGTACGCGAGTCGGCGTACCGCGCCCAGTAGACCTCCTTGCGCCGGGCGTCCGTCGCCACGACGAAGGGGCCCTTCTCGATGTGGGCGGCGTAGGCGAGGCCGTCCAGCGTGCACACGCCGTGCACGGGGACGCCGAGGACGAGCCCGAAGGTGTCGGCGGTCATCAGGCCGACTCGCAGCCCGGTGTAGGGGCCGGGGCCGACGCCTACGACGACGCCGGTGACGGCGTCCAGCTTCACACCGGCCTCGGCGAGGACCCGGTCGACGGCCGGCAGCAGCAGCTCGCCGTGCCGGCGCGCGTCCACCTGGCTCGAGGAGGCGATGACGTCCGTGCCGTCGTGCAGTGCGACGGTGACGGCGGGGGTGGCGGTATCCAGAGCGAGCAAGAGCACGCAAACAGCCTACGGCGCCCGGGGCGCCGGAAGTGCCGCCCCGGTCGGGCCGCCGGTGACTGCTACGGTCGGCGTGATCACGTGGCGCGAGCGAACGCTGAGGTGGTGACGGTGGCGGGCAGCAGTTCCGGATTCGTCGTGGGCCTGACCGCGGCCGCCCTCGCAGCGGTCGGGTTCCTCACCTTCCAGGCCGCCGCGAACGTCCCACCCGACCTGGGCGAACGCACCGGCGGCACGCTCGGCGTGAGCACCTCCAAGGCTCCCCGGGACAGCGACGATCCGGAGGCGCTGCCCGCCGGCTCCGGCATCGGGGAGCGGGTCGTGTACTCGCTGGACGACGACCGGGTGTGGCTGGTCGGGAACGGCGACAAGGTCAAGCGGACGTTCCGGGTGTCCCCCGGATCGGTCGACCCGGCGCCGGGCGCCTACACGGTCGGGTCCCGCTCCAGCTCGATCACCGGAACCGACGGGCTGCCGGTGGAGCACGTGGTGCGGTTCGCGTCGGTGGACGGCGTGACCATCGGGTTCAGCGCGGCCGTCCCGGGCGGCACCCCGCAGCCGGACCCGGTCGCGCGGACGGGCGGCATCCGCGAGTCGCGCTCGGACGGCACGGCCATGTGGAAGTTCGCCACGATCGGCCGCACGGTCGTCGTGATCCCCTGATCCGGCGGGTCAGGCGGCCTCGGGGCGTGGCTCGGCGACCGGGCGGGACTCGGGCGCGGGCGGCGGTGTGGAGACGAGTCGCGCGGCGGCGTTGGCCGCCAGCAGATCGCGCACGGACAGGGAGACGCCGTCGGCCGGTGGGTACGGCCGCGGCCGGGCCTCGCCGTGGGGCGTGTTCTCCGATGCCGGCATGGACGCCTCCTGAGGTCGGGGGCGGGCGCGGTTAGGCAGACCTAACCACGGACTGGAGTCCATGTGACCACGCCCACGACCGTGAACGCAATGTTTTCCCGACACGTTGTCGGAACGGCCTCGCCGGGAGCGCTTCAGGCGGACGGCACAGGTCGACGGCTGGACGGCCGGCCCCGCCCCGGACGCTTCAGGCGGACGGCACAGGTCCACGACTGCACGGCCGGCCCCGCCCCGGACGCATCAGGCCGCCAGCACGCTCAGGTCCACCGCTCCCCAGCGCTCGCCCAGCCCGGTCACCGTCACCTGGCGCACCTCGTCGGTGGTGTCGCCGACGGCCCGGTGGATGACGACCTGGAGGCGCTCCTCGGTCAGCTCCTCGACCTTGCCCTCGCCCCACTCCACGACGACGACCGACTCGGGCAGCGATACGTCCAGGTCGAGGTCCTCCATCTCGTCCAGGCCGCCGGACAGCCGGTAGGCGTCGACGTGGACGAGCGGCGGGCCGTCGCCGAGCGACGGGTGCACGCGGGCGATCACGAAGGTCGGGGACGTCACCGCGCCCCGGACCCCGAGGCCCTCGCCGAGCCCCCGGGTCAGCGTGGTCTTGCCCGCGCCGAGCTCCCCGCTGAGCATCAGGAGGTCGCCGGCGCGCAGCAGCTTGGCGAGCCGGCGGCCGAGCTCGCGCATCTGCTCGGGGGAGGTGACGGTCAGCTGAAGATCACCCGCGTCGTGCGGTGCTGCTGGTGCTTCCATAGCCACTAACCGTAGCCCCTGCGGGCACCGCGCCCGCGCGCGTGAGCAGGTCCGCGAGGCGGTCCGTGACGACCTCCGGGTGCTCCAGCATGACGAGGTGCCCGGCGTCCGGCACCAGAACCAGTTCGGCCTCCGGCAGCAGATCGGCGATGGCCTCGCTGTGCTCGCTCGGTGTGACCAGGTCGCCCACGCCGGCGAGCACGAGCACCGGCATGTCGGTGAACAGGGGGAGCGCCTCGGTCTTGTCGTGGTCGGCGAAGGCCGGGTAGAACTCGGCGACCACGTCGATCGGGGTGCCCTCGATCATCCGCTCGGCGAACCGGGCGATCGCCGGGTCCACGTCCCGCGACGAGAACGAGTACCGCTTGATGATCCCCGCGAACAGGTCGGCGGTGGCCCGGCGCCCCTTCTCCACCAGCTCGGCGCGCTGCCCCAGCGCCTTGAGGACGCCCGGCAGCACCCGGCGCACCGCGTTCACCCCCGCGACGGGCAACCCGAAGTTGACCTCGCCGAGCCGCCCGGACGACGTACCGACCAGAGCGGTGGCGACGACCCGCTCGCGGATCAGCTCCGGGTACTCGTCGGCGAGCGCCATCACGGTCATCCCGCCCATGGAGTGCCCGACCAGCACGAGCGGTCCCTCGGGCGCCGCCGCGTCGATGACGGCCTTCAGGTCCCGCCCCAGCTGCTCGATGTCGACGTGCCGCCCCTCCTGGGTCTGGGCGACGCCGCGCGCCGACCGCCCGTGGCTGCGCTGGTCCCAGTGCACCGTGCGTACGACTCCGCGCAGCGCCGCCCGCTGGAAGTGCCAGGAGTCCTGGTTGAGGCAGTAGCCGTGGCTGAAGACGACGGTGACGGGGGCGGGCGCCTTGCGGCCGAACAGCCGGCGCCTGCGAGGGCTGAGCGCGGGCGCGGACTCCGGGTCGACGTCGTCGACCTCGTAGTACAGCTCGGTGCCGTCGTCGGCGTACGCCTTGCCGGGGGTGCCGCGCAGCGAGCCGTAAGGGCCCGCCGAGTCGAGGGCGAGGCGTGCCTTCTGCCGCATGCCGCGGCCCACGGTCATCCGCTCTATGGCGACACCCGCGGCCGCGCCGGCCGCGATCACGCCTATCGCCGCGCCGGCGAGACCGGTCGCCCTGCGCCAGCCCGCGGCCGCCTCCGAGGCGGAGGCGACGGCCGCGACGGCGGCCTCCGCGCTGCTCTCGCTCACGTACCGCTCCTCTTCGCTGGGTCCGGTCTGCCGGTGTGACGACGGTGGTGGACGGTGCCGGTGGTCCGCGTGGGGCCCCCTACGGGTTACCCCTCTCGTTCCTCTTTCACATGAATGTACTCACTGGTAGCAACCGCGTGGCCGCACACACCGCACTTCGCGAGGAACCGGCGGCCTCGGCTACCGGGTCCCGTCGACATAGACGCGGGGGACGCGCGATCCGATGCGCGTGACGATCTCGTACCCGATGGTCCCCGCGGCCTGCGCCCAGTCCTCGGCCGTGGGCTCGCCACCGTCACCGGGGCCGAACAGCACGGCCCGGGCGCCCGCCTCGGGCTCGTCCCCGCCGAGGTCGACGACGAACTGGTCCATCGCGACCCGCCCGGCGACCGTCCGCCACTTGCCGCCGACCAGGACCGGACCGGCACCCGAGGCGTGCCGCGGGATGCCGTCGGCGTAGCCGAGCGGGACGAGGCCGAGGGTGGTCTCGCCCGGGGTGACGTAGTGGTGCCCGTAGCTGACGCCGTGACCGCCGGGCACCTGCTTGACCAGGGCCAGGGACGCCGAGAGCGTCATCACGGGACGCAGGCCCAGGTCGGCGGGGCTGCCGAGCTCGGGGCTCGGTGAGACGCCGTAGAGCGCGATGCCGGTGCGCACCAGGTCGAAGTGGCTCTCGGGGAGCGTGAGCGTGGCCGGGGAGTTCGCGATGTGCCGCACCTCGGGGCGCGCGCCCCGCTCCTCGGCGTACGCGGTCATCTCCCGGAAGCTGTCCAGCTGGGCGGCGATGGAGGGGTGGCCCGGCTCGTCGGCGCAGGCGAAGTGCGACCACAGCCCGGTGATCCGGATCAGCCCGTCGGCCTCGGCGCGCAGCGCCTCCCGGACCAGCTCGGCCCAGTCGTCCCCGGGCTGGCAGCCGCCCCGCCCGAGGCCGGTGTCGGCCTTGAGCTGGACCCGCGCGGGTGTCCCGACCCGCCGGGCCGCCTCGGTGACCTCGCGCAGCGCCCACATCCCGCTCACGGAGACGTCCAGGTCGGCCTCGATCGCCTCCTGCCAGGGTCCGCCGGGCGTCCACAGCCAGCACATGATCCGTACGCCCTGGATGCCGGCGGCGCGCAGCGCGAGCGCCTCCTGCGGGGTGGCCGTGCCCAGCCAGGTCGCCCCGGCCTCCAGCGCGGCGCGGGCGCAGGGCAGCGCCCCGTGGCCGTACGCGTCCGCCTTGACGACGGCCATGAGGGCGGCGCCGGGGGCGCGGCCGCGCAGCGTCCGCACGTTGGCCCGCAGGGCGGCCAGGTCGATCTCGGCGCGGGCACGCGCGGGCGCGGTCCGCTGTGGTGCTGTCTCTCTCATCGCGCCCCCAGTGTCTCAGAGGGGCCCGGCGACGCCGTCGCGCCGGACCCCCGGGACCCGATCAGCCCTCGGTCCGGTGGCCCCACACGTAGACGCGGTCGCCCTTCCTCAGCAGCTTCCACAGGGCGCGGGCGTCGTCCAGGCGCATGTTCACGCAGCCCATGGAGCCGACCTCGGTGAAGATGCTGCCGTAGACGCCGTGGAAGGCCTGCCCGCCGTCGAAGAACTGCGCGTACGGCATCGGGCTGTTGTAGAGCGTCGACACGTGGTTCTTGTGCCGCCAGTAGACGCGGTGCCACCCGGCGCGGGTGCCGTAGCCCTTGCGTCCGCTGCGCACGGACACCGGCTGGAAGACGACCTTGCGGCCCGTCTGCACCCAGGCGATCTGCCGGTCGAGGTCCACGCAGGCGACCCGGTACGCCCGCACGGGGCACTTCCCGGCGGCGTTGGGGTTCTTGCGCGCCGACTCCAGCCGCATGGTGGCCCAGGTGACCGGTCCCGCGAAGCCGATCGCGGGCTTGATCCTGTGCTTGACCTGGAAGCGGCGGATGGCCCGGCAGTCGGCGGCGGACTGCTCGCCGTCCGCCTTCCGCCCCAGCCACCGCTCGACCTCCCGCTGGTGCGGCCCGTCCTCGTCGCTGCACTTCACGCCGCCGAGGGCGTCCATCGGAGTGACGTACTCGACGAGGTCGCGTGTCGCGTCGGGGGCGTCCTTCGGCTCGACGGCGTCCTCCTCGGCGCTGGGCTCGTACACCTTGGGCGGCAGGGCCTGGTCCGCGGTGTCGGCCGGGGCGGGCTGGAGCAAGTCGAGGGGGACACCCGGTACGAGTTCGGCGCCCGGCCCGCCGGCCGGGGGCTCGGGGTCCGCCGAGGCGCTGCCGACGGGCAGCAGGGAGGCCGCCGCGAGCATCACGGCGATGCTCCGGCAGGCGATACGTCCGCTGATCATGCGCACAGGGAAGCGTGCGCTCCGGGCCCGGTGGGAGGCGCCGCGCGGCGGGGTCACCCGTACGAGGACCCATAGGGTGCTCGCCATGAGCATCATCGGGGTCGGCATCGACGTGGCCGAGATCGACAGGTTCGACGCGGCGCTGCGCCGCACGCCCGGGCTGGCCGAACGGCTGTTCCTGGAGAGCGAGTTGCTGCTGTCCGGCGGTGAACGCCGGGGCGTCGCCTCGCTCGCCGCGCGCTTCGCCGCCAAGGAGGCCCTCGCGAAGGCGCTCGGCGCGCCGGCGGGCCTGCTGTGGACCGACGCCGAGGTCTACGTCGAGGACAGCGGCCGGCCGCGGCTGCGGGTGCGCGGCACGGTGGCGGCCCGCGCGGCCGAACTCGGCGTGCGGTCCTGGCACGTGTCCCTCAGCCATGACGCGGGGGTCGCCTCGGCGGTCGTGATCGCCGAAGGCTGATTCGATGCGCCGGGTCACGCCCGGTGCGTCAGACTCGGTCGTATGCGGACTGCGTACGGCGTGGAGACGGTAAGGGCGGCCGAACGGGAGCTGATGGCACGGCTCCCCGAGGGGGCGCTGATGCAGCGGGCGGCGGCCGGACTCGCCGCGGCCTGCGCGGACCTGCTGGGCCGGGTGTACGGCAGCCGGGTGGTGCTGCTCGTCGGCAGCGGCGACAACGGCGGCGACGCCCTGTACGCCGGTGCCCGGCTGGCCCGGCGCGGAGCCGGCGTCACGGCGGTGCTGCTCTCCCCGGAGCGGGCGCACCCGGGCGGCCTGGCCGCGCTGCGGAAGGCGGGCGGGCGGAGCGTCGGCGCCGACGCGGGCGCGGAGTTGGTCGAACGCGCCGACCTCGTCGTGGACGGCATCGTAGGGATCGGCGGCAAGGGCGGGCTGCGCCCCGAGGCGGCGGCGCTGGCGCACGCGGCGGAGCGGGCCCGGGTGCCGGTGGTCGCGGTGGACCTGCCGAGCGGTGTGGACGCCGACACGGGCGAGGTGCACGGGACGGCGACGCGGGCGGACCTCACGGTCACGTTCGGCACGCACAAGCCGGGGCTGCTGATCGACCCGGCCCGCGAACACGCCGGTGTGGTGCGGCTGGTCGACATCGGGCTGACGCTGCCGCACGACGCGGTGGAACTGGAGGCGCTGCAACACGCGGACGTGGCGCGTCTGTTGCCGGTGCCTGCGGCGGAGTCCGACAAGTACCGCCGGGGCGTGGTCGGCATCGCGGCGGGCTCGGCGCGCTATCCGGGGGCGGCCGTGCTCGCGGTGTCGGGCGCGCTGCGCGGCGGTGCGGGCGCGGTGCGGTACGTCGGCCCGGCCGCCGACGCGGTGATCGCACGGTTCCCGGAGACGCTGGTGTCGGATCGGGGGCCGGCGAAGGCCGGGCGCGTGCAGGCGTGGGTGGTCGGGCCGGGCGCCGGGGACGACGCGGCGACGGTCGCCGAGGTGCTGGCGGCGGACGTGCCGGTGCTGATCGACGCCGACGGGCTGCGGCTGGCGGACCGGGAGGCGGTACGGGCGCGGACGGCGCCGACGCTGATGACCCCGCACGCCGGGGAGGCGGCGGCGCTGCTCGGTGTCACCCGCGAGGAGGTCGAGGCGGCCCGGCTGACCTCGGTCCGGGAGCTGGCGGCGCGCTACGAGGCGACCGTGCTGCTGAAGGGGTCCACGACCCTGGTGGCCGGCGCCGGGGGCACCGGCCCGGTCCGGGTGAACCCCACGGGCACGTCCTGGCTGGCCACGGCAGGCAGCGGGGACGTCCTGTCGGGCCTCGCGGGCTCCCTGCTGGCGGCGGGCCTGGCGCCGCTGGACGCGGCGAGCGCGGGGGCGTATCTGCACGGCCTGTCGGGGCGGTTCGCGGCGGACGGCGCCCCGGTGGGCGCCCACGACGTGGCGGAGGGCATCCCGGAGGCGTGGCGGGACGTGGTGGGCTGAGCGGGCGCCGGGTCACCGCAGGGCGATCAGCCCGCGTCCGTCGCCCGGAACCCGCACGCCTCGAGGTAGAAGGGCCGCAGCCCCTCTTCGAAGTCGACGTGCAGCCAGTGGCAGCCCGCCGAGCGGGCCTCCTCGGCGGCGACGGCCACGAGCTCGGTCCCGACGCCCCTCCCCCGCCGGTCCGAGGCGACCATCGTGTCGAGGAGGAAGGCGTGCGCACCGCCGTCCCACACGACGTTGACGAACCCGACGAGCCGCCCGTCCCGCCGCGCGCAGACCCAGCCGAGGCTGTGCCGGCGCACCCGCGCGCCCCACTCGGTGCCCGTCGGAGCGTGCCCGAACGCCTCGCCGTGCAGGGCGTCGACGGCCGCGTCCTCGAAGTCGCCCCGCCACGCGTACGTGATCGTCATGCCGGGAGCGTAGGCAACGGGCGGCTCCGCGCGCCGGGGTTTTCCCGCCGCCTACTCCACCGTCACCGACTTCGCCAGGTTCCGCGGCTGGTCCACCTCGTTGCCGCGGGCCGTCGCCAGTTCGCAGGCGAAGACCTGGAGCGGCACGGTGGCCACCAGCGGCTGAAGCAGGGTCGGGGTGGCCGGGATGCGGATGAGGTGGTCGGCGTACGGCACGACCGCCTCGTCGCCCTCCTCCGCGATGACGATGGTGCGCGCGCCCCGCGCCCGGATCTCCTGGATGTTGGAGACGATCTTGTCGTGCAGGACCGACCGGCCCCGCGGCGACGGCACGACCACGACGACGGGCAGGTCGTCCTCGATCAGGGCGATCGGGCCGTGCTTCAGCTCGCCCGCCGCGAAGCCCTCGGCGTGCATGTAGGCGAGCTCCTTCAGCTTCAGGGCGCCCTCCAGGGCGACCGGATAGCCCACGTGCCGGCCGAGGAACAGCACCGTGTTCTTCGCGGCGAGGCTCCGCGCCAGCTCCCGCACCGGTTCCATGGTCTCCAGCACCCGGTCGACCGCGCCGGCGATCTGCGAGAGGTCCCGGATGACCGCGCGGATCTCGTCGCCCCACTTGGTGCCCCGCACCTGCCCCAGGTACAGGGCCACCAGATAGCAGGCGACCAGCTGCGTCAGGAACGCCTTCGTCGAGGCGACCGCGACCTCCGGCCCGGCGTGCGTGTAGAGCACGGCGTCGGACTCGCGCGGGATCGTCGACCCGTTGGTGTTGCAGATCGCCAGCACCCGGGCGCCCTGCTCACGGGCGTGCCGCAGTGCCATGAGAGTGTCCATGGTCTCGCCGGACTGGGAGATGGCGACGACCAGCGTCTGCTGGTCCATGATCGGGTCCCGGTACCGGAACTCGCTCGCCAGCTCCACCTCGCACGGGATGCGCGTCCAGTGCTCGATGGCGTACTTGGCGATGAGCCCGGCGTGGAAGGCCGTACCGCAGGCGACGATGACGACCTTGTCGACCTCGCGCAGCTCGGAGGCGCCGATCCGCACCTCGTCGAGCCGGAGCGAGCCGGCCGCGTCGATGCGTCCCAGCAGGGTGTCGGCGACCGCCTTGGGCTGCTCGGCGATCTCCTTGAGCATGAAGTAGTCGTAGCCGCCCTTCTCCGCGGCGGCCGCGTCCCAGTCGACCCGGTAGGAGCGCACGTCGGCGGGTTGCCCGTCGAACCCGGTGACCCGCACCCCGTCCCGGCGCAGCTCCACGACCTGGTCCTGGCCCAGCTCGATCGCCGAGCGGGTGTGGGCGATGAACGCGGCGACGTCCGACGCGAGGAAGGCCTCGCCCTCGCCGACGCCCACCACGAGCGGTGAGTTGCGCCGGGCGCCCACGACGACGTCCGGCTCGTCGGCGTGCACGGCGACCAGGGTGAAGGCGCCCTCCAGCCGGCGGCACACCAGCCGCATGGCCTCGGCGAGGTCGGCCGTCACCGAGAACTCCTCGGCGAGCAGATGGGCGACGACCTCGGTGTCGGTCTCGGAGGCAAGGTCGTGGCCGCGCTCGGTCAGCTCGGCGCGCAGGGCGGCGAAGTTCTCGATGATGCCGTTGTGGACGACGGCGACCCGTCCGGCGTTGTCCAGGTGCGGGTGGGCGTTGGCGTCCGTGGGGCCGCCGTGCGTGGCCCAGCGGGTGTGCCCGATGCCGGTGGTGCCGGTCGGCAGCGGCCGCTCCGTCAGCTCCTTCTCCAGGTTGACGAGCTTTCCGGCCTTCTTCCCGGCCGCCAGCCCGCCGTCCGCGAGCACGGCGACCCCGGCCGAGTCGTAGCCCCGGTACTCCAGCCGCTTCAGTCCGGCCATGACGATGTCGAGCGCCGGCTGCGACCCCACGTATCCCACGATTCCGCACATGCGCGGCAGCCTACGGGCGGATCCGGGACCCGAAGCGCCGATTCGTGCCCGATTTCGGAAATTCCTACGGTGGTACGAACGCTCCGGACGACCGGAAGCAGCCGGGTCGCCGTCACGTGACGGATCCCACCCTGCCGTCCTTTCGTACTGCCGTAACAATGGACTGTGATCTCTCCGGTCTCCTCGATGCCCCGGAGCGCCCACCGGCAGCGGCCGGAGGCGACTCCCTACGTGGACCTCACCCGCTCGGAGTGGAGTGCGCTGCGCGACAAGACCCCGCTGCCGCTCACGGCGGAGGAGGTCGAGAAGCTGCGCGGTCTCGGCGATGTCATCGACCTCGACGAGGTGCGGGACATCTACCTGCCGCTCTCCCGCCTCCTCAACCTCTACGTCGGTGCCACGGACGGTCTGCGCGGCGCGCTGAACACCTTCCTCGGCGAGCAGGGCTCCCAGTCCGGCACACCCTTCGTGATAGGCGTCGCCGGCTCGGTCGCCGTCGGCAAGTCCACGGTGGCCCGTCTGCTGCAGGCGCTGCTGTCGCGCTGGCCCGAGCATCCGCGGGTCGAACTGGTCACCACCGACGGCTTCCTGCTGCCCACCGAGGAACTGCAGGCGCGCGGCCTGATGTCGCGCAAGGGGTTCCCGGAGTCGTACGACCGGCGCGCGCTCACCCGCTTCGTCGCCGACATCAAGGCGGGCAAGGACGAGGTCACCGCCCCCGTCTACTCGCACCTGATCTACGACATCGTCCCGGACAAGCGGCTCACCGTGCGCCGGCCCGACATCCTCATCGTCGAGGGCCTGAACGTCCTCCAGCCCGCCCTCCCGGGCAAGGACGGCCGCACCCGGGTCGGTCTCGCCGACTACTTCGACTTCAGCGTGTACGTCGACGCCCGCACCGAGGACATCGAGCGCTGGTATCTGCACCGCTTCAAGCGGCTGCGCGAGACCGCCTTCCAGGACCCCTCCTCGTACTTCCGCAAGTACACGCAGGTGTCCGAGGAGGAGGCCCTCGACTACGCCCGCACCATGTGGCGGACCATCAACAAGCCGAACCTGGTGGAGAACATCGCCCCCACCCGCGGCCGGGCCACCCTGGTCGTCCGCAAGGGCGCCGACCACAAGGTGCAGCGGCTGAGCCTGCGCAAACTGTGACGGCTACGCTGCCCCCATGCTCCACCTGCGACTGATCTCGCCGCCCGAACGGACCGAGGACGTCGTCGGGCTGATCGAGCGGACGGTGGGGACGGCCCATCTCGTCGTCCTGCCCGGCGCGGCCCGCGACCCCGCCGGGGACCTCGTCCTGTGCGACGTGGCGCGCGAGTCGGGCGACGCGCTCCTCACCGGGCTCCAGCGTCTGGGTCTCGAGGACGACGGGTCCATCGCCGTGGAGAACATCGACCTGTCGCTGTCCCGGCGGGCCGAACAGGCCGAGAAGGACGCCCCCGGCGAACCCGCGGACGCCGTGCTGTGGGACCACCTGACGGAGGCCACGCACGAGGAGTCCACACTCTCCGCGACCTATCTGGCGTTCATCACGCTCGCCACCATGATCGCGGCCTGCGGTGTCGTGCTGGACAACGCGGTGCTGATCGTCGGGGCGATGGCGGTCGGCCCGGAGTTCGGCCCACTGGCCGGGATCTCCACGGCGACCGTGCGGCGGCAACCCCGGCTCGCACTGCGGTCGGTGGTCGCGCTCATCGCCGGGTTCGCCGTGGCGATGGCGGTGACCGTCGGCTTCAGCTGGTTCATGGACGCCCTGGGGCTTTTCTCCGAACGGCAGTTGGAGGCCGACCGGCCCAACACGGCCTTCGTCTACGCCCCCGACTGGTTCTCGTTCATCGTGGCGGTCCTCGCCGGGACCGCCGGCACGCTCTCGCTGACCTCGGCCAAGTCCGGCGCCCTGGTGGGCGTCGCCATCTCGGTGACGACGGTGCCGGCCGCCGCCAACGCGGCAGTCGCCCTCAGCTACGGCGACACCTGGCAGACCTGGCGCTCCTCGGAACAGCTCCTGCTGAACCTGCTGGGCATCGTCCTGGCCGGCACGCTCACGCTGGTGCTCCAGAAGTGGCTGTGGTCGCGGCAGCCGCGCAAGGTCAACGCCGTCTGAGAAGGCGAGGACCGCACGACGCGGCACGCCGCGCGGTCCGCCGCCTCGACGCCGCACGCCCGTGGCATCAGCTGCGGCGGCCCACGGTGTCCTCCAGCCAGTCGAACACGACCTCGCAGTGCTGCTGGGGCGCCATCGGCGAGCAGTGCAGTTGGGCCCCCGTGGCGGACGTCAGCCTGATGTACTCCTTGGGGGCGCGCAGCAGTTCGTACATCTCCCGCGGCTGGCCGGGGTAGAACTGCTCGTCCTCGTAGTCGAGCACGAGTGTCGGCGCCTCGATCCGGCGGACCACACCGGTGATGTCCATGGCCGCGACCCGCCGCGCGGCGGTCCAGAAGTCGGTGAACATCCGCCCCCGGCGCGCTTCGAGCATCGCCTCGACGGAGAACGGCTCGAACCGCTTCTTCACCAGGTACGCCTCGGACGGGCCCAGCTCGGGCACGACCTCCTCGTTCCAGATCCGGTTGGTCTCCTCCCGGTCCGGGGTGAGGATCTCCCGCAGCTCCGCGGGGAAGGCCAGCCACGGGTCGAGGCAGCCGGGCATCGCGACGAGCGCGGCGATCCGGTGGTCGAAGGCGGCGGCGCGCGGAGCCAGATTGCCGCCCATCGACAGTCCGGTCAGCGCGATCCGCCGGCCGTCGACGTCGGACCGGCGCAGCAGCCAGTCGATCAGGGGGCCGACCACCTGCTCCCAGCGCGGGGTGAACACCACCTCGTCGACGAAGAGCAACTGCCCCTGCCCGGGGCCGTCGTAGACGAGCGCGTTCCAGCCCCGGTCGAGCGCGGCCATGACCCCGTACGTCCACATGTCGACGTTCTGCCCGTCGCTGCCGTTGGTCAGGATCACCGTCGGGCGGGGCGTGCCGGAGGTGTCGGGCCGGAAGAACCACACAGGCAGCGGCGTCCTGCCGTACGGGACCCGGTCGGTGGTCGCGGCGGGGTCGCAGAGCCGGGCGAACCTCTCCCAGTTGCGGCGCCCGGCGAGGTAGAGCGGCTCCTCGTCACCGGGGGTGCTGGAGCCCAGGACGAAGAACAGCGCCTGGCCGTAGTACTGCGCGGCGCGCAGCGAGCGGAACCGGTCGGTCTCCCGATGGCCGGTGCGCAGGGAGTCGAGCCGGTCGCCCCAGGCGCGGAACTCCGCGGTGTACGTGTTCTCGTTCGCCCCGGCCGCGTTGATCGCGTTGACGGCGGTGAGGACTTCGCCGACCTCGGAGGCCCTGCCGCCCGCGGCCCCCAGAGCCAGCAGGGCGCCGAAGTTGAGTCCCGGGTCGGCGAAGAGCTGCATGGCACCGGGCGTCGGCGAGCCGTCGGGGGTCGGGCCGGCGGCGACGGCACCGGCGGGTGCGGCGGAGGCGGCCGGTGCGCCGAGGCCGACGCCCCCCACCGCTCCGGCGGCGCCCGCGAAGAGTCCGGCGAGCGCGGTCCGGCGGCTCGGCGCGCTGGAGGCGGCGTGAACGGGAGGCGGTACGAGGTTCCTCGATGAGTCCATGGACCCTGAAACTAGGGTCGCGTCCCGCGTCGGACGCGGCGCCACTCCACGCGCCACGGACCCGTCCCCCTGGATGGAGGCCCGTCACCGGCGGCTCGGCCGCGGTGGACGGAACCTCCGCTCCAGGAAGGCGCGGTCAGCCCAGCGCGGACTTCACCACGTCGGCCAGCCGTCCGGCCACGGACTGCGCCTGCTCGATGTCGGCGGCCTCGACCATCACGCGGACCAGCGGTTCGGTGCCCGAGGAACGCAGCAACACCCGTCCGGTGGCGCCGAGTTCACGCTCGGCCTCGGTGACGGCGGCGGCGAGCTCGGCCGAGGTCTTCACCCGCGACTTGTCGACGTCGGGGACGTTGATCAGCACCTGCGGCAGCCGGTCCATCACTCCGGCCAGCTCCCGCAGCGGGCGCCCGGTCTGCGCGACGCGGGCGGCGAGCAGCAGCCCGGTCAGCGTGCCGTCGCCGGTGGTGGCGTGGTCGAGGATGATGACGTGCCCGGACTGCTCGCCGCCGAGGGCGTAGCCGTGCTCCTTCATCTCCTCCAGGACGTACCGGTCGCCGACGGACGTCTGCACCAGCTTCAGGCCCTCGCGCTCCAGCGCCAGTTTGAAACCCAGGTTGGACATGACGGTCGCCACCACGGTGTCGGACCGCAGTTCGGAGCGCTCCCGCATGGCGAGCGCCAGTACGGCGAGGATCTGGTCGCCGTCCACCTCGTCACCGGTGTGGTCGACGGCGAGGCAGCGGTCGGCGTCGCCGTCGTGCGCGATCCCGAGGTGGGCGCCGTGCTCGACGACGGCGGCCTTCAGCTTGTCCAGATGGGTGGAGCCGCAGCCGTCGTTGATGTTGAGCCCGTCCGGCTCGGCCCCGATGGTGACGACCTCGGCACCGGCCCGCCGGAACGCCTCCGGGGAGACACCGGCCGCGGCGCCGTGCGCCTCGTCGAGGACGATCTTCAGCCCGTCCAGCCGGTTGGGCAGCACGTTCAGAAGGTGCCCGACGTAGGCGTCGAAGCCCTCCTCGTAGTCGCGCACCCGGCCGACGCCCGCGCCCGTCGGCCGCTCCCACGGCTCGCCGTGCCGGTGGGAGTCGTACACCGACTCGATCCGGTCCTCCAGTTCGTCGGCGAGCTTGTGGCCGCCGCGGGCGAAGAACTTGATGCCGTTGTCGGGCATGGCGTTGTGGCTGGCGGAGAGCATGACTCCGAGGTCGGCGCCGAGCGCGCCCGTGAGATACGCCACCGCGGGCGTCGGCAGCACGCCGACGCGCAGGACGTCCACTCCGGCGCTCGCGAGGCCCGCCACCACGGCGGCCTCCAGGAACTCCCCGGACGCGCGCGGGTCCCTTCCGACCACCGCGGTCGGCCGGTGGCCCTCGAAGGTGCCCGCCTCGGCCAGTACGTGCGCCGCCGCCACGGAGAGACCGAGGGCCATCTCGGCCGTCAGATCCGCGTTGGCGACACCCCGCACGCCGTCCGTGCCGAAGAGTCGTCCCACTTGTCCTCCTGAGGAAACTTCATTTCCGGGAAGCGGAGCCGGCGCCCGCCCTGACGCGGCCGCCGGTGGCTCCCGCTCCCCGGCATTCCATGCCGGGGCATCGGATCACACAAGCCTTTGAACGTCTTGTGCCGTTATACGCCCGCGCCCGGTGATAAGACGAACGCCCCGGTGGCACAGTGGCGTGCCGCCGGGGCGTTCGGAGTACCGGAGTACGTGCAGAGGCAGCTGGCGCTTAGCGCTTGCTGTACTGCGGGGCCTTGCGGGCCTTCTTGAGACCGGCCTTCTTGCGCTCGACCGCACGGTCGTCGCGCTTGAGGAAGCCGGCCTTCTTCAGCGGGCCGCGGTTGTTGTCGACGTCGGCCTCGTTCAGCGCGCGGGCGACACCGAGACGGAGCGCACCGGCCTGACCGGAGACACCGCCACCGGAGATACGGGCGACGACGTCGTAACGACCCTCGAGCTCGAGCACCTTGAAGGGCTCGTTGACTTCCTGCTGGTGCACCTTGTTCGGGAAGTAGTCCTCGAGGGTGCGACCGTTGATCTTCCACTTGCCGGTGCCCGGGACGATCCGGACACGGGCGATGGCGTTCTTGCGACGGCCCAGGCCGGCGGCCGGCTGGGGCTCACCGAAGCGCGAGGCGAGGGACTCGGAGGTGTACTCGCCCTCCACCGGAACCTCGGACTCGCTGGTGTAGCTGTCGATGTCAAGCTCTTCGAGCGGCTGCTCGGCAGTGGTCTCGGCCACGATTCTCCTCAGATTCTCTTCAGTCTTAGGGGGTGGCCGGACTTACTGCGCGACCTGGGTGATCTCGTACGGCTGCGGCTGCTGCGCGCCGTGCGGGTGCTGGTCACCCTTGTAGACCTTCAGCTTCGAGAGCATCTGACGGCCCAGCGTGTTCTTGGGGAGCATGCCCTTGACGGCCTTCTCGATGGCCTTCTCGGGGTTCTTGTCGAGGAGCTCGTCGTAACGGACGGAGCGCAGACCACCCGGGTAGCCGGAGTGGCGGTACGCCATCTTCTGGGTCCGCTTGTTGCCGGAGAGGTGCACCTTGTCGGCGTTGATGATGATGACGAAGTCACCAGCGTCGACGTGCGGCGCGTAGATCGGCTTGTGCTTGCCCCGGAGGAGCGTCGCGGCAGTGGTGGCGAGACGACCCAGGACGACGTCCTGAGCGTCGATGACGTGCCACTGGCGCGTCACATCGCCGGGCTTGGGGCTGTACGTACGCACGGTTCGTAGCCTTCGCTTCGAGTGAATGGTCCTGAACAGGTCACCGAAACGATCACGACAGCCTGAGCCACTGCGGCGACGCATACCGCGTACGTGGGGTTGCTGGTCATCGGCCCGGTGGACCGGTGTAAGGGCCCGTCCCGTGAGAATGAGCAAGCCAATACACAACGAACATGCAGGATACCTGCGGCGCCCCAGCCGGGTCAAAACGGGTTGCCCACGGCCGGCGTCGCTGTTCCGTGCCCAGGGTAGTCGACGCGCGGGGCCCTCCCGCTCACGCGCCGGACGCACCGCTGCGCGCCGCCACCCCGCGCGAGGGCGGGACCGGCACGGACGGCGCCGTCTCCGGGCCGGGCTGCCGCAGGGCGTGCAGTCCCACCGTCACCGCCAGGGCGCACAGCGTCACCGCGTCCCGGAAGGCCCGCCGCTCGCCCTCCTCCAGATAGGGCCAGGTCACCCCGGGCAACTGCGGCACCAGTGCCATCCAGAACCAGACCGAGCGGGTCACCGAGGCCGCGTACGGCAGCCCGGCCAGCAGCAGCGGCACCGGGACCAGCAGATAGTGGTCGTACGACGGCCGGGAGACCAGGAAGGCCGAGAGCATCAGCAGCGCCCCGGTCTCCGCGTACCGCAGGGGGCCGCCGCCCCCGTGCCAGCGCCGGTACGCACACCAGACGCCCGCCGCCGCCAGCGCGCACCCGAGGGCGCCGGCCAGCGGCCCGGGCACCCCCATCCTGGGCAGTACGGCCGCCGGGGAGGCCTCGTAGAGCCGTACGAACCGGTCGTCGCCGCTGAGCAGGAACGGCACGGTCCGGGTGAAGAACCCGGCCGGGTCCGGCAGGGTGAGGGCCGCGCCGGCCGAGGCCGCCACCGGCACCGCGACCAGCACCGCGAGGGCCCGCCACCGCCGGGCGAACAGGAACAGCAGGGCCATCGGCGCGAGCAGCGGCTTCAGCGCGATCGCGGCGCCGAGCACGGCCGCGGCGGACACCCAGCGCCCGCGTCCCGCGAGGAGCAGTGCCAGGGGCAGGGCCAGGGCCGCGGTCGCCGTCCAGTTGCCCAGCCAGACGAGATGGGCGAAGGGGGCGAAGCCCGCCGCGAGCCCGAGCAGCCCGAGGGCGGCGAAGCGGCTGCGCAGCGGGACGCCGTGCAGCCGCAGTGCGCAGACCCACCCGCCGACCAGGCAGGCGGTCACCGTGAGGGGCGCCAGCACGAGCAGCACGTCCCGGTCCATCAGCACCTGCGGGGCCGCGGCCAGCACCGCGCTCGGCAGATAGAGGAAGTGGGGGTCGTCATACGGCGAGCCGCCCTCCAGCCAGACCTTGGCCGCGCGGACGACGATGGCGTTGTCCATGCCTCCGCGCGAGGTCAGACGGGCCGTGCGCGCCACGAGGGCCCCCAGCACGGCGGCCAGGGCGACCCACAACGGCACGCTCGCCGGTCGTACCAACCACCCGGAGATGTCGCTTTTGCGCTCGCTCATCCCCTGAACGCTAGGTGCCGAAGGGCCCTTTGGGGCGGACCGGCACACCCGAGCTCCGTCTAAGATGCGCCCCATGAGCTACGGGCAGCAGGGGGGACCCCCGTCCCAGTGGGATCCCTGGAAACCGCATTCCCAGCAGCCGTGGAACGACGGCACCGACCAGACTCCGGACTGGGCCGCGCTCGCGGAGGCGTCGGAGACCCGCAACAAGCGGCGTCGGCTGCTGTTCATCGGCGGTGGCGCGCTGGCCACCGTCGCCATCGGCGCGGCCGTGGCCGTGGCCGTGGTGTCGGCGAACGGGGACAACTCCGCGTCCGGCTCACCGGCTTCGGGTCTGCCCTCGACGGCCGACCTGCCGGGCGAGTCGGCGGCCGTGCCGTCGTTCGCGCCGACGAGCGCACCGCCGCCGCTGGACCCGAAGGACTTCATCGCCAGCAAGAACAAGGACACGGCCCCGCTGGGCGCCCAGATCCTCTTCCCCGGCACGCAGCTGACGATGGGGGAGACGGTCTACAAGAAGGGCGCGACGGAGGACACGAAGAACTGTTCCGCCGCCACCAAGGGCGGGCTGCCGAAGATCCTCGCCGAGGGCGACTGCACCCGCTTCATGCGCGTCTCGTACGTCAAGGACGGCATCGCGGTGACGGTCGGCGTGGCCGTCTTCGACACCGAGGCGAAGGCGCAGAAGGTCAAGGGCAAGGTCGACACCAAGAAGGACATCGTCCGCTCGCTGTCCGGCAAGGGTGTCAAGGACTTCTGCACCTCGGCGGTCTGCCGTTCGACGTCCAACTCCTACGGCCGCTACGCCTACTTCACCATCACCGGCTTCACCAACGGCCGGGACATGACGGACAAGGACACCGCCGCCTTCAAGGCCGGCGACGACCTGGCCGAGTTCACGTTCCGTCAGATCCGCCGGCGCGGCGAGGCGCAGGCGTCGGCGGCGGCCGGCGAGTGACCGGCCGCCGCTAGGCGGGCTCCACCGGGCCGGGGTTCCCGGCCCGGGTCAGAGCCGCTTGGCGCTGCGCAGCGTCTTCGCGTAGTAGCCGTTGCCGTCGAGCCGGGAGACGCCGCCGACGTCGCCGATGGTGGGTCCGTTGACCTCCTCGCGGCTGGACACGAAGATCAGGTGCCCCTCGGTGTCGTGGCCGAGGACCATGCCGACGTGGTCCAGGCGCTGGCCGGTGCGGGTGTCCAGCTTGAAGAAGACGAGGTCGCCCGGCTGGAGCTGGTCGATCGCGGCGGGCCGGTCCTTCGCGGAGATGCCGCTGAGCGGCAGGATGTCGGCGCCCACCTTGGAGCGGGCCATGCCGTTCGCGGTGCGGGGCAGGCCGTCGCCGGAGGTGTCGGAGGACATCAGCGGGAAGCGCGCCCGGTAGCCCAGCACCATCCGGATGAAGCCCGAGCAGTCGATGGAGCGGGCCCGCATCGACTCCGGCTGCCCGACGGTGCCGTCCCGGAACGGGTAGGGCACCTGGAGGTAGTCGTAGAAGTCGGACTGCTCCAGGCGCAGGTCGCCCCCCTCGGCGCCGGTGGTGTTCAGCGGCCCGAAGCTGGCGTCACCGGCGTAGACGACACCCTGCTCGTCCTTCTTGTCCGGGGCGCCCGCCACGTACTGGAAGGCGAACGCGAAGATGTCGTCCTCCTTGCTGTCCTTGTACTCGGCGTACCAGTCCTTGAACCACTTCTTGTTCTCGGCGCCCTTGGTCCACGGCTCCGGCATCAGCCGCACCCAGTCCGTGGTGCTGACCTTGGACGCGGTCGACGCGGGCTCCTGGAAGGTGCGGGCCGGACCGGTCAGCGTCGCGGTGCGCGCGCCGTCGGTGAAGACGGCCTTGATCTGCCCGTCGGCCCCGCGCAGCACCGAGCGCGCCGGGTTCTCCAGCCGCGACCAGGTGGTCCTGGCCTCGGCGGCGCCCGTGCTGCGGCCGCCCTCCAGGACGCCGACGTTGCGCACCTCGGTGATCCCCGGGTCCTCCTGCTTGCGCAGCTCCACCGTGAGGTAGCCGGAGGTGCCGACCAGCGCCAGCAGCACCAGGCCGGTGACGACGGGCCTCGACTTCTTCTTCCCTGCCATCGTTAGCTCCTCGGTTCTCAGACGGTCGGCATGACGCCGAGCAGCAGGCCGGCGGCGACGACGATGTAGGCCATGAGGGACACCGTGCCGGTGGCCAGCAGCGTGGCCCCCTTGGGCTGGCGCACCATCTGGTAGGCGATCAGGCCCGGCACGATGAAGCCGAGCGTCTGGTTGCCGTACAGCAGCGGGAACTCCAGGGAGAGCACGATCATCACCGTGGCCTGGAGGAGCACGCCGAGCAGCACCACGGCGGCGAACAGCCGCTTGCCGTAGAGGATCACCAGCCGCTGCATGATCTTGGTGCCGCCGTAGGTGAGGGCGGTGACGCCCACCACCATGGCCGCGCGCTGGAGGTCCTCGATGAGGGTCAGCGCCAGCCAGCCGGGGGTGATCATTCCGCCGGGCGACAGGTTGGTCGTGAGATAGCACAGCAGCGAGAAGAACAGGCCTATGGCGATGCCCAGGGCGGCCATCTCGGGGGTCAGGGCGGCGGTGGTCAACGGGGTCTCCGGACGAAGGGTGCGGGTTCGTGGGCGGGGCGGGCGGCCTGCGGGGCGGGCCGCCCCGCGGGGTCAGGCGCGCGGGTGGTGTCCGCCGTCGCCGGCCGGCGGGCGCGGTGGCCTGCCCTGGTGCTCGTCGGGGTGCGGCTGCCGCGGCGGGCGACCCGTGCCGTGGGGCTGCCCGGGGTGGTGGCCGTCCGGGCCGGTGCCCTGCGGGAGCTGCGGCCGGGCGGGCTGGTGCGGTGCGCGCTGGGGGCGGCCCGACGTCTGGAACCAGTTGGAGACCTGCTGCTCCCCGCCGGGGGCGGGCTGCTGCTGCGCGTACGGCGCCGCCGTGCCGTGCCCCTGCTGCGGGGCGTGCGGGGCGTGTCCCCCGTCGTGCGCGCCCCAGCCGTCGGCCTGCCGGCCCGGTGCCTGCGCCTGCGCCTGCGCCCCGGCGTAGGCCGCCGCGGTGTCGCCGTACGACGCCGTGGGCTGCGCGGGGATGCGGACGACCGGGATCTCCTGGGTCTGCGAGGCCTGGTACCGCTCCTCGTACGCCGTCGGGTAGGAGGCGTACGGGTCGAGGCGCTGGGCCTGCTGCGGGGCACTGGTCACCGCCTCGGGTGCGTCCTCCACGGCGCTCTCGTCGGCGGGCAGCTCGGCCAGGTACTCCAGCAGCTCCTCGCCCTGCCCGTGGATGTTGCCGATGGCGACCAGGGAGGAGCCGTCGGCCATCCGGCCGAGCAGGGTCGGCATGAACTCGTCCGCCGAGCGGCGCTCGCCGCCGAGGTCGACCGCGCGGTCGCGCCAGTCGGCCGGGATGGCGTCGATGGCGCTCTTGGCCGGGTGGCCGATCACGAAGACGTTGTCCGGCTGCAGGTCGGGGATGATCTCGCCCATCTGCCCGTTGCGCTCCACCCGGTCCGGGCGGCAGTTGATCACGACGTTCAGGGGGCGGCGGATCGCGCCGAGGTCGAGCAGCTGGTTGATGTTCATCAGCGTCGACTCGGGGTCGTTGGCCGCGAACACGTTGGCGAAGGCCAGCCGCTTGCCGTCGGGGCCGACATAGCGCTCCACGGAGAGCACACCGGGGTCCGGCGGGGCGTCGTACATGCCCTGCAGGGCGACCTGCCGCTCGACACCCAGCAGCTCGGCGACGACCAGGGCGATCGCCACGTTCTCCTTGAACGTGAACCAGCTGAAGCCGCGCAGCTCCTCGTCGGTGACGGTCTCCGGGTCGGCGTAGACCAGCTTGCAGTTCCGGGCGTCCGCCTCCTCCTGGAGGATGTGGAAGCGCTCCTTCTCGGCGGTGACGCAGATGCCGTCCTCCGGCATCGAGCGGCACAGCGAGCGCGCCACGTCGTCCAGGGTGGGGCCCATCTCGGCGAGGTGGTCCTCACGGACGTTGCACAGCACGCCGATCGTCGAGCGGATCAGCTTGCTCTGGTTGACCTCCTGGAGCGCCGGCATGACCGCCATGCACTCGATGACGAGCGCGTCGGGACGGTAGGTGGCGGCCCGGCGGACGATGCCGATCTGCTCGACGACGTTGGCGATGCCGAACTTGCGGTAGACCGGCTCCTCGGTGGCGTCCGGGTGGATGAAGCGGGCCGCGGTGCCCGTCGTCTTGGCGACGGTGACCAGGTCACCGCCGCGCAGGGCGCCCGCGCACAGCCGGGTGATCGACGACTTGCCGCGGATGCCGTTGACCAGCACCCGGGAGGGGATGGAGTGCAGCGCGGCGTAGTGCCTGCGCTGCTCGATGATGCCGGCGACCAGCAGGAACACCCCGCCGATCAGCAGCACGAAGTACAGGTAGAGCACGTCCGGTCACCTTCCTCCGGCGCCGAGCCGGGGCTCGGCACTCCGGCGCGCCTGGTTCTGCCTGCGAGCCTGCAGCTGCTGGCGGACCAGTTCGAGGCTGCGGACGACGGCGCCCACCTCGTCGTGGTAGCGGGGGTACAGCACGGTCTTGAGGTCGCCGTCGGCCAGCTTCTCGGCGCTGCTCGCCAGGGCGCGCAGCGGCCGGACCACGACCAGGTGGATCCAGCCCAGGCACACCACGATCAGGGCGAGCCCGAGCATCCCGGCGAGCACGCTGCGGTCCTCGCGCTCGTACGCGGCGATCTCGAAGTGCTTGGCGTTCTGCCAGCTCACGACGGTCCAGCCGATGTCGGAGGCCACACCGCCGCCGGAGAAGGGCGCCGCCGCGGCGACCGTGACCGAGCGGCCCTCGCGGATGAGCAGCCCGTTCTCCACGGGTCCGGCGCCGACCCTGAGACCGCCGGCCTTCACGAGGTCGGTGAGCGAGTCCCGGGGCAGCCCCTCGAAGGCGAGGAAGCCGTCGCTGGCGCCGATGGTCCGGGCCTTCGCGTCGACGACCCGGACCTCGCCGAGGCCGGGCCGGGCCAGCAGCGAGTTCAGGAACTCGACGCGGATCTCGCCGACGAGCGTCATGCCCTTGTGCTCCGGTACGGCGGCCGCGGCCTGGATCACCGGCTTCTTGCCGCCCTCGCCGGTCACCCGGATCAGCGGGGCGTCCTCGCCCTTGGTCCCCTCGTCGTCTCCCCAGCCGGCGTGCGGCTCGTCACCGGCGCGCGCGATCACCTCGCCGCCCCGGTCGAGGACGTAGAGGGAGCCGTAGCGAGTGTGCTCGCGCAGGGCGTCGGACAGGACGTCCGAGGCGGTGTCCGCGTCGGACGGGTCGATCAGCCGGGTCATGGACGCGAGGTCGGCCTGGGCCTCGTTCAGCGCCCGGCGGACCCGGTCGGCGACGAGGTCGGTGCGGTCGCGCTGGTCGTTGACCATGGTGCTGGGCACGCTGACGGAGGCGTCCGTGCGGTTGAGCAGCAGGCCGACGGGCACGCACCACAGCAGGAGCAGGAAGGCCGTCAGGGCGAGCGGCACCCGCAGCCCGAACCGGCCGCGGCGGCCGGTGCGCTGGGTGGAGGGCTCCACGTCCCCGCCGGCCAGCTGCGCGCGCAGCCGTTCCAGGGCGGCGCCGACCCGGGCGGCCTCGCCCCAGCGGGGCACGGCGACGGGCCGGGTCAGATCGCCGCGGGCGAGCCGGCGGGACTCCAGGAAGAGGGCGAGCAGGGGCCGCTGCACGGCCCGCCAGAGCAGGGCGGCCGCGAGCAGGCCGACGACCACGAGCACACCGGCCGCGATCAGCCCGTACAGCTCGCGTTCCTGCCCGGCGGCCTCCTCCTGCACCACGGGGAGCATGGCCACGACGGTCAGACCGAGGCCCGCGCCGACGCTCTTGCGCTGCTCGGGGTCGGCGGAGGCGAGGGAGGCGTAGCCGGCGGTGGCGATCCGTCCGTTGTAGGAGTCGCCGAGCAGGGTGCCGCTGACGCCGGGGTAGCCGCGGGAACCGGGCTCGCGGGCGCTGACCGGGTCCTCCTCGGTCTCCTCGGCGGCGTCCTCGGAGAGGCGGCTCATCTGCTTCTGGAGGAAGGTGAGCTCGTCGCGCTCGGCGTCGGAGTTCAGCGCCTCGGCCTGCTCGAAGCCTGCCGTGGCGAGGATCTCGCCGCCGCGGGCCACGACCGCCATCGAGCGGAACGGGCCGAGGTTGATGGCGGGGACGGAGAGGCTGTTGGAGGCGATGAGGAGCTGCTGCGGGCGGTCCTTCCAGTCGAGGAGCGCCATGGTCATCAGCCGCACGTCGCCGGTCTTCAGGCGGACCATGCGCGGCGTCAGGGCGTTGTCGCCGGTGAGCGCGTCCTTGTCGAGCCAGCCCAGAGGAATCGTTTCACCACGGGCGGCGAGCACCTTGCCGCTCTCCAGGTCCAGCACGGTGGTGCCGGTCCACTTCTGGTACGTGTTGCTCAGGTCCGACAGGACCCGCTCCGGCTCCGTGTACTTCCCGGCGTTCAGCACGGCCGCGGTGCGGTTCAGGTCGGTGACCCGCTCGTCGATCGACGCGCGTAGGGCGATGGCGCCGTCCTCCGCGAAGTGCTGCTGGGACCCCAGCACGGCCTTCGGCACGACGGGCTCGCCGGCCGGGCCCAGCACCTTCGCGGTCAGCCCGGCCAGGGCGACGATCAGCAGGCACAGCAGCGCGATCGGCGGGCGCACGCCGCCCAGCAGCGGCATGTCGGCGCGTCTGCGCATGCGCCGCCGACCGCCGCGTCCTGGACGCGCGGAGCCTTTTGTTGGAGTCACCGGTGGTTTCCTTCGCCTCTTCACTACTCGGGCGCTCGTGGCAACCACCGCTGAAGCGGGCAGGAGACGCCGTCGCCTTAAAAGACTTCCGACAGGCGCGGGGGTTGGGCTCCCGCACCCAAGAGCTTGCTGTGTCCCTTGTCACTTCCCGAGGGACAGCGGCTCGAGGCCGTCGCCGCCGGGTGCGCCCCGGTTGTAGAGGAAGCCGCGCGTCCGGTCGGCGGCCAGCCGATAGCGGGCGATCCGCTCCTCGGACAGCTCGCCGGGGTGGTCGAGCGCGTCCTGGACGTCCACCAGCCGGTGGTCGACGACCGCGCCCTTCGGGGCCTTCTCCCCCGCCTCCAGCTCCGGCGGGATGTCGACCAGCGTGGTCCGGTAGCGCGCGTCGACCTTCCAGCCGTCCGTCGTCTCCTTGAACTCGAACCAGCCGATCGCGCCCTCCTCGGTGAGGCCGGTCGGCGAGGAGTGCCGGGCGACCTGGTTGCCCAGGCTGTAGGCGATCCAGGTGCCGTTGACCTTCTGGATGGGCTGCACGACGTGCGCGTGGTGACCGATCACCAGGTCGACCCCGGTCTCCTCGGTGATCCGCTCGGCCAGCTCCAGCTGCGGCACGCTCGGCTCGTTGTAGTGCTCCAGACCCCAGTGCACGGAGAGGATCACGACCTCGGCGCCCTTCTTACGGGCGCGCGCCTCGGCCTTCTTGATCTCGTCGGTGCTGAGCCGGTTGAACGCCCACTGCTGCTTCTCGGGCGTCGGGTTGAGGAACGACTCCCACGAGAACGCCAGGTGAGCGACCTTGACGCCGTTGACGTCCCGGATGTTGATCTGCTCTGCTTCCTTCGGCGTCCGCGCGGACCCGGTGTGGCCGAGGCCCACCTTGTCCATGGCGTCCAGCGTGCGCTTCACGGCCTTCAGGCCATGGTCGAAGGTGTGATTGGAGGCCGTCGAGCAGGTGTCGTACCCCACGTCCTTGAGGGTCGTGAGGATCTGCGGCGGGACCAGGAACTCGGGGTACCCCTCGAAGGGTCCCTTGGGGGTGCCGACCGGCGTCTCCATGTGACAGATGGCCAGGTCGGCCTTGCTGATGACGGGCTTCACGCCCGCCATGAGCGGTCCGAAGTCCAGCCCGGCCTGCCCCTCCCCGGTCCTCTCGGCGTCCTTGGCCGCCTGGTCGACCAGCTCGGGGTGGATGAGCACATCACCCGCGGCGGCGACGGTGAACGAGCGGCCACCCGGCTTCACCTGGGTACCGGACGGCTCGGAGGAGGTACAGGCGGCCACGAGGCCCGCCAAAGCCCCCAGAACCGCCACCGAGCGACCTATACGGAGAGACTTACGGAATGTCACCGCGACATACTCACATGCCACTCACATCTCGATCACGCTCGTTCGTCACAAAAACATCACGTTTCACTCGCATTCTTGCCCCGGTGGTTTTGACCGTCGCATTGGCCGCCTGCGACACGACGTCGTCCGAGGGCCCGGAACAGTCCGCTCCGCGGGCCCGTGAACTCGTCGATCTGCGCAGCCGCATCCTCGACTACACCGCGGACCTCACGGCCGACGGCGACTACTCCGCGCCGGACGACGACGAGCGCGAGCGGCTCGCCGAGGGCGTGGGACACCTGCTCGACGGCGACGCCGCCGAAGCCGCGCACGTGCTCGACCCCCTCGGCCTCGCCGTCACCCGCCTCACCGACACCGACTCCGGCCGCCGCTACGACGAGATAGCCGCCACCGAGCCCGACTCCGACGCGGCGACCTGGGGCCGGCTCTACCTGAACGCCGACTCCGTCCAGCGCTGGAACGTCCAGGTGCCCCACCCGGTCTCCGACCGCGACACCGAGGAGCTGGGCGTACGGCTGCTGGAGGGCACCCCGTCCGGCTCACTGGTCCTGGCCGGCGCGCACCGCAAGGCAGGGCGCTCCGGCGCCGCCGACGTCGCCCACCGCGAGGACAGCGCCTTCCACACGGTCGTCGAGGAGCTGCAGAAGCGCGGGGTGCCCGGCCTCCAGCTGCACGGCTTCACCCGCAACTCCGAGCGCCCCTACCGGGCCATCGTGTCCGGCGGCGCCGCCCAGAGCGCGCCCGCCGAGGCCACCGCCCTGGCCGACCGTCTGGAGGCCGACGGCCTGCGGGTCTGCCGGGGCTGGTCCGACCGCTGCCCGCTGGAGGGCACGACCAATGTGCAGGGCAGGTCGGCCGAGCGCCGGCACGCCCCGTTCCTGCACGTGGAGCTGTCCTCGACGGCCCGCGGCGACGGCCGCGGCGCCGACGACACCGCGGACGCCCTCGCCGACACCCTGGCCACCTGGGCCCGGGACTGAGCTCAGCAGCAGCCGGCCCCGGGCAGCGTCCGCTTGTTGCGCGCCTCCTTGTTCCGCGCGGCGAGCAGCTCGTCCGCGGGGTAGCCGACCTCCTCGAGGGTCAGCCCGTGCGGCCGTACGACGTGCACGGCGGAGTCCCGGACACCGGCCGCCAGCACCTTGCCCGGCCAGTCGGGCGGGCGGTGCCCGTCCCCCACGAACAGCAGCGCGCCGATCAGCGAGCGCACCATGTTGTGGCAGAAGGCGTCCGCCCGCACGGTCGCCGTGATGATCCCGTCGTCGCCGCGCACCAGGCTCAGCTCCTGGAGCGTGCGGATGGTCGTCGCGCCCTCGCGCTTCTTGCAGTACGCCGCGAAGTCGTGCTCCCCGAGGAGCCGCCGCGCCGCCTCGTTCATGGCGTCCACGTCGAGCGGCCAGTCGTGCCACAGGACGTGGTTGCGCAGCAGCGGATCGACGCCCCCGGGGTTGTCGGTCACGCGATAGGCGTACCGCCGCCACACCGCCGAGAACCGGGCGTTGAACCCGGCCGGCGCCTCGCGCAGCGCCCACACGCGCACATCCCTGGGCAGCCGCCCGGCGAGCCGCTTGAGCAGCTTCTCGCTGTGCTCGGCCCACACCGCGCGCGGTAGATCCACGTGCGCGACCTGCCCGCGCGCGTGCACCCCGGCGTCCGTCCGCCCCGCCACGGTCAGCTCGTACGTGGTGTCCCCGGACCGTGTGACGGTCCGCAGCGCGTCCTCGATCTCCCCCTGGACGGTCCGCCGCCCGCCGGCCTGCTTGGCCCACCCGGAGAACTCGGTGCCGTCGTACGACAGATCGAGGCGCAGCCGTACGTACCCGGGTTCCACTTCGTCACTCACCCGTAGATCCTCTCAGCGAAACGAAAGCGGGCCCGCCCCCCGGAAGGGACGGACCCGCGATCGAACAGCCCGGACTAGGCGTCCTTCGACTCCTCGGCGGGAGCCTCGTCGGCCTTGGTCGTGTCGACCGTGGCCTCGGTGGCCTCGGCGTCCTTGGCGGCACGCTTGGTGGCGGCCTCGGCCTCACCGGTGGCCTCCTGGGCGACCGTCAGCGCCTCGACCAGCTCGATGACAGCCATGGGCGCGTTGTCGCCACGGCGGTTACCGACCTTGGTGATCCGGGTGTAGCCACCCGGGCGGTTCTCGTACCGCGGGCCGATCTCGGTGAAGAGCGTGTGGACGATGCCCTTGTCCGTGATGACCTGGAGCACCTGACGGCGGTTGTGAAGGTCGCCCTTCTTCGCCTTGGTGATCAGACGCTCGGCGTACGGCCGCAGACGGCGGGCCTTCGCCTCGGTGGTGGTGATCCGGCCGTGCTCGAAGAGGCTCTTCGCCAGGTTCGCGAGGAGGAGCTTCTCGTGCGCGGCGCTGCCGCCCAGACGGGCACCCTTGGTGGGCTTCGGCATGTTCTTTCTCCTGTGTGTCTGCCCCGGCCGTATCAGGTACCGAGGTCAGTATCCGAGCAGGCGGTCGCCTGTCGGAGATCCGGGCACAGGCCCCGCAAGGGGCCGTGCCCGGAAGGGGCGCGGGGAACTGCGCGAGAAACCACAGCGCACCCGCACCCGAGTACGGACCGGAAGGCCCGAGCTCCTAGTACTGCTCGGTCTCCACAAAGCCCGCGTCCGCGTCGTCGTCCGCCCCGAAGGCGTCCGCGGCAGCGGTGGGGTCGAACCCGGGAGGCGAGTCCTTGAGCGCCAGGCCCATGCCCGCCAGCTTGGCCTTGACCTCGTCGATGGACTTCGCACCGAAGTTGCGGATGTCCAGCAGGTCCGCCTCGGAGCGGGCGACCAGCTCACCCACGGAGTGGATGCCCTCGCGCTTGAGGCAGTTGTACGACCGAACGGTGAGCTCCAGCTCCTCGATCGGCAGCGCCAGATCGGCGGCGAGCGCGGCGTCCGTCGGGGACGGACCCATGTCGATGCCCTCGGCGTCGATGTTCAGCTCGCGGGCGAGACCGAACAGCTCGACCAGGGTCTTGCCGGCGGAGGCCATGGCGTCACGGGGACGCATCGCCTGCTTGGTCTCGACGTCGACGATCAGCTTGTCGAAGTCGGTCCGCTGCTCGACACGCGTGGCCTCGACCTTGTACGTGACCTTCAGCACCGGCGAGTAGATCGAGTCGACCGGGATACGGCCGATCTCCTGGCCCACCTGCTTGTTCTGCACGGCGGAGACGTAACCGCGGCCGCGCTCGACCGTCAGCTCCATCTCCAGCTTGCCCTTGCCGTTGAGCGTGGCGAGGACGAGGTCGGGGTTGTGCACCTCGACACCGGCCGGGGGCGCGATGTCGGCGGCGGTGACCAGACCCGGGCCCTGCTTGCGCAGGTACATCACGACCGGCTCGTCGTGCTCCGAGGAGACGACCAGCTGCTTGATGTTGAGGATCAGGTCGGTGACGTCCTCCTTGACGCCCGGCACGGTGGTGAACTCGTGCAGGACGCCGTCGATGCGGATGCTGGTGACAGCGGCACCGGGGATCGACGACAGGAGGGTGCGGCGGAGGGAGTTGCCGAGGGTGTAGCCGAAGCCCGGCTCCAGCGGCTCGATCACGAACCGGGAGCGGAATTCGTCGACGACCTCTTCGGTCAACGAGGGACGCTGAGCGATCAGCATGTGTGGATCAGATCCTTCTTTCGTGGACGCCCGCTATTTGACGTCCGACGGAGACCGCCCCCGGCAAGAGGGACGGGTACTGCAAGGGTACGGGCGATACGGCCCCGAAGAGCCGTACCGCCCGAAAAGCCCGGTGAAGCGTGCGTCAGACGCGACGGCGCTTCGGCGGACGGCAGCCGTTGTGCGGGGTCGGGGTGACGTCCTGGATGGAGCCGACCTCGAGGCCCGTGGCCTGCAGGGAGCGGATCGCGGTCTCACGACCGGAACCCGGGCCCTTGACGAACACGTCGACCTTGCGCATGCCGTGCTCCTGAGCGCGGCGGGCAGCCGACTCGGCGGCCATCTGCGCGGCGAACGGCGTGGACTTCCGGGAGCCCTTGAAGCCGACGTGGCCGGCGGAGGCCCAGGAGATCACGTTGCCCGACGGGTCCGTGATGGAGACGATCGTGTTGTTGAACGTGCTCTTGATGTGCGCGTGGCCGTGAGCGACGTTCTTCTTTTCCTTGCGGCGCACCTTCTTGGCAGCGCCCTGACGACCCTTGGGGGCATCTGTACTCCTACGGGAGGTGGTCGGTCCTACAGCGAAGACCGCTGGACTGCGAAGTCCGCTGAGGACTACTTCTTGCCCGGCTTCTTCTTGCCGGCGATGGCGCGACGCGGGCCCTTGCGGGTACGCGCGTTGGTGCTGGTGCGCTGACCGCGGACGGGCAGGCCGCGACGGTGACGCAGACCCTGGTAGGTGCCGATCTCGACCTTGCGGCGGATGTCGGCCTGGATCTCGCGACGGAGGTCACCCTCGGTCTTGATGTTGTTGTCGACGTACTCGCGGATCGCGACGAGCTGCTCCTCGGAGAGGTCGCGGACGCGGGTGTTCGGGTCGACGCCGGTCGCGGCCAGCGTCTGCTGCGAAAGGGTCCGGCCGATGCCGAACACGTAGGTGAGGGCGATCTCCACGCGCTTTTCGCGCGGGATGTCAACACCGGAAACGCGTGCCATTCAATGGCTCCAGTTGGTTGTCGGAGGTCTTCCACAGAACCGGCTCCCAGCCGCCGTACCAGGTACGAACTGGGTCCCCGGCCTCCGAACCGGGGGTGTCAGGCGATCGCTCGCCCGGGTCCTGCGTATGAACAAATTCAGCTCGCGTCGCGCGAATCTCTGCGATAGCGGTGCAGAGGGGTGAGGTCGTGCGTCAGCCCTGGCGCTGCTTGTGGCGCGGGTTGTCGCAGATGACCATGACCCGGCCGTGACGGCGGATCACCCTGCACTTGTCGCAGATCTTCTTGACGCTCGGCTTGACCTTCATGGGGTGAGGTTCTCCGGGTCAGTGCCAACGCCCCGGCAAGACCGGGGCCCGGGCAAGATCTACTTGTAGCGGTAGACGATCCGGCCACGCGTGAGGTCGTACGGAGACAACTCCACCACGACCCGGTCGTCAGGGAGGATGCGGATGTAGTGCATACGCATCTTGCCGCTGATGTGTGCCAGGACCTGGTGGCCGTTCTGGAGCTCGACCTTGAACATGGCGTTCGGCAGAGACTCGACGACAGTGCCCTCGATCTCGATGGCACCTTGCTTCTTGGCCACGCTTCGCCCTTCGGAATCGACTACCTTGATCGACCCGTGCACTTTTCCTGTCTCGGTGAGATACAGGCGCATGCGGACATGCGGGTACACAAGAGCCGACGAGTCAGTCTACGTCAGCGCACCCGGAAAGACGAATCGGGGAAGTCTGCCCCACGCGAGTGATCCTTACGCAAGCGGATCGGGAGCAGCAGTCACGCCGAGCTCGGCCAGCTTGGCCTTGCCACCGTCGGGGGCCGTGAGGACCAGAGGGCCCTGCTCGGTGAGCGCGACCGAGTGCTCCCAGTGGGAGGACCAGGTGCCGTCGGTCGTGATGACCGTCCAGTCGTCCTCGAGGACCTCGGTCTTCGGCGTGCCGAGCGACACCATCGGCTCGATGGCCAGGCAGAAGCCGGGGACCAGCTTGGGGCCCTTGCCCCGCCGGCGCTCCACGTAGTTCAGCAGATGCGGGTCCATGTGCATCTCGGTGCCGATGCCGTGGCCGCCGTAGTCCTCGATGATCCCGTAGCGGCCGCCGCCCGGCTTGGGCTGGCGGCGGATGTACGTCTCGATGGCACGGGAGATGTCCACGAGGCGGTTCCCGAGCTTCATGGCGGCGATGCCCGCCCACATCGACTCCTCGGTCACCCGGGAGAGCTCGACCAGCTCGGGGGCGTGCCCGGAACCCACGAAGGCCGTGTAGGCGGCGTCGCCGTGCCAGCCGTCGACGATGGCGCCGCAGTCGATGGAGATGATGTCGCCGTCCTTGAGGACGACCTCCTCCGACGGGATGCCGTGGACGACGACGTCGTTCACGGACGTGCAGATCGTCGCGGGGAAGCCGCCGTAACCCAGGAAGTTCGACTTGGCGCCGTGCTCGGCGAGCACCTTGCGCGCGACCTCGTCCAGGTCCTTGGTGCTGGCCCCCGGCACCGCGGCCTCCCGCGTGGCGGCGTGGATGGCGGCGACGACGAGCCCCGCCTGCCGCATCTTGGCGATCTGCTCGGGGTTCTTGATCTGCACCATGCCGGGTTGCGCCTCCTGAACAGCGTCTATAGCGGCACCCCAGGATACGCTCACGCGCGAACGCACGGAAAAGCCCCCGTCGCTGCCGGTGAGCGACGGGGGCTTCCACGTGTGGAGACCGAACTACTGCTGCCCGGCCTTGTCGCGCTGCAGCGCCTGCATGGCGCGCGCCGTGACGTCCTCGACCTTGCCGAGCGCGGAGATGGTCACGACCAGACCCTGCGCCTTGTAGTAGTCGATGATCGGCTCGGTCTGCGTGTGGTAGACCTCGAGCCGCTTGCGGACCGTCTCCTCCGAGTCGTCGTCCCGCTGGTACAGCTCGCCGCCACAGACGTCGCAGACGCCCTCCTGCTTCGGCGGGCTGTACGTCACGTGGAAGACGTGGCTGGAGTCCTTGCGGCAGACCCGCCGCCCGGCGATCCGCTTGACGACCTCGTCCTCGGGGACCTCGAGATCCAGCACCGCGTCGAGCTTCATACCCGCGGCGCTGAGCATCTCGTCGAGCGCCTCGGCCTGCGACACATTGCGCGGGAAGCCGTCGAGCAGGAAGCCGTGCTCGGCGTCCGGCTGCTCCATGCGGTCCTTGGCCATCCCGATGGTGACCTCGTCCGGCACCAGGTTGCCCGCGTCCATGTAGGACTTCGCGAGCTTGCCGAGGTCCGTCTGCTGGCTGATGTTGGCGCGGAACAGGTCGCCCGTGGAGATGTGCGGGATCGACAGGTTGTTGGCCAGGAACGCGGCCTGCGTTCCCTTCCCGGCACCCGGCGGCCCGACGAGGACGATTCGCATCAGCGGAGGAACCCTTCGTAATTGCGCTGCTGGAGCTGGCTCTCGATCTGCTTCACGGTCTCGAGTCCCACACCCACGATGATCAGGATGCTGGTCCCGCCGAACACGAAGTTCTGGTTTGCCCCAAAACCAGCCAACGCCATTGTCGGCACGAGAGCGATCAGGCCCAAGTACAGCGAACCCGGCCAGGTGATCCGGTTGAGTACGTAGCTCAGGTACTCAGCGGTCGGTCGGCCAGCCCGGATGCCCGGGATGAAGCCACCATACTTCTTCATGTTGTCGGCGACTTCTTCGGGGTTGAAGGAGATGGCGACGTAGAAGAAGGCGAAGAAGACGATCAGCAGGAAGTACAAAGTGACGTGGATCGGGGCGTTGGGCTCGGCCAGGTTCTTCTCGACCCAGACCTTCCAGTCCGCGGTCCCGCTGGAGAACTGCGCGATGAGCGCCGGGATGTAGAGCAGCGACGAGGCGAAGATGACCGGGATCACACCGGCCTGGTTCACCTTGAGCGGGATGTACGTGGACGTGCCGCCGTAGGAGCGGCGTCCGATCATGCGCTTGGCGTACTGGACGGGGATCCTGCGCTGAGCCTGCTCCACGAAGACCACCAGGCCGACCATGACGAAGCCGACGAGCATCACGGTGCCGAACTCGATCCAGCCGCCCGCGAGGTCGCCCTGCTCCTTGATGGCCCACAGCGAGGCGGGGAAGGTCGCGGCGATCGAGATGAACATCAGGATCGACATGCCGTTGCCGATGCCGCGGTCGGTGATGAGCTCACCGAGCCACATGACGACGGCCGTACCGGCGGTCATGGTGATGACCATCGTGATGGTGGTGAAGATCGAGCGGTCCGGGACGATCTGGCCGGCCACCGCGCACTGCGGGAACAGCGAGCCGCTGCGGGCCGTCGCGACGAGGCCGGTGCCCTGGAGGATGGCGAGCGCGACCGTGAGGTAACGGGTGTACTGCGTGATCTTCGCCGTACCCGCCTGACCCTCCTTCTTCAGGGCCTCCAGACGCGGGATCACGACGGTCAGCAGCTGCAGGATGATGCTCGCCGTGATGTACGGCATGATGCCGAGCGCGAAGATCGTGATCTGCAGCAGCGCTCCGCCGCTGAACATGTTGACCAGGCCGAAGATGCCCTGGTTCGTGCTCGCCTGGTCGATACAGACCTGAACGGCCCGGTAGTCGACGCCGGGGATCGGGATGTGTGTACCGATCCGGTAGATCACGATGATGCCGAGCGTGAAGAGCAGCTTCTTGCGCAGGTCGGGCGTCTTGAACGCCCGGGCGAACGCGGTGAGCACGGTGCCTCCTGCGACCCCCGCGCAACTGCGTCAAGGGTGACGGTCTGAGGTTCGACTGATAGGGAACGACTTAGCTAACGGTCAACTGCCGCTCAGAGTGCCCCATTGGAGCACCCGGTGAAAGTGGGCAGTGCAGGCCACCTTACCGGCGAGACCGCCCCCCTAGGAACGACCAACCGGGGATACCCCATTTGTGGGGTATCCCCGGTCGGGATCGCTCAAGTCATCGAGACGCCTGATGCAATCAGACGAGCTCGGTGACGCTGCCGCCGGCGGCGGTGATCTTCTCCTTGGCGGAGCCGGAGACGGCGTCGACCGTCACCTGCAGCGCCACGGAGATCTCGCCCTGGCCGAGCACCTTGACGAGGCTGTTCTTGCGAACGGCACCCTTCTCGACCAGGTCCGCGACCGTGACCTCGCCGCCCTCGGGGTAGAGGGAGGCGAGCTTGTCCAGGTTGACGACCTGGTACTCGGTCTTGAACGGGTTCTTGAAGCCCTTGAGCTTCGGGAGACGCATGTGGAGGGGCATCTGGCCACCCTCGAAGCGCTCCGGAACCTGGTAACGGGCCTTGGTGCCCTTGGTACCACGACCGGCCGTCTTACCCTTCGACGCCTCACCACGACCGACACGGGTCTTCGCGGTCTTGGCGCCCGGGGCGGGACGGAGGTTGTGGATCTTCAGCGGGTTGTTCTCCGCCATGATCAGTCGACCTCCTCGACCGTCACGAGGTGGCGGACGGTGTGCACCATGCCGCGGAACTCGGGACGATCCTCCTTGACGACCTGCGTGTTGATGCCCTTGAGACCAAGGGACCGCAGGGTGTCGCGGTGGTTCTGCTTGCTGCCGATGTAGGACTTGACCTGCGTAATCTTCAGCTGCGCCATGATTACGCACCCGCCCCGGCACGCGCACGCAGCAGAGCCGCGGGGGCGACGTCCTCGAGCGGCAGACCACGGCGGGCCGCGATCTCCTCGGGACGCTGCAGGCCCTTCAGGGCCTCCACGGTCGCGTGCACGATGTTGATCGCGTTGTCGGAGCCGAGCGACTTCGACAGCACGTCGTGGATACCGGCGCACTCGAGCACGGCACGCACCGGGCCACCGGCGATAACACCGGTACCGGGCGACGCGGGCTTGAGCAGCACGACGCCGGCAGCCTTCTCACCCTGGATGGGGTGCGGGATGGTGCCCTGGATACGGGGGACCTTGAAGAAGTGCTTCTTGGCCTCCTCAACACCCTTGGCGATGGCGGCCGGCACCTCCTTGGCCTTGCCGTAACCGACACCCACGGTGCCGTCACCGTCGCCCACCACGACCAGCGCGGTGAAGCTGAAGCGACGACCACCCTTCACAACCTTGGCGACGCGGTTGATCGCGACAACGCGCTCAACGTACGCGGTCTTCTCGGCGGCGGCGTTGCCACCGTCGCGACCCTTCCGGTCCCGCCGCTCGCCGCCACCGGCACCGCCACCGCGGCGCTGGGGTCCAGCCATTGGAATTACCTCTCTCTGTTTCCGCTAGCTACGGAACCGACTCAGAACTTGAGTCCGGCCTCGCGGGCGGCGTCCGCCAGGGCGGCGATGCGCCCGGCGTACTGGTTGCCACCACGGTCGAACACGACAGCCTCGACGCCGGCGGCCTTGGCGCGCTCGGCGACCAGGGCGCCGACCTGCTTGGCCTGCGCGGACTTGTCGCCCTCGCCACCGCGGATCGTGGTGTCCAGGGTGGACGCCGACGCCAGGGTGTGACCCTTGATGTCGTCGATGACCTGGGCCACGATGTGGCGGTTCGAGCGGGTAACGACCAGACGCGGACGCTCCGCCGTTCCGTTGATGTGCTTACGGATCCGGATGTGGCGGCGCTTGATCGCGGCGCGCTTGTAGGCGTCGCCCTTGAGGATCTTCTGTCCGTATGCCATGGCTTACTTACCCGCCTTTCCGACCTTGCGGCGGATGACTTCGCCCTCGTACTTGACGCCCTTGGCCTTGTACGGGTCGGGCTTGCGCAGCTTGCGGATGTTGGCCGCGACCTCGCCGACCTTCTGCTTGTCGATGCCCTCGACCGAGAAGCGCGTGGGCGCCTCGACCTTGAAGGTGATGCCTTCGGGGGCCTCGACAGTGATCGGGTGGCTGTAGCCGAGAGCGAACTCCAGGTTCGAACCCTTGGCCTGCACGCGGTAACCGACACCGCTGATCTCGAGCTTCTTCACGTAACCCTGGGTCACGCCGGTGATCATGTTCGCCACCAGCGTGCGGGACAGGCCGTGCAGGGCCTTGTTCTGACGCTCGTCGTTCGGGCGGGTCACCGAGAGGGTGCCGTCTTCGCCCTTGGCGACCTCGATCGGCGCCGAGACGGTGTGGGTCAGCTCGCCCTTGGGGCCCTTGACCTTGACCGTACGGCCGTCGATGGTGACGTCCACGCCGGCGGGAACCGCGATGGGGAGCTTGCCGATGCGCGACATAGCTGTTTCCTCCGTTCCCTTCTGCTACCAGACGTAGGCGAGGACTTCCCCACCCACGCCCTTCTTGCCGGCCTGCTTGTCGGTGAGGAGACCGTGCGACGTGGAGATGATCGCCACGCCCAGGCCGCCGAGCACCTTCGGCAGGTTGGTGGACTTCGCGTACACCCGGAGACCGGGCTTGGAGATCCGCTTGATGCCCGCGATGGAGCGCTCACGGTTCGGGCCGAACTTCAGCTCGAGAACGAGGCTCTTGCCGACCTCGGCGTCCTCGACCTTCCAGCCCGTGATGAAGCCCTCCTGCTGGAGGATCTCCGCGATGTGCGACTTGATCTTCGAGTGCGGCATCGCCACGGTGTCGTGGTACGCCGAGTTCGCGTTCCGCAGACGCGTAAGCATGTCTGCGATCGGATCAGTCATGGTCATGAATTGGCCTTCGGCCTCTCTCGCCGGGGTTTCCTGGTGCGCCATCCCTCTCCCCGATCCGAGACGGGACGGGTGCGGCGCGGTGGACCTACGGCGTAGTAAGTCGTAAGGGCGGCAGCAGGCGCCCAACCCCACAAGCCTAAGGCATGCGGGCTGGGCGTCCTGCCGCCCTGTCTGCTTACCGAGAGCCTTGGTTATCCCTGAAAGTCGGGATTACCAGGAGCTCTTGGTCACGCCCGGCAGCTCGCCACGGTGAGCCATCTCACGAAGGCACACGCGGCACAGGCCGAACTTGCGGTACACGGAGTGCGGGCGGCCACAGCGCTGGCAGCGGGTGTAGCCACGCACACCGAACTTGGGCTTGCGAGCAGCCTTAGCGATCAGAGCCTTCTTCGCCATCTCGCTCACGCCTCCTTGAAGGGGAAGCCGAGGTGACGAAGGAGCGCGCGGCCCTCAGCGTCGTTGGTCGCCGTGGTGACCACGGTGATGTCCATACCCCGGACGCGGTCGATCTTGTCCTGGTCGATCTCGTGGAACATGACCTGCTCCGTGAGACCGAAGGTGTAGTTGCCACGGCCGTCGAACTGCTTGGGGGACAGACCACGGAAGTCGCGGATGCGCGGCAGCGCGAGCGACAGGGTGCGGTCCAGGAACTCCCACATGCGGTCGCCACGGAGCGTGACGTGGGCACCGATCGGCTGGCCCTCACGCAGCTTGAACTGCGCGATGGACTTGCGGGCCTTGGTGACGGCCGGCTTCTGACCGGTGATGGTGGTCAGGTCGCGGATCGCGCCCTCGATCAGCTTCGAGTCACGGGCGGCGTCACCGACACCCATGTTGACCACGATCTTGACGAGGCCGGGGATCTGCATGACGTTCTCGTACTTGAACTCGTCACGCAGCTTGCCCGCGATCTCCTCGCGGTACTTCGTCTTGAGACGCGGAGTGGTGGTGGTAGCCATCAGATGTCCTCACCCGTCCGCTTGGCAACGCGGATCTTGTTGCCCTCGTCGTCGAAGCGGTAACCGACGCGCGTGACGACCTTGTTGCCGTCCTTCTCCACGACCAGCTGGACGTTGGAGACGTGGATCGGGGCCTCGGTGGTCACGATGCCGCCGGCCTGGGAACCGCGAGCGGTCGGGCCGGCCTTGGTGTGCTTCTTGACCCGGTTGACACCCTCGACCAGGACACGGTCCTCGCGGGGGAAGGCCGCGATGACCTTGCCCTGCTTGCCCTTGTCCTTACCGGTGATGACCTGGACCAGGTCGCCCTTCTTGATCTTCATGCTTACAGCACCTCCGGCGCGAGCGAGATGATCTTCATGAACTTCTTCTCGCGCAGCTCACGGCCGACCGGGCCGAAGATACGGGTGCCGCGAGGGTCGCCGTCGTTCTTCAGAATGACGGCGGCGTTCTCGTCGAAGCGGATGTACGAGCCGTCCGGACGGCGGCGCTCCTTGACGGTGCGAACGATGACCGCCTTGACGACGTCACCCTTCTTCACGTTGCCACCGGGGATCGCGTCCTTGACGGTGGCGACGATGACGTCACCGATGCCCGCGTAGCGGCGACCGGAGCCACCGAGCACACGGATGCAAAGGATCTCCTTCGCACCAGTGTTGTCGGCGACACGCAGTCGCGACTCCTGCTGGATCACGTCTATCTCCTGTTTGTCTGCCGGTTCCCCGGGAGCCGCTCGGCGAGCGGCTCCCGGAGCCTGGCGGAACTGACCTGCCGGGTTTGCCCCGCAGGAATTACTTGGCCTTCTCGAGGATCTCGACGACGCGCCAGCGCTTCGTGGCGGACAGCGGCCGGGTCTCCATGAGGAGGACGCGGTCGCCGACACCCGCGGCGTTCTGCTCGTCGTGCGCCTTGAGCTTGTTCGTACGGCGGATGACCTTGCCGTACAGCGCGTGCTTGACACGGTCCTCGACGGCGACGACGACGGTCTTGTCCATCTTGTCGCTGACGACCAGACCCTCACGGGTCTTGCGGAAACCGCGAGCTTCCTTGTTCTCAGTCACGTTGCTCTCGCTCATGCGTTCTCCACCGTTTCGATGCCCAGCTCACGCTCGCGCATCAGGGTGTAGATCCGCGCGATGTCCTTACGGACGGCCTTCAGCCGACCGTGGTTTTCGAGCTGACCCGTGGCCGCCTGGAAGCGGAGGTTGAACAGCTCTTCCTTGGCCTCGCTGAGCTTCGCGAGAAGCTCCTCGTTGCCCAGCTCGCGCAGCTCGGACGCCTTGGTACCGGCCGACATCACGCTTCACCTGCCTCGCGCTTGACGATCCGGCACTTCATCGGCAGCTTGTGGGCTGCGCGAGTCAGGGCCTCACGGGCGATCTTCTCGTTGGGGTACGACAGCTCGAACATGACGCGTCCGGGCTTGACGTTGGCGATCCACCACTCCGGCGAACCCTTACCGGAACCCATGCGGGTCTCGGCCGGCTTCTTGGTGAGGGGACGGTCCGGGTAGATGTTGATCCAGACCTTGCCGCCACGCTTGATGTGGCGGGTCATCGCGATACGGGCCGCCTCGATCTGGCGGTTCGTCACGTAGGCCGGGGTCAGCGCCTGGATGCCGTACTCGCCGAACGCAACCTGCGTTCCACCCTTGGACATACCGTTGCGCTTCGGGTGGTGCTGCTTGCGGTGCTTGACCCTACGGGGGATCAGCATGACGGTCAGGCCTCCGTTCCGGTGCTCTCAGCCGGAGCGGCGGCGGGAGCCTCGGCCTTGGGGGCCTCGGCGCCTGCAGCCTGCTGCGGCTTACGACCGCGCCGCTCGCCACCGCGGCCACCACGGGCCGGGCGGTCGGCACCGCCGCGCGCCGGGCGGTTACCCGCACGGGCAGCGGCGTTCTCGGCGCGGACCTCGGCGATGTTCTTGACGTCGCCCTTGTAGATCCAGACCTTCACACCGATACGGCCGAAGGTCGTCTTGGCCTCGAAGAAGCCGTAGTCCACGTTCGCGCGGAGCGTGTGCAGGGGCACGCGGCCCTCGCGGTAGAACTCCGAGCGGGACATCTCGGCGCCACCGAGGCGGCCACCGCACTGGATCTTGATGCCCTTGGCGCCGGCCTTCATGGCGGACTGCATGCTCTTGCGCATGGCCCGACGGAAGGAGACGCGGGAGGAGAGCTGCTCGGCGACGGCCTGGGCCACCAGCTGAGCGTCCGTCTCCGGGTTCTTGACCTCGAGGATGTTCAGCTGGACCTGCTTGCCGGTCAGCTTCTCCAGGTCACCGCGGATGCGGTCGGCCTCGGCGCCGCGGCGGCCGATGACGATGCCCGGGCGAGCGGTGTGGATGTCCACACGCACACGGTCACGGGTGCGCTCGATCTCCACCTTCGAGATACCGGCGCGCTCCATGCCGGACGTCATCATCCGACGGATGGCGACGTCTTCCTTGACGTAGTCCTTGTACAGCTTGTCGGCGTACCACCGGGACTTGAAGTCCGTGGTGACACCGAGCCGGAACCCATGCGGGTTAACCTTCTGGCCCATTACCGGGTTCCTTCCTTGCTGGCGACGACCACGGTGATGTGGCTGGTCCGCTTGCGGATCCGGTAGGCACGGCCCTGGGCGCGCGGCCGGAACCGCTTCAGGGTCGGGCCCTCGTCGACGTACGCCTCGCTGATGAACAGCGAGGAGGCGTCCGTGTGGTCGTAGTTGTGCGCGGCGTTGGCAATGGCGCTGTCGAGCACCTTGCCGACCGGCACGGAGGCTGCCTGCGGAGCGAATCGCAGAACAGCCTGGGCCTCCGTGGCGTCCATGCCACGGATGAGGTCCACCACGCGGCGGGCCTTCATGGGCGTGACGCGGATGTACCGCGCCTGGGCCCTGGCTTCCATGGTTGTCCCTTCAGTTTCTTACGTGTCTGAATGCGATCCGCTACTAGCGGCGCTTCGACTTCCGGTCGTCCTTGACGTGGCCCCGGAAGGTGCGCGTCGGCGAGAACTCGCCGAGCTTGTGGCCGACCATCGACTCGGTGACGAACACCGGGATGTGGGTCTTGCCGTTGTGCACCGCGAGCGTGTGGCCGAGCATGGCCGGCACGATCATGGAGCGACGGGACCAGGTCTTGATGACGTTCTTGGTGCCGGCTTCGTTCTGGGCTTCCACCTTCTTGATCAGGTGGTCGTCGACGAAGGGCCCCTTCTTGAGACTGCGCGGCATCTAAACCCGCTCCTAGCGCTTCTTGTTCGTCTTGCGGCGGCGGACGATGTACTTGTTGCTCGCCTTCTTGGGAGCACGAGTACGACCTTCCTTCTGACCCCACGGGGAGACCGGGTGGCGACCACCGGAGGTCTTGCCCTCACCACCACCGTGCGGGTGGTCAACCGGGTTCATCGCCACACCGCGAACGGTCGGGCGGACGCCCAGCCAGCGCTTGCGGCCGGCCTTGCCCCAGTTGATGTTGCTCTGCTCGGCGTTGCCGACCTCGCCGACGGTGGCGCGGCAGCGCACGTCGACCAGGCGGATCTCACCGGACGGCATGCGGAGGTGGGCCATCTGGCCCTCCTTCGCGAGCAGCTGCACGGAGGCACCGGCGGAGCGGGCGAACTTGGCGCCGCCACCGGGACGGAGCTCGATCGCGTGGATCGTGGTACCGACCGGGATGTTGCGGAGCGCCAGGTTGTTGCCCGGCTTGATGTCGGCCCCGGGACCGTTCTCGACGCGGTCACCCTGCTGCAGGTTGCGCGGGGCGAGGATGTAGCGCTTCTCGCCGTCGGCGTAGTGCAGCAGCGCGATGCGCGCGGTGCGGTTGGGGTCGTACTCGATGTGCGCGACCTTCGCCGGCACGCCGTCCTTGTCGTGACGACGGAAGTCGATCACGCGGTAGGCGCGCTTGTGTCCGCCACCCTGGTGGCGAACGGTCACACGACCGGCGTTGTTACGGCCGCCCTTGCTGTGCAGCGGGCGGACCAGCGACTTCTCCGGCGTGGACCGCGTGACCTCGACGAAGTCGGCGACGCTGGAGCCACGGCGGCCCGGCGTAGTCGGCTTGTACTTGCGGATTCCCATTTCTCAGTCCTCGTCCGATATCGGACGATCCGACCCGCTTACGCGGTCGGACCGCCGAAGATGTCGATACGGTCGCCCTCGGCGAGGGTCACGATCGCGCGCTTGGTGCCCGCGCGCTGGCCGAAGCCGGTGCGGGTCCGCTTGCGCTTGCCCTGGCGGTTGATCGTGTTGACCCCGGTGACCTTGACGTCGAAGACCGCCTGGACGGCCTGCTTGATCTGGGTCTTGTTGGCGTTCGGGGCGACGATGAACGTGTACTTGTTCTCGTCGAGGAGCGCGTAGCTCTTCTCCGACACGACCGGCTTCAGCAGCACGTCACGGGGGTCCGTGTACGCCTTGCTCGCCGGGGTGACGACGGTGTTCTTGCCCTCGGCGGCGTGGCGACGCGCCTTGGCGACGCGCGCGGCCTTGGCGGCCTTGGCCGCCTTGGAGGCAATGCTCGGGTGACGCGTAGCCATCAGGCCTCGCTCCCTTCGGTGTCATCGGCCTTCGGGCCCGACACGAAGGACTCGAACGCGGCCTGGGTGAAGACCACGTCGTCCGAGACGAGAACGTCGTACGTGTTCAGCTGGCCCGGCTCCAGGATGTGGACCTGGGGCAGGTTGCGGGCGGACAGCCACGCGGCCTCGTCGGCGCGCTCGACGACCAGGAGCAGGTTCTTGCGCTCCGAGATCTTGCCGAACAGGCTCTTCGCGGCCTTCGTGGACGGGTTGTCGCCCTCGATCACGCCGGAGACGACGTGGATGCGGTTGTTGCGGGCCCGGTCGGTGAGGGCGTGGCGCAGGGCCGCGGCCTTCATCTTCTTCGGGGTCCGCTGCGAGTAGTCACGCGGCACGGGACCGTGCACGACGCCACCACCGGCGAACTGCGGCGCGCGGGTCGAACCCTGACGGGCGCGACCGGTGCCCTTCTGGCGGTACGGCTTCTTGCCGCCACCACGGACCTCGCCACGGGTCTTGGTCTTGTGCGTGCCCTGTCGGGCAGCGGCCAGCTGGGCGACGACGACCTGGTGAAGCAGCGGAACGCTGATCTTCTCTACGTCGAAGATCTCCGCGGGGAGCTCGACGGTACCGGCCTTGTCGCCAGCCGGCGAAAGGATGTCAACAGTGCTCATCGGTTACCTCAGGCCCCCTTGGCCGCGGTGCGGACCAGGACGAGGCCGCCGTTCGGACCGGGAACCGCGCCCTTGATGAGCAGCAGACCCTTCTCCGCGTCAACGGCGTGGACGGTCAGGTTCTGGGTGGTGACCCGCTCGTTGCCCATGCGACCCGCCATACGGAGGCCCTTGAACACACGGCCCGGGGTGGCGCAGCCACCGATGGAACCGGGAGAGCGGTGCTTGCGCTGGGTGCCGTGACCGGCGCCGAGGCCCTTGAAGTTGTGACGCTTCATGACACCGGCGAAGCCCTTGCCCTTGCTCTTGCCGGTGACGTCGACCTTGACGCCCGCCTCGAAGACCTCGGCGGTGACTTCCTGACCGAGGGTGTACTCGGAGGCGTCAGCCGTACGGATCTCGACGAGGTGGCGACGGGGGGTGACGTCGGCCTTCGCGAAGTGGCCCTTGAGGGGCTTGTTCACCTTGCGCGGGTCGATCTCGCCGAAGGCGATCTGGACCGACTCGTAGCCGTCGACGTCGTTCGTACGCACCTGGGTGACGACGTTGGGGCCGGCCTTGACGACGGTGACCGGAACAACACGGTTGTTCTCGTCCCACACCTGCGTCATGCCGAGCTTCTCGCCCAGGATGCCCTTGATCTGCTTAGCCATCGTTCAGATCACCGGCCTCAGAGCTTGATCTCGATGTCGACACCGGCCGGGAGGTCGAGTCGCATCAGAGAGTCAACGGTCTTGGGGGTCGGGTCGAGGATGTCGATCAGGCGCTTGTGCGTGCGCATCTCGAAGTGCTCGCGCGAGTCCTTGTACTTGTGCGGCGACTTGATGACGCAGTACACGTTCTTCTCAGTGGGCAGCGGCACCGGGCCCGCGACCGACGCACCAGTGCGAGTCACCGTCTCGACGATCTTCTTCGCCGAAGAGTCGATGACCTCGTGGTCGTAGGCCTTGAGCCGGATGCGGATCTTCTGTCCCGCCATGGCTACTCAGTAGTCCTGTCTCTCTTACGCTCTGGAACCCGGTGTTCCCTTGACCTCCTCCGACCCACGCGGTCGGGCGTGTCGCGCTCCCGCTGACACAGATGTCCCTTGTTCGAACATCCCTGCGTAGGAACACGGCCCTTCCGGAACCGCAAGCCGGGAGCTAGGAGGCCCACCGGGTGCCTGGTCGGTGCCGCGCTGTCACTTCCCGGAAGATTCCCGTACGTCCGCCCCAGCGCTGCCTTTCGGCAGTTAGGGCGACGAGTACTGTGGGACTCGCTTCCGGTCCTCCCGGCGGGAGGCGCGCAGCATCAACACTCGACCGAGCAACCCCGCTAGTCTGCCATACGGGGCAGGGGCCTGGCCAATCGAGCCGGAGACAATACCCCGAGCGTGACGCAGGTCAAACCCTGGGCCGCCGTGCGCGCCTCCCCGACGTGTCAGATGACGCCCTGGGCCAGCATCGCGTCGGCCACCCGCTCGAAGCCCGCGATGTTCGCACCGGTCACATAGTCGCCCGGAGCGCCGTAGCGCTCGGCGGTCTCGGCGCAGGTGGTGTGGATGTCGGCCATGATGCGGGCGAGTTCACGCTCGACCTGGTCGGCCTTCCACGACGTGCGCGAGGCGTTCTGGGTCATCTCCAGCGCGCTGACCGCGACACCGCCGGCGTTGGCCGCCTTGCCCGGGCCGAAGGCGACCCCGGCCCGCTGGAACAGTTGCACGGCCTCCGGCGTGGTGGGCATGTTCGCGCCCTCGGAGACCGCCTTCACGCCGTTGCGGATGAGCGTGTCGGCGTCGACGGCGTTCAGCTCGTTCTGGGTGGCCGACGGCAGGGCGACGTCCGCGGGGACCTCCCAGACGCGTCCACCGGGCACATAGCGCGCGGAGGCGCCCCGGCGCTCGGCGTACTCGCTCACCCGGCCGCGCTCGACCTCCTTGATCCGGCGCAGCAGCTCCACGTCGATGCCCTTGTCGTCGACGACATAGCCGCCGGAGTCGGAGCAGGTGACCGGGTTGGCGCCGAGGGCGGCCAGCTTCTCGATGGTGTGGATGGCGACGTTGCCGGAGCCGGAGACGACGGCGGTCTGGCCCTCCAGGTCCTCGCCCCGGGAGCGCAGCATGGCCTCGGTGAAGAGCACGTTGCCGTACCCGGTGGCCTCCGGGCGGATCAGCGAGCCGCCCCAGCCGGCGCTCTTGCCGGTGAGGACGCCGCCCTCCCAGCGGTTGGTGATGCGCCGGTACTGGCCGAACAGGTAGCCGATCTCCCGGGCGCCGACGCCGATGTCACCGGCGGGGATGTCCGTGTACTCGCCGATGTGCCGGTACAGCTCGCTCATGAAGGACTGGCAGAAGCGCATGACCTCGGCGTCGCTGCGGCCCTGCGGGTCGAAGTCGCTGCCGCCCTTGCCGCCGCCGATACCGAGCCCGGTGAGCGCGTTCTTGAAGATCTGCTCGAAGCCCAGGAACTTGATGATGCCGAGGTTCACCGAGGGGTGGAAGCGCAGACCGCCCTTGTAGGGGCCGAGGGCGCTGTTGAACTCGACGCGGAAGCCGCGGTTGACGTGGACCCGCCCGTGGTCGTCCTGCCACGGGACCCGGAACATGATCTGCCGCTCGGGCTCGACCAGCCGCTCCACGAGCCCCGGCTCCGCGTACTCGGGCCGTGCGGCGAGCACCGGTGCGAGCGTCTCCAGCACCTCGCGGGCGGCCTGGTGGAACTCCGGCTCCGCGGGGTTGCGGCGCTCCACCTCGGCACGCAGACGGTCGAGGGAGGACTTGGGATCGGGTCGGGAGGACACGGGGGTCACAGGGCAGTCCCTTTCTGGCACGGCTTCACCGGTACGGCACCGGTGGGGGCGCTCGGCGCCGTTGCCGCGCGCGGGACGGCGGCCGGGTCGTGGACCTATACGAGTTTTCGTATACGACACGCCGGCCAACCGTCCCAGTGTTACTCCTGTGTTACGCGAATACCAAGGGGCGGGCCCGAATGTCCGCCATCTGGACAGGCGCGGACGACTCAGTGCCCAGGGTGCTTCGGCCCCTTCGGACCGCCCTTCCCGCAGTCGTCCTCGCGGGCGTCCTTCAGCGTGTCGCGCAGCGCGTAGTACGCCGGCTTGCGGCCGAAGCCGTCCGTCATGACCGTCGCGAAGCCCTCGCCCTGGAAGAACACCGGGACCCACGAGTACTTGTCGGTGAAGCCCCAGATGGTGAACGAGTTGCAGCCCTCGACCTCCAGGCACGCCTGCAGCATCCGCTGGTAGTACTCCGCCTGCTGCTTCTCCTGGGCCGGGGTCGGGACCGAGCCCTCCGGGACGTCCATGCGGACGTCCAGCTCGGTGACCGCCGTCTCCAGGCCGAGCGCGTCGAAGCGGCGCAGGTTGTCGGCGAGGTCGCCGGGGAAGCCGTAGCGCGTGCTCAGGTGGCCCTGCACCGAGAAGCCGTGCACCGGCACCCGCTGCGCGCGCAGATCCTTCACCAGCGCGTAGTACGCGTCACTCTTCGCGTTGACGCTCTCGACGTTGTAGTCGTTGAGGAACAGCTTCGCCTTCGGGTCCGCCCGGTGCGCCCAGCGGAACGCGTCCGCGACGATCCCCGGACCGAGCTCACGGATCCAGATGTTGTCCCGCGTACGCAGGTTGCCCTGGTCGTCGAAGATCTCGTTCGCCACGTCCCACTGCTGGATCCTGCCCTTGTACCGGCCGACCACCTTGGTGATGTGCTCGCGCAGGATGCCGCGCAGCTCCGCCTCGGTGAAGTCGCCGTTCTCCAGCCACGCGGGGTTCTGGCTGTGCCACAACAGCGTGTGCCCGCGCACCACTTGGTGGTTCTTGCGCGCGAACTCGACGATCGCGTCCGCCTGTCCGAAGTCGTAGCGGTCGCGCTCGGGGTGGATGTAGTCCCACTTCATCTGGTTCTCGGGCGAGACCGAGCTGAACTCCCGCCCCAGGACCTTCCGGTACTCCTTGTCGTATGTGAACGGGTCCGGGTAGTCCTGCTCCAGGTGGTGGCCGCCGCCGGCCACGGCCGTGCCGATCACGAAACCTTCGGGGGCGGCCGCGCGCAGCCGGTCGGGCGCTGCGTGGGCGTGCGGCGGCGCCTTGGGGCCGGCCTTCGGGGTGGCGGACGCCGAACCGCCCAGGAGCGGCAGGGCCAGTGCTGCGGTGGCGAGGGCCACGGTGGCGAAACGAAGGGGTCTCATGCGGCTTCCATTCCCGTCCTCGTTCTCGAATGTTTCGAAATCGCATCCGAAACATTAGGGGGTGGGGCGGACGGTATGGTCTGGCCGAGCGGCGCGTCAATACCCGTGCACGCGCGGGGTTTTCAGGCCGCGCTCATCCCGCCGACGGACGGATCACCTCCTCCGCCACCCACCGGGCGATGCCCTCGGGAAACGGCGCCGGCAGCCCCAGCACGACATGCCGGAACCCCGCCTCCAGCGCCTCCCCCACGGCATCCCGTACGGCGTCGGGCCGGCCGGTGTCGACCGGGAGGTGGATCGACCGGACGATCGACGCGGGGTCGCGGCCGATGTCGGCGCAGTACCGGTCCAGCAGGGCGCTGCGCCGCACCACGTCGTCGATGTCGCCGCCCGGCACGTTCCACATGTCGGCGTGGACCGCGGCCACGCGCAGCGTCGCCGACGACCGGCCGCCGACGAGGATCGGCGGATGCGGGCGCTGCACGGGCTGGGGGCGGGCGAAGGCCCCGGTCAGCCGGTGATGGGTGCCGTGGAAGTCGAACGGCTCCTCCGCGGTCCACAGCCGGCGGATCACCGTGCACGCCTCGGCGAGGCTCTCGACCGCCTGGGCCGGCTCCAGGAAGGGCAGCCCGTGGGCCGGGTACTCGCGCCGGGCCTCCGGAGGGTGGGGCCGTGAGCCCACCCCGATGCCGAAGTCCAGTCGCCCGCCGGAGACGACGCCCACCGTCGTCGCGATCTTGGCGAGATGCGCGGGCGCCCGGAACCGGTTGCTGGTCACCAGGACCCCGAGCCGGAGTCGCCCGGTCTGTGCCGCGAGGGCGGCGAGCAGCGTCCAGCCCTCGAAGATCGGCCCCTGGGGGTCGCCGAAGATGGGCATGAGGTGGTCGAACAGCCAGGCGTGCTCGACCTCGGGGACCTCGTCCGCCTCGCGCCAGACGCGGACGAGGTCGTCGTAACCGACCTGCGAGGGCGCGGTCATGATCCCGAAGCTGGGTCGGGGGGTTCCGGACATCAGGTGCCGTCCGTCCCGGTCAGCGACGGCGCAGGGACGCGTCGAGCAGCGCGGGAGGCGTGTCGAACTTCTCCTGCGGGGCCAGGTCGGTGCCGGGGGTGACGATCTCGTCGATCGCGTCGAGGACGTCGGCGGAGAGCACGGTGTCGGCGGCGGCGAGCTGGGAGTGCAGGTGCTCCAGCGTGCGGGGGCCGATGAGCGCGGCGGTCACGGCGGGGTGGGCGTTCACGAACCCGAGCGCCAGCTGGATCAGGGTGAGACCGGCCTGGTCGGCGACCTCGGCGAGCCGCTCGACGGCTTCGCTACGGGCCTGGTTGGAGGGGATCGAGAGGTCGAACCGCTCGGGCAGCAGCTTCGAGCGGCTCGTGGCCACTTCCTGGCCCTTGCGGACCGCGCCCGACAGCCAGCCCGACGCCAGCGGGCTCCACACCAGCACGCCGAGGCCGTATTCCTGGGTCACCGGAAGGACGTGCGACTCGATGCCGCGCTGGAGGATCGAGTAGCTGGGCTGCTCGGTGACGTACCGACCCACACGCAGCTCTCGGGCGGCCCACTGCGCCTGCACGATGCGGTACGCGGGGAAGGTGGAGGAGCCGAAGTAGCGGATCTTCCCGGCGCGCTGGAGGTCGGTCAGGGCCGACAGGGTCTCCTCGTCGGTCGTCGTGGGGTCCCAGCGGTGGATCTGGAACAGGTCGACGTGGTCCACACCGAGGCGGCGCAGGCTGTCGTCCAGGGCCTTGTGGAGCCAGCGGCGGGAGCTGCCCCGGTGATTGCGCTCCTCCCCGATCGGCATGGTGGCCTTGGTGGCCAGCACGATGTCGTCGCGGCGGCCCGCGATGGCCTTGCCGACCATCTCCTCGGACTCGCCCTCGCCGTAGAAGTCGGCGGTGTCGATGAGGTTGACGCCGGCCTCCAGGGCCGCGTCGACGATGGCGGTGGCCTCGTCCTGGGTGGTGCGTCCGATGGCGCCGAAGTTCATCGCGCCGAGCGCGAGCGTGCTGACCTGGACGCCGGTGCGGCCGAGCGTGCGGTACTGCATGGGAGCCTCCTACACTGAAAACGGAACAACGTTCCGGTACGCCACTCACGATACGGAACAACGTTCCGTTTCCGCAAGGGCAGACGTACGAAAGGGCTCGGCGAACCCCCGTGAGACCATGCGGGGACCCGGCGAGCGAGCGAGGAGCACGCGGTGAGCGACAGCGACCAGCGCGACGGAAGCGCGGCCACGTCCCGGCGGAAGGACGCCCGGCGCAACAAGGAGACGCTGCTCGACGCGGCCGCCGCGGTCTTCGTCACCTCGGGCGTGGACGCCCCCGTGCGTGACATCGCCGCCCGCGCCGGCGTCGGCACGGGCACCCTCTACCGGCACTTCCCGACCCGCGCGGACCTGATCATCGCCGTCTACCGACATCAGGTGGACGCCTGCGCCGAGGCCGGTCCCGCGCTGCTCGAAGAGGCGCCGACCCCGCACGCGGCCCTGCGCCGCTGGATCGACCTGTTCGTGGACTTCCTGGTCACCAAGCACGGGCTCGCCGCCGTGCTGCGCTCCGACCAGTCCGGCTTCACTGCCCTGCACGAGTACTTCCTGGACCGTCTGGTGCCCGTCTGCGCCGACCTGCTGGCCGCGGCCGTCGCCGCCGGCGAGATCCGCGACGACGTCCCGGCCCTCACGCTGCTGCGCGGCGTCGGCAACCTCTGCATCGGCGCCGAGAACGACCCCGACCACGACGCCCGCCGGCTCGCCGCGGTACTGGTCGACGGGCTGCGCCGCACCCCCTGACGGACCGCGTCCGGACCTGTCTCCGGGCATGCGAAAGGGCCCGCACGACCGAAGTCGTGCGGGCCCCTCCAGGTGCTCGCGCTGGAGCTACCAGGTCAGATCGACAATTACTTGTTGATCTTGGTGACCTGGCCGGCGCCGACCGTCCGGCCACCCTCACGGATGGCGAACTTCAGGCCCTCTTCCATGGCGACGGGCTGGATGAGCTCCACCTTCATCTCGGTGTTGTCACCCGGCATGACCATCTCGGTGCCCTCGGGGAGGGTCACGACGCCGGTCACGTCCGTCGTACGGAAGTAGAACTGCGGACGGTAGTTGTTGAAGAACGGCGTGTGGCGGCCACCCTCGTCCTTGGACAGGATGTAGGCCTGCGCCTCGAACTCGGTGTGCGGGGTGACCGAGCCCGGCTTGATGATGACCTGGCCGCGCTCGACGTCCTCGCGCTTGATGCCGCGGAGCAGCAGACCGACGTTCTCACCGGCCTGGCCCTCGTCGAGCAGCTTGCGGAACATCTCGATGCCGGTGACCGTGGTGGTGGTCGTCTCCGGCTTGATGCCGATGATGTCGACGGTCTCGTTGACCTTGAGGACACCACGCTCGATGCGGCCGGTGACGACCGTACCGCGACCGGTGATGGTGAAGACGTCCTCGATCGGCATCAGGAACGGCTTGTCGACGTCACGCTCGGGCTGCGGGATCGCCTCGTCGACGGCGGCCATCAGGTCCAGGACCGACTGGCCCCACTCCTTGTCGCCCTCGAGCGCCTTGAGCGCCGAGACCTTGACGACGGGAACGTCGTCGCCCGGGAACTCGTACTCGGAGAGGAGCTCACGGACCTCGAGCTCGACGAGCTCCAGGATCTCCTCGTCGTCCACCATGTCGGCCTTGTTCAGGGCGACGACGATGTACGGGACGCCGACCTGGCGGGCCAGGAGCACGTGCTCCTTGGTCTGCGGCATCGGGCCGTCGGTGGCGGCGACCACGAGGATGGCGCCGTCCATCTGCGCCGCACCCGTGATCATGTTCTTGATGTAGTCCGCGTGACCGGGGCAGTCGACGTGGGCGTAGTGACGCGTCTCGGTCTGGTACTCGACGTGCGCGATGGAGATGGTGATACCGCGCTGGCGCTCCTCGGGAGCCTTGTCGATCTGGTCGAAGGCCGAGGCCTCGTTCAGGTCCGGGTACGCGTCGTGCAGCACCTTGGTAATGGCGGCCGTAAGGGTCGTCTTACCGTGGTCGATGTGACCGATGGTGCCGATGTTGACGTGGGGCTTAGTCCGCTCGAACTTCGCCTTCGCCACGGGGTCCTCCTGTGGAGTGGTTCTGAACGCCTTGCTTCATCGGCGCCAGGTGATCTTTGCTGGAAAGCCCGGGCCCCGGGGCATTCCGCCCGCTGTTGCGGTGGAATGCCCCCTGAGGCTCCGGAGTCAAGCCTAAAGCGTGTGAACGCGGTGCGTTACTCGCCCTTGGCCTTCGCGATGATCTCCTCGGCGACGTTCCGCGGAACCTCGGCGTAGGAGTCGAACTGCATGGAGTAGCTGGCCCGGCCGGACGTCTTGCTGCGCAGGTCGCCGACGTAACCGAACATCTCCGAGAGGGGCACGAGGCCCTTCACGACGCGAGCACCCGCCCGCTCCTCCATGGCCTGGATCTGGCCACGGCGGGAGTTGATGTCACCGATGACCTCGCCCATGTAGTCCTCGGGCGTGGTGACCTCGACGGCCATCATCGGCTCGAGCAGCACGGGGCTGGCCTTGCGCGCGGCCTCCTTGAAGGCCTGCGAGCCGGCGATCTTGAACGCGAGCTCGGAGGAGTCGACCTCGTGGTAGCCACCGTCGAGCAGCGTGACACGCACGCCGGTCATCTCGTAGCCCGCGAGGATGCCGAACTGCATGGCCTCCTGCGCACCGGCGTCCACCGAAGGGATGTACTCCTTCGGGATACGGCCACCGGTGACCTTGTTCACGAACTCGTACGAGGCGTCGCCGCCCTCGATCGGCTCGATCGCGATCTGCACCTTGGCGAACTGGCCGGTACCACCAGTCTGCTTCTTGTGCGTGTAGTCGACGCGCTCGACGGCCTTGCGGATCGTCTCACGGTACGCGACCTGCGGCTTGCCGACGTTGGCCTCGACCTTGAACTCACGGCGCATACGGTCGACCAGCACCTCGAGGTGCAGCTCGCCCATACCACCGATGATGGTCTGGCCGGTCTCCTCGTCCGAGTGGACCTGGAAGGAGGGGTCCTCCTCCGCGAGACGCTGGATGGCGACACCCAGCTTCTCCTGGTCACCCTTGGACTTGGGCTCGATGGCGACCTGGATGACCGGCGCCGGGAAGTCCATGGACTCCAGGATCACCGGCTGCTTGTCGTCGCTCAGCGTCTCACCGGTGGTGGTCTGCTTGAGGCCCATGACGGCGACGATGTCGCCGGCGCCCACCGACTCGATCTCCTCACGCTTGTTCGCGTGCATGCGGTAGATCTTGCCGATGCGCTCCTTCTTGCCCTTGACGGAGTTCAGCACCTGGGTGCCGGACTCCAGGCGACCGGAGTACACGCGGACGAACGTGAGCTTGCCGAGGTGCGGGTCGCTCATGATCTTGAACGCCAGCGCCGACAGCGGCTCCTCGTCGGACGGCTTGCGCTTGACGACGACCTCGGGGTCCTTGACGTCGTGGCCCTCGATGGCCTCGACGTCGAGGGGGGTCGGCAGGTAGCGCACGACCGCGTCGAGCAGGGGCTGGACGCCCTTGTTCTTGAACGCGGTGCCGCAGAACACCGGGGTGACCGTGGTGTCGCTCGACTTGCCGGACGCGATGGTGATGCGACGGATCGCGGCGTACAGCTGCTCCTCGGTGGGCTCCTGGCCCTCCAGGTACAGCTCCATGATCTCTTCGTCGTTCTCGGCGACGCCCTCGATCAGCTTGCCGCGGTACTCCTCGGCAGCCTCGGTGTGCGTGGCCGGGATGTCGACGACGTCGTACATCTCGCCCTTGGCGGCCTCGGCGGACCACACGAGCGCCTTCATGCGGACCAGGTCCACGACGCCCTTGAAGTCGGCCTCGGCACCGATCGGAAGCTGCATGACCAGCGGCTGCGCACCAAGGCGGTCCGAGATCATGTCGACGCAGCGGTGGAACTCGGCACCGGTGCGGTCCAGCTTGTTCACGAAGCAGATGCGCGGCACGCCGTAACGGTCGGCCTGACGCCACACCGTCTCGGACTGCGGCTCGACACCGGCGACACCGTCGAACACCGTGACGGCACCGTCGAGCACGCGGAGCGAACGCTCCACCTCGACCGTGAAGTCGACGTGACCCGGGGTGTCGATGATGTTGATCGTGTAGTCGTTGTCCTCGAGCGGCCAGTGACAGGTGGTGGCAGCAGAGGTGATCGTGATGCCACGCTCCTGCTCCTGCTCCATCCAGTCCATGGTGGCAGCGCCGTCGTGGACTTCACCGATCTTGTAGCTGACGCCGGTGTAGAAGAGGATCCGCTCGGTGGTGGTCGTCTTGCCCGCGTCGATGTGGGCCATGATCCCGATATTGCGGACCCTGGCCAGGTCAAGTGAAGTGGTAGCCATAAGGCTTCAGTCTTCTCTCGGTCTCGATGGGGTCTGCGACTACCAGCGGTAGTGCGCGAAGGCCTTGTTGGACTCGGCCATCTTGTGGGTGTCCTCGCGCTTCTTCACGGCCGCACCGAGGCCGTTCGACGCGTCGAGGAGCTCGTTGAGCAGACGCTCGGTCATGGTCTTCTCGCGACGGGCGCGGGAGTAACCGACCAGCCAGCGCAGCGCGAGCGTGTTGGCACGACCGGGCTTGACCTCGATCGGAACCTGGTACGTCGCACCACCGACACGGCGGGACTTGACCTCGAGGGTCGGCTTGATGTTCTCAAGCGCGCGCTTCAGCGTGATGATCGGGTCGTTGCCCGTCTTCTCACGCAGACCCTCCATGGCGCCGTAGACGATGCGCTCGGCGGTGGAGCGCTTGCCGTTCAGCAGCACCTTGTTGATCAGGGAGGTCACCAGAGGAGAGCCGTAGACCGGGTCGATGATGACCGGGCGCTTCGGGGCGGGGCCCTTACGAGGCATTCTTACTTCTCCTTCTTGGCGCCGTAGCGGCTGCGGGCCTGCTTGCGGTTCTTGACACCCTGGGTGTCGAGGGAGCCGCGGATGATCTTGTAGCGAACACCCGGCAGGTCCTTCACACGGCCGCCGCGCACGAGCACGATGGAGTGCTCCTGCAGGTTGTGTCCCTCACCCGGAATGTAAGCGGTGACCTCGATCCCGCTGGTCAGACGCACACGCGCGACCTTACGCAGGGCCGAGTTCGGCTTCTTCGGGGTGGTCGTGAACACACGCGTGCAGACGCCACGACGCTGAGGGGAACCCTCGAGTGCGGGCGTCTTGTTCTTCTCGACCTTGTCCTGCCGGCCCTTGCGGACCAGCTGCTGGATCGTAGGCACTACTTCTCCGGTTTCTGTGTGCCGAATGGTGAAGCTAACCTGGAACATCGCCGACCCACGCGGTCGGGTGTGTCGAATCCGGCGGACTCCCGCCGCGAGGCGAAAAGAGCACAGATCACGGTGGCCGCTCACAGCTCGCTGTACGGTCTGAAGGCACGCACAAGAGCCAGGGCACACCCCAGGCACAAGGTCTGAGCGTACCTATCGCATTCGCTGCGGTCAAAACAAATGGGTCCGGCCCGCATCCCCATACGGCCGATGTCAAGACCACACGGCGATCTCGATCTTCGTTCCGTCGATCCGGCCACGTCACGGCCCCGTTCACGCGGACACGGCCGCGGCCACGATCATCAGCGTCAGCAGCGCCGCCCACGCCGCGTTCGACAGCCAGCCGAGGACGAGCCCCGTCAGCGCGAGCCCGTCACCGCCCTCGCCCGTACGCCGTATCCCCGCACGGGCCGAGTGCCCCAGCACCACGGCCGGTATGCCGGCGAGTCCGAAACTCATCAGGCAGAGCACCCCGCAGACGGCCGAACCGACCGCCTTGCCGTTGGTCCGCGGCCGGTCGACGGGCAGGAAGGTCCGCGGCACCGGTGTGACGGGCGCCGGCAGCGGCAGCGGCCCCTGGGGCAGATCGGCGACCAGCAGGGCCAGCTCCCCCACCGTACGAGCCGCGTAGGCCCGCGCGACCCGCTGCTCGAACTCGGACTTCTCCAGGCGTCCCTCCCCGAACCCGGCTCTGAGGACGTCCACGGCCCGCTCACGGTCGGCGTGCGAGGCGAGCATCACGGGGGCGGCGGCCCCCGCCCAGGGCTGCGGCACACCGCCCGCGTCCCTCTGCCACGGCTGCGGGCCGTGCGCCTGCCAGGGCTGCCACGGCGGCCACGACGGCTGAGTCATGGAGCACCTCCCCCGTAACGGTCGGAGTCCCTCCATCATGCGCCGAACGGGCGCCTCGGGCATCGGGGTCGGACCCTGACGGATCCCCGAGCGGCCCCCGAGCCGGCCCCCGAACCGCCCCGGGCACGCCGAAGGGCGGCCACCCCGAGGGGTGACCGCCCTTCACACGATCGCTCGCTTACTGGTTGTACGGACCGTAGTCGTAGTCCTCCAGCGGAACGGCCTGGCCGGAGCCGGTGCCGAACGGCGAGTAGTCGATGTCGTCGTAGCCGACGGCCGAGTACATCGCGGCCTTGGCCTCCTCGGTCGGCTCGACCCGGATGTTGCGGTAGCGGGACAGACCCGTACCGGCCGGGATGAGCTTACCGATGATGACGTTCTCCTTGAGGCCGATGAGCGAGTCGGACTTGGCGTTGATCGCCGCGTCCGTGAGGACTCGCGTCGTCTCCTGGAAGGACGCCGCCGACAGCCAGGACTCCGTGGCCAGCGAGGCCTTGGTGATACCCATGAGCTGCGGACGACCGGAGGCCGGGTGACCGCCCTCCTGCACCACACGACGGTTCTCGGTCTCGAACTTCGAGCGCTCGACCAGCTCGCCGGGCAGCAGCTCGGCGTCGCCGGACTCGATGATCGTCACCCGGCGGAGCATCTGCCGGATGATGATCTCGATGTGCTTGTCGTGGATCGACACACCCTGCGAGTTGTAGACCTTCTGGACCTCGCCGACCAGGTGGACCTGGACGGCACGCTGACCCAGGATGCGCAGCACGTCGTGCGGGTTGGTGGCACCCACGGTGAGCTTCTGGCCCACCTCGACGTGCTCGCCCTCGCTCACCAGGAGACGGGCGCGCTTCGAGATCGGGTACGCCGTCTCGTCGCTGCCGTCGTCCGGGGTGACGACGATCTTCTTGGTCTTCTCGGTCTCCTCGATCCGCACGCGGCCGGTGGCCTCGGAGATCGGGGCGACACCCTTCGGGGTACGGGCCTCGAAGAGCTCGACGACACGCGGCAGACCCTGGGTGATGTCGTCACCGGCCACACCACCGGTGTGGAAGGTACGCATCGTCAGCTGGGTACCGGGCTCACCGATGGACTGGGCGGCGATGATGCCGACCGCCTCACCGATGTCGACCAGCTTGCCGGTGGCCAGGGAGCGGCCGTAGCACATCGCGCAGGTGCCGACCTGGGACTCGCAGGTCAGGATCGAACGGGTCTTGACCTCCTCGACACCGTGGTGCACCAGCTGGTCGATGAGCACGTCGCCCAGGTCCACGTTGGCCGGCGCGATCACCTTGCCGTCGATGACGACGTCCTCGGCGAGCATGCGGGCGTAGACGCTGGTCTCGACGTCGTCCGCCTTGCGCAGCACACCGTCGGCGCCGCGGTTGGCGATCCGCAGCTTCAGACCGCGCTCGGTGCCGCAGTCCTCCTCGCGGATGATGACGTCCTGGGAGACGTCCACCAGACGACGGGTCAGGTAACCCGAGTCGGCGGTACGCAGAGCGGTGTCCGCCAGACCCTTACGGGCACCGTGCGTGGAGATGAAGTACTCCAGCACGGACAGACCCTCACGGAACGACGCCTTGATCGGACGCGGGATCGTCTCGTTCTTCGCGTTCGACACCAGACCACGCATACCGGCGATCTGACGCATCTGCATCATGTTGCCTCGTGCACCCGAGTTCACCATCATGAAGATCGGGTTGGTCTTCGGGAAGTTGTCGTTCATCGCCTCGGCGACCTCGTTGGTCGCCTTGGTCCAGATCGCGATGAGCTCCTGCGTGCGCTCGTCCTTGGTGATCAGACCGCGCTCGTACTGCTTCTGGACCTTCTCGTCCTGCGCCTCGTAGCCCTTGACGATCTCCTTCTTCGCCTCGGGAACGACGACGTCGGAGATGGCCACGGTGACACCGGAACGGGTCGCCCAGTAGAAGCCGGACGCCTTCAGGTTGTCGAGCGTCGCCGCCACGATGACCTTCGGGTAGCGCTCGGCGAGGTCGTTGACGATCTCGGAGAGCTGCTTCTTGCCGACCTCGTAGTCGACGAACGGGTAGTCCTCGGGCAGCAGCTCGTTGAAGAGCGCGCGGCCCAGGGTCGTCCGCAGCCGGAACGAGTCACCCTGCTGCCACTCCGGCTCGCCCTCCTCCTGCGCCGGCGGGGTCCAGCCGCGCGGCGGGATGGTGCCGACCGGGAAGCGGATGTCGATCTTCGACTGCAGCGAGAGCTCGCCGGCGTCGAAGGCCATGATCGCCTCGGCCACGGAGGAGAAGGAGCGGTCCTCGCCCTTCACGTCCCGCATCTCGCCGTCGGTGGTGAGGAAGAACAGACCGAGGACCATGTCCTGGGTCGGCATCGTCACCGGACGGCCGTCGGCGGGCTTGAGGATGTTGTTCGAGGACAGCATCAGGATGCGGGCCTCGGCCTGCGCCTCCGCGGACAGCGGAAGGTGCACGGCCATCTGGTCACCGTCGAAGTCCGCGTTGAACGCGGTGCAGACGAGCGGGTGGATCTGGATGGCCTTGCCCTCGACCAGCTGCGGCTCGAAGGCCTGGATGCCGAGGCGGTGCAGGGTGGGAGCACGGTTCAGCAGAACCGGGTGCTCGGCGATGACCTCTTCGAGGACGTCGTACACGACCGTACGGCCGCGCTCCACCATGCGCTTGGCGCTCTTGATGTTCTGCGCGTGGTTCAGGTCGACCAGGCGCTTCATCACGAACGGCTTGAAGAGCTCCAGCGCCATGGCCTTGGGCAGACCGCACTGGTGCAGCTTCAGCTGCGGGCCGACGACGATGACGGAACGCGCCGAGTAGTCGACTCGCTTGCCGAGCAGGTTCTGACGGAAGCGGCCCTGCTTGCCCTTGAGCATGTCGGACAGCGACTTCAGCGGACGGTTACCGGGACCGGTGACCGGCCGGCCACGACGGCCGTTGTCGAACAGCGCGTCCACGGCCTCCTGGAGCATGCGCTTCTCGTTGTTCACGATGATCTCGGGCGCGCCGAGGTCGAGAAGCCGCTTCAGGCGGTTGTTGCGGTTGATGACACGGCGGTACAGGTCGTTCAGGTCGGAGGTCGCGAAGCGGCCACCGTCCAGCTGCACCATCGGACGCAGGTCCGGCGGGATGACCGGCACGCAGTCGAGCACCATGCCCTTGGGGCTGTTGCTGGTCTGCAGGAACGCGGAGACGACCTTCAGGCGCTTGAGCGCACGGGTCTTCTTCTGGCCCTTGCCGGTGCGGATGATCTCGCGGAGCTTCTCGGCCTCCTCGTCGAGGTCGAAGGACTCCAGGCGCTTCTGCAGCGCCGCGGCACCCATCGAGCCGTCGAAGTACGTGCCGAAGCGGTCACGCAGCTCGCGGTAGAGCAGCTCGTCGCCCTCGAGGTCCTGGACCTTGAGGTTCTTGAACCGGGTCCACACCTCGTCCAGGCGGTCGATCTCGCGCTGCGCACGGTCGCGCAGCTGCTTCATCTCGCGCTCGGCACCCTCGCGCACCTTGCGGCGCACGTCGGCCTTGGCGCCCTCGGCCTCGAGCTCGGCCAGGTCGGTCTCGAGCTTCTTGGCGCGGGCCTCCAGGTCGGCGTCCCGGCGGTTCTCGATCTGCTGGCGCTCGACCGAGACGTGCGCCTCCAGGGAGGGCAGGTCGCGGGTACGGCGCTCCTCGTCGACGTACGTGATCATGTACGCCGCGAAGTAGATGACCTTCTCGAGGTCCTTGGGCGCCAGGTCCAGCAGGTAGCCGAGGCGCGACGGGACACCCTTGAAGTACCAGATGTGCGTGACGGGAGCGGCCAGCTCGATGTGGCCCATCCGCTCGCGGCGCACCTTGGCGCGGGTCACCTCGACGCCGCAGCGCTCACAGATGATGCCCTTGAAGCGGACACGCTTGTACTTGCCGCAGTAGCACTCCCAGTCCCGGGTCGGACCGAAGATCTTCTCGCAGAAGAGTCCGTCCTTCTCGGGCTTGAGGGTGCGGTAGTTGATGGTCTCGGGCTTCTTGACCTCGCCGTGGCTCCACTGACGGATGTCGTCAGCGGTGGCCAGACCGATCCGGAGCTCATCGAAGAAGTTGACGTCGAGCACTATGCGTCAATCCCTCTCAGGGTTGTAAGTCTTGGGGTCTGAAACGGGGGCCTGGGGGTCGGCGGGGCCCTGTGGGTAAGGGCCCCGCCGGACTCCCGTCAGACCTCTTCGACGCTGCTCGGCTCGCGCCGGGACAGGTCGATGCCGAGCTCCTCCGCAGCGCGGAAGACGTCCTCGTCGGTGTCACGCATTTCGATGGACATACCGTCGCTGGACAGCACCTCCACGTTCAGGCAGAGCGACTGCATCTCCTTGATGAGCACCTTGAAGGACTCGGGGATGCCGGGCTCGGGGATGTTCTCGCCCTTGACGATGGCCTCGTAGACCTTCACGCGGCCGGTGACGTCGTCGGACTTGATGGTCAGCAGCTCCTGGAGGGCGTACGCGGCGCCGTAGGCCTCGAGGGCCCACACCTCCATCTCGCCGAACCGCTGGCCACCGAACTGGGCCTTACCACCCAGCGGCTGCTGGGTGATCATCGAGTACGGGCCGGTCGAACGGGCGTGCAGCTTGTCGTCGACCAGGTGGTGCAGCTTGAGGATGTACATGTACCCGATGGAGATCGGGTCCGGGAACGGCTCACCGGAGCGGCCGTCGAACAGCCTCGCCTTACCGGTCGGCTGCACCATGCGCTCGCCGTCCCGGTTCGGGATGGTGTGCTGGAGCAGACCCGCGAGCTCGTCCTCGCGCGCACCGTCGAAGACGGGGGTCGCGACGTTCGTGCCCGGGGCGACCTGGTCGGCGCCGATCACCTGCAGGCGCTGCGCCCAGTCCTCGGCGAGGCCCGAGACGTCCCAGCCGCGGCTGGCGAGCCAGCCGAGGTGGATCTCCAGGACCTGTCCCGGGTTCATTCGGGACGGCACACCCAGCGGGTTGAGGATGATGTCGACCGGGGTGCCGTCCTCCAGGAACGGCATGTCCTCGATCGGCAGGATCTTCGAGATGACGCCCTTGTTGCCGTGACGGCCGGCGAGCTTGTCACCGTCGGTGATCTTGCGCTTCTGCGCGACGTAGACGCGCACCAGCTGGTTCACACCGGGGGGAAGCTCGTCGCCCTCCTCGCGGTCGAAGACGCGCACACCGATGACCTTGCCGGTCTCGCCGTGCGGCACCTTCAGCGAGGTGTCACGGACCTCACGGGCCTTCTCACCGAAGATCGCGCGCAGCAGGCGCTCCTCCGGCGTCAGCTCGGTCTCACCCTTGGGGGTCACCTTGCCGACGAGGATGTCGCCGGCGATGACCTCGGCGCCGATGCGGATGATGCCGCGCTCGTCGAGGTCGGCGAGGACCTCCTCGGAGACGTTCGGGATGTCCCGGGTGATCTCCTCGGGGCCGAGCTTGGTGTCACGGGCGTCGACCTCGTGCTCCTCGATGTGGATCGAGGAGAGGACGTCGTCCTGCACGAGGCGCTGCGACAGGATGATCGCGTCCTCGTAGTTGTGACCCTCCCACGGCATGAACGCCACGAGCAGGTTCTTGCCGAGGGCCATCTCACCGTTCTCGGTGGCCGGACCGTCGGCGAGGACCTGGCCCTCGACGATCCGGTCGCCCTCGTGGACGATGACCTTCTGGTTGACCGAGGTGCCCTGGTTGGAGCGGGCGAACTTGGCCAGGCGGTACGTGATGTACGTGCCGTCGTCGTTGGCGGTGGTGATGTAGTCCGCGGAGACCTCCTGGACCACACCTGCCTTCTCGGCCTTGACGACGTCGCCGGCGTCGACCGCGGAGCGGTACTCCATGCCGGTGCCGACGAGCGGGGCCTCCGCCTTGATGAGCGGAACGGCCTGGCGCATCATGTTCGCGCCCATGAGGGCACGGTTGGCGTCGTCGTGCTCGAGGAACGGGATCATGGCGGTCGCGACCGACACCATCTGGCGCGGGGAGACGTCCATGTAGTCGACGTCCTCGCCGCCGACGTAGTCGACCTCGCCGCCACGCCGGCGGACCAGGACGCGGGCCTCCTCGAAGCGGAGGTCGTCCGTCAGCGGCGCGTTGGCCTGCGCGATGACGAAGCGGTCCTCCTCGTCGGCCGTCAGGTAGTCGACCTCGTCGGTGACCTGGCCGTCGATGACCTTGCGGTACGGCGTCTCGACGAAGCCGAACGCGTTGACCCGGCCGTACGAGGCGAGCGAACCGATCAGACCGATGTTCGGGCCTTCGGGCGTCTCGATCGGGCACATGCGGCCGTAGTGCGACGGGTGGACGTCACGGACCTCGAAGCCGGCCCGCTCACGGGACAGACCACCCGGGCCGAGCGCGGACAGACGACGCTTGTGCGTCAGCCCGGACAGCGGGTTGTTCTGGTCCATGAACTGCGACAGCTGGCTGGTGCCGAAGAACTCCTTGATGGAGGCGACGACCGGCCGGATGTTGATCAGGGTCTGCGGCGTGATCGCCTCGACGTCCTGGGTGGTCATGCGCTCACGCACGACGCGCTCCATACGAGCCAGACCCGTACGGACCTGGTTCTGGATGAGCTCGCCGACGCTGCGCAGACGACGGTTGCCGAAGTGGTCGATGTCGTCGGTCTCGACGACGATGCTCTGACCGCTGTCGCCGACCGTCTCGGTCTCGCCCGCGTGCAGCTTCACCAGGTACTTGATCGTCGAGATGATGTCCTCGACGGTCAGGATGCCCGCGTCCAGCGGAGCGTCCGCACCCAGCTTCTTGTTGACCTTGTAGCGGCCGACCTTGGCCAGGTCGTAGCGCTTGGGGTTGAAGTAGAGGTTCTCGAGCAGCGTCTGCGCGGCCTCACGGGTCGGCGGCTCGCCCGGACGCAGCTTGCGGTAGATGTCGAGCAGCGCGTCGTCCTGGCCCTGGGTGTGGTCCTTCTCCAGGGTGGCGCGCATCGACTCGTACTCGCCGAACTCCTCGAGGATCTGCTCGGTGGTCCAGCCGAGCGCCTTCAGGAGGACGGTGACGGACTGCTTGCGCTTGCGGTCGATGCGCACACCGACCATGTCGCGCTTGTCGATCTCCATCTCCAGCCAGGCACCCCGGGACGGGATGATCTTGGCGGAGAAGATGTCCTTGTCGGACGTCTTGTCGATGGAGGAGTCGAAGTAGACGCCCGGCGAGCGGACGAGCTGCGACACCACGACACGCTCGGTGCCGTTGATGACGAAGGTGCCCTTGTTGGTCATGAGCGGGAAGTCGCCCATGAAGACCGTCTGGGACTTGATCTCGCCGGTCTCGTTGTTCGTGAACTCGGCGGTGACGAAGAGCGGGGCCGCGTACGTGAAGTCGCGCTCCTTGCACTCGTCGATGCTGTTCTTCGGGGGCTCGAAACGGTGGTCGCGGAACGTCAGCGACATCGACCCGGAGAAGTCCTCGATCGGGGAGATCTCCTCGAAGATCTCCTCGAGGCCGGACTTGGTGGGGACGTCCTGACCGGACTCCAGAGCCGCCTCGACCCGACTCTGCCAGGCGGTGTTGCCGAGCAGCCAGTCGAAGCTCTCGGTCTGCAGCGCGAGCAGGTTCGGAACCTCGAGGGGCTCCTTGATCTTTGCAAAAGAGATGCGCAGCGGGGCGGTGCTGGCGCCGTTGTTCGTATTCGCGGTCGAGGCGTTGCGCGAGGCGGCCAAGAGGGGGTCCTTCCGAGGGCTCGGACTCACTACGCGCGTACCGGCCCCTCACTCCCACATCGGGACAGACGTCGCCTGATCCGGCTGTTGGGCCAGGTCAGAGATGTCCGGTCGGCGATACTGAGGCGAGGGCAGACCCCTGGTGACGGGCAGGGGACAGCTAACAGGCAGCGCAAAGGGTCAGTGTAGCCACTAGGCACACTGATGTCCAGTCCCGGTTTTCAGAGACCCTCATTGTTCTCAACGCCTGCGCCATGCCTGCCTTCAACGCACGTTGATACTGCCCTCTTCGTCGCCGATCCATGCCTCGGATTCGGATCCTGTGACGACGCGTCCTGAGAATTGCGCGCTGCGTGCGGTTCGTCAAGGCCCTCATACCCGAACCCCGGGCCGACCAGGGACACGACGAAGATCACCATACCCCCCGACGAACGCGGCGCAAGGCAACCGCGGCCACACCCCGGATACGCCGAGGAGCGACCACCCGAATGGATGATCGCTCCTCGGTACGTCCGCGTTACAGCCCTAGCGGGCCGCTGCGTTCGTGAAGGTCTTACTTGACCTCGACGGAGGCGCCGGCGCCCTCGAGGGACTCCTTGGCCTTGTCCGCGGCCTCCTTGTTGACCTTCTCCAGAACCGGCTTCGGCGCACCGTCGACCAGGTCCTTGGCCTCCTTCAGGCCGAGGGAGGTCAGCTCACGCACGACCTTGATGACCTGGATCTTCTTGTCGCCGGCGCCGGTGAGGATGACGTCGAACTCGTCCTTCTCCTCGGCCTGCTCGGCCGGGGCGGCCGGGCCGGCCGGGCCGGCAACGGCGACGGCGGCAGCGGCGGTGACGTCGAACTTCTCCTCGAACGCCTTCACGAACTCGGAGAGCTGGATGAGGGTCATGCCCTCGAACTCGGCGAGCAGTTCGTCCTGGGTGAGAGCCACGATGGCTTTCCTTCCACTAATTCGGCAGGTGCCGGATGTACATGTGCTGGCGGGCGTACGTTGGCCCGCTACGACCTCCGCCTCAGGCGGCGGCGGTCATCGTGCGAGCCGAATTACTCGGCACCGCCCTGCTCGTCCTGCTTGGCACGAAGCGCGTCCACGGTGCGGACGAGCTTCGACGGGAGCGCCTGGAAGACCTGAGCAGCCTGCGTCTGCTTGCCCTTCAGAGCGCCCGCCAGCTTGGCGAGCAGAACCTCGCGGGACTCGAGGTCCGCAAGCTTCTTGATCTCGTCGGCGGACAGCGCCTTGCCGTCAAGGACACCGCCCTTGATGACGAGATTCGGGTTGTCCTTGGCGAAGTCGCGCAGACCCTTAGCCGACTCCACCGGGTCACCGGTGACGAAGGCGACAGCCGTCGGACCGTTGAACAGGTCGTCCAGCGTCGAGATCCCGGCCTCGTTGGCCGCAATCTTGGTCAGCGTGTTCTTCACCACGGCGTACTGGGCGTTCTCACCGAGCGAACGACGCAGCGTCTTGAGCTGCGCCACGGTGAGACCGCGGTACTCGGTCAGCACGGCAGCGCTGGAGTTGCGGAACTGCTCCGTCAACTCCGCCACTGCGGCAGCCTTGTCGGGCCTCGCCATAGAGTCTCGGCCTCCTTCCGGGTGATTCTGACCGCGCGGACCCGAAGGAGGACTGGGGAAAACGAAACGCCCCGGCGCAGGCGCACGGGGCGGACTCGACCGGCTCTGCGCACAGGCTGTGCGCCCCTCCGGGAGTTCTTCCACTGACACCTGCGCGGGTCGTCCGCTATTTCAGCGGATCCTTCGGCCACCGCGCCCTCATTCGAGCGCACGGCAACGACCAGCGGTCTTTGGCTTCTGTAGGAGAGTACGGGACGGTGTCACCGTCAGGCAAATCGCCCCTTACGGATCAGCTTCGGGGCTTCGCCTCCAGCAGTTCCCGCAGGTCGGCGGTGTCCCCGGCCGGCGGTTTCTCGACCGCGACGCGGACGCCGTAGTCGCGGTAGTACGCGGTCTGGGTCAGCGCCCCCGCGGCCGTACGGCCCTTCTCGACCTTTTTGACCAGCAGGTCCCGGTCGTCGACCCAGATGTCGACGGTCTGCCCGGCGGCGCCCTCCCCCGGCACGGTCCCCGAGTAGTGCGTGGCCCGGGTGCCCCGGACGGTCTCCTCGCCGACCTTGCGCACGTCCGAGGACGCGAGGAGCCGCTTCACCGAGGTGTGGGGCGCGGTGTCGCGCATCCGGTCGGCGAGGTCGGCCCCCGCGCTGCCCGCGACCCGCTCCAGGTCGTCGTAGGCGTATCTGATCCAGTGCCGGCCATCGGTCTTGCCGGCGAACACCTCGCCCATCCGGGCGTAGTACGCGTCCGGGAGGTAGCGGGCCTCCATCGACGTGCTGCCCAGCCGGCGCATCGTCTCGGCCGTGCTGCCGCCGGTGTACCGGATGCGCAGCGTGCCGGTGAGCGGGCCGCGCCAGGCGAGGGTGCCGCGGGCCGTCATGGAGAGCGCGGAACCCATGGTCGTCGTGGACTCCACGTACGACGACGCGGCGCGGTGCGTGGACCGCTCGGCCTCGCGCAGGGCGGCGGCCACGGCAGGGGCGGGCTCGGTGCGCTCGGGGCCCGCGGAGCCTTCGGGGGCGGTGCAGGCGGCCAGCGCGGTCAGCGCGACCGGCAGGGCGGTCCACGGCGCCGGCCGGCGGGCCCTCGTGCTTCTCATGCGTCCCCCCGTGCGGTTCCCCTGCGTGCACGGTAACCCAGGGCACCGACAGGGCGGGCGGAGACGAGGAACGGGCCCCGCACCCGGGAAAGGGTGCGGGGCCCGTCGTCGAGCCTGGTGAGCCGTTGGCTCAGACCGCGGCCGGGTCCTCCTCGACGAGGAGGTTGCGGGTGCGGTTGGAGTCGACCGGAATGCCGGGGCCCATCGTGGTGCTGATGGCGGCCTTCTTGATGTAGCGACCCTTGGCGGCGGACGGCTTCAGACGGAGGATCTCCTCCAGGGCCGCGCCGTAGTTCTCCACCAGCTTGGTGTCGTCGAACGACGTCTTGCCGATGATGAAGTGCAGGTTCGAGTGCTTGTCGACGCGGAACTCGATCTTGCCGCCCTTGATGTCGTTGACAGCCTTGGCGACATCGGGGGTGACGGTGCCGGTCTTCGGGTTCGGCATCAGACCACGGGGGCCGAGGACGCGGCCGAGGCGGCCGACCTTGCCCATGAGGTCCGGGGTGGCGACGACGGCGTCGAAGTCCAGGCGGCCCTTCGAGACCTCGTCGATCAGCTCGTCGGCGCCGACGATGTCGGCGCCCGCGGCACGCGCGGCCTCGGCACGGTCACCGGTCGCGAAGACCAGGACCCGGGCGGTCTTACCGGTGCCGTGCGGAAGGTTCACGGTGCCACGGACCATCTGGTCGGCCTTGCGCGGGTCGACACCCAGGCGGAAGGCGACCTCGACGGTGCCGTCGAACTTGGTCGTGGACGTCTCCTTGGCGAGACGGACGGCCTCGAGCGGGGCGTAGAGCTTGTCCCGGTCGATCTTGGCGTCCGCAGCGCGGAGAGACTTGCTGCGCTTGCTCACTACTGCTCCTGTGTGTGCTTAGGAGTCGTGGTCGGGGCCGAGCAGGCCCTCCCACGTTCTGCTTGTCGTACGGGGGGGTGGAGGTCAGCCCTCGACCGTGACGCCCATGGAACGCGCGGTGCCGGCGATGATCTTCGACGCGGCGTCCAGGTCGTTGGCGTTGAGGTCGGGCAGCTTGGTCTGGGCGATCTCGCGGACCTGCGCCTCGGTGATCTTGGCGACCTTGGTCTTGTGCGGCTCGCCGGAGCCCTTCTCGATGCCCGCGGCCTTGAGGATCATCTTGGCGGCCGGGGGCGTCTTGGTGATGAAGGTGAAGGAGCGGTCCTCGTAGACCGTGATCTCCACCGGGATGACCCAGCCACGCTGCGACTCGGTCGCGGCGTTGTAGGCCTTGCAGAACTCCATGATGTTGACGCCGTGCTGACCCAGCGCGGGGCCGACCGGCGGGGCCGGGTTCGCGGCACCGGCCTGGATCTGGAGCTTGATGAGCCCCGTGACCTTCTTCTTCTTGGGAGGCATTGCTCTCCGGGTCCTTTCGATTCGGGTCCTGCCCGCCTCCGGGGACCACCCGGACGCAGGCATACCGCACAACGATAACGGGTATAGATGCGCGGCCTGAAACCGAGCAGGTCAGACAGGCTGCGGGACAGCCGGTCTGACCTGTTCGGACGTTATCGGGAAGACGCCGACTAGTTCTTCTGGATCTGGTCGAAGCTCAGCTCGACCGGCGTCTCACGGCCGAAGATCTCGACGAGACCCTTGACCTTCTTCGAGTCGGCGTTGATCTCGTTGATCGTGGCCTGCAGCGTGGCGAACGGGCCGTCGGTGACGGTGACCGAGTCGCCGACCTCGAAGTCCAGCACCTGGACCTCGACCTTGCGCTGCGGCGCGGGCTTGCCCTCGGCCTCGGCGGCCTCGCGGGCGGCCTTCTCCTCGGCCTCCGGGGCGAGCATCTTGACGATCTCGTCCAGGGTCAGCGGGTACGGGTCGTAGGCGTTGCCCACGAAGCCGGTGACGCCCGGGGTGTTGCGGACGACGCCCCAGGACTCGTTCGTCAGGTCCATACGGACCAGGACGTAGCCCGGGAGCTTGTTCTGCTTGATCGTCTTGCGGTCGCCGTTCTTGATCTGGACGACCTCTTCCTGCGGCACCTCGGCCTGGAAGATGTAGTCCTCGACGTTCAGCGAGACGGCGCGCTGCTCCAGGTTGGTCTTCACGCGGTTCTCGTAGCCGGCGTAGGTGTGGATCACGTACCACTCGCCGGGCAGGGTGCGGAGCTCCTCGCGGAGGGCGGCGACGGGGTCGACCGGCTCGGTCTCCTCGGCCTCTTCCTCGGCGGCCTCGTCCGCGTTCTCGGCGGTCTCGGCATCCTCGGTCTCGGCGTCCTCGACGGCGTCGGCGTCCACGACGGTCACCGCGGCTTCCTCGGCGGGCTCGCCCGCCTCGGCGTCGGCAGCCTCGACCTCGTCCAGGTCCTCGTCCGCGCCCTCGACGATGTCGAGCTCGTCGTCCACGGACTGGTCCGGCTCGACGGCGTCGTTCAGGTTCTGGTCAGACACGGTGGCTGCTTCTTCCTGGATACATAGGGGTGGAACATGCGAAAGGGGCGCCGGTAACCCGCGGCGCCCTTCGCTCTTTGCTCAGCCGAAGACGTACTTGGCGGCGTTGTCGAGCCCATAGTCAATCACGGTCACGAGACCGATCATGATGACGACGAAGATGATCACCACGGTGGTGTACGTCGTCAGCTGATTGCGCGTCGGCCAGACGACCTTCCGGAGCTCCGCGACGATCTGGCGGTAGAACAGCGCGAGCCGCTTCAGCGGGCCCTTCTTGCCGCGCTTGCCGCCCTTGCGCGTCTTCTTCTCCGGCGCCTCGTCCTCGGCATCAGGCATGTCGATGGAGCCCACGGCGTCCGTCACTCGTCCTCACCTGATTCCGGGTCGTGGCCGTGCCGCGCCCGGTTTGAGCCGCACGGCGGTGCATTGCTGTACGTACATGCGCACACATCCTGGCGAAGGTGTGTGTAGCAGGGCCGGAGGGACTTGAACCCCCAACCGCTGGTTTTGGAGACCAGTGCTCTACCAATTGAGCTACGACCCTTTGTGTGTCCCCCAACGTACCGCATCCGCGCGGATGCTCGGTGTGCACCGTGCGGCGGCGGCTGCTGAAGGCCAACGAGGTGAGAGTGTACGTGGTCGCGGGCGCCCCGTCGAACAGAAAGTGGCCGATGGGAACCCGGCCGGCGCAGGACCTTCGGCCGGGCGGGCCTCCGCCCGCCCAAGATCGCGCTGGCCGCGGGCGGGATCCGGACGGATGTTCAGGCGATGTTCAGTCCGTGAAACCCGTGTGCCGGGCGCGTTTCCTGTCTGAAACGATGGGGCCATGAGCGCTGCAACCCCTCCGACCGAGCGCCGGGTCTCCGCCCGAATCGGCGCGATCTCCGAGTCCGCCACCCTCGCCGTGGACGCCAAGGCAAAGGCCCTCAAGGCCGCCGGGCGCCCGGTGATCGGCTTCGGCGCCGGTGAGCCCGACTTCCCGACCCCGGACTACATCGTCGAGGCCGCCATCGAGGCCTGCAAGAACCCGAAGTACCACCGCTACACCCCGGCCGGCGGTCTTCCCGAGCTGAAGGCCGCGATCGCCGCGAAGACGCTGCGCGACTCCGGCTACGAGCCCGACGTCTCGCAGATCCTCGTCACCAACGGTGGCAAGCAGGCCATCTACGAGGCCTTCGCCGCGATCCTCGACCCGGGCGACGAGGTCATCGTCCCGGCGCCGTACTGGACGACGTACCCGGAGTCGATCCGGCTCGCGGGCGGCGTCCCGGTGGAGGTCGTCGCCGACGAGACGACCGGCTACCGCGTCTCCGTGGAGCAGCTGGAGGCCGCCCGTACGGAGAAGACGAAGGTCGTCCTCTTCGTGTCGCCGTCCAACCCGACCGGCGCCGTCTACACCGAGGCCGAGACCGAGGCGATCGGCCGCTGGGCCGTCGACAACGGCCTGTGGGTCCTCACCGACGAGATCTACGAGCACCTGGTGTACGGCGGGGCCGCCGCGGTCTCCCTGCCGGGTCTGTTCCCCGAGCTGCGCGACAAGTGCGTCGTCGTCAACGGCGTCGCCAAGACGTACGCCATGACGGGCTGGCGGGTCGGCTGGGTCATCGGCCCGAAGGACGTCGTCAAGGCGGCGACCAACCTCCAGTCGCACGCCACCTCGAACGTCTCCAACGTGGCGCAGGCCGCCGCGCTCGCCGCCGTCTCCGGCGACCTGGAGGCCGTGTCGAAGATGCGCGAGGCGTTCGACCGCCGCCGCAAGACGATCGTGCGGATGCTCAACGAGATCGACGGCGTGGTCTGCCCGGAGCCCGAGGGCGCCTTCTACGCCTACCCGTCGGTGAAGGCCCTGCTGGGCAAGGAGATCCGCGGCAAGCGCCCGCAGTCCAGCGTCGAGCTGGCCGAGCTGATCCTGGAGGAGGCCGAGGTCGCGGTCGTCCCGGGTGAGGCGTTCGGCACGCCGGGCTATCTGCGGCTGTCGTACGCGCTCGGCGACGAGGACCTCGTCGAGGGCGTGAGCCGTATCCAGAAGCTGCTCGCGGAGGCCCGGGACTGACGTTCCCCTTCCGCTGTGAGGGCACCTCCGGTCCCGGAGGTGCCCTCATTTGTTTGTGCGAGCAAGACCACTAAAGGGGAAACCGCTACCGGGACCCCTCGGGCGTGCGGCAGGATCTGGGAATGGAGCGTGTACGTGATGTCTCTGAGCTGCCGAAAGCCCATCTGCACCTGCACTTCACCGGCTCGATGCGGCCGACGACCCTGCTGGAGCTGGCCGACAAGTACGGGGTACGCCTGCCCGAGGCGCTGACCGACGCGCTGACCAGAGGCGAGTCCCCCAAGCTGCGGGCGACGGACGAGCGGGGCTGGTTCCGCTTCCAACGCCTGTACGACGCCGCCCGCTCGTGCCTGCAGCAGCCGGAGGACATCCAGCGCCTGGTCAGGGAGGCCGCCGAGGAGGACATCCGGGACGGCTCGGGCTGGCTGGAGATCCAGGTCGACCCGACGTCGTACGCGCCCCGGCTGGGCGGGCTCATCCCGGCTCTGGAGATCATCCTGGACGCGGTCGAGACGGCGTCGCGGGAGACGGGGCTCGGGATGCGCGTCCTGGTCGCCGCGAACCGTATGAAGCACCCGCTGGACGCCCGCACCCTCGCCCGGCTCGCGGTGCGCTACGCCGACCACGGCGTCGTCGGCTTCGGGCTCTCCAACGACGAGCGGCGCGGCATGGCCCGGGACTTCGACCGGGCCTTCCACATCGCGCGCGAGGGCGGCCTGCTGTCGGCTCCGCACGGCGGCGAGCTGACCGGGCCGGCCTCGGTCCGGGACTGCCTGGACGACCTGGACGCGCACCGGATCGGGCACGGGGTGCGCGCGGCGGAGGACCCTCGGCTGCTGAAGCGCCTCGCCGACCGGGGGGTGACCTGCGAGGTCTGCCCGGCCTCGAACGTCGCCCTCGGTGTCTACGCCAAGCCGGAGGACGTCCCGCTGCGCACGCTGTTCGAGGCGGGGGTGCCGATGGCCCTGGGCGCGGACGACCCGCTGCTCTTCGGCTCGCGGCTGGCCGCCCAGTACGAGATCGCCCGGCGGTACCACGGGTTCAGCGACGAGGAGCTGGCGGAGCTGGCGCGTCAGTCCGTACGCGCCTCGGCCGCGCCCGAGGAGACGAAGAAGAGGCTGCTGGCGGACGTGGACGACTGGCTGGTTCGCCCGGCCGTCTGAAGTGGGCGTACGGCGGGTACGGCTTGAAGCAGACCAGCACCTCGTAGGGGTGCCCGCCACCGGGCGGCTGGGCGAGCGGCAGTCCCGTCATCATCGCCGAGTGCCCTTGGGCGACCCGCTTCCGGCGCGGTCCGAACCCTGCCGCGTAGGCGAATTCGGCGGCGGACGCGGCGAACACCTCGCGGCCGCCGAACAGGAAGAGCGTGCGCGCGTGGGTGGTGTGCCGTAGGTCGTCCCGGTCCCGCCGGTCCTGCCAGGCCTGGGCGTCCCGCTCGGTGCGGGCCTCGTCGGTGCGGGCGGTCAGCGGGGTGCCCTGGCGCAGCCCGCGCCGCAGTCCGGGCCATTGGCCGGGGCGCAGGCCGAGGGTGTGGTGGGCGAGGACGAGGTCGACCCGCTCGCCCCAGCCCTCGTCGGGCGGGACGCCGTCGCGCAGGGACACATGGACGATCGTGTGCGGGGAGCGGGAGGCGAAGGAGAACAGGGCGGCCAGCGTGTTGAGGCCGTCGTGGTCGCCGAGCAGCAGACCGATGGGGTCGGGCGCGGTCAGGGAGGTGTGGCGCAGCGGGGTCCTCGGGCGGACCACCCGGTGGGTGTGCGGTCCCGTCCGGGGCCGGAACTCCGTCAGCCTCAGCCGCATCTGCGCTGCCTCATGGCGTCAGGGTCGCGGGCGGGCGGCCTCCGGCGCAACGGAGATTCCGTCGAGGAGGGTTCGGGCGAGCCGGGCGGCGAAGGCGTCCGCCGGCGGGCGTCCGCCCTCCGGGCCCGCGTCGTAGGCGAAGGCGCGCTGGGCGCAGGCGCCGAGGAGCAGGGAGGCGGCCGCGAAGGTGTCGGCGTCGGCGCGGACGCGGCCCGCCGTCTGCTCGGCGCGCAGATAGGCGTCGAGGGCCTCGATGGGCTTGTGCGGACCGGCGCCCATGGTCCGCAGCGCGTCGTCGTGGCGCCGCTTGAGCTGGGGCTCGGCGTACAGGGAGGCGGCGATCGGGAAGCTCTGCTCGTAGAAGAGGGCGGCCTGCTCGGCGATCCGGGTGAGGTTGTCCTCCAGGGTGCCCGTGCCGGGCTCAGCCGTGAGGGTGCTGAGCAGGGGTGCCAGCCGGGGCAGCCGCTCGCCGAGGACCCGGACGAACAGCTCCTCCTTGCTCGCGAAGTACTTGTAGAGCGCGGCCTCGGAGCATCCGGCGGCCTTGGCGATCTCCTTGGTCGTGGCCCGGGCGAGACCGACGGTCAGCAGCAGGTCGTGGGCGGCGTCGAGGATGCGGACGCGGGCGGGCTTCTGCACGGATTCCACGCAACGGACCTTACCGGGGGTTGACGGGTGGGTGAGTACTTACCCACTCTAGAGACCAAACAGAGGTGAGTGAATACTTACCCACCAACAGTTTCGGATCGGGGAGAGCCATGAAACTCACGGTGTTCGGTGCCACCGGAGGCATCGGTCAGGAGATCGTCCGGCAGGCGCTCGCCGCCGGACACGAGGTGACGGCGGTCGTCCGGGACCCGGCGCGACTGCCGGTGACGGGCGCCGGCCTGGAGGTGTTCCGCTCGGACCTGACCGACCCGGAGGCCGTGCGCCCCGCGGTGTCCGGCCGGGACGCCGTCCTCTCCGGCCTCGGCGCCCGCAGCCGCAAGGACGCCGGGATCACCGCCCGGCTCACCCGTACGGTGCTGCGGGCCATGGAGGCAGAGGGCACACGCCGGCTGCTGGTGGTGAGCGCGGCACCGCTCGGACCGGCCGCGCCGCAGGACGGCCCGCTGGACCGCACGATGCACGCGGTGGTCTCCGCGGTGCTCAAGCCCGTGTACGACGACCTCCGGGAGATGGAGGCCGAGCTCGCGTGCAGCACGGTGGAGTGGACGTCGGTCCGGCCGCCCCGGCTCCAGGACAAGCCGCTCACCGGCGCGTACCGCACGGTGGTCGGCGGCACCCCGGCCCGGGGCCGCTTCATCGGCCGCGCGGACGTGGCGCACGCGATGCTGGCGATGACGCAGGACGCGTCGACGGTGAAGCAGGGGGTGGGGGTGGCGTACTGACGCCGTGACCGGCGGTGGCTTTGCGGGCTTCCCGGCGGACCTACAGGCTGACTCCCACCGTCACCGGCTCGTTGACCAGCGTGATCCCGAACGCCTCACGGACGCCGGCGACGACCTCGCGGGCCAGCGCCAGCAGGTCCTCGGTGGTCGCCGCGCCCCGGTTGGTGAGGGCGAGGGTGTGCTTGGTGGAGATGCGGGCGGGGCCGCTGCCGTACCCCTTGGTGAAGCCGGCCTTGTCGATGAGCCAGGCCGCGGAGGTCTTGGTGTGCCCCTCCCCCGCCGGGTACGCGGGCGGCTCCACGCCGTCGCCGAGACGCTCGCCCACGCGCGCGCGGAACGCCGCGAACTGCTCGTCGCTCAGGATCGGGTTGGTGAAGAACGATCCGGCGGACCAGGTGTCGTGGTCCTCGGCGTCGAGGACCATGCCCTTCCCGGCGCGCAGCTTCAGCACGGTCTCGCGCGCGGCGGCCAGCGGCACCCGGTCGCCGGCCTCCACACCGAGGGCGCGGGCCGTCTCGGCGTACCGGATCGGCGCGGAGAGCCCGTCCGCGTCCTCCAGCGCGAACCGGACGCGCAGCACCACATAGCGCTCGGGGTCGGACTTGAAGCGGCTGTGCCGGTACGAGAAGGCGCACTCCTCGTTCGTCAGCGTGACGGTCTCGCCGCGGCGGCGGTCGTAGGCGATCACCTCGGTGATCGTGGAGGAGACCTCCTGGCCGTACGCGCCGACGTTCTGGATCGGGGTGGCGCCCGCGCTGCCGGGGATGCCGGCGAGGCACTCGACACCGGCGAGCCCGGCCTCGACCGTGCGGGCGACGGCGTCGGTCCACACCTCGCCCGCGGCCAGCTCCAGGGCGCCGCCGGCGAGCTCGACACCCTTGGTGGCGACGACGAGTGCGGTGCCCTCGAAGCCCTTGTCGCCGATGACCAGGTTCGACCCGCCGCCGATGACCAGCAACGGGGTCCCCGCCGCGTCCGCCTCGCGCACGACGTCGATCACCTCGGCGTCGGTGGTTGCGGTGACCAGGCGGGTGGCCGGGCCGCCCAGCCGGAAGGTGGTGAGGGGGGCGAGGGGGGCGTCGTGGAGTACCTGCACGCGCCCAAGACTACGAGACGGCACCGACAGCCCCGGCACCCCTGTGGATACCGGGGCCACGTCGGCCTCCACGCGCGCGTGCCGGTCAGCCGAGCCGGCGCCGCGCCTCCGCCCAGTCCAGCGGGAGCGCGTCACCCGGCACCTCCCAGCGGGCGTACTTGGCGTCCCGCATCTGCCCGGACAGGCCACCGGCACTCGGGGCGTGCGGGCCGGAGCGGGCGAACTCCTTCAGCGCGGCCGGCGACTCCCAGGCGGACAGCGTCCAGAAGGTCCTCCTGAACACCTCGGCCTTCAGGGTGGCCCCGTACGCCCCGGGCGCCCGGCTCACCTGCCGCCACACGCCCGGCGTGCGCAGGAGGAAGCGGAACGCTCCCCACAGGGTGCGGGTCTCGAAGCGGGAGGCGAAGACGAGCACGTCGGTGCCGGGCGGAACGGGGTTCGGCGTGGTCCAGGGAAGCGTGGGCACAGCGGTTCCTCCTTCTCCTCGGGCAGGGCAGGGACGTCGGCGACAGGGCGTCACCGGACGGCCGGCTGGAGCTCGCGCTCCGGCAGGCTCTCGGCCGCGTCCCCGTCCGCCTCGACGGCGTGCCGCCGCCCCGGGACGAACAGCGCCGCGACACCGGCGAGGGCCACGACGGCGGCACCGGTGACCAGGGCGGGCCGCAGCCCGTCGACGAACGTCTGGCCGGTCTCGTAGCCGCCCTGGGCCGCGAAGATCGAGCCCATGACGGCGATGCCGAGCGCGCCGCCGACCTCGCGCAGGGCGTTGTTGGCGCCGGACGCGATGCCCTGCTCGCCGCGGCGGACGCTGGACATGACCAGGTGGGAGGCCGGGGCGAAGAACAGCGCCATGCCGACACCGCTGATGATCAGACCGGGCAGCTGGGCGGCGTAGGAGACGTCGACGGTGACCACGTACGCCATGTAGCCGAGACCGGCGGCCTGCAGGAACAGTCCCGTGGCGACCACGGGCCGGCCGCCTATCCGGTCGGCGAGGATGCCGGCGATCGGCGCGACCAGCATCGGCATACCCGTCCACGGGAGCATCCGCAGCCCCGCCTCGGTCGGCGAGTAGCCGAGCACGCCCTGCATGTACTGGCTGAGCAGGAAGATCGACCCGAACATCCCGAGGAACATCAGCAGGCTCGCCGCGTTGATCCCGGCGAAGGCGCGGGAGCGGAACAGCCTCATGGGCAGCATGGCGTTGCGGGCCCGGGCGCTGTAGAGGACGAACCCGACGAGCAGCGCCCCGCCCGCGAACAGGCCGGTCAGGACCAGACGCCCGGTCCAGCCGTCGGAGGGGCCGCGCACCAGCCCGTACACGATGCCGAAGAGTCCGCCGCTGGCCAGCAGGGTGCCGGGGATGTCGAGCGGGGCGCCGGTGCCGTGCGACTCGGCGAGACGCAGCCGGGCGAGCGGCAGCAGGGCGACGCCCAGCGGGACGTTCAGCCAGAAGATCCACTGCCAGGAGATGTGCTCGGTGAGGCTGCCGCCGATGAGCGGCCCGGACGCGACCGCGAGCCCGTTGACCGCGCCCCAGATGCCGAACGCCATCCCGCGCCGGGCCTCGGGCACCGCCGCCGTCAGCAGGGTCAGCGTCAGCGGCATCATGATCGCGGCGCCGACACCCTGCACCGCGCGGGCGGCGATCAGGGAGTCGATGCCGGGTGCCAGGGCCGCGGCCGCGGAGGCGACGGTGAAGATCATGATGCCGACGAGGAAGAGCCGGCGACGGCCGAAGCGGTCGCCGAGGGCCGCGCCGAACATCAGCAGGACGGCGAAGGTGAGCGTGTAGGCGCTGACCGTCCATTCCAGGTCGTGCAGCCCGCCACCCAGGTCCTCGCGGATGGACGGCAGCGCGGTGGTGACGACGAGGTTGTCGAGTGCGGCCATGAATCCGGCGACGCCGGTGATGATCAGGGCCCAGACGGCCCCGCGCGGGTTCGTCTCCCCCGCCTTGTGATCGGTCCGGTGTGACATCGCTCCCCCAGGAGTGTGCGATTCCGCTTGATAGTTATTGATCACTAACTTCTGCGGCCATAAAAGAGAGCGGCGATCCGCGCCGCCCTTCCTACGCCCCGTTCCCGCTTCCGCTCTCGTCCCCTTCGGCGGAATCCATGCCCGCCCAGACCCGGTGCTCGGGCGGGAAGCCCATGGCCACCAGGCAGTTGATGAGCATCCCGTACGCCATGAAGGTCGTCGTCTCGCCGACATCCGCCCCCAGCGACAGATGCACGGTGTCCCACAGGCGCATCCAGCCGGCCCGTACGGCCTCGCCGAACTCGTGGTCGCCCTCCTGCTCGGCGGCGGCCACGGCGAGGAACATCTGCATCTGCATCATCAGCCGCTCGGGATGCTCGGAGACCATCCGGCGATACGCCTCACCCATGGCATGCAGGGCCTCCTCGCCCTCCACCCCTTCGGCGGCCTCGGCGAAGACCCGGTGGATGTCCTCCACGCACTGCCCGGCGGCGGCCAGGAAGATCGCCCGCTTGCCCGGGAAGAGCCGGAAGAGATACGGCTGCGAGACACCGACCCGCTTGGCGATCGTCTCGGTGGACGTGCCGTGGTAGCCGCCTCGCGCGAACTCGGCCATGGCCGCCCGCACGACGCTCTCACGCCTCTCCTCCGCACTCATCCTTGCCATGCTTCGAAGTTAGTGCTTAATAACTAACTAAGTCAAGGGTGGGTCGAACGCCGGAAAAAAAGGGGGGCGCCCCCTCCAAGGAGGCGCCCCTCACACGCGGTCGTGCGTCACGCCAGCCGCACGACCGCCCGCGACATGCCGAGCACCTTCAGCCCGGCGCTGGTCACGGTCAGGTCCACACGGACCTTGTTGTCGTCGAGCTTGGCCGCGACCTTGCCGCTGACCTCGATCGTGGCGCCCTTGTCGTCGTTCGGGACGACGACGGGCTTGGTGAAGCGGACGCCGTACTCGACGACCGCCGCCGGGTCGCCGGTCCAGTCGGTGACCACCCGGATCGCCTCGGCCATGGTGAACATGCCGTGCGCGATGACGTCCGGGAGTCCGACCTCCTTGGCGAACTTCTCGTTCCAGTGGATCGGGTTGAAGTCGCCCGAGGCGCCCGCGTACCGCACCAGCGTGGCGCGGGTCACGGGGAAACTCTGGGCGGGCAGCTCGGTGCCGACCTCGACATCGTCGTACGCGATCTTCGCCGTCATCGGTCTCAGCCCTGCCCTTCCCCGGCGTCCGCCCCACGGGCCACGAGTTTCGTCCAGGCGGTCACGACGTGCTCGCCGGCCTCGTCGTGGACCTCACCGCGGACGTCCAGGATGTCGTTGCCCGCCATGGTCTTCACGGCCTCGATCGTCGAGGTCACGGACAGCCGGTCACCGGCGCGCACCGGGCGGGTGTAGGCGAACTTCTGATCGCCGTGCACCACCCGGCTGTAGTCCAGGCCCAGCTGCGGGTCGGCGACGACCTGCCCGGCGGCCGCGAAGGTGATGGCGAAGACGAAGGTCGGCGGGGCGATCACATCGGGGTGGCCGAGCGCCTTGGCGGCCTCCGGGTCCGTGTGGACCGGGTTGGCGTCACCCACCGCCACCGCGAACTCGCGGATCTTCTCGCGCCCCACCTCGTAGGGCTCGGTGGGCGGGTAGCTCCGCCCCACGAAGGACTGGTCGAGCGCCATGGCCCGGCACCTCCTGGTGTCGTCTGCTGCGATGGTCCTGATGCTGCGCCCGGTCGGCCGGAACCGAGCGGTAACCGCGGTGGAAACGACGCGAGGCCGCCCCCACGATCGGGGACGGCCTCGCGTACGAGCCTGATTTATCGCGTTTCGCGGTGCGCGGTGTGCGCATTGCAACGCGGGCAGTGCTTCTTCATCTCCAGACGATCCGGGTTGTTACGCCGGTTCTTCTTGGTGATGTAGTTCCGCTCCTTGCACTCCACGCAGGCCAGCGTGATCTTCGGGCGGACGTCGGTGGCAGCCACGTGAGTGCTCCTAAGACGAACGGATGGACTGATTCAACGCAAGAAAGAGTAGCCGATCGAAGGACCGACCCCGCAATCGGCTACTGTCAGTAGCGGTGACCGGACTTGAACCGGTGACACAGCGATTATGAGCCGCTTGCTCTACCGACTGAGCTACACCGCTGTGATGCGATCAGGCCCCGTCTTGCGACGGGAACCTTTCACACACCAGAGCCCCAAAACGGAATCGAACCGTTGACCTTCTCCTTACCATGGAGACGCTCTGCCGACTGAGCTATTGGGGCGAGCGATGAAGACATTACACGGTCTGCCGCCGTTCGCCCAAATCCGTTTCCCGGCCCCCGTCCGCACCCGAACACCGGGCCGAACCACCGCCTCCCGGACCCCACCACCACCGCGCCGACGGCCCCACCGCGAGGGACCACGCCGGTACGACTATTGCGCTCCTGCGCGCCAGGACCGGGTCGCCACCCTAGGCTCGACTCACTCTGCGTGATCTTGCATGCCCGGCGCAGTGCCCCTGCGGGGTCCGCAGCGCCGATGCGCAGCCCGAGCCCCTGGAGCGCGATGCCCGACAGCCACCCCCAGCCGCCCCCTCCGTCCTCGTCGTCGGGCCCGGCCGACCCCGGCTCCCTCCTGCTGTGCGGGGCGCGTCTCACCGACGGCCGGACCGTCGACGTACGGCTGAGCGGCGGGCGTATCGAGGCGGTGGGCACGGCGGGGAGCCTGACCGGGGACGGCACACGCGCGTCCGGGTCCCGGGTGGACCTGAGCGGCTACCTGCTGCTGCCGGCACCGGCCGAACCGCACGCCCACGGCGACACCGCCCTCTCCGCCGACCAGGACGGCCCCGCCTCCTACGAGGCCGAGGACGTCCAGCGCCGGGCCACGGAGGCCGCCCTGCTCCAGCTCGGCCACGGCGCGACCGCGCTGCGGGCCCATGTGCGGGTGGGCGACGTCCAGGAGCTGAACGCGCTGGCCGCCGTCCTCCAGGCACGGCGTGCGCTGCGCGGGCTCACGGAGTTGACGACCGTCGCGATGCCCCGGCTGCTGACCGGGGTGGCGGGCGCGGACGGGCTGGCCATACTGCGGGACGCGCTGAAGATGGGCGCCTCGGTGGTCGGCGGCTGCCCCGACCTGGACCCCGATCCGACCGGCTACGTCGAGGCCGTCCTGGAGGTCGCCTCCGAGCACGGCTGCCCCGTCGACCTGCACACCGACGCCACCGACCCGGCCAGGCTGTCCCGTTACGCCGCCATGGCGGGCGGACTGCGCCCCGGCGTCACGCTGAGCCCGTGCGGCGGACTGGGGCGCCTGCCCGCGGAGACGGCCTCCCGCGCCGCCGACCAGCTCGCCGCGGCCGGGGTCACCGTGGTGTGCCTGCCCCAGGGCGGCTGCGGGGGCGTGGAACGCCGCGGCACGGCGCCCGTACGGCTGCTGCGCGCCGCCGGGGTCCGGATCGCCGCCGGCAGCGGCGCGTTGCAGGACGTCTCCAACCCGGTCGGTCGCGGCGACCCGTTCGAGGCCGCCTACCTGCTGGCCTCCCGTCATGGACTGCGCCCCGAGGACGCGTACGACTGTGTGAGCGCGTCGGCGCGCGCGGTGCTGGGTCTGCCGGAGGTCCGCGTGGAGGCGGGCTTCCCGGCCGAACTCCTCGCGGTGCGCGGCGAACGCCTCGCGGCGGCGCTGTCCCTGGCCTACAGCCGGATCGTGGTGCATCGCGGCCGCGTAGTGGCCCGGACGAGCGCGGTCCGCGAATACTGCAACTCGGCCGCGACGGCGGAACTGGGCCTGCCGCGGCAGGGCCGCGGGGAGCTGTCGTGAGGGCGTGGGCCGGGGGTGCGGCTCCCCTGTGTGGGTGACCGGCCGGCGTCGTGCGGCGGACGGGGTCGTCCGGGCGTACGGTCGAAGGCATGCGCATTGTCATCGCTGGTGGTCATGGTCAGATCGCGCTGCGGCTGGAGCGGTTGCTCTCCGCGCGCGGTGACGAGGTAGCGGGGATCATCCGCAAGCCCGAACAGAGCGACGATCTGCGGGCGGCCGGTGCCGAACCCGTGGTGCTGGACCTGGAGTCGGCGTCGGTCGAGGAGGTCGCGAAGCATCTCGAGGGCGCCGACGCGGCGGTGTTCGCGGCCGGCGCGGGCCCGGGCAGCGGGCCCGAACGCAAGGACACGGTCGACAAGGGCGCGGCGGTCCTCTTCGCGGACGCGGCGGTCCGGGCGGGCGTACGCCGCTTCCTGGTCGTCTCCTCGATGGGCGCCGACCCGGCGCACGAGGGCGACGAGATCTTCGACGTCTACCTGCGCGCGAAGGGCGCGGCCGACGAGTACGTCCGCTCCCAGAAGGCCCTGGACTCGACGATCCTGCGGCCCGGCATGCTGACGGACGACGCCGGGACCGGCCTGGTCCGCCTGGAGGCCCGCACCGGCCGCGGCTCGATCCCCCGGGACGATGTGGCCGCCGTTCTCGCGGAGTTGCTCGACACCCCGGCGACGGCGGGCCTGACACTCGAACTGATCAGCGGCTCCACTCCCGTGCCGGTGGCCGTCAGGTCCGTGGCGGGCAACTGAGACACGTCCTGCGGTGCCGCTCAGAACAACGGCAACTGCCCGGGGAAGTCGGGCACGACGTACCCGTCCAAGGCGGGCTGAGCGGCACCGAGTTGTGTCTGCCTCCGGGACCCGGGGCACGACACGAGCTCCCCGCTCTGCCGCGCGCCGGGCGGATCGTGCCGTGCGAACCGCCCGCCGACGACGGCGATCTCTCGACGGCATTCGGGACAGCGTCTGCGAGGCGTGGCCATGGGGCCAGTGTGCCCCGCCACAGGGTCCCCGGGAACGCGACGGCGTCCCCGGTGCCTGGCCGAATCCCCGGGAGCGCGATGGTGCCCCGGCACCTCGCCGGACTCCGCGAACGCGATGGTCCCGGCAACCCGACAGTCCCCCGGGAACGCGAAAACCCCTCCGCGCTACGTTTCCGTAGTACGGAGGGGTTTTCCTCAGCGTGGCGGCGCCAGGATTCGAACCTGGGAAGGCTGAGCCGGCAGATTTACAGCGGGCTGGCCCCCTTCGGCCTGATCAGGGCTTTTTCTCGTTCCTGGACCCGATGGGGGACGCCTGGGGGCCGCCGAGGTGTACCACCCCAAGCAATTGAGGGGCGTGCTATCCCAACCTGGGCGCCGTCTGTACGGCATCACCTGCACGTCGTACTCCGTTTCGGTGACGGGTGGAACCGATGCGGTGGGATGGTGGTCCCTCTACGACGTGCAACCCCCTGCGGAGCGTGGTGCGACGGTACTGCCGTGGGCGCTGTAGGGGCCCGTTGGATGGGAGGGCAGGGCAGCATGGAGATTGAGCTGGCGGATGCGGTGGCAGCGTTGCGGGATGAGCTGTTGGAAGCCGCGGCGAGGGGTGCGGGGCAGAACCTTGCCTTCCAAGTCGGTCCGGTGGAACTGGAGTTCGCGGTGGAGTTGCGAGCGGATGCCAAGGTCAAGGCGGGGTTCAAGGCATGGGTGGTGTCCGCGGATGCGGAGGCCGGGATAGCGCGGGGCCGTACGCATCGGGTGAAGATCGCCTTGACCCCTAAGAAACCCGGCGGCGGGGATCTCCTCGTTCACGGCAGTCCTGAACGGCAGCAGGGCCCGGGGAGTGTCGAAGACCGGATCGAGGACTGACCTCATCCCGGGCCCGAGGCTCGGCGTGAGATGTATCGGGGCGGGGATGAATCGCGAACGTGTGGTGGCCGTCGACGGCCACAGCGGGCCAGGCTCGGGATATGTGATCAGTGACCGCGTGGTGCTGACCTCTGCTCACGTCGTCCCGGCCCGGGATGGGGCAGTGAGTTTCTTCCGGCCGGGCCGGAAGGAAAGTTACACGGCCAAGGTGGTGTGGCGCGGCACGCCGGGCGGCCGGGATGATGCCGCCCTGCTCCTGGTCGACGACCCGGCCTGGCAACCGCTCACGAGTCCGGCGGTGAAATGGGGCCGACTGGTCACCAGCCGGCCGGGAACGACCTGCCAGACCGTGGGCGTCCCGAACATGATCCAGCGGCCCGACAGACCGGTGGAGTTGTGGCAGGCCACCGGCACGGTCAACCCCGTCACCGGCAGGGTCGACAACCGGCACGTCGTCACGGTTGCCGAGCACCCGCCTCAGTCCACGGATGAGAGCCCGTGGGGTGGCCTGTCCGGGGCGGCTGTCTTCTGCGGTGACCTACTCACTGGCGTGATCGCTGCCGACCTGGCCGGACTGGCCCATGCCGGCTTGCACGCCGTTCCGCTGTACGTGCTGCTGCACATCCCTGCCTTCCGAGCCACCCTGTCCCAGCACGCGCCGGAGGCAGGCACGGGGATAGAGGCGGTGGAGTGGCAGGGGCTGGCGGATGTCAGCGACACCCGCAACGTAACTGCTTTCCATGCGGTTTCCTCTCCCGCGACGCTGCTGAAGGCGCGGCGGGCGGTCGTCCCCTTCCGTGGACGCGACGAGCTGCTTACCCAACTGCGTGCGTGGGCTGGTCTGCCGGGTTTCGGGGCGTGGCTGATCCACGGCCCGGGCGGGGAGGGCAAGACCCGCCTCGCCCACCACTTCGCCACCCTGCTCGCCGATCAAAGCGGGTGGGCGGTGCTGTGGCTGCGCGCCGACGCTCCGGCCAGCTCATTGGATGTAGTGGCATTGGCCGCCGCGCCTGTGTTGATTGTCGTGGACTACGCCGAGACCCGCACCGCCCAGCTCACCGACCTCTGCCAGGCCCTGGCCCGGCACGGCATCGGCATGGGCGTCGGCACACCGGTGAAAGTGCTGTTGCTGTCCCGTACCGCGGGAGACTGGTGGCAGACCCTGCAAGCCAAGACCCCAGCGGCCGAAGAACTGCTGGACGGCACGCCCGTCACACAGCTGAAGGTCCTGGAACGCGAGCTCGGAGACCGGCTGGACGCCTACCGGGAGGCGGCCATCAGCTTCGCCGGACAACTCCCCTACGTCCAAGGCTGGCAACATCACGACTGGCCAGCACTGGCCAACCAGCTCACCGACAGCATCTCAGCGGCTGCGCTGGAACAGGTGGGCATGAGCACGGCTCTGACCCTGCACATGACCGCCCTGGCCGACCTCCTAGATGCCGTCCGGCCAGCCGATGCCACATCAAGTCCCGGATACGTACGGGATGTGGAAGACCGGCTGTTGCGCCACGAATGGCGCTATTGGGAACACTCCGCCGTCGCTCGCGAGCTTCATCCCGCGCTGACCATGGACACCCTCACTCACGCCTTGGCTGCCGCATTCCTGCTGGGCGCTCCCGACCATCAACAAGCCGACAAGCTTCTCGCCAAGGTTCCCGGACTGTCGGATCAAAGCGAGGACCGTCGCAGCAGCGTGCACCGCTGGATCACCGGGCTGTATCCACCGGCCCCTGGCGGTGTGTGGGACAGTCTCCGGCCGGATCGACTTGCCGAACGCTTCACCGGACGCCACCTGCTGGCCCACCCCCGCCTGCCCGACAGGATCCTGCCCGGAGCTACCGAAGCCCAAGTCCGACAGCTTTTGACCATGTCCACCCGGGCCGCCACCCACCCACCCCTGCGCCGCCCACTTGCCCCCTGCTCACCGAACTGTGCCTTCGCCACCCTGACTCCCTGGTGACAGCAGCAATCGAGGTCGCCACCCAGACCGAAACCCCAACACCGCTTCTTCACGCCCTGATCCGGATCACCGATGCTCCCGACACCACCCTCGACACCCTGCAGCAACTCTCGAACCGGCTCCCGCACACGAGCCACAACCTCGCCGAGACAGCCGCCCACCTCGCTCAGCGACTCACCGACCACCACCGCGCCCTGGCCTCTACCGATCCCGACGCCTTCCTGCCCAACCTCGCCACGAGCCTGAACAACCTCTCCGTCCGGCTGGGAGAGCTGGGACGGCATGCGGATGCACTGACCGCCATCGAGGAAGCCGTCACCGTCCGCCGGGAACTGGCTGCGGCGCGTCCCGACGCCTTCCTGCCCAACCTCGCCACGAGCCTGAACAACCTCTCCGTCCGGCTGGGAGAGCTGGGACGGCATGCGGATGCACTGACCGCCATCGAGGAAGCCGTCACCGTCTACCGCCAGCTGGCCGCGGCGCATCCCGACGCCTTCCTGCCCAACCTCGCCACGAGCCTGAACAACCTCTCCGTCGATCTGGGAAAGCTGGGACGGCATGCGGATGCCCTGACCGCCATCGAGGAAGCCGTCACCGTCTACCGCCAGCTGGCCGCGGCGCGTCCCGACGCCTTCCTGCCCAACCTCGCCACGAGCCTGAACAACCTCTCCGTCCGGCTGGGAGAGCTGGGACGGCATGCGGATGCACTGACCGCCATCGAGGAAGCCGTCACCGTCTACCGCCAGCTGGCCGCGGCGCATCCCGACGCCTTCCTGCCCGACCTCGCCATGAGCCTGAACAACCTCTCCGTCGGTCTGGGAAAGCTGGGACGGCATGAGGATGCACTGACCGCCATCGAGGAAGCCCTCACCGTCTACCGCCAGCTGGCCGCGGCGCGTCCCGACGCCTTCCTGCCCGACCTCGCCATGAGCCTGAACAACACATCCATCCGGCTGGGAGAGCTGGGACGGCATGCGGATGCACTGACCGCCATCGAGGAAGCCGTCACCGTCTACCGCCAGCTGGCCGCGGCGCATCCCGACGCCTTCCTGCCCAACCTCGCCATGAGCCTGAACAACCTCTCCGTCGGTCTGGGAAAGCTGGGACGGCATGCGGATGCCCTGACCGCCATCGAGGAAGCCGTCACCGTCTACCGCCAGCTGGCCGCGGCGCATCCCGACGCCTTCCTGCCCGACCTCGCCATGAGCCTGAACAACCTCTCTGTCGGTCTGGGAAAGCTGGGACGGCATGCGGATGCCCTGACCGCCATCGAGGAAGCCGTCACCGTCCGCCGGGAACAGGCCGCGGCGCGTCCCGACGCCTTCCTGCCCGACCTCGCCGGCAGCCTGAACAACCTCTCCAATCGGCTGGGAGAGCTGGGACGGCATGAGGATGCACTGACCGCCATCGAGGAAGCCGTCACCGTCTACCGCCAGCTGGCCGCGGCGCATCCCGACGCCTTCCTGCCCGACCTCGCCGGCAGCCTGAACAACCTCTCCAATCGGCTGGGAGAGCTGGGACGGCATGAGGATGCACTGACCGCCATCGAGGAAGCCGTCACCGTCCGCCGGGAACTGGCCGCGGCGCGTCCCGACGCCTTCCTGCCCGACCTCGCCGGCAGCCTGAACAACCTCTCCAATCGGCTGGGAGAGCTGGGACGGCATGAGGATGCACTGACCGCCATCGAGGAAGCCGTCACCGTCTACCGCCAGCTGGCTGCGGCGCGTCCCGACGCCTTCCTGCCCGAGCTCGCCGGCAGCCTGAACAACCTCTCCGTCCGGCTGGGAGAGCTGGGACGGCATGAGGATGCACTGACCGCCATCGAGGAAGCCGTCACCGTCCGCCGGGAACTGGCTGCGGCGCGTCCCGCTGCACATCAGGCGGCCCTCGAACAGTCCCTGCGAGTTCTGTCCTGGCTGCAGGACGGCAAACAGTAAGCACTCCAGCATCCCGGGACAGCCAGCAGCGCTCTCCGGGTCGCTCAGCCACTGCCCCATCGCCCCGTGGCAGTCACGCGCGCCAGGTAGGCCTCGACGACGGCCCTCACCCTCGACAAAGACGCCCCGCCCAAGCGCCCCAGCAGACTTACAGCGGGCCGGCCCCGTTCGGCCTGAGCAGGTCTTCTTCTCGCTCTTGGCCCCACTGGGGGACATCTGGGGTCCGGTGCCCCGCCCTAAGCGATAGAGCGCAGCCCGTACTGCCTTGCGTGCAGTCTGTGCTGCATCGCTTGCAGTTCCTTGTCCGTTTGGGTGACGGGTGGAACTGATGCGGTGGGATGGTTGTCCCTCTACGTGTGTAATGCCCTGCGGGGCGCGACGCGACGGTTTGGCCGTTGGTGCCTAGTCGCTTGAACAGGGGCGTGGTCGTATGGAGATTGAGCTGGCGGATGCGGTGGCGGCGTTACGGGATGAGCTGTTGGAGGCCGCGGCGCGGGGTGCGGGGCCGGATCTGGCTTTCCAAGTCGGTCCCGTGGAAATGGAGTTCGCGGTCGAGTTGCGGGCTGACGCGAAGGTGAAGGCTGGATTCAAGGCTTGGGTGGTGTCCGCAGAAGCGGAGGCCGGGCTGGCGCGGGGCCGTACACACCGGGTGAAGATTGCCTTGACACCGAAGAAGCTGGGGGGTGGAGATCTGTTAATTCATGGCAGTCCGGACCGGCAGCAGGGCCCGGGAAATGTCGAAGCCAGGATCGAGGACTGACATCGTCCTGGGCTTGGCCTTGGCGTGGGGAGTATCGGGGCGGGGATGGATCGCGAACGCGTGGTGGCTGTCGACGGTGCCGGCGGGCAGGGCTCGGGCTATGTGATCAGTGATCATTTGGTGCTGACCTCAGCTCACGTTGTCCCGGCCCTGGGTGGGTCGGTGAAGTTCTTCCAGCCGGGCTGGCCGGTGCGGTACGCGGCAAGAGTGGTGTGGCGAGGAACTCCGGGCGGCCGGGACGATGCCGCCTTGCTCCTGATCGACGATCCGGCCTGGCAACCGCTCAAGAGTTCAGGGGTGCGTTGGGGCCGGCTGATCACCAGCCGGCCGGGAGCAGTATGCCAGGCCGTGGGAGTGCCGAACATGGTCCAGCGGCCCGACAAGCCGGTGGAGTTGTGGCAGGCCACCGGAACGATCAATCCCGTCAGCGGCCGTGTCGACAACCGCCACGTCGTCACCCTCGGCGAGCACCCGCCCCAGTCCACGGACGGGAGCCCGTGGGGTGGCCTGTCCGGCGCAGCTGTCTTCTGCGGGGACCTGCTCACCGGAGTGATCGCTGCCGACCTGGCCGGACTGGCCCACGCCGGCCTGCATGCCGTGCCTTTGTACGTGCTGTTTCACGATCAGACCTTCCGCGGCACCTTGACCCTGCACGCCCCGGAGACAGGCACCGGGATGGAGCCGGTTGAGTGGCAAGGGCTGGCGGACCACACCGACACGCTCCGTGCCACCAGCTCCCGTACGGTTTCATCGCCGGCAGCTCTGCTGAGGGCCCGGCGGGCGGTCGTCCCCTTCCGCGGACGCGAGGAGCTGCTCACCCAGCTGCACGCGTGGGCCAGCCTGCCGGGCTTCGGAGCATGGCTTATCCACGGCCCGGGCGGGCAGGGCAAGACCCGCCTCGCCCACCATTTCGCCACCCTGCTCACCCGGCAGAAGCCGTGGGCCGTCCTGTGGCTGCGCGCCGACGCCGCAGACGGCTCCCTGGACGTGGTGGCCGCAGCGACCGCGCCTGCACTGATCGTTGTGGATTACGCCGAGACCCGCACCAGCCAGCTCACCGACCTCTGCCAGGCCCTGGCCCGAGACGGCATCGGCACGGGCGCCGGCACTGCGGTGAAAGTGCTGCTGCTGGCCCGTACCGCGGGCGACTGGTGGCAGACCCTCCAAGACAAGACCCCGGCAGCCGAAGAGCTGCTGGACGGCACGCCCGTCACGCATCTGGGTGCCCTGGAATCGAAGTCTGGGAACCGACTGGACGGCTACCGGGAGGCCGCCGACAGCTTCGCCGGGCACCTCCCCTTCGTCCAGGGCTGGCACCACCACGACTGGCCAGCCCTGGCCCACCAGCTCACCGAAAACGTCTCAGCAGCCGCCATCAACAGAGAAGGCATGAGCACGGCGCTGACCCTGCACATGACCGCCCTGGCCGACCTCCTCGACACCGCCCAACCACCTCATACCACGGCAGGTCCCGCACCGGCCGCAGGTGTAGAAGACCGACTGCTGCGCCACGAACGGCGCTACTGGGAGAACTCCGCTGTCGCACGCGCCCTTCATCCGGCGCTCACCATGGACACCCTCATTCACGCCCTGGCTGCCGCGTTCCTACTCGGAGCGCCCGACCGGCAACAAGCCAACGAACTGCTCGCCAAGGTCCCTGGACTGTCGGATCAGAGCGAGGACCGCCGCAACAACGTGCACTACTGGATCACCGCGCTGTATCCCCCAGCTGATGACAGCGTGTGGGACAGCCTCCGGCCGGACCGGCTCGCCGAACGCTTCACCGGCCGCCACCTGCTGGCCCACCCCAACCTGCCCGACCGCCTCCTACCCGCCGCTACCGAGGCCCAGGCCCGACAGCTGCTGACCGTGTCCACGCGGGCGGCAACCCACCCATCCCTGCGCGGCGCTCTTGCACCCCTGCTCACCGAGCTGTGTCTTCGCCACCCAGACACCCTGGTGCCAGCAGCAATCGACGTCGCCACCCAGACCGAAACCCCCACACCACTTCTGCATGCCCTGACCCGGATTGCCGATGCCCCCGACACCACCCTCGACACCCTGCGGCAACTCACCGCCCGGCTCCCGGACGCGAGCCACAACCTGGCCGAGACAGCCGCCCACCTCGCTCAGCAACTCGCAGACCGCTACCGCGCCCTGGCTGCGGCGCGTCCCGACGCTTTTCTGCGCGTCCTCGCCATGAGCCTGAACAACCTCTCCATCCGGCTGAGTGGACTGGGGCGGCATGAGGAAGCGCTGGCCGCCATCGAGGAAGCCGTCACCATCCGCCGGGAACTGGCCGTAGCGCGTCCCGACGACTTCCTGCCCAACCTCGCCTCGAGCCTGAACAACCTCTCCGCCCTGCTGGGACGGCTGGGGCGGCATGAGGAAGCGCTGGCAGCCGTCGAGGAAGCCGTCACCGCCTACCGCCAGCTGGCTGCGGCGCGTCGCGACGACTTCCTGCCCAACCTCGCCACGAGCCTGAACAACCTCTCCATCCTGCTGGGAGGGCTGGGGCGGCATGAGGAAGCGCTGGCAGCCATCGAGGAAGCCGTCACCATCCGCCGCCAGCTGGCTGCAGCGCGTCCCGACGACTTCCTGCCCGACCTCGCCGACACTCTGAACAACCTTTCCGTCCGGCTGGGGGAGCTGGGGCGGCGCGAGGAAGCGCTGGCCGCCATCGAGGAAGCCCTCACCGCCTACCGCCAGCTGGCTGCAGCGCGTCCCGACGCCTTCCTGCCCGACCTCGCCACGAGCCTGAACAACCTCTCCGTCCGGCTGGGAGGGCTGGGGCGGCGTGAGGAAGCGCTGGCAGCCGTCGAGGAAGCGGTCACCATCCGCCGCCAGCTGGCTGCAGCGCGTCCCGACGCCTTCCTACCCAACCTCGCCACGAGCCTGAACAACCTCTCCGTCCGGCTGGGAGGGCTGGGGCGGCATGAGGAAGCGCTGGCAGCCGTCGAGGAAGCCGTCACCGCCTACCGCCAGCTGGCTGCGGCGCGTCCCGACGCCTTCCTACCCAACCTCGCCTCGAGCCTGAACAACCTCGGCAGCCTGCTGGGGGAGCTGGGGCGGCATGAGGAAGCGCTGGCCGTCATCGAGGAAGCCGTCACCGCCTACCGCCAGCTGGCCGTAGCGCGTCCCGACGCCTTCCTACTCAACCTCGCCGGCAGTCTGAACAACCTTTCCATCCTGCTGGGGGAGCTGGGGCGGCGTGAGGAAGCGCTGGCCGCCGTCGAGGAAGCCATCAGTATCCGCCGGAAACTGGCCGCAGCGCGCCCTGCTGTCCATCAGGCTGCCCTCGAACACTCCCTGCAACTTCTGTCCTGGCTGCTGGAGGGTCAAAAGTAGGCACCCAATCGCGGCACAACCAGCCGTGCTCTTCCCGCTGCTCAACCACCGCCCCATCGCCGGGCGGAAATCACGCGCGCCAGGTGGACCCGTACCCAACAGCCGCAGTTCGCAACGGCGGGGACGGCGACGCCCTCACTTTCAGCAAAGCGTTCTGTCCAAGGGCCTTGGCAGACTTACTGCGGGCCACTTCCACCGTCGGCGACCTGCGGCTTTCCATATACCAGTCGCTGCTGAGGGAGACCTGGGGGCCCAGAGTCGAGCAACGTGAAACCGGGCCCGAAGCGGTGCACCCAAAGGCTCTCGCGGCCATCAGGTAGGTCGGGTGCTGGAACGGGAGGCACCTGCTTTTCCCCGTAAGAACGGGCCCAGAACTGGCCGTCCAGAGAGAACTTCGGTCGGTCATCGTCAGATGAAACAGGAACGAGGCGGGTGGAGATCCACTCACCCTTGGTCGGTTCCGGCAACCCGAGCGCACGGGCGACGTGTGGGTGTGATCCTTGGTGGCCCAGAACGACAATGCCCTCCGGGCGCAGCTTTATCCGGGCGTCGCGGGCACGCTTCGGCGCGTCGTCCTGCTGGCCGACGGTCAACACGGCCTGACGGCCAATGAGCCGGTCTTGCACATCGCGGAACAACTGGTTCACACGCTGCTGCCCCGACGAGGATCGGCGGCCCGGCAGTCGGGCAGTGAGAATCCGCTCGCGTGTTGCGGGATCCAGGTGGCGGAGCAGGTTCGTCGGCAAATCCCTCTGGAGCCCACCCCAGAGCCAGTAGACCTCGGACTTGGCGCTGTCGGAGAGCTTGCGCTTGTTGTCTCGGTTGTAGGCGCGGACGAGGTCGCCGTTTGCACCCGGCGCTCTCTTCCAACGCAGGCGCTCGTCGGTGATCCGCACTATGCCAGCGGCCCACCGGCTCGTGTCGTCGTCAATCCAGGTGACGACTGCAGCATGGTCGGCACGGCCACTCCGCTCGCCGTGGTCGGCGCACAGATACATCTCCATCGGGATCTCCCAACCACCGAGATCCTTCGAGAACTTGCAGTCGATGTCGACGCCGGCAATGGACCAGTCGAGGTCTGCGCCGTTGTCGATGGCGAACTCCTTGGTGAGGTTCACCTCGACGGCCGTGCCGAGATATGTCTTCTCGGTTTTCGTCAGGTGCTGGTACGCCCAGCGCCCCGTCCGCTGGCCATCGAGCAACTCGTCCAGGGAGTCGCGGAGCGCCCATCGGAAGCGCTCCCGCGCCTCCGGTTGGCTGTAGAACCACTCCACGAACGGCGCGAGGTCATCGGGGACGGGTTGCCTGAGACCGGACCCGATCCGCCACTCACGCGGCACCCTGCTCATGGGCTCGGTCGGGAGATCCCAAGTGCGGTATGAATTGCGGCGCGAGTGCCTCGCCGCCAACGCACGCGAATCCTGCATGCCAACCTGAGCAGCGTCCTCAGGCAACCACAGACCCTCTTGTATCGTCACGTGCTGAAGTCTGACAGCAGACAGTCAGCCGGGTTCGACGAACCCTCCTCGACGGGTTTCGAGGAGGATGCACAAGCGTCAGGCCCGGACGAGCACCTCGTCGTCAGCCGCAGACCGGGCCTGCACCGGCAGTCGGTGCCACCGCTCAAGCTTCGCCAGCAGGTCCTCACTCGGAGCAGACCAGCCGAAGGCGGCACTCAGTACATGCATCGCCAGGCGTGGCGGAACGGCGTTCCCGATCTGTTGCCCGATGTCGCGACCGGACCATGGGTAGTCGGCAGGAAAGGTCTGCAGACGTCCCGCTTCGGAATGATTGAACCGATCTAGTTCAGCCCCGTCGAGGGAGACGACACGGTTTCGGCGGATCTTGCCGGTCACGGTGGCAGAGGGCTGGGATGAGGTCCTGCGCCCACGCAGCTTCGGGTCGCCACCCGTTCCGTAGTTCGAGATGACTTCGAAGGGCGTTCCTCGCTCGATCACGTCGCCCATGGTGCGCCACGGCTCCTTCGACGGATCGCCAGCATCTCGTGGAACCCCCTTGCGGTAGGTCCTATGAGTAGCGGCGGGCAGCTTCACGTCGTGCTCCCCCCGGCGCGCGACCAGTACGGCCCGCTTCCGCGTCTGCGGAACGCCGTAGGCCTCCGTGAGTAGGAGTCCGAAGTCAACCGAGTAGCCCTCGTTCTGGAGGGCTCGGGCGTACGCCTCCCACACCGGGAGCACCGCCGGCACCTGCTCCAGGACGATGGCCTCGTAGGGCTTCTTCTGTACGTCGATGGCTTCCAAGATCCATCGGAGGGGTTCCAGTACGAGGCCGGTCCGCTCGTCATCCAGGTTCGCGAGATCGCTAGCGATCTGTTTGCGGTCGACGCGAGCAGTCATGCGGTCGACGAATTTGAGCACGTCATCCAGAGCCTTACGGCCCGCACCGCTGCCTGCGACCGTAAAGGTCTGGCACGGCGGCCCGCCGGCCAGCACGTCTGCCTCTGGGAAATCAGCCGGACCGTACTGTCGCACGTCGCCCTGGACTGTGCCCAGGCCAGCAGCGCGACGGGTCTCGCAGGCGTCGGCATCCCATTCAACGCCGACAGTGGGCACTCCCAATTTCTCCGCGGCCACGTCCACGCCACCAGGTCCGGCGAACAAGTCGACGATCTTGACTGGCTGCACGCGATCTCCAGAGCCTCAGGGTGGCGGTCGAACGGCCGCACTTTGCGGTGCAGCGCTGTGCGAGCGTACCTGTGACCACTGACAACCAAGTGCTGCGCGACTCTCCCGCGCTCTTACGGGATCACGGACTCGTTCGGCTCGGCGCTTCGAGACCCGCTCGCGAGAACGTTCATGGCGCTCTGGACGCGCTGGCTCACTTCCCCGTCACCCACTGCGGTGCGATACGCGTAAGAGATCACGGTCAGGTCCTCGTCCGCGATCTCCCAAGGCGACGTGCAGTGAAGCACTCCGCCTGAGGCGACCGGTTCTGCCGCGGTGCGATCGAGGACGATGGAGTGGACGACAACCAACGCATTTGCCGGGTAGTACCGCCTCTGTTTCTCCACCTCGGCCTTGGTCAGGATGACATCGTGGCCGGCCGAGGTCGTTCCCTTGACCTCCACGCGCAAAACGTCCTCGCCCCGCTTCAACTCAAGGTCGAAGGACTCCCGATTGCCGACGTCCTTAACGTTCCAGCCCTGCGCCTCGAAGTACGCCGTCGCCGCAGCCACGCTGTGCCTCTCGATCGCGCTCCGCTCCCCTGCGGTGAGTCGGAAGCCCTGGCCGGACCGCATGGGACGCGCGGCCCTGCGGGTGCGTCGCCCCGCCGCGATGGCAGCAGTGCGCTCGGCTTCCAGCACCTCGGGAGCCGGGTCGCCCGGGATGTGCGGGGCCAAGCGCTCAGCTTCATAGATTGTGCAAAGCAAGCCGAGCATGAACCGCAGATCGTCGATCAGAACGGCCTGCGAAGGCAGCGCATCGCGGGAGTACTCGAAGGCGAGTACATTCCCCGGTCCATAGCCGCGGCCAAGCGGACGGGTTGCATCGAGCTGGATCTCATCATGGAGTTCTCGCCGACCAGCTACCTGGTCGGCGAGGATCGGACGGGCCCACCCAACCCGAGCCCTGAGGTCCTCGGCCTTACGCGCCTTGAAGTCGCCCCCGTTCCACACGGTCGTCCCTTGGTTAAGGGACAGGTAGACGCGGTCACCCCCCGCGCTGAACAGGTAGACCACATACCAACCAGTCGTGGCCCTCGGCGACTGCTCACGACCGAAGACGCGGACCCACGGGATCTCAGTCTTGAGCCCCGTCGCGTCCCGTCCCTCAACACCCAGGTTGTCGTGTGGTGTGCCAAGGGCGTCCGCCAGGGCAGGCCCATGCGTCCGAAGAAACTCGGGGAGCTCTTGCCTGATGACGACGCCCCGCGCCTTCATCTCCTCTGTGTTCGCGGCCGTCCACGATGGCTGAAGCTCAAGGACCTTGCTCAGAAGATCATTCACGCGCCGCAGCGTAGACCTGTCCTCTGACAACGCAGCTCCACCTGCACGGGGCGACTCTGGGGTCGGTCGCCCGCGTGCACTGGTCGCAGCTTCGCAGCTCGCGCCACTGCGGATCGATCGCCTGCCGCTATCGACCGCCGCAAACTCACCTCACCACGACGGTTCTCAAGACCGTTCGGTTTCGCGAAGTCGAATAGGCTCTGACCTGCCAGTTCGCTACGTCGAGCCGTACCATCCCTCCGATGCTGGCCAGAGGATGGCCGGACGGCCCTCAGCACAAGCGTCCACCCCGAGGCCCCGAAGCCGCCGTCATCCACGTCAACGACTACACGATGATCGAAGGCGCACCCCACCGGATCAGCGAGCAGGGCGCGCCGTCTCGCACACCGACCCGAACATCCAACCGTGTGCCTTCTGTCAGCCAGGCAGCGAGTTGGGCATCAAGGTGAGCTGATCAGCGTCGTTGCAAGTTATCCACAGGCTCGCAGTGAGACTGTGTTGATGCCCCAACCCACAACTTCTAGTGTGACGCACGCCACTCATGTCAAACTGTCAGCCAGTCAACGGCTGGGGGGCACGGGTGACAGCTTCAAAGGTTGAGTGGGACGGCCAGTTCCTCGCTCTGGACGACGGCGTCCCATATGGCTCTCTGCATTCCGCAGAGTGCAAGCAGCAATTCAGCCTGGCATACACACACGCCATTACGACTGCCGCCAGGTGCACAATTTCTGACCTAAAGGTCGATGTTGAGCGGATCGATTTCACGGTACGCCAGAGCGCCCGACACAAGAAGTACAGTTCGTCCCAGGTCGACATTCAGCTGAAGTGCACGGCACAAGATCTGGAGCATAAAGGCAGGCTGCGATGGAGGCTTAGCCGCGATCATTACGACTGGCTGCGTGACGTAGAAACATATAACCATAAAATTCTGGTCGTCGTCACAGTTCCTAAACTACTGGATGAGTGGCTTGAAACGAAAGACGATCACCTTCTACTCAGAAAGAAGGCGTATTGGGTCTGCCTAGAAGGCATGGGAGAAATTGAGGCGGATTCAACCTACGTCGACCTGCCGAAAGATCAGACATTCGACGTGGTACAGTTGCTGAACATTTTGCATCGAGTTGGGAACGGAGAGCGGCCGTGAGTATCACTCATAGTGAAGGGGCCCGCCCTTACGATCCTATCCGAGATCTCAGCCCCCAAGCGATTGAGGACTTCCTCCGTACCGTTGGTTGGACTCGCGAGGATTACCGAGAGGGCGTCAATAGCTTCTGGGTAAACGCAGCAGAAGGTGCAAGCCTCATGCTGCCTTATAACGCCCGCTTTCGCGACTTTAATACGCGGCTAAACGATGCATTGCGCACCATTTCCGAGGTGCACAATGTAAAAGGCGAAGCTTTGGCGCTGGAGATCGCGAGCGCCAGAAGCGACATTCTTCTGCTTCGCGCGGATCAGACAACGATCGATGGATCTATTCCGCTGACGGAGGCGCAAAGCCTGATCAATGGGGCGAGCCAGATGATTCTGGCTGCGGCTTGTAGTGCCATCAACCCCCGCCCGACCCATCCACCCCGGAAGCCAGACGCGGCTAAGGAGTTCCTGGCCGAGGAGGTTCGCATGGGTCACACTCTCCGAGGCAGTTTCGTCATAACAATTCTGGCGCGGCACGATAGTGCGGTTCGAGAAGAACTGCCTGGACCGACTCTTGATGCCGGAAACCCATCTGCAGACCGCATCGATGTACGAGCCTCGGAAGCGCCCGAAGGAGTAATTGAGTCCTATACGCGTCGCGTGATGTCGACGTTGGCCTCAGGACTTCAGGCCGCTAATGAGCTACTGCAAGATGAGCCACAGATCTCACAATCTGAGGCAGTCGAGCAAGGGGCAAGTGCACAGTTGCTTGAGTCGATTGGGCGCATGGGGTCTTGGGAAGGCATCAATTCCCTCGACATGTCCTTTCGCTGGTCCCCGTCACATCCAAGTCCTCCCGCGGAAACGCCGAACCGGGTGGTCCTACCGCGGGAGCAAGCGGAGAGAGCTACATTTGTTGGGAAAAACCTTCGCAGCCAGCCAAGCGTTTTGCATGAAAGCGTCGTAGGCCACGTTATTCGGCTTGAACGAGCCGAAGGCAAGGACGATGGAATTGCGGTAATTGACGGTGTACTGGGAAAGTCTCGCCGCCGCGTCAGAGTTCAGCTGAGTGGAGATTTCTACCGTCTGGCAATTAGGGCCCACGATCAACGAGCACCCGTTGTAGCAGTGGGCACCGTTACTCTTGAACGCCGCGCATGGTGGATCAACCGAGCGGAAGAATTCCGCCTGGCACTACAGTGAAGTCGCGCGTGAGTCGTGAGCGTCTCCGACTTATTCAAGCTGCATACGGAAGCCGTGCCGGGGCCGGAGTTCGATCCTCGAAATAGTGCTTCGCTGGCCTCGCCGGCCGCTGTGCGAGCCATCCGGAGACTCTCGGACCGCCATTCACTGCGCTGCCCTCGCACACCGTGCGGACATGCGTGAACCCTTGCGATAGGTAGTACTGCTGAAGGCCCTCGTTTGTGGTCCAGGCATCGAGGCGAAGCCATCGCGCACCCGCGCGATGCGCCCGGTCGCCAGCCCAGTCGAGCAGCTGTCCCCCGAGATTCTGTCCGGAGTACTGGCGGGCGACGGTGAGCTTGTTGATGAACATCGACGGCTCGGCCAGTTCAAGGTCAGTCCACAGGCCGTCTTCAGCGACCGGGGTCAGCGTTATGGTGCCAGCAGTGGTGTGCCCGTCGCGAAGCATGAACACAGTGCCTGCTTCGATCGTGGCCAGCAGCTTGTCAGCCGGGTACGGTCGGCTCCACTGGTCTGATCCAAGGTCCCGTAGCCAACCTGCCGCCTCCTCGCGGAAAGCCAACAGCTTGGCTACCTCGTGCGGCTCTGCTGAGGTGATGATCACGCGTTCTCTCTCCGGGCGGCTAGGTCGCCGATCTCGTAGTTCATTCGGTTCAGGTCACCCCGGAACGTCGTGACGGTGCACCGGATCGGACGGTCTACCGAGTAGCCCGTACGCGTCCAGAGCATCACCGGCACACCTGCCCCGATCTCCAGAAGACGCGCCTCCTCAGGGGTCGGCATCCGGGCTTCGATCTCATCGAAGTACCCGACTTGTTCGATGCCTTGAGCGGCCAGGTAGCGCGTTGTCCCCTCCTCGATGTCTCCAGGCTCAGCGAGTCGCGGCGATGCGTCGACCAGCCACGACGGATAGTAGGTCGCCTGTGTTGACCAGGGGACGTCGTCTACATAGCGGTGACAAAACCGCAGTACCGTCTTCGTACTTGGCTCGACCTTGAGGCGTTCAGCGATCTCCCGTGACGCCGGCAGCATCTCGACACGGAAGGTCTGATGCGGTCGACGCCCCGCGTTGGTGACGTCCGTGCTGTACGCATCGCCGTTCTGTGGGAAGGTCAGGTTCTCGAACCGCGAGGCGTTGAGTTCAAATACCTCGTGAGACTTGACCTCGTAGCCGAGTCCCTGGCTAGACGAGATCAGTCCCTCGCTGACCAGCAAGCTCAGCCCGTTGCGGATGGTGTTCCGCGAGGCGTCAAAACGCTGCTGTAGGTCGTTCTCCGAGGGCAGCCGCGATCCTGGCGCGTGAGTGCCGTTGACGATCTCACGGCGCAGGACGTCGGCGACTTGCCGGTACTTCGGCTGCTTGTTCATGCCTTCATCATGACGCACTCGCGCAACTTGTTGGTACATGTAGGCCCCGATCCCTTGACGGCTCACCGTGTGTGGGTGCAGCATCACTGCATCAGCTTGTACCAACAAGCTGAGCAGGTGGTGCAGCACCATTAAGTGTGTCTGCCTGCGCCGACAACTCCACAGCGTGATCCGCCACAGACATGACGGCCGTGACCACACCGGCCGAGGTGAGCGGAGACCAGTCGGTCATCTCCCGTCAGGGACACGTGCCGACTCAAAAGAACGGATCTGCCCAAGGGCACGCACGCCGCGCGAAGAGACCGAGATGCGATTCCTCGGAGGAGCGGGACTGAGGCACAGATCCATATCGCGCAGGACGGGCCGTCACCTCCCGTACAAGGTGTCCAGCGCGGCTCGGGCCCGCATATCTCTGACCTCTGCCGCACACGGCGGCCGGTTGCCTCCGCTGCTCGTCTTGTACGAGCAGCGCTGAGGGGAGCCGGACATTCCGACTTCAACGGCGCGAGCCCCCGGAGGCGCAACCCCGGGGGCTCTGTTCGGGCCGTTGCCACCTGATAGGGAGAACACGACCCATGGAACACATCGTGACTGTTCAGGACGCTGTTACCGCGTTCGCTTCGTTCATGGAGCCCACGGACGCGGAGCTGGACGCCATCGAGCGCGAGGCGCCGCTGATCAAGGCGGAGCTTGAGCTGCTGGATGTACAGATTGCGCTGCTGGACCGGCCGGCGTCCCCGCTCGGGGAGCGGCGGCTGCGCCGGGCGGCGAACAAGGTGCTCGCTGAGCGGGCGACGCTGGCCAACCGCGCCACCTCGGGTGAGGCGGCCTGATGGCCAGCAACTGGCTCCCTGACCTGCCGGAAGGACCCTGGCTGTGGCTAGCGGGCGCGGTCGCTGTGCTGGCTGTGGCGCTGTGGGCTGTGGGACAGTTGCGGCAGTCATCGTGGCTGTCCGGGATCGGCCCGCAAGCCTTCGTCGCGCTCGGAGGTGTGGCGGTCAGCGTGCATGGCCTGTGGGGCTTTGCCACGCAGACCAGCGGCCTGCCCACCGAGTTGGCGGTGGCGTTCATCTCGGTGTTCGACGCCGCAGAAATGACGCTGCTGGTCATGATGTACCGCGCCGCCGACCCCGAGCAGGGGTGGACGCGGGAGCTCCGGCTGATGCACCGCACCGCCTGGGTGCTGGTCGCCTTCTCCGCAGCGATGAACGCGGTGCACGCCCCGAACTGGTGGGCCCGCCCGGTGCTCGCCGCGGTGCCGGCGCTGGCTGCGTGGCTGATCGAACTCCAGCTGCGCAGCAAGCTGCACCACGTCAAGCCCGGCCAGGACGACGACGCGCGGCCTGGCCCGGCTCGGCTGGTGGCGCTGCTGTGGCAGCACGCGTGGGCTGAGCTGTTCGCCCTGCTCGGTCTGGACGCCCGTACGTCGTCGTCGGCGATCGCGCGGGCCGCGCTGGTGCAGCGGGCCGCGCTGCGCGTCTACCGGCTGCGCCTGGCCCTGGACGCCGGGAAGCCCCGCAAGGTGGGGCGTCGGCGTCGCCGGGCGCAGAAGGCGCTGGATCGTGCCGATGTCGCGGTCGACTCCGACCAGGCGCTTGCGCTGGCGCGCAGGCTGGCCACGCTCACGGGAGCGGACGCGTTCGCCGCACTCGACTACCGCCAGCCGGATGCTGTCCTGACGCTGATCGAGAATCTTGCGATCACCCCGGCCGTGCAGCGGCAGGAAGCCTCCGCCCTGACCGAGCAGGCGCGCGAGGCGTTGCAGCGCGCGGAAGCCGCGCGGCAAGAGGCAGAGGACGCGCGGCAGCGCGCGGCAGACGAACTCACCGCCGCGCGCGAAGAGCTGGCCAGGGTCCGGCAGGAGCAGGCCGGCTTGCTGGAGCAGGGCAGTGATGCGACCGGCCGCGCGGAAGCCGCGCGGCAGGAGGAGCAGGCTGCGCGGCAGCGCGCGGAGGCTGCGCGGCAGGACGAACAGCAGGCGCGGCAGCGCGCGCAGGACATGCTCGCCGACGCGCAGCAGCAGATCGACGCCCAGCGGCAGACCGTTACTGACCTGTACGCCGCGGTGGAGCAAGCGCGCGCGGACTATCAGTCGCAGGCGAACGCGTTGCGGCAGCTCAACGGCCAGATTCAGGAGGCGCAGACGCTGTATGAGCGGCTGCGTGGCGACCTGGCCGGTCTGCACCCGCAGGCCCCGGACGGGGATGCGGAGGGCGGACAGGTTGCGTGGAAGTCGCCTGCCAAGCAGGACGGTTGGGCCTACTACGTGAGCACCCTCTCCGGTGCCAACCCGGCCGAGCCGACCGCCGCTGAGTTGGCGGAGCGGTTCGGGGTGGACCCCGGAAACGCGCGGAACTGGCTGCGTGACTTCCGTGCCGCGCGCGCCACGCAGCTTGCCGCGCAGCCGCGCGCACTGAGCACCGCCTGACGCCGTGGCGAGCATCCCTACCTACCCGTGGCGGCTCGCCCCGGACGGGTTGGCGACCTTTCGGCAGCTTCGGGCGCGCGGCTTACGGCCCGGCGGACAGGACGTTGCCGCGCAGATGGAACGCCCGCGCCGCCGCTGCGGCCCGCTGGTCGCCTACCTGTACGAGATCCACATGGCCAAGCCCGTGCGGCCGATGACGCCCGCGAAGTGGGCGGCCCTGGCCAAGGCCAACACCGCGCGGCGCACCTGCCCCGAGTGTCGGCGGGATGCCGGATACGTCATCCCCACAACGCTCGGCATGTGCGTCACCTGCGCCTATCCCGAGGAACATCGCGCCGCCTGAACACCTCACCAACAAGGGAGTTCGCGTGAGCATCCCACGTCAACGCGCCCTCACAGCGGGCGCCGCCGCCGTCAGCACGGCCCTGTCCACCGCGATCGGTGTGCGGCTGTCCGGCTACGGCGTGCCCGCCGTGCTGCTGCTGGCCTGCTGCCTGTCCTGCACGGCCACGTTCTCCAGCCTCCTGTTCCGCGTGATCGGTGCCTGGTCCACGACCGTGCACCGGTGTGCGCGGCCCGGCTGTGACTTCCGCGTGAGCCTGACCCACACGGACAGCGCGGAGAACCGCAGGTGGCAGGAGATCGCAGCTCAGCACCCGCACCGCACCCACTGAACAGCGCAAACGTCCCTGAATTCGGCGGGCCCGGCCGCTCGCCTCCTACAGCACCGGCCGGGCCCTACTCCCCTAAGGAGTGCTCACAGCATGACGGAACTCAGTACTGAGCCGGTAGCCGTCGAGGCTGTCCCGACCATCCCGCCCCCGCCGTCCGACACACCAGCCACCACCGCGAAGGACACGGTGGACGTGGAGCACACACCGGGCGGCTGGCCGGTCGTCCCCCTGGCCCTGTCCGGGGCGAACAGCACCGTGGGCGCGCTCGCCGCCGCCTCCCTCGTAGGCGGCCCCATTGCCGCGGCCGTGGCCGCTACCGGCATGGTCGTACTCGGCACGGTCGCCGCCACCCGCAACCGGACCGCGAACCCCCGCCGAGAGGCCCGCAGGTCCTCGGCCCGCGCCGCCGGGCGTTCCGCTGCGCGCGCTGCTGGCTCGCGCAGCGGCGGAGCAGGCAGCCGCGGCAGCTCCGGAAGCCGCTCCGCTGGCTCGCGGTCCGGTCGCTCCGGTAGTCGGTTGGGCAAGGTGTCCGGTCAGCACCGCCGCGGCACCGGTGCCGCCACCCGCCACGGCAGCGCTGCCACCAGTACAAAGACCCTCGGCAAGGCCGATCGCGGCGCCTCCAAGCACGCGGCCGGTGGCACGGGGCGCGGTGGGAAGCCTGTCGGCAGCCGGGTCGGGCAGGTCAAGGCGCTGCGGGCCGCTCAGAAGGCTGCGGCGGGCTCGCGGGCCGCGCAGCGGGCGCAGACCACCAACGCACGGCGCGCGGTCGCCGACGCGCGCCGCAACGCCAAAGCCCAGGCCACCCGCAGCAACGCGGGCAAGCGCCCTGGTCTGACCGGCCAACTGATGGGCGCCGCGACGCGCAAAGCACGCGGCGCGCGGGATGCCGCCATCGCCAAACAGCGCGCCCGCCGGGATGCGAAGAACGGGCGCACCATCGCCGGGCAGCGGGCGCAGGTCCGCAAGGCCCCGGCCCGCAAGGCGGCACGGCAGGCACTGCGCAGGTCCGCGGCCCGCTTCCACGGCCGCCGCCTGGTCGCCGCGCTGCTCGCCCTGCCGGTCGGCCTGCTGGGCTGCCTGACCACCGCCATCGGCCGCAAGTTCGGCATCCGCTCCCTCATGCATCCCGGCCGGCGCCTGTACCGGCGGATGGTGCAGGCCGCGGGCGAGCAGCGCGCGAGCCGGGATGAGTCCACCCGCAAGAACCTGCGCGAGCAGGAGGCCGCCGCCGATGCGCAGGCCGAACAGGACGGCACGGAGGCTGTGGGCGAGCAGGTCGAGCGTCCGGCCGTCGACGTTCCCGCCAGCACGATCCCCGAGGTCAGTGAAGGAGAGCACGTGTCCGGATTCCGATTCGAAGAGGCCGCCGAAGAGATGGAGCAGGCGGCCAACTCCTACGAGCCCGAGAACGCCATGGAGATCCTGGCCATGGTCGAAGGGCTCCCGGCCGCGCTGACCAGCGTCGCCAACGTGATGAAGATCCTCGCGGAGCGCTCCGACTCGGAGTTTCCGCTGGAGAAGGAGGTCGCGGACGGCTTCAACGACATCTTCGGCGCCCTGATGAGCGCCGTCGCGGTCGCGGAGGACATGGGCCCGCTGTTCCGGCAGGCCCACGAGCAGGACATCGCCCGCCACGAGGACCCCCGCAACGGCACTGAGGCCGAGAAGGGCTGGAACGTCTGAGATGAGCAGCACCGCCACCGCCAACAAGAACGCGAGCAGTGGCCCGGTGCTGGACTGGGCGGCCGGTCACGGACCCGTGACCGGCGCCCTGTCCGCCACCACCGGAGCCTTCGCCATCGCCACCACCGGCGCCGCCACCGGTATGCCCCCCGGCTGGGCCCTGACCGTGGGCGCGGCCGGCGCCCTCGGCCACACGGTCATGGGTCTACGCGTGCGCAACGCCGGCCGCACCCTGGCCACCCGCGCCGCCTCCTGGCTGATCGGCGCCGGATGGACCACCTGGGCAATGACCCACGGCCCCCTCACCTGGGCCGCCCTCGGCACGCTCGCCACCATCGGCGTCGGCATCGGCGCCGCCGCCCGCGCCTCCGCCTTCTACGAAGAGGCCCGTGAAGAGGAAGCCATCGCCGCCGAGCAACGGCAGATCGCGCAGGAGCTCTCCGCGGAACGCCGGGCGATCGCCGCGGAGTGGGTGGAGCGCATCCAGCGGATCTGCTCGATCAGCGTGAAGGTACTGGCGGTCGAGATGTGGCCGACCGGTACCGGATACTCCCTGGATCTGGAGCCGCAGGGCGGCGTCACCTACGACCGCATCGCGCAGCACTCGGTAGCCCTGTCCGCGGACGCCAAGCTGCCCCACGGCTGCACCGCGGCCGCGACCCCGGGTATCCACCAGGGCCGCACCATCCTGGACGTCACCACCGTCAACGTCCTCAAGGAAGACTGCCGCTATCCGGACGACTACGGCCCTTTGTCGATCCTGACCGGCTTGCCGTGGGGCGTGCGCACCAACGGGGAGATCGTCTCCGCCTACCTGCGCGAGCAGTGCGCGCTGGTCGTCGGCCCGACCGGTTCGGGCAAGACGAACATGGTCCACGACATCCTGGCCAGCTTCGCCCGCGCCGATGACGTCCTCACGTTCGTGATCGACCTCAACGCGGGATCGGCCGGACTGCCGTGGGTACTGCCCGCGCTGAATGGCGAGATCAAACGGGAGGACGGCCAGCCGGTCCGCCCCGGCATCGACTGGCTGGCCGCTTCCTTCGAGGAAGCCATGCTGATGCTCGATACCGCCCTGGCCATCGGGCTGCACCGCAAGAAGGCGTATCAGGACCTGCTCGCCAAGGCGAACACTGATCTGCTGCCGATCAGCTCGAAGATTCCGCAGATCATGCTGGTCATCGATGAGGGCGCGGAGATCCTGGTCAGCACCGACCGGCAGATGAAGCAACTCGCCAAGAAGATTCTTGAGGTCATCCGGATGCTGCGCGCCATGGGCGTGCGGACCGTGCTCACCGCGCTCGGGGCGACCGGCAGCGTGCTGGGCAACCTGATGATCCGCCGTGAGGGCAAGGTCCGCGTCGCGCTGACCGGCGGTGAGACCGAGGGCATGGACCTGGGCAAGATGTTCCCGGGCCGGCGCGGACTGCGCGTCGAGCAAGCCCCGTATAAGGGAGCCGGGTTCATGGGCACCCCGGAATCACCTGCGGCGCTGTTCAAGGCGTGGCGCATCCTGCCCAACCAGATCCGGGACATCATCGCCGCCACCTCCGACCGGCACCCGCGGCTGGACGACGTGTCCGCCAAGGCCGCCGGAGCCGCCTACGCGCGGCGCTGGGATGCCGACCGCACCGCATGGATGCGGGACCTCACCCCCGGCAACGACCACGCCAACGACGACACCGCAGAGGGACTGAATCTGTCCGCGCTGCGCGAGCAGGAGGCGGCCCCGGTCTCCCCGGAAGACGAGATGCTGCGCCGTTTCCGTGAGGAGATCGACGCCCAGTTCGCCACCACACCCGACCCGCACACACCCGACACCGGCACACCGCCGCCGGCGGCGGGCGGGCTGAACCTGTCGGCGCTGCGGGGCGAGCAGGACAGCCCCGCACAGCAAGCGGCGCTGGCACTGTTGCTCGCATCCGGTCGCGAGGGCACCGGAGCGTCCGCGATCGCCCGCGCCCTGTCCGGGGAGCACGGAACGTCCCGTCAGACGGTCGTCGGCTGGCTGCGGGACTGGGTCAAGGGCGGCACCGCCGTCCGCATCGGTGAGGGCACCAAAGCCCGCTACGTCCACCGCCAGCACGCCCCCGAACAGCCCCCGGAGGGCTGACCCAGGGCCCGGGGGACTGCTGCTACTCCCAGCCCATGTTCCGGGCGACGATCTCCCGGGCGCGTTCCAGATCCCTCTCTGTCGTTCCGAGCGCCCACTCGTCGAGCTGTGCCAACAGGTCGTTCAGCGCCTGCTTTTCTGCTTTGTGGTTGACCGGCAACTGGTCGAAGTCCAACTCCATGAGCCAGTGGAAGAGCACCACCACATCGGGTGCCCAGAGGCTGACGTCGATATGAGAGTCAAGGTCCAGCGGGCCGCTTGCATCGTCGGTCATGACCGAACCATACGGCTGGCCGCTTCCACCCGGCTTGTCACTTGTCGCCCGCCGCTCCGGGGAGGGCTCTGGGCGGCTTGCTGAGGACCTGAAATGGCTTGTGACCTGCAAGGCGACAAGCGACAAGACAAGACAAGCGACAAGGAAGACGACAAGCCACGCGACAAGTACACCCACCCAACCGAGCGGGCCCGCACCAGTCCCGGGTGCGGGCCCGCAGCCCACCCGAGGGAGCCCTCGCCATGGACCACCGCACCCCGCCGGGGGACATCGCCCCGCACATACCCGCCGACACCTACCACCGCGCGCAGGCCACCGGACAGCCCGTCGTCATCGTCCTCAACGACACCCACCCGACGGGCATCCCCTGGCACCGCGTGCTGATCCCGTTCGCGATCGCCGGGGCGGTCGTGGCTGGCGGCTGGGGACTGGTCGCCTGCCTGTGCCTCCTGCTCGACGCCGCGGCCCACACCGCCACCGTCATCGCCGGCGCCGCCGGACCCATCGGCATCGGCGGCATCACCCTCAAGGTCTTTTCGAAGAAGTAGCTACGCCAAGGGCGGCCCCCCACTCTCGCCAAAGAAGCGGGGCCGCCCTTGTCCAGCCAGTCACCATCAAGGAACTGGAGACATCCAGGATGACCCAACCCACCGACATCCGGCGAGTGCACGCCGCGCTCGCCCCGCCCGAGCCTTTCCGCGTGTTGGACGGGTGCTGCTGCATCGGCGGCGCCACCGAAGGCCTGCGCCGTGCGTTCGGCCCGAACGTCCACATCACCGGCATCGACATCGAACCCCAACCCGACTACCCGGGCGATGTGTTCCACCGAGGCGACGTGGTCGAATTCATCCGCGACTGTGGCCGTGAGTTCGACTTCATCCACGTCTCGCCGCCCTGCCAGGGAGAGGGCGCCCCGACCAAGGGCACCAACGCCGCGCGCAACGCGGCGATCGGCCGCACCTACCCCCGTCTCATCCGGCCCGTCCGCGCCGCTCTTGAGGCGACCGGCCGGCCGTACGTGATGGAGAACGTGGCCGGCTCCGAGGTCCGCAAGGACATCCGCCTGTGCGGCGAGCAGTTCGGGCTGGCTGTGCTCATGCACCGCTACTTCGAACTCGGAGGCTGGGCAGCTACGCAGCCCGCCCACCCCAAGCACAGGGGGTACGTGCGCGGTTGGCGCCACGGCGAATACCGCGAGGGGCCCTATGTCGCCGCGTACGGCAAGGGCGGTGGGAAGGCCACCGTGGAGGAGATCCGGGCCGCGAAGGGCATCGACTGGTCCACCGACCACCTCCGCCTGAGGGAAGCTCTCCCGCCTGCCTACATGGAGTGGATCGGCCGCGCCTTCCTTGCTTCCGGAACGCTGGGGGTGGCGGCGTGAGCAGCCACCTGCGTACCGCCCTGCGGCTCGCGGCTGAGGGGCTGCCCGTGCTGCCGCTGCGCAAGGGCAAAGTGCCCTTCGCCAACTGCCCCGGCTGCCTGTACACCTCGTGCGGCGGCCGGCCGCACATGAAGACCCCCGGCCCCTGCACCTGCCCCGCCCCCTGCCACGGCTGGGCCGCCGCCACCACCGACACCAGCGTCATCGCCTCGCTGGCATGGGCGAGCGCATGGCAGGGCGCCGCGGCGATCGCCTACCACCCGGGCGGCGCCGGCCTGACGGTCGTGGACTGCGACAACGCCGACGCCATCGCGTGGGCCCGCAAGACCCTGCCCGCCACCCGGACCGTGCCCACGACCCGCGGCGAGCACTGGCTCTACCTCGGGACGATGCCGTCGGCCAACGGCGTGCGGCCCGGCGTGGACATCAAGTCCACCATGTCCTACGCCCGCTGGCTCGGGCCCGGCACCGGCACCATGACAAAGCTCCCGGACGTCGTGTGCGTGCTCACCGCAGCCAAGCCCGCCACCCCCGTAGCCGTCAGGGTTCCCACGCCGGCCGGGGGCGGGGAATGCCGCCACCGCACACCCGCCTACCTCGAACGCGGGATCGCCATGGCGGAGCAGCGCATCACCGAGGCCCGCTGCGCGATCCACGCGACCGTCTATCGAACCTTCCTCGCCGTGCTGTCCACGCACGGCCGGTGCGGCTGCCTCACCGAGGACCACATCGCCCGCCTGTTCACCGCCGCTCAGGCCAAGGGCGAGACGCCGCGGCACTGCACGGATGCGTGGACCAATGCACGCACCACGTTGGGGCTTTGAGCATGGAAGACGACGACAAGAACCCGGCCCGGAAGGTCATCGCGGACTACGCGAAAGAGCGCTTTCGCTACTTCCGCACCGCTGACGGCACCGTCTACGCACAGCGCAAAGGCCACCCCGTGGCCCGCCCCATCCGCTCCCAGGGCACCACCGGCAGCCACCGCCAAGAACTCATGGTCGGCCTGTTCAAAGACGGACTCGGCACGTTCAACGGCACCGCGATGAAGGAGGCACTCGACTTGATCGAAGCACTCGCCCTCACCGAGCAGGTCCAGCCCGTCCACATCCGCGTCGCCCCCGGCCTGGACGGAGCCACCTGGCTGGACCTGGGCCGCAACGACGGCCAGTCCGTCCGCATCCACCCCACCGGCTGGGACATCCGCACCCCCGACCCGGCAGAGGTGTGCTGGCGGCGCACCCAGCTCACCGGCGAACTGCCCCTGCCCGCCAAGGACACCAACGGCAAGGGCATCGACGCGCTGTTCAGGCTGTGCAACTTCGCCAACGCTGAGACCGAGTGCCTGGCCATGGCCTGGCTGATCGGCTGCCTGGAACCCTCCGTGCCCGTCCCCGCCCCCTTCCTGACTGGTCCCCAGGGCGCGGGGAAGTCGACCGGCGGGCGGATGCTGATCCGGCTCATCGAGGGCATGACCGGCGACCTGCGCCGGGCCCCGAAGGACGAGGACAACCTGATCGCGGCCGTCGCGGCGGGATGGGTCACCGCGCTGGACAACCTCTCCCACATGAGCCCGGACCTGTCCGACGCCATGTGCTGCATCGTCACCGGAGCCGAGTCCGTGAAGCGCGCTCTGTTCACCGATGGGGACGTCTTCCGCGCCCGCTACCGCCGCCCCCTGCTCCTGACCGGCATCGACGTCGGCGTCATCCGCCCCGACCTCGCCGAACGCCTCCTGCCGCTGCGCCTGGAGCGGCCGAAGGTGCGGCGCACCGAAGCGGAGCTGTGGGCGGAGTACGCCGAAGCCCTGCCCGTCATGCTCGGCTCCCTGCTGGACCTGACCGTCAAGGTCCGCGCCGCCACCGCTGAGACGCCGACCGACCTGCGGATGGCGGACTTCGCCCACCTGTGCGCGCAGCTTGACGCGGCGATGGGCCTCGGAGCTCTGGCGGCCTACCGGGCTGGGCTGGACGACCTCAACGACGACGTCATCGAGGGCGACCTGCTCGCGCAGACCGTGCTCCAGTACGCGGCCGGCATGGAACCGGGGGCGCAGGAGAAGATGTCGTCAGCGGAGTGGCTGCACCTGCTCACGCGGCTCTACAGCGGTGAGGAGTGCCGCCCGCTGCCCAAGGGGTGGCCGACCACCGGCAAGGTCCTCTCCGACCGGCTCAAGCGCCTACAGCCCACCCTCGCCGCCCGCGGCCTGCTCGTGGACTGGGGACGCACCAAAACGGCCCGCTACATCGAACTCACCGAACCCGCACCGGCACCCCAGCCGCAACAGGAAACGGCGTTCTGAACGCGGGGTTCACCCGACAACAGCAAGAAGAGCACCCGGGGGCGACGCGGCGCTGGGTGCTCCTATTGCTGTTCGGTGCGTAGCACCGCCCGAAGGACGCGCCGCGCAGCGGCTCCTTCTTCGCTCTCTGAGCCGCGCACAACAACAGACACCACCCCCTCCTTTTCCTAAGTAGGAGAACGCTGCGTCACCTGCGTCACCCACGCCCGAAAACGGCCCCTGACCAGCAGAGAAGGAGGTGACGCAGAGCCCAACCGCCTGCGTCATCGTGCGTCACCTGCGTCACCCCCCCCGGTGACGCAGGTGACACGGAGGTGACGCAGCCCCACCGTACTCCGTCACCGATAACCGCAGGTCAGCGACCTGAATGACGCAGGTGACGCGGTGACGCAGAAATCCGAACCTCGGACAGGTGCCAGCCCAGCCAAGACCAGAACCTCGAAGGAGTCGACTGTGGCACGCCCTCAGATGCTCAAGCTCCCCGAAGTCCTCGAAGAGATCGGCATGAGCCGCACCGCCTTCTACCGCATGCGCGCCCGCGGCCAAGCCCCCAAGCTCCGCAAGCTCCCCAACGGTCAGGTCCGTGTCAGCCGCGCCGACCTGGACGCGTGGTGGGAGAGCTGCACCGAGCACGCCGCCTGACCTGCATCGCCCATCGGGCCCGCCCTTCCGGGGCGGGCCCTTTCGCTGCCTGGAGAGCAATGCCCTTCACGTACGACGTTCGCGTCTACAGCATCGAGACCCGCCGAGACCGCCCGAAGCCCTATCGCGTTCGCTGGCTTGTCGGCCCCCAGAAGCACTCCAAGAGCTACACGGTCAAAGCCCAGGCAGATGGCCGCCGATCCGAGCTGATGACCGCTCTCCGCAAGGGCGAGCAGTTCGACGTGGAGTCGGGCCTGCCCGCCTCCGAACTCCGTGCGCTGAACGGCTCCGTGACCTGGTACGAGCACACCCGGGCGTACGTCGACGGAAGATGGGACCGCCTCCCGGCCAAGTCTCGCCGCAACGATGCCGACGCACTCGCCACCATCACGCCCGTGCTGGTGAAGACCACGGCCGGCCGCCCGGCGCCCAGAGTGCTGCGCAGGGCCCTGTACGGCTGGGCGTACAACAAGAGCCGTTGGGGCCAAGAGCCTCCCGCCGAAGTGGCTGACGCTCTTCGCTGGGTGGAGAAGAACTCCGTGGCCATCTCAGCGCTTGAAGACCCTGCGACGCTCCGCACTGCGCTCGACGCCCTGTCGACGCTGCTCAACGGCTCCCCCGCCGCGGGACGTACTGCCCGTCGCAAGCGAGCCTGCCTGAGCGACGTGCTCGGGCTCGCGGTCGAACGGCGGTACTTCACAATCCCCGTGAACCCCCTGACCACGGTGAAGTGGACGGCCCCGAAGTCCACCGAGGAAGTTGACCCAGCGAGTGTCGCCAACCCGCGCCAAGTGCGGGAACTGCTCGAAGCGGTACGCGCTCAGGGGGAGCGCGGAGCGCACCTCGAAGCCTTCTTCGGGTGCCTCTACTACGCCGCCATGCGTCCCGCCGAAGCCGTGGGTCTGAAGGCGTCACAGTGTCACTTGCCCAAGCGCGGGTGGGGCCACCTCACGCTTCGCGGCGGCATCGTCCATGCCGGCCACAACTGGACGGACGACGACCGGGCTCACCAAGAGCGCCACCTCAAGGCCCGAGCGGTCCGCGACTCACGGGTGGTGCCGATCCCGCCGCACTTTGTCGCGATGCTCCGGTGGCACATCGAGCGATATGGCGCAGCACCGGATGGCCGCCTGTTCCGCACGAGCCGCGGCGGTGTGATTCAGGACACGGGATACGGCGAGGTTTGGGCGGAAGCACGGAGCGCTGCTCTGTCCCCTTTCGAGGTGGCGTCGCCGCTCGCCCGCCGGCCGTATGACCTGCGATGCGCCGGGGTCTCCCTCTGGCTCTTCTCCGGTGTCGACCCTATGGAGGTGGCGCGTAGGGCCGGGCACTCCGTGGCCGTGCTCCTGCGGGTCTACGCGAAGGTTCTGGCGCAGGCCCAGGACCGAGCGAACCGCCAGATTGAGGCTGGCCTGCGGGAATGGCACTGAGAGAGCGCCTCCCCCGGGGGACGTCTGGGGGACACATGCTGACCAGGGACGGGTCGCACCTGAGACCAGGTGAGACAAGCCTCGCTTTTCGACCATCGTTCGAATCGATGTGTTCGAATACGAAAGAACCCCCTCCGCGCTGCGTTTCCGCAGTTCGGAGGGGGTTCCCTCAAGTGTGGCGGCGCCAGGATTCGAACCTGGGAAGGCTGAGCCGGCAGATTTACAGTCTGCTCCCTTTGGCCGCTCGGGCACACCGCCGGGGTCGCTGCCGTTCGAACCGCTCTGCGGCGGTGCTCCCTGGCAACGACGTAAACAATACCCGATGCGGAGGGGTGGTTCGCCACCCGATTGATCGCCACCCGGGGGACCCGGGGTGGCTAGGCTTGTCGGGATGCGGCCCGAGGTCCGCCCCGGGCTCGGCGGCCACCCCCACGCCCGCCGACACGCACCCATTCGCACCCCGATACAAGGAGCCACAGGACATGGCCGACTCCAGTTTCGACATCGTCTCGAAGGTCGAGCGGCAGGAGGTCGACAACGCCCTCAACCAGACCGCCAAGGAGATCTCGCAGCGCTACGACTTCAAGGGCGTGGGTGCCTCGATCTCGTGGTCCGGGGAGAAGATCCTCATGGAGGCGAACTCCGAGGACCGGGTGAAGGCCGTCCTCGACGTCTTCCAGTCCAAGCTGATCAAGCGCGGTATCTCGCTGAAGGCCCTGGACGCGGGCGAGCCGCAGCTCTCGGGCAAGGAATACAAGATCTTCGCGTCGATCGAGGAGGGCATCTCCCAGGAGAACGCGAAGAAGGTGGCGAAGATCATCCGCGACGAGGGCCCCAAGGGCGTGAAGGCGCAGGTCCAGGGTGACGAGCTGCGCGTCAGCTCCAAGAGCCGGGACGACCTCCAGGCCGTGATCGCCCTGCTGAAGGGCAAGGACTTCGACTTCGCGCTTCAGTTCGTGAACTACCGGTGATCGTTCAATCGCCGGTGACCGACTGAGCCGACGGGGTGAGGGGCGGGCTGGCCGGCCGCCCGGGCCCCGGGACCGGAAGGGTGAGCTCTCCGCGCGGGTGCGCGGGGTTCACCCTTCTCGCGTTCCGGCCCGTGGCCCGGGGTCGGGCTCCGCGGGGTCAGTCGCGTGAGTGGCCGAAGAAGATCCGGTAGGCGACCAGCAGCACCAGCGAACCGCCGATCGCCGACACCCAGGTGGCACCGTCGTAGAAGTCCTTGCTGATCGGGTGGTCCAGCCAGCGGGCCGAGATCCAGCCGCCGATGAACGCGCCCGCGATACCGATGAGCGTCGTGCCGATGAAGCCACCGGGGTCCCGGCCCGGCAGCAGGAACTTGGCGATGGCTCCGGCCAACAGCCCCAGGAAGATCCAGCTGATGATCGTCATACCCCTGAACCTGCCCCTCCGCGCCGTGCCTGCACTTCTCCAGGCACTGTGATCTCCGGCGCGCTCGTTCGCACACTCTTGCTGCTCCGTTGGTGAACAGGACGTATCGCCGGTGTCCTGTGGTTGCGGCGATCAGTAGGGTCGGGCCATGACACGGTCCCCCTCCGCCTCCCCCGGGCTACGGCGTTCGCTCGGAGTCGGTGACGCCGTCGTCATCGGGCTCGGCTCGATGATCGGAGCCGGGATCTTCGCCGCGCTCGGCCCCGCCGCCCGCGCGGCCGGCTCGGGTCTCCTCCTCGGGCTCGCGGTCGCGGCCGTCGTCGCGTACTGCAACGCCATGTCGTCGGCCCGGCTGGCCGCCCGCTATCCCGCCTCGGGCGGGACGTATGTGTACGGGCGCGAGCGACTCGGGGAGTTCTGGGGGTACTTGGCGGGCTGGGCCTTCGTGGTCGGCAAAACGGCCTCCTGTGCGGCGATGGCGCTGACGGTCGGGGCGTACGTCTGGCCGGGCCAGGCGCACGCGGTGGCGGTCGCGGCCGTGGTGGCGCTGACCGCGGTGAACTACGGCGGCATCCAGAAGTCCGCCTGGCTGACACGGGCGATCGTGGTGGTGGTTCTCGCCGTGCTCGCCGGTGTGGTGGTCGCGTGCCTGAGCTCCGGCCGGTCCGACCCCGGGCATCTGTGGACCGGAGCCTCGGGCGGTGTCGGCGGCGTCCTCCAGGCGGCCGGCCTGCTCTTCTTCGCGTTCGCCGGGTACGCGCGGATCGCGACCCTGGGCGAGGAGGTCCGGGATCCCTCGCGCACGATCCCCCGGGCGATCCCGCTCGCCCTGGGCGTGACGCTGGTCGTCTACGCGTGGGTCGCGGTGGCAGTCCTCTCCGTGCTGGGAGCCGAAGGGCTCGGGGCTGCGGCCGCACCGCTGACCGACGCCGTACGGGCGGCCGGGGTACCGGGGCTGGTCCCCGTCGTCCGGGTGGGGGCGGCCGTGGCGGCGCTGGGCTCGCTGCTCGCACTGATCCTGGGGGTCTCGCGTACGACGCTGGCCATGGCCCGCGACCGGCATCTGCCCGGCGCCCTGGCCGCTGTCCATCCGCGCTTCCAGGTGCCGCACCGGGCCGAGCTGGCGGTCGGCGCGGTGGTCGCGGTCCTCGCCGCCACCGTGGACGTGCGGGGTGCGATCGGCTTCTCCTCCTTCGGTGTGCTGGCGTACTACGCGGTGGCCAACGCATCGGCCTGGACGCTGGATCGGGCCCGGCGTGCACGTGTCGTGCCGGTGGTGGGGCTGGTCGGGTGTGCGGTGCTCGCCTTCTCCCTTCCGGTGGTCTCGGTGGTCGTGGGCGCGGGTGTGCTGGCGGTCGGCGGCGCCTTGTACGGGGTGCGGTGGTGGGTGGGGCGGCGGTCGTCCCGGGCGTAGGGCGGGATGCCGGGCCAGGGACGGAGGGCCGGGATGGTGGGGCTGGGCTCGCCTCAGGGGCTCAGGTGCTCAGGTGGTGGGGTGCGGGGACGGCGACGGTGGGGCGGGTTCGCCTCAGGAGCTCAGGAGCTCACGTGGTGGGGTGCGGGGACCCCGTGCGCAGGGGGAAGTCCGCCCACGGGGTCAGGTCCATGCCGTCGTTCGCCTCGTCGTACCAGCCGGTGCCGTCGAGCCAGGCGCGCAGCCAGTCGGCGAGGCTGGGGGCGTCCACGTACCAGGCGTGAGCGACGTCGTCGGCGTTCGGTTCGAAGAGGAGGACGGGGGCCTCGGGGCTGCGGCAGTCCACGCAGGCGTACATCGCGCAGCCCCAGTGGGATATCGGCAGGACCCCTTCGGGCCAGGGCCAGTCGGTGTCCGTCCGCGCCTCCTCCCGGTTGGCGAGGTACTGCGGGACGGCGGCCGGCTCGCCGGCGGGTGGGTTGTCGAGCAGCGGCAACAGGCCGTACTCCGGGCCGAATCCCCCGTCGCCTATGCGGAGGTAGAGGCCGGCGAGGAGCGGGGGCAGGCTGAAGCCGAGGGCGGCCTCGGCGCGGGCCACGGTGGCCGCGTCCACCGGCTCGGGAAGTGAAGGCCAGCCCCACGGACGGGTGTTGCGGGCCTGGTCCGCCACCCTCGTCAGCAACTGCTCGTTCTCGGTCATGCGTTCATGATGCAGGCCGCCACTGACAACCGGTCGGGCCTGTGGACAACCGGCGGACTGTGGACAATCGGGGCGCCGGGGTGTGGGCAGGCTGGGCGCCACGGTGTGGACGGTCACGGGCGCCGGGGTGTGGACAGTCACGGGCGCCGGGGTGTGGACAGTCACGGGCGGACGGTCCGGCTGCCGCCCCGTCTACCAGGTCGCCGCGAACGGCCTGTCCGTCGGCACGATCTCGCGGCCCAGCGGGAACAGCGACACCGGGATCAGCTTGAAGTTGGCGATGCCGAACGGGATGCCGATGATCGTCACGCACAGCGCGAGGCCCGTGACGATGTGGCCGATGGCGAGCCACCAGCCCGCGAGGACCAGCCACAGGACGTTGCCGACGCACGAGGGCGCGCCCGCGTCATGGCGCTCGACCGTGGTGTACCCGAAGGGCCACAGGGCGTAGACGCCGATGCGGAAGGCCGCGATGCCGAACGGGATGCCGATGATGGTGATGCACAGTACGAGGCCCGCCACCATGTAGGCGAGGAACAGCCAGAAGCCGCTCAGGACGAGCCAGATGACGTTCAGGATGGTCTTCACTGGTGGCCTGCCATCTTCTCGAGTCGGGCGATGCGCTCCGCCATCGGCGGGTGGGTGGAGAACATCTTCGCGAACCCTTGGCCGGGACGGAACGGGTTCGCGATCATCATGTGGCTGGCGGTCTCGATCCGGGGCTCGGGCGGCAGCGGCAGCTGCTTGGTGCCCATCTCCAGCTTGCGCAGGGCGCTGGCCAGAGCGAGCGGGTCTCCGGTGAGCTGGGCTCCGGACGCGTCCGCCTCGTACTCCCTGGAACGGCTGATGGCCAGCTGGATGAGGGAGGCGGCCAGCGGCCCCAGGATCATGATCAGCAGCAGGCCGAGGATGCCGGGTCCGTCGTCGTCGTCCGAGCGGCCGATCGGGATCAGCCAGGCGAAGTTGACCAGGAACATGATCACCGAGGCGAGTGCACCGGCGACCGACGAGATCAGGATGTCGCGGTTGTAGACATGGCTCAACTCGTGGCCGATGACACCGCGCAGCTCGCGCTCGTCGAGGAGGCGCAGGATGCCCTCGGTGCAGCACACCGCGGCGTTGCGTGGGTTGCGGCCGGTCGCGAACGCGTTCGGTGCCTCCGTCGGCGAGATGTAGAGGCGGGGCATGGGCTGACGGGCCTGGGTGGAGAGCTCGCGGACCATGCGGTACAGCCCGGGCGCCTCGAACTCGCTGACCGGGCGGGCCCGCATCGCGCGCAGGGCGAGCTTGTCGCTGTTCCAGTAGGCGTAGGCGTTGGTTCCGAGGGCGACCACGACCGCGATGACGAGCCCCGTCCGGCCGAAGAAACTGCCGATGACGATGATGAGTGCGGACAGTCCCCCGAGGAGGACTGCGGTCCTGAGCCCGTTGTGCCGGCGGTGCACGGTACGCCCTCCAAGTGGTGCGGCAGGGGAACCTCTACTGGTCGTTGTCCGACGCCACCGGTGTCGTGGTGTCACGTCCAGTGGACCCTTCTGTACTGGTCAACGCCAGGCGAAGGTCACGGGTTCCCTGGTCGGCCGCTGCCACGTCTGGGCTGTCCGGGTGAGGGCCCGGTGCACGCGGGCACGCGCGCGTGCCGGGACGGGCGGGGGCCGCAAGGGGCGCGTGTGGGGACGGGCGGGTCAGAACAGCCCGGTGTCGGCGAAGCGCAGGACCAGCTGGGGCGCTCCGGACAGGGCGACCGCGATGACGCCGGTGAGGGCGATCGCGGCGGTCACCGGGGCGGGCGGGAGATGCCTGACCGGCTCGCCCTCAGGGGCGCGGAACAGCAGGGCCGTCCACTGGAGGTAGTAGAAGAGCGCGATCACGACGTTGACCGCCATCACCACGGCCAGCCAGCCCAGACCCGCGTCGACGGCGGCGGAGAATACGGTGACCTTGGCGAACAGCCCGATGATGCCCGGCGGCAGCCCCGCGAGGCAGAGCAGGAAGAAGGCCAGGACCAGGGCGGACACGGGGTTGCGGGCGTACAGGCCGCGGTAGTCGCTGACCCGGTTCAGGGTCTTCGTACGGCCGACCAGTGCGGCCACCGCGAAGGCGCCCAGGTTCACGGCGCCGTACATGAGCGCGTAGGCCACGGTGGAGCCGATGGACCGCTCGGCGTCGCCGGAGTACGCGGCGGCGGCGATCGGCACGAGGAGGTAGCCGGCCTGGCCGACGGAGGACCAGGCGAGCAGGCGCACCGCGCTGTACGCGCGCGTGGCCTGCTGTCGCAGAGCGCCCACGTTGCCGACGGTCATGGTGAGCGCGGCGAGCGCCGCGAGCGCCGGGCCCCAGACGTCGGCGTACGACGGCAGCGCGACGACGGTGACGAGGATCAGGCCGGTGAAGCCGACCGCCTTGCCGACGACCGACAGATAGGCGGCGACCGGCAGGGGCGCACCGATGTAGGTGTCCGGCACCCAGAAGTGGAACGGCACGGCGGCCGTCTTGAAGGCGAAGCCGACGAGGGTGAGGACCACGCCGGTCTGGGTCAGGGTCTGGAGTTGGCCGTCGACGTCCTGGATGCGCTCGGCGAGCCGTGTGAGGTGCAGGGTGCCCGTCGCGGCGTACACGAAGCTGATGCCCATGAGGCTGACCGCTGTGGCGGTGACCGAGGACAGGAAGAACTTCAGGGCCGCCTCGGACGACCTGCGGTCGCCGCGGCGCAGGCCGACCAGGGCGAACGCGGGCAGTGAGGCGACCTCGAGGGCGACGACGAGGGTCGCGAGGTCGCGGGCGGCCGGCAGCAGCGCGGCCCCGGCGGCGGAGGACAGCAGCAGGAACCAGTACTCGCCTTCGGCCAGGTCCTTCCTGGCGTCCTTCAGTGCGGTGACCGAGAGGAGGGCCGCGAGAAGGGCGCCGCCCAGGACGAGGAACTGGATGACGAGGGTGAAGCGGTCCGCGGTGTAGCTGCACACGTCCGGAGCACCGGTGAGGCAGAAGGTGGAGCGGTCGCCGTCCAGGAGGGGCAGCAGCAGGAGCGCGGAGACGGCGAGGCCCGCCACGGAAGCCCAACCGAGCAGGGCCTTCCTGGTCTCGGGGACGAACAGGTCGGCCACGAGGACCGCGAGTGCCACGGCGGCCACGACCGTGGGCGGCGCGATGGCGAGCCAGTCGACGGACTGGACCAGCGACTCGGCGAGGGTGTGGGCCGGGGAGCTCATCGGGTGCCTCCTGCGAGGAGCTGCTGCACGGCCGGGTCGGTGAGGCCGAGGAGGGTCTTCGGCCAGAGGCCTGCGACGACGGTGAGGGCGACCAGCGGCGTCCAGGCCGCGAACTCGTAACCGTGGACGTCGGCGAGCCGCGGCGCCTCCTGCGGGACCGCGCCCATGCACACGCGGCGCACCACGACGAGCAGGTAGGCGGCGGTGAGCAGGGTGCCGAAGGCGCCGATCGCCATGAAGGTGAGGAAGGCCGGGCGGCTGAGGCCGGCGGCGGGGTCGAACGCCCCGAACAGGGCGAGCATCTCGCCCCAGAACCCGGCGAGCCCGGGCAGGCCCAGCGAGGCGACCGCCGCGAAGGCGAGCAGTCCGCCCAGGCGCGGGGCCTTGCCGTACAGCGCCGCGCCGGTCTCCTCGGCGAGGGTGTCGAGGTCGGTCGTGCCGGTACGGTCCTTCAGCGCGCCGACCAGGAAGAACAGCAGGCCGGTGATGAGGCCGTGGGCGATGTTGGCGAACAGGGCGCCGTTCACGCCGGTCGGGGTCATCGTGGCGATGCCGAGCAGCACGAAGCCCATGTGGCCGACGGACGAGTAGGCGATGAGGCGCTTGAGGTCGCCCTTCGCGCCCTGTTTGGCCAGCGCCAGGCAGGCCAGCGATCCGTAGATGATCCCGACGACGGCGAAGGCGGCGAGGTAGGGCGCGAAGTCGGCGAAGCCGTCGGGCGCGATCGGCAGGAGGATCCGCACGAACCCGTACGTGCCCATCTTCAGCAGGACACCGGCCAGCAGGACCGAGCCGACGGTCGGCGCGGCGGTGTGCGCGTCGGGCAGCCAGCTGTGCAGGGGCCACATCGGGGTCTTGACCGCGAGGCCGAGACCGATCGCCAGAACGGCGATGACCTGCACGGATGCGGTCAGTGACCGGCCGTTGTCAGTGGCGAGTGCCACCATGTCGAATGTGCCCGCCTCGAGACCGATCAGGAGCAGGCCGAGCAGCATGACGACGGAGCCGAGCAGCGTGTAGAGGATGAACTTCCAGGCGGCCGCGGCCCGGCCGTCGCCGCCCCAGCGGGCGATGAGGAAGTACATCGGGATGAGGACCGTCTCGAAGGCGAGGAAGAAGAGCAGCAGGTCGAGGACGGCGAAGGTGGCGAGGGTGCCGCCTTCCAGCAGGAGCAGCAGGGCGACGAACGCCTTCGGGGTGGGGCCGGAAGGCATCTTGAAGTACGAGTAGAGCGCGCAGAGGAAGGTCAGCAGCGCGGTCAGGACCAGAAGGGGCAGGGAGATGCCGTCGACACCGAGGTGGATGCGCACGTCGAGTGCGGGGATCCAGCTGATGTCCGTGCCGGCCTGCATCTTCGAGGGCTGGTCATGGTCGAAGCCCAGCGCGAGGACGATCGCGGCGATGAGCACCGCGCCGGTCACGGTCACCCCGTGCCGCAGCACCGCCTGGTCGGGTGACTTCCCCTTCAGCCCGGGCGGGGCGGGCAGGAGGGCGGCGGCCGCGCCGAGGAGCGGCCCGACGACGACGAACGCCAGAAGGAACTGCATCACGGACTCGTTGATATCGATCACGCCTGCTCACGCTCCCGTGGCGACGAGGACGGCGGCGACCGCGAGGACGACGGTGCCGGCGAGCAGCGCGCTCACATAGGTCTGCACATTGCCGGTCTGGGCGCGCCGGACGGCGACGCCGAGCCAGCGGGGAAGGGCGCCGGCGCCGCGTACGTAGGTGTCGACGACCTCGCGGTCGAGGAACCGGACGAGGGCCGCGCCGCCCCGCACGGGCAGGACGAACAGCGCCTGGTACACGGCGTCCAGGTGGAAGCCGACGGCCGCGTGGCGGTGCAGCGGGCCGAGCAGCAGCCTGCCGGGGTCCGCCGGGTCGGGTGCGTAGGCCACTCCCCCGTACACGGGCGCGTGGCTGGCGATGGCCTCCGCCTCGACCTGTCCGGCGTCGCCCTCGGGGTGGGCGACGACCGCGCCGATCGGGACGTCGGCCGCGAGGGAGGTCGTGTGCCGCCAGGCGGCGTAGGTGACGATGCCGCCGATGAGGGCGACTCCGGTGCCGAGGACGGAGGTGGTGAGGGTGGGCGCGAGGTCGTTGCCGTCGAACCAGTCGGGGAGCACGCGGTAGGCGAACGCGCCGACGGCCAGCGAGGGCACGGCGAGCACCCACAGCACCACGGTCATCGTGGCCGGCTGCCTGCCGTGGTCGGGGGCCGCGACGCCGTGGCCGCGGAAGGTGAGCAGCCACAGGCGGGTCGCGTACGCGGCGGTGAGCAGCGCGGTGATCACGCCGGCGATCAGGACGGTCCAGCCGGCGGCGCCCGGGGCGTGCTCGGTGTGGCCGGTGGCGACGTGCTCGGCCGCGCCCAGGACGGACTCCTTGGAGAAGAAGCCGCTGAACGGCGGGATCGCGGCGAGCGCGAGGAGCGCCACGGTCATCGTCCAGAAGGCGTCCGGGACCCGGTCGGGCAGCCCGCTCATACGGGACATGACGGCCAGCGAGTTGGTGCCGGCGGCGTGGATGATCACGCCGGCCGCGAGGAAGAGCAGCGCCTTGAAGGCGCCGTGCGAGAGGAGGTGGAAGACGGCCGCGCCGCGGTCCGCGACGGCCAGGGCACCGGTCATGTAGCCGAGCTGGCCGATCGTCGAGTAGGCGAGGACCCGCTTGATGTCGTCCTGGGCGAGGGCGGCGAGTCCGGAGCCGACCATGGTGACGGCGGCCATCACGGCGAGCACGACCATCGCGGCCTGGGAGGCCTCGAAGACCGGGAGGAGGCGGGCGACGAAGTAGACACCGGCGGCGACCATGGTCGCGGCGTGGATCAGCGCGGAGACGGGCGTCGGACCGGCCATGGCGTCGGGCAGCCAGGTGTGCAGCGGGAACTGCGCGGACTTGCCCGCCACTCCCGCGAGGAGCAGCAGCGCGACGAGGGTCGGGTGGTCGAGGCCTCCGTCCGCGACGGTGCCGAGGATCTCCGTGATCCGGAAGGACCCGGCGTCGGTGGCGAGCGCGAACAGGCCGATGAGGAAGGGGACGTCACCGAGCTTGGTGACCAGGAAGGCCTTGAGGGAGGCGGCGCGGGCCTCCGGGGTCTCCCAGTAGTGGCCGACCAGGAAGTACGAGCAGATGCCCATGATCTCCCAGCCGACCAGCAGCACCATCAGGTCGCCGGAGTAGACGACGAGCAACATGGCGGAGGTGAACAGGGAGACGAGCGCGGCGTACGACGGGTAGCGGGGGTCCTCGCGGAGGTAGCCCGTGGAGTAGATCTGCACGCAGGTCGCGACGACGCCGACGAGTACGGCGACCAGTGCGGCGAAGCCGTCGATGTACAGGGCGAGTTCGATCGGCACCGAGCCCGTGGGCGTGAGCTCGGTGGCGGCGTCGATCACCCGGTTACCGCCCTGGCGCACGGCGACGACGGCGGCGAGCACGACCGAGGCGAGGGTCGGCAGGACGGCGAGGGGCCGGACGAAGCCGGGTGCCGTGCGGCCCAGGAGCAGGCCGGCCGCGGCGCCGAGGAAGGGAAGGAGGGGGACGAGGACGGCGAGGGTGGTCGTGGTCACGCGGTGGCCTCAGCCTTCTCGGCCTGCCCGGCGGCGGGGCTGTCGTGATCGGGGTCGCGGCCCTCGGCGGTGTCGCGGAGCCGGTCGATGTCCGAGGTGCCGCGGTTGCGGTGGACGGCGAGCACGATCGCCAGGCCGATACCGATCTCGGCGGCCGCGATGGTGATCGTGAAGAGGGTGAGGGCCTGACCGGAGTGCAGGGTGTCCTCGGCGGCCCGGCTGAGCCAGACGTCGAAGGCGACCAGGTTGAGGTTGACGGCGTTGAGCATCAGCTCGACCGACATCAGGACCAGGATCGCGTTGCGGCGGGCGAGGACGCCGTACAGGCCGGTGCAGAAGAGCAGCGCGGAGAGCACGGCGGGATACGCGAGATGCATCAGCGGGCGCCTTCCTGGTCGGCCGACTGAGTTCCCTCAGACGCCCCATTTCGCCCGATCGGGTGATTACGGGAATCCGGGACGGATGGGGAACTCCCGGTCGCGGCTCGGGAGTTCACAGGAGGAGAGCCCGGCTCGTCCTTCTCCTTGCGGGACAGGACGATCGCGCCGACCAGCGCGGCGAGGAGGAGGACGGACAGGCCCTCGAAGGGGAGGACCCAGTTCTGGAAGAGGCTCTCGCCGGTGGCCTTGGTGGAGCCGGCGGCGGGACCGTCCAGATCGATCCAGGTCGTGCGGAAGGCGTCGACGACCACCCAGACGAGCGTGACCGCGGAGACGACGGCCACGGCGAGGGCGGCCCAGCGGTTCCCGGAGTCGGCGTCCGGGGAGCGGCCGATGGGAGCCCTGGTGAGCATCAGACCGAACAGAAGGAGGACGACGACGGATCCGACATAGATGAGGACCTGCACCCAGGCGATGAACTCGGCCGTCAGCAGCAGGTATTCGACGGCCAGACCGCCGAGCGCCACCACCAGCCACAGGGCGGCGTGCACCAGCTGCCGGGTGGTGACGGTGACGAGGGCGGCGCCGAAGGTGACCAGGCCGACGAGAAGGAACGTGATCTCGACACCCGTCGGGGAGAGAAAGCCGTGCGTGCCGTTCGACGGGGCCGCGTGAGTGGTCAGGGCGTTGGTGGTCAGGGCGTGCGCGGTGACGGCTGCTGCGGAGAGGCTCACGACTCCCCCTCCTGCGCGTCCTGTCGCGACTCCGCCTGTGCGGCCGTGAGCTTCTCGGCGGTCTTGCGGGCGGCGGCGATCTCCTTGGGCTCCTCGGCACCGGGGTCCAGGGCGGGCGGGGCCGGGACGGTCCACATCCACTCGCGCAGCTTGTCGCGCTCGTGGGTGAGGTCGCGGATGTCGGTCTCCGCGTACTCGAACTCCGGGGACCAGAACAGGGCGTCGAAAGGACAGACCTCGATGCAGATACCGCAGTACATGCACAGGGAGAAGTCGATGGCGAAGCGGTCGAGGACGTTGCGGCTGCGCTCCCGGCCACCCGGGGCCGCCGGCGGGACCGTCTCCTTGTGGGAGTCGATGTAGATGCACCAGTCGGGGCACTCACGGGCGCACAGCATGCAGACCGTGCAGTTCTCCTCGAACAGGCCGATCACGCCGCGGCTTCGGGGCGGCAGGGCCGGCTGGGTGTCCGGGTACTGCGCGGTGACGGACTTCCTCGTCATCGTGCGGAGGGTGACGGCCAGGCCCTTGGCCAGGCCACTGCCGGGGACGGGGGCCATGGTTACTGGATCACCACCTTGACGATGCCGGTGAGGGCGATCTGGGCGAGGGAGAGGGGGACGAGAAGGGTCCAGGAGAGCTTCTGCAGCTGGTCCTCGCGCAGCCGTGGGTAGGTGACGCGCAGCCAGATCACGATGAAGGCGAGGACGGCCGTCTTGAGCAGGGTCCAGACCCAGCCGAGACCGTCGGCACCCGCGGGACCGTGCCAGCCGCCCAGGAACAGGACGGTGGTCAGCCCGCACAGGACGACGATCCCGGCGTACTCGGCGAGGAGGAAGAGAGCGAAACGCCGCCCGGTGTACTCGGTGTAGGCACCGAAGATGATCTCCGAGTCGGCGACGGGCATGTCGAAGGGCGGTCGCTGGAGTTCGGCGAGGCCGGCGACGAAGAAGACGATCGCGCCGACGATCTGCCAGGGCAGCCACCACCACTCGAAGGCGTCGAGGATGCCGACGAGGGAGACCGTGCCGGCCGCCATCGCGACGGAGGCGGCGGTCAGCAGCATGGGGAGTTCGTACGCGAGGAGCTGCGCGGCGGTGCGCAGACCACCGAGAAGGGAGAACTTGTTGGCGGAGGCCCAGCCGGCCATGAGTGAGCCGAGGACGCCGACGCCCATGACCGCCAGGACGAAGAAGATGCCCGCGTCGACGACCTCGCCGACCGCGCCTTCGCCCGGGCCGATGGGGATGGCCAGGAGCACGAGCAGATACGGAAGGAGGGCCACGGCGGGGGCGAGCTGGAAGATCCGGCGGTCGGCGCCGGCCGGGACCACGTCCTCCTTCTGCGCGAACTTCACGCCGTCGGCGACGAGCTGGGCCCAGCCGTGGAAGCCACCGGCGTACATCGGGCCGAGGCGGCCCTGCATATGAGCCATCACCTTGTGCTCGGTCTGGCCGACGAGCAGGGGGAAGGTCAGGAAGACGACGAAGACGATCAGGAGTCGCAGGGTGACGTCGAGAGCGTCGTTCACCGCGGGCCTCCTGCGGGGTCGGTTCCTTCGTCGGGGTGCTCAGTGGGGTGATCGGCGGGCTGATCAGTCTGGTCGTCGGCCGGACCGTCGGGCTGCTCGGCGGTCTCCTCGCCGGGCCGGGGGTCGTCCTGCTGTTCTCCCCGCGCGTTCGATTCCTCGTGCGCGGTCGGTTCGGGGGCCGGTTCCTCGAAGGCCGGGCGGGCGTGGTGCCACGGAGCGTCCGGGCTGCGCGGAGCCCTCGGGGCGGCGGGGGCGCCGGGGCGGGGGCGGCCGCGTCCGGGGCGGGCGTGCCCGGGACGGGGCCGTCGTCCGGGGTGGCCGGAGCCGATGCCTCTCCCTCTCCCTCCGGGGCCGGAGCCGTGGGGGTCGGCGCTTCGGGGGCGGGGCGTTGGCTGGCCGAGCCTTCCGAGGCGCTGCGGGAGCGCCGGGGCGTGGCCGGGGTGCGCTGGGACGCCGAGCCCTCGCTCGCGCTACGGGCGCGGCGGGCCGAGGGCGCCGTGGTGCCGGGCTCGGCCGGGGCCCCGGCTTCCGCCCCGGCGACCGGGGCCTTGGACCCAGTGCCGGCGACCGGGGTCTGGGCCTCGGCTCCCGCTCCGGTGGCCGGGGGCTGGGCCTCAGCTCCGGTGGCCGTGGGCGGGGCGTCCGCTCCGGTGGCCGTCTGACTCGCCGAGCCCTGGGATGCCGTACGGGTGCGGCGGGGACGGGTGCCGGCGGCGGGGGCGGCCTCCGTCGGGGCGCCCGGCTGGGTCGCCGAGCCTTCGGCGGCGGAGCGGGTGCGGCGTACGGGGCGTTCTCCGGCCGTGCGTCCGGCGGCCCTGGCCGGGCGGGCCGGGGCGGGCGGGAGCTGGCCCTTGAGCGGACCCCACTCGTTGGGGTCGGGCACGCCGGGCGGGAGCATCTGGCGGCGCTTGGGGCCGCCGTGCTCGGACTCGCCGGGCTCCTTGGCGCCCGGCCACGCCTTGGCGACGCGGGCGGCCAGGACGAAGTCCTTGCGGAGGGGGTGGCCTTCGAAGTTCTCGGGGAGGAGGAGGTGGTCGAGACCGGGGTGGTCGGTGAACTCCACGCCGAACATCTCGTGGGTCTCGCGTTCGTGCCAGGTGGCGCCGGCGTAGACGCCGACGGCGGAAGGGAGGGTCGGCGACTCGTGCGGGACGGTCGTACGGACCAGGAGACGGCGGACGGGACCGAGAGCGGCGACGTGGGCGGCGACGCGGAAGCCGGTGCCGGGTTCGTCGACGGCGCTGAGCCAGTCGAAGTAGGTGCAGCCCAGGGTGTCGCGGGCGGTCTCCAGGGCGGTGATCCAGGTCGCCGGGGGCACGTCGACCGTGAGGACGTCGTAGGACTCCTCGGCGGTGGCCTCCGGGCCGAACAGTTCCTCGGCCGGGGCGGGCAGCCAGCCGATCGTCGTCATCGCCGGGCCTCCCGGGCATCGGGTCCGGCGTCGGTGCCGGCGTCACCGTCGGCCGCTCGAGTGCCCGGCGTCTGCGGACCCCGTACAAGGCCGCTCTGGAGGGCGGCCGTGGACGGGCGGGAGGTGGCGTAGCGGTCGGCCAGCGACTCCTGGGCGATCTTCTCCTGGAGCTTGAGGATGCCCTGGAGGAGCGCCTCGGGGCGGGGCGGGCAGCCGGGGACGTAGACGTCGACGGGGATGATCTGGTCGACGCCCTTGGTGACGGAGTAGGAGTCCCAGTAGGGGCCGCCGCAGTTCGAGCAGGCGCCGAAGGAGATGACGTACTTCGGCTCGGGCATCTGCTCGTAGAGCCGCTTCACCGCGGGCGCCATCTTGTCGGTGACCGTGCCGGAGACGACCATCAGGTCGGCCTGGCGCGGACCGGGCGCGAACGGGATCACGCCGAGCCGGATGAAGTCGTGGCGGGCCATCGACGCGGCGATGAACTCGATGGCGCAGCAGGCGAGGCCGAAGTTGAAGACCCAGAGCGAGTAGCGGCGGCCCCAGTTGAGGATCACCTTCATCGGCTCCGGGGCCAGGCGGGCGAGCGCGCCCAGCCGCTTCGGCTCCGGCAGCAGTACCGGCTGCTCGTTGGTGTCTGGCGTCACGTCCATGCCAGGACGCCCTTCTTGTATGCGTAGAGCAGGCCCACGGCCAGGAACCCCAGGAAGACGAACATCTCGACGAGCGTGGTGGCGCCATAGCCCGGGGCGGCGAAGACCGTCGCCCAGGGGAAGAGGAAGATCGAGTCGATGGCGAAGATCACGTAGAGGAAGGCGTACACGTAGTAGCGGACCTGGGTGTGGGCCCAGCCCTCGCCGACGGGGTCGACGCCGCACTCGTAGGTGAGGAGCTTCTCGGGTGTGGGGACCACGGGTCGCAGCAGGCGGCCCGCGCCGAAGGCGACGGCGACGAACAGCACGCCGACGACGGCCAGCAGCCCGACGACCGAGTAGGACTGGAAGTAGTCCGCCGAGACGACGACGTCATACGCATCCGCCGCGACGACGACGGTCTGTTCCGACACGTCCGTCCCTCGCTCCCTGACCTCGTGACCGATGTCCCAGGACCAGGCTCCACCCCGTCCGGGGCCAGTGTCCTGCGACGCGTGATCTCGTGAACAGTGCCGTGAACGTCGCTGTCGACGCTGTTCGACGATCTGTACGCACGGGAGTCTAGGCCCTGCTAAAGACACCGTAAGCAGCCCGTCACGCCTTGGGTTCCCGCAGGGAGGCGAGGAGCGTGCTCCTCGAGGCGGCGAGAAGCGTCCCGCGAGCCTGCGGCGGATGCCCGGAGGTGGGGTTTTCCCCAGGGCGTGGAGGCGGTCCACTCCATGGCGCGCGGGCGGCGCGCGCGGCACGCTAACCCATATGACCGAACGCCCCACCTCCTCGCAGCCCTCCTCGCGGGACGCCTCCGGGCCGTCCGACGGCACGCAGCCACCGCTGCCGCCCGCCCGTTTCGCCTATGACCGGCACACCTGGAAGGAGATCGCGCACCTGCTGGCGAACTTCCCGGTGTCGCTGGTGGGCTTCATCTATGTGGTGACGGTGTTGTTCACCAGTGCCGGGTTGACGGTGACGGTGATCGGGTTCCCGTTGCTCGCGGGCGGGCTGATGGGCGCGCGGCAGCTGGGCAAGCTGGAGCGGGCACGCGCGCGTGCGCTGCTCGGGGTGCGGGTGGACGAGCCGAGCAGGCTGCCGCTGCACGGCGGGAAGGACGGTTTCTTCCCGCAGCTGTGGCTGGCGCTGAAGGACCCGGTGGGCTGGCGGACGGTGCTGTACGACTTCATCCGGCTGCCGTGGGGCATCCTCACGTTCGTCATCACGCTGACGTCGTTGTTCGTGCTGTGGCCGGTCCTGCCGTTCATCGCGCGGGGTCTGTCGAACGCGGACCGGGCGATGGTGCGCGGGCTGCTGTCGCCCTCCGACGAGCTGGAGCGCCGTATCGCCGAGCTGGAGTCGGACCGCGGCGTCGTCGTCGACACGGCGGCCGCCGATCTGCGCCGTATCGAGCGCGACCTGCACGACGGGGCGCAGGCCCGTCTGGTCAACCTCGCCATGGGGCTGGGTCTGGCCAAGGAGAAGCTGCTGGAGGACCCCGACGCGGCGGCGGAGATGGTCGCGGAGGCGCACGGCGAGGTGAAGCTGGCCCTGCAGGAGCTGCGCGATCTGGCGCGCGGCATCCATCCGGCCGTCCTGACCGACCGGGGCCTGGACGCCGCCCTGTCGGCGGTCGCGTCGCGCTGCACGGTGCCGGTGAAGGTGACCGTGGACCTGCCGGCGAGGCCGGCCGAGGCCATCGAGGGCATCGCCTACTTCACGGTCTCCGAGCTACTGCAGAACGTCAGCAAGCACAGCGCGGCGGCGTCCGCGTCGGTGGACGTGTGGCGCCGGGACGACCGGCTGCTGATCCAGGTGCGGGACGACGGGCGTGGTGGTGCGCGCCTGGACGGCGGCACGGGGATGCGCGGGCTCGCCGACCGGCTGGGCGCCGTGGACGGGCTGTTCGTCGTCGACTCCCCCGACGGCGGCCCCACGACGGTGACGGCCGAGCTGCCGTGGCGGCCGCGTGCCGCGACCCAGGGGTAGGTCCACCCAGGGACGGCCCGGGGGTAGGGAAAACCCCCCGTCCAAGAGGCCGACGGTCTCCATGGTCCGGGCACGCGGGGTCGAGGAGGGTGGAGGTACGACGGCACAGCCTCGCACGGGGGCTGAGGGACGAGGAGAACGGACGACGCCGATGGCCACGGAGTACGGACAGGGTTACGGGCACGGGCTCGGCCACCCCGGGCACGGGTTCCCCGAGCACGGTGAGCGGCGGCACCGGATGCCGGCCGTGCTGCGCGCGCCGTTCGCGGCACGCACCTGGCGGGAGTTCGGCTACGTCCTGCTGGGTCTGCCGATCAGCATCATGCTCTTCGTGTACGCGGTCACGATGGTGTCGCTGGGGGCGGGCCTGCTGGTGACGTTCCTCGGTGTGCCGGTGCTGGCGGCGGCCCTGGCCGGCTGCCGGGGCTTCGCCGCGCTGGAGCGGGTGCGCGCCCGTGCCCTGCTCCACCTGGACGTGGGCGACCCGGAGCCGTTGCGGACCCGCTCGGGCGGCTTCATGGCGTGGGTCGGCGCCGTGCTGAAGAGCGGGACGTCGTGGCGGTCGGTGCTGTACGCGGTACTGCACTTCCCGTGGGCGGTGTTCTCCTTCTCCGTCGCGGTCAGCCTGTGGACGTACGGGTGGGCGCTGCTGACGTATCCGCTGTGGTTCTGGGTCTTCCCGGTCTGGGCGGGGCAGGACGGCCTGCAGCTGTTCGGCGACGAGACGCACAGCATCTACCTCGACAACCCGTTCGAGATCACCGTCACCGCGCTGGTCGGGCTGGTGTTCACGCTGGCCACGCCGTGGATCATCCGGGCGCTGACGACGGTCGACCGGGTGATGGTGCACGGTCTGCTCGGGCCGTCGCAGCTGGCCACGCGTGTGGTGGAGCTGGAGTCGGACCGCGGGGTCGTCGTGGACACCGCCGCAGCCGATCTGCGCCGCATCGAGCGTGACCTGCATGACGGGGCGCAGGCCCGCCTGGTGGCCCTGGCCATGGATCTGGGGCTGGCCAAGGAGAAGCTGACGGAGGACCCGCAGGCGGCGGCACGGATGGTCGACGAGGCCCACGGCGAGGTGAAGACGGCCCTGCAGGAACTGCGCGATCTGGCCCGCGGCATCCACCCGGCGGTCCTGACCGATCGCGGTCTGGACGCGGCCCTGTCGGCGGTGGCGTCGCGGTGCACGGTGCCGGTGGAGGTCCAGGTCGATCTGGAGCAGCGCCCGGTGCCGGCGATCGAGGGCATCGCGTACTTCACGGTCTCCGAGCTGCTGCAGAACATCAGCAAGCACGCGCGGGCCACCTGGGCGTCGGTGGATGTGTGGCGGGTGGAGAACCGGCTGATGCTCCAGGTCGTGGACAACGGCGTCGGCGGCGCCGACGTGTCCGCCGGCTCGGGTCTTGCGGGGCTCGCGGAGCGGCTCGACGCGGTCGACGGCATCCTCGTGGTCGACTCGCCGCAGGGCGGCCCGACCCGTGTGACGGCGGAGCTGCCCTGGCGGACCGTCTGAAGCGTTCCACAGCCGTCCCCGCATCGGTGGGGTGACAAGTGAGGATCCGGCTCCGGATGTTCGGGGCCGGATCGCCGTGTGCGGGTTGTCCACAGGCCCCCTCCGAGCGAGCCGCACGCGGGATACTGAGGTCGCGAGGACATCAGGGCCGGGGGATGCCCGGCCGATTCCCAGGGCGCGGGGGGCCGAGGATCGTGGAGGACAGGGTGCGGGTGGTCATCGCCGAGGATTCGGTGCTGCTGAGGGAGGGACTGACGCGGCTGCTGACCGACCGCGGGCACGACGTGGTGGCGGGTGTCGGGGACGGTGAGGCGCTGATCAAGACCATCACGGAGCTGGACGCCCAGGGCGAGCTGCCGGACGTGGTGGTCGCGGACGTACGGATGCCGCCGACGCACACGGACGAAGGGGTGCGGGCGGCCGTGCAGCTGCGCAAGGCGCACCCCGGTCTGGGGGTACTCGTCCTCTCGCAGTACGTGGAGGAGCGGTACGCCACAGAGCTGCTGGCCGGGTCCAGCCGCGGGGTCGGCTATCTGCTGAAGGACCGCGTCGCGGAGGTCAGGGAGTTCGTGGACGCCGTGGTGCGGGTGGCCCAGGGGGGTACGGCCCTCGACCCGGAGGTCGTGGCCCAGCTGCTGGGCCGCAGCCGCAAGCAGGACGTGCTCGCCGGGCTCACTCCGCGGGAGCGGGAGGTGCTCGGGCTGATGGCGGAGGGCCGGACCAACTCGGCGATCGCCCGGCAGCTGGTGGTGAGCGACGGAGCCGTGGAGAAGCACGTCAGCAACATCTTCCTCAAGCTCGGGCTGTCCCCGAGCGACGGGGACCACCGGCGGGTCCTCGCGGTCCTCACCTATCTGAACTCCTGACGTCTCCGGACTCCTGACATGACCGGTCTCCTGACGTGACCGGACGCCTGACCTGTGCGAACTCCCGACGCGGCCCGTCGGGAGTTCGGGTCGGCGGGAATCGGGTCGGCGGGAATCGGCCGAGGGATTCCCACAAGGGTTCGGTCAGGGGTTCGATAATCGGACGGCAATCGAACGGCAACCGAAGGAAGAAGTCGCAGCGTCTTCACGTTCAGCACCGGGGGGCTTGTGAATCATGGGGAGCAAAGGCGGGGCGCGGTTTCATCATCGAGTCCGTCATGCGAATGGCCCCGGGAGAGCGACCTTTGCGGACGTAGGGTTGATCCTGGGAAGGCTTGCGGGAAGGCCAGCCCAGACAGCCGCCTCGAGGGAGGTCCAGTTCAGTGACCAGCCAGGTCAGTAGCCCAGCGGAGCAGGCCGACGAAGCCGTCGTGGGAGAGCAGCGCAAACCGGCAGGGACGACGAAGGACGTACGCCGGCTGGATCGGGTGATCATCCGTTTCGCCGGGGACTCGGGCGACGGTATGCAGCTCACCGGGGACCGCTTCACCTCGGAGACGGCGTCCTTCGGCAACGATCTGTCGACCCTGCCGAACTTCCCGGCGGAGATCCGGGCCCCCGCCGGCACGCTGCCGGGCGTGTCGTCCTTCCAACTGCACTTCGCCGACCACGACATCCTGACCCCGGGCGACGCGCCGAACGTGCTGGTCGCGATGAATCCGGCGGCTCTCAAGGCCAATATCGGCGATCTTCCGCGCGGGGCGGAGATCATCGTCAACACGGACGAGTTCACCAAACGGGCGATGCAGAAGGTCGGCTATGACACCTCGCCCCTGGAGGACCGGTCCCTCGACGGTTACAGCCTTCACCCGGTGCCGCTGACGACCCTCACGGTCGAGGCGCTGAAGGAATTCGACCTCACCCGTAAAGAGGCCGAGCGCAGCAAGAACATGTTCGCGCTGGGCCTGCTCAGCTGGATGTATCACCGGCCCACGGAGGGCACGGAGAAGTTCCTGAAGTCGAAGTTCGCCAAGAAGCCCGATATCGCGGCCGCCAATATCGCCGCCTACCGCGCGGGCTGGAACTTCGGCGAGACGACGGAGGACTTCGCCGTCTCCTACGAGATCGCCCCGGCGACGAAGGCGTTCCCCGTCGGCACCTACCGGAACATCTCCGGGAACCTCGCCCTGTCGTACGGCCTGATCGCGGCGTCCCGGCAGGCCGACCTGCCGCTGTACCTGGGGTCGTACCCGATCACCCCGGCCTCGGACATCCTGCACGAGCTGAGCCGGCACAAGAACTTCGGCGTACGCACCTTCCAGGCCGAGGACGAGATCGCCGGGATCGGGGCGGCGCTCGGCGCGGCCTTCGGCGGTTCGCTCGCGGTGACCACGACGTCCGGTCCGGGTGTGGCCCTGAAGTCGGAGACCATCGGGCTCGCCGTGTCGCTGGAGCTGCCGCTGCTGGTCATCGACATCCAGCGCGGCGGTCCCTCCACCGGTCTGCCGACGAAGACCGAGCAGGCGGACCTTCTGCAGGCGATGTACGGGCGCAACGGCGAGGCACCGGTCCCGGTGATCGCCCCCTGCACCCCGGCGGACTGCTTCGACGCGGCCTTGGAGGCGGCCCGGATCGCGCTGACGTACCGCACACCCGTGATGCTGCTGTCGGACGGCTATCTGGCGAACGGCTCCGAGCCGTGGCGGATCCCGGAGGTCGACGAGCTGCCGGATCTGACGGTGCAGTTCGCCCAGGGGCCGAACCACACCCTGGACGACGGCAGCGAGGTGTTCTGGCCGTACAAGCGCGACCCGCAGACGCTCGCCCGCCCGTGGGCGGTCCCGGGCACGCCGGGTCTGGAGCACCGCATCGGCGGCATCGAGAAGGAGGACGGCACGGGCAACATCTCGTACGCTCCCGCCAACCACGACTTCATGGTGCGCACCCGCCAGGCGAAGATCGACGGCATCGAGGTCCCGGACCTGGAGGTCGACGATCCGCACGAGGCGACCACGCTGGTGCTGGGGTGGGGATCGACGTACGGCCCGATCACGGCGGCGGTCCGCAGACTGCGCACCGCGGGTGAGTCGATCGCGCAGGCCCATCTGCGGCATCTGAACCCGTTCCCGCGCAACCTGGGCGCGGTGCTCGCACGGTACGAGAAGGTGGTGATCCCCGAGATGAACCTCGGGCAGCTCGCCACCCTGGTCCGGGCGAAGTACCTGGTGGACGCCCACTCGTACAACCAGGTCAACGGCATGCCGTTCAAGGCGGAACAGCTCGCCAAGGCTCTGAAGGAGGCCATCGATGCCTGAGACGTCCCCGGAAGGCACGGGCACGATCGAGGCGCTCTCGCTCATCCCCAAGGCCACGGCCCGCCAGTCCATGAAGGACTTCAAGTCCGACCAGGAGGTGCGCTGGTGCCCCGGCTGCGGTGACTACGCGATCCTCGCCGCGGTGCAGGGCTTCATGCCGGAACTGGGCCTGGCCAAGGAGAACATCGTCTTCGTCTCGGGCATCGGCTGCTCGTCGCGCTTCCCCTACTACATGAACACGTACGGGATGCACTCCATCCACGGGCGGGCGCCCGCGATCGCGACCGGGCTCGCGACCTCGCGCCGCGATCTGTCGGTGTGGGTGGTCACGGGCGACGGTGACGCGCTGTCCATCGGCGGCAACCACCTGATCCACGCCCTGCGCCGCAACGTCAACCTCAAGATCCTGCTGTTCAACAACCGGATCTACGGTCTGACGAAGGGGCAGTACTCCCCGACCTCCGAGCTCGGCAAGATCACCAAGTCGACGCCGATGGGTTCGCTGGACGCACCCTTCAACCCGGTGTCGCTCGCGCTCGGCGCCGAGGCGTCGTTCGTGGCGCGCACGGTCGACTCGGACCGCAAGCACCTCACGCAGGTGCTGCGGGAGGCGGCCGCCCACCAGGGGACGGCGCTGATCGAGATCTACCAGAACTGCAACATCTTCAACGACGGCGCCTTCGAGGTGCTGAAGGACAGACAGCAGGCGGAGGAGGCGGTGATCCGGCTGGAGCACGGGCAGCCGATCCGCTTCGGGGGTGGGGGCACCTCCCGCTCGAGCGAAGCCGAGAGTGGGGGAGGTTCGCGGGGTGTCGTGCGGGACGCCGCCACGGGTGATCTGAAGGTCGTGACGGTGACCCCGGAGAACGAGTCTCGGATCCTGGTCCACGACGCGCACTCCGCGTCCCCGACGACGGCGTTCGCCCTCTCCCGGCTGGCCGATCCGGACACCCTGCACCACACGCCGATCGGGGTGTTCCGCGCGGTGGACCGCCCGGTGTACGACACGCTCATGTCCGAGCAGCTCGACACCGCGATCGATCAGAACGGCAAGGGTGATCTGGCGGCGCTGATGGCCGGCGGCGACACCTGGACGGTCGTGGGCTGACCTCGGCCGGGTCATGATCGTGTGGCTCGGGGGCGGTCGGGAGCGTGTGCTCCGGGCCGCCCCCTTGCTGTTCCGTGGCGCCGCTGCTGTTTCGTGGGACCTGGTGCTGTTCCGTGGGGCCTGGTCCGTGGGGCCTGACCAGCGCCGGCCGGGCGGTCAGCCCCGTTCCGCCGTCGCGTCGCTCTTACGGCTGTCGTACGCCTCGCGCGCCCGCTGCACGTCGTCCATCCGGCGCTCGGTCCACAGGGCGAGGGCGCGCACCTGTTCGGCGGCCTCGCGGCCGAGGTCGGTCAGGGAGTAGTCGACCCTCGGCGGGATCACCGGTTTGGCGTCGCGGTGGACCAGGCCGTCGCGCTCCAGGGTCTGGAGCGTCTGGGTCAGCATCTTCTCGCTGACCCGCCCGATCGTCCGGCGCAGCTCGCTGAAGCGGTACGGGCGGTCGAGCAGTTCCATCAGGACGAGGACGCCCCAGCGGCTGGTCACATGCTCCAGGACCAGGCGGTACGGGCACATCTCCTCGCCGGCCGTGTACGTGCCGGGCGCCATGCGGGACGTGCCCGCGGCGCCGGGTGCGGTCGAGACGGTACTTACTGCCATGCCCGTACCTTACTTCAAAGTGGGTACTTTCCAACAGTTAGTGCTGGTCCTAGGGTGAGTGACACCGCACCCCACAAGGAGTTCTGATCATGAGCATCGTCGTCACCGGAGCCACCGGGAACCTGGGCCGCCATGTCGTGGAGCAGCTGCTGGAGAAGGTTCCGGCCGACCAGGTCACCGCCGTCGCCCGCACCGCCGAGAAGGCGGCCGACCTCGCCGCACGCGGCGTACGGATCGCCGTCGCCGACTACAACGCGCCGGAGACCTTCGACGGCCTGTTCGCCGCCGGCGACAAGGTGCTCCTCATCTCGGGCAGCGAGGTCGGCGGCGCCCGGGTCGCCCAGCACCGCACGGTCATCGAGGCCGCGAGGACCGCCGGTGTCACCCTCCTCGCCTACACCAGCGCCCCCGGCTCGCTGACCGCCGCCCTCGCCGACGACCACCGGGCCACCGAGGAGGCGCTGCTCGCCTCGGGTGTGCCGTATGTGCTGCTGCGCAACGGCTGGTACCACGAGAACTACACCGAGAACCTCGCCCCGGTGCTGGAGCACGGCGCCGTCACGCACGCCGCCGGTGACGGCCGGGTCTCCTCCGCCGCCCGCGCCGACTACGCGGCGGCCGCCGTCGCCGTACTGACCGGCGAGGGGCACGAGAACACGACGTACGAGCTGGGCGGCGACGTCGCCTGGAGCTTCGGTGAGTACGCGGCGGAGCTGAGCCGGCAGACCGGCCGGGAGATCGCCGAGAACCCCGTCTCCGCCGAGACGCTGACCGGAATCCTGGCCGGTGCGGGGGTCCCCGAGCCGTTCGCCGCGATCCTGGCGGGCGTGGACACCTCGATCGCCAAGGGGGAGCTGGTCATCGACAGCGGTGACCTGTCCCGTCTGGCGGGCCGCCCGACCACACCGCTCGCCGACGCGATCGCCGCCGCGCTCAAGGGCTGAGCCCGGCCCCGCCCACGCCAGGCGCACCCCCGCCTGTCATGACCGTATGGCGATACGGACATGACAGGCGGGGGTCTTCGGCGTTACCTTCGAGCGGGTTCGTGGCAGCGGCCGCGCGACCGGGGTGAGAGCGTGAAGGAGGGGCCGTGACCCGGAAGTCCAGGGGCGAGCGGCACATAGGCCTGCTGAACGGATTCGCGGCGTACGGCATGTGGGGGCTGGTCCCCCTCTTCTGGCCGCTGCTCAAGCCGGCCGGCGCCGTCGAGATCCTCGCCCACCGGATGGCGTGGTCCCTGGCGTTCGTGGCCGTCGCGCTGGTGTTCGTCCGGCGCTGGGCCTGGGCGGGCGAGCTGCTGCGGCAGCCCCGGCGGCTGGCGCTGGTCGCGGTGGCCGCCGCGGTGATCACCGTGAACTGGGGCGTCTACATCTGGTCCGTGAACTCGGGCCATGTGGTCGAGGCGTCGCTCGGGTACTTCATCAACCCGCTCGTCACGATCGCCATGGGCGTGCTGCTCCTGAAGGAACGGCTGCGGCCCGTGCAGTGGGCGGCGGTCGGGATCGGCTTCGCCGCGGTCGTCGTCCTCACGGTCGGTTACGGCCGGCCGCCGTGGATCTCCCTCACCCTCGCGTTCTCCTTCGCCACGTACGGACTCGTGAAGAAGAAGGTCAACCTGGGCGGGGTGGAGTCGCTGGCCGCGGAGACCGCGATCCAGTTCCTGCCCGCCGTGGGCTATCTGGTGTGGCTGTCGGCGCAGGGCGAGTCGACGTTCGCGACCGAGGGCGCCGGGCACATGGCGCTGCTCGCGGCCACCGGCATCGTGACCGCGCTGCCGCTCGTCTGCTTCGGCGCGGCGGCGATCCGCGTGCCGCTGTCGACGCTGGGCCTGCTGCAGTACCTGGCGCCGGTGTTCCAGTTCCTGCTCGGCATCCTGTACTTCCACGAGGCCATGCCGGCCGAGCGGTGGGCCGGGTTCGCGCTGGTGTGGCTGGCGCTGACGCTGCTCACGGCGGACGCGTGGCGTGCCGCGCGGCGGGCCAGGGTCGCCGCCGCGATCGCCGCCGCACCGCGCACTGCGGAGAAGCCGGCCTCGTCGGCTTCGGCGGCCGTGGACGCCTGACACGACAATCCCCGGCGGCTGCGAACGCCTCGCACCGCATTCCTCGACGGCCGTGGACGCCTGACACCGCAATCCCGGGGGCGGCAACGGGATTACGCCGACTGGCGATTCCCGTTGCGCCCCGAACAGCCGCCCCCTACAAGTGGTCGCATGACTCAGGAACCCGCGAACCGCCCCGCCCCGCTGCACTGGAAGGTCGTCGTCGACTGCGCCGACCCGCAGGCGCAGGCCGACTTCTGGGCGGCCGCGCTGCACTACGAGGTCGAGGACAACGACGCGCTCATCGAACGGCTCCTGGAGGCGGGCGCGCTGCCCCGGGAGGCCACCGTCGAGTTCCACGGCCGGCTCGCGTTCCGGGACCTGGTGGCCGTACGGCATCCGGACGACCCGTACGACGAGGACAGCGGGACCGGTCTGGGGCGGCGGCTGCTGTTCCAGCGGGTGCCGGAGCCCAAGACCGTGAAGAACCGGCTGCACCTGGACGTCCACGCGGCGGCCGGGGCGCGCGAGGCCGAGGTGGAGCGGCTGGAGAAGCTGGGGGCGGGCGTACTGCGGCGGGTGAGCGAACCGGCCGGTGAGTGGGTGACCATGACGGACCCGGAGGGGAACGAATTCTGCGTGCAATGAGCTGCACGCCATATCGGCAGAGGTCGCTGCCGCGTGCCGAGTGAACGCTCATCGCCGGGTGAACGCTCGTCACCGGGTGAACGCCGTGTCCGGACGGCACTCTTGACGGAAAGTCAGATTCTGCCTGACCATCCAGTCACCCCATTCACCCGGACCCCTGTGGCCATCCCACAGGATCCCCCTGGACTTCGGGAGCCCCCCACATGAAGCTCTCCGTCTCCGGGCGCGCGACGGCGGCTGGTGCCGTCGCGGTTGCCCTCCTGCTCACCGGCGGATCCATAGCAGGCGCGTCGCCGACGGCTCAGCCCCTCGCCGCCGCGCCCGACATCCCGCTCGCGAACGTGAAGGCGCACCTCAGCCAGTTCCAGTCCATCGCCACGGCCAACGGCGGCAACCGCGCCCACGGCCGCCCCGGCTTCAAGGCGTCCCTCGACTACGTGAAGGCCAAGCTGGACGCCGCCGGCTACACGACGACCATCCAGCAGTTCACGTCGTCCGGCCGCACCGGCTACAACCTCATCGCCGACTGGCCCGGCGGTGACCCCGACCAGGTCCTCATGGCCGGCTCGCACCTCGACGGCGTCACCTCGGGACCCGGCATCAACGACAACGGCTCCGGCTCGGCGGCGGTCCTGGAGACCGCGCTCGCCGTGTCCCGGGCCGCCCACCGGCCGGCGAAGCATCTGCGCTTCGCCTGGTGGGGCGCGGAGGAGCTGGGGCTCGTCGGCTCCCGCTACTACGTCAACAACCTGTCCAGCGCCAACCGCGCGAAGATCACCGGCTATCTGAACTTCGACATGATCGGCTCCCGGAACGCCGGGTACTTCGTCTACGACGACGACCCCACGATCGAGAAGACCTTCAAGGACTACTTCGCCGGTCTCGGCGTCGCGACGGAGATCGAGACCGAGGGCGACGGACGCTCCGACCACGCGCCCTTCAAGAGCGCGGGCGTGCCGGTGGGCGGGCTGTTCACCGGGGCGAGCCGTGCGAAGACCTCCGCACAGGCGGCCAAGTGGGGCGGCACGGCGGGGCAGTCCTTCGACCGCTGCTACCACTCGTCCTGCGACACGACCTCCAACATCAACGACACCGCACTCGACCGCAACAGCGACGCCCTCGCCCACGCGGTGTGGGAGCTGTCCGACTAGGCGCTCGTGAGCGACGGGCGCCGGTGAATATCAGGCGCTCGTAGCGACGAGCGCCCGTCGCGATCAGGCGCCCGTCGCTCCGTCGGCCCGGGCGGCCCGTGCCGCGAGCCGGTCCATACGGGCCCGGGCCGACTCCAGCTCCTCGGCCTCCTCGGCGGTCGGAACCCCCTCGGCGACGAGTTCGCTCCACAGGCCGAGGAGGTTCCGGCCGAGGTCCTGGCCCAGTGCCGGATCCCGGACGGCCCGCCAGGCCGTGGCCGCGCCCTGGAGGCTGCTGTACGACGCCTCCGCGTCCCCGGCCCGGCGGTACGCCCACGCCACGTCGAGGGCCAGCGCGAAGGCACGCTCCGGCTCGCCCGCCAAGTAGGCGATGTAGGCGTCGAGTTCGCGCATCCGGAGCACTTCGGCGTGGTCGGCGCCCAGCAGGGCGGCAGCCTCGGCCACCGTCCGCCCCACCAGCTCGGCCGCCTCGGCGGTCCGCCCCGCGCGCACGGCGTCGTGGACCCGCGCCATCGGCCCGGCGAGCGGCGAGACGTCGGCGGCGGCACCGGGCTGCGACTGCGCGCCGTCGTCGAGCACGGACTCGGCGACGGCGTCGAAGCCTCGGGGCGGCGCGGGCTCGGGGGCCGAGACCGGAAGCGACTCCGGGTCCGATACGGCGGATGCGGTCGGGAGGGGTCGCGGCTCCGGCGCCACGCGTACGTCCGAAGTCCGGGCGTCCGGAGCCGGGGCGTCCGAAGCCCGGGCGTCCGAAGCCCGGGCGCCCGGGGCCGAGGCGTCCGAAGTCCGGGCGCCCGGCGCCGGGGCGTCCGTGGACCCGGCGTCGGCGGCACGCCCGTAGCCGTCCATGACCGGCGGTGGCCCGAACTCCCCCAGCGGGGCCGCGACCGTGCCGGAAGCCGCGTCATCCGTCCGCCGGGACACCGTACGCAGCCGGAACGTGGGCGGCGCGTCCGGCTCGGGCGCCCTCCGTGGCCGGAGGACCCGCGTGGCCCGGTCCTCCTCGGGTTCCACGACGGAAGAGGCGGGCGGCACCGACACACCCGGCGCGTCGGGTACGCGTGCGGGCTCCGTGCGCAACGGCTCGGCGGTGTAGCGGCTGGAACCGTCCTGCTCCACGCACAGCGGCACGACGTACCCGATGCGCTCGTCGTGGACCATCGCGTGCACCGGGTGCCCGGCGGCCACGGCGATCCGGTGCAGGTGGGTCAGCACGGCCCGCTGGATCTCCTCGCCCGGCGCCGCGGTGACGGGCACGCCGCCGATCGACGCGCCGGGCCCGGCGACCGGGACGCGTACGTCGATCGGCGCCGGCGCCACGGATCCCTCGGCGGACGCGGCACGTTTCTGTTCCCGCTTCATCACGCGGCTGAGACGAGACATCGCTTCCTCACTCGCATGCGCCGGGCAGGCGGTCGTTCAGGTCGGACACATCGTGGACGTCGAACACGTCGTCGACGTCGAACACCTCGTCAACGCCGGACACGTCGTACGCGTACTGTCGAGTCTCTCCGGCCGCGGGCGGCGCGGGCGTCACCGGGACGTCACAGACTCGTTCCAGGAGCTTGTGCCACGTCACGGCGTTCTCATGCCTCCCCCACACCGGGATCATGGCGTGACGAGGGAGGAGCGCGGGCATGCGCACCGACATGCGGGAACAGCAGGGGCCGTCCGGCCGGGGCCCGGAGATCTGGCTGCGCGGACCGGTCCCCCTTCCCGACGAACCGCCGCCCCCGTCCCCACCCTCCTCCCGCACCCCCCGGCGCTTCTCCTGGATCGGCCTGCACGGCGGGGCGGGCGTCACGACCCTCGCGACGGTGTACGGCGGCCAGGACTGCGGGCGGAACTGGCCCGGCCCGCACGACCCGCGCTCGGTGCTGCTCGTCGCGCGGACCCACGCGTCCGGGCTGGCCGCCGTGCCCGGCGCCCTCGACCTCTTCCGGCGCGGGGCGGCTCCGCAGGGGCTGGACCTCGAAGGCGTCGTGCTGGTCGCGGACGCTCCTGGCCGGCTGCCGCGCCCCCTCGCCGAGCGCGTCAGCGCACTCGAATCGGTGATCGACGTGTACCGGGTGCCGTGGGTGCCGGACTGGCGGCTCGGCGATCCGCCCGGCCCTCCGGCCCCGCCACCTCGGCAGACGGAGGTGCTGGCGCGGTTGACCGGCCACGGGCGCTGACCCATGCCGGGCCGCAGCCCCACCACATCCGAGGAGCCCGGCTCCCAGCCCCCGATCTCGGCTCGCTCAGCCGTGTCGATCGCCTCGGCCGTCCGGGCGGGGACCGTGCGCGCGGTCGACGTGACCACGGACGCCCTCGCCCGGATCGAGCGCCTCGACCGCGCCCTGTCCGCCTTCGCCGAGGTGTGGGACGAACGGGCACTGGAGTGCGCCCGCGAGGTGGACGCCCGGATCGACGCGGGCGAACACCTGCCGCTGGCCGGAGTCCCGATCGGGGTGAAAGGCCGACACGGGCTGCGTACGGCGGGCCCATTGCTCGCGGCGGGATGCGTGCCGGTCGGCGCGACGTCCGTACCGGGGCCGGGGACCCCGTGGCAGACCTGGGGTGCGGGACGGTACGGCCGTACGGTCAATCCCTGGCGGCCCGACCGTACGCCGGGCGGCTCGTCGGCCGGTTCGGCGGCGGCGGTCGGGGCGGGGCTGGTGCCGCTCGCCACGGGGAACGACGGCGCCGGGTCGGTACGGATTCCGGCCGCGTGGTGCGGGGGCGTCGGCCTGAAGGTGACCAACGGCCGCTTCCCCACCACGGATCCCACCGGGCTCATGGCGCCCGGGGTACTCACGCGGCGCGTGGCGGACGCGGCGGCGTACTGGGGCGTGATGGCGGGAGACACGCGCCCCCGCGCGTTCGAGCCACCCGAGTCGGCCATCCCACCCGAGCCGCCCGCACCCACCGCCCTCTGGTCCCCCGACCTCGGTTTCGCCTGCCCCGATCCGGAGGTCGTGGCGGTGGCGCACGCCGCCACCGCGCGGCTCGCCGAGGCCGGTGTCGTCCGGCTCGTGGATACGGAGCACCCCTTCCGGCTGAAGGACCCGGCCCCGGCATGGCTCGCCCTGCGCAGGCCCGACGCGGACTCCTCCCCCAAGGCCGCCGGGCACATCCGGGCCGTCAACGACCGTCGCCTCGCCGCCCTCTTCGACCGCACCCGCCTGCTTCTGACGCCGACGGCCCCCACCCCGCCGCACGGTCACGAGGGTCCAGGCGACCGGTACTCCACCGCGCTCACCTGGGCGTTCAACCTGAGCGGGCATCCGGCGATCAGCGTACCGGCCGGATTCGGGCCGGACGGCTGCCCGGTGGGGCTGCATCTGGTGGCGGCGCACGGCCGGGAGGCCTCCCTCCTCGCGGTGGCGGAGGCGGCCGAGGGCGTTCTGGGTCCCTGGACAGCTACATGCACACGCATATAATGCAGAGGCACTTAATCGCCGTGCACATCACCTGGGGGACCGATGACCCGCCGCTTCCTGTTCGTCCTCGGCAGCAGCCGTCCGGACGGCAACACCGAACTGCTGGCCCGCCGCGCCGCCGAGCAACTGCCCGAGGGCGTGGAACAGCAGTGGATCGACCTCGCGGCCCACCCGCTGCCCGACTTCGAGGATCTGCGCCACGACAGCGACCATGTGCGGCCGACGGAGGGGAACGTCGCGCTCCTGCTGGACGCCACGCTCGCGGCCACGGACGTCGTGATCGTCTCGCCGTTGTACTGGTACGCGGTGTCCGCGCACGTCAAGCGCTACCTCGACCACTGGTCGGGCTGGCTGCGCACCCCCGGCCTCGACTTCAAGGCCACCCTGGCCGGGCGCACCCTCTGGGGCGTCACCGCACTCGCCCACGACGAGCAGGTGGTCGCCGATCCGCTGATCGGCACCCTCAGCAACTCGGCCGCCTACATGGGGATGCGGTTCGGCGGGGTGCTGCTCGGCAACGGCAGCAAGCCCGGCGACGTACTGCGGGACGAGGAGGCGCTGAGCCGGGCGAAGACCTTCTTCGCCCAGGAGGCACCGCTCGCACGCTTCGCGTACGAGGACCGGGCCGCCTGACCGCTGCACCCGGTACGACTGCGGCCCGACCCACGGGGGGCCGGGCCGCAGTCATCTCACTTCGCGGAGCTACTCGGCCGAGTCGGCCGCCTTCACGAGCGTGGCCTTGTCGACCGCGCCGACGTAGACCTTGCCGTCGTCGGTGATCAGGGCGTTGATCAGGCGAGTCGAGAAGACCGTGCCCGAGCCGAACTTCCCGCCGGCCTTGTCGCCCAGCGAGTCGAGGAACCCGCCCAGGTCGCCGCCGACCTCGGACCCGGACGGAACGCCGGTGCCGCCGGTGTCGAAGACCGCCACCGTGTTCCAGCCCTCGCCGATGATCTCGGGACCGCCTTCGGCCCCCTTGCCGGAGTGACCGGGCGCGGGCGCCTTGGAGCCGAAGCCCTTCTCCAGCTCCTTGTCGAACTCCTTGCGGGCGTCGCCCTCGTCCCCGGCCGACTCGCCCTCCTCGGTGACCTTCGCCCCCTTGGGCGGGGTGAAGTCGAAGGTGGAGGCGGCGGGCTTGGCGAAGCTGACCTGCGTGAAACCGGCGTCGACCACGGCGGAGCCACCGCCGGCCGGGGTCAGCGTGAACTTCAGCGGCAGCCCGGTCTTCGCGTCCACCGCCACGGTGATCGCGCCGACCGTGGTGCCCGACTGCTTCGGCTTGATGAGCAGCCGGTAGGCGTCCCGGCCGGCGACGTGCGCGGTGCCGTCGACGGTGACCGACGTCGTGTCGTCGACCGCCTTCAGCGCCTCCTCGGTGAGCTCCTTGGGGCTGGCCGGGACCTCCTCGGACCTGCCCATGCTCTTCCGCTCCGCGTCGTCGGCGGTGCCGTGGAAGACCTCGTCGGACTTGCTGTCGTAGCCCCAGACGTCCTTGCCGTTGTGGATGAGGCTGTACTCGGAGCCGTTGTCCACGAGGGACAGCTTCTGCCGGTCCTCGCCGTCGACGGCGACGCGCAGGGTGTGAGTGCCGGACGCCAGTTCGGTCAGCCTGGCCGACGGGTCGGCGGAGGAACCGTCGCCCGATCCCGACCCCGTGATGCCCGAGGTGAGGCTCGACTCCAGGCCGCCGAGGTCGGGCAGCCCCAGATCCGTCGTGATCTTGAAGGTGCCGGACAGCTGCTGGACGTCCGACTCGGCGATCTTCTCGATCAGTTGCTGCGCCGTGATCTCCGGCAGGTCCGGGTCCCCGGCGTCGGCGAGCGCCGGGACCAGCCCGATCGTCGCCGCGGCGATCCCCACCACCGTGACCGGGACGACGTACCGTGCGGCCCTGCGCCGGCCCGCACGCGAGTCGTCGCCCTCCCCTGCGGTCGTACTGTCGTCGACTTCGTACGGTGCCATGTGTGCCCTACCTCCGTCGTCGGCGGCGGCCGTCCGTTCCGTCTTCGCGCCCGTGGGTCTCCCGACCCGGCATCCGTCCACCCCTGAGGCCGCCATTCTCACCCGAACCGGTGAGGACTGGGGTTTCCGTGATGTCCATCTGACCAAATCGGGCAGGGAGTTTCGTCAACCTGCGGAGCCAACTCCGCGTACACCTGCGGTATGACGCCGGAGGGGTGGACGTCCCCCGACCCGTAGGGGTCGAGGGAGTGGACGTTGCGAGGGTGCGACGGGGTGGGGGGCCGAGCGCCTCAGCCGGCCCGGTGCACCACGGCGTCGCACAGCTCCATCAGCGCGGCCTTCGCGTCGTTCTCCGGCAGCGGCGCCAGCGCGGCACGCGCGTCCTCCGCGTAGCGGACGGTGTCCCGGCGCGCCTGCTCCAGCGCCGGGTGCCCGCGCAGGGCGGCCAGCGCCTCGGCGAGCCGGTCGTCGTCGCTGAGGTCGGAGTCCAGCAGCTCGCACAGGGCGATGTCCTCCGGCAGCCCCAGGCGCTCCGCACGCTCGCGCAGCCGCAGCACCGGCAGCGTCGGGATGCCCTCGCGCAGATCGGTGCCGGGCGTCTTGCCGGACTCATGGGAGTCGCTCGCGATGTCCAGGACGTCGTCCGCCAGCTGGAAGGCGACCCCGAGCCGCTCGCCGTACTGCGTGAGCACGTCGACCACGGTCTCGTCGGCGCCCGACATCATCGCCCCGAAGCGGCAGGACACCGCGACCAGCGAGCCGGTCTTGCCGCTCAGCACATCGAGATAGTGCTCCACGGGGTCCCGGCCGTCCTGCGGCCCGGCCGTCTCCAGGATCTGCCCGGTGACCAGCCGCTCGAACGCCTCGGCCTGCACCCGCACCGCCTCCGGCCCGAGGTCGGCCAGGATGTGCGAGGCGCGCGCGAAGAGGAAGTCGCCGGTCAGGACCGCGACGGAGTTCCCCCAGCGGGTGTTCGCGCTGTCCACCCCGCGCCGGACCTCGGCCTCGTCCATCACGTCGTCGTGGTACAGCGTCGCCAGATGCGTCAGCTCCACCACCACGGCCGACGGCACGATCCCCGGGGCATACGGGTCCCCGAAGCGCGCGGCGAGCATCACCAGCAGTGGCCTGAAGCGCTTCCCGCCCGCCCGCACCAGATGCTGGGCGGCCTCGGTGATGAAGGGGACCTCACTCTTGGTGGCTTCGAGCAGTCCCTCCTCGACAGCCGCCAATCCGGCCTGGACATCGGCTTCCAGAGCCTGGTCCCGCACGCTCAGCCCGAACGGCCCGACGACGGTCACGAGGGGTCTCCTGTCTGCTGGTGTCTTTCGGCTGGTTACACGGTTTGTCGATAGGTCGCTGCCATCACTCAAGTCAGCGTATCCGGTCACGTTTCGATCACCGATGCCGCCCACCCGTCCACCACGGGCGACATCGGTCCACGGTCGGTATGTTTTTCGATCACCTGATAAGGGTGGAGATTCATCGATTTATCGGCATGTCACTGTGTGTAGCCACGCTGGCACCCGCCACTCCGCATCGCCGATCACGGACCCGCTCCGTACGGCAGCCCGTCTACCCCGGCCCGCCCCGGAGACGCCCTCTCCGCCACCTCCGCCCTGTCCGGCCACTCGGCACCCGCACACCCCCGCGCCCGACACCCACTCAACGACATGCACGGCACGCGAGGTTCCCCGACGTATCCGCAAAACGGACTTTCCGAACTCAAGGGACAGATAGGCGAGCTGACGAGGCCCGTCCGACGAGCAGGCAATAAACGGGGAGTTGGAGCCATTGCCCGATTTGCCGTTGTTGTGATCGCCGTGAGTTGGGTCACGCGACGCCGCCCCCCACCCCTTCCCGCCGGACCCCTTCGTCGCCTTACGACAAAAGCGAGTTGAGCGTTGGCAACCGCAAAGGATCAAGTACCCCATACGCCCCAGACCATGGTCAACTAGCACGTCAGGTGTCTGCGGCACTTGTTCCCGACATGTGCTCTCGCATACGTTCCGCTCTGTCGGGCGGACGCCGAATCCTGCCGCCGCCCGAGTCATCCACCTACGCACTCACGCACGGCAGGAGCGGGGGACCCAGGTAAGTCGCCGTACCGGACGCCTTGATGGCGCCCGGTCCGGCTAGGGGTGAAGTCGCGTCGTCCCACGACGACACGACCGGGCATCTCCCGCCCGAACCCGACAGCTCACCTCGCAGGCGCCGGAGAGGAACGAACAGCGCCATGTCCCGAGGCAAGCACCGCCGCACCCGTACCAGCCCGCTCGCCCGCCGCGTCATCGCCGCCGGCACCGGTACCGCCGCCCTCGCGCTCCCCCTGCTGGGCGCCACCACCGCGAGCGCCGCCGAGCCCGCCAAGGTCTCCACCGTGGCCAAGACCGGCTCGGTCAGCTACACCACCAAGAAGGGCGACACCCTCTACGGGATCGCCGACCGCTACGACGCCAAGGGCGGCTGGCGTCAGCTCTACAAGGACAACCGCAAGGCCATCGGCGACAACCCCCGGCTGATCCACCCGGGTGTCGACCTGAAGGTCCGCGCCACGAAGAAGGCCACGCCTGCCAAGGCGAACACCGCGTCCGCCCCCGTCAAGAAGTCCGCCGTCGCCCAGGCCACCCAGGCCTCCGCGAAGACCTACGCGAACAACCTCGACGGCTGGATCCGCGAGGCGCTGGACATCATGGCGCAGAAGGGGATCCCCGGCAGCTACGAGGGCATCCACCGCAACATCATGCGGGAGTCCTCGGGCAACCCGGCCGCCATCAACAACTGGGACTCCAACGCCGTCGCGGGCACCCCGTCCAAGGGCCTGCTCCAGGTCATCGACCCGACCTTCGCGGCGTACCACGTGGCGGGCACCGCGTACGACCCCTTCGACCCGGTCGCGAACATCACGGCCGCGTGCAACTACGCGGCCGCGCGCTACGGCTCGATCGACAACGTGAACGGCCCCTACTAGGCCCCACGTTTTCCGGCCCACGTCCCGGCCGTGTTCCGCCGGCGCTTCCCCTGTCCGACAGATCTAGTGGGGGAACTCGGCCAGGCTGCAGGCGAAGAGTCTCTCGAGGACGACGGCGATGCCGTCGTCCTCGTTGGACAAGGTGATCTCGTCCGCGACCGCCTTGAGCTCCGGGTGCGCGTTGGCCATCGCCACCCCGTGGGCCGCCCAGTCGAACATGGGGATGTCGTTGGGCATGTCCCCGAAGGCGATCGTCTCGTGCGGGCCCAGACCGAGGTGCTCGGCGGCGAGCGCGAGGCCGGTCGCCTTGGTGATGCCGCATGGCTGGAGTTCGACGGTGCCCGGCCCCGACATGGTGACCGTCGCCAGCGAACCCACCACCGCGCGGGCCGTCGCCGCCAACTCGTCGTCGGTCAGCGTCGGATGGCGCAGCAGCACCTTGCTGATCGGTTCGCACCACAGGTCGTCGCGGTGCCGCACCCGCACGGCCGGCAGGGTGGGGTGCGGCATCAGATACCCCGGCTCGATGAGCGTGAGCCCGTCGACGCCGTCCTGGTCGACCGCCGCGTACACCTGTCCCACCTCGGCCTCGATCTTGCCGAGGGCGGTCTCCGCCAGGTCCCGCTCCAGGGTGATGGACCACAGCAGACGGTTCCGGCCGGCGTCGTAGAGCTGCGCGCCCTGTCCGCACACCGCCAGTCCCCTGCTGCCCAGCACGTCCAGGAGGGGCCGCACCCTGGGCGCCGGGCGTCCCGTCACCACCAGGTGCTGGGCACCGGCCACCGCCGCCTGCGCGAGGGCCGCGAGGGACCGGTCGGAGAGCGTGTCGTCACCTCGGAGGAGGGTCCCGTCCAGGTCAGTGGCGATGAGTGAATATGCGATCGGTGCGGCCATGATCAGAGAATACGGACAGGAAGGCCCATCGACTCGACCTGAACCGGACGGCTGCTCGGTTCACATGAGTTGACACTCGTTCCGGTCCCAGTTGTGTCCAAGCGCGCACAACCAGCGCCCGTTTATGGCGATTTCGCCCCACGCGATCATCCCGGTCTTTCTCTCGGCCGTCCTGTCGGCCTTCTTGTCGGCCTTCCTGCGGGCGAGTTGGGGCCGCTCCCCGGTGACGATGCCTGTGACGACACATGTGATGACGCGTGCGACGCCACGGCCGGCCCCGGCCACCTGGGGCGGAGCCGATCGCCCTCCCCGGCGTCCCTGGCATGTTCACCCTGCCCAAGACAGCCACCTCACCCGTAACGTGGGCCCGACCACATGGCTTACGGAGCGTATGAGAGTGAGGCAGCACCCCATGCCCCCCTTCGATCTCCCCGAGGGCGACCCCTTCGGCGCGCACAACCTGCCGTACGGCGTCTTCTCCCTCCCGGGCACGGACTCCGCGCGCCGGGTGGGCGTCCGGCTCGGCGACCACGTCCTCGACGCGGGCCGCGCGGCCGAGGCGCTCGGCTCGCCGTACGCCCCGCTGCTCGCCCAGGAGTCGCTGAACCCGCTGCTCGCCGCGGGCCGCACCACCTGGTCGGACGTCCGGCGGGCGCTGACCGCCTGGGTGACGGTGCCGGCGCACCAGGAGGTGGTCGCGGACCTGTTCCACCCGCTCTCCTCCGTGACGCTGCACCTTCCGTTCGACGTCGCGGACTACGTCGACTTCTACGCCTCCGAGAACCACGCCCGGAACGTCGGCCAGATCTTCCGCCCGGACGCCGAGGACTCCCTCACCCCCAACTGGAAGCACCTGCCGATCGGCTACCACGGCCGCTCCGGCACGGTGGTCGTCTCCGGGACGGACGTCGTCCGCCCCTCCGGCCAGCGCAAGGCCCCCAGCGACCCGGCGCCGGTCTTCGGCCCGTCCGTCCGCCTGGACATCGAGGCCGAGGTCGGCTTCGTCGTCGGCAAGCCGTCCGCGATGGGCGCCCCGGTCCCGCTCGGCGACTTCCGTGAGCACGTCTTCGGCCTGTGCCTGCTGAACGACTGGTCGGCGCGCGACATCCAGGCCTGGGAATACGTCCCCCTGGGCCCGTTCCTCGGCAAGTCCTTCGGCACGTCGGTGTCGGCCTGGATCACCCCGCTGGACGCCCTGGAGGACGCCAGGACGGCACCGCCCGAGCGCACCCACCCCCTGCTGCCGTACCTCGACGACTCCGGCGCCGGGATCGAACCCGGCGGCTACGACCTGCGGATCACCGTGACCGTCAACGGCCATGTGATCTCCGAGCCCCCCTTCTCCACCATGTACTGGACGGCCGCCCAGCAGCTCGCCCATATGACGGTGAACGGCGCCTCCCTGCGCACCGGCGACCTGTACGGCTCCGGCACGGTCAGCGGCCCCACCGAGCGCGAGCGCGGCTCCCTCCTGGAGCTGACCTGGAACGGCCGCGACCCGCTGGAACTCCCGGACGGCAAGCGGACGTTCCTCGAGGACGGCGATGTGGTCACCCTGTCGGCGTGGGCGCCCGGGCCGGGTGGCGTGCGCGTGGGCCTGGGCGAGGTCACCGGCCGGATCGTGGCCGGCTGAGGCACGGTCACCGAGTGAGCGGGGTGTGCCTGTCGAGTCGGTCACGACCGTGGCTCCGTCGGCTCTTTCCCGCTGACTCCCGCCGGGCTCACCGTCATACTGGCTGGCGGTGGGAAGCGCGTCCCTCGGGGCGATCGCGGCCCACCGCCCCGCACCGTCGTCCGCGCACCTTCCTTCACCAGGATCCGGAGCCTCCGGCATGACCGTCTGCCTGCTCCTGCTGAGCATCGTCGGCCTGACGGCCGCCATTCCCGTCCCGCGTGCGCTGACCCGGGCCGCCTGGCCGGAACGGGACCCCGTGGTCGCGCTGTGGGTGTGGCAGTGCCTCGTCGCCACCGTCCTGCTGTGCTGCCTCACGGCGCTCGCCCTGGGCACCGCCGCCGTCTTCGGCACCGCCCGCGCCCAGTTGTTCGCCCCGGCACCGCCGTCCGTGACGGAGGCGTACGACCTCTCCGCCGCGCCGGCCTGGTCCGCGCTCCTCACCCTTCTGCTGGCGTGCGGGGCGGCCTGGACGACCGCGATGCTGGGGCGCGAGCTCGTCGAGGCGCGCCGGCGCCGCGGCCGCGCCCGGGCCCAGCTGCGCGAACGCGCCCCCGACCTGCCGGCCGGCCTCGGCTCCACCCGCGGCCCGCTGCTGGTGCTGGAGGACGAGTACCCGGACGCCTGGTGGATGCCGGGCAGCCCGCCGCAGCTGATCGTGACCACCGGCGCCCTGCACCGCCTCACGGACCACCAGCTCGACGCCGTCCTCACCCATGAGCGGGGCCACGCCCGCGCCCACCACGACTGGCTGCTGCACCTCTCCACCGCGCTCGCCACCGGCTTCCCCCGCGTCCCGTTGTTCGCCCACTTCTGCGACCAGACGCACCGCCTGGTCGAGCTGGCCGCCGACGACACGGCGTCCCGCCGCTGCGGCCATCTGACGACGGCCCTCGCCCTGATCGAGCTCAACCAACACCGGGGCGTGCTGTCCTGCGCCTCCACCCACCGGCTGCTGGGCGAACGCGTCGACCGTCTGCTTCAGCCGCCCCCGCGACTGGGCCGCCGTGACCGCGCGCTGACCACGACCCTGGCGGCCCTGGTCCCGCTGGTCCCCCTGCTGATCACCTTCGCGCCGGGGCTCCTCACGCTGTCCTAGCGAGGACTCACTCCCAGCCGTCGGGCTCCGGCTCCTCCTGCGCCCAGTCGAAGTCGTCCGCCGCGGGCCGGTCCACGGACCGCGGTGCGGAGTCCGATGCGGAATCCGAAGCGGACTGCGGAGCGGCCTCGGTGGCTCCAGGCGCCGTCAGCCCCGCCAGCACCTCGACCACCCCTTCCCCGTACGTCGCCCGCTTCTTCTCGCCGACGCCGCTGATCCCGCCCAGCTCGGCCACCGAGGTGGGCCACACCGTGGCGATCTCGCGCAGCGTGGCGTCGTGGAAGATGACGTACGCCGGGACGCCCTGTTCCTTCGCCTGTTCGGCGCGCCAGGCGCGCAGGGCCTCGAAGGCCGGCACCAGCTCCTGCGGCAGCTCGGCGGCGGGGCTCTTGGCCTTGCGGTCGCCACGTCCGGAACCGGAGCCCGACCGCGTGGACGCCGGTTTCTTCGGCTCCTTGCGCAGCGGCACCTCCCGCTCCCGCCGCAGCACCGAGCCGCTGGCCTCCGTCAGCACGAGCGTGCCGTACTCGCCCTCGACGGCGAGCAAGCCCTGGGCCAGCAGCTGGCGGATGACGCCCCGCCACTCGCCCTCGGTCAGCTCCTCGCCGATGCCGAACACGGAGAGCTGGTCGTGGTCGAACTGGATCACCTTGGCGGTGCGCCGCCCCAGCAGGATGTCGACGATCTGCAGCGCGCCGAACTTCTGCCCCCGCTCGCGCTGCAGTCGCACGATCGTCGACAGCACCTTCTGCGCGGCCACGGTGCCGTCCCAGGTCTCGGGTGGCGTCAGACAGGTGTCGCAGTTCCCGCAGGCGCCCGCCTCGGGGTCCTGGCCGAAGTAGGCGAGCAGCTGGCCGCGCCGGCACTGGACCGTCTCGCACAGCGCCAGCATGGAGTCGAGGTGGGCGGCCGCCCGGCGCCGGAACGCCTCGTCGCCCTCGCCCAGCTGGATCATCTTGCGCTGCTGGATGACGTCGTTGAGGCCGTAGGCCATCCAGGCCGTGGAGGGCAGGCCGTCACGCCCGGCGCGGCCGGTCTCCTGGTAGTAGCCCTCGACGGACTTGGGCAGGTCGAGGTGGGCGACGAACCGTACGTCCGGCTTGTCGATGCCCATGCCGAAGGCGATGGTCGCCACCACGACCAGGCCCTCCTCGCGCAGGAACCGGGACTGGTGGGCCGCGCGCGTCGCCGCGTCGAGGCCCGCGTGGTACGGGACCGCCTCGATGCCGTTGCGTGAGAGGAACTCGGCGGTCGCCTCGACCGACTTCCGGGACAGGCAGTACACGATGCCCGCGTCGCCGGAGTGCTCCTCGCGCAGGAAGCTCAGCAGCTGCTTCTTCGGGTCGGCCTTCGGCACGATCCGGTACTGGATGTTGGGCCGGTCGAAGCTGGCGACGAAGTGCCGGGCGTCCGGCATGCCCAGCCGCTGGGTGATCTCCTGGTGGGTGGCCCGGGTGGCGGTCGCCGTCAGGGCGATCCGGGGCACGTCCGGCCAGCGCTCGCCCAGCAGGGACAGGGAGAGGTAGTCGGGGCGGAAGTCATGGCCCCACTGCGAGACGCAGTGCGCCTCGTCGATGGCGAACACCGAGATCTTGCCCCGGGAGAGCAGATCCAGCGTCGCGTCGAGCCGCAGACGCTCGGGGGCCAGGTAGAGCAGGTCCAGCTCCCCCGCCGCGTACTGCGCCTCCATGACCCGGCGCTCGTCGAAGTCCTGTGTGGAGTTGATGAACCCGGCGCGCACGCCGAGCGCCCGCAGCGCGTCCACCTGGTCCTGCATGAGGGCGATCAGCGGGGAGACGACCACGCCCGTGCCCGGTCTGACCAGGGAGGGGATCTGGTAGCAGAGGGACTTGCCGCCGCCGGTCGGCATGAGCACGACCGCGTCGCCGCCGGCCACGACATGGTCGATGACGGCTTCCTGCTCACCCCGGAAGGAGTCGTATCCGAAGACGCGGTGGAGCGCCGCCAGCGCCTCGCTGTCGCCTGTCCGGTCCGCCTCGGTCACCGCTGGCATCTCGCTGATCACGCCCGTCGCACCCATCGCCGTGTCCCCCGCCCGTCGTCCCTCGACCACTGCCTCCACGATAGGGGTCCGCACCGACAGCCCCCCGGGTTATCCACAGGCTCACCCTTCGGGAACGGGAACGGCCCGGCTCCCTCGGAAGGAAGCCGGGCCGTCCGCACGGGGCTCGGTCAGCGCACGAAGACGCCCGCCTGGCTCGCCAGGTCCAGGAAGTACTGGGGCGCCACGCCGAGGACCAGGGTGACCGCCACGCCGACGCCGATCGCCGTCATCGTCAGCGGGGACGGCACCGCGACCGTCGGTCCCTCGGGCCTCGGCTCGCTGAAGAACATCAGCACGATGACCCGGATGTAGAAGAACGCGGCGATCGCGGACGAGATCACACCGACCACGACCAGCGGGGCCGCCCCGCCCTCGGCCGCCGCCTTGAACACGGCGAACTTCCCGGCGAACCCGGAGGTCAGCGGGATGCCCGCGAAGGCCAGCAGGAACACCGCGAAGACCGCCGCGACCAGCGGCGAGCGGCGGCCCAGACCGGCCCACTTCGACAGGTGCGTCGCCTCGCCGCCGGCGTCGCGCACCAGCGTCACCACCGCGAACGCGCCGATCGTCACGAACGAGTAGGCGCCCAGGTAGAAGAGGACGGACGACACCCCGTCCGGCGTGGTCGCGATGACACCGGCCAGGATGAACCCGGCGTGCGCGATCGACGAGTACGCCAGCAGCCGCTTGATGTCGGTCTGGGTGATCGCGATGATCGCGCCGCCCAGCATGGTGACGATCGCCACGCCCCACATGACCGGCCGCCAGTCCCAGCGCAGCCCCGGCAGCACGACGTACAGGATGCGCAGCAGCGCGCCGAACGCGGCCACCTTCGTCGCCGCGGCCATGAAGCCGGTGACCGGTGTCGGGGCGCCCTGGTAGACGTCCGGGGTCCACATGTGGAACGGCACCGCGCCCACCTTGAACAGCAGGCCCATGACGATCAGTGCGGCGCCGACGAGCAGCAGCGCGTCGTTGCCCATGGTGTTCGCGAGGGCCGGGGTGACCTCCGCGACGGTGCCGTCGACGACCCGCGCGATCGTGCCGTACGACACGGAGCCCGCGTAGCCGTAGAGCAGGGCGATGCCGAACAGGGTGAACGCGGACGCGAAGGCTCCCAGCAGGAAGTACTTGACCGCGGCCTCCTGCGACATGAGCCGCTTGCGGCGGGCCAGCGCGCACATCAGGTACAGCGGGAGGGAGAAGACCTCCAGGGCGATGAACAGTGTCAGCAGGTCGTTGGCCGACGGGAAGATCAGCATGCCCGCGACGGCGAACATCAGCAGCGGGAACACCTCGGTGGTGGTGAACCCGGCCTTCACGGCGGCCTTCTCGCTGTCGCTGCCCGGCACGGACGCGGCCTGGGCGGCGAAGGAGTCGACGCGGTTGCCGTGCGCCGCGGGGTCGAGCCGGCGCTCGGCGAAGGTGAACAGGCCGACGATGGCCGTCAGCAGGATGGTGCCCTGCAGGAACAGGGCGGGTCCGTCGACGGCGATCGCGCCCATGGCGGCGATGCCCGACTTGGTCGTGGCGTACCCGCCGGCGGCCAGCGCGACGACCGCCGCGAAGGACGCGATGAGCGCCACGACGGCGACGAACACCTGAGCGTAGTAACGGGACTTGCGCGGGACGACGGCCTCGATCAGCACCCCGATGATCGCCGCGCCGACGACGATCAGGGTGGGCGAGAGCTGTGCGTACTCGATCTTCGGCGTGTCGATCTTCGAGATCGGGTCGGCCGCGGTTGTCCACAGGCTGTGGACGGCTGATGCGCTCACTTGGCCGCCTCCACCTCGGGCTGGGGGTCCTTCTTCTCAACGTCGGACAAGGTCTGCTTGACCGCCGGGTTCACGATGTCCGTGACGGGCTTCGGGTAGACGCCCAGGAAGACCAGCAGGACGATCAGCGGCGCGACGACCGCGATCTCGCGCACCCTGAGGTCCGGCATCGCGGAGACCTCCGGCTTCACCGGGCCCGTCATCGTCCGCTGGTAGAGGACGAGGGTGTAGAGCGCGGCGAGCACGATGCCGAAGGTGGCGATGATGCCGATCGCCGGGTACCGCGTGAACGTGCCGACGAGGACCAGGAACTCGCTGACGAACGGCGCGAGACCCGGCAGCGACAGTGTCGCGAGGCCACCGATCAGGAAGGTGCCGGCGAGCACCGGGGCGACCTTCTGCACCCCGCCGTAGTCCGCGATGAGCCGCGAGCCGCGCCGGGAGATCAGGAATCCGGCGACCAGCATCAGCGCGGCCGTCGAGATGCCGTGGTTGACCATGTAGAGCGTCGCCCCGGACTGGCCCTGACTGGTCATCGCGAAGATGCCCATGATGATGAAGCCGAAGTGCGAGATCGACGCGTAGGCGATCAGGCGCTTGATGTCCCGCTGGCCGACCGCGAGCAGCGCCCCGTAGACGATGCTGATCAGCGCCAGCACCAGGATGGCCGGCGTGGCCCACTTGCTGGCCTCCGGGAAGAGCTGGAGGCAGAAGCGGAGCATCGCGAAGGTGCCGACCTTGTCGACGACCGCCGTGATGAGAACGGCGACCGGGGCGGTGGCCTCCTGCATCGCGTTCGGCAGCCAGGTGTGCAGCGGCCACAGCGGCGCCTTCACCGCGAAGGCGAAGAAGAAGCCGAGGAACAGCCAGCGTTCGGTGTTCGTCGCCATGTCCAGCGAGCCGTTGGCGCGGGCCTCGGCGATCTCCTGGAGGCTGAAGTTCCCGGCGACGACGTACAGGCCGATCACCGCGGCCAGCATGATCAGTCCGCCGACCAGGTTGTAGAGGAGGAACTTCACCGCGGCGTACGACCGCTGCGTCGACGCGACCTTCTCCCCGTGCTCGTGGGCACGGTCCCCGAAGCCGCCGATGAGGAAGTACATCGGGATGAGCATGGCTTCGAAGAAGATGTAGAAGAGGAAGACGTCGGTGGCCTCGAAGGAGAGGATCACCATCGCCTCGACGGCCAGGATCAGGGCGAAGAAGCCCTGCGTCGGCCGCCACCTCCGGCTTCCCGTCTCCAGCGGATCGGCGTCGTGCCAGCCCGCGAGGACGATGAACGGGATCAGCAGCGCCGTCAACGCGACGAGCGCCACCCCGATGCCGTCCACGCCGAGCTCGTAGCGGACCCCGAAGTCGGCGATCCAGGAGTGCGATTCGGTGAGCTGGTAGCGGTCGCCGTCCGGGTCGAACCGGACCAGGACGGCGATCGCGAGGGCGAGTGTGCCGAGGGAGAAGAACAGCGCCAGCCATTTGGCGGCGGTGCGCCGGGCGGCCGGCACGGCGGCCGTGGCGATCGCCCCGATCGCCGGGAGCGCCGCCGTGGCTGTCAGCAGGGGAAAGGACATCGGTATCAGACCGCCCTCATCAGCAGGGTCGCGGCGACGAGGATCGCCGCACCGCCGAACATCGAGACCGCGTACGACCGCGCGAAGCCGTTCTGGAGCCTGCGCATCCGTCCGGACAGGCCGCCGACCGAGGCCGCCGTGCCGTTGACGACACCGTCGACCAGGGTGTGGTCGACGTAGACCAGGGAGCGTGTGAGGTGCTCGCCGCCGCGCACCAGGACGACGTGGTTGAAGTCGTCCTGGTACAGGTCGCGCCGGGCCGCCCGGGTGAGCAGCGACCCGCGCGGGGCGACCACCGGGACCGGGCGCCTGCCGTACTGGGCCCAGGCGAGGGCGACGCCGACGACCATGCACGCCACGGTCGCGCCGGTGACGGTGCCCGCGCTGATCGGCGGATGGCCGTGCGTGTGCCCGGTGATGGGCTCGAGCCAGTGCACGAAGCGGTCGCCGATGCTGAAGAAAGCGCCGCCGGCCACCGAGCCGACCGCCAGCACGATCATGGGGATCGTCATGACCTTGGGCGACTCGTGCGGGTGCGGCTCCGCGTGCTCGCCGTGCGTCTCGGCGGCGGGCTCCGCGCTGGGCTCGGCCGGGGAGGCGGTCCTGGTGTGCCGCCAGCGCTCCTCACCGAAGAACGTCATCAGCATCACGCGCGTCATGTAGTACGCGGTGAGGGCCGCGCCGAGCAGGGCGCAGGCGCCGAGGATCCAGCCCTCGGTGCCGCCCTTGGCGAACGCCGCCTCGATGATCTTGTCCTTGGAGAAGAAGCCGGACAGGCCCGGGAAGCCGATGATCGCGAGGTAGCCGAGGCCGAACGTCACGAAGGTGACCGGCATGTACTTGCGCAGGCCGCCGTACTTGCGCATGTCGACCTCGTCGTTCATGCCGTGCATGACGGATCCGGCACCGAGGAACAGCCCGGCCTTGAAGAAGCCGTGCGTCACCAGGTGCATGATCGCGAAGACGTAGCCGATGGGGCCGAGGCCCGCGGCGAGGATCATGTAGCCGATCTGCGACATGGTCGAGCCGGCCAGCGCCTTCTTGATGTCGTCCTTCGCACAACCGACGATCGCACCGAACAGGAGCGTGACGGCGCCGACGATCGTGACGACCAGCTGTGCGTCGGGCGCCGCGTCGAAGATGGCGCCGGAGCGGACGATCAGATAGACGCCCGCGGTCACCATCGTCGCGGCGTGGATGAGGGCCGAGACCGGGGTCGGGCCCTCCATCGCGTCCCCGAGCCAGGACTGCAGCGGCACCTGGGCGGACTTGCCGCACGCGGCGAGCAGCAGCATCAGGCCGATCGCGGTGAGCTTGCCCTCGCTCGCGTCCCCGGCGAGACCCGGCTCCCCCTCGCCGCCGAGCAGCGGCCCGAAGGCGAAGGTGCCGAACCAGAGGAACATCAGCATGATCGCGATGGACAGTCCCATGTCACCGACGCGGTTGACCAGGAAGGCCTTCTTCGCGGCGGTGGCGGCGCTGGGCTTGTGCTGCCAGAAGCCGATCAGCAGGTACGAGGCGAGACCGACGCCCTCCCAGCCGACGTACAGCAGCAGGTAGTTGTCGGCGAGGACGAGCAGCAGCATCGCCGCGAGGAACAGGTTCAGATAGCCGAAGAAGCGGCGCCGGCGCTCGTCGTGCTCCATGTACCCGATCGAGTACACGTGGATCAGCGAGCCGACGCCGGTGATCAGCAGCACGAAGGTCATCGACAGCTGGTCGAGGCGGAAGGCGATGTCCGCCTGGAAACCCTCCACCTGGATCCAGGTGAACAGATGACTCGTCAGGGTCCGCTCCTCGGCGCCCCTGCCGAGGAGATCGGCGAAGAGGACCACACCGAAGGCGAAGGAGACGAACGACAGGAGCGTGCCGATCCAGTGGCCGACGGCGTCGAGCCGCCGGCCACCGCACAGCAGGACGGCCGCTCCGAGCAAGGGCGCCGCGATCAGCAGCGCGATCAGGTTCTCCACGATTCTTCCGACCCCTCAGAGCTTCATCAGGCTGGCGTCGTCGACCGAGGCCGAGTGGCGGGAACGGAACAGCGACACGATGATCGCGAGTCCGACGACGACCTCCGCGGCGGCCACGACCATCGTGAAGAAGGCGATGATCTGGCCGTCCAGATTGCCGTGCATCCGGGAGAACGCCACGAGCGTGAGGTTGCAGGCGTTCAGCATGAGCTCGATGCACATGAAGACGACGATCGCGTTGCGCCTGATCAGCACGCCGGTGGCGCCGATCGTGAACAGCAGGGCGGCGAGGTAGACGTAGTTGACCGGGTTCACTTGGACGCCTCCTCCGGCCGCTTGAAGGTGGCCGGCTCGATCGCGGTCCGCTCCAGGCGCTCCTCCGCGCGCTGCTCCAGCGCCCGCAGGTCGTTGAGCGCCTCGGTGGACACGTCACGGATCTGTCCGCGCTCGCGCAGCGTCTTGCTGACGGTGAGGTCGGACGGGGTCCCGTCGGGCAGCAGACCGGCGATGTCCACGGCGTTGTGCCGGGCGTAGACGCCGGGGGCCGGGAGCGGCGGGACGTGCCGGCCGGCGCGCACGCGCTCCTCGGCCATTTCCCGCTGGGTCTTGGCGCGTTCGGTGCGCTCGCGGTGCGTCAGCACCATGGCGCCGACCGCGGCCGTGATCAGCAGGGCGCCGGTGATCTCGAACGCGAAGACGTACTTGGTGAAGATGAGGGCGGCCAGGCCCTCCACGTTGCCGTTCGCGTTGGCCTGCCCGAGGCCGGCGAACTGCTGCAGCGAGGCGTTCCCGATGCCGGCGAACAGCAGGATGCCGAAGCCGAGGCCACACAGAAGGGCCAGCCAGCGCTGGCCCTTGATGGTCTCCTTCAGGGAGTCCGCGGCCGTCACGCCGACCAGCATCACCACGAAGAGGAACAGCATCATGATCGCGCCGGTGTAGACGACGATCTGCACGACGCCCAGGAAGTAGGCGCCGTTGGCCAGGTAGAAGACCGCGAGGACGATCATGGTGCCGGCGAGGCAGAGCGCGCTGTGCACGGCCCTCTTGAGGAAGACGGTGCACAGGGCGCCGAGCACGGCGACGGTGCCGAGGATCCAGAACTGCACGGCCTCGCCGGTGGAGGTGGAGTAGGCGGCGGCGATCTGCGCGCTCATCGGCCGACCACCTTCCCCGACGCCGGCTCGTCCTCGCCGAAGGTCGACGCGGCCTCCTGCGGCACCTCGCCCTTGGAGACCGCGACCTGCTGGGTCGTGCCCGGCGCGGCCTCCGTCACCAGCCCCCGGTAGTAGTCCTGCTCGTCGGTCCCGGGGTAGATGGCGTGGGGTGTGTCGACCATGCCCTCCTCCAGACCGGCGAGCAGCTGCTCCTTGGTGTAGATGAGGTTGGCGCGGCTGGAGTCGGCCAGCTCGAACTCGTTGGTCATCGTGAGCGCGCGCGTGGGGCACGCCTCGATGCACAGGCCGCACAGGATGCAGCGGGCGTAGTTGATCTGGTAGACGCGGCCGTACCGCTCGCCCGGCGAGTAGCGCTCCTCGTCGGTGTTGTCGGCGCCCTCCACGTAGATGGCGTCGGCGGGGCAGGCCCAGGCGCACAGCTCGCAGCCGACGCACTTCTCCAGGCCGTCCGGATGGCGGTTGAGCTGGTGCCGTCCGTGGAAACGCGGAGCGGTGGTCTTCTGCTGCTCCGGGTACTGCTCGGTCAGCCGCTTCTTGAACATGGCCTTGAAGGTCACGCCGAAGCCGGCTACCGGGTTCTGGAAGCCAGGCTTCGTCTGCCCGGCCTCCTTGGGCTCCTCAGCCATCGGACGCCTCCTTTCCATCCAGAGATCCGTCACTGTGAGTATCGGACCCGCCACTGACAATCAGCTCCCGCTCCCGGCGCGGAGCGCGCCGCGGGACCGGCGGCAACTCCTGTCCGGGCAGCGGCGGCACGGGGAATCCGCCGGCCATCGGGTCGAACGCGGCGGGTTCCTCGGCAGGCCGCTCGCCGCCCTTCGCGCGTTCGCGGAACAGGTCCGCGACGAAGGAGAGCAGCAGCAGCGCGATGACGCCGCCGCCGACGTACAGGGCGATGTCGGCGAAGTCGTAGTTCTCGTTGCGCAGCGTCCGCACGGTCGCGACCAGCATCAGCCAGACGACGGAGACCGGGATGAGGACCTTCCAGCCGAGCTTCATCAACTGGTCGTAGCGCACCCGCGGAAGCGTGCCGCGCAGCCAGATGAAGAAGAACAGCAGCAGCTGCACCTTGACGACGAACCAGAGCATCGGCCACCAGCCGTGGTTCGCGCCCTCCCAGAAGGAGCTGATCGGGTACGGCGCGCGCCAGCCGCCCAGGAAGAGCGTCACGGACACCGCGGAGACCGTCACCATGTTCACGTACTCGGCGAGCATGAACATCGCGAACTTGATCGACGAGTACTCGGTGTTGAAGCCGCCGACCAGGTCGCCCTCGGACTCCGGCATGTCGAAGGGGGCGCGGTTGGTCTCGCCGACCATCGTCACGATGTAGATCAGGAAGGACACCGGCAGCAGCACGATGTACCAGCGGTCCTGCTGCGCCTCGACGATCGCCGAGGTGGACATCGACCCGGAGTAGAGGAACACCGAGGCGAACGCGGCGCCCATCGCGATCTCGTAGGAGATCATCTGGGCGCACGAGCGCAGACCGCCGAGCAGCGGGTACGTCGATCCCGAGCTCCAGCCCGCGAGCACGATGCCGTAGATGCCGACCGAGGCGACCGCGAGGATGTAGAGCATCGCGATCGGCAGGTCGGTGAGCTGCATCGTGGTGCGCTGGCCGAAGATCGAGATCTCGTTGCCGGCCGGGCCGAAGGGGATCACCGCGATCGCCATGAAGGCGGGGATGGCCGCGACGATCGGCGCGAGGACGTACACCACCTTGTCGGCGCGCTTGACGATGACGTCTTCCTTCAGCATCAGCTTGATGCCGTCGGCGAGCGACTGGAGCATGCCCCAGGGGCCGTGCCGGTTGGGGCCGATGCGCAGCTGCATCCACGCGACGACCTTGCGCTCCCAGACGATCGAGAAGAGCACGGTCACCATCAGGAAGGCGAAGCAGAACACCGCCTTGACGGCGACCAGCCACCAGGGGTCGCGGCCGAACATCGAGAGGTCCTCAGCGGCGAGGTAGTACCCGCTCATGCCTCCACCTCCTCGGGGGTCTCGGACGCGAGGGTCGCCGGGCCGATGCGGACGAGTGAGCCGGGCAGCGCCCCGGTGTCGGAGGCGACGCCCGCGCCCACGGAGTTCAGCGGCAGCCACACCACCCGGTCGGGCATCGCCGTGATCTGCAGCGGCAGTTCGACGACTCCGGCGGGGCCGGTGACGGCGAGGACGTCGCCGTCCTTCACGCCGGCCTCGGCGGCCGTGGCGGCCGACACGCGCGCGTGGGCGGCGTGCCGGGTGCCGGCGAGCGCCTCGTCGCCCTGCTGGAGCAGGCCCTGGTCGAGCAGCAGCCGGTGCCCGGCGAGGACGGCCTCGCCGGCGGCCGGGCGCGGCAGCTGGGCGGCGATCTCCAGCGGCTGGGTGGCCCGCGGGCCGTCCCAGGCGCCGAGCCGGTCGATCTCCGCGCGCGTGGTGCGCAGATCGGGCAGCCCCAGGTGCACGTCCATGGCGTCGGCCAGCATCTGCAGGACGCGTCCGTCGGTCGGGGCGATGCGGCGGGTCATCTGGTCGGGCTTCAGCGCGGCCTCGAAGAAGCGCACCCTGCCCTCCCAGTTGAGGAAGGTGCCGGCCTTCTCGGCGACGGCGGCCACCGGGAGCACCACGTCGGCGAGCGCGGTCACCTCGCTGGGCCGCAGCTCCAGCGACACCACGAAACCGGCCTCGGCGAGCGCCTCGCGCGCGCGTGCCGGGTCGGGCAGGTCGGCGACCTCGACGCCCGCGACGAGCAGGGCCTGGAGTTCGCCGCGGGCGGCGGCCTCCACGATCTGGCCGGTGTCGCGGCCGTAGCGGGAGGGGAGTTCGGCCACGCCCCACAGGGCGGCGACCTCCTCCCGCGCGCGCGGGTCCGTGGCGGGACGTCCGCCGGGCAGCAGCGACGGCAGCGCTCCCACCTCGACGGCGGCCCGCTCGCCGGCCCGGCGCGGGATCCACACCAGCGCGGCGCCGGTCGCGGTCGCGGCCCGTACGGCGGCCGTGAGCCCGCCCTCGACGGCGGCGAGCCGCTCGCCGACGACGATCACGGCGCCCTCGGTGCGCAGCGCCCCTGCGGCCTCGGCGCCGGCGCCCTCCAGGCCCGTGCCGGCGGCCAGCGCGTCCAGCCACTTCGTCTCGGTGCCGGGAGCGGCCGGCAGCAGAGTGCCGCCCGCCTTCTCCAGGCCCCGGGTCGCGTGCGTGGCCAGCGAGAAGACCTTCTGGCCGTGCTTGCGCCACGCCTTGCGCAGCCGGAGGAAGACGCCGGGCGCCTCCTCCTCGGCCTCGAACCCGGCCAGCAGGACGGCGGGCGCCTGCTCCAGCGAGGTGTAGGTGACGCCGCTGCCGTCGAGGTCACGGCCGTGGCCGGCGATCTGCGCGGCCAGGAAGTCGGCCTCCTCGCCGCTGTGCACGCGCGCGCGGAAGTCGATGTCGTTGGTGTCGAGGGCGACGCGCGCGAACTTGCTGTACGCGTAGGCGTCCTCGACGGTGAGCCGGCCGCCGGTCAGCACGCCGGTCCGGCCGCGCGAGGCGAGCAGGCCCTGCGCGGCGATCTGGAGCGCCTCCGGCCAGGACGCCGGTTCCAGGTCGCCCTCGGCGTTGCGGACCAGCGGGGTGTCCAGCCGGTCGCGCTGCTGGGCGTAGCGGAAGCCGAAGCGCCCCTTGTCGCAGATCCACTCCTCGTTGACCTCGGGGTCGTTCGCCGCGAGACGCCGCATGACCTTGCCGCGCCGGTGGTCGGTGCGGGTGGCGCAGCCGCCCGAGCAGTGCTCGCACACCGACGGCGAGGAGATCAGGTCGAACGGCCGGGAGCGGAACCGGTACGCCGCCGAGGTGAGCGCGCCGACCGGGCAGATCTGGATGGTGTTGCCGGAGAAGTACGACTCGAACGGGTCGCCCTCGCCGGTGCCGACCTGCTGCAGGGCGCCGCGCTCGACCAGCTCGATCATCGGGTCACCCGCGACCTGGTTGGAGAACCGGGTGCAGCGGGCGCACAGCACGCACCGCTCACGGTCGAGCAGCACCTGTGTGGAGATCGGGACGGGCTTCTCGTACGTGCGCTTGCGGCCCTCGAAGCGGGACTCGGCGGCGCCGTGCGACATGGCCTGGTTCTGCAGCGGGCACTCGCCGCCCTTGTCGCAGACCGGGCAGTCCAGCGGGTGGTTGATGAGCAGGAGCTCCATCACACCCTTCTGCGCCTTCTCCGCGACCGGCGAGGTGAGGTGCGTCTTGACGACCATGCCGTCGGTGCACGTGATCGTGCAGGACGCCATCGGCTTGCGCTGGCCCTCGACCTCGACGATGCACTGGCGGCAGGCGCCGGCCGGGTCGAGGAGCGGGTGGTCGCAGAAGCGCGGGATCTCGATGCCGAGCTGCTCGGCGGCCCGGATGACCAGGGTGCCCTTGGGCACGCTGATCTCGGCGCCGTCGATCGTCAGCGTCACGAGGTCCTCCGGCGGGACCGCCGCCTCTCCCCCTCCGGAGGGAGCGCTGGTGGTCACAGTCATGCGTTCACCTCCGTGCGGTGGTCGGCCCAGGCCGTCGACCTGGCCGGGTCGAAGGGGCAGCCACGGCCCGTGATGTGCTCCTCGTACTCCTCGCGGAAGTACTTCAGCGAGGAGAAGATCGGCGAGGCGGCGCCGTCGCCGAGGGCGCAGAAGGACTTGCCGTTGATGTTGTCGGCGATGTCGTTCAGCTTGTCGAGGTCGCTCATCACGCCCTTGCCGGCCTCGATGTCGCGCAGCAACTGCACGAGCCAGTACGTGCCTTCGCGGCAGGGCGTGCACTTGCCGCAGGACTCGTGGGCGTAGAACTCGGTCCAGCGGGTGACGGCGCGGACCACGCAGGTCGTCTCGTCGAAGCACTGGAGCGCCTTGGTGCCGAGCATGGAGCCGGCGGCGCCGACACCCTCGTAGTCGAGGGGGACGTCGAGGTGCTCGTCGGTGAACATCGGCGTGGACGAGCCGCCCGGCGTCCAGAACTTCAGCCGGTGCCCGGGGCGCATGCCGCCGCTCATGTCCAGCAACTGGCGCAGGGTGATGCCGAGCGGGGCCTCGTACTGGCCGGGGCTGGCGACATGGCCGCTGAGCGAGTACAGCGTGAAGCCGGGGGACTTCTCGCTGCCCATCGACCGGAACCACTCCTTGCCCCGGTTCAGGATGGCGGGAACCGACGCGATCGACTCGACGTTGTTCACCACAGTGGGGCAGGCGTAGAGACCTGCCACGGCCGGGAAGGGGGACGCAGTCGCGGTTGACCACGGCGGCCTTCGAGCGAGTCGAGCAGCGCGGTCTCCTCACCGCAGATGTACGCCCCCGCCCCGGCGTGCACGGTGAGTTCGAGGTCGAGTCCGCTGCCCATGATGTTCTCGCCGAGGTAGCCCGCGGCGTAGGCCTCGCGCACGGCCTCGTGCAACCGCCTCAGGACGGGGACGACTTCACCCCGGAGATAGATGAAGGCGTGCGACGACCGGATGGCGTAGCACGCGATCACGATGCCCTCGATGAGGCTGTGCGGGTTCGCGAAGAGGAGCGGGATGTCCTTGCAGGTCCCCGGCTCCGACTCGTCGGCGTTGACAACGAGATAGTGCGGCTTGCCGTCTCCCTGCGGGATGAACTGCCACTTCATCCCGGTGGGGAATCCCGCGCCGCCGCGCCCGCGCAGACCGGACTCCTTGACGTACGCGATCAGGTCGTCCGGCGCCATGGCGAGCGCCTTGCGGAGCCCCTCGTACCCGTCGTGCCTGCGGTAGACGTCGAGCGTCCAGGACCGGTCCTCGTCCCAGAAGGCCGACAGCACGGGTGCCAGCAGCTTCTCGGGACTGTTCTCCTTCAGCTCCGGTGCCAATGTCATCACTCCCCCTCCTCGGCGACAGGCCCCGCCGGGTGGGCCGGGTCGGACGCGGACGAATCCTGCGGCGCGTCGTGCGAGCTGAGGTGTTCAGCCGGCGACGGGTGGTGCGCGGTCCTGTCCTGCTGCTCGTCGTGCGGTCCGCCGTCGCGTGGGTGGACCACGCGCGCGGGTGCGGTCTCCCCCTTGGCCAGGCGCAGGCCCACCAGTGACGCCGGTCCGGCGCTGCCGCCCTCCTCGACGGCCCCGGGACGCTCGTCGGGGAAGCCGGCCAGGATCCGCGCGGTCTCCTTGAAGGTGCACAGACGGGCCCCGCGCGTGGGCGCCACGTCACGGCCGGCGCGCAGGTCGTCGACGAGCCGCTTGGCGCTGTCGGGGGTCTGGTTGTCGAAGAACTCCCAGTTGACCATCACGACCGGCGCGTAGTCGCAGGCCGCGTTGCACTCGATGTGCTCCAGGGTGACCTTGCCGTCGCCGGTGGTCTCGCCGTTGCCGACGCCCAGGTGCTCCTGGAGCTCCTCGAAGATCGCGTCGCCGCCCATGACCGCGCAGAGCGTGTTGGTGCACACGCCCACCTGGTAGTCGCCGGAGGGCTTGCGGCGGTACATGGTGTAGAAGGTCGCGACCGCGGTGACCTCGGCGGTGGTCAGACCGAGCACGTCCGCGCAGAACTGCATCCCGGTGCGGGTGACATGGCCCTCCTCCGCCTGCACGAGGTGCAGCAGCGGCAGCAGGGCGGACCGTGAGTCCGGGTAGCGGGCGACGACCTCGCGGGCGTCGGCCTCCAGCCGGGCGCGCACGTCGTCCGGGTAGCCGGGGGCGGGCAGTTGGGGCATGCCCAGGCTGACGCCCCGCTCGGAAGATGAGGTGGTCACCGGTCGACGCCTCCCATCACGGGGTCGATGGACGCGACGGCGACGATGACGTCGGCGACCTGGCCGCCCTCGCACATCGCCGCCATGGCCTGCAGATTGGTGAAGGACGGGTCACGGAAGTGGACCCGGAAGGGGCGGGTGCCTCCGTCGGAGACGGCGTGCACCCCGAGCTCGCCCTTGGGCGACTCGACGGCCGCGTAGGCCTGTCCCGGCGGGACGCGGAAGCCCTCGGTGACCAGCTTGAAGTGGTGGATCAGGGCCTCCATGGAGGTGCCCATGATCTTCTTGATGTGGTCGAGGGAGTTGCCGAGCCCGTCGGGTCCCAGGGCGAGCTGGGCGGGCCAGGCGATCTTCTTGTCGGAGACCATGACCGGGCCCGGCTCGAGGCGGTCCAGGCACTGCTCGACGATCCCGAGCGACTGGCGCATCTCCTCCAGGCGGATCAGGAAGCGCCCGTAGGAGTCGCAGGTGTCGGCGGTGGGGACCTCGAAGTCGTAGGTCTCGTAGCCGCAGTACGGCTGGGTCTTGCGCAGGTCGTGCGGCAGGCCGGTGGAGCGCAGGATCGGACCGGTGGCGCCGAGGGCCATGCAGCCGGCCAGGTCGAGATAGCCGACGTCCTGCATACGGGCCTTGAAGATGGGGTTCCCGGTGGCGAGCTTGTCGTACTCCGGGAGGTTCTTCCTCATCTTCTTCACGAACTCGCGGATGTGGTCCACCGCGCCGGGCGGCAGGTCCTGCGCGAGTCCGCCGGGGCGGATGTACGCGTGGTTCATCCGCAGGCCCGTGATGAGCTCGTAGATGTCGAGAATCATTTCACGATCACGGAATCCGTAGATCATGATCGTGGTGGCGCCGAGCTCCATACCGCCGGTGGCGATGCACACCAGGTGGGAGGAGAGCCGGTTCAGCTCCATCAGGAGCACCCGGATGATCTTGGCGCGCTCGGTGATCTGGTCCTCGATGCCGAGGAGCTTCTCGACGGCGAGACAGTAGGCGGTCTCGTTGAAGAAGGACGTCAGGTAGTCCATGCGCGTCACGAACGTGGTGCCCTGCGTCCAGGTCCGGTACTCGAGGTTCTTCTCGATGCCGGTGTGGAGGTAGCCGATGCCGCAGCGGGCCTCGGTGACCGTCTCGCCCTCGATCTCCAGGATCAGGCGCAGCACTCCGTGGGTGGACGGGTGCTGGGGGCCCATGTTGACGACGATGCGCTCGTCGTCGGCCTTGGCCGCGCTCTGGACGACCTCGTCCCAGTCGCCACCGGTGACCGTGTATACGGTGCCCTCGGTGGTTTCGCGGGCGGATGCTGACTGAGTGCTCACGAGTACGACCTCCGCTGGTCCGGAGCCGGGATCTGGGCGCCCTTGTACTCGACGGCGATGCCGCCGAGGGGGTAGTCCTTGCGCTGCGGGTGGCCCTGCCAGTCGTCCGGCATCATGATCCGCGTCAGGGCGGGGTGACCGTCGAAGACGATGCCGAAGAAGTCGTACGTCTCGCGCTCGTGCCAGTCGTTCGTCGGGTACACGGGGACGAGCGACGGGATGTGCGGGTCGCTGTCGGGGACGCTGACCTCCAGGCGGATCAGCCGGTTGTGGGTGATCGAGCGCAGGTGGTAGACGGCGTGCAGCTCGCGGCCCTTGTCGTGCGGGTAGTGGACGCCGCTGACGCCGGTGCACAGCTCGAACCGCAGAGCCGGGTCGTCGCGCAGGGTGCGGGCGACGCGGACCAGGTGCTCGCGTTCGATGTGGAAGGTGATCTCGTCGCGGTCGACGACCGTCTTCTCGATGGCGTTGTCGGGCAGCAGGCCCTGTTCCTCCAGGGCGCCCTCGAGTTCGTCGGCGACCTCGTCGAACCAGCCTCCGTAGGGGCGGCTCGCCGGTCCCGGGAGGCGGACCGAGCGGACCAGGCCGCCGTAACCGGAGGTGTCCCCGCCGTTGTCGGCGCCGAACATGCCGTGCTGGACACGGATCTCCTCGCCGCCCTGGCCCCGCTGGCCGGGGAGGTTGGAGGCGGACAGGTCCTTCTCGGGGTTCACCCCGTTCGACCCGTTCGCCCCGTTGGTGCCGTTGGCGTCGCTCACCGCAGCAGCCCCTTCATCTCGATCGTGGGCAGGGCCTTGAGCGCCGCTTCCTCCGCCTCACGGGCCGCTTCCTCGGCGTTGACCCCGAGCTTGGAGCCCTGGATCTTCTGGTGCAGCTTGAGGATGGCGTCCATCAGCATCTCGGGCCGCGGCGGACAGCCCGGCAGATAGATGTCGACCGGGACGATGTGGTCGACGCCCTGCACGATCGCGTAGTTGTTGAACATGCCGCCCGAGGAGGCGCAGACCCCCATGGAGATCACCCACTTGGGGTTCGGCATCTGGTCGTAGACCTGCCGGAGCACCGGCGCCATCTTCTGGCTGACCCGGCCGGCGACGATCATCAGGTCGGCCTGGCGCGGCGATCCGCGGAAGACCTCCATGCCGAAGCGCGCCAGGTCGTATCGGCCGGCGCCGGTCGTCATCATCTCGATGGCGCAGCACGCGAGGCCGAAGGTGGCCGGGAAGACGGACGCCTTGCGCACCCAGCCCGCGGCCTGTTCGACGGTGGTCAGCAGGAATCCGCTCGGCAGCTTTTCTTCGAGTCCCATGTCTAAAGGCCCCTCAGTCCCATTCCAGGCCGCCGCGCCGCCATACGTACGCGTACGCGACGAAGACGGTGAGCACGAAGAGCAGCATCTCCACGAGCCCGAAGATCCCCAGGGAGTCGAAGGTGACGGCCCAGGGGTAGAGGAAGACGATCTCGATATCGAAGATGATGAAGAGCATCGCCGTCAGGTAGTACTTGATGGGGAAGCGCCCGCCGCCGGCCGGCGTGGGGGTCGGCTCGATCCCGCACTCATAAGCCTCGAGCTTGGCCCGGTTGTACCGCTTCGGACCGATCAGCGTGGCCATGACCACGGAGAAGATCGCAAAGCCTGCCCCGAGGGCTCCCAGTACGAGGATGGGCGCATACGCGTTCACCGCTCCTCGCTCCTCTCAGTCGGCACTGACTGCTGGCGGTTGTGCAGCGGGCCCGTTCGCCTCACCAACCTCACGAACCACGCCCGCCCCGGCGAAGATCGAGAACATGTGAAGCAGGTCACAAGCCCAACTGCCTCGCATCTTATGCCTGCCGGTCTGTGATCTGCGACACGGGGTATTGCACAAGCTTTGTGATCTCCACCACCTGACGAACGATCATGAACACGGATGAGCGGTGATCTTCGCACGTGAAGCGTCCGAGTGATCACCAGAGGTGACATTTTCGCTCGTCGCCCCAGCTCAGAGGGGTCGTCTCCATATCAAGAGGCTTCCCTTGCATGCAAATTGGAGTTGGACCGGAAGGCTTGATAGAGGACCGCGTTCACACATCAGAGGGAGCGACGGGGACCGATGTGGACGCGTGCACGCGTTCACGAACTCCGGGGGGCGCGATCCGGGCACCGGACGCACACGAGGCCGTGACCGTTGCGTGACCTCCGCCACACCTGTCGGGGCTCCGTAGAACCGGGCTTGGCCACCGGTCCCAACCAGTGGTAGCCGCGGGGCAATTCGGACTTAATGATGAAAGCCCGTGATCACGGGCAGGATGAGAGGCGTCCGCAATGTCCGTTACGGCGTCAATAAAGGGCGCTCCGCCGGGAATTTGGGGCGTCCGTTGAACAACTGTGGCGCAGCCCACGTTTCTTGAAGGTATGGAGGAGCCCCTGATACCGGTTGTACCCATGTCCCACACCGCTCACATACGCAGCCACCGGAAGCCCCGCCGCACCGCGTCGACGACGATCGCGATGCGCGCCGGAGTTGCCGGTGGCGTCCTCAGCATGGCAGCGGCTGGTGCTGCGGCCACGGCGAACGCCGCCGAGCCGGTCACGCAGACCATCGAACTGCCCACCCTGTCGGGTGACCTGGCGGACCAGCTCGCCCAGTCCGCCGACGCCACGCAGCTGGCGGCGGCCAACTACGAGCTCGAGGCCGAGCGTGACGCGGCCGCCGCCGCAGCGGCCGAGGAGGCCAAGAAGGACCTCGCGCAGGCCAAGAAGAAGGCCGAGGCGAAGAAGAAGGCCGAGGAGGCCCGTAAGGCCGCCGCAGAGGCCGCCGCGTCCCGCAGCACCGAGCGGGCCACCCTGTCCGCCTCCGCGAGCGTCTCCGCCCCGGCGAGCGGCAGCGTCGCGACGGTCATCTCGTTCCTCAAGGCCCAGGTCGGCGACGCGTACGTCATGGGTGCCACCGGCCCCAACGCGTGGGACTGCTCCAGCCTGGTGCAGGCCGCCTTCAAGCAGGTCGGCGTCGACCTGCCGCGGGTCTCCCAGGACCAGTCGATGGCCGGCACCGACATCCCGCTCTCGCAGGTGCAGGTCGGCGACATCCTCTACTGGGGTGGCAAGGGCTCCGCCTACCATGTGGGCGTCTACATCGGTAACGGCCAGTACCTGGACGCGGCCAACCCCTCCAAGGGCGTCGTCATCCAGGACCTGTCGGGTTACCCGGCGTCGGGCGCGGTCCGCGTGCTCTGAGCCGTACAGATCGACGTGAGGGCCGCAGCCGCTCGGGGGCAGCGGCCCTCACGCGTGCCCGGAGTTCCTCCGGGCCGAACCCATCAGGCCTTCGGGGCCACCTTGCTCAGGCCGTTGATGATGCGGTCCATCGCGTCGCCGCCGGTCGGGTCGGTGAGGTTCGCGAGGAGCTTCAGCGTGAACTTCATCAGCATCGGGTGGGTCAGACCGCGCTGCGTGGCGATCTTCATGACCTTCGGGTTGCCGATGAGCTTCACGAAGGCGCGGCCCAGCGTGTAGTAGCCGCCGTAGGTGTCCTTCAGGACGCGCGGGTAGCGCTGGAGGGCCATCTCCCGGCCCGCGGGGGTCGAGCGGGCGTGTGCCTGGACGATGACCTCGGCGGCGATCTGCCCGGACTCCATGGCGTAGGCGATGCCCTCGCCGTTGAAGGGGTTCACCAGTCCGCCGGCGTCGCCGACGAGCAGCAGGCCCTTGGTGTAGTGCGGCTGGCGGTTGAAGGCCATGGGCAGGGCGGCGCCGCGGATCGGGCCCGTCATGTTCTCCGGGGTGTAGCCCCAGTCCTCCGGCATCGAGGCGCACCACGCCTTCAGGACCTCGCGCCAGTCGAGCTCCTTGAAGGAGTCGGAGGTGTTGAGCACGCCGAGTCCGACGTTGGACGTGCCGTCGCCCATGCCGAAGATCCAGCCGTAGCCGGGCAGCAGCCGATCCTCGGGGCCCCGGCGGTCCCACAGTTCCAGCCAGGACTCCAGGTAGTCGTCGTCGTGGCGGGGGCTCTCGAAGTACGTCCGCACGGCGACGCCCATCGGGCGGTCCTCGCGCCGGTGCAGGCCCATCGCCAGGGACAGCCGCGTGGAGTTGCCGTCGGCGGCGACCACGAGGGGCGCGTGGAAGGTGACCTCGCGCTTCTCCTCGCCGAGCTTGGCGTGCACGCCGATGATCCGGCCGGTGCGGTCGTCGAGGATCGGGGCGCCGACGTTGCAGCGCTCGTAGAGCCGGGCGCCCGCCTTCTGGGCCTGCCGGGCGAGCTGCTCGTCGAAGTCGTCGCGCTTGCGCACGAGTCCGTAGTCGGGGAAGGAGGCGAGATCCGGCCAGTCCAGCTGGAGGCGCACACCGCCGCCGATGATCCGCAGGCCCTTGTTGCGCAGCCAGCCGGCCTCCTCGGAGATGTCGATCCCCATGGCGACGAGCTGCTTGGTGGCGCGCGGGGTCAGTCCGTCGCCGCAGACCTTCTCCCGCGGGAACTCGGTCTTCTCCAGGAGCAGTACGTCGAGTCCGGCCCTGGCGAGGTGGTACGCGGTGGTGGAGCCGGCTGGGCCCGCTCCGACGACGATGACATCGGCGGTGTTTTCGGAGAGGGGCTCGGTCACGGCGGGAACTCCCCAAGGTTCGGAATCTGCGTGCCGACGGGCACTGGACATGGGCAGTCTATGCAGCAGAATTGATCACCCGGCTGAAGGGCTGCCCTGTGAACCGAGCTCTGCCCGTAGTACGGCTGCGTGTGCCCACCGACGAGGACGCGGTGGCCTGGCACCGGGCCTTCGCCCACCCCGACGTCATGGAGTTCCACGGCGGCCGGGCCGCCGAACTCTCCGCCTACGAGGAGCTCACCGCCCGTCAGCGCCGGCACGACGCCGAGCGCGGATTCTGCCTGTGGACGATGCTCGACGAGGACGAGCGCGTCATCGGCTTCACCGGCGCCCAGCCCTGGGAGCGGGAGTGGGGCCCCACCGGGGAGATCGAGATCGGCTGGCGGCTGGCCCGCGAGCACTGGGGCAAGGGATACGTCACGGCCGCCGCGCGGCAGACGCTGGAGCGGGTGCGGGCGGCCGGGGTGCCGGGCGTCGTCGCGATGGTGGACGCGCGCAACGAGCGGTCGATAGCGGTGACACGGCGGCTGGGGATGGAGCTGGCCGAGGTGTTCAGCACGCCGGACGAGCGCCGGGGGCACTGCTACCGGCTCGATCTCGCCCCTTCGTCGGACACGCAGAGTAACTGACTGTCACAGAAAGATACTTGAAGCTTCCGGACGGCACCCCCGGGCGGTTACCCTGCAGATACCGCTGGGGGTGACATCTGTGCACACAACACCCACGACACCCGAGGTGCGGGTCCCGCGACTCGTCGGGCTGATGGCCATGGACGCGCGCGAGGCGGCCAAGTCCCGGGGTCTGTCCCTCATCGCACCCGACCGGCCGGACTTCTCCCTGGTCGTCGTCGACTACGTCGTCCGTCAGTACCCCCAGCCCGGCACTCCGGTGCCCCGGGACTCGACGGTCGCCATCTGGTTCGACTTCGGCGAGGGCGAGGGCGGCGGAGGTGTGCGCGAGCCCCGCGTACCGCGCCCGCCGTCGGGCGGCAGGCCCCGCGCGCTCGACGAGCCCGGCGACCCCTACCCGTTGGTCAGCTCTGCTTGAACCCGCGGTGCAGGGTGACGACCCCGCCCGTCAGATTCCGCCAGGCCACCTTCGACCAGCCCGCCTCGCGCAGCCGCTCGGCGAGGGCCGGCTGGTCGGGCCAGGCGCGGATGGACTCGGCGAGGTAGACGTACGCGTCCGGGTTGGAGGACACCGCGCGGGCGACCGGCGGCAGCGCGCGCATCAGGTACTCGGTGTAGACGGTGCGGAAGGGCGCCCATGTCGGGTGCGAGAACTCGCAGATCACGACGCGTCCGCCGGGCCGGGTCACCCGGTACATCTCGCGCAGCGCGGTGTCGAAGTCCTGGACGTTGCGCAGCCCGAAGGAGATCGTCACGGCGTCGAACGTGTCGTCCCGGAACGGCAGTCGGGTCGCGTCGCCCGCCGTGTACGGCAGCCAGGTGTTGTTCCGCTTGCCGACCCGGAGCATGCCCTGGGAGAAGTCGCAGGGCACGACGTAGGCGCCGGTGCGGGCGAAGGGCAGGGACGACGTGCCGGTGCCGGCCGCCAGGTCCAGGACCTTCTGCGCGGGGCGCGCGTCGACCGCCTTCGCGACCTCCTTGCGCCAGCGCCGGTCCTGCCCGAGGGAGAGCACGTCGTTGGTCAGGTCGTACCGTTCCGCGACGCCGTCGAACATCGAGGCGACTTCATGCGGCTGCTTGTCCAGGGATGCGCGCGTCACGGGCCCATTCTTGCAGCCGCTCCCCGGCCCGCCCCCAGCGGCTTCCCGGTCGGCAGGGCGGTCAGCGCCGGCGGTGCACCAGGCGGCCGGCCACGACGGTGGCCACGCAGGTGGACGCGCCCTCCCGGACGAGGGCCGCGCGGTCGGGCACGTCGAACACCGCGAACCGCGCGGGCTGCCCGGAAGCGAGGCCCGGCAGCAGGACGAGCGGCACCGGGGAGAGCGCCGGAGGGCCGGGCAGTACGGCAGGGCGTCCCGCCAGGGCGAGCCCGGCCCTGCGGACCGCGTCCAGGGCCTCCCGGCCGCGCAGTTCACCGGCGACCGCGACCGTGCCGTGCGCCAGCAGGCGCTGGACCCCTCGGCGTGCGCTGGCTCCCCGCACGGACGGTCCTCCGCCGAGGAGGTCCCGTGCGCGCTCGCCGAAGATCGGCTCGGTGCCGAGCCGGTCCGCCTCGCGCGGGTCGGGGTGGTACGCCTGCTCCAGCAGTTCGGGGCCGTACGGGTTGAGCAGTCCGGGTGTCAGGATGCCGGGCCACTTCCGCAGCCGGGCGTCCGGGTGGGCGGCGGCCAGTTCGTCGTACGGGCCGACGGCGGCGAGGTGCGCGCCGTCGACCAGGACGGCGCTCTCGGGCGTGGCGTCGGCGACGTGAAGGGTCAGCACGGGACGTCAGTTGGAGGCGAGGATCTTCAGCTCGGGGTGGGCCGTGCCGCCCTCGATGGCCGTCGAGGAGATGTGGGACATGACACGGCTGTCGACGGGGTCGTTCGCCGGGTCGTCGTGCACGACGAGGTGCTCGTACGTCGTCGAGCGCTGGGCCGGGACCCGCCCCGCGGAACGGATCATGTCGATCATCTCCTGGAGGTTGGAGCGGTGCCTGGCACCGGCCGCCGAGACGACGTTCTCCTCCAGCATGACCGAGCCGAGGTCGTCGGCGCCGTAGTGCAGCGTCAGCTGGCCCGCGTCCTGGCCGGTGGTCAGCCAGGAGCCCTGGATGTGGGCGATGTTGTCCATGAAGAGCCGGGAGATCGCGATCATCCGCAGGTACTCGAAGATCGTGGCCTGCGTCCGGCCCTTCAGGTGGTTGTTCATCGGCTGGTACAGGTACGGGATGAACGCGCGGAAGCCGCCCGTGCGGTCCTGCACGTCACGGATCATCCGCAGGTGCTCGATCCGCTCGGCGTTGGTCTCGCCGGTGCCCATCAGCATGGTGGAGGTGGACTCCACGCCCAGGTTGTGGGCGGTCTCCATGATCTCCAGCCAGCGCTCGCCGGACTCCTTCAGCGGGGCGATGGCCTTGCGGGGGCGCTCGGGCAGCAGCTCGGCGCCGGCGCCCGCGAAGGAGTCGAGGCCGGCGGCGTGGATGCGCTGGATGGCCTCCTCGACGCCGACCTTGGAGATCCGGGCCATGTGCTCGACCTCGCTCGCCCCCAGGCTGTGGATGACGAGCTGCGGGAACTCCTTCTTGATGGCCGCGAAGTGCTTCTCGTAGTACTCGACGCCGTAGTCCGGGTGATGGCCGCCCTGGAACATGATCTGGGTGCCGCCGAGTTCGACGGTCTCCGCGCAGCGGCGCAGGATGTCGTCGAGGTCGCGGGTCCAGCCCTTGGCCGTGTCCTTCGGCGGAGCGTAGAAGGCGCAGAACTTGCACGCCGTCACGCAGACGTTCGTGTAGTTGATGTTCCGCTCGATGATGTACGTCGCGATGTGCTCGGTGCCCGCGTAGCGGCGGCGGCGTACGGCGTCGGCGGCGGAGCCGAGCGCGTGGAGCGGGGCATCGCGGTAGAGGTCGAGCGCCTCTTCCGGGGTGATCCGCCCGCCCGCTGCGGCACGGTCGAGGACGGACTGAAGGTCGGCCTTCTCGGTCACCGGGGGCGTCCCTTTCGTCAAGGAGTCAGGAGGCTTGCGCGCAGCGCTCTGTATAAGGGTGGTGGTGGGAGACGGGCGGGCAGACCGGACCAGCGTACGCCAGGGGCCTGACACGGCCGACGTCAGGCCGCGTACGCCCCGATCAGCACCCCTGTCAGCGCCCCGCCGAGGAGGAACGGGCCGAAGGGGATCGCCGAGGTGCGGTCGGCCCGGCGCAGGGCGACCAGGCCCCAGCCGTACAGCGCTCCGGACAGGAACCCGGCGAAGGTGCCGAGCATGACCGTCGGCCAGCCGTACCAGCCGAGGACCGCGCCGGCGCCGAGCGCCAGTTTCACGTCGCCGAAGCCCATGCCGTCGGGGTTGAGCAGATGCAGGCCGTAGTAGAAGGCGCCGAGCGCGAGGGACGCGGCCACGGCGGTCGGCCAGTGCCCGGCGTGCTCGGGGACCGCGGCGACCAGGCCCAGCAGGGCGAGCGCGCCGCCCGCGAGGGAGAGGGTCAGCGGGTCGGGGAGCCGGCGCACCCTCAGGTCGACGAGGGTGAGCAGCACTCCGCAGGGTGCCAGCAGCAGCCAGGCGCCGAGCTCGGGCCGGGTGCCGGTGGCGGCGGCGAGGGCGGCGCAGACGACGGCGGTGACGAGGACGGGCGCGGTGGCGCCCGGACCGTACGGGGCACGGGGCCCGCACGTGCGACAGCCGGCCGGGCCGAGCCATCCCGCGACCGGGTGCCCGCCGGGGCAGTGCGCCCGCCACGGCTCCTCGTCGGGTGCGGCGAACCGGTACGCGGCGCGGGGCAGCAGGGCCCCCGCGAGCGCTCCCCACAGGGCGGCCACCGCGACGACGAGCGGGGTGCTCACCTCCATCAGCCGCTCCCCCCGCCGGTCTTCGACAGCCGGGCCTCGGGCTCGCCCTCCGCCGAGCTCTCCGAGCGGTACACCAGGTCGTCGCCCTCCGGGGTGATGCGGACGGTGTGCGGCTCGGGGTTGCAGCCGGCGTGGTTGCCCTTCGCGCCCACGGAGGTGACGACGAGCTGTTTCGCCGTCACCTCCTTCAGGGTGAGGACGTCGTCGCAGACGCCGCCGAGCAGATCGGTCTGGCGCAGCCGGCCCAGTTCCCCGCCGACCTCGGCGTTGTGGACGGTGAGCCGGAAGGTGCCGGCGGGCAGGGTGCCGCCCACAGCCGTGGCCTTCCCCTCCCAGGTGCCGAGGTAGCGGGCGGGGACGGCGCTCTGCGCCTTGCCGCCCGGCGCCTGGGACGAGGGGGCGTCGGAGCCCGCGCTCGAGTCCCGGTCGTCGGAGCCCCGGCCGGGCAGCCCGTCGAGGACGACCACGGAGCCGAGCATGACCGCCGCGAGCGCACCGGCCACGGCCAGCGTCACCGTGCAGCTGACCCTGCGCCCGCGCGCGGTGACGGTCACCCCCGGTGGGCCGGGCGGGGACGCCTCGGTGGAGGCGTCGGGCACCGCGTCCCGAGGTGCGGGCACCGGGGCGGGCATCACGGGAGCCGGCCCGAACTCGCCGACGGTGACCGGGCGGCTGAACGCCACGGGCCCGGACGGGGCGTCCTCCCCGGCCTCCAGGTTCAGCAGCCGTACGGCACCCCGGCTGACCTGCTCGACCAGCGGCCCGGGCAGCCAGCCGCCCGCGACCAGCCGGGCCGCGCCCTCGGGCGCCAGCCGCCCGGCGATCTCGCGAGGGGCGGGCCGCTCACCGGGCTCCTTGGCCAGGCACCGCGCGACCAGCTCGCGCAACGGCTCGTCCAGCGCGTCGAGTTCGGGCTCCTCGTGGACGACCTTGTAGAGCAGGGCCGCCGAGGTGTCGCCCGAGAACGGGGGTTCGCCGGCCGCCGCGTAGGCGAGCACGGCGCCCAGCGAGAAGACGTCGGCCGCCCCGGTGACGCCCTTGCCCAGGATCTGCTCGGGCGCCATGTAGCCGGGCGAGCCGATGGAGACGCCGCTGGAGGTGAGCGAGGCGGTGCCGTCCAGGGCCCGCGCGATGCCGAAGTCGATGAGCAGCGGGCCGTCCAGGGTGAGCAGGACGTTCGACGGCTTCACGTCCCGGTGGACCAGGCCCAGGTCGTGCACCGCGGCCAGCGCCTCGGCGAGCCCGGCGCCCAGGGCCCGTACGGACGGCGGGGGCAGGGCGCCCGCGTCGGCGACGGCGCCCGACAGCGACGGCCCGGCTGCGTACGCGGTGGCCACCCAGGGCAGGGCGGCCTCCGGGTCGGCGTCCAGCACGGGCGCCGTCCACGCGCCGCCCACCCGCCGGGCGGCGTCGACCTCGCGCCGGAAGCGGGCCCGGAACTCCTCGTCGAGCGCGAGGTGCGGATGCACGATCTTGACGGCGACCGTGCGCCCCCCGGAGCTGCGGCCCAGATAGACCCGGCCCATCCCTCCGGAGCCGAGCCGGCCGAGGAGCCGGTACGGCCCGACGACCGTGGGCTCGTCCATGCCGAGTGGCTGCATCGGCGTCCACCTCTCCCCCGTACGGCCCAGCGCCCCCGCGGACTTCGCAGCAGATTAGTGCGGATCGGGTCCGCGGTCCGCGTCGCGGACCGGAACCGCCGCCGCCGATCTGTCAGTCCGATGGGCGCGCGCCCGATGGGTGAAGGCCGGAGCCCGAAAACGCCCCCCGCGGCCCTCCGGACGTGCGGAGGGCCGCGGACAAGCGCTCACCGTGACGCATCGCCGGTGCCGGCCCCGGCGGCCGGACGCTCACGGATGGAGCAGTTCGACCTTCACGTCCGCGGGAAATCCGGTGGTCGGCCCGACGCGGCGCGCGAACTCCGTGACGGCTTCCAGCTGCGGGCCGCCGAAACGGAAGTCGAGGGTCGTGAAATACCGCTCCAGGACCTTCTCGTCGAAGGCCTCCCAGCGGGCCGCCTGTTCCGCGACCTTGCCGACCTCCTCCAGGGAGAGGTTGCGGGAGGCGAGGAATGCCTCGTGGACCTTGCGGGTGATGTCCGGCTCGCGTTCCAGATAGTCGCGGCGCGCCGCCCACACGGCGAAGACGAAGGGCAGCCCGGTCCACTCCTTCCAGAGCGCGCCGAGGTCGTGCACCTGGAGGCCGTAGCGCGGGCCGTCGAGCAGGTTGGCCCGCAGCGCCGCGTCGCCGATGAGGACCGCAGCCTCGGCCTCCTGCATCATCAGGCTGAGGTCGGGCGGGCAGGTGTAGTAGTCGGGCCGGACGCCGTAGCGCTCCGCGAGCAGAAGCTGGGCGAGCCGGACCGAGGTGCGCGAGGTGGAGCCGAGGGCGACGCGGGCGCCGTCCAGCTGGTCGAGGGGGACCTGCGAGACGATCACGCAGGACATCACCGGTCCGTCGCACCCGACGGCGATGTCGGGGAAGGCGACCAGGTCGTCGGCGTTGCGCAGGAACTCGACGAGGGTGATGGGACCGATGTCGAGATCGCCGCGCACCAGCTGCTCGCTGAGCTTCTCGGGGGTGTCCTTCGTGAGCTCGAAGTCGAGGAGCGTGCCGGTTCTCGCGAGCCCCCAGTAGAGGGGCAGGCAGTTGAGGAACTGGATGTGGCCCACGCGGGGCCGGGTGCGAGAATTGTCCACATCGCGAGACTAGACCCCATGGGGTACCGTTCGGCCTTCAGGGTCGGGACATCCAGGTCACCGCCTTACTGTCAACTCGGACACGGATCTTCAAACGTCCGAGTGACGTGATCTTGACCTCTATTGCTTTCGGCTGCCTGCGTGCTAGGCTCGCCGCAAGTTGCAGTTTGGTTTCCCTTGCAGTACAGAGCCTGCGGAGCATGTAACCGCGGGCTCTCGTCGTTTTCAGACGTATGCAGTTGTGCGGCACTTTGTTTTCACACTTGCAGGGTTCTGGAGCAGGGCAACCCTTTGGGCCCAAGGAGGGCTTATGGCTACCGGAACCGTGAAGTGGTTCAACGCCGAAAAGGGCTTTGGCTTCATCGCCCAGGAAGGCGGCGGCCCCGACGTCTTCGTTCACTACTCCGCGATCAACGCGAGCGGCTTCCGCTCGCTGGAGGAGAACCAGCAGGTCTCCTTCGACGTGACCCAGGGCCCGAAGGGCCCGCAGGCGGAGAACGTCACCCCCGTCTGATTCGGTCCTCGGAGCCTGGTGCTTTGATCCGGAACTGAGTGCAGTACCCAAGGAGCCCCGCGCCGCAAGGCGGCGGGGCTCCTGCCTTTTGTCTTCCAGCCCGTCCCTACACGTGCTGCATGACGAGGACGAAGAACGTCCCCGGCTCCAGCGCCTCGTACAGATGGGGCACGTCCCCGCGGTACGTCATGTAGTCCCCCGGCCCCAGTTCGGCCTCCTCGCCGCGCGGCCCCGCCTTCACCCGGCCCGCCCCGACGATCAGATGCTCCACCGTGCCCGGGATGTGCGGCTCGGACTCGCGGGCCGCGCCCGGCTCCGCGCGCAGGTGGTAGATGTCCCGCCGGGCGCCCGGCGGGCTCGCCGACAGCAGGGTGGCCGCATAGTCGGCGCGCTCGGACGCCACCGTGGGCCCCTCGCCCGCGCGGATCACCTGCACCGCGGGCGCCGGCGGCTCCACCAGTGTGCTGAACGGCACACCGAGCGCCACGCCGAGCGCCCACAGCGTCTCCACGCTCGGGTTCCCGCCGCCGCCCTCCAGCTGGGACAGCGTGGACTTCGCGATGCCCGCCCGCTTGGCCAGCTCGGACAAGGACAGCCCGGCGCGGGCGCGCTCGCGGCGCAGGGAGGCGGCGATCCACGTCAGGGGCTCACCCATGGACTCACTTCCAGTTCGTTCGCTCTACCGTCGTTCGCTGTGGCGGTCCGCTCGTTCGACTTGACGAACAGCAGCGCACCTGTTCATTCTGGGAAACATGCGTTCGCTGTTCCGAACACCGATGATGGCACCTCTGGTGCGCGACAGCGCCCTCGTCTGGCTGGCGAGCGGTGTCGTCGGCGTGTCCTTCGGCGCGATCGCGGTGGCCGGCGGGCTGCCGCTCTGGGTCCCGGTGGCCATGTCGCTCGTCGTGTACGCGGGCTCGGCGCAGTTCAGCGCCGTCGGGCTGCTGCTGGCCGGGGGCGGGCCGCTCGCGGCGGCCGCGACCGGGCTGCTGCTCAACACCCGCACCGCCGCCTTCAGCCTGGCCGTGGCGGACGTCCTCGGCCCGGGGCGGTTCGCCCGGCTGGCCGGGGCGCATCTGGTGACCGACGAGACGGTGGCGTTCACGCTCGCGCAGCCCGACCCGGACCGGCGCCGGGCGGCGTTCTGGGTGAACGGCCTCGGTCTGTTCGCCGCCTGGAACACCGGCGTGCTGGCCGGCGCCCTCGCCGGCACCGCGCTCGGCGACACGGCGACGTACGGACTGGACGCCGCCTTCCCGGCGGTGCTCGCGGCGCTGGTGCTGCCGGCCCTGCGCACCGACCGCTCGGCCCGCCGGGCGGCGCTGCTCGGCGCGGCGCTCGCGCTGGCCGTCACCCCCGCCGTCCCGGCGGGCGTCCCCGTGCTGCTGGCGCTCACCGGGCTGGTCGTCCACGGCCGGAAGGGCGGTACGGCATGACCTCCACGACGGGGACGGCCGTCGTGATCCTGGTGCTCGCGGTCGGGACGTACGCCTTCCGGCTGGTGGGCCCGGCGCTGCACGGGCGGGTCGTGCTGCCCGACCGGGTGCGGGAGCTGCTGGCGGCCGGCGCGGTGGTGCTGCTCGTGGCGCTGCTGGCGACGGGGGCGCTGACGGAGGGCGGCGGGTTCGCCGGCTGGGCCCGTCCGGCCGGGGTGCTGGTGGGCGGGGTCCTGGCGTGGCGGGGCGCCCCGTTCCCTGTGGTGGTGCTGGCGGCGGCCGGATCCGCCGCCCTGCTGCGGGCGTTGGGGGTGGCCTGAGCGGATCGCGTGGGAGGATCGCCGGATGACGAACGGTGGGAACGGCGGCGGCCGCGAGCGGGACACGAAACTGGCGACCGGTGTGTCGCTCGGCATCTCTCTGGGTCTGGCGCTCGGCGTCGTGTTCGGCACGACGGTCTTCGACAACCTGGCGCTCGGGCTCGGCCTGGGCATGGCCGTGGGTGTGGCGGTCGGGGCGGCACTGGGCAGCGCGCGCGGCGGTGACCGGATCCGCACGCCCGAGTAGGGCGCGACGAACGGCACTTGGGCGTTAGGGTCGCGGGCCATGACCGACTCCGACTTCCTGACCGCGACCCGCACCTTCTACGACGCCATCGCCGAGGACTACGCGAAGCTCTTCGAGGACGAGATGGCGCATCGGCCCCTGGAACGGGCCGTGCTGGGGGTGTTCGCCGAACTCGTGCGCGACGGCGGGCCGGTGGCCGATCTGGGCTGCGGGCCCGGCCGGACGACGGCCCGGCTGGCCGCGCTGGGTCTGGACGTCTTCGGCGTCGACCTGTCGGAGTCGATGCTCGCGATCGCCCGCCGGGAGAACCCGGGGCTGCGCTTCGAGCGGGGGTCGATGCTGGAGCTGGATCTGCCGGACGGGGCGCTGTCCGGCGCGGTGTCGTTCTACTCGTCCATCCATCTCCCGGACGACCGGCTGCCGGAGCTGTTCGCCGAGTTCCACCGGGTGCTGGCGCCCGGGGCGCCCCTGCTGGTCGCCTTCCAGGCCGGGGACGAACACCGGCACCACGACCGGCCGTTCGGGCACCCGGTGGCGCTGACCTTCCTGCGCCGGCGCCCGGAGGACATGGGCGCCCTGCTGACCCGGGCCGGTTTCGCCCCGTACTCCCGCACGGTCCGGGAGGCGGACCCCGCGCTGGACGAGACGGCCGCGCAGGCCTTCCTGATCGCCCGCCGCGGCGCCTGAGCCCGGGGCCCGCCCTCCGGTGTCCGTCAGCCGAGGCCGATCGCCGCGCAGTCGGCCGCGTACTCGGGGGTGCAGATCTGGCGGACGGTGTAGACGCCGTCCGCCACGACCGTGTCCTCGATGTTCTTGCGGGTGACGGCGACCACCGTCTGCAGCGCGGCCGGGATGTCCTCGTGGCTGGGGCTGTCGACCAGGTCCTGGGTGAGGGCGTCGAAGGCGACGTCCCGGCCCTGGACCTTGTAGACGGCCATCCGGGCGGCGGTGGTCGCCTCCAGCTCGAACGGCTTGTAGACCGTCATGTACTGCTCCCCGGCGACGATCCGCTGGATGGCGTCCAGGTTCGCGTCCTGCCCGGTGACCGGCGGGACCTCGCCGACGCCGGCCTCCTTCAGCGCGTCGATGGCGGCGCCCGCCATGTCGTCGTTGGCCGAGTAGACCGCCGCGATGCCGTCGGCGCCGACGGCCGCGATGGCCTTGCGCATGTTCTCCTTGGCGGCCTCGGGCGACCACTTGCGGACGTCGTACTCCTTGACGATCTTCACATCGCCCTTGAGCTCGGTGACCGCGCCCCGCTTGAAGCGGGCGGTGTTCGGGTCGCCGGGGTCGCCGTGCATCATGACGACCTTGCTGTTCAGGGCGTTCGAGCCGAGGCGCTGGACGAGGGCGCGGGCCTGCACCTCGCCGACGAGCTCGTTGTCGTGGGAGACGTAGGCGTCGACGGGACCCTCGGCGAGCCGGTCGTAGGCGATCACCGGGATGCCCGCCTCCTTGGCCCGGCGCACGTCGGGTGCGATGGCTCTGGAGTCGACGGCGTCCACCAGGATCACGTCCACCCGGTCCGCGATCAGCTTCTGGAACTGGCGGCTCTGCCGCCGGGTGCTGGACTCGGCGTTGGCGTAGGCGACCTTGCCCCTGCCGTGGGTGAGGAGGGCGACCTCCTTCTTGATCAGCGGGTGGTCGAACCGTTCGAACCGCGCGGTGGTTTTGTCGGGCAGGAGCAGTCCGACGGTGAGGTCGTCGCCCTTGCCGGGTTCCTGGGAGCCGTCGTCGCCGCCCGCGATGCCGCCGACGGCACCGCAGGCGGCGAGGGACAGTGCCGCGGCGGCCGCGGCGACGGCCGTGCGGGCACGGCGTATGACGGGGCGGTGGGGGGTGCGAGCGTTCACTGCTGCCTTCCGAGCGGGTGGTGTGGGGATCCGGACGGCCGTGGTCACGGCGGGCGGGGCAGGTCGGGTCGCGCGGTGACCGGGGCGGTCTCCGCACGCGGTACGGGGGTCCGGTGGGGTCAGCCGGCGTACAGGGCCTCCACGTCGGCGGCGAAGTCCCGCATGATCGCGTCCCTGCGGAGCTTCATCGACGGTGTGAGGTGGCCGTCCAGCTCGGTGAAGTCCACCGGCAGGACGGCGAAGCGGCGGATCGACTCGGGCCGGGAGACCAGCTTGTTCGCCTCGTCCACGGCGCGCCCGAGGATGTCCCGCAGCTCCGGGTCGTCCAGGAGGAGTTCGGCGGGGACCGGGTGCCGGCCGTTCATCCGGCGCCAGTGGGTGACGCCGTCCATGTCGAGGGTGATCAGCGCGGCGACGTACGGGCGGCGGTCGCCGACGACCAGGCACTGCGAGATCAGCGGGTGGGAGCGCAGCCAGTTCTCCAGCGGGGCCGGGGCGACGCTCTTGCCGCCCGCGGTGATGAGGAGTTCCTTCTTGCGGCCGGTGATCGTCAGATAGCCCTCGTCGTCCAGGGCACCGATGTCGCCGGTGGCCAGCCATCCGTCGGCGGCCGCGGGGACCACACCGCCGGCCGCCGGGTCCCAGTAGCCGCGCAGCACGTGCTCGCCGGAGAGCAGGATCTCGCCGTCCGCGGCGATCCGGACGCGGGTGCCGGGCAGCGGCCAGCCGACCGTGCCGAGGCGGGGTTGGAGGGGCGGCGTCACGGTGGCCGCGCCGGTCGTCTCGGTGAGGCCGTAGCCCTCGTAGACCTCGATGCCGGCGCCCGCGTAGAAGGAGGCGAGCCGGCGGCCCAGCGGGGAGCCGCCGCAGATCGCGTACTTGACCCTGCCGCCCATCGCGTTGCGGATCCGCCGGTAGACGAGCGGGTCGTACATCGCGCGGGCCGCCTTGAGCGCGGTTCCCGGGCCGGGGCCGGTGCCGGACTGGCGGGCCTCCTGCGCCTCGCCCCAGCGCTCGGCGACGCGCGCGGCCCGGTCGAAGGTGGACGCCCGGCCGCCCGCCTCCGCCTTGGCGCGGGCGGAGTTGTAGACCTTCTCCAGCATGTACGGGATGGTCAGCAGACAGGTCGGCCGGAAGGCGGCGAGGTCCGGCAGCAGGTCCTCGGCCTTCAGGCTCGGCGCGTGGCCCAGCCGGACCCGGGCGCGCACACAGGCCACCGCCACCATCCGCCCGAACACATGGGACATCGGCAGGAAGAGCAGCACCGACGCCTCTTCGCTGGTCCGCGCCTTGAAGATCGGGTAGAGCAGTTCGACGGCGTTGTCGACCTCGGCGAAGAAGTTGCCGTGGGTCAGCGCGCAGCCCTTGGGCCGGCCGGTGGTGCCCGAGGTGTAGATCAGGGTGGCCAGGGTGTCGGGCACGAGCATGCCCCGCCGGACGGCCACCTCACCGTCGGACACCTCCTCCCCGGCCTCCGCCAGCCGGTCGACGTGCCCCTTGTCCATCACCCACAGGCTGCGCAGGTCGGGGACGCGGTCCAGTTCCGGGCCGAGGGCGTTCGCCTGGGCGACGGTCTCGGTGATGAGGGCGACGGCACCGGAGTCCTGGAGGATCCAGCGGGTCTGGAAGACGGAGGAGGTGGGGTAGATGGGGACCACCACCAGTCCGGCGGCCCAGGCGGCGAAGTCGAGGAGGGTCCACTCGTAGCGGGTGCGGGCCATGACGGCGATCCGGTCGCCGGGCATCAGCCCCTCGCCGATGAGCCCCTTCGCGACGGCCTGCACCTGCCCGGCGAACTCCGCCGCCGTGACGTCCGTCCAGTTCCCGTCGTCGTCCCGGCGGCTGAGGACCACCGCGTCCGGCACCGCGTCGGCGTTGTCGAAAGGCAGGTCGGCCAGCGAGCCGTGGGTCACGGGCGGGGCGAACGGCGGTACGTACGCCTCCCGTACGGCGCCGTTCAGCCGCCGGGTCTCCGGTCGCACCAGGGTCGGGCCCGGAGCGTCGTCGTAGGCGGCCGAGGGGGCGAAGGAGGGAAGCGGGGTGGACACGGGCGGCTCCTGCGGGCGTGCAGCGGGGGAATCGCTTGCTGCATGAGGTACGTGCCTCGCGCACCGTGGTGTTCACCTGCCGAGGCCTGCGGAAACGGCTTACCGCTGGTTAAGGGCTGTCCCGTGATTCCCGGTGGATCGGCGCGCGGCGTCGGATGCGGTGCATCGCAAGGCGGAGGGCCGTCCGCATACCGGATGTATGCGGACGATCCGACAACGCGGCGAGGTGCCGTAGCTGTCGTCGCGCGCCCGCCGGGAATTGCGGGACAGCCCTTAGGCACGCGATCGTACGGCGCGGGCGTGGGGACGTTGTGCGGGTTCGGCGGCGGTCCGGGGACGGGTATGTGCAACCTCGCGGGTTATGTGAGAAGTCCTCAGCTTCGCTCCACGATCGCGGTCACCCCCTGCCCGCCCGCGGCGCACACCGAGATCAGCCCCCGGCCGGGACCGCCGCGTTCGGCCAGCAGCGCGGCCAGCGTCGCCACGATCCGCGCGCCGGTGGCGGCGAAGGGATGGCCGGTGGCCAGGGAGGACCCGGCGACGTTCAGCCGGGCCCGGTCGACGGGGTCCAGGCCCCGCTTCTCCCAGGCCGCGAGGGTGGCCAGCACCTGGGAGGCGAATGCCTCGTGCACCTCGACGAGGTCGAAGTCGCCGAGGCCGAGACCGGCCCGCTCCAGCATGCGCGGGACGGCGTACGTGGGTGCCATCAGCAGCCCGTCCTCGCCGTCGGCCACATCGCCGTGCGGGAAGTCCACGGCGGCGGTCTCGTAGGCGGTGAGGTGGGCCAGCGGCTCCAGGCCCCGGGCGGCCGCCCACTCCTCGCTCGCCAGCAGCACGACGGCGGCCCCGTCGGTCAGCGGTGTCGAGTTGCCCGCCGTCATGGTGGGCGCGGGCCCGTCCAGGCCGAACACCGGCTTCAGCGCGGCGAGTTTTTCCGGGGTGGAGCCGGGGCGGAGGTTCTGGTCGCGGTCGAGCCCCCGGAAGGGGACGACGAGGTCCTGGAAGAAGCCCCGGTCGTAGGCGGCGGCCAGCCGCTGGTGGCTCGTCGCCGCCAGCTCGTCCTGGGCCTCGCGGCTGATGCCCCAGGCGCGGGCGGTGACGGCGGCGTGCTCCCCCATGGACAGGCCGGTGCGGGGCTCGGCGTTGCGCGGGATGTCGGGGACGAGGTGGCCGGGGCGCACCTTGGCGAGCGCCTTGAGGCGGGCGCCGAGCGACTTGGCACGGCGCGCCTCCAGCAGCACCTTGCGCAGGTCGTCGTTGACGCCGAGGGGCGCGTCGCTCGCGGTGTCGGCGCCGCCCGCGACGGCCGCCTCGGTCTGCCCGAGCGCGATCTTGTTGGCGGCGGCGACGACGGCCTGGAGGCCGGTGCCGCACGCCTGCTGGATGTCGTAGGCGGGGGTGCGCGGGTCGAGCCGGGAGCCGAGGACGGTCTCGCGGGCGAGGTTGAAGTCGCGGCTGTGCTTGAGGACGGCCCCGGCGACGAACTCGCCGACGGCTCCGGGCCCTTCGAGACCGTACCGTTCGACCAGGCCGTCGAGGGCGGCGGTGAGCATGTCCTGGTTGGAGGCGGTGGCGTAGGGGCCGTCGGAGCGGGCGAACGGGACACGGGTGCCGCCGATGATCGCGACGCGCCGGACCGCCGGGGCCAACAGGGCGCTCATATGCCTCACTCCTCACGTCCACGATGACTTACCTCCGGTAACCTTACTCCCGAGTCAGTTCCGGAGCGCACTGGGAGTCCCGCATGGCCGACCGCTATCTGAGCTTCACGGGGACCGCCCCCGGCCGGTTCCTCACCCGCCGCCTGGGCCTTCCCCGGCCCGCCCCGCTGCACCGCTGGTCGCCCGAGCGGCCCGAACTCGTCGGCGAACGGCTGCTGCTGACGGCCGGCAAGTCCGACCTCGACCTCGCGGCGGCGGACCTCGGCCTCACCACCGCACCCGCCGAGCACCCGGCCGCCGTCGTGCTCGACGCCACCGGGGTCAGGGACGTCGAGACGCTGGCCGAGGTGCACGCTGTCCTGCACCCCGTCGTACGGTCCGTGGCGGAGAGCGGCCGGATCGTCGTCCTCGGCGCGCCCCTCGACCCCACCGACCACCACCAGGCCGCCGTCCAGCAGGCCCTGGAGGGCTTCACCCGCTCCCTCGGCAAGGAGATCGGCCGGGGCAGGACGGTCAACCTGGTCCGGCTCACCGACGCCCGCGCCGCCGCGTCCACCCTCGCCTTCCTCCTCTCCCCCAAGTCGGCCTACGTCAGCGGCCAGGTCGTCGAGGTCGGCGCGCGGGAGGTCACCCCGCCCGACGACCCCGCCCGCCCGCTCGCCGGGCGCACCGCCCTGGTCACCGGCGCCGCCCGGGGCATCGGCGAGGCGGTCGCCGAGACCCTGGCCAGGGACGGCGCCCGGGTCGTCGTCCTCGACGTGCCGCAGGCCGAGGACGACGCCCGGCGGGTGGCGGACCGGCTCGGCGGCACCTCCCTCGCCCTGGACATCACCGCGCCCGACGCCGGTGAGCGGATCGCGGCGGCGCTGCCGGACGGGCTGGACGTCCTTGTCCACAACGCCGGGATCACCCGCGACCGGCGTCTGGTCAACATGCCCGCGGAGCGCTGGAACGCGGTCCTGGACGTCAACCTGGCGAGCGTGCTGCGCACCACGGACGCCCTGCTCGCGGCCGGCGCCCTGCGGACCGGCGGGCGGATCGTGGCGACGGCGTCCATCGCCGGGCTGGCGGGGAACGCCGGGCAGACCAACTACGGCGCGAGCAAGGCAGGGATCGCGGGGCTCGTCCGCGCCCTCGCGCCGCGCGCCCTCGACGGACACGGGGTGACCGTGAACGCGGTCGCACCGGGCTTCATCGAGACGAAGATGACCGCGGCGGTCCCGCTGTTCATCCGGGAGGCCGGGCGGCGGATGAACTCCCTCGCCCAGGGCGGCCTCCCGGCCGACGTCGCCGAGACGACCGCCTGGCTCGCGCACCCGGCCTCGGGCGCCGTCAACGGCCAGGTCGTCCGGGTGTGCGGCCAGAGCCTGCTGGGGGCGTGATGACGACCGTCCTGACCGGTGCGCCCCGGCTGCCCGCCCTGCTCGCCCGGGGCGCGGCGCTCTCCCCGTTCAAACGGCCGCGCCCGGACGCGGAGTTCCCCCGGACCCGGCTCGTGCTGCCCGGCGTCCGCGTCGATCCGGCGCGCCTCGCGGCGTACGAGGAGGTGTGCGGCTTCCCGGCGGGCGGGGGCTCGCTGCCCGTCACCTATCCGCATCTGCTCGGCTTCCCGCTGGCCATGCGGCTGATGAGCGCGCGGCAGTTCCCGCTGCCCCTGCTCGGACTCGTCCACACCTCCATCGAGCTCACCCGGCACACCGCGCTGCCCGCGTCGGGCACGTACGAGGTCGGGGTGCGCGTCGACCGGCTGGAGCCGCACCGCCGGGGCACCGAGGCGGTCGTGGTCACCGAGGTGCGGTCGGAGGACCGTCCCGTGTGGGAGTCGTCCAGCCGCTATCTGGCCCGCCACCGCACCGACGGCACGGCGTCCCCGGCACCGGCGGAGGACCTGGAGCCGCTGCCCGAGGTCGCCGAGTGGGAGGTCCCCGCGGACGTCGGACGCCGCTACGGCGCCGCCTCCGGGGACCGCAACCCCATCCATCTGCACCCGCTCACCGCCCGCCTGTTCGGCTTCCCGCGCGCGATCGCGCACGGCATGTGGACGGTGGCCCGCTGTCTGGCCGCGCACGGCACCCCGGACGCGGTGCGGGTGCGGGCCGGCTTCCGGGCTCCGGTGCTGCTGCCCGCGACGGTGACGTACGCCGCCGGGGACGGGCGGTTCGAGCTGCGCGGCGACGGCCGCCTCCACCTGGCCGGGGAGGTCTACCCGCTCGCCTCCTGAGCGAGGTCCGGCGGGGTCCAGCGCCGGCCCTCCATGAGGTCGCCCAGCCCGGCCCACGCGAAGTTCATCAGCGTGGCCGCCGCCTGGCGCGCGCTCACGCCCGGGGTGGTGTTGGCCCAGTCGGCCAGCGACTCGGCGGCGCCCACCAGGGCCTCGGCGACCCCGGCGACCTCGCTCTCGGGGAGGTCGGGGTCGCGGTGCGCCTCGCGGGCCGCGACCACGATCAGCTGCGTGACGAACTCGACGATGTCCGCGCGCATCGCGGCGACCTCGGAGGCGAACGGCTCGCCGTGGGTGCGGGCCTGCAGATGCAGCACGGACCAGGCGTCCGGGTAGTGCGAGGTGTGGGTGAAGAACGCCCGCAGCCCGTCCCACAGCTGCCGGTCGGCGGGCAGCTCGGGCCGGATGCCGGACCGGATGGCCGCGACGAGCGCGGCCGACTCCCGCCGGATGCAGGCGGTGAAGAGGTCTTCCTTGGAGTTCAGGTAGAGGTACACCAACGGCTTGGAGACGCCCGCGAGTTCGGCGACCTCGTCCATCGACGCGGCCATGTACCCGCGCCGGCCGAAGGTCCGCACGGCGGCGTCCAGCATCTGCTGCTCACGGACGGCCCGTGGCATCCGTTTGGTCTTCACGGCACCCATGGCGCTCAGCGTACGGGCCGGGCGGGAGATCCCGCCCGGCCCGTCGCCAACCGGCGGTCCTACTCGTCGCCGGCCCGGTCCTCGGCGAGCCGCGCCACCCGGTCCGCCCACGGCTGGGCGTCGGCGGCCGGCAGCGCCGTCAGCCGCGGCAGCAGCTGCGCGGTGAGCAGCGTCGACAGCGCCGAGCTGTCGGCACCCGAACCGTCGGTGCGCACCACCACCGGCTGCGGGGCCCGCCCGGCGAGCTTCGCGCCCACCTCCAGACGGCGCCGCGCCAGTTCGTACTGGAGCACGGCCCGGTTGTCGCGGTACGCCTTGGCGAGGGCGCGCTGGGCGCGGGCCTCGTTCTCGGCGGCGATGAGACCGCTGCGGCCCCGCGTCTCGATCTCGAACCGCACCCGCTGGGCGTTGGTCTCCTGCTCCTCCAGCAGCTGGGCGACCTCCTCGCGGGCCCGGTTCAGCGCGGCCCTGACCTCGACGATCCGGGCGTCGCGCACCTTCTTGGCCCGCTCGATGTCCATGCCGAGCTGGTCGATACGGCGCTTGCGGACCAGGCCCCACTCCTGCTCGTAGGCCGTGCGCTCCTTGGCGACCCGCTCCCGGGTGGCCAGGTGCTGCTGGTACTGCGTCGGCAGTTGCACGTCCGGGATGTTGCAGCCGGTGATGCGCACGCCGTAGCCGGAGAGCTGGCGGTTGAGCAGCTCCTGCATGTCGGCCACGTCCGAGCCGCGCAGGTCGTACGCCCGCTCGGTGCGCATCTTGCGGGCGCGCTGGCGGATGGCGTCCTGCACGGCGCTGGAGAGCACCAGGTCGAAGTTGCCCGCGCCGATCGTGCGGACGAACAGCACGGCGTCGGTGATGCGGAACTTCAGGAAGAACTCGATGGAGCGCAGCGGCACGTTCTCCTGCGTCGGGCAGGCCATCACCGGTGCCGAGTACGGGATCTCGGTGGCGGTGTCGACGACGAAGTCGACCCGGGACCAGGGGTGCCACAGGTAGTGCCGGCCGGCGTCGAGGGTGCGTACGACGGCGCCGTAGCGGGTCAGGACGCCGTTGGTGCCCTGCTCGATCTCGACGATGGAGGAGCGCCACCACCACAGGACGCCGATCAGCACCAGCACGACGCCGCCGGCGTAGGACAGACCGGCCAGGGTGCCGTAGGCGAGGTCCCCGGCGGCCGACTCGGCGTCGGCCCCGGCCAGGGACAGCGTCACGCCCATGAGCAGGGAGTAGACGCCGAGCCACAGCGGCAGCATCCACCACACCCGGCGGCGGTGCCGGGGGATGATGACCGGGATCAGGGTGTCGGCCTCGCCGCCGCGCAGCAGCCGGGCGATGTCGGTCCAGGGCGCGACGGCCTCGGAGATGACCGACCGGCGGTGGGTTCGTACGGTGCTCACTGGGCGGCCTCCTCGGAGAGCTCGGTGTCGTCGGCCGCTTCGGCCGGTCCTGGTACGTCGGGCACCTCGACCACGGTGGGCCGGTCGGCGGCCAGCAGCGCGCCGATCTCCTCCTCGCGGGCGGCGATCCGCGCCGACACCTCGCCGAGCCGGGAACGGACGGCGGCCATGTCGGCGTCGCTGAACAGCTCGGTGCCGCGTTCGCCGACCAGTTCGCGGGCCAGCTCCAGGAAGTCGATGCCGGCGCCGTCGGCGGTGCCGCCGATGCGCACCAGCCGGGGCAGATGGTCGGCGACCTCCTCCAGGGTGTCCAGGACCTGCTGCTGGTAGCGGTACTCCAGGATCTCCGGGGCCTCCGCCGCGGTCACCGCGCGGATGTCGAGGGCCTGCGCCTCCAGGAGGGCCGCGTTGGCCTTCGCCTCCGACTCGGCCTGGACGTAGCGCTGGCGGGCCAGGGCCTCGGCGCGGTTGGTCTCGCGCTCCACGGCCGTGTCCATCTGCGCCTGGTACTGGGCGATGTCGGCCTGGATCGCGGAGAGCGTCTCCTGGCTGGAGGCGAGCTCCCGGCTCAGGTCGCCCTCGTCCTGCTCCTTGCGCAGCTGGAGCGCGTACTCGTGGGTGTACGCCTCCTTGGCCATCCGGACCATCTCGGGTGCCGCGAGGTCCATGCGGTAGCGCTGGTCGGACGGTTCGGCGTGGGTGATGTTGGCGTTGGTCAGCTCGACGGCCGGACGGAACTGCTGGTTGAGCTGCTCCAGGAGCCGGCCGGTGTCCTCGCCGACCATGTCGTAGATCCCGGCGGCCTCCTGCTCGTAGATGAGGCTGCGGATCGTCTCGCTGACGGCGTTGCTCAGCTTCTCCTCGAAGCCGCGCACCGCGCCGAGGGTGTACCCGAACTCGGTGGGGTCGCTGATCCGGAACTGGATGAACAGGTCGATCGACGCCTTCACCCCGCCCCGGGTCGGGGCCTCGCGCACCGGCGCGTTGAACGGGTACTCACGGGTGGTGTTGACGATGTACGACACCCGCTTCCAGGGGCTCAGCAGCACGACCCGGCCCGGTCCGACGACCTTCTCCAGCTTGCCGAACCGGGTGATCAGCGCCTGCGAGCCGTCCGGCACCATCACCATGCCCTGCCGCCACCACACGAAGGCGACCGCGGCGAGCGAGATGATCCAGTAGTGCACGCCGAACAGGGGGTTCGTCAGCACGTCGGCCCCGGCGGCCCCCACGATCGAGGCGCCCACGGCCCCCACGACGAGCAGGCTCAGCACCGGCAGCATGGAGAGGAACGAACGGCCCTTCGGCAGCACCATCGGGCAGATGGAGTGCACCACCTCGCCGCCCTCGCGCTCCTGCTCGCTGCGGCCGAGCGCCTCGCCGGCCTCGTCCAGCGGCACCGTCTTCTGCCGCATGACGGTGGCGGTCGAACCGCCCTGCTCCCGGGCGGCCGGGAAGTCGGCCGGGTCGATGTTCCAGCCCTGGGCCTCGTACTCGCCGCCGCCGTCCTGCCCGGCTCCCCGGCCGCCCGCCTGGCGGCGCAGTTCCTCCTGCGCGGCCCTGCGTGGATCGGTGCCCGAGGCGACCGCCTCGGCCACGCGTCGTGCGCTCGCCTTCGCGCGCCCTCGTGCCACAGTTCCCCCTTTGCGTTGCTGTGCCGGGCGCTTGTGCGGGCCCGGCGTGATCTCCGTCGTGATCCCCGCGGTGATCTCCGGCGTGATCTCCGGCGTGAGTCAAGCCATCCCACACCATGGGTCCGGAACAGCGTAAGGGGGGTGTACCGGGGCGTTACCGGACGGTAGTGGCAGGGGCTCCCCCTCCCCGGACGTCTGGTGCATGCGCACTAGGGGCGGCGGCACTTGGTCCGGACGCACCAGACGACGACGGGCACGGGGGACGATGCCCGGCGAAGCGCCCGGCGGGAGCGTGGGAGGTGCGCGAGAACCGCGCGTCTCCCGACTGCGAACAGGACTCCCATGACCACGACCGTCCTCGACCCGCCCGGCCCGGTGCGCCTCGGCAGACTGCCGATCGGCGCGCTCGGCGTCCTCGCGCTCGCCCTCGGCACCCTGCAGTCCGTGGTGGAGCCCGCGCTGCCGCTGCTCCAGCGGGAGCTGGGCGTCACACCGTCCCAAGGGGCCCTGGTCGCCAACACGTTACTGGTGACCGGCGCCGTCCTCACGCCCGTCGCGGGCAAGCTCGGCGACCGCTACGGCGGCAAGCGGGTGCTTCTCCGGCTGATGGCGCTGGTGTCGGCCGGCGGGCTGCTGGCCGCGTTGGCGCCCGGCCTGCCGGTGCTCCTGCTCGGTCAGCTGCTGCAGGGCGCCATGGTGGGCGCGCTGCCCCTCTCCTTCATCCTGGTGCGCACCCGTCTCCCGGCGCACCGGTCGCAGGCGGCCGTCGGCGTCGTCGTCGCGCTCTTCACGGGCGGCGGCACGGTCGGCACACTGGTCGCCGGACCGATCGCCGAACACCTCTCCTGGCACTGGATGTTCGCGCTGCCGACGATCGTGGTCGCCGCGGCGGCCCACGTCGTCGCCCGGACCGTGCCGGACGATCCGCCGGCCGCGTCGGACGACCGGATCGACTGGCCCGGTGTGCTGCTCCTGACCGGCACCCTGCTCGCGTTCATGGTCGGCCTCGTGACCGTGGCCGACGGAAGTCTGCCGCCTCTCGCGGCCGGGGCCGTCGCGGTGGGCGTGGCCGGGCTCGCTGCCGGCTGGGTGGCAGTCGAACGCCGGTCGGCCGCGCCGATGGTCGATCTGCGGCTGCTGGCCCGGCCCGCGATGGTCCAGGCCGTCCTGCTCACCCTGGTCGTCACGACCGCGTTCGGCATGGTCGCGTTCCTGGTCCCGCAGTTGTTCGCGGTGCCCGGCGACGGCTACGGGTTCGCGGCGGGCACCACCGCCATCGGTCTGTTCCTGCTGCCCGGCGCGCTGGCCGGTGCGGCGAGCGACGCGGTCGGCGGGGTCGCGGCCCGGTGGTTCGGCCCGCGTGCCGTGGTCGTCGCGGGCACGGTCGTCACCGCCGCCACGATGACCGCCCTGGCCTTCCGGCACTCCGAGTCCTGGCAGCTCGTCCTGGCGAAGGTGCTGACCGCGGTCGCGGCGGGCGCCGCCACCACCGCGCTGCTGTCCGGCACCGTCACCGCCGTCCCGGCCCGGGACACCGGTATCGCGACGAGTCTGCTCGTGGTGACCCGGGTGATCGGGGTGGCCGTCGGCGCCCAGCTCGCCGCCGCGCTGCTGGGCGCCGGTGCCGACCCGGTGACCGGGGCGCCCTCCGAGTCGGCCTTCGCGACCGGGTTCGCGGTCGCCGGACTGACCGCCGCCCTGTCCCTGATCGTCGTCCGTCTCACCCGGAAGGGAGCCCGCTCATGACCGCGCGGCCCACCGTCCTGATCTCCGGAGCCGGCGTCGCCGGACTCGCCCTGGCCCACTGGCTGCACCGCGCCGGGCACGCGGTCACCGTCGTCGAGAAGGCGGACGGCCCCCGCGACGGCGGCTACCCGGTCGACCTGCGCGGTACGGCGGTGGAGGTCGCCCGCCGGACGGGCGTCCTGCCCCGGCTGCGGGAGGCCCGGGTCGACATGCGGCGCGCCACGTTCCTACGGGCCGACGGCGGCGAGGTCGCCTCGGTCCCCGCGCGTGCCGTGGCGGGCGGCACCGGCGCCGACCACGTCGAGGTACGGCGCGGGGACCTGACCGCCGCCCTGTACGCGGGGGTCCGCGACGACGTGGAGTTCCTGTTCGGCGACCGCGCCGACGTCCTCGACGACTCCGGACACGGGGTGGACGTCACGTTCCGCGGCGGAGACCGGCGTACGTTCGGCCTGGTGGTCGGCGCCGACGGCGTCCACTCGGCGACCCGGGAGGCCGTGTTCGGCACCGAGGAGGGGTTCCACCACTACCTGGGCCACTGCTTCGGCATCTACACCATGCCGAACACCCTCGGTCTCTCCCACGAGTTGGCGATGTGGAACGCCCCGGGCCGGGCGGCGGCGCTGTACGCGACCGGGGGCGCCGGGGAGGACCTGCACGCCTTCCTCACCTTCCACCGGCCCACGCCGCCCGGCGCCCCGGTCCACCGGGAGGCGCTCGCCGAGGTCTTCGCGGACGCCGGCTGGGAGGTCCCCCGGATGCTGGACGCCCTGCGTGACGCGGACGACCTGTTCGCGGACACGGCCGGGCAGATCCGGATGCCCCGCTGGTCCCGGGGGCGCGTCGCCCTGGTCGGGGACGCCGCGTACGCGCCCTCGTTCCTCACCGGGCAGGGCACGAGCCTGGCCCTCGCAGGCGCCTACACGCTGGCCCGCGCCCTGTCCGCACACCGGGACCCCGCCAGGGCCTTCGCCGCGTACGAGCGGGTCACCCGCCCGTACGTCACCGCCAACCAGGCGCTGGCCGAGGACGGTGGGGCGAGCCTCTTCCCCACGACGGCGGAGGCCCTGGAGCGGCGCGACGCGAGGCTGCGCAGCCTCGCCACCCTGCCCCCGCCCCCGGCCCGCCCCGCCTACTCGGCACTGGCCCTACCCGACTGGGGCGTGACCCGGGCCAGGCCCGTCCGGTAGGCGACGACGACGAGCTGGGCCCGGTCGCGCGCCTCCAGCTTGGTCATGGCCCGCTGCACATGGGCGCGCACGGTGAAGGGGCTGAGGAACATCCGCTCGGCGATCTCCTGGTTGGACAGGCCGGTCGCGACCAGGGCGACCATCTCGCGCTCGCGCGGGGTGAGCAGGGCCAGCCGCTCCGACTCGTGCGCCGGCGGGTCGTCCGGGGTGGCCAGGAACCGGGCGACCAGGGAGCGCGTCGCCGCGGGTGACAGCAGGGTGTCCCCCGCGGCGATCGTCCGTACGGCGTCCGCGAGTTCCTCCGCGCCTATGCCCTTGCCGATGAACCCGCCGGCACCCGCGCGCAGCGCCTGAGCGACGTGCTCGTCGGTCTCGTAGGTGGTGAGGATCAGGACGCGGGTGTCGCGCAGAGCCGGGTCTGCGCAGATCTCCGCCGTGGCGGCGAGGCCGTCCACCTCGGGCATCCGGATGTCCATGACGACGACGTCGGGGCGCAGTTCACGGGCGAGCCGTACCGCCTCCCGCCCGTCACCGGCCTCACCGGCCACGGTGATGTCCCCGGCGCTCTCCAGCAGCATCCGGAAGGCACCGCGCAACAGCGCCTGATCGTCGGCGAGCAGCACCCGGTATGTCATGCCGCACCGCCGGGAATCCCAGGAGCCGGAAGCCGGGCCGTGACGAGGAAGCCGCCCTCTGGACGCCGCCCCGCCGAGAGATCGCCCCCGACCGCCGTGGCCCGCTCCCGCATCCCGATGAGGCCGTACCCGGGCGGCCGTTCCGGTGCCCCGCCCCCGCCCGGTCCGTCGTCGGCGACGGTGATGGTCACGCGGTCGCGGTGCCAGATGAGGGCGATCCGGGCCCTGCCGGTGCGGGCGTGCTTGGTCACGTTGGTCAGCGCCTCCTGCACGATGCGGTACGCGGTGAGGTCCACGCCGGGCAGCAGCGGACGGACCGTGCCCTCCTCGCGCACGGCCACCTCCAGTCCGGCCCGGCGGAAGGTCTGCAGGAGTTCCGGGAGTTGAGCCATGCCCGGGGCCGGTTCGGCGGGGTCGGCGGTGTCGCCGGTCTGGCGCAGCAGGCCGACCGTCACGCGCAGTTCGTCGAGGGCCTGGCCGGTGGTCGCGACGACGTCCCGCAGGCTGGTGCGCGACTGGTCCGGGCGGGTGTCGAAGAACTGGGCGGCGACCTGGGCCTGCGCGTTGGCCAGGGTGATCTGGTGGGCGACGAGGTCGTGCAACTCCCGCGCGATCCGCACCCGTTCCTCCGCCACCCGGCGGCGCGCCTCGGCCTCCCGGCTCTCCTCGGCGCGCGCCGCCCGCTCCTCCACGGCCGCGAGATACGCCCGCCGGTGACGCACCGCCTGCCCGACGACCCCGGCCACCAGCGGGGACGCCCCGACCACCCCCATCCTGCCGGCGTCCTTCCACGACAGGTCCCCGGTGAGGGGCACGGAGGCGAGCAGCAGCGCGGCGGCGGCGAGGGAGACGGCGCCGGCCGCACGCCGTTCGGTGGGGGCGGCGAGCACCCAGGCGTAGGCGGCGATCAGGGCGGGGGCCACGATGGGCGGGGTGAGCAGCAGCCCCAGGGGCTGCACCAGCACCCCCACGGCGGTGGTGCCCGCCAGCGCCGCGAGGGGCGCCCGGCGCCGCACCGGCAGCACCGCGCAGGAGGCCAGGGCGACGAGGTATGCGGCGGCGGGCGGCGCGGTGAGTGTGTCGTCGACCTGGATCGTGCCGCCGAGCAGGCACAGCACGCCCACCGCCGCCACGAGCGCGGCCTCCCGCCACCGCGCGGTGCGCGGTAACGGGAGGCCGGTGTCCGTGGCGGTCATGACGCGCTCAGGGCCGCGAGTGCATTGCTCAGCCCTGTGCCCGGGCGGCGTCGTCGACGTCGTCCTCCTGGCTGCGGCTGGCCTCCAGGTTCGACTTCATCCGGTCGACCCGCTGCACGATCCCGGCGGAGGCGCGGTCGCGTTCCTTGCGCAGGACGACGAAGCTGATCGGCGCCGAGAGCAGCAGAGCGAGCAGGATCATCCAGATGCCGTTGGAGGCGCCGAAGCCGCGCGGGACGATGCCGGTGTAGACGAGGCCCCAGACGACCACGAAGCAGCCCACGAAGACCCCGAGGCGCATCAGCGTGTAGCGGAGCATCTCAATCCACTCTTCCGTCAACAGTACGAACATTCCCAGAGGGCATCGTCCAGTGAAGCACGTCCGGGTCCCGATCTTGCAGGGGGCCCTCAGCCGAGCGGCAGCAGCATGATGACGTCGTCGCGGTCGTCGCCGGGCGCGACACGGATCGCCCCGGGGACGCGGCCGACCTCCTTGTAGCCGCAGGAGCCGTAGAACCGCTCCAGGCCGAGGCCGCCCCGGCAGGTGAGCCGGATCGCCTCGATGCCGTCGAGGCCGCGGGCGGCGTCCTCGGCGGCGGCGAGCAGGTCGCGGCCGTACCCCTTGCCCTGGTGGCGGGGGTGCACCATCACCGTGTAGAGCCACAGCCAGTGCGTCATCAGCCGGTGCGTGTTGTGGGTGAGGAAGGCGGCCGCGGCGATCCGGCCGTCCTCGTCGTGCCCGACGAGCAGCCGGGTACGGCCCTCCGCCATCGCGACCAGGTGCTTGACCAGCTCCGGCCGCACCGCCTCGGTCGTCACCGGCGGCACGAACCCGACGGAGCCGCCCGCGTTGGAGACGTCGGTCCACAGGTCGAGGATGCCGTCGCGCAGTTCGGCCGTGACGGCGGGATCCAGGGTGAAAGTAAGGGACACCCCAGCATCGTAGCCCTTACTCCAGCAGGCGCGCCGCCACTTTCAGATCGGAAAGGAGCCCGTCGTAGGCCGACTCCCGATCGTCCGCGCGCAGCACGGACGACGGGTGAACGGTGGGCACCAGCCGCTCCCTGCGCCCGTGGATCTCCTCCTCCGGCACGGTCCCGCGCACCTGCGTGACCCGGAACGACGAGCCGAGCAGCGCCTTCCCGGCGCTCGCGCCCAGCAGCACGATCAGCTCCGGCTCGACGACGGCCCGTTCGGCGGCCGGCCAGGGCGCGCACGCCGTCATCTCGCGCAGCGTCGGCGCCTTGTGGATACGGCGCTTGCGCGGCTCGGCGCGGGTGAACTTGAAGTGCTTGACCGCGTTGGTGACATACGCCTCGCCCGGGTCGATCCCGGCCTCGGCGAGCGCCCGGTCGAGCAGTTTCCCGGCGGGCCGACGAAGGGCCTGCCCTGCCGGTCCTCCTGGTCGCCGGGCCGCTCACCGACGAGCATCACGCGCGCGTGGCGTCACCGGCGCCGAAGACCGTCCTGGTGGCGCCGCGATGCAGCGGACAGCCCCGGCATCCTGCGGCAGCCCGCCCCGCTCCGGAACGAAGGGCTCCGCCGTGTAGCCGTCCTCGGGCGCCTTCACCGCCATACGGCGGCGGGTACCCCTTCAGGAGCGCGGGGAACTGCTACCCCTCAGGGGTGCGGGGAACTGCGCGAACAGCCCCCGCGGACCCTCACCCGCTCCCCGACCGGTCAGATCCGCATCGGCTGCGGCGACTCCCGGCGCAGCGGGTCCGGACCGTCGAACTCGCGGATGATCTCGTAGCGCGTGTTGCGCTCGACCGGGCGGAAGCCGGCGTCCCGGATCAGGTCCAGCAGATCGTCGCGGGTCAGTTTGTTCGGCGTGCCGAAGCTGTCCGCGTCGTGCGTGATCTTGTACTCGACGACCGAGCCGTCCATGTCGTCCGCGCCGTGCTGGAGGGCCAGCTGGGCGGTCTGCACGCCGTGCATGACCCAGAAGACCTTCACATGCGGGACGTTGTCGAACAGCAGCCGGGAGACCGCGAAGGTCTTCAGGGCCTCCGCGCCGGTCGCCATCGTCGTCCGCGCCTGGAGGCGGTTGCGGACTTTGCCGTCCTTCATGTCGACGAAGTCGTGCTGGTAGCGCAGCGGGATGAAGACCTGGAACCCGCCCGTCTCGTCCTGCAGTTCACGCAGCCGCAGTACGTGGTCGACGCGGTGGCGGGGCTCCTCGATGTGCCCGTACAGCATGGTGCACGGGGTCTTCAGACCCTTCTCGTGCGCCAGGCGGTGGATCCGGGACCAGTCCTCCCAGTGGGTGCGGTGGTCCACGATGTGCCGGCGGACCTCCCAGTCGAAGATCTCGGCGCCACCGCCGGTCAGCGACTCCAGACCGGCGTCGATCAGCTCGTCGAGGATCTCGGAGGCGGACAGCCCGGAGATGGTCTCGAAGTGGTGGATCTCCGTGGCCGTGAACGCCTTCAGCGACACGTCCGGCAGCGCGGCCTTCAGCTCCCGCAGCGAGCGCGGGTAGTAGCGCCACGGCAGGTTCGGGTGCAGTCCGTTGACGATGTGGAGCTCGGTCAGGTTCTCCGACTCCATCTCCTTCGCGAGCTTCACCGCCTCCTCGATGCGCATCGTGTACGCGTCCTTCTCCCCCGGCTTGCGCTGGAAGGAGCAGTACGCGCAGGAGGCCGTGCACACGTTCGTCATGTTCAGGTGCCGGTTGACGTTGAAGTGCACGACGTCGCCGTTCTTGCGGGTGCGCACCTCGTGGGCGAGGCCGCCGAGCCACGCCAGGTCGTCCGACTCGTACAGCGCGATGCCGTCCTCGCGGGACAGCCGCTCACCGGAGCGGACCTTCTCCTCCAGCTCGCGCTTGAGCCCGACGTCCATGCCAACACCTTTCCACGAAGCTCGCCCCCACGTTACGCCTGTGCCCTCAGACCTCTTCGGGCAGCTCTCCGACCCTGTTCTCCCACTTCGTGGAGAGCACGATGGTGGTACGGGTCCGGGAGACGCCCTCGATCCCGCTGAGCCGCCGGATGATCTTCTCCAGGCCGTCCACGTCGGTCGCCCGCACCTTGAGCATGTACGAGTCGTCGCCGGCGATGAACCAGCAGTCCTCGATCTCGGAGAGGTCCTTGAGCCGCCCCGCCACGTCCTCGTGGTCGGTGGCGTCCGTCAGCGAGATGCCGATCAGGGCGGTGACGCCGAGGCCGAGCGAGGCGGCGTCGACGGTGGCGCGGTATCCGGTGATGACACCGGCCGCCTCCAGCCGGTTGATGCGGTCGGTGACGCTGGGTCCCGACAGCCCGACGAGGCGCCCCAGCTCCGCGTAGGAGGCCCGGCCGTTCTCCCTCAGGGCCTGGATGAGCTGCCTGTCCACCGCGTCCATGCGATTCGAAGCCTTCCGCTGAAGAGGTCTGACGTGCTTGCTGGTCTGCTGCTGCCCGAAGTGATGAGCACGGCCGCCGGCGCGTGATGCGGGGCGGGCCGCTCAGGCGGGGCGGGCGCCCCCGCCGAGTTCGCCCTTCCACCGGCGGTAGAGCCGGTGCCGGACTCCCGCCGCGTCCAGGACGCGTCCGGCCACGAAGTCCACCAGGTCCTGGATGTGCGTGGCCCCCGCGTAGAAGGCGGGCGAGGCGGGCACGACGATGGCGCCCGCGTCGTCCAGGGTGACGAGATGCCGCAGCGTCTGCCCGTTCAAAGGGGTCTCCCGAACGGCGACGACGAGCCGGCGGCCCTCCTTCAGGGTGACGCTCGCGGCCCGCTGGAGCAGGTCCTTGGAGAGCCCGAGCGCGACCCCGGCCACACAGGCCGTCGAGGCGGGCACGATGAGCATGCCCTTGGTGGCGTACGACCCGGAGGACGGTCCCGCCGCCAGGTCCCCGGCCGGCCAGTACCGCACGTCCGTGAGGTCCGTCTCGAAGGTGCCGGGCTTGCCGTCGGCGCCACGGGCGAGCCATTCGCGCAGGTCGTCGCGCCAGTGGGCGTCCCGGAAGGAGATCCCGGTCTCGTCGAGCAGGGTGAGCCGCGAGGCCCGGCTGACCACCAGGTCGACGCTCTCCCCGGCGTCGAGGAGCGCGCGCAGCACCGCGGCGGCGTATGGGGTGCCGGAAGCGCCGGACACCCCTACGATCCAAGGCGTTCGGGCCGTCTCTCCTGGCTTGGCTGGGTTCACGACACCGAGCCTATCCGGCGGCACGGGGTGGGAACCGACCAAGGGGGCCCAGGCGTTCTCGTTCGGGGACGAGTCGGACGGTGGGATGGCCATGTCGGATGTGCGGGACGCGCTGCGCGCGGGGTCGCGCGGGGAGCGCGCGCTGACCGCGGCCAAGCTGATGCTGGGCTGGGTGGCGCTGCTGTGGCTGCTGGAGCTCGCCGACGTGGTGAGCGGTCACACGCTGGACGGCTTCGGGATCGTCCCGCGCACCCCGTCCGAGCTGGTGGACGTCGTCCCGGCGGCGTTCACGCACTTCGGCTTCGCCCATGTCGCGGCGAACACCGTGCCGCTGCTGGTCCTGGGCTTCCTCGCCGCGCTCGGCGGCATACGCCGGTTCCTCGCGGTGTGCGCGCTGGTCGTGGTCGCCGACGGGCTGGGCGTGTGGCTGATATCGCCGTCCGGCACCAATACGGCGGGCGCCTCCGGCCTGATCTTCGGCTTGTTCGGCTTCCTGCTGGTCACGGGCTTCGTGGAGCGCCGCCCGCTCGGTGTGCTGGTCGGTGTCCTGGTGGCCGCCGTCTGGGGCGGCTCCATGCTGGCGGGGCTCGCCCCGACCCAGTCCGGCGTCAGCTGGCAGGGGCATCTGGTGGGGCTGGTGGCCGGTGTGGTGGCGGCGTTCGTGCTGCGCCGCCGGGACACCGGCCCCCGTGAGCTGCCGGTCTGACCCCGCCGGGTCAGACGGTCAGCCCGCGCACCAGCAGGTCGAGCAGCGCGCAGACGAAGAGCGCGATCCCGATGAACCCGTTGACGCTGAAGAACGCCCGGTTCAGCCGGGACAGGTCGTGCGGGCGCACGATGGTGTGCTCGTAGACGAAGGCACCGGCCACGATCAGCACACCCAGCCAGAAGAAGACGCCGGCGCCGGTCGCGACCCCGTACCAGACGAACAGGGCGGTGGTGACGGTGTGGCAGGCGCGGGCGCCCCAGATGGCCGCCGGGATGCCGAAGCGCGCCGGCACCGAGCGGACGCCGATCTCCCGGTCGGTCTCCACGTCCTGGCAGGCGTAGATGAGGTCGAAGCCGCCGATCCAGACGCCGACGGCGAGACCCAGGATGACCGCGTCCCACGACCAGGAGCCGGTGATGGCCAGCCAGCCGCCGACCGGGCCCATCGCCTGGGCGAGCCCGAGGATGGCCTGCGGGAAGTTCGTGAACCGCTTGCCGTACGGGTAGACCACCATCGGTACGACCGCGATGGGGGCGAGCGCCAGGCACAGCGGGTTCAGCAGCGCGGCCGAGCCCAGGAAGACGACGAGGGCGATCAGGGCGCCGGTCCACGCGTGCCGCACCGACATCGCGCCGGTGACCAGTTCACGGTGCGCGGTGCGCGGATTGCGGGCGTCGATCTCGCGGTCGATGATCCGGTTCACGGCCATCGCGAAGGTGCGCAGCCCGACCATGCAGATCGTCACCAGGAGCAGCCGGCCCCAGTGGATGTTCCGGTCCCACTCGAACATCGCGGTGAGCGCGGCGATGTAGGCGAAGGGCAGCGCGAACACCGAGTGCTCGATCATGACCAGACGCAGGAACGCCTTGGTCCGTCCGGGCTGCGGGATCGCGGCGGAGGCGCTGCTCACAGGCCGTACTCCTTCCAGCGGCGGTCGACCTTCGCCGCCGTCTCCGGGTCGGACTCCACCATGTCCGGCCAGCCGCCGTCGCGGGTGTAGCCCTCCTCGGGCCACTTGCGGGTGGCGTCGATGCCGGCCTTGCCGCCCCAGAACTGCTGGTAGGAGGCGTGGTCGAGATGGTCGACGGGGCCTTCGACGACCGTGAGGTCCCGGGCGTAGTCGGTGTTGCCCAGGGCCCGCCAGGCGACCTCGTGCAGATCGTGGACGTCGCAGTCGGAGTCGACGACCACGATCAGCTTGGTCAGGGACATCATGTGGGCGCCCCAGACCGCGTGCATGACCTTCTGGGCGTGCTTGGGGTACTTCTTGTCGATCGAGACGATCGCGCAGTTGTGGAAGCCGCCGGCCTCGGGCAGGTGGTAGTCCACGATGTCCGGGACGATGATCTTCAGCAGGGGCAGGAAGAAGCGTTCCGTCGCCCGGCCCAGCGGCCCGTCCTCGGTGGGCGGGCGGCCCACGACGATGGACTGGAGCAGCGGCCGCTTGCGCATGGTGACGCAGTCGATGGTGAGCGCCGGGAAGGGCTCCTGCGGCGTGTAGAAGCCGGTGTGGTCGCCGAAGGGGCCCTCCGGGAGCATCTCGCCCGGCTCCAGCCAGCCCTCGATCACGACCTCGGCCTGCGCGGGGACCTGGAGCGGAACGGTCTTGCAGTCGACCATCTCGATCCGCTTGCCCGCGAGGAACCCGGCGAACAGGTACTCGTCGATGTCGCCGGGCAGCGGGGCGGTGGAGGCGTAGCTGACGGCGGGCGGGCAGCCGAAGGCGATCGCGACGGGCAGCCGCTCGCCCCTGCGGGCCGCCACCTGGTAGTGGTTGCGGCTGTCCTTGTGGATCTGCCAGTGCATGCCGATGGTGCGCTTGTCGTGGCGCTGGAGGCGGTACAGACCGAGGTTGCGGACGCCCGTCTCGGGGTCCTTGGTGTGCGTCAGGCCCAGGTTGAAGAAGGAGCCGCCGTCCTTGGGCCAGGTGAAGAGCGCGGGCAGCCGGTCCAGGTCGACGTCGTCGCCGGTGAGCACGACCTCCTGGACAGGGCCGTCCTTGACCTTCTTCGGCGGGACGTGGGTCATCGCGCCGAGCTTGCCGAAGGCCTCGCGGACCCCGACGAACCCGTGCGGCAGCTCGGGCTTGAGCAGCCCGCCGATCTTGTCCGAGATGTCGGCGTACGACTTCAGGCCCAGGGCCTTCAGCAGGCGCCGGTCCGTGCCGAAGACGTTCATCGCGAGGGGCATGTCGGAGCCCTTCACGTTCTCGAAGAGCAGGGCGGGGCCGCCGGACTTCTGCACCCGGTCGACGATCTCCCCGACCTCCAGGTACGGATCGACCTCCGCCTTCACGCGCTTGAGGTCGCCTTCCCGCTCCAGGGCCCGGAGCAGGGATCGAAGATCGTCGTAAGCCATGGGGTCAAGTATCCCCGAGCGGCTACCCTGGCCTGGAACCCGGGGGCCGTGCCCCCGGCCCGACGACCGTTCCACTGGAGAGGGCCCATGCTCCGGGTGCTGATGTTCCTCGTGCCACTGGCGCTGAGCGTGTACGCGTTCATCGACTGCATCAGCACGGAGGAAAAGGACATCCGCCACATGCCCAAGCCGCTGTGGGCGATCCTCGTGCTCGTCTTCCCGCTGGTCGGCTCGATCTCGTGGCTGATCGCGGGCAAGAGGCGCAGCCCGGCCGCCGACGGCTGGTCGGGCGTACGGGACCGCCGGCGGCAGCAGTGGGTGGCGCCCGACGACAACCCGGACTTCCTGAAGTCCCTGGGCGAGGACGGGAAGACGCGCGACGAGGACGAGGACGGCACCAAGCGCGACGAGCCCTGACCGGGGCGGGCCGCGCGTCACCAGGCGTGGGCGTCCCGCAGCTCCCGCAGACGGGCCGTCTCGCGTGCCGCTGTCGCGCGGTCGCCGACATCCAGTGCCATCGTGCCGCGGCCGTAGAGGTAGTACGCGTCCTCCCGGACGCACGGGTCGAGGCCGCGCACCCGGCTCAGCTGACCGAGGTAGACGTCGAGGGAGAGTTGCGTCCCCGACCGCCGGTCGCGGGCCGGGGTCGTCAGGCGGTCGCGCTGGACGTCCTTGTAGTGGTCGCGGGTCTGCCGGTCGCTCTCGTCGGGCCGCGGGACGCCCGGGTGGTACGGGTGGTCCTCGAGGTCGCGGGCCCACCTCTCCAGCGTCGCCACGGCCTCCTCGGCCTCCCACCGGTCGACGGGCCCGTACGCGGCCAGGCGCGCCCCCAGGTCCCGCGCCGCGCGCGCCCGCTTGTCGTCGTCGCAGCAGGCGGCCACGAAGGACGCCAGCACCCCGCCCCGCTGCCGCAGTTCGGCCACCCGCCAGGCCCGCCCCAGACGTCCCACCTGCACTCCTCACCCCCGGCGTCCGTGCGACGGTCCGGGCCCGGCAACCCAACACCGCCGCCCGGCCCCACGCCACCGAATTACCTGGTCGGCCGACCGGCGAAGACACCCAGGGCCACGAAGTCCGCCTCCCGCAGCCCGAGTCGGGCATCGATCCGGAGCAACAGCGCCGGCCCTTCGTGCCGAGCGGCGACGAAGTCCTCGTCCGCCGGGCCCAGTTCGTCGTCGACCCACGCGAAGGGCCGCCCCCGGGCGTGCTCGACGAGCGGCCCGGTCTTCCAGAAGGGTCCGTCGGTCCGCTCGCGGCTCGTGCCGGGCGGCCACTCGACCACAGGGAGGTCGGGCAGGCCGAGGACCGGCGCGATGAAGCGGTTCGCCTCCGCGCCCCAGGTGGTCGCCCACACCAGCTCGTACCGCTCGGCCGGCTCCCGCAGCCGGGGGCCGTGCCCGGGGTGCAGCCACACCCGCAGGGGCTTCACCCGGTGGGCGGGGGTGTACCGCTGCCGGGCGACCCAGCTCTCGGGCTTCATCCGGTGTGTCGTGTAGCCGTCCGGCCGGCGGTGGGGCTTGGCGGCGTACGGGTTCAGCGGGCCGTCGACGTCGAGGTGGAGCAAGGGGCGCACGGCTGCCGCTCCTCTCCGCGGGAACGGACGTGAGCGTAGTCGCGGGCCGGGCGCGGGGGCGCGGGGTTTTCGTGCCGTTGCCGGGTGGGCCCGTGCGCAGGACAGTGAGGGGATGGATCAGGGACTGGCGCGGCGGTGGCTCGGGACCGCGCTCGCGCAGGCGCGGGCCGGGCTCGCCGAGGGCGGCATCCCCATCGGGGCCGCCCTGTACGGGGCGGACGGGACGCTGCTCGGGCGGGGCAACAACCGGCGGGTGCAGGACGGCGACCCCTCGCTGCACGCGGAGACGGCCGCGTTCCGGGCGGCGGGCCGGCAGCGGTCGTACCGGGGCACGACGATGGTGACGACGCTGTCGCCGTGCTGGTACTGCTCGGGGCTGGTCCGGCAGTTCGGCATCTCGCGAGTGGTGATCGGCGAGGCGGTCACGTTCTCGGGCGGGCACGAGTGGCTGGCCGAGCACGGCGTGGAGATCGTGCTCCTCGACGATCCCGAGTGCGTGGCCTTGATGCGTGACTTCGTCGCCCGTCATCCCGATCTGTGGAACGAGGACATCGGGGAGTGAGACGCCGGACAGCCCTTAGGCGTGTTCCAGGCGCTCGATGAGCCGCTCGAAGCGGGAGCGCCAGCGCTGCTCCGTCTCGGCCTCGCCCTGGAACTCGTGGGTGAAGCGCAGCGCGGCCCCGTCCTCGCCGTCCCGTTCCAGGTGGAACCGGATGCGGCCGCGGTCCCCCGTGTACTCGGCGACCCGGTCCACGTCCCAGGCGGTGATCCGCCCGCTGCCCAGCTCGCCCAGGTCGACCGTGCCGCCGAGCCGGGGTTCGAGCGCGTCGACCGGGGTGCACCAGGACGCGAGGCCGTCGGCGGTCGCCAGAAAGGGCCAGACGGCGGCCATCGGACGGGGCAGCCGCACCAGGAAGTGCAGGATGTGCGTGTTCCCGTGGGTCTGGCTGGTGCCCTGTTCTACCGAACCGGTCATGACACCAGCCTGACCCCGCCGGACCCGGCGCGCACCTGTGGGCGGCGCCGGTCCGCGCCCCGGCTCAGACGCCGGCGTAGGAGTGCTTGCCGGAGACGAAGATGTTGACGCCGTAGTAGTTGAAGAGCCAGCAGCCGAAGGCGATCAGGGCCAGGTAGGCGGCCTTGCGGCCCTTCCAGCCGGCGGTGGCGCGGGCGTGCAGATAGCAGGCGTAGGCGACCCAGGTGATGAAGGACCAGGTCTCCTTGGGGTCCCAGCCCCAGTAGCGGCCCCAGGCGTCGCCCGCCCAGATGGCGCCCGCGATGATCGTGAACGTCCACAGCGGGAAGACGGCGGCGTTGACGCGGTAGGAGAACTTGTCCAGGGACGCCGAGGCGGGCAGCCGGTCCAGGACCGAGTTCGCGAAGCGGCCCGGCTTGCCGCCGCTCGCGAGCTTGTTCTCGTAGCTGTCCTTGAACAGGTACAGCAGCGTGGAGACGGCACCGACGTAGAACACCGCGCCGCAGAAGATCGCCGTGGAGACGTGGATGTACAGCCAGTACGAGTGAAGGGCGGGAACCAACTGGTCACTGGCGGTGTACAAGACAGTGACGGCGAGGCCGAGATCGAGGAGGACCGTGGTGATCAGGAACAGCCCGAGCCAGCGCACGTTCTTCTTCAGCGCCAGCAGCCCCAGGTACACGCCGACGGCGACCGTGGAGAAGGTGATGTTGAACTCGTACATGTTGCCCCACGGCGCCCGCTGCACCGACAGGGCCCGCGTGACCACTCCGCCGAACTCGACGAGGAACGCGAGGACGGTGAGCGAGATGGCGATACGCCCGTAGAGGTCGCCCTGCTCGTCCCCGCCGTGCGCGCCGGGCCCGTCCGGCACGTCCCGCTGTCCGGCCGCGGCCCGTACGACGACCTTCGGCCGTTCCAGTACGGCCGTGGAGCCGCCCTTGGTCACGGTTACGGCGGGCGCCTCGGCGGCCTTGGCGGACTTGGCCGGGGTGAGCGCGGCGGCCGTGCGGCCGACCTTGCTGCGGCTGCCGAGGAGCCATTCGGCGATGTACGCGAAGAAGGCCAGGGTGTAGACGGCCATCGACGAGTAGATCAGCGTGTTGCTGATGCTGGCCAGGTTCTCGTTGGTGGCGGCGGCCAGATCGGTTGCGGCGGCGAGAGTCACTTCTCAGCCCCTTCGGCAGGTACGGCTTGGGGGTCGGGGGTATCGGAGGAGGCGTCGTCGGTGTCCTCGGGGGCGGCTGCCCCGGGGGCCCGGTCGTAGAGGATCCCGGCGAGCTCGCCCAGCTCCTCGGGCACCTTCGCGGACTCGCTGCGGCCGAGGCCGGCCATCTCGACGACGGTGAGGCCGTCGTCCCCGGTGGTGGCCCGCACCCAGACCCGGCGGCGCTGGATGAACAGGGAGCCGGCGAGACCGAGGATCGCCGCGAGGGCGCCGGCGAGCGCCCAGCCGCTGCCGGGCTGGCGGGCGACCTGGAAGCCGGCCCACTCCTTGATCTCCTTCTCGAAGGTGATCGAGCCGGCGCCGTTCGGAAGGGTCAGGGTCTCGCCGGGCCGCAGGTTCTTCCTCAGCTGCGCGCCCTTGCCGTCCTTGAAGCCCTTCAGGTTCTTCTTGTCCAGCTGGTACACGCTCTGCGGGAGGCCCGAGTCGACACCGAGATCACCGTGGTAGGCCTCGACGTTCATGACCGGGCTGAGCAGCGCGGGGAACTGCGAGGCGAGTTCGTTGCCCGGGACGTAGGTGGGCAGCAGGAAGGCCTGGAAGCCGAGCTGCTCGCGCTCGCCCTTGGCGTCGCGGTAGCCGTCCATCACCTTGATCGCGCCGGTGGAGGTGACGTTGCCGTCGAGCGGGAGGAGGGGGACCGCGTCGTGGAAGACCTCGTTGCCCTTGCCGTCGCGGACGGTGATGACGGGGGCGTAGCCGTGGCTGACGAGGTAGACCTTGGAGCCGCCCATCTCCAGCGGCTCGTTGACCTTGACGGTGGTCTTCCTCTCCTTGCCGTCGGCGCCCGCGCTGTAGGTGAGGTCGGCCTCGTAGGTGCGCGGCGTGCCGCGGTTGGGTCCGGTCGCCTCGTAGGTGCCCTTGAACTCCTTCAGGCTGAAGCTGAACGGGTCCAGGTCGTCCTGGGAGAAGAGGCTGCCGGACTTGAAGTCGTCGTACTGGGTGAGCGTGTTGGAGAAGCCGTCGCCCTCGACGACCAGCTTGTTGCCCTCGGACTTGAACAGCTGGCCCCAGGCGAACGCCACCAGCATCACGATCAGCGCGATGTGGAAGGCGAGGTTGCCGACCTCGCGCAGATAGCCCTTCTCTGCGGCGACGGCGTCACCGGCGCGGTGGGCGCGGAAGCGGCGCTTCTTCAGCAGGGCGAGCGCGGCCTCGCGGACCTCCTCGGGTGCGGCCTCGGTGCGCCAGGTGGTGTAGGCGGGCAGCCGGGTGAGCCGCCTGGGCGCGCCCGGCGGCCGTCCGCGCAGCTGCCCGACGAACTGCCAGGTGCGCGGCACGATGCAGCCGATGAGGGAGACGAAGAGCAGGATGTAGATCGCCGAGAACCACACCGAGCTGTAGACGTGGAAGAGGCCGAGCTTGTCGTAGATCGGCGCGAGCGTCTCGTGCGTACGGCGGAACTCCGCGACCTTCGTCTCGTCGATGCCGGTCTGCGGGATGAGCGAGCCGGGGATCGCGCCGAGCGACAGCAGCAGGAGCAGCAGCAGCGCCACCCGCATCGAGGTGAGCTGCCGCCAGAACCAGCGGGCCCAGCCGATCACACCGAGCGACGGCAGGTTCGGGGCCTCCTCGGCGGGGGCGGTGGAGAGCTGGGAGCCGGCGGCGCCGAGGTCCTGGTCCTGCTCCTGGCCCTCGGGGACGGCCGGGGCGGCCTTGTCGGTCGTGTCGCTCATCGATCAGATCCCCACAGTGAAGCCGTTGGACCAGACCTGCATCTCCTGGACGATGCGGTCCCAGGCGCCGGTCAGCAGCAGGACACCGGTCACGATCATCATCGTGCCGCCGATCCGCATGACCCAGACATAGTGCTGCTTGACCCAGGCGAAGGCACCGAGCGCCTTGCGGAAGGCTACGGCAGCCAGGACGAAGGGGACGCCGAGGCCGAGGCAGTAGGCGACGGTGAGCAGGGCGCCGCGGCCCGCGCTCGCCTCGTTGTACGACAGCGCGATCACGGAGGTGAGCGTGGGGCCGAGGCAGGGCGTCCAGCCGATGCCGAAGAGGGCGCCGAGGAAGGGCGCGCCGACCAGCCCGGTCACGGGCCGCTTGTGGAAGCGGAACTCACGCTGGGTCATCCAGGGCATCAGGCCCATGAAGAAGACACCCATGGCGATCATGAGGACGCCGAGCACCTTCGACAGGATGTCCTTGTGCGCCTGGAGGTTGTCGCCGAAGTACCCGAAGAGCGCCCCGCCGGAGACGAACACGGCGGTGAAGCCGAGCACGAAGAGGGAGGCGCCGGCGACCATGCGGCCGCGCCGGGCCTCGGCGAGGTCGGTGCCGGTGACCCCGGTGACATAGGAGAGATAGCCGGGGACCAGCGGGAGGACGCAGGGCGAGAAGAAGGAGACGAGGCCGCCGAGCAGGGCGACGGGCAGCGCGATCAGAAGGGCGCCGCTCATCACCGTCTGGTTGGGTTCGGCGGCGAGTGTGGTGAGGGCGCTCACGTCACTTCTCCGCGAGGACGGGCTCGATCATGTCCCGCAGGGTGTCCTCGCCGAGGGGCGTCAGCGCCCGGGCCGCGATGTTGCCGTCCCGGTCGATGACGAGTGTGGAGGGGATGGCCTGCGGGTTGAGCGTGCCCTTGCCGAAGCGGAGCATCTGCTTCCCGGTGGGGTCGTACAGGCTCGGGTAGGTGACCCCGAACTCCTTCTCGAAGGCCTTCGCCGGGGTGGTGCTGGTGTCCCGGGTGTTGATGCCGACGAACTGGACGCCCTGGTCCTTGAGGTCCGTGTAGACGGTCTGGAAGTTCTTCGCCTCGGCCCGGCAGGGCGGGCACCACGAACCCCAGACGTTGACCACGAGGACCTTGCCCTTGTAGTCGGCGGTGGTGAGCTGCTTGCCGTCGATGGTGGCGCCGGACAACTCCGGCGCCTCGGCGCGCTCGCCCCGCTTCACGGTGTCGACGCCGTTGCCGCCGGCGACGAAGTTGGTGTCCCCGCCACCGCCCGAGGTGCCGCCCGAACTGCACGCGGACAGGACCAGCGCGGCAACGGCGGCACTGGCGGCGAGCGGGGCGATACGGCTACGGGCGCGACGGACGGCACTCATGTGAAAAGTTTCGCATGCCCGTACGGGGGATCTTGCGCGCCCCCCTCTCGGGCGTAAAACCGCATATCAGGCAGCGTTTCCGGACCCCTCGGAAGAGGTGCCGGACGGGGTCCCCGAGCCGCCCTCGGTGCCACCCTTGGTGAAGGCGCTCCAGCCGCCCGCAGGCTTCTGCCCGACGTCCAGCGTGCGCAACTTGTCGAGAATGTCCGGCTTCTGGACGTCCAGCCAGTCCACGAACTGCCGGAAGGAGACGAGCCGTATGTCGCCGCCCTTCTCCTTCTCGCGCGCCATATGCTTCAGCGCCTCCTCGACGGCGTCCATGTAGATGCCGCCGTTCCACTGCTCGAAGTGGTTGCCTATGAAGAAGGGGGCGCGGTTCGTCTCGTATGCCCGCTTGAATCCCTGGATGTACGCCTGTGTCGCCTGGGTGCGCCAGGCGGGGTGGTTGTGGCTCGGGGCGTTCGTGGAGTTGACCGACTGGTTGGCGAGGATGTTGTAGTCCATCGACAGGACCTCGAACGAACGGCCGGGGAAAGGTATCTGCTGCAGCGGCAGATCCCAGAGCCCCTTCTTCTTCACCGGCCACACCTGACGGCCGCCGGGCGAGGAGGCGTCGTAGCGCCAGCCCAGCTCACGGGCGGTGGGCAGCAGGTTGTCCTGCCCGAGCAGACAGGGCGTACGGCCGCCGACGAGCTCCTTGTCGTAGTCGAACGGCAGGGAGGGCAGATCGGTCCAGCCGGAGTTGGTGCGCCACTCCTTGACGAACGACTTGGCCTGGTCGATCTCGCTGCGCCACTGCTGCGGCGTCCAGTTGCCGACGGTGCCGTTGCCCGCGCAGAAGTGGCCGTTGAAGTGGGTGCCTATCTCGTGCCCGTCGAGCCAGGCGCGCCGGACGTTCTTCAGCGTCTGCTTGATGTGGTCGTCGGTGAGGTAGCCGATGTCGGAGGCGCCGCGCGGGTTGTTCGGCGGTTCGTAGAGCCGCTTCTTCGACTCGGGGAGCAGATAGAGCCCCGAGAGGAAGAAGGTCATGTGCGCCTCGTGCTCCTTGGCCAGGTCCAGGAAGCGCGGGAAGAGGCCGTTGCCGACCTCGCCGGCCCCGTCCCAGGAGAAGACGACGAACTGCGGCGGCTCCTCGCCCGGCTCCAGCGGCCGCGGCGCGTCCGGCTGGTGGGGCTGCTTGCCTGTGTAGGAGGTGGAGCCGTCGCCTATCGGGCGGTCGCGGTCGGCCTGCGAGCCGTGCCGGTTGTCCCGGTCGCCGCCGGAACCGCCGGGATCCTTGCGGTCCTTCGGCCCGCCGGACGACGTGGACGCGCCGCATCCCGCGAGTGAGAGGGCGGCGGCCGCTCCGGCCCCGATCCCGATGGCTCCCCGTCGGCTGATGTCGCGCATGGCTGCCCCGTCCGTCGTGCTGCTGAGGTGGTCACCCAGTCAGAGGTCACGACGAACGGGGTGGTTCCCGTCGCGCTGTGGAGGATTCGCGAGCAATGTCACCCGCGTGTATCAGCCACGGGGGGTCAGGCGCCGAAGCCCTTGCTCTGCCCCTGGACCGGCCTGGCGCCCGCCCGCAGATGCTCGGGGACGAGGTCGATCGCCGGCTCGGAGTAGCCGACGGAGACGATCCGGTCGCCCTGGTAGGTGAAGGACGTCAGCGACGCGAGCGTGCACTGCCGCTTGCGCGGGTCGTGCCACAGCCGCCGCTTCTCGACTGCGCAGCGCACGATCCAGATCGGCAGCTGATGGCTCACCAGCACCGCCTCGTGGCCGCGCGCGGCGTCCTTGGCGGCGTCGAGGGCACCCATCATCCGCACGACCTGCTCGGCGTACGGCTCGCCCCAGGACGGCTTGAACGGGTTGAGCAGGTGCTTCCAGTTCGCCGGCCGCTTCAGCGCGCCGTCCCCGACACCGAACGTCTTGCCCTGGAAGACGTTCTCGGCCTCGATGAGCCGGGCGTCGGTCGCGAGGTCGAGCCCGTGCGCCTTGGCGATCGGGGTGGCCGTCTCCTGCGCCCGCTCCAGCGGGGAGGCGCAGACATGGGTGATGTCCCGGTCGGTCAGGTGCTCGGCGACCCGGTCGGCCATCTGCCGGCCGAGCTCGGAGAGGTGGTAGCCCGCCAGGCGGCCGTAGAGGACGCCGTCCGGGTTGGCCACCTCGCCGTGCCGCACGAGGTGGACGACGGTGATGTCGCTGCTGTCGGTCATCGGCTTCTCGGAGGGCTCGGGAGTGGGCGTGTCTTCACTGGAGGGGGCGCGGGAGGTGTCGCTCATTCCGCCGTGGCCTCCGCCGCCGCTCGGGCCGCCGCCGGGAGGGCGTCGGCGATCCGCTGGAGGGCCCGCTCGTCGTGGGCCGTGGACACGAACCAGGACTCGAACGACGAGGGCGGCAGATAGACGCCCTGCGCAAGCATCGAGTGGAAGAACGCGGTGAAGCGGAACGACTCCTGGCGCTTGGCGTCCTCGTAGGTGCGGACCTCACGGTCGGTGAAGAAGACGGAGAACATGTTGGAGGCGTTCTGCAGCCGGTGCGCCACACCCTCCTTGCTGAGCGCCTCGGTGACGAGCCCCTGGATGGTCGCCGACACCTGGTCGATCGTGTCGTACGCGGCCTGGTCGAGGAGGCGCAGCTGGGCGAGACCGGCGGCCGTCGCGACCGGGTTCCCGGAGAGCGTGCCGGCCTGGTAGACGGGCCCGGCGGGGGCGAGGTGGGCCATCACGTCGGCCCGGCCGCCGAACGCGGCGGCGGGGAAACCGCCGCCCATGACCTTGCCGAAGGTCATCAGGTCCGGCTCGACCCCGTCCACGCCGTACCAGCCGGCGCGGCTGGTGCGGAAGCCGGTCATGACCTCGTCGGAGATGTACAGGGCGCCGTTCTTGCCGCAGGCGTCCTTCAGGCCCTGGTTGAAGCCGGGCCGGGGCGGGACGACGCCCATGTTGCCGGGCGAGGCCTCGGTGATGACGCAGGCGATCTCGCCGGGGTAGCGGTGGAACGCCTCGTGCACCGACTCCAGGTCGTTGTACGGCAGGACGATCGTGTCGCCGGCCTGGGCGCCGGTGACGCCCGGGGTGTCGGGCAGGGCGAAGGTGGCGACGCCGGATCCGGCGGCGGCGAGCAGCGAGTCGACGTGCCCGTGGTAGCAGCCGGCGAACTTGATCACCTTGGTGCGCCGGGTGAACCCGCGGGCGAGACGGATCGCCGACATGGTCGCCTCGGTGCCGCTGGAGACCAGGCGCACCTGCTCCAGGGGCCCGATCCGGTCGACCATCTCCTCGGCGAGCGCGACCTCGCCCTCACCGGGCGTGCCGAAGGAGGTGCCGCGGGCGACGGCCTCCTGCACGGCGGCGATCACCTCGGGGTGGGAGTGCCCGAGGATCATCGGTCCCCAGGAGCAGACGAGGTCGACGTACTCGCGTCCGTCGGCGTCGGTCAGGTACGGGCCGCTGCCGGACACCATGAACCGGGGCGTACCGCCCACCGCGCGGAAGGCGCGCACCGGGGAGTTCACACCGCCGGGCGTCACGGCGGCCGCACGGTCGAACAGCGCCTGCGAGGCGGGCGCATCGTATGGATAGGGCGTTCCTGAAGAGGGCGCTTCGCTCATGACCTGCGACTACTCCGACCTTTTCCGACCTTCGGTGATCATCCGGGGCTCCGGTTGCCTGTGACCTCCTCAGGGTAGGCCAGGGCCCGGCGACGGCAGCGAGCCGCCACCGGCGTGCGGACGGCCCCCTTCGCCCCTTCCGTCCCTGCGTACCCCGGCGTCACGGACGGGTGATCTGCGAGACTGGGCGTGATACACACAGCTCATGCGGGCCGTGGTGATCGGGGACCGGGGACATCTCACGCAGAGGTGTTTCGCCGCACGTTTCGGCGGGCGGCCGTGGGGGAGGTCACTGACACGATGATCGGGTTGCGCGGCGGGCGCCACGCGTCCTAGAACAGCAGTCGGGTGGAGATATGCATCGCGGTGGCGGACTGGGCGAGGGGACCGACGACCTGGGTCCTCGACGTGCCCGGCGGGGAAGGCACCGACGCGACGCGGAGGATTCGAACGAAGTACGCCAGGGACACGTTGTACCAGGTATGCCAGATGCGACGGGTGTACCGAGTGAGCACGAGCCGTTCGACCGGCGGATCGACAGCCGGGTCGACCGACTGAGGGCGGGGAGCAGGAATGGTGGTCGGGTGGGGGTGACGTACAAGTACTTCGGCGCTCCGGACGGCGCGACCGCGGCCCGCGTCCCGATCTCGATGCGCCCCGAGGAACTCGGCGGCGACGAGCTCGGCATGAACGGCATGTTCACCAAGATCAAGCCGGAGACGATGGCGGCCATGGTGCTGACGGGCATCGAAGGTGTGCCCCTGCACAAGGTGCCGCCCCTGGAGCTGGTCGTCCTCCACCCCGACTACGCCGTGGTGAAGCTGCCGATGACGGTCGTCGACCCGTTGCGCGGCATAGGCGAGGAGGCGGTGGGCGCGGCGGCCTTCATCTGGTCCACGGTCCCGGACCGCGGCGGGCCGCGCGACGCGTTCAACGTGTACCAGCTGCTCCACGAGTGGCAGGACTTCTCGCACCGCCTGCATGAGGCGGGGCATCAGCCGTACTGCTTGGTGTGGCCCTGAGCTGGGTTTCGTGAGGGGCGGGCGGGGTCTTCGGGCCTCGCCCTTTTGCATGCCGGGGAGGGGCCGTCAGGCGGCCAGGGCACTCGGTCAGGTAGTCCACCACGTGACCGGTGTCGGGGTGGGTCTCGCCGGGCTGTGTGGGCATGAGCCGGCCGGGGAGAACAGGCGCAGCGAGTCCCACATGTGCTGCCCAGCCCCGCCCGGTGCTGGTTCGGCGTCGAGGATGGTGAAGTCGATGCCCTGACGACGCAGGTGATGGCCGGCGGCGAGCCCTGCCCGACCACCACCGACCACCACCACATCCACGTGCTGCGTCACGGGGTCGTGGTCACCGCGTCGTCAGTGAACTTTTTACGCCAGGCGAGCGCGACGTAGACGAGGCCGATCAGCACCGGCACTTCGATGAGCGGGCCGACGACGCCGGAGAGGGCCTGGCCGGAGGTGACGCCGAAGGTGGCGATGGCGACCGCGATGGCCAGCTCGAAGTTGTTGCCCGCTGCGGTGAACGCCAGGGTCGTGGTCCGGTCGTAGGCCAGCCCCAGGCTCTTGCCGAGGAGGAAGGTGCCGAAGAACATCACAGCGAAGTACACCAGCAGCGGCAGCGCGATGCGGGCGACATCCAGCGGCTGGGAGGTGATGGTCTTCCCCTGCAGGGCGAAGAGGATCACGATCGTGAACAGCAGCCCGTACAACGCCCAGGGGCCGATCTTCGGCAGGAAGCGGGACTCGTAGCTCTCGCGGCCCATCTTCTTCTCGCCGATCCGGCGGGTCAGAAACCCGGCCAGCAGCGGGACGCCCAGGAAGATGACCACGTTGAAGGCGATCTCCCACATCGAGATGTCCAGGTGCTCCCCGTCGCCCAGGCCCAGCCAGCCGGGGAGCAGTTCGAGGTAGAACCAGCCCAGCAGGCCGAACGCCAGAACCTGGAAGACCGAGTTCAGCGCGACGAGCACGGCTGCGGCCTCGCGGTCGCCGCAGGCGAGGTCGTTCCAGATGATGACCATGGCGATGCAGCGGGCCAGGCCGACGATGATCAGGCCGGTGCGGTACTCGGGCAGGTCCGGCAGGAAGATCCAGGCCAGGGCGAACATGACCGCGGGTCCGAGGATCCAGTTGATGACCAGGGAGGAGATCATCAGCTTGCGGTCGCCGGTGACGGCGTCGAGCTTGTCGTAGCGAACCTTGGCCAGGACCGGGTACATCATGATCAGCAGCCCGAGGGCGATGGGCAGCGAGATGCCGCCGGCCTCCACCTTCGCCAGCGGGTCATTCAGCCCGGGGATCAGTCGCCCGAGTCCAAGGCCGACGGCCATGGCGATGAGGATCCACACCGCGAGGTAACGGTCAAGGGTGGAGAGCTTCTTGACGATCGAGTCGTCCTCCGCCCCGGCCGGAGCGGAGGTGGTGGGCTCGGTGGAGGTCACGGGCAGGCCCTCTTGTTGTCGGCGGCGGTGCGGGCGGACTCGGCCAGGTCGGCGAACTGCCCGGCGAGCTGGGCGATGACGTCGGGGCGGAGCTTGTAGTAGGTGAAGCGCCCGCACGGCTCGGTCTCCACGACCCCGGCCTCGCGCAGGACCCTGAGGTGGTTGGAGAGATTGGTCTGCCGGGCGCCGGTCTCCTCGACGAGGTGCGTGGTGCACAGCGTCTCGCGGGCCAGCAGGGTCACGATCCGGAGCCTGAGCGGGTCGGCCAGCACCCGGATCAGGTCAGTGTCGACTGACATCATCATGGACTGATACTCTCACATCACTCCGAGCTGATACCAGCCGGGGCTGACACCTGGGGCCCGCGCCCCGCTGCCCCGAAGGGGGTTCCCGTGACCGCATCCCCGCCCCCCGTCCTGCCCGATGAGCGCCTCGCGTCGGGCATCGCCCGACTCGCCCTGCGCTACCGCGGGCGCTTCGCCCCGGAGACCATCCAGCGCCTCGTCACCGACTCCTTCGAACGGCTGGCCGAGCACGCCCGCGTCCGCACCCACCTGGTCGTACTGGCCGAGCACCTCGCCACTGAGCGGCTGGACGCGCTGGCACACGTGCAGGGGGTGCCCGACTGCGGCGTGCCCCGCGTGCTGTTTGTCTGCAGCCACAACGTCGGCCGTTCGCAGATGGCAGCAGCCCTCCTCGCGCACCGCGCGGGCGGACACGTGGTCGTTTCGTCCGCGGGCACGCTCCCGGCCGCCGAGGTCGATCCGGTCGTCACCCAGGTGCTCACCGAGGCCGGCGTGGACCTCAGCGACGCGTTCCCCAAGCCACTGACCGACGAGGTCGTGCAGGCCGCCGACATCGTCATCACCATGGGATGCGGGGACGCCTGCCCCGTCCTGCCCGGCCGCTGCTACCTCGACTGGCCCGTCACCGACCCTGAGGGCGCCCCGATCGCCATGGTCCGCGGCATCCGCGACGCGCTCGACGCCCACATCACCGAACTGCTCGCCTCCCTGCCGAGCACCTGAATCCGCACCCCGCACCACCGTAAGAATCACTGACGAAGGAAGAAACCGATGTCCTCCAGCCCGCTCGCCTCCGTGCTGTTCGTCTGCGTCCACAACGCCGGCCGCTCCCAGATGGCCGCCGGATTCCTCCAGCACCTCGCGGGCGACCGGATCGAGGTCCGCTCCGCCGGCTCCGTCCCGGGCGACCAGGTCAACCCCTCTGCCGTCGAGGCCATGAAGGAAGTCGGCGTCGACATCGCCGACGCCAAGCCGAAGATCCTGACCACCGAGGCCGTCCAGGCGTCCGACTACGTCATCACCATGGGCTGCGGCGACGCCTGCCCCATCTTCCCCGGCAAGAAGTACCTCGACTGGGCCCTCGAAGACCCGGCCGGCAAGGGCGTCGAGGCCGTCCGCCCCATCCGCGACGAAATCAAGACCCGCATCGAGGCGCTCATCGCCGAGATCGACGCCAAGCAGGAGGCGTGACCTCAGTGAACGACACCGGCATACGCGAGGTCATCGTCATCGGCTCCGGCCCCGCCGGATACACAGCCTCCCTCTACACCGGCCGCGCCGAACTCAAGCCGCTTGTGTTCGGCGGTGCGATCTTCGTGGGCGGCGCGCTCACCACGACGACCGAGGTCGAGAACTTCCCCGGCTTCCCCGAGGGCATAGACGGCCCGGATCTGATGACGAACATGCGCGCCCAGGCCGAGAGGTTCGGCGCCGAGATGGTCGACGACGACATCGTCGCCGTCGACCTCACCGGGGACATCAAGACCGTCACCGACACGGCGGGCACGGTGCACCGCGCGAAGACGGTGATCGTGGCGACCGGCTCCGGCTACCGCAAGCTCGGCCTGCCCAAGGAGGACGAACTCTCCGGCCGGGGCGTGTCCTGGTGCGCCACCTGCGACGGCTTCTTCTTCCGGGACCGCGACATCGTGGTCGTCGGCGGCGGTGACACCGCCATGGAGGAGGCCACGTTCCTCACCCGCTTCGCCCGCTCGGTGACCGTCGTCCACCGGCGTTCCACGCTGCGCGCCTCGCAGGTCATGCAGAACCGGGCCTTCGCCGACGACAAGATCTCCTTCGCCTTCGACTCCGAGATCGCCGAGATCAAGGAGAGCAACGGCATGCTGGCCGGGCTCGTGCTGCGTGACGTCTTCAGCAGCGCCACCCGCGACCTGGACGCGACCGGCCTGTTCATCGCCATCGGCCACGATCCGCGCACGGAGCTGTTCAAGGGCCAACTGGACCTGGACGGCAACGGCTACATCCAGGTCGCCTCGCCCTCCACCCGCACGAATGTTCCCGGCGTCTTCGCCGCGGGCGACGTCGTCGACCACACCTACCGCCAGGCGATCACCGCCGCCGCGAGTGGCTGTGCGGCAGCGCTGGACGCGGAGCGGTATCTCGCGGCACTCGCCGACGGCAGCGCCGCGAGGCTTACGGCTGCCGTACCGGCCTGACGCGACTGGAGCGCCGGGGCGGCGTACCGGCTTCAGAGCCCAGCCGCCCCGGCCTCTCCGAGGTCAGCGGTATACGTAAATGCCGCGTAACACCGCGACTTGCCTCATAACCTCAAACCGCGCGGCGCCTTTGAGAACAACGCCCGCGCAGTATGGATGCTTGGGCCCGGGCAGCGCCTCGTACGTGTGCAGCGGCGGCTGTGCATGCAGGCCGGCGAGCACAAGAACTCCGACCGTACGGCCGCGCTCGTCCGGCAGCAGCCCAAGCGGCCGTCGGAGGTGCGGATGCAACAGTTGACGGACCTCGTCGTCAAGGCGCGAACGGACCCGGCCGACGCCAAGACGGCTCTCAGGCCGGCGGCTTACTCAGAGATCGTGCGCGAGGCGGGCGGAATGACACCCCTGCGCTCCGAGGCCGAGGTCGTACGGAGCAGCTGCACGAGGCGGGCCACCGGCCGTACTGCCTGATCCGGCCCTGAGCGGGCGCTGAACACGGAGAGGCGAGGTCTTCGGACCTCGCCCTTTCATCCGCCGTGCGGTGCCCCGCAGGAGCCGTCCGCGTGACGCGTCACGCCCTCTCCCGAACCGCCCCCGTCTCCCCCGGCCGTCCCGCCGTGAAGCCGATCGCCGTGCCGCCGCCCTCGCGGTGGAACGCGAACGGGGCTCCGCCGTGGGCGAGGGCCACCTCGCGGACGATCGACAGGCCCAGGCCCGAGCCCGGCAGGGAACGGGCGTCGGGGGCGCGGTAGAAGCGGTCGAAGACACGCATCAGGTCGTCGTCGGCGATGCCCGGGCCCCGGTCGAGGACCTCGACGCGGACCGTGCCGGGGCGGGCGGGCCCGGCGACGCCGATCTCGATGGGCGCGGTGCCGTCGCGGTCGAACTTCGCGGCGTTCTCCACGAGGTTGGTCAGGGCCCGCTGGAGCATCCCCGGCCGCCCGGTGAGGCTGGTGTCGCCGCAGGCGCGGACCACGATCCGCCGGCCGGTGCGCCGCCGGGCGAGCACGGCCACGTCCTCGGCGATCTCGGCGAGGTCCACCCGCTGGGCCGGCTCGGTGTCGGACTGCCCGGCGGCGAGGTCGACCAGCTCGTTGACCAGGTCGGTCAGCTCCCGCGCCTCCTGACCCAGGTCGGCGACCAACTCGTCGCGGGCGTCGGGCGGCAGCTCGTCGATGCGGCGCAGCAGCGAGATGTTGGTGCGCAGGGAGGTGAGCGGGGTCCGCAGCTCGTGCCCCGCGTCCTGCACGAGCCGCCGCTGGTCCTCCTCCGACTGAGCGAGCCGGCCCAGCATCCGGTCGAAGGCGCGGCCCAGCCGGCCGACCTCGTCGTACCCGGTGACCGGGACCTCGATACCGAGCCGGCGGGTACGGGCGACGTCCTCGGCGGCGTCGGTGAGGACGACGAGCCGCCGGGTGATGCGCCGTGCCAGCCACCAGCCGAACAGCCCGGCGAGGACGACGATGGCCGACATCAGCAGCAGCGTCCGCTGCTGGAGGGCCCGCAGCAGGTCCTCGGTGTCGCTGAACTCCTGGGCGATCTGCACGGCGCCCCGGCCGCCGCCGAGCGCGACCGTGGCGACGCGGTAGACGTCGTCGCCGACGTCTACGTCCCGGTGCTGGATCATCCGCCCGGCGGTCCGCTCGGCCGCGACCCGCCGGTCGGCGGCCTCGACCGGCAGCCCGGGGCTGCCGGGGTCGACGACGGCGCCGTCCGGCCCCAGCACCTGCACATCGGTGCGGGCGGGCCGGACCAGGTCGTGGCCGGGCGCGGAGGAGGAGAAGTCGTCCGGCGTCATCGGCCGCTGCCGCACCTCGCCCCGCAGGTCCTGCACGACCTCGTCGAACACGCTCTCCTGGTCCACCCGCACCAGACGGGCGGCCGCGGTGTAGGAGAGCAGGCCGACCAGCAGGGTGACGACGGCGGTGACGGCGGCGAAGGACACCGCGAAGGTGCCGCGCAGCGAGAGCAGTCCGGTGCGCCGGGGTCCGGTCAGCAGCCGGGCGAGCCGGCGGCGGACGCGGCCGGCCACTCAGTCCTCCCGCAGCACATAGCCCACGCCGCGCACCGTGTGGATGAGCTGCGGGGCGCCGGGCGCGTCGAGCTTGCGGCGCAGATAGCCGACGTAGACGGCGAGGTTCTTGGAGCCGGGGCCGAAGTCGTAGCCCCAGATCTTGTCGTAGATGGTGGCGTGGTCGAGGACGATCCCGGCGTTGCGTACGAGCAGCTCCAGCAGCTCGAACTCGGTGCGGGTCAGCTCCAGCTCGCGCTCGCCGCGCCAGGCGCGCCGCGCCTGCGGGTCCATCCGCAGCCCGGCGGCCTCGATGAGCCGCCCGGAGGCACCGGCGGGGGTCTGCCGGGGCGCTTCGGCGGGGGCGGGGGCGCCGTTCGTGTCGCCGGTGCGGCGCAGCAGGGCGCGCAGCCGGGCGAAGACCTCCTCGACGTCGAACGGCTTGACGACGTAGTCGTCGGCGCCCGCGTCCAGTCCCGCGATGCGGTCCTGGGTCTCCACGAGCGCCGTGAGCATGAGGATCGGGGTGTTGTCGCCCTCGGCGCGCAGCACCCGGCAGACCTGGAGGCCGTCGATGCCGGGCATCATCACGTCGAGGACGAGCACGTCCGGAGGGGTGCGGTGGGCCTGGGCGAGCGCCTCGACACCGTCGGCGACCGCGGTGACCCGATAGCCCTCCAGGGTCAGGGCACGCTCCAGCGCGTTGCGGATGGCGCGGTCGTCTTCGGCGAGGAGCACAGTGTGGGCCACGCCTTCATAGTGCCAAGGCCCCGGGCGGTCGGGCTGTGAGGGGCCGCATACGCTCACCCTTCTTACCGGGATCTCACGCTCGCCTTTCTCCTGTGATCCCGCTGTCGCCGTCAGTCGGCGGACCCCTCCGTCACCGCCGCCAGCTGTTCGGCGAACGGCACCACCGTGAAGGCGTCCGGCGCGGGCCGCCGCGTCGCCGACAGCCCCCGCATCAGCGCGGCCAGCTCGCCGGCCGCCCGTTCGATCCGTCCGTCCAGGCCCTCGGCGCCCCAGTCCTCGGAGGCCGCGTACACCCCGGTGGGGACGACGACGGCCCGCAGGTGGGCGAAGAGCGGGCGCAGCGCGTGGTCCAGGACGAGGGAGTGCCGGGCGGTGCCGCCGGTCGCGGCGATCAGCACCGGCATCCCGGTGAGCGCGTCCTTGTCGATGACGTCGAAGAACGACTTGAACAGCCCGCTGTACGACGCGGAGAACACCGGCGTGACGACGATCAGGCCGTCCGCCGAGGTCACCGCGTCGATCGCGGCGGCCAGCCGGCGCCCGGGGAAGCCGTTGGTCAGGTTCTGCGCGATCTCCACGGCGAGTTCGCGCAGCTCGACGACCCCGACGTCCACGTCCGCCTGGCGTCCCGTCGCGGCGGCCAGCCGGTCGGCGAGCAGCCGGGTGGAGGAGGGGACGCTCAGTCCCGCGGACACGACGACGAGCCTCATGCGACGGTCACCTCCTCGGCGTCCCTGCGGGCCAGCAGCGAGGCGTGGGTCGGGGCGTCCGGCACCCCGGCCGGGCGCCGGGCGGCGAACTCCTTGCGCAGCACCGGGACGACCTCCTCGCCGAGCAGGTCGAGCTGCTCCAGGACGGTCTTCAGCGGCAGCCCGGCGTGGTCCATCAGGAACAGCTGGCGCTGGTAGTCGCCGGCGTAGTCCCGGAAGGCGAGCGTCTTCTCGATCACCTGCTGCGGGGAGCCGACGGTCAGCGGCGTCTGCTCGGCGAAGTCCTCCAGCGAGGGCCCGTGGCCGTACACCGGCGCGTTGTCGAAGTACGGGCGGAACTCGCGCACGGCGTCCTGCGAGTTCTTCCGCATGAACACCTGCCCGCCCAGCCCGACGATCGCCTGCTCGGGGGTCCCGTGCCCGTAGTGCGCGTACCGGGTGCGGTACAGCTCGACCATCCGCTTGGTGTGGTCGGCGGGCCAGAAGATGTTGTTGTGGAAGAAGCCGTCGCCGTAGTACGCGGCCTGCTCGGCGATCTCCGGGGAGCGGATGGAGCCGTGCCAGACGAACGGCGGTACGCCGTCCAGCGGCCGGGGCGTGGAGGTGAAGCCCTGCAGCGGGGTGCGGAACTTGCCTTCCCAGTTCACGACGTCCTCGCGCCACAGGCGGTGCAGCAGGGCGTAGTTCTCGATGGCGAGGTTGATGCCCTGGCGGATGTCCTTGCCGAACCAGGGGTAGACCGGGCCGGTGTTGCCGCGGCCCATCATGAGGTCCATCCGGCCGTCGGCCAGGTGCTGGAGCATCGCGAAGTCCTCGGCGATCTTCACCGGGTCGTTCGTGGTGATGAGCGTGGTCGAGGTCGACAGGACGAGCCGCTCGGTGCGGGCCGCGATGTAGCCGAGCATGGTGGTCGGCGAGGACGGCACGAACGGCGGGTTGTGGTGCTCGCCGGTCGCGAAGACGTCCAGGCCGACCTCCTCCGCCTTCAGGGCGATGGCGACCATGGCCTTGATGCGGTCGCGCTCGGTCGGCGTGCGGCCGGTCGTGGGGTCCGGCGTGACGTCGCCGACGCTGAAGATCCCGAACTGCATGGTCGCTCACCCTCCAGGTTGTTTATGGTTCAACTATACCCGGAGAACGGTGACCCCCCATGGGCTATTCCCACCGCGGATCCCAGTACGGATCCGGCGCGGGTCCCAGCGTGGATCTCAGCGCGGAGCCGGTCGAGCATCCCAGCGCGGATCCCGGCCCGTCCGCGCGAGCAGCAGCTCGAACGCGGTCGCCCCCTCGGGCGCCGGCACCGGCTCCCCGAACGCCCCCATCGCCCGCGCCGTCGGCTCCAGCGTCTCCACCGCCCCCGCCAGCTCCGCCAGAACCGCCTCGTCGCACCCCGGGAACTCCTGGCCCGTCGCCCGCGCCAGATCCCACACGTGCACGGTGAGATCCAGCAGCACCATCGCGCCGACCAGCCGCGCGGGCATCCCCATCGCCCCCGTCGTCCCGTCCTCCACCCCCGGCGCCGACCACGCCGCCACCACCCGGCGGGCCTCGTCCGCAAGCCGCTCCCGCCACGCGGGATCCGAGCCGACCAGATCCGGGGTCTCCCCGAAGTCGGCCCCCTCCCGCACGGCCAGCCGCTGGAACTGCACCACCACCTGGAAGAGATGGTTGACCAGCGCCTTCACGTCGTACTCGGCACACGGCGTCCGCGCGCCCAGCGCCCCGTCGGGCACACCCCGCACCACCGGCACCGCCCGCTCGCACGCGCGGTCCAGCAGCTCCCCGATGCCGTACGTCTCCACCCTGTATGCGTCCATGCCCCCGACCGTAGGGACACCGGGGGCCGCCCCTCTTGAACAAACGCGACAACGAACGCGACGAGGAACGCGACGTACGATCCGCCCATGGAGGCACCCCGCCAGGACACCCGCGGGATCGTCGACCCGTCCGGGCTGCTCCGCCGCGTCCGGTTCCGGCGTCACGCGCCCGCCGAGCCGCTGCGCCGGTATGTCGAGTGGTACTGGCTGATCGACTGGGACCTGCCCGAGCCGTACGCCTCCCACATCGTCCCGCACCCGTCCGTCAATCTGACCTTCCAGTGGGACGAGGACGAGGGCGGCCCCTACGCCGAGCTCACCGGCGTCGCGCTCGGCCTCTACACCCGCAAGCTCACCGGCCGGGGCCGGGTCTGCGGGGTGAAGTTCCGGCCCGGCGGCTTCCGCCCCCACGCCCCCGACGCGCCGGTGTCCCGCTGGACGGGCCGCGCGCTCGACGCGGCGGAGGTCTTCCCCGCCGCCACCGCGGACACCGCCCGCACGATCGTGAGTCCGGCCGGCGACGACGCCCGGGTGGCCGCCCTCGACTCCTTCCTCCTCGCCCTCCCCCACGAACCAGACCCCCAGGCGGACCTCGCCGTCGACCTGGTCGCCCGGATCCGCGCCGACCGCACGATCCGCCGCGTCGCCGGCCTCGCGCGGGACGAGGGACTGTCGGTGCGCGCCCTGCAACGCCTCTTCTCCTCGTACGTGGGCGTCAGCCCCAAGTGGTGCATCCTGCGGTACCGCATCCACGACGCCCTCGAACGCGCCGGCACCGACGTCGACTGGGCCGCCCTCGCCCAGGAACTCGGCTACGCCGACCAGGCCCACCTGGTCCGTGACTTCACCTCGACGATCGGCGTGTCACCCACCGCCTACGCCCGCGCCGACAGCCGGTAGTGCCACGGGACCAGCACGAGCCGGCCGCGGACCACCAGGACTACGGAACGAGCACGAGCCGGCCGCGGACGCCGCCCTCGTCCAGCCGGGCGTGCGCCTTCGCCGCGTCGTCCAGGGCGTAGGTCTCGGCCACCCGGAGGGTCAGCACGCCTTCGTCCACCAGCCGGACCAGCTCGGCCAGCCGCGCGCCGTCGGCGCTCACCTCGACCGCCCCGGTCCGCACCCCGCGCACCGGCGCGGGCTCCGTGTGCGGGATGACGCCGAGGTAGGCGCCCCCGTCCCGCACCCACTCCAGCGCCGGTTCGCCCAGGACGGCGGCGTCCAGCACGGCGTCGAAGTTCCTGGCTCCGGGGTCGGCGGCCGTGAAACCGGCCGCCCCCAGCGACCGTACGAACTCCTCATCCGTCTCGCGGGCCAGTGCCGTGACGGCGATGCCCTGAAGCGCGGCGAGCTGGACGGCGTACCCGCCGACCGCCCCCGCGGCCCCCGTCACCAGCAGCGACCGTCCCGGGGCGAGTTCCAGCCGGTCCAGCGCCTGGGCGGCGGTCAGCGCGTTCAGCGGCAGTGCCGCCGCGTGCACCACGTCCACGGTCACCGGCGCCGTCGCGGCGGCGGTCGCGTCCACCACCACGTACTCGGCGTGGGTGCCCAGCGGCTTGACCATCCCGTGGTCGAGCGCGACCACCGCGTCGCCCACACTCCACGAGGTGGCGACGCCCACCGCGTCCACCGTGCCGGCGACATCCCAGCCCAGTCCGATCCGCTTCCCCGCGCCTCCGAAGACACCGGAGCGCACCCCCGCGTCCACCGGGTTCAGCGCGGCCGCCGCCACCTTGATCCGTATCTCCCTCGCACCGGGCTCCGGTACCGCGGTCTCCACGACCTCCACGGCCTCCGGCCCACCGAACGAGTCCACCACGACAGCACGCACAGCGTTCTCCTTGGTTTCGTCAGCGTCGACGGGGACGTTCTCCCGCCCCGCGCTCACAACCCTAGGAAGAGTTACTATCCAGCAGTAAGTAGTTACCTGAGAGTGCGTACATATCCCGGAGGTGAGTCATGGCGACCAGGACGGCGGCCCAGCGGCGCGAGCAGGCCCGCGTCGAGTACGACGCCTTCCTCAGGAGCTGTCCCACCAACCAGCTCCTGGACCGCATCAGCGACAAGTGGGTCAGCCTCGTCGTCTCCGCCCTCGCCCCCGGCCCGCTGCGCTACAGCGACCTGGGCCGCAAGATCGCCGGCGTCAGCCCCAAGATGCTCACCCAGACCCTGCGCTCGCTCGAACGCGACGGCCTGCTCACCCGCACCGTCACCCCGTCCGTCCCGGTGCGCGTCGACTACGAGCTGACCGCGCTGGGGCAGAACCTCGCCCAGCTGCTGACGGCCGTGAAGCACTGGGCCGAGACCCACTTCGACGAGGTGCACCGGGCCCGCGAACGCTACGACGCAGAGGGTCCCGAGGCCCCGTAGCGTCTCAGCGGCATGCCAGGCTGAGGGCCATGCTCATCCTGCGTTCCGCCGCCCTCTTCGTCGTCGCCGCCCTGTTCGAGATCGGCGGCGCCTGGCTGGTCTGGCAGGGCGTGCGCGAAAACCGCGGCCTGCTGTGGATCGGCGCGGGCGTACTGGCCCTCGGCGCCTACGGCTTCGTCGCCACGCTCCAGCCCGACGCGAACTTCGGCCGTATCCTCGCCGCCTACGGCGGAGTCTTCGTGGCCGGATCGCTGGCCTGGGGGATGGTTGCGGACGGCTACCGCCCGGACCGGTGGGACGTCACGGGCGCGCTGGTCTGCCTCGCCGGCATGGCGATCATCATGTACGTGCCGCGGGGCAACTGATCCGCGGCACCGGCGGGGCTCAGGACGGCTCGTCCGGCAGCAGCCCCAGCTGCCCCAGGAACTCCATCTCGTCGAAGTAGAGCCGGTAGTCGACGATCCGCCCTTCGTCGTCGACCTTGGCGAAGTCCACGCCGCGGATCCTGATCTCCTTCTGGGTCGCGGGCAGCGTCTCGCCCGTCGCCAACTGGATCGGCCCGGTGTTGTGGCCGTGGAAGACGCCCTCGTCGATGGCGGTGTCACCGACCTCGTAGGCGTGCACGGACTCGTAGCTGCCGTCGGGTACCGCCTGGCTCATCTGCCGCCAGTAGGCGGTGATGTCGTCACGGCCGTGCAGCTCCCCGCCGTCCGGTGTCACGGCGACCGCGTCCTTCGCGTAGACCTCGGCGATGGCGGCGGAGTCCGCGGTGGTGATCGCCGCGGTCAGCCGGTCCATGGCCTCACGTGCCTGTCCCATGATCCACCTCCTGCCCTGGGGATCACCCATCCCATTGTCCCACCGCACGGCCCGCCTATCCTGGCCGTGCAGCCCGTGAACCCGACCCCGCACCAGGAGCACCCATGCCGAGCGCCGCACCGTCCGCCGCCTCCCGCATCGCCGTCGTGACCGGTGCGAGCAGCGGGATCGGAGCCGCCACGGCACGGCAACTGGCCGCCGCCGGCTACCGCGTGGTCCTCACCGCCCGCCGCAAGGACCGGATCGAGGCGCTGGCCGAGGAGATCACCGCGGCCGGCCACTCCGCCACCGCCTACCAGCTGGACGTCACGGACCGCGCGGCCGTGGACGAGTTCGCGACGGCGTTCCGCACGGTCGGCGTCCTCGTCAACAACGCGGGCGGGGCCCTCGGCGCCGACCCGGTGGCCACCGGCGACCCGGACGACTGGCGCACGATGTACGAGACGAACGTCATCGGCACCCTGAATCTCACGCAGGCGCTGCTGCCCAGGCTGGAGGCGAGCGGCGACGGCACCGTGGTGGTCGTCTCCTCCACCGCCGGACACGCCGCCTACGAGGGCGGCGCCGGATACGTCGCGGCCAAGCACGGCGCGCACGTCCTGGCGGAGACCCTGCGCCTGGAGATCGTCGGCAAGCCGGTGCGGGTGATCGAGGTGGCCCCCGGCATGGTGCGGACCGAGGAGTTCGCGCTGACCCGCTTCGGCGGCGACGCCGAGAAGGCCGCGAAGGTCTACGAGGGCGTGGCCGAGCCGCTGACCGCCGACGACGTCGCCGACACGATCACCTGGGCGGTCACCCGCCCGAGCCACGTGAACATCGACCTGCTGGTCGTCCGCCCCCGGGCCCAGGCGTCCAACACCAAGGTGCACAGGGAGGCCCCGTGAGCCCCGCGGGCAAGGACCCGCACAACGAACGCCAGATGTGGTGGTGGCTCGCCTACTTCCTCTTCGGCATCCACATCGTGGCGTTCGTCATGATCTACGCGGTGACCCACGCACCGAAGTAGCCCGGGTGCGCGGCGGGCCGGTCAGCCCTTGACGCAGACGACCTGCTTCAGCTTCGCGACGACCTGCACCAGGTCCCGCTGCTGGTCGATGACCTGCTCGATGGGCTTGTAGGCGCCCGGGATCTCGTCCACGACACCGGAGTCCTTGCGGCACTCCACGCCTCGTGTCTGCTCCTCCAGGTCCTTCGTCGAGAACCGCTTCTTCGCGGCGGTACGGCTCATGCGCCGACCGGCCCCGTGCGAGGCGGAGTTGAAGGACAGCGGGTTCCCGAGGCCCTTCACGATGTACGAGCCCGTCCCCATGGAGCCGGGGATGATGCCGTAGTCGCCGGAGCCGGCCCGGATCGCGCCCTTGCGGGTCACGAGCAGGTCCATACCGTCGTAGCGCTCCTCGGCCACATAGTTGTGGTGGGCGCTGATCTCGGGCTCGAAGACCGGCTTGGCCTTCTTGAACTCCTTGCGGACGACGTCCTTGAACAGGGCCATCATGATCGTGCGGTTGTACTTGGCGTACTCCTGCGCCCAGAACAGGTCGTTGCGGTACGCCGCCATCTGCGGGGTGTCCGCGATGAAGACGGCGAGGTCGCGGTCGACCAGGCCCTGGTTGTGCGGGAGCTTCTGGGCGACGCCGATGTGGAACTCGGCGAGTTCCTTGCCGATGTTCCGCGAGCCGGAGTGCAGCATCAGCCACACCGCTCCCTCGGTGTCGGTGCACAGCTCGATGAAGTGGTTGCCCGAGCCGAGCGTGCCCATCTGCTTGGTGGCCCGCTCCTCACGGAACTTCACCGCGTCGGCGATCCCGCCGAAACGGCCCCAGAAGGCGTCCCACCCGGCCGTGCCGAAGCCGTGCAGCCGCGCCGGGTCGACGGGGCTGTCGTGCATGCCCCGGCCCACCGGGATGGCCTGCTCGATCTTCGACCGGAGCCGCGACAGGTCCCCCGGCAGGTCGTTGGCCGTGAGAGACGTCTTGACCGCCGACATCCCGCAGCCGATGTCCACGCCCACCGCGGCGGGGCACACGGCCCCGTGCATCGCGATGACGGACCCGACCGTCGCGCCCTTGCCGTAGTGCACGTCCGGCATCACGGCCAGGCCCTTGATCCACGGCAGGGTCGCGACGTTCCGCAGCTGCTGGAGCGCGGACTCCTCGACCGTCGCCGGGTCGGTCCACATCCGGATGGGAACCTTCGCACCCGGCATCTCTACGTACGACATCTCTTCCCCAATCCCCCGCAAAACACATACAAGTCTGAAATAGCAAAACTGGCGCCAAGGTCGGCGAAAAAGGACAGCGGACCGGCGTTCACAGCGATGCGTGCGATACACATTGTCTGCAGGGGGCGCCCCCACGCGGCAAGCGATTAACCAGCGCGGACACTGAGGGACCGGCGAACACACCGGCCACACCGCACCGTCGAGAGGAGCCTGACCGTGCAGCGGAAGGCGTACGTATCCGGCGTCGCCGCGCTCCTCGCGGTGCTGCTGGCCGGCTGCACCGGCGGGTCCGGCGAGGGCGGCGCCACCGACGACTCCAACCCCGGTGACTCCGGCACGGCCAGCGCCGTCGCCGAGCCCGGCCGGTACCGGAATCTGCCGGAGCCCTGCGGCACGGTCGGCGAGGAGACCCTCGACGAGCTGCTGCCCGGCATCAGGGAGATGACGGACCAGAAGCGCCGCGAGAAGGCGTACGAGGGCACCCCGACCCTCACCTTCGACACGGACCGCAAGGTCGGCTGTCGCTGGAAGGTCGAGTCCGCCGAGGCCACCGACCACCTCTTCGTCAACTTCGAGCGCGTGGTGGCCTACGACACCGCGACCAGCGACGACAGCGAGGCGGAGCGGCTGTTCGCGAAGCAGCGGGACGCCGCCGACCTGCCCGAGCCGGTGAGCACCGTCACGCCGAGCCCCGATGTGACCGGTTCCTCCTCGGCCTCACCGTCCGGCTCCCCCTCCTCGACGCCCTCCGGGTCCTCGTCCCCCTCGACCTCGGCGTCCGGCGGCACCCCGCCCGAACTCCAGCCGCGCGTCCTGGAGGACCTCGGGGACGAGGCGTTCCTCGACGACGCGCTCAACACGTCCGGATCGACCGCCCAGCAGCGCAAGGTGACTGTGGCGTTCCGCACGTCCAACGTGATCGTGACCGTCGAGTACGAGGAGCAGCCGATGACCGTCGGCGCGGTGCCCGACAGCGAGGAAATGCAGGACAGGGCCCAGAAACTGGCCGCGCAACTGGCCGACGCACTGGGTGACTAGCGCCTCCCGCGCACCCCTTCGCCCCTCGCCGCGACGTGATCGAAACGAGACCACACAGCTTCTTCACCGCGTACCGTGGCCCCTCGGACCCGATCCGACCGCAGAAACTCCGAGTGGCAGTCATGAGTGAAGGAACCATGCAGCGAGCAGCGATGCGAGATCAGATTGACCGGCGTGACCAGCGCGAGCAGCGGGCGAGGGGTCTGCGCCGGGCCCTTGTCTGCGCCGCCGCCGTCCCCGTGATGCTGATCGCCGCGGGCTGCTCGTCGGACTCCGGTTCCGGCGACAAGGCGTCCAAGGGCGGCGACGGCGACGGGGCGACGTCCTCGGCGTCGAAGTCCGCGAGCGCCTCGCCGACCGTGCAGGCCGCCGTGTACAAGTCGCTTCCCGAGGCGTGCAAGGTGCTGTCGGAGAAGACGCTGGACGACCTGGTGCCGAAGGCGAAGTCCGGCAAGAAGGGCTCGTCCGACGACACCTCGACGCGCGGCTCCTGCTCCTGGAGCAGCCTCGACAACAACGGTGTGAAGGGCTCGCAGTTCCGCTGGCTCAACGTCTCCCTGCTGCGCTTCGAGTCGGACGCCGCGCGCGGCGCCGGTGACAAGCTGGCGCAGGAGTACTACCGCACGCAGGCGCAGGACGCCCGCTCGGTGACCGGCGCGAAGAACACGAAGTCGCAGCCCGTGCAGGGCGTCGGCGACGAGGCGACGGCGGTGCGCTACGACCTGAAGAAGAAGGAGGGGTCCTTCAAGCAGGAGACGGTCGTGGCACGCACCGAGAACGTCGTGGTCACCGTCGACTACAACGGCGCCGGCCTGGCCGGTGAGAAGACCCCGGACGGCGACAAGCTGAACAAGCTGGCGCAGAAGGCGCTCGAGGAGGCCGTCGCGGCGGTCGCGAAGGCCAACGGCGCGGGCGGCGACGCGGGCACGCCGAGCAGCGCCCCTTCGAAGCCGGCGTCGAAGTCTCCCTCGGCCGAGCCGTCCAAGGACGCGTCGCGCTCCCCTTCCCCGTCAGCGTCGAAGAAGAGCTGACTGTCACACCCCGCCCACCGCTGCGTCACAACGCGCAGCTCAGCGGGGGAGGTTGACCGGGCCCGGTTCCCCTGGGGGACCGGGCTCGTGCCGGTCCGGGGGCACGGGCGCCTTCCGGATGTGCCACTCTGTTGCGCGCAACAACAGCCATGGGGAGGGGAGTACGAGTGGCCGGGCCACCGCAGCTGACTCGGATGCACCGCGTTCTCATCGGCGTGGTCGTCTTCGGCGCCGTCATCATCGCCGGTATCGGCTTCGCCGGTTCGTACGCGGCCGTCCGCGAGCTGGCCATCCAGAAGGGCTTCGGGAACTTCAGCTATGTGTTCCCGATCGGCATCGACGCGGGCATCTGCGTCCTGCTGGCCCTGGATCTGCTGCTGACGTGGATCCGCATCCCCTTCCCGCTGCTGCGCCAGACGGCCTGGCTGCTGACGGCCGCCACGATCGCCTTCAACGGCGCGGCGGCCTGGCCGGACCCGCTGGGCGTCGGCATGCACGGCGTCATCCCGATCCTGTTCGTGGTGTCGGTCGAGGCGGCGCGGCACGCGATCGGCCGAATAGCCGACATCACCGCCGACAAGCACATGGAGGGCGTCCGCCTCACCCGGTGGCTGCTCTCGCCCCTGCCGACCTTCCTGCTGTGGCGCCGGATGAAGCTGTGGGAGCTGCGCTCCTACGAGCAGGTCATCAAGCTGGAGCAGGAGCGGCTGGTCTACCAGGCGCGGCTGCGCTCGCGGTTCGGCCGGGCCTGGCGCCGCAAGGCCCCGGTGGAGTCGCTGATGCCGCTGCGTCTCGCGCGCTACGGCGTCCCGCTGGCGGACACCGCCCCGGCGGGCCTCGCGGCGGCGGGCATCGAGCCGGCGCTGCTGCCCCCGGCGCCGCAGCAGACCCGGGACGCGGTGTCCGCGCCGGCGGGCCCGGCGGCCCTGGACGGCGCCGGTTCCGGCCGTGCCGCGGTGGCCGTCCCGATCCCCCGGCAGGCGGGCCCCGTGGACGAGCGGTACCCGCGCCCGGCGGGTCCGCCGGAGCCGGACCCCGAGCCGGAGTACGTGCAGGACTGGTTCAACACGCCCCGGCAGGTCGAGTACCACGGCGGCTACGACGCCCAGTACGACCCCCAGGGACACCTGGAGGACTGGTACGCGGAGCAGCAGCAGGCCGACCAGTACCGGGACCAGTACGAGGAGGAGCCCCCGCTTCAGGAGCCCTCCCCGGAGGACACCGGCACGTTTCCGATCCCGGTGACGTCGGCCCGTACCCGGCAGCTCGGCGAGGGCGGCGGCACACCGGCCCGGGAGCCGTCGGAGGAGGACTACTACCAGGTCTTCCGTGAGTCGATCAAGGGCGGGAACGGCGCGCCGACGCCGCGCGGCTTCATCGCCGACGTCGAGGCCACGTACGGCGTGCGGCTGGACGAGGCCGAGGTCAAGCGCATGATGAACCGGTTCTCCAACCGGCTCAACGCGGAGCTGACGGACGAGCACATCGCCTGACCGCACAAGGACATCAAAAGAGGGGCCCTCGGGATCGAGGGCCCCTCTTCCGTTGGTCCGGTCAGGCGCCGAGCAGGTGCCGCACCCGCTCCTGACCCACCGCCAGCAGCAGCGTGGGCAGCCGCGGCCCGGTGTCCCGGCCCACCAGCAGGTGGTAGAGCAGGGCGAAGAACGACCGCTGGGCCGTCTTGATCTCCGGCGGCAGCTCCTTGGGCGTGGCGTCCGCGGAGAAGCCGGCCTGCACCTTGGGCACGCCGTACACGAGGTGGGTCAGACCGTCGAGCGACCAGTGCTCGGCGAGCCCGTCGAGCAGCAGCCGCAGCGACTGCTGGGACGCCTCGTCGAGGGACTTCAGCAGCTCGGCGTCGGGCTCCTCGCGCACGATGGTCCGCTGGTCGGCGGGTACGTGCGTGTTGATCCAGGCCTCGGCCTTGTCGTAGCGCGGACGGGCCTCGTCCAGGTCGGACAGCGGGTTCTCCGGGTCGAGCTCGGAGAGGATGCGCAGCGCCTGGTCCTGGTGCCCGGCGGTGATGTCCGCGACGGACGCGAGCGTCCGGTACGGCAGCGGGCGCGGCGTGCGCGGCAGCTCACCGGCGGCGGTGCCCACGGCACGGGAGTGCGCGGCCACGTCGGCGGGCAGCGCGGTGCCGTCGGCGACCTTGGCGTCGAGCTTGTCCCACTCGTCGTAGAGCCGCTGGATCTCCTGGTCGAAGGCGATCTTGAAGGACTGGTTGGGCCGGCGGCGGGCGTACAGCCAGCGCAGCAGCTGCGGCTCCATGATCTTCAGCGCGTCGGCCGGGGTGGGCACCCCGCCCTTGGAGGACGACATCTTGGCCATGCCGGAGATGCCGACGAACGCGTACATGGGGCCGATGGGCTGCTTGCCGCCGAAGATGCCGACGATCTGCCCGCCGACCTGGAACGACGAGCCCGGCGAGGAGTGGTCGACACCGCTCGGCTCGAAGATCACGCCCTCGTAGGCCCAGCGCATGGGCCAGTCGACCTTCCAGACCAGCTTGCCGCGGTTGAACTCCTCGAGCCGCACGGTCTCCGCGAAGCCGCACGCGTCGCACGTGTACGACAGCTCGGTGGTGTCGTCGTCGTACGAGGTGACGGTGGTGAGGTCCTTCTCGCAGTTGCCGCAGTACGGCTTGTAGGGGAAGTACCCGGCGGAGCCGGAGCTGCCGTCGTCCTCGGCGGCGGCGCCGGAGCCCTCGGCGGCCTCCAGCTCGGCCTCGTCGAGGGGCTTCTGCTGCTTCTTCGCCGGTGCCTTCTTGGTGCGGTACTGGGCGAGGATCGCGTCGATGTCACCGCGGTGCTTCATGGCGTGCAGGATCTGCTCGCGGTAGACGCCCGAGGTGTACTGCGTCGTCTGGCTGATGCCGTCGAACTCGACGCCCAGCTCGGCGAGCGACTCGACCATCGCCGCCTTGAAGTGCTCCGCCCAGTTCGAGTGCGAGGAGCCCTTCGGGGCGGGCACGGACGTCAGCGGCTTGCCGATGTGCGCGGCCCACGACTCGTCCACGCCGGGGACACCGGCCGGCACCTTGCGGTAGCGGTCGTAGTCGTCCCAGGAGATCAGATGGCGCACCTGGTACCCGCGGCGGCGGATCTCGTCGGCGACCAGGTGCGGGGTCATGACCTCGCGGAGGTTGCCCAGGTGGATGGGGCCCGAGGGGGAGAGGCCGGACGCGACGACGACCGGTTTGCCCGGGGCCCGACGCTCCGACTCCTCGATGACCTCATCCGCGAAACGGGAGACCCAGTCGGTGGTCTCGGTGCTCTGAGCCACGATCGGCACGTCCTTCTTTCTCCAGAACAGCCGCACGGTCCACGGCCGACACGTCATTCTCCCAGACGGCATCGTGCTCGAGAAAACGGCTTTACCACGCATGGGATACTGGCTGGGTCTATCCGTCCGACGAGGAGAACGGCACCCCATCCCATGGCCTCGGTCACGCCCCTCAGCGCTTCTGTCGAGCAGCAGCTCACGTCCGCCCTCTCGGCCACCCTGCCGGAGGCGACCGACGTCGACCCGCTGCTCCGACGCAGCGACCGGGCGGACTACCAGGCGAACGGCATCCTCGCGCTCGCCAAGAAGGCCAGGTCGAACCCGAGAGAGCTGGCCACCCAGGTCGTCGCGGGCCTCACCACCGGTGACGTGATCAAGGAGGTCGAGGTCTCCGGCCCCGGCTTCCTCAACATCACGCTCGCGGACCGCGCCATCACCGAGAACCTGGCCGCGCGGTACGCCGACGGCGACCGGCTCGGCGTGGCGCCCAAGGCCGAGCCCGGCATCACGGTCATCGACTACGCCCAGCCGAACGTGGCCAAGGAGATGCACGTCGGCCATCTGCGCTCCGCCGTGATCGGCGACGCCCTGCGCGGCATGCTCGACTTCACCGGCGAGAAGACGATCGGCCGGCACCACATCGGCGACTGGGGCACGCAGTTCGGCATGCTCATCCAGTACCTGATGGAGCACCCGGGCGAGCTGGCCCCGCCGTCGGAGGTCGACGGCCAGGAGGCCATGTCGAACCTGAACCGCGTCTACAAGGCCTCGCGGGCGCTCTTCGACGCCGACGACGACTTCAAGGAGCGGGCGCGCAAGCGGGTCGTCGCCCTGCAGTCCGGCGACAAGGAGACCCTGGAGCTCTGGCAGCAGTTCGTCGACGAGTCGAAGGTCTACTTCTACTCGGTCTTCGAGAAGCTGGACATGGAGATCCGCGACGAGGAGATCGTCGGCGAGTCCGCGTACAACGACGGCATGCCCGAGACGGCCCGCCTCCTGGAGGAGATGGGCGTCGCGGTCCGCTCCGAGGGCGCGCTCGTCGTGTTCTTCGACGACATCCGGGGCAAGGACGACCAGCCGGTCCCGCTGATCGTGCAGAAGGCGGACGGCGGCTTCGGCTACGCGGCCTCCGACCTGACGGCGATCCGCAACCGGGTCCAGGACCTGCACGCGACCACGCTGCTGTACGTCGTCGACGTGCGTCAGTCGCTCCACTTCAAGATGGTCTTCGAGACGGCCCGCCGGGCGGGCTGGCTGGGCGACGACGTCACCGCGCACAACATGGGCTACGGCACCGTGCTCGGCGCGGACGGCAAGCCCTTCAAGACGCGTGAGGGCGAGACCGTACGGCTCGAGGACCTGCTGGACGAGGCGGTGCAGCGGGCCGCAGAGGTCGTCCGGGAGAAGGCGCAGGACCTCACCGAGGACGAGATCCAGGAGCGGGCCGCGCAGGTGGGCATCGGCGCGGTGAAGTACGCCGACCTGTCGACGTCCCCCAACCGCGACTACAAGTTCGACCTGGACCAGATGGTGTCGCTGAACGGCGACACGTCCGTCTACCTCCAGTACGCCTACGCCCGGATCCAGTCGATCCTGCGCAAGGCCGGTGACGTCCGGCCCGCCGCGCACCCCGAGCTGGAGCTGCACCCGGCGGAGCGGGCGCTGGGCCTGCACCTGGACGCGTTCGGGGACACGGTCTTCGAGGCGGCGGCGGAGTACGCCCCGCACAAGGTGGCCGCGTACCTGTACCAACTGGCGTCGCTGTACACGACGTTCTACGACAAGTGCCCGGTCCTCAAGGCCGAGACGTCGGAGCAGGTGGAGAACCGCCTGTTCCTGTGCGACCTGACGGCCCGCACCCTGCACCGGGGCATGGCCCTGCTGGGCATCCGGACGCCCGAGCGCCTCTGAGCCCGGCCCGCGCACACGGCACACGGCCCGTCCTCTCCGACACGGAAGAGGACGGGCCGCGTGCGTGAAGTGCCGGGCTGCCGTCAGGCGTTGGCGAACCGCTTGAACGCCGCCTTGGTCCCGGACCCGGCGATCCCGTCGATGGCGCCGGTGTAGCCGTAGTTCCTGAGCAGACGCTGCAGCGCCTTGATGGTGTTCGGCCCGACGACGCCGTCGATCGAGCCGGTGTAGCCCCAGTACTCCTTGAGGCAGCGCTGGAACGCCTTCCAGCTGTTGGTGCCGAGCTGCCCGTCGATCGCCCCCGTGTAGCCCCAGTACTCCTTGAGCCAGCTCTGGACCTTCTTCGCCTCGGCCGAGGTCAGTCCGAGGTTGTTCACCGCGAGGACGCTCACCTCGGAGCTCACCGCCGGCTGGGTGTCCGGCGCAGCGAAGCTCGTCCCGGCGGTCGCGAGGCTGCCGGCGGCGAGGCCGACGACGGCGGTGACGCTGACGAGGGTCCTGGTCCAGACATTCGGTCGCATACGTGTCCCTCTCGATCTCGGTCGGCCGGCGGCGGGTGCCGCCTGGCTGGCGATACGAGCCTGGGGGCTGCCCGGGACCGGGTGCCACGGTCTCCGCCGAAGTGACGTCGCCGTGGGACGTCCCACCCGCCGACCTGCGCGAACGCGGTCCCGCGGGACGTCACGGCGGGACGCCCGCGGCCGGGCGGTGGCCGAATCGCCACGGCTGCCGGAACCGGCTTCCGTTGCGGACCGTGGTCGCTGATGCACAATGCGCCGGGGGCGCCGGGGGCCACTGACCACGGACCGCGGGCCCACACCGTGAACGCGAATGGGGGGAACATGTCGCGTTGGGCAGCGCTGTCCGCGGAACTGGATCCGCGGGTACGCCGGTTCGTGGTGTGCACGCGCCGGCTGAAGGACCACAGCGGGCTGAGTCTGCGGCAGCTGGCGGCGCGGACGGGGTACAGCCAGAAGTCCTGGGAGCGGTATCTCGGGGGCCGTTCGCTGCCGCCCCGGGAGGCCGTCGCGGCGCTGGCGGCGGCGGTGGGCGAGGATCCGACGCGGCTGCTCGCGCTGCACGAGGTGGCGGCGGAGGCGTGGCGCAGGGGACGCGCCGGTCCACCGGAACCGCCCGTGGCGCAGGACGCCCCCGATGGCCCGCCCCCGCCCGGGCGTTCGGCGCGGGTCGCCCTGATCGCGGGGGCCGTGGCGCTCGTGCTGGCGCTCTCCACGACCGTGCTCCTCGCCGTCCGGCTGAGCGGCGGCGAGCAGGACGGGCCGCCCGCGACGCTCGTGGCGACCGACGTGCCGTCGTCGGCGTCCGCCTCGCCCACGGCACCGCTCTACACCTGCCGCCTCGAACGCTTCGACGGCCGCTGGTACGCGGGCCTCAGCCGTACCCGGGACGCCATCCTGGCCCAGGGCCACGCGGGGCCGGACGTCGCCGAGGCCCAGTGCCTGCTGCGCCGGGCCGGTCTCGCGCCGGGCGCCGTCGACGGGCTCTTCGGTCCGGTGACGCAGCGAGCGGTCGAGGACCTTCAGCGGCGGGACGGTCTCGTGGTGGACGGCATCGTCGGTCCGCACACCTGGAAGGCGCTACGGGGATGACGACGCCGTCACCATCGCCGTCACCGGAACGGGCCCGGCTGGCGTCCGCGCTACGGGAGTTCAAGGACCGGACCGGGCTGAGCCTGGCCGGTCTGGCCGCCAAGACCACGTTCAGCAAGTCGTCCTGGGACCGGTACCTCAACGGCCGGACGCTTCCGCCTCGCGAGGCGGTACGGGAGCTGTGCCGTCTCGCCGGGGAGCCGGAGGGGCGCTGTCTGGCGCTGTGGGAGATCGCCGAGTCGGAGGGAAGCGGCCGCGCGGCCGAACGCGCGGAGCCCGCCCCACCACCGGAACCCGCGCCCGGGCCCACCGAGGAGCGAACCCCGGTGGAGCAGAACTCCGCGCACCGCCGGGCGACCCTGGCCGCCGTACTCGCCGCCGTGTCCGCCGTGGTCCTCGGGACCGTCGCCGCGGTGGCCCTGCTGCTGCCGGGCCGGGACGGTGGGCCGGGGGCCGCACCGGCGCCGTCCACGACCGGGCCGCGCTGCCAGGGCGCGGTGTGCGAGGGCAAGAGCCCGATGCACATGAAGTGCGCCGGCTCTCCGCAGACCCTCGCCGCGTACCGGACGGCGACGGGCGCCTGGCTGGAGCTGCGCTACAGCCATGAGTGCGGGACGAGTTGGGCGCGGATGTGGGGGACACGGATCGGGGACCGGCTGGAGATGTCGGCGGCCCGGCATCGCGGGGCGGCGGACGGGCGGGTGCGCAGCGTGCGGATCGAGGACGGCGTCGACGCGGACTCGTACGTCTACACGCCGATGACCGCGGCCGGCCCGGGCAGCGTCGTCCGGGCCTGCTTCGACCCGGCGGCGGGCGGCGGCGAGGAGTGCTTCGACAGCCGCGTCGCACGCTGAGCCCCGGCACCCAGGGCATTGTCAGTGCCGCCCCCTACAGTCACCGGCATGGCGACTCTTCCCAACCCGCTGCCGAAGCTCACGGGCGACCCCACCGGTGCCGGACTCGGTCTCCGGCTCCCGCCCGGGCGGCTCGTCGACACCACCCACCAGGGCCCGTGGCACGAGCCGTTGCTGTGGCTGGCGGACGCGCAGGCCGCGCCCGGCGACTGGGCCGCGCTGGCCCCGGCCCGGCGCTCCGCCGGGCTGCTGCCGGTCGTCGTCGACGCGGGCGGCGGGCCGGGCGGCCCGCAGCACTGGGAGCTGGCGCCCGACGCGATGTCGTACCCGGGGGACCATGACGCGGACGAGGTGCTGGCCGACCTCTGGGAGGAGTACGCGGCCGGGGAGACCGGCCGGGAGTGGCCCGGCCTGACCGACGCCACCGCGGCCGCCGACCCGGCCCCGGACGCGCCGGACGACCCGGACGCGGTGGCGATGGGCATCGTGGACGACCTGGTGGAGAGCGGCGGCCTGCTGGAGGACCCCCGTCTGGCCCTCGTCCCGGCCCGCCGCAGCGCGGACATCCCGGCGGCGATCGGCTGGTCGGGCCCGGTGAACCACGAGGGCGACACCGCGCGGCTGTGCGCGGTGCTCCGCTCCTGGGAGGACCGCTTCGGCATACGCGTGGTGGCGCTCGGCTTCGACCATCTGCTGGTCTCGGTCGCGGCTCCGCCGCTCACCCTGGCCGAGGCGGAGGCCGTCGCCGCCGAGCACTTCGCGTTCTGCCCGGACAACATCCTGCAGAGCGGCGACCCGAGCGTCCGCGCCTACGCCGAGACCCGCGTGCTGGGCCGACCGGCCTGGCACTTCTGGTGGGACTGACCCCCGCCCCCCCGGGCTGAGGGTCGTTGAGAGAGCTCGCCGTCTACCCCGACGCCGGCATCTTCCAGTACAACGAGGCGTTCGTGCACCAGGCCCTGAACTTCCTCCGCCGACTGATCCCGAGGCGACGGGCGGGGCGGTCGGGTCGGCCGAGCAGCCCGGTGATCCCTATGCCCTCTACAACGAACTTTCCGCGATATGGACGCCACCGTCCCGCCGTCCCACAATCGCGTCCCGGCCCGCCACATCCCAGCAGGTCAGAGCAATGCGCTGACCTCAGACGTCCCAGGTTTCCCGTACGGGGTAGCGAGCGCCCTCGCCGATCGAGCAGTGTGGGCACGATCCCAGCCCAGACTCACGGAGGGCCGCCGATGTCCGCACACCCCCCACGCTTCCGCGCCCGGCTGATCGCCGCCTCGCTGGTGGCGGTCGCCGCTTTCGCGCTCACCGCGTGCGAGGACGGCAAGGGCCTGCGCGACGAGGGCCCGTCGAAGGCGGCGGCCGAGAGCGGGCCGCCGCCGCACGACTCCGCTACTGACGGCCCAGCTTCTGCGCGACCTCCGTCGCCCAGTAGGTGAGGATGTTCCGCGCGCCCGCGCGCCGGATACCGGTCAACGACTCCAGGATGGCCCGGTCGCGGTCGATCCAGCCCTTCTCGGCGGCGGCCTCGATCATCGAGTACTCGCCGGAGATCTGGTAGGCGGCCACCGGCACGTTCGCCTCGTCCGCGACCCGCGCCAGGATGTCGAGGTAGGGCCCGGCAGGCTTGACCATCACCATGTCGGCGCCCTCCTCCAGGTCGAGCGCCAACTCCCGCAGGGCGTCCCGGACGTTCGCCGGGTCCTGCTGGTAGGTCTTGCGGTCGCCCTTGAGGGACGAGCCGACGGCCTCCCGGAAGGGGCCGTAGAACGCGGAGGCGTACTTGACGGTGTAGGCGAGGATCGCGACGTCCTCGCGGCCGATCTGGTCGAGCGCGTCGCGGATGACGCCGATCTGCCCGTCCATCATCCCGCTGGGGCCCACGACATGGGCGCCGGCGTCGGCCTGGACCTGCGCCATCTCGGCGTACCGCTCCAACGTCGCGTCGTTGTCGACGCGGCCCTCGGAGTCCAGCACACCGCAGTGCCCGTGGTCGGTGGTCTCGTCCAGGCACAGGTCGGACATGACGAGCAGGTCGTCACCGACCTCGGCCCGCACGTCCCGCAGGGCGACCTGGAGGATGCCGTCCGGGTCGGTGCCCGCGGTGCCGACGGCATCCTTCTTGCTCTCCTCCGGCACACCGAACAGCATGATCCCGGAGACACCGGCCGCCACGGCCTCCGCGGCGGCCTTCTTCAGGCTGTCCCGCGTGTGCTGGACGACCCCCGGCATGGCCTCGATCGGCACCGGCTCACTGACGCCCTCCCGCACGAAGGCCGGGAGGATGAGGTCGGCGGGGTGCAGCCGGGTCTCGGCGACCATGCGCCGCATGGTGGGGGTGGTCCGCAGACGCCGCGGCCGAGTACCGGGGAAGGATCCGTACGTCGTCATACCTCTACGCTACGCCCGCCCCACCCGTGCCTTTGCCGACGCGCAGTCGGCCCACAGGACCCCGTTGTCAGTGCCGGCGCCTACATTGCGGGAGTGGACGAGACGCCCCAGGACGACCGCACATTCCCTCCTGCCCTGGCCGAGCTGGCGCGCACGGAGATCGACTACGCCGACGGCGAGGGCATCGACCTCGAGCCCTACGACGCCTTCGAACCGGCCGAGGAGACCACCGGCTGGCTGCGCCAGTGGACGGGGAACGGCGAACTCGACGGCGACGCCTACCGGGTGTTCGGCCAGGACGGCACGGGCGGCCTCGCGGCCCTCTGGCTGATACGCCCGGGCCGCCCCCTCGCCGAGCAGCCCGTGGTCTTCATGGGCTCGGAGGGCGAGGTCGGCGTGGTCGCCGCCAACCTCTCCGACTTTCTGTGGATGCTGGCCGACGGCTACGGCCCCATGGAGGCCGTGCAGTTCGGGGTCGCGGAGCCACGCCCCGACGCGGCCCTGACCGCCCTCGCCGAACGCCACGCCACGACGTCCCGCCGCCCGGCCCAGGTCGTCGTGGACGAGGCCCGCGCCGAGTTCCCGACCTTCGCCGAGGACATCGAGGCACTCTGCCGCTGACCCCGCTCACGCCACGCCGCTGACCCCGCTCACGCCACCTGCGGTGGTGCGGACAGGGCGACGGACCGGCAGTCCCGGCAGCGCCCGGGATGGGGGGCGCGGAAGGCCCGTTCGCAGCCGTCGCAGTTCTGCAAGGGCAGGGGACGGTCCCTTCTTCCGTCCGCGAGCACCGGCGGGGGCGCGGGACGGGGCGGCAGCGCCACCGGCAGCAGGGCGTCGAGCCGGTAGCCGATCAGCCTCGCCGGGTTCCTCAGGTCGGTCGGGAGGTTGTCGGTCAGCGCGTGCTGGATCATGACGGCCGAGACCCCGTTGTCGAGCCACGCGGTGACGGCCGGCGTCAGCCGGTCGACATCCCGGCGGGAGAGGATCAGGCGGTCGTCCGCGCGGCGCAGACCCGCCAGCAGGGCGGCAGCCCTGTCGTGCCGGGGGTCACGAGGTGCCTTCGACTCCAGGGGTGGCGCTTCGACCGGGGGCGTCTGCCGGGGAGGGGCTTGGTCGCCCTCCTCGGGAGCGGCCTGCACGTCCCGTTGTGCCTCCGGCTGACGCTCGACGGCACGGCGACGGACCTGGGGGCACTCCGCCACGCGCAGCGGCGTGACGGCCGCCGCCGTCGCCGGGGCGTGGTGCGCGTACGTGCGGGTGACCAGGCGACCGGACTCGGTGTGCTCGCGGACCCTGCGCAGATAGCCGTGCTCCTCCAACTCGCGCAGGGCGGAGGCGATCCGGTCCCGCCCCTCGGGGAAGCGGTCGGTGAGACTGCGGATGTCGACGGGCGTGCCCTCGGGCACCGAGAAGATGTGGGTCGCGAGCCCGATGGCGGTCAGCGAGAGCTGACGGTGCTGGGCGAGGTGATTGCCGACGACGACGTACTGCCCGGACTGGTACGTGCGTACGTGGGTGACACCGGAGTGGGTGGTGCTCCGCCGAAGCTCCTGATTCGGACGCACGGCAGCGTTAGGCTTCATCTCAGCCATGGGGAAGCTCTCTTCTTCCTCGTTGGTCAGGCCCTCGCACTGGGATTGCCGTCCCGGCGGGGGCCGATGCATATGTGGATTCATGAGGGCGTTCGTCCGGCGCATATGCCCCGACCGCCTCGGGCTGAGCCTGCACGCTCCAAGGGCCGCCGCACCAGCCGGACCGACCACATTCACCCGCCCGAGTGACGGATGCCGGGTTTGGTTTGGTTGGTTGGTTTTTTCCCTGGGTTCTTTGGTCTTTTACCGCCCGCGGCCCCGCTCCGCGCATCGCCGCACGACGTGTTTCCAGGCTCCGGTCCGGGAAATCTGTCCGGCTTCTGTACGGGCCGTCCGGGGTGACCCCGCGTACTCGCCCCGAGTTGGTCCGGGGAAGGGGTGTGCGGCGGGAGGGACGACGGCATGAGCGGCTGGGAGACGGGGCTGGACGACGAGGAGGCCGGGGCCGTGATGCGCACGGTCGCCCGGCAGTTGAAGCTGTGGCGGGAGGCGACCGGGCTCACCCAGGCGGAGTTCGCGACGGCCATCGGGTACGGCGAGGACCTGGTCGGCGCGGTGGAGCGGGGCCGGCGCATTCCCCGGCCGGAGTACCTGGACGCGGCGGACCAGGCCCTGGGCGCGGGCGGGAGGATCGCCGCGATGAAGAAGGACGTGGTGGAGGTCCGGTACCCGAAGAAGGTACGGGACCTGAAGCGGCTGGAGGGGGAGGCGGTGGAGTTGGGGGCCTACAACAACTCGGTCGTGCACGGGCTGTTGCAGACCACGGCGTACGCCCGAGCCGTGTTCGGCGCGCGCCGACCGCCCTTCACCGCCGACGAACTCGACCAACGGCTGTCGGCCCGTGTGGCGCGCCAGGAGATCCTCGGTGACACGGCGGCTCGGTCCCTCTTCAGCTTCGTCCAGTGCGAGGCGACGCTCCGCAAGCCCCTCGGGGGCAGGATGGTCATGCGTGAACAGCTTGAACGGCTGCTGGAGGTGGCCCAGTTGCCCAACGTCGACCTCCAGGTACTACCGCTGAGCCTTGAGGAGAACTCAGGTCTCGCCGGTTCGTTCAGGCTTCTCAGACTCAAGGACGGCACCACCGTCGGGCACGTGGAGGTGCAGCACATCAGCCGCCTGATCACCGAGCCGAAGGAAGTGCAGCTCCTCGACATCCGTTATGGGACCATCCGGGCGCAGGCTCTCAGCCCACGAGAGTCGATGGCCCTCATCGAGACCGTGCTTGGAGAGACATGACCCTCAAGCCCTACACCGACGTCACATGGACGAAGAGCAGCTACAGCACGGACGAGGGCCCCGACTGCGTCGAAGTCGCCCCCACCCCCGACCACATACTCGTCCGCGACTCCAAGAACCCCCACGGCCCCCGCCTCGCCCTCACCCCCACCACCTGGACGGCCTTCCTGCCGTACGCCACCGCCTCCCGGCGCTGACGGAGGGAACGCGAACGGCCCGCACCCGGGAAACCCAGGTGCGGGCCGTCTCTCACGCTCAGGTCGTCGACCGGCGTCTCCGCGCCCCCGGGCGCCGCTCGCTCGGGCGGGTGACCGGGTCGCCCGCGTCGAGCGCGGCCGCCCGGCGCCGGGCGCCGAAGTCCGCCAGGGCCTCCGCCAACTTGTGCACGGACGGCTCGGGGGCCATCACGTCCACCCGCAGACCGTGCTCCTCGGCGGTCTTGGCCGTGGCGGGACCGATACAGGCGATCACCGTCACGTTGTGCGGCTTGCCCGCGATGCCGACCAGGTTCCGCACCGTCGACGAGGACGTGAAGAGCACGGCGTCGAAGCCGCCGCCCTTGATCGCCTCGCGGGTCTCCGCCGGCGGCGGCGAGGCCCGTACGGTCCGGTAGGCCGTGACGTCGTCGACCTCCCAGCCCAGCTCGATCAGCCCGGCGACGAGGGTCTCCGTTGCGATGTCGGCGCGGGGCAGGAAGACGCGGTCGATCGGGTCGAAGACCGGGTCGTAGGGCGGCCAGTCCTCCAGCAGCCCGGCGGCCGACTGCTCGCCGCTCGGCACGAGGTCCGGCTTCACGCCGAAGGCGATGAGCGCCTTGGCGGTCTGCTCACCGACCGCGGCGACCTTGATCCCGGCGAACGCCCGGGCGTCGAGGCCGTACTCCTCGAACTTCTCCCGTACCGCCTTGACCGCGTTGACCGAGGTGAACGCGATCCACTCGTAGCGGCCGGTGACGAGGCCCTTGACGGCCCGTTCCATCTGCTGGGGCGTGCGCGGCGGCTCGACGGCGATCGTCGGCACCTCGTGCGGCACGGCCCCGTAGGAGCGCAGCTGGTCGGAGAGCGAGGCCGCCTGCTCCTTCGTCCGCGGTACGAGCACCCTCCAGCCGAACAGCGGCTTGGACTCGAACCAGGACAACTGGTCGCGCTGGGCGGCGGCGGAACGCTCACCGACCACGGCTATCACCGGCCGGCCGCCCTCGGGCGAGGGCAGCACCTTGGCCTGCTTCAGCGTCTGGGCGATCGTCCCGAGGGTCGCCGTCCACGTCCGCTGCCGGGTGGTGGTGCCGGCGACGGTCACCGTCATCGGGGTGTCGGGCTTGCGCCCGGCCGACACCAGCTCGCCCGCCGCGGCGCCCACGCTGTCGAGGGTCGTCGACACGACGACGGTCCCGTCCGACGCGCCCACCTCGGTCCAGCACCGGTCGGACGCGGTGCGCGCGTCGACGAACCGCACGTCCGTGCCCTGGGCGTCGCGCAGCGGCACACCGGCGTACGCGGGCACGCCGACGGCCGCGGCGACACCGGGCACGACCTCGAACGGCACACCGGCCGCGGCGCAGGCCAGCATCTCGTCGGCGGCGTACGTGTCGAGCCCGGGGTCCCCGGACACCGCACGCACGACCCGCCTGCCGCCCCGCGCGGCCTCCATGACAAGATGTGCGGCATCCCGCACCGCGGGTAGCGCAGCGGTCGTTGACGCGCCGTCAACTACGGCCAGCTGGGGCGTGCCTGTGCCCGGGACGGTGTCCCCGTCGGGGCCCGTGTCCGTGTGCACTTCGGCGACGCCCTGCCTGGCGTGCTGACGTACGACGTCGAGCACATCGTGCTCGGCGACCAGGACGTCCGCGTGCGCCAGCGCCTCGACGGCGCGCAGAGTCAGCAGTCCCGGATCCCCGGGTCCGGCACCCAGGAAGGTGACGTGCCCGTGATCGAGGCCGGCGGTAAGGGTGGTGGGGCTCACTGTGCTCGCTCCCCCATCAGACCGGCCGCGCCCTGGGCAAGCATCTCGGCGGCGAGTCCGCGACCGAGCGCAAGCGCCTGGTCGTGCGTCTCGGGCACGGGACCGGTGGTGGACAGCTGCACCGTCCGCGTGCCGTCGGGGGTTCCGACGACGCCGCGCAGGCGCATTTCCTTGACAATCTGCCGTTCGGCCTGGGGGTCCCCTCGCTCCAGCGGAGCCGTGAGCGGGGGAAGGTCGGCCAGCGCGCCCACAGGGGCGGAGCAGCCGGCCTCCAGGGCGGCGAGCAGGGACCGCTCGGCGGTGACGGCGACCCGGGTGAAGGGGTCGTCGAGCTCGCCGAGCGCGGCGATGAGGTCCGCGTTGCCCGCGGTGCACTCGATCGCCAGGGCCCCCTGGCCGGGGGCGGGCAAAACCGTGTCGACCGACAGGAAGTCGGTGACCTCGTCGAGGCGTCCGATGCGGCTCAGGCCGGCCGCGGCCAGGACGACCGCGTCCAGCTCGCCGTCGTGGACGTACCGGATCCGGGTGTCGACGTTGCCGCGGATCGGAACCGTCTCGATGTCCAGGCCGTGGGCGCGGGCGTACGCGTTCAGCTGGGCGGCCCGGCGGGCCGAGCCCGTGCCGATGCGCGCCCCGCGCGGCAGGTCGGTGAGCTTGAGGTGGTGCCGGGCGACCAGCACGTCGCGCGGGTCCTCGCGCTCCGGCACGGCCGCCAGGACCAGCTCCTCGGGCTGCGCGGTCGGCAGGTCCTTCAGGGAGTGCACCGCGAAGTCGACCTCCCCGCGCAGCAGGGCGTCACGCAGCGCGGTGACGAACACACCCGTGCCGCCGATCTGCGACAGGGCCTCGCGGGAGACGTCACCGTACGTGGTGATCTCGACGAGTTCGACGGGGCGTCCGGTCACCTGGCTCACGGTGTCCGCGACCTGCCCGGACTGGGCCATGGCGAGCCTGCTGCGGCGGGTGCCGAGCCGTAGTGGCTGCTGAGTCATCGTGGGCCTCGGTTCTTCTCGGTGCTGTCCTCGGCCCGGGAGACGGAGGCCACCGTCTCCTGGTCGAGGTCGAACAGGGTCCGCAGGGCGTCGGCGTACCCGGCCCCGCCGGGTTCGGCCGCGAGCTGCTTGACCCGTACGGTCGGGGCGTGCAGCAGCTTGTCGACCACGCGCCGCACGGTCTGCGTGATCTCGCTGCGGTGCTTGTCGTCCAGGCCGGGCAGCCGGCCCTCCAGGCGGGCGATCTCGCCGGCCACGACATCGGCGGCCATCGTGCGCAGGGCGACGACGGTCGGCGTGATGTGCGCGGCCCGCTGCGCCGCCCCGAAGGCGGTGACCTCGTCGGAGACGATCCGGCGGACCTGGTCGACGTCGGCCGCCATGGGGGCGTCGGCCGAGGCCTCCGCCAGCGACTCGATGTCCACCAGCCGCACCCCGGTGAGCCGGTGCACGGCGGCGTCGATGTCCCGCGGCATGGCGAGGTCGAGGAGCGCGAGGACCGGCGTACGGCGGGGCGTCTCCACGGCCGGCTCGGGCCTGCGGCGCTCGGGGATCCGGCCGACGGTGGCCGCGGTCGCGGCGAGCGCGGTGATCAGCTCGGCGTCGGCCTCGGGGCTGCGGCGGGCCGCCTCCCGGCGGTCGACGGCGCCACCGGCCGCCCAGGCCGCGTGCTGTTCGAGGGTGGCCGCGTCCATACCGGCGACGGCGGCCTCGCCGTGCACGGAGAAACCTCCCTGCACGGCGGCGAGGTCCAGCGGGCAGTTCTCGTCGGTGCCGACCCCGGAGGGCGGCAGCGGGGTCTGCGGGGTGCCGTCGGCCTCGGTCCGGGGCGCGGGCGCCGTACGCCCGCTGCCGTCGAAGGCGACCGGCCGGCCCGTACGGCCCTCGACACCGCCGACGACGTCCTCGGCGGTGAGGACGAGACCGGTGGCCCCGGTGCAGGACACGACGACGTCGGCACGTGTCAGCTCGAGCGGCACCGCGTCCATCGGTACCGCGCGGGCCGGCACGTGGGTGCCGTCGGTGAGGATCTCGGCGAGGCGCTCGGCGCGCTCCCGGGTGCGGTTGGCGACGACGATCTCGCCGACACCGGCCCGCGCGAGGGTGGCCGCGGCCAGGGAGGACATCGAGCCGGCCCCGATGACCAGGGCCTTCTTGCCGCGGGCCCAGTCGGTGACCTCCGCGCCCTCGGCGAGCTGCTCCAGGCCGAAGGTGACCAGGGACTGCCCGGCGCGGTCGATGCCGGTCTCGGAGTGGGCGCGCTTGCCGACCCGCAGGGCCTGCTGGAACAGGTCGTTCAGCAGCCGTCCGGCGCTGTGCAGGTCCTGCGCCTTGGCGAGGGAGTCCTTGATCTGGCCGAGGATCTGGCCCTCGCCGACGACCATGGAGTCCAGTCCGCAGGCCACCGAGAAGAGGTGGTGGACGGCCCGGTCCTCGTAGTGGACGTACAGGTACGGCGTGAGCTCCTCGAGGCCGACCCCGCTGTGCTGGGCGAGCAGCGTGGACAGCTCGGCGACACCGGCGTGGAACTTGTCCACGTCGGCGTACAGCTCGATGCGGTTGCACGTGGCGAGCACCGCGGCCTCGGTGGCCGGCTCGGCGGCGACGGTGTCCTGCACCAGCTTGACCTGGGCGTCCGCGCTCAGGGCGGCGCGCTCCAGGACGCTGACGGGGGCGCTGCGGTGGCTCAGCCCGACGACGAGCAGACTCATGCCGGCATCACGGCGGGTACGTCCCCGTCGGGCCCCTGGTCGGCGGACTCGCTGCGGGCGGCGGCCTGGGCACCGCCGGCGGCGGCCTCCTCGCCGGCCTTGCGCTGCTCGTGGAAGGCGAGGATCTGCAGCTCGATGGAGAGGTCGACCTTGCGCACGTCGACGCCCTCGGGGACGGACAGCACGGTCGGCGCGAAGTTCAGGATGGAGGTGACGCCGGCGGCCACGAGGCGGTCGCAGACGGCCTGGGCGGCACCGGCCGGGGTGGCGATGACACCGATCGACACGCCGTTGTCCTGGATGATCCGCTCCAGGTCGTCGGAGTGCTGCACGGGGATGCCGGCGACGGGCTTGCCCGCCATGGCCGGGTCGGCGTCGATGAGCGCGGCGACCCGGAAGCCACGGGAGGCGAATCCGCCGTAGTTGGCGAGCGCGGCACCCAGGTTTCCGATGCCGACGATCACTACCGGCCAGTCCTGGGTGAGCCCGAGCTCACGGGAGATCTGGTACACGAGATACTCGACGTCGTAGCCCACGCCACGGGTCCCGTAGGAGCCGAGGTAGGAGAAGTCCTTGCGCAGCTTCGCGGAGTTGACCCCCGCCGCCGCCGCGAGCTCCTCGGAGGAGACCGTGGGGACCGAGCGCTCCGACAGTGCGGTCAGGGCTCGGAGGTACAGCGGAAGCCGGGCGACGGTGGCCTCGGGAATCCCTCGGCTGCGGGTCGCCGGTCGGTGAGTTCGGCCAGTTGCCACGGTGCTCCTGCGGGTAGAGCGGGGCTGTAGGCGGTCACACGTCCCTACATGACCGCCCCGTCGAATAGAGGCTATGTCTTTGTGAACGCGTGCACAAAGATGGTGTCCGATTTGCCCGCCCAACGTGACCGGGCTCACGCACGCCCGGCGCACTGGTGTGGAACCGGCGCATACGCACCACCGTTCCTCTGCTCCTGGGGGCAAAACCGCACACTCTCCTCAACGATCCCCGCCCCCGAGACCACTTCGCCGTCGATCCTAAGCCGTTTCCGGAGAACTTTGGACTACTCGGTCAGTGCTTTGCGGAGGCGATCCTCGTTCACACGCCAGAACGTGTGCTGGTCCCCGTCGACGAGGACCACGGGGATCTGTTCCCAGTACTGGTCGTGGAGTTGGGGGTCCTGGGTGATGTCCTTCCACACCCACGGCACCCCCGTCTCGGCGCACACCCGCTCCACCACACTCTGTGCGTCATCACACAGATGGCAGTCGGGTTTACCGATGAGGGTCACGAGCCGGTCCTGCGGAGGCTTGGCCGGAGTACGACGGAAGAGCGGACTCATGTCGGCCATTGTCCCGCGCCGCGCCGCCGATGGCCGACCATGCCGTTTAACTGCGCGGTCGCGGAGAGTTCACAGCTTTTGAACCTCTCGGCTCCAGCCGCTCCGAACAGAATGGCTATGCTCACGGGCATGGCCGCTCTTGGATGGCTCACTCCCCGTAGGCGCCCCGCCACGGCGCGGAGCGTGTTGGCTGGCGAGGCCTCGGCGGAGGCCGCCCGCAAGTCCTCGCAGGAAGTCACGGACGTCTCGGCCGCCGAGCCGGAGTTCCCGGTGCTCGGCGACGACCGCGCCGCCGCCTTCTTCGACCTGGACAACACGGTGATGCAGGGCGCCGCCCTGTTCCACTTCGGCCGGGGCCTGTACAAGCGCAAGTTCTTCGAGACCCGCGAGCTCGCCCGGTTCGCCTGGCAGCAGGCGTGGTTCCGGCTGGCCGGCGTCGAGGACCCCGAGCACATGCAGGAGGCCCGCGACTCGGCGCTGTCGATCGTCAAGGGCCACCGCGTCGCCGAACTCCAGTCGATCGGCGAGGAGATCTACGACGAGTACATGGCCGAGCGCATCTGGCCCGGCACCCGCGCCCTCGCCCAGGCCCACCTGGACGCCGGACAGAAGGTGTGGCTCGTGACGGCGGCCCCGGTGGAGATCGCCACGGTGATCGCCCGCCGCCTCGGCCTGACCGGCGCCCTGGGCACCGTCGCGGAGTCGGTGGACGGCGTCTACACCGGCAAGCTCGTCGGCGAGCCGCTGCACGGCCCGGCGAAGGCGGAGGCCGTCCGCGCCCTGGCCCTGGCGGAGGGCCTCGACCTGACCCGCTGCGCCGCGTACAGCGACTCGCACAACGACATCCCGATGCTCTCCCTGGTCGGGCACCCCTACGCGATCAACCCCGACGCCAAGCTGCGCAAGCACGCCCGCAAGCTCGACTGGCGGCTGCGCGACTACCGCACCGGCCGCAAGGCGGCGAAGGTCGGCATCCCCGCCGCGGCGGGCGTCGGCGCGGTGGCCGGCGGCACGGCGGCCGCGATCGCGATGCACCGCCGCCGCCGGTAGGCACGCCCGGCCCACGGGCCGATCCGACTCTCTACCCAGGCACCGCCGTGTCCAGTCACGTTGGCTGCACACGGCCACATCCCGTCCCGTTGTCTGCCGGAACCCGAACGCACTCGATCAACAAACGGTCACTCTGTGGCACCGGATCGAACGTCAATCGGTTACGGAAGAGACGCAATCGGTGATTTGTGCAACTGGGCGTAGCGGTGCCTGCACGAAGCGTTATTCTCCTCAGACGCATTCCGGTACCCCTCCGTCGCTACGACGGGTGAACGGTCCCGTACTGCACGTGATGGAAGCTCTGCCTCTGGGAGTCCCGTGTACCCACACGTCGGGGTTGACGCCTCGGGCCTGGCTACGCTCCGCGCGACGGTCCTCGACCTGTTGCGCGGGCTCGTCCCCACCGCGTACGCCGTCCCCGCCCTCGCCGTAACCGCCGCACCCGTAGGCCCGTGCTACGCGCTCGCCGAGGGGAGCGCCGCCGTCGGCAGACGGGGGCGCCAGACCGGCGCGACCACCGCCCGCCGCCCCGCGGCGGACAGCGACAGCGCGCGCATGATGGACCTGGTGGAACGCGCGCAGGCCGGTGAGGCCGACGCGTTCGGCCGGCTCTACGACCAGTACAGCGACACCGTGTACCGCTACATCTACTACCGCGTCGGAGGGAAGGCCACCGCCGAGGACCTCACCAGTGAGACCTTTCTGCGCGCCCTGCGCCGCATCGGCACCTTCACGTGGCAGGGCCGGGACTTCGGCGCCTGGCTCGTCACCATCGCCCGCAACCTGGTGGCCGACCACTTCAAGTCCAGCCGCTTCCGGCTGGAGGTGACCACCGGCGAGATGCTCGACGCCAACGAGGTCGAGCGCTCCCCCGAGGACTCCGTCCTCGAATCGCTCTCCAACGCGGCCCTGCTGGAGGCCGTCCGCCGGCTCAACCCCCAGCAGCAGGAGTGCGTCACCCTCCGCTTCCTCCAGGGCCTCTCCGTCGCGGAGACCGCCCGTGTCATGGGCAAGAACGAGGGCGCCATCAAGACCCTCCAGTACCGGGCCGTCCGCACCCTCGCCCGGCTGCTCCCGGACGACGCGCGCTGAGCGCGTCCCCCGTACCACACAGGTACTCTCCGCAACCTCCAACTCACCCACGGTGAAACTCCGTTGACTTCGCCGCCCGTTCATCCTCCGTCCGTAACCCAAGTGCCGCGCCACTCGTTGTGCGGGATGCAGGCTCCCTGTGGTCACTCCCTGACCCACTTCGATCACCCGATCGTGTGGAACCGATCAGGGAGTGCAACCCTCAGGACCCCCTGGGGAGTCGACCGTCATGACGAGAGGAGGTGCCGCCAGTGATCGCGAACGTATCGGCGCACCGGCGGGCGAGCGCCTTCGCCCAGGCCCTGGAGGAGCTGACCGACCGGGGCACGGCGGCCGAGCAGGCCGAGCAGCCCGGGGCCCCGCCACCGGCTGCTGCGGAACAGACCGGGCACGGACGCCTGTTGGCCCTGACCGCGGAGCTCGGCGAGCTGCCCAAGCCCGTGCTCGACCCCGAGGTCAAGGTCGTGCAGCGAGCCCAGCTCGTGGCCGCGATGGAGGCCATGCTCCAGGAGGGCACCGCGGCGGGCGAGGCGGGCCCCGCCCTGCCCGGACAGCGTTCCGACCGGGCGCGCGGCGCCCACCGGGCGACCCCGATGAGCAGGCTCCGCCCCCGATCCCGGCTCGCCAAGGGACTCACCGCCGGCGGACTCAGCGTCGGAGTCGCCGCCGGCGCCTTCGGCGGAGTGGCCGCCGCCAGCGGCGACGCCCTCCCCGGCGACTCCCTCTACGGCCTCAAGCGCGGCATCGAGGACTTCAAGCTCAACGTCCTGGCCGACGGCGAGGACGAACGCGGGCGCGTCTACCTCGACCAGGCCTCCACCCGGCTGAGCGAGGCCCGCCGGCTGATGGAGCGCGGCCGCGGCGGGCAGTACGACCACGAGTCGCTCGCCGAGATCCGCCGCGCCCTGTCCGGTATGCAGCACGACGCCTCGGAGGGCCACCGGCTGCTGCGTGAGGCCTACGAGCGCGACCCGGACTCCCTGGGCCCCATCCAGGCCCTCTCCGCGTTCTCCCGCTCCCACCGCGCCACCTGGGGCAGCATGCGCGAGCGGCTCCCGCTCCAGCTCGGGGACGTCAGCGAGCGTGTGTCGTCCGTCTTCGACGCCATAGACGAAGAGGTCGCCCCGCTCCAGTCCCTGCTCCCGCCGCCCCCGCAGGACAGCGGCGACGGCAAGGGGCGCGGCGGCTCCGGCTCGTCCTCCACCGGCACCTCCGGCGCCGACAGGTCGGCCCGGCCCAGCGCCGACGGCAGCGGTTCCTCCGAGGGCCACCGCACCAGTAGCCCCAGCAAGTCCGCCGAGGGCTCCGGCAGCGAGGGCGAGGGCCTGCTCGGCGGGAACACGGGCGGGCTGCTCGAGCCGCCCAAGGCCACCGGCGGCTCCGGCGCCTCCCCGTCGGCGTCCACCCCGGCCGACGGCCCGGCGGTCACGCTTCCGCCGCTGCTCCCGGGCCTCCTGCCCGGCCTGGGCATCGAGGGCGAGGACGCCGGCTAGCGGCCCCGCAAGCCGCCCGTACGACGATGGGGCACCCCCTTCCACCGGGGGTGCCCCATCGTCGTGTGTGCGGGTCAGAAGAAGACCGACCGGCGCTGCACCAGCAGCTTGTAGAGCGTGTGCTGGATCTGCTCCCGGACCTGGTCGGTGAGGTTGAACATCAGCATCGGGTCCTCGGCCGCCTCCGGCGGATAGCCGTCGGTGTGGATCGGCTCGCCGAACTGGATCGTCCACTTCGTCGGCAGCGGGATCGCGCCCAGCGGACCCAGCCACGGGAAGGTCGGCGTCAGCGGGAAGTACGGGATGCCCAGCACCCGGGCCAGCGTCTTCGCGTTGCCGATCATCGGGTAGATCTCCTCGGCCCCGACGATCGAGCACGGGATGATCGGCGTACGGCGGCGCAGCGCCGTGGACACGAAACCGCCCCGGCCGAACCGCTGCAGCTTGTACCGCTCCCCGAAGGGCTTGCCGATGCCCTTGAAGCCCTCCGGCATCACACCGACCAACTCGCCCTGCCCGAGCAGTCGGTCGGCGTCCTCCGCGCAGGCCAGCGTGTGCCCGAGCTTGCGGGCGAGCTCGTTGACCACCGGCAGCATGAACACCAGATCGGCGGCGAGCAGCCGCAGATGACGGCCCGCCGGATGATGGTCGTGCACGGCGACCTGCATCATCAGGCCGTCCAGCGGCAGCGTCCCGGAGTGGTTGGCGACGATCAGCGCGCCGCCCTCCGCCGGGATGTTCTCCACGCCCTTCACGTCGACCCGGAAGTACTTCTCGTACACCGGCCGCAGCAGGGACATCAGGACCTGGTCGGTGAGCTCCTCGTCGTACCCGAAGTCGTCGACCTCGTAGTCGCCGGTGAGGCGCCGGCGCAGGAAGGCCAGGCCGCTCGCGATGCGCCGTTCCAGACCGCCGTCGTGCGGGGGCTGCGGGGCCGGCTCTTCCTCAGGGGTCACAGGAACATCATCCTGCCCGAGGGACCGTCCCGGCAGGGGCTGGACCTCGCCGACCGGCCTGCCTTCACCGTTCCTGCGCCGGCTCGCCGCGCCCCGGCGCCGCGGCGGCCGCTGAACGGCGCCTCCGCGGGACCGGTCGTCGTCGAACGGAATGACCTTGGCGTCCGCCATCGTTGCTGCGCTCCTCAGTTGGCGCTCTGCGTCGGGGGGTGACCGCCGTCCAGGACGGGCAGTGCGGCGATCCGGTCGACGGCCCCCGCGAGGGCCTCGGGCGGCAGCAGCCCGGGACCGCGGCTGCTCGCGAAGTCCGCGAACGTCTCGGCCGTCGTGTACTTCGGCTGGAAACCGAGGGTCTCGCGCATCTGGTCCGTGGACACCACCCGGCCGTGGGTGAGCAACCGGATCTGCTCCGGTGAGAAGTCCGACATGCCCAGCGTACGCACCAGGGTGCCCACCCACGTCACGGCGGGCAGCAGCAGCGGCACCGTGGGCCGCCCCAGGCGCCGCGCGCACTGCGAGAGCAGCAGGACACCGTCCCCGGCGATGTTGAACGTGCCGCTGTTGAGGGTGCCCCGGCGCGGCTCGTGGGAGGCGATGCGCAGCACCTCGATGACGTCGTCCTCGTGCGCGAACTGCAGCCGCGGGTCGTACCCGAGGACCGTGGGCAGCACGGGCAGCGAGAAGTACGAGGCTAGCGGGGTGTCCGCGGTGGGGCCGAGGATGTTGGCGAACCGCAGCACGCACACGGCGACGTCGGGCCGCCGCCGGGCGAATCCGCGCACATAGCCCTCGACCTCGACGGTGTCCTTGGCGAAGCCGCCGCTGGGCAGGGACTTGGGCGGGGTGGTCTCGGTGAAGACCGCCGGATCGCGGGGCGCCGACCCGTACACGTTCGTACTGGACTTCACCACCAGCCGCTTGACCAGGGGGGACTTCTGGCAGGCGCCGAGCAGCTGCATCGTGCCGATGACGTTGGTCTCCTTGACCGAGGTCCGGCTGCCACTGGCCAGCGCGGTCCCCGTCACGTCCATGTGCACGACGGTGTCGGCGCCGCTCTCCGCGAGCACCCGCGCGATGGTGGGCTGACGGATGTCGGCCTGCACGAAGTCCGCGCCGCCCAGGTGGTGCTCCGGCGGGACGGCGTCCACGGCGATCACCCGGTCCACCTGGGGGTCCCGCTGGATCCGGCGTACGAAGCGGCCCCCGAGTTGACGGGCCACTCCGGTGACGAGCACGACCTTGCCCAAGATCAGCGCCTTCCTTCCAGCCCTCGTACCCCAGCCGAGTTCCCCGTGTGCCGCCAACTTAGCGGGTCGGTGTTGCGCTGTGATGACCACCCGATGCGTGACGTGACGGGATTTCCCCCGTCATACACCTGTGGCCCCCCACCGATGCGGTGGGGGGCCACAGACACGCCGCTTCTCGCGGCGCCGCCTACTTCTTGTTGCGACGCTGAACGCGCGTGCGCTTGAGCAGCTTGCGGTGCTTCTTCTTGGCCATCCGCTTGCGCCGCTTCTTGATAACAGAGCCCACGACTACCCTCGCTCACTTCTCATCACTCGGTGTTTGGGCGCCATGGGCCCACACGACCTACGAGGGGCTAGCCTACCCGCCCGAGCGCTGAGGTCGTAATCGAGGGGGCGAGGGGGGTCACCGGCGGTCCCGGGCACCCCCCGGCCCACTGCCGTCAGGCGGTTTCCACCCCCACGTAACTCTCGCGGAGGTACTCGTGAACCGCTTGCTCCGGGACACGGAACGACCGTCCCACCCGGATCGCGGGCAGATGACCGCTGTGCACCAGCCGGTACACGGTCATCTTCGACACTCGCATCACCGAGGCGACCTCCGCCACGGTAAGGAACTGAACCTCGTTCAGAGGCCTCTCGCCAGCTGCAGCCATGACACACCTGAACCTTCCGCACTCGACGGCCACCGGCTTCCCCTTCCGGTGACTCTTCGTCGTTGCGTGCTCACTCCCCAATGTAGGTGCGCATGATGCGAGTGGGGAAGAGGTGCAGCCATCGGCGACCTACTGTGACAGACACGCTCGATTGAGTACGTAGCGGGTAAGCGGCCGGTAGTAATCGGACCGCACGGCGTCATCAAGTGGAACGGCGACGGCCACGGACCCCTCGGCCTCCCCCACGAAGAGCGCGGGGTCATTGGTATCGGCCGGCCCAATGGCCTCGAACCCCAGCTGACCTGCCCCGCAGACCCAGCCGTGGTCCCCGATCACCAGCTCCGGCAGCGGCCCGCCGGCCTCGGCGGCGGCCGCCAGCGCGATACGAACCGGGAGGGGGGAGTGCGTGTGTGCGCCGGGCTCACAACCGGAGCGGGACGCGTCCGGCGCCCGCACCAGCGCGACTCCCCGTACGTAGGCGAGGTTGTACGTACGTAGACCGAACCGGGTCGTTATGTCGACACGGCGACCATGCGCGGGGGTGAGGACGGCACACCCCGCCGCCGAGAGCGCGTCTGCCAGGGCGCCGTAGAACCCGAGCAGCCGGTGGGGGTGGCCCGTACCGAGCAGCACCGGTGCGCCACGCTGCGCGACCCTCGCGATCCGGTCGGAGAACGCATCCAGAGCGGTCAGAGTCCGTTCCGGATCGATCACATCGAGACCCGAGACCTGACGCGGATCGGCCGAAACCCCACATCTCGCCGCCATCAGGGCCAGCAGCTCCCGCTGCCCCCAGACCCCCACGGGATCCAGCCCGAGGAGCACCCGGGGATCCCGGGCGGCGAACAGCCGGTAGCTCCTGAGACTCGCCTCACGGGAGGTGGCCACGGTCCCGGCCAGCCCCGCGGCCAGGAGATGAGCGCGCAGCGCCGCGGTATCCAGCACCCAGCGATCCTGGCGGACCGGACCCCAGAAGGACGCCCGAACCGTGCGAAGACCGCACGGTCGGGCTAACGAAAAGCGCCGGGCCGACCGACGCAGAACGGTCGGGCCGACGCAGAACTGTCGGGCCGACGCAGAACTGTCGGGCCGACGCAGAACTGTAGGGATGACGAGAACCAGGGGAAACACCCCTCAGGCGAGCAGCCCCCGCAGCGGGAACACCGCCTTGCGCGTCGCCAGCACCGCCTGGTCCAGCCGGTCCGCCGGGTCGTACCCGTCCTCCCAGTCCGCCCAGGACGCCGGCCACCGTCCGTCGGTCATCCGGGCCGGCCCCAACTGCCGTGTCCGCGCGTACACTTCCTGCCGCCAGCTCTCCGGGATCGGCGTCGTGGGCTCGATCGGCCGCCCCGCCGCGATCGCCACCAGATGCGTCCACGAGCGCGGCACCACCTCGACCACGGCGTACCCGCCCCCGCCCAACGCGATCCACCGGCCGTCGGCGTACTCGTGCGCCAGATCGTGACAGGCCACCTGCACGGCCCGCTGCGCGTCCAGCGACACTGCCAGATGCGCCAGCGGATCCTCGAAGTGCGTGTCGGCCCCGTGCTGTGTCACCAGCACCTGCGGCCGGAAGTCGGCGAGCAGCTCCGGCACCACGGCGTGGAAGGCGCGCAGCCAGCCCTCGTCCCCCGTGCCGGCCGGCAGCGCCACGTTCACCGCGGACCCCTCGGCGGCCCCGGTCTCCTGCGGCCACCCGGTCTGCGGGAACAGCGTCGCGGGGTGCTCGTGCAGCGAGATCGTCAGCACCCGCGGGTCCTCCCAGAACGCCGCCTGCACCCCGTCCCCGTGATGCACGTCGACGTCCACGTATGCGACCCGCTCGGCACCCAGCTCCAGCAGCCGGGCGATCGCCAGCGCGGCGTCGTTGTAGATGCAGAACCCGGAGGCGCCCGCCGGCATCGCGTGGTGCAGCCCGCCCGCGAAGTTCACGGCGTGCAGCGCGCTCCCCCGCCACACGGCCTCCGCCGCCCCCACCGACTGCCCGGCGATCAGCGCCGACACCTGGTGCATCCCGGCGAACGCCGGATCGTCCAGCGTGCCGAGACCGTACGACTGGTCGGCCGCCCGCGGATCCGCCGACGCCGCCTTCACGGCCGCGATGTAGTCCTCGCGGTGGACCAGCCGCAGCGTCGAGTCACCGGCCGGCTGGGCCGCGACGACGTCCACGTGCCGGTCCAGCTCGAAGGCCTCGACGAGTTTCCTGGTCAGGCCGAGCCGCACCGGGTCCATCGGATGGTCCCGGCCGAAGTCATAGCCCGTTACTGCCTGGTCCCACATCAGCTGTGCGCGGCCGCTCATGCCCGCCACCGTATCGGTCCGGCCGCGCGGCGAACGAAGGGGCGTACACGAGCGTCACCAGCACCAACACCATCGGCACCAGCATCGCCCCGCGATAGCTCCACGCGTCGCCCAGCGCCCCCACCAAAGGCGAACCGATCAGGAAGCCCACGTAGTTGAAGACGTTGAGCCGCGCCACCGCCGCGTCCGACGCCCCCGGGAACAGCCTCCCGGCCGCCGCGAACGTCTGCGGCACCAGCACACACAGCCCCAGCCCGAGCAGCGTGAACCCCAGCATCCCGACCCAGGCGCCCGGCGCCACCGCCACCACCGCGAACCCGACGGCCGCCACCAGCGCCCCCAGCCGCACCACGGCCACCGCCCCGAGCCGCCGCACCCCGAAGTCCCCGATGGCCCGCCCCAGCAGCGTGGTCACCATGTACACGTTGTACGGCACGGTCGCCAGCTGCTCGGAACTGCCCAGCACGTCCTGGAGGTACTTCGCACTCCAGTTGGAGACCGTCGAGTCACCGATGTAGGCGAAGGTCATCACCAGGCAGAGCGGCAGCAACAGCTTGAACGCGACGGCCTGCCCGCCCTCCCCCGCGTCCCGCGCCTCGGGCGCATCCGTCGCCTTGGCGTCGAGGTACCACCGGCTCCCCACGAGGGCGGCCGGCAACAGCACCGCGACGACCGGCAGATACGACACCGCCAGCGGCAGGTCCCAGTGCGCCCCCGCCCACGCCAGCGAGGCCCCGATGATCCCGCCCAGGCTGTACGCCGCGTGGAAGCTGAGCATGATGCTCCGCCCGTACGCCCGCTGCAGGCTCACCCCGAGCATGTTCATCGTGGCGTCCAGCGCACCCACGGCCAGCCCGAACGCCGCGAGCGAGACGGCCAGTTCGACCATGCTGTCCCCGGCGCCCACGCCGAGCAGCGCAAGCAGCACCACGGGCTGCGACCAGCGCAGCAACCGGCTCGGACGTATGCGCCGCACCAGCCGCTCGGTCGTGACGCTGCCGACGCCCGCGAGGATGGGTACGGCGGCGAGGAAGGCGGGCAGCAGCGCGTCGGACACCCCGTAGCGGTCCTGAATGGCCGGGATCCGCGTCACCAGCAGGGCGAAGGCGACGCCCTGGGCGAAGAAACCGAACGCCAGCGAGGCCCTGCCGCGCCGCAGCACATCAGTCATGGCGGCGAGCGTAGGGCCCCGGGGTACCCGTGGGTAGATCCGGCCAAAGATGAATTCCGCTCAGCTTCAACTGGCGGCGACCAGCGGCGCGGTGGCCGGACCGCTCACCACGGGCTCGCCCCGGCGCGCGTCCCGCTCGGCCCACGCCTTCGTCTCAGCGGCGACCATCGCCGCCATCGGCCCCGCCCCCAGCGCCCCGCCGACGAGGAAGCCGAGCACCATCGCCACGATCATGATCACGTTGCCGAGCCACACCATGGTGTCCACCGGCAGCGAGTACACCCCCACGACCCGTACGACGCACTCCGCGAACAGGACGACACCCCACACCAGCGAGAACATCCGCTCCGCCCGCCGGAACCGCGCCGAACCCCCGTGCAGCCGCGCCCAGGCCGCCTCCCGCGCCTGGTCGCCCCTCACCACCCAGGGCTTCATCCCGGCCGTCATCATCGGCCTGCCCAGCACCACCGAGACGATGACGCCGATCCCGATCACACTGCTGATGGCGCTGTCCTTGGCCATCATGAGCCGAGGATCACCGGCCACAAAGCTCAGCAGCAAGGAGACGACGTTCACCAGGAGGATCAGCGCGGCCATCCCGTTGACCTCGCGCGCCCGCCACACACCCCACCCGGTCCGCACGGCCGGCACGACACTGCTGAGCGCGAGCGCCACCAGGGTGCTCATCCCGAGGCCGTTCTTCAGCAGGTAGTAGGCCCCGAGGGGCAGCGCCACATCGATGATCAACGGCAGAAAGTTCCGCAGCAGCCTGTTCGGCGCGCTGGTGGTCGAGCTCGCCTCGGTCGTGCTTCCCTCGATCGTCCCCGTGTTCGTCGTCATGCCCACAAGCTTCGCGGCCAGGCGGGGGCGCCGGTAGAAACGATCGTCCGGCCCTCGGCATGACAAATGTCAGTCCAGCAGCCCGATCAACTCGCCCATGTCGGAGAAGAGTTCGGTGGCCCCGGACAGTCGCTCGGCCGGCGTCATCGCGGTGAACCCGACGACGTCCATCCCCGCGGCCAGCGCCGCCCGCACCCCCAGCGGGCTGTCCTCGACGACGACACACCGCTCGGGCGCGACCCCCATCCGCCGGGCGGCATGGAGGAACAGATCCGGTGCGGGCTTCCCCCGCCCCACGTCCTGCGAGCTGAAGATCCGCGCGTCGTCGAACCACCGGTCCAGGCCCGTCGTCCGATGCCCCACCCGGATCCGCTCATGACTCCCCGACGAGGCCACGCAGTACGGCACACCGCGTGCCGTGAGCGTCTCCAGGACGTCCACGGCGCCGGCCACGGGCTTCAACTCCCGCTCGAACGCAGCAAAAACGCGGGCGTGGAAGACATCGTCGAAGTCCGCCGGAAGCCGCTGCCCCGTCCGCTCGAGGACCAGGTCGTGCACCCGGTGCATCGCCGACCCCATGTAGTCCCGAACGGAGTCCTCGTACGAGGTCGGGTGCCCGAGCTCGGTCAGGTAGGCCGCGAGGTGCCGATTGGATATGGGCTCACTGTCGACGAGCACACCGTCGTTGTCGAAGATGACGAGGTCATAGCGCATATGCCCGAGCATACTGACCGGAAATGCGGAAAGGGCCCACACCATAAGGTGTGAGCCCTTTCCCAAAAATTGTTCGGCGGTGTCCTACTCTCCCACAGGGTCCCCCCTGCAGTACCATCGGCGCTGTAAGGCTTAGCTTCCGGGTTCGGAATGTAACCGGGCGTTTCCCTCACGCTATGACCACCGAAACACTATGAAACTGTTCAACCGCACCACACCGTGACCATGGCATGGGGTTGTTCGTGGTTTCAGAACCAACACAGTGGACGCGAGCAACTGAGGACAAGCCCTCGGCCTATTAGTACCGGTCACCTCCACACGTTACCGTGCTTCCAGATCCGGCCTATCAACCCAGTCGTCTACTGGGAGCCTTACCCCATCAAGTGGGTGGGAGTCCTCATCTCGAAGCAGGCTTCCCGCTTAGATGCTTTCAGCGGTTATCCCTCCCGAACGTAGCCAACCAGCCATGCCCTTGGCAGGACAACTGGCACACCAGAGGTTCGTCCGTCCCGGTCCTCTCGTACTAGGGACAGCCCTTCTCAAGACTCCTACGCGCACAGCGGATAGGGACCGAACTGTCTCACGACGTTCTAAACCCAGCTCGCGTACCGCTTTAATGGGCGAACAGCCCAACCCTTGGGACCGACTCCAGCCCCAGGATGCGACGAGCCGACATCGAGGTGCCAAACCATCCCGTCGATATGGACTCTTGGGGAAGATCAGCCTGTTATCCCCGGGGTACCTTTTATCCGTTGAGCGACGGCGCTTCCACAAGCCACCGCCGGATCACTAGTCCCGACTTTCGTCCCTGCTCGACCCGTCGGTCTCACAGTCAAGCTCCCTTGTGCACTTACACTCAACACCTGATTGCCAACCAGGCTGAGGGAACCTTTGGGCGCCTCCGTTACTCTTTAGGAGGCAACCGCCCCAGTTAAACTACCCATCAGACACTGTCCCTGATCCGGATCACGGACCCAGGTTAGACATCCAGCACGACCAGACTGGTATTTCAACGACGACTCCACCTGAACTGGCGTCCAAGCTTCACAGTCTCCCAGCTATCCTACACAAGCCGAACCGAACACCAATATCAAACTGTAGTAAAGGTCCCGGGGTCTTTCCGTCCTGCTGCGCGAAACGAGCATCTTTACTCGTAGTGCAATTTCACCGGGCCTATGGTTGAGACAGTCGAGAAGTCGTTACGCCATTCGTGCAGGTCGGAACTTACCCGACAAGGAATTTCGCTACCTTAGGATGGTTATAGTTACCACCGCCGTTTACTGGCGCTTAAGTTCTCAGCTTCGCCCGACCGAAATCGGACTAACCGGTCCCCTTAACGTTCCAGCACCGGGCAGGCGTCAGTCCGTATACATCGCCTTACGGCTTCGCACGGACCTGTGTTTTTAGTAAACAGTCGCTTCTCGCTGGTCTCTGCGGCCACCCCCAGCTCGAGGAGCAAGTCCTCTCACCGGATGTGGCCCCCCTTCTCCCGAAGTTACGGGGGCATTTTGCCGAGTTCCTTAACCATAGTTCACCCGAACGCCTCGGTATTCTCTACCTGACCACCTGAGTCGGTTTAGGGTACGGGCCGCCATGAAACTCGCTAGAGGCTTTTCTCGACAGCATAGGATCATCCACTTCACCACAATCGGCTCGGCATCAGGTCTCAGACTCAATGGTGTGCGGATTTGCCTACACACCGTCCTACACCCTTACCCCGGGACAACCACCGCCCGGGATGGACTACCTTCCTGCGTCACCCCATCACTCACCTACTACCAGCTCGGGTCACCGGCTCCACCACTCCGACCTCGTCCGAAGACTCAGCCGGCGGCTTCACGGGCTTAGCATCACTGGATTCGATGTTTGACGCTTCACAGCGGGTACCGGAATATCAACCGGTTATCCATCGACTACGCCTGTCGGCCTCGCCTTAGGTCCCGACTTACCCTGGGCAGATCAGCTTGACCCAGGAACCCTTAGTCAATCGGCGCAAACGTTTCTCACGTTTGTATCGCTACTCATGCCTGCATTCTCACTCGTGAACCGTCCACAACTACCTTCCGGTGCTGCTTCACCCGGCACACGACGCTCCCCTACCCATCACGATCCCCGTTGGGGGTACATATCGCAATGACACGACTTCGGCGGTACGCTTGAGCCCCGCTACATTGTCGGCGCGGAATCACTAGACCAGTGAGCTATTACGCACTCTTTCAAGGGTGGCTGCTTCTAAGCCAACCTCCTGGTTGTCTCTGCGACTCCACATCCTTTCCCACTTAGCGTACGCTTAGGGGCCTTAGTCGATGCTCTGGGCTGTTTCCCTCTCGACCATGGAGCTTATCCCCACAGTCTCACTGCCGCGCTCTCACTTACCGGCATTCGGAGTTTGGCTAAGGTCAGTAACCCGGTAGGGCCCATCGCCTATCCAGTGCTCTACCTCCGGCAAGAAACACACGACGCTGCACCTAAATGCATTTCGGGGAGAACCAGCTATCACGGAGTTTGATTGGCCTTTCACCCCTAACCACAGGTCATCCCCCAGGTTTTCAACCCTGGTGGGTTCGGTCCTCCACGAAGTCTTACCTCCGCTTCAACCTGCCCATGGCTAGATCACTCCGCTTCGGGTCTTGAGCGCGCTACTGAATCGCCCTATTCGGACTCGCTTTCGCTACGGCTTCCCCACACGGGTTAACCTCGCAACACACCGCAAACTCGCAGGCTCATTCTTCAAAAGGCACGCAGTCACGAGGCAAGCACAAGTGCTCGCCCGACGCTCCCACGGCTTGTAGGCACACGGTTTCAGGTACTATTTCACTCCGCTCCCGCGGTACTTTTCACCATTCCCTCACGGTACTATCCGCTATCGGTCACCAGGGAATATTTAGGCTTAGCGGGTGGTCCCGCCAGATTCACACGGGATTTCTCGGGCCCCGTGCTACTTGGGTGTCTCTCAAACGAGCCGCTGACGTTTCGACTACGGGGGTCTTACCCTCTACGCCGGACCTTTCGCATGTCCTTCGCCTACATCAACGGTTTCTGACTCGTCTCATGGCCGGCAGACCATGAAAGAGAGATCCCACAACCCCGAATGCGCAACCCCTGCCGGGTCTCACACGCATACGGTTTGGCCTCATCCGGTTTCGCTCGCCACTACTCCCGGAATCACGGTTGTTTTCTCTTCCTGCGGGTACTGAGATGTTTCACTTCCCCGCGTTCCCTCCACACTGCCTATGTGTTCAGCAGCGGGTGACAGCCCATGACGACTGCCGGGTTTCCCCATTCGGAAACCCCCGGATCAAAGCCTGGTTGACGACTCCCCGGGGACTATCGTGGCCTCCCACGTCCTTCATCGGTTCCTGGTGCCAAGGCATCCACCGTGCGCCCTTAAAAACTTGGCCACAGATGCTCGCGTCCACTGTGCAGTTCTCAAACAACGACCAACCACCCATCACCCCAAGCCTTACGGCTCGAGTGCACTGGGGCCGGCACTGAAAGCGACCATACGGCCGTACCTTCAGACACCCAACAGCGTGCCCGACACAGTCAGTTGACCAGATCAGCGTTCCACGCCCCGAAGAGCAGTACTAGCGCCTGGTCCATCCTGGACCGTGCCGAGTAGTCAACGTTCCACCCATGAGCAACCAGCATCAGACATTCGCTGATGTACTGGCCTCTGAACCAGGCAAGCCTGGCTTAGAAGTGCTCCTTAGAAAGGAGGTGATCCAGCCGCACCTTCCGGTACGGCTACCTTGTTACGACTTCGTCCCAATCGCCAGTCCCACCTTCGACAGCTCCCTCCCACAAGGGGTTGGGCCACCGGCTTCGGGTGTTACCGACTTTCGTGACGTGACGGGCGGTGTGTACAAGGCCCGGGAACGTATTCACCGCAGCAATGCTGATCTGCGATTACTAGCGACTCCGACTTCATGGGGTCGAGTTGCAGACCCCAATCCGAACTGAGACCGGCTTTTTGAGATTCGCTCCACCTCGCGGTATCGCAGCTCATTGTACCGGCCATTGTAGCACGTGTGCAGCCCAAGACATAAGGGGCATGATGACTTGACGTCGTCCCCACCTTCCTCCGAGTTGACCCCGGCGGTCTCCCGTGAGTCCCCAGCACCACAAGGGCCTGCTGGCAACACGGGACAAGGGTTGCGCTCGTTGCGGGACTTAACCCAACATCTCACGACACGAGCTGACGACAGCCATGCACCACCTGTACACCGACCACAAGGGGGCGCCCATCTCTGGACGTTTCCGGTGTATGTCAAGCCTTGGTAAGGTTCTTCGCGTTGCGTCGAATTAAGCCACATGCTCCGCCGCTTGTGCGGGCCCCCGTCAATTCCTTTGAGTTTTAGCCTTGCGGCCGTACTCCCCAGGCGGGGCACTTAATGCGTTAGCTGCGGCACGGACAACGTGGAATGTTGCCCACACCTAGTGCCCACCGTTTACGGCGTGGACTACCAGGGTATCTAATCCTGTTCGCTCCCCACGCTTTCGCTCCTCAGCGTCAGTATCGGCCCAGAGATCCGCCTTCGCCACCGGTGTTCCTCCTGATATCTGCGCATTTCACCGCTACACCAGGAATTCCGATCTCCCCTACCGAACTCTAGCCTGCCCGTATCGACTGCAGACCCGGGGTTAAGCCCCGGGCTTTCACAACCGACGTGACAAGCCGCCTACGAGCTCTTTACGCCCAATAATTCCGGACAACGCTTGCGCCCTACGTATTACCGCGGCTGCTGGCACGTAGTTAGCCGGCGCTTCTTCTGCAGGTACCGTCACTTTCGCTTCTTCCCTGCTGAAAGAGGTTTACAACCCGAAGGCCGTCATCCCTCACGCGGCGTCGCTGCATCAGGCTTTCGCCCATTGTGCAATATTCCCCACTGCTGCCTCCCGTAGGAGTCTGGGCCGTGTCTCAGTCCCAGTGTGGCCGGTCGCCCTCTCAGGCCGGCTACCCGTCGTCGCCTTGGTGAGCCATTACCTCACCAACAAGCTGATAGGCCGCGGGCTCATCCTGCACCGCCGGAGCTTTCGAACCACTTGGATGCCCAAGTGGCTCAGTATCCGGTATTAGACCCCGTTTCCAGGGCTTGTCCCAGAGTGCAGGGCAGATTGCCCACGTGTTACTCACCCGTTCGCCACTAATCCCCACCGAAGTGGTTCATCGTTCGACTTGCATGTGTTAAGCACGCCGCCAGCGTTCGTCCTGAGCCAGGATCAAACTCTCCGTGAATGTTTACCCGTGATCGGGTGCACACATCACGAGAGCGGAACATCGGGAGGAATAATCCCGATGTTCACAGCGTCCTCGCTGTGTTTTTTCAAAGGAACCTCGCCCCAGCAGATGCTGGAGACGGGGTATCAACATATCTGGCGTTGACTTTTGGCACGCTGTTGAGTTCTCAAGGAACGGACGCTTCCTTTGTACTCACCCTCTCGGGCTTTCCTCCGGGCGCTTCCCTTCGGTCTTGCGTTTCCGACTCTATCAGATCTTTCCGATCCGATTTCCTCGGTGCTTTCCAGGTTCCCGCTTCCGCGTTTCCCTTTCCGGCGGTTCCGACTTTACCAGATCCTTTTCGGCCTGATCCCCAGTCAGCGGAGCTTGTCTTCCCGGCCCTTGGGCCGTTCCGACGAGTGAGACTTTAGCGGATTCCTTGCTCCCGATCGAATCGGGGGCCGGCGTCCTTTCGAACGCGGATTCCTCATTCCGTAAATACGCGCGCCAACGACACGACGGCAGCCGAAAGACTGTCGTCGAGAGATGGTTGGTACTTGCGGAGTGGCTGTCCGGGGACCGACCGGGGTCGGCGCTCACGTCGGACAACTCGGAGAACAGTACGGATGGGCATGGGGCGTGTCAACTTCGCTGCGGTCGACACCCCGGCGGCGTACCCTGAGCCGCATGACGAAGCGCACGTGCACCCAGTTCTGGTGGGCCGCCTGACGGCGGCCGATGTCACGTGCGCACACACGGCCGCCGCCCCGGCGGCCGTTCTCGTTTCTCCCTCCTGAGGGTCGGCCGGCCGGGACGGCGGCCTCGACCAGGAGGTGGAGTGGATGACGCGGGTCTTCAGCGGGATCAAGCCGACGGGACACCTGACGCTGGGGAACTATCTGGGCGCCATGCGGCGGTGGGCCGCGGTCGACCAGCACCAGTCGGACGCCCTGTTCTGCATCGTGGATCTGCACGCGCTGACCGTGGACCACGATCCGGCGCGGGTGCGCAGACTCAGCAGGCAGGCCGCGACGCTGTTGCTCGCGTCGGGGCTGGATCCCCGACTGTGCACCGTCTTCGTGCAGAGCCATGTCGACGAGCACACCCGGCTGTCGTACCTGCTGGAGTGCGTGGCCACGGACGGCGAGATGCGGCGCATGATCCAGTACAAGGAGAAGGCCGCTCGGGAACGGGTGCGCGGGGGGAGTGTCCGGCTGTCCCTCCTCACGTATCCCGTGCTGATGGCGGCGGACATCCTGGCGTACGGGACCGACCAGGTGCCGGTCGGGGACGACCAGACGCAGCACGTGGAGCTGGCGCGGGACATCGCGGTGCGGTTCAACCAGCGGTACGGGCACACGTTCGTCGTGCCGCGGGCGACGCCGCCGCAGGTCGCGGCCCGGGTGATGAACCTGCAGGACCCGACGTCGAAGATGGGCAAGAGCGACGACTCGGGGCCGGGCATCGTCTATCTGCTCGACGAGCCGGACGTGGTGCGCAGGAAGATCATGCGGGCTGTCACCGACAGCGCCCGGGACGTCGTGTACGACCCGGAGACGCGGCCGGGCCCGGCGAATCTGCTGGAGATCCTGGCGGCCTGCACGGGTGGGAACCCATCCGAGCTGAGCGGTGTATATGAAACGTACGGGGCTTTGAAGCGGGACACCGCGGACGCCGTGGTCGAGGTTCTCAGGCCCGTGCAGGAGAGGCACAGGGAGCTGTGCACGGATCCTGGCTATGTGGAGGGGGTGCTGCGGGATGGTGCGGAGCGCGCGCGGGCGATGGCCCGGCCGACCGTGGATGCCGCGTATCGGTCGATCGGACTGCTGCCGGCGGCCGAGGCAGAGGATGTCGGTGCCGGTGCCGCTGTCCCCGATATCGGAGTGACCGCCTGAGCCGCCTGCGGGTCTGAGCCGCCTGGATCGGGCCGCCCGGTGCGGGGCGGCCCGGAGGCGTCAGCTGTTCCCGGAGGCAAGCTCGCGGCTGCGGTCGCGGGCTGCCTCGAGGGCGGCGATGAGGGCCGCGCGGACGCCGTGGTTCTCCAGCTCGCGGATGGCGTTGATGGTGGTGCCGGCGGGGGACGTCACGTTCTCGCGGAGCTTGACCGGGTGCTCACCGCTGTCGCGGAGCATCGTCGCGGCGCCGATCGCGGACTGGACGATCAGGTCGTGGGCCTTGTCGCGGGGCAGCCCGAGCAGGATGCCGGCGTCCGTCATGGCTTCGACCAGGTAGAAGAAGTAGGCCGGGCCGGAGCCGGAGAGGGCGGTGCAGGCGTCCTGCTGGGACTCGGGGACGCGGAGCGTCTTGCCGACGGCGCCGAAGATCTCCTCGGCGTGGGCGAGGTGGGCCTCGCTGGCGTGGCTGCCCGCGGAGATGACGGACATGGCCTCGTCGACGAGGGCCGGGGTGTTCGTCATGACGCGGACCACCGGGGTGCCGGTGGCCAGTCGGGACTCGAAGAAGGAGGTGGGGATGCCCGCCGCGCCGCTGATGACCAGGCGGTCGGCGGGGACGAAGGGGGCGAGTTCGTCGAGGAGGGTGCCCATGTCCTGGGGCTTGACGGTGAGGATCAGGGTGTCGGCCGACTTGGCGGCTTCCGCGTTGCTGACCGGGGTGACTCCGTAGCGGGTGCGGAGTTCCTCGGCGCGTTCCGGGCGGCGGGCCGTGACCAGGAGGTCTGCCGGTGTCCAGCCTCCGCGGATCATTCCGCTGAGCAGGGCTTCGCCGATCTTGCCGGTGCCGAGGACTGCGACTTTCTGGGTCATGGCTGGGGTGCCCTCCGGGGGTTGCGTCGTCCGCGTTCATCCTCGCACCGGAGGGCCGGGTGCGCGGTGGACTGTCCGGTGGGCGGACGCAGGGCGGTGCGGTCGGTCAGGCGGTGCGGTCGGTCAGACGGTGCGGCGGCGCAGGGTGGCGGCGCCCAGGCAGAGGACGAGGAGGGCGCAGCCCGCGACGATCAGGGCGTCGCGGACGAAGGCGGCCGTCATGTCGGAGTGCTGGAGGACTTCGTTCATGCCGTCGACGGCGTAGGACATGGGGAGGGCGTCGGAGAGGGCTTCCAGGGCGGGGTGCATGGCGTCGCGGGGAGTGAAGAGTCCGCAGAGGAGGAGCTGGGGGAAGATCACGGCCGGCATGAACTGGACGGCCTGGAACTCGGAGGCGGCGAAGGCCGAGACGAAGAGGCCGAGGGCGGTGCCGAGAAGCGCGTCGAGCAGGGCGACCAGCAGGAGCAGCCAGGGGCTGCCGGTGACGTCGAGGTCGAGGAACCACAGGGCGAGTCCGGTGGCGAGCGCGGACTGGACGATCGCGAGGGCGCCGAAGGCGAGGGCGTAGCCGGCGATCAGGTCGCCCTTGCCCAGGGGCAGGGCGAGGAGGCGTTCGAGGGTGCCCGAGGTCCGTTCGCGCAGGGTGGCGATGGAGGTGACCAGGAACATCGTGATCAGCGGGAAGATCCCGAGGAGGGAGGCGCCGATGGTGTCGAAGGTGCGCGGGCTGCCGTCGAAGACGTAGCGCAGCAGGAAGAGCATCACGCAGGGCACGAGGAGCATCAGCGCGATGGTCCGCGGGTCGTGGCGGAGCTGGCGCAGGACGCGGGCCGCGGTGGCGAGGGTGCGGGCGGGGCTGAGGGCGCCGGTGGGGGCCGGGCGGAGCGGGGTGGGGGTGCTCGCGGTGGTGCTCATCGGGTGGTCTCCTTCGCACGGGCGGCGGCGGCCGCCTCGTCGACCAGGTGCAGGAAGGCCGCTTCGACGGTCTCGGAGTCCGTGCGGGCGCGGAGGGCTTCGGGGGTGCCGTCGGCGAGGACGCGGCCCTCGCGCATGAGGAGGAGGCGGTGGCAGCGCTCGGCCTCGTCCATGACATGGGAGGAGATGAGGAGGGTGGCGCCGCGGGAGGCGGCGATGTCGTGGAAGAGGGCCCAGAGGTCGCGACGCAGGACGGGGTCGAGGCCGACGGTGGGTTCGTCCAGGACGAGGAGTTCGGGGGCGCCGAGGAGGGCTACCGCCAGGGAGACGCGGCTGCGCTGGCCGCCGGAGAGGGCACCGGCCAGGGCGTCGGCGTGGCTGGTGAGGTCGACGTCGGCGATGGCGCGGGTGACGGCGTCGGCGCGCCGGCCGGCGGCGGAGCGGCCGGGGTCGAGGATCGCCGCGAAGTAGTCCAGGTTCTGGCGGACGGTCAGGTCGTCGTAGACGGAGGGGGCTTGGGTGACGTAGCCGATGCGGGTGCGCAACGAGGGGTGTCCGGCGGGGTGGCCGAGGACGTCGAGGGTGCCGGTGACCTTGGCCTGGGTGCCGACGATGGACCGCATCAGGGTGGTCTTGCCGCAGCCGGAGGGGCCGAGCAGGCCGGTGATCTGTCCGCGCGGGACGGTGAAGGCCAGGTCGCGCAGGACCTGGCGGGTGCCGCGGACGACGGTGAGGGAGTCGGCGCGGACGGCCGGCTCGTCCCCGGGGCTGTCGGGAGGGTCGGTGCGGGCGGCATCATAATTCACCATGCGATGAATAATGCTCGCGCCGGGCCTTGAGCGTCAAGCACCGTGCGGGGTGCGGTTCCCGGTCCCGGGGGTGATGGCGACGACCAGGTCCACGTCGTACGTCTCCTCGACGGTGCCGTCCGGGAAGGTGCCGAGGAGATGGCGCCGCTCCTCGGCGAAGAAGGCTGCGCTCGCTTCGGCGCCGTTCACCAGGAAGAGCGAGTGGCTGGCGAGATTGGCCAGGTGGGTGTCGACGGGGACGCGGCGGCTCCAGCGGACCGTGCGGGAGGTGAAGGTGAGGCGGCCAGTGGGGTCTGCCTCGGCGGCCCGGGCGCCCCTGCCCTGCTGTTCGACGGCGGGGGCGACGGGCGCGGGGCCGCCGGAGTGGAGGCCGAAGCGGCTCTCGATCCGCATCGCCTGCTCGACGTGCCAGGGGATGTCGAGGGGGGTGATGTTCCACCACAGGGCGAGCGCGCCGCCGGGGCGCAGCACGCGCAGGGCCTCCGGCACCGAGCGGGCGGGGTCCGTCCAGTGCCAGGCCTGGGCGTAGGTGAGGAGGTCGGCCGAGGAAGTGGCCAGGGGCAGGGCGTCACCGGTGCCCCGTACGAGCGGGATGCCGGGATGGCCGCGGCGGAACTGGGCCGCCATGCCCTCGCCGGGCTCCACCGCCAGTACGTCGGCGCCGCGGTCGTGGAGCAGGGCGGTGGCGATCCCGGTCCCGGCGCCGACGTCCACGACCCGCGCACCGGCCAGGGGCCGCCCCGCGAGTTCCTCGACCGCGTCGAAGAGGGCGGGCGGATAGGAGGGGCGGTTCGCCGCGTACTGGGCGGCGGCGGTGTTGAAGGAGTGGGCGCGGGCCGCGTCGGAGGGGGCTGTCATGGAGCCATGGTGCCGCCCCTCATACGGTCGGCCACAGCGCCAGGGGCGTGCTCAGCGGTTGCGCTTGCTCTTGCGCTTGGACGGGTTGCCGGTGCGGCGGGTGGTGCGGGACTCGTGGCGCTTGCGGGCCGTCTCGTACTCCTGGCGGTGCAGTTTCTCGCCGGGGGCCTCGAACAGGGAGCGGAAGAAATAGGCGAGGAGGGAGCCGACGAAGCCGATGGTGAGCAGGCCGCGCAGGCTGGCCTGGCGGTCGGGGTCGGGGCGCTTGGTGTAGCCGTCCCAGGTGTGGCGGAACGCGAGCGCGCTGCAGACCGCGAACATCACGACGACCAGCACCGTCACGAAGCCGCCGGTGCCGGCGATCGCGATGCCCTGGTAGGCGAAGCGCAGCACCAGGCAGGCGGCAGCGGCGGCGGCCAGGGAGCCGACGGCCACGCCGAGCCGGCGGAGCGTGTAGCCCTGGTCGTGCTCGACCCAGGTCGTGCCGAAGAAGCGCAGGGGCTCGGGGCGGGGGCCCGAGGTGTCCGCGGGGGTGGCCGGGGTGCCGTTCGTCTCGCTCACGCGTCGATTATCGCCCCGGCGCCCTCGCCGGTCCCCGCTCAGGCCGTCAGGCCCCGGGCCCTGGGCTCGGGCCCCCGCCCGAGACCGTGGCCCTTGGCTTACGGGCCGCGGCCCGCGGCCCGTAAGCCAAGGGCCAGACCTCGCTACGAGCAGCGCGGGCGGATGTAGCCGTCGCTGCCGGTCCTGACGTACGTGTCGGAGACGTACTCGCCGTTGGCGATGTTGTCCCAGATGGTCGAGGTGCCGTACGGGCCGGTGACGCGGGTGCCGGGCCGCTGGCAGTAGATCGCGACCCGCGTGCCCTCGGGCAGGACCTTGATGATCGGGTAGCTGGTGCCGGGACCGCTGCGGACGTTGAGGCGCACGCCCGGCGCGATCGGGTAGTAGGGCACTCCGGCGGACGCCGCGAGTGTGCTGACGGCGTCGTCCTCGCCGCGGTCCGTCACTTCCGTACGGTCGACAGACATAGGTAATCCCCCCGTTGAGCCCACGACCATCGTGGGGCCCCGTTGATTCCCCCGGATCACGCCATGAAACAGGCGTGCTCAGATCGAACGGGAAGACTAGCAAGCCGCCTCTGTATCGCACGTGTCATCGACTAGGCTCCGTGCGTCGCGCGCGTGGACGAACAGCACGGGGGTGGTCCCATGGCGTCACGGCACAACATCGGGGCGGACGCCGAAGCGGAACTTCCCGAGTACGCCGGGCACTACCGCCTGGAGTCGGTCCTCGGTTCCGGGGGCATGGGCGTCGTCCACCTGGCCAGGAGCACCTCGGGCATGCAGGTCGCCGTGAAGGTCGTCCATGCCGAGTTCGCGAAGGACCCCGAGTTCAGGGGCCGTTTCCGGCAGGAGGTCGGGGCGGCGCGCAAGGTCAGCGGGGCATTCACGGCACCGGTGGTGGACGCCGATCCGGAGGCCGGACGGCCGTGGATGGCCACGCTGTTCATCCCCGGGCCGACACTCTCCGACCATGTGAAGCGGAACGGCCCCATGGACCCCGCACAGTTGCGGCGGCTGATGGCCGGGCTGGCCGAGGCGCTGCGGGACATCCACCGCGTCGGCGTGGTGCACCGCGATCTGAAACCGAGCAACGTGCTGCTCGCCGCCGACGGTCCGAAGGTCATCGACTTCGGCATTTCTCGGCCGAAGGACAGCGAACTGCGGACCGAGACCGGCAAGTTGATCGGGACGCCGCCGTTCATGGCTCCGGAGCAGTTCCGGCGGCCCCGGGAGGTCGGCCCCGCCGCGGACGTCTTCGCGCTCGGCTCGGTGATGGTGCACGCGGCCACGGGACGCGGGCCGTTCGATTCGGACAGCCCGTACGTCGTCGCCTACCAGGTCGTCCATGACGAGCCGGATCTGACCGGGCTGCCGGAGAACCTCGCCCCACTCGTGCTGCGCTGCCTCGCCAAGGAGCCGGAGGACCGGCCCACCCCGGACGAGCTGATGCGCGAACTGCGGTCCGTGTCGGCGTCGTACGACACACAGGCGTTCATACCGGCCCAGCGTGCGAGCGAGGACAGCGACCCCGAGCCCGGCCCCGGGACCGCGGGCAAGAGGCGAAGAACCGCCGGTTCGCGGCAGCCCCGGAAGACGGCGACGCGACGGCGGGTGGCCCTGGTGACGGCGGCCGTCGTCGCTCTGGGCGTCGTCGCCGGGGCCGCCGTGCTGTGGCCCGGGGACGAGCCCGAGCAGGAGGCAGGTGCGCGGAAGCCCGCTGCGGCGGCGTCGGCGGTCGAACCCTGGGCCGTGAAGCCGTCGCCGGAGCGTGGCGGACTGCCGCGATGCGCACACGACGGCCGGCGGCTGCTGTGTACGCAGCCTGGGCTGGTCAGCGCGCTCGACCCGGCCGACGGACGGGTGCTGTGGCGCCACGACCTCGCCACCGAGGACGACGCGCCGGGCGGCCCGCCGGTGTTCTCGGGCGGCCTCGCGCACGTGGCGACCCACGCGGACCGGCGGCTGGAGGCCCTCGACCCGGCGACCGGCGAGTCGCGGTGGGAGCTGGACGTGTCGGCGTACCGGGGATTCCGGTACGCGGGCGACATGCTCGTGCTGATCGGCGCGGACGGTGTGGCGCGGGGCGTGGACAGCGCGTCCGGCGAGACCCGCTGGAAGCGGCGGATCCCGGGGCTGGGTGAGGCGTACGCCGTCTCGTTCCCGGGCAATCCCTGGCTCTTCGTCGCGAACGTGTCGGACGGCGGCCGCACCCGGGTGCGGTCCATCGACCCGAAGGACGGCAAGGTGCGCTGGGACGCGCCGTTCGACGACGCCCTGACCCCCGTCGGCGCCACCGACGGCGAGGTCTTCCTCGTCGCGAGCGGCGGCGACTACGGCGAGGCGCTGGCCGTCGTCCGCTACAGCCCGGCGTCGGGCGCCACGCGGCGCGTGCGTCTGTCGGAGTCGCTGAACCGCGCGCAGGCCGGGGTGTACGGCGGGACCGTCCACCTGCTGGGGGCGGACGGCTCCCTCGTGGCCGTCGACATGCGCGCGGGCCGGCAGCGCTGGTCGGTGCAGACGGGCGTCAGCCAGGGCTCGGCGCCGGTCTTCGACGGCCGGCGTGTGTACGTGAGCGCGGTGGACGGGCGGCTGCTCGCCGTGGACGGGACCCGGGGGCGGCTGGTCGGCCAGACGGAGCCCCGGCTGAACCCGAACGCCGCGGCGGCCACCGCGAGTCTGCCCGCACCCGCCCTGGGCGACGGCCGTGTCCACGCCACCGCACCGGACGGCACGGTCTTCACCGTCGACGGCCGGTCGCCGGGCACATGGTGACCTGAGCCCCAGGGCCGTACGAAGGGACCGTACGGCGATGGGGCCGCCCCCGAAGGAGACGGCCCCACCGAATACACGATCCCGCCTGGTCAGCCCAGCTTCGAGACGTCGCGCACCGCGCCCTTGTCCGCGCTGGTGGCCATCGCCGCGTAGGCGCGCAGGGCCGCCGAGACCTTGCGGTCGCGGTTCTTCGGCGCGTACGCGCCGTTCAGCGCCCGCTCGCGGCGGGTCAGTTCGGCGTCGTCGACGAGCAGCTCGATCGTGCGGTTCGGGATGTCGATGCGGATGCGGTCGCCGTCCTCGACGAGGGCGATCGTGCCGCCGGACGCGGCCTCCGGGGAGGCGTGGCCGATGGACAGGCCCGAGGTGCCGCCGGAGAAACGGCCGTCGGTGATCAGCGCGCAGGTCTTGCCCAGGCCGCGGCCCTTGAGGAAGGACGTCGGGTAGAGCATCTCCTGCATACCGGGGCCGCCCTTGGGGCCCTCGTAGCGGATGACGACGACGTCGCCGTCGGTCACCTGCTTGTTGAGGATCTTCTCGACGGCCTCCTCCTGCGACTCGCAGACGACCGCCGGGCCCTCGAAGGTCCAGATGGACTCGTCCACGCCCGCGGTCTTCACGACACAGCCGTCGACGGCGAGGTTGCCCTTCAGGACCGCGAGACCGCCGTCCTTGGAGTAGGCGTGCTCGACGCTGCGGATGCAGCCGCCCTCGGCGTCCTCGTCGAGCGCAGCCCAGCGCTCCGACTGGGAGAACGCCTCGGCCGAGCGGACACAGCCGGGGGCCGCGTGCCACAGTTCGACGGCCTCCGCCGAGGGGGAGCCGCCGCGCACGTCCCAGGTCTTCAGCCAGTCGGACAGCGAGGGGCTGTGGACGGCGTGGACGTCCTCGTTGAGCAGTCCGCCACGGTGCAGCTCGCCCAGCAGGGCCGGGATGCCGCCGGCGCGGTGCACGTCCTCCATGTAGTACGTGCGGTCCTTGGCGACGTTCGGGGCGACCTTGGCCAGGCAGGGGACACGGCGCGAGACGGCGTCGATCTCCTCCAGGCCGAACGGCACGCCCGCCTCCTGCGCCGCGGCCAGCAGGTGCAGGATCGTGTTGGTGGAGCCGCCCATCGCGATGTCCAGGGCCATCGCGTTCTCGAACGCGGCGACGGTGGCGACGTTGCGCGGCAGCACCGTCTCGTCGTCCTGCTCGTAGTAGCGGCGGGTGATGTCCATGACGGTGCGGGCGGCGTCCTCGTACAGGCCCCTGCGGGCGGTGTGCGTGGCGAGGATCGAGCCGTTGCCCGGCAGGGAGAGGCCGATGGCCTCGGTGAGGCAGTTCATCGAGTTGGCGGTGAACATGCCGGAACAGGACCCGCAGGTCGGACAGGCGTTCTCCTCGATACGGAGGATGTCCTCGTCCGAGATCTTGTCGTTCACGGCGTCGGAGATCGCGTCGACCAGGTCGAGCGTGCGGACCGTGCCGTCGACCAGGGTGGCGCGGCCGGACTCCATGGGGCCGCCGGAGACGAAGACCGTCGGGATGTTGAGCCGCAGGGCGGCGTTCAGCATGCCCGGGGTGATCTTGTCGCAGTTGGAGATGCAGATCAGGGCGTCGGCGCAGTGCGCCTCGACCATGTACTCCACGCTGTCCGCGATGAGGTCGCGGGAGGGCAGGGAGTAGAGCATGCCGCCGTGGCCCATGGCGATGCCGTCGTCGACGGCGATCGTGTTGAACTCGCGCGGGATGCCGCCGGCCTCGCGGATGGCCTCGGAGACGATCCGCCCGACGGGCTGGAGGTGCGTGTGACCGGGCACGAACTCGGTGAAGGAGTTCGCCACGGCGATGATCGGCTTCCGGCCGATGTCCGCACCGGGTACACCGGAGGCGCGCATAAGGGCGCGTGCGCCCGCCATGTTGCGGCCGTGGGTGACTGTGCGGGACCTCAGCTCGGGCATCGTCGCTCGCTCCTTCAGACGGATAGGGCTGCTGTCGAGCGTACGCCGGTCATCCAGTGGGCGGGACGAGGCGTCCGTCATACGGGACGAATGTCTCGCGGAGAGAGCGGTACGGGGGTCCGGCGGCAGGCTCAGGGCCCGGTGAGGTGCCCCTGCACGACGGGGGCCACGCGCTCGACGATCCGCTCGATGTCCGCCGAGGCGATCGGCTCGATCTTGATGACGTACCGCATCATCGCGATCCCCACGAGCTGCGCGGCGGCCAGCTCGGCGCGCAGCTCCGCGTCCGGCGCGTCGATCTCCCCGGCGATCCGGCGCAGCAGCTGACTGGCGACGAGGCGGCGGAACACGGTGGCCGCGGCCTCGTTCGTGACCGCCGACCGGACGATCGCGAGCAGCGGCTTACGGGTCGCCGGGTTCTCCCAGAGCCCGAAGAGAAAGCGGGTCATCCGCTCGCCGACGTCGTCCAGGGGCGCCTCGAGGACGGCGTCGCGCACCTTCAGGGCGGGGACGAGGGCGACCTCGACGGCCGCCTCGAAGACCTGCTCCTTGGTGCCGAAGTAGTGGTGGACGAGCGCGGAGTCGACCCCGGCGGCCTTGGCGATGCCCCGCACCGAGGTCTTCTCGTACCCCCGCTCGGCGAACTCCTCGCGGGCCGCGTCCAGGATGCGCTCGCGGGTGCCGGCGGACTCCGTGCGCGGGGGCCGGCCCCGGCGTCGCCCGCCCGTGCCCGGCGCGGTGTCGGTCACGGCCGGGGCACCTTCACCGCGGACGCCAGATGGAGCCGGGTGAAGGCGAGGGCCTCCGCGAGGTCGGCCTCACGTTCGGCGCCGGACATCGCGCGCCGGGTGTTGACCTCGATGACGACGTGCCCGTCGAAGCCGGTCCGGGCGAGGCGTTCCAGGACCTCGGCGCAGGGCTGGTTGCCGCGGCCGGGGACGAGGTGCTCGTCCTTGGCCGAGCCCCGCCCGTCGGCGAGGTGCACATGGCCGAGCCGGTCGCCCATGCGGTCGACCATCTGGAGCGCGTCGCAGCGGGCGGTCGCGGTGTGGCTGAGGTCGATCGTGAAGTGCCGGTAGTCGTCCTGGGTGACGTCCCAGTCGGGGGCGTACGCCAGCATCTCGCGGTCGCGGTAGCGCCAGGGGTACATGTTCTCGACGGCGAAGCGGACGTCCGTCTCGTTCGCCATGCGCCAGATGCCCTCGACGAAGTCCCGGGCGTACTGGCGCTGCCAGCGGAACGGCGGGTGCACGACGACCGTGCCGGCGCCGAGCTTCTCGGCGGCGGCCTGGGCCCGCTGGAGCTTGGTCCAGGGGTCGGTGGACCACACGCGCTGGGTGATCAGCAGGCAGGGGGCGTGAACGGCCAGGATGGGGATGCGGTGGTAGTCGCTGAGCCGGCGCAGCGCCTCCAGGTCCTGGCTGACCGGGTCGGTCCACACCATGACCTCGACACCGTCGTAGCCGAGGCGCGCGGCGATCTCGAAGGCCGTCGCCGTCGACTCCGGATAGACCGAGGCCGTCGACAGGGCGACCTTCGCATCCGGGATGCGCACCACTGGATCTGCCACGAGGGACAGCGTACGGGGACTCCCCCGGCCCGCGGGAACGGATGACCATGTGCCCGGCGGCGTCGCACACAACCGGCCACCTGTGCGAACAGGGCATTCACGGGTCGGGGGGGCGGCCCGGGCTCCGGCCGGTGTGTGGCGGGCTTCACGCGGGGGTGCGGTGGACCGCCGGGGCGCGCGGGCGGAGCCGGGCGCCGCCCCACGGTCCGCACACCCTCACGCCCGCCACGGCCCGCACACGACCGCCCTCACGCCGGCCAGGGCCCGCACACGACCACCGCCCTCATGGGTTCATGTGATCCAGCTTGCGCAGGATGACGCCCTCGCGCAGGGCCCACGGGCAGATCTCCAGCGTCTCCACGCCGAACAGGTCCATGGCCCCCTCGGCCACCAGCGCCCCCGCGAGCAGCTGGCTCGCGCGGCCCTCGGAGACTCCGGGCAGTTCCGCGCGCTGGGCCTCGGTCATCCCGGCCAGCCGCGGGACCCACGCCTCCAGGGACTCCCGCTTCAGCTCGCGCTGGACGTACAGGCCCTCTGCCGAGCGGGCGGCACCGGCGATCCGGGCCAGCTGCCGGAAGGTCTTGGACGTGGCGACGACGTGGTCGGGCGCCCCGAACCGGGTGAACTCGCCGACCGTACGGGCGATCTCGGCCCGTGCGTGGCGCCGCAGCGCGCGTATGTCCTCCGGGTCCGGCGGATCGCCCGGCAGCCAGCCCGCGGTGAGCCGGCCCGCGCCCAGGGGCAGGGACACGGCGGCGTCCGGTTCCTCGTCCATGCCGTACGCGATCTCCAGGGAGCCGCCGCCGATGTCCAGGACGAGGAGTTTCCCGGCCGACCAGCCGAACCAGCGGCGGGCGGCCAGGAAGGTCAGCCGGGCCTCGTCGTCGCCGGCGAGGACCTGGAGCTCGACGCCGGTCTCGGCCTTCACGCGCGCGAGGACCTCGTCGGCGTTCACGGCCTCGCGCACGGCGGAGGTCGCGAAGGGCAGGACCTCCTCGACCCCCTTGTCCTCGGCGGCCTGGAGCGCGTCCTGGATCACCCGCACGAGCCGGTCGACCCCGTCGATGCCGATGGCGCCCTTGTCGTCGAGGAGTTGGGCGAGCCGCAGCTCCTCCTTGTGCGAGTGCGCGGGCAGCGGGCGCGCGCCGGGATGCGCGTCCACCACCAGCAGATGCACCGTGTTCGAACCCACGTCGAGGACACCGAGTCTCATGTACGGCACGCTACTGCCAGCCGGGCGCCGCTCCGTCCTCGAATGCGCAGGTGCGGACGCCGTACCCTGGACCCGTGCCAAAGACGAAAAAGGCGAAGGACGACAAGACGGCCAAATCAGCCAAGGGTTCTTCGCAGGCGAAGGCAGCCGCGGTGGCGAAGCCCCCCAGGAAGGGCCGGGACGCGGACGAGAAGGGGCTCGACTTCGCACGCGCGTGGGTGGAGTTCCCTGATCCGGCGGACGACGAGCAGGTCTTCCGCTGCGATCTGACATGGCTGACCTCTCGCTGGAACTGCATCTTCGGCAGCGGCTGCCAGGGCATCCAGGCGGGCCGCGCGGACGACGGCTGCTGCACGCTGGGCGCGCACTTCTCGGACGAGGACGACGAGAAGCGGGTCGCGGAGCATGTGGCGAGGCTCACGCCGGACATCTGGCAGCACCACGACGAGGGCACGCGGAACGGCTGGGTGTCCGAGGACGAGGACGGCGACCGCCAGACGCGCCCCTTCAACGGTTCGTGCATCTTCCAGAACCGTCCCGGTTTCGCCGGCGGCGCGGGCTGCTCGCTGCACATCCTCGCCCTGCGCGAGGGCCGCGAGCCGCTGGAGACCAAGCCGGACGTCTGCTGGCAGCTGCCGGTCCGGCGCACCTACGACTGGATCGACCGGCCCGACGACACGCGCGTGCTGCAGATCTCGATCGGTGAGTACGACCGCCGCGGCTGGGGCCCCGGCGGCCACGACCTGCACTGGTGGTGCACCTCGGCGACCTCGGCGCACGGCGCGGGCGACCCGGTCTACGTGTCCTACCGGCCGGAGCTGATCGAGCTGATGGGCAAGGCCGGCTACGACCGCCTGGTCGAGCTGTGCGAGGAGCGGCTGGCCTCGCAGCTGCCGCTGGTGGCCCCGCACCCGGCGGACCCGGTCGCCTGATCCGCAGAACACCCCTCTAGGAGTCCGTCGGGCTCGGCTCGCCGCTGCCGTCGGCCGGTGACGTGGTGTCCGACGGGCCGGTCGGGCCCGGTGTGGACGGGTCCGTCGACGGGGGCGGGTCGCTGGGTTCCGGATCAGTGGGCGTCGGGTCGGTCGGTGTCGGCGTCGGCGTCGTGGGCGTCGGGTCGGGATCGGACGACGAGGGCGGCGGATCGCTGGGGGTGCCCGGGTCGGTCGGCCGGCCGGGGTCCGAGGGGGTCGGCGCGGTGCCGTAGCCCTGGATGGTGACGAGGGTTCCGGCGGGCGAGATCGCGAGGCGCGCGCTCCAGAACCCGGACGGCTCCCGCAGATGGTCGACGTACACCTTGACCGTCGCCGACTCGCCGGGCGCGAGGGTGCCCGTCGACCGGCTCATATAGAGCCAGGGGGCCGAGGTGCTCGCGGACCAGCGCACCGGTGTGCGGCCCGTCGCATGGAGCGTGACCAGCGTGGTGTCGCCGCTGGTGGACGCGGACACCTCCAGCCGGGCGGCGCCCTTCTCCCCGGTGCCGCCGACGCTGATGACCTCCACGGAGACGTCCGGCGCGTCACGGTCGCCGAAGCGGTCCGCGTGCCGGGGGCTCGCGTTGCCGGCGTTCTCGTAGCCGCCGTCCGCGCCCTCGCCGTCGAGTGCGCCGGGGCCGTGCGCCGCGCCCGCGGTGGCCGAGTGCCCGTCGACGGACTCGCCGGTCGGGGTGCCCCGGTAGGCCGCCCACAGGGCGAGGACCGGGGCGGCGACGACGGTGGCGACGACCGTCGTGGTGACGGCACGCGCGCGCAGCCGGTCCCGGCGGGCGGCGCGGTCCTTCGGGTCCATCGGGAAGCCGCGCCGGTCGAAGCGGGGCACGGCGCCGCCCCGCGCGCGGGGGGCGTGGGCGAGGGCCATGTGCAGGGCCGCGCGCGGGGCGGGCAGCACGGGCAGCTCGGCGGGGGTGACGGCGGCGCCGGGCCACCGGCCGGGGACGGCGCGCTCGGCGGTACGGCGGCAACGCGGGCAGTCGTCGACGTGCCGGACGAGCTCGCGGCGCAGGGCGGTGCCGAGGACGAGCTGGCGGTCGCCGGTGAGCCGGGCGACGCCCGGACAGGTGCCGGTCTCGACGACGGCGAGGGCGGCGCGGGTGCGCTCGACCTCGCAGGCGGCGGAGGCGAGCAGCTCGCGCGCGGCGGCGAGGCCGAGACCGAGGACGGCGGCGACCTCATGGGCGGCCAGGTGGTGGCGTACGGCCAGCTCCAGGGCCTCGCGCTGCTCCGGGGTGGTGCCGGCCGCCTCCGGCCAGGCCAGCAGGGCCAGTTCGCGGCGCCGCTGCTCCTGGACGTCCTCGGGGACGGCGGGGCCCGGCTCGGGTCCTGTCCCCCGGTGGGCGCCGTGCCGGCCCGCAGCATGGCTGCCCTGACGTTTCTGCTTGGCCTCGGCCAGCTTGCGCAGGCATGCCCAGCGGGCCAGGGCGTACAGCCAGGGCCGCCGGTCGGCCGGGCCGTCCGGCACGCGCTGCCCGCGGCGCTCGGCGAGGACGAGGACGTCGGCGAGGGCGGCGGTCGCGGCGTCGTGGTCGCACAGCACGGACAGGCAGTAGGTGAACAGCCCGTCCAGATACGGCTCGTAGCGCGTGGACGGGTGCTGCGCCACCGTTCGCGCCGCCGCACGATCACGCGCTTCCCGATGCGCCCTGTGCGCGCCGGTGGTGCGGGTCGAGGTCTCCGGACTGCTGCTCGTCATTGGGGGACCGTAGGCGTCCGGCACCGGCGCCTTCTCCCTGCTTGAGCACTTTTAATCCGTACGGGTGAAACGATCCCTCAATGGGGTACAGGAGCCCCGGATTCCATGTCCTGTTCATGGCGAACGTCTGCCGAACGCGGGCCGACGGGCAGGCAACGCACGCCCGGCCCTGCGCCCAGAAGGTCCGCGCCCGGAGCGTTGTCAGTGCCCTCGGCTACGGTTCTTCGCATGGCTGCCCGTACCAAGTCCACCAAGGACCGCCCGTCCTACCGCTGCACCGAGTGCGGCTGGCAGACGGCCAAGTGGCTCGGCCGCTGCCCCGAGTGCCAGGCGTGGGGGACGGTCGAGGAGTACGGCGCACCCGCGGTCCGTACGACGGCGCCGGGCCGGGTCACCAGCTCCGCCCTGCCGATCGGCGAGGTCGACGGCCGTACGGCGACCGCCCGCAGCACCGGCGTGCCCGAGCTGGACCGGGTCCTCGGCGGCGGCCTGGTGCCCGGCGCGGTCGTCCTCCTTGCGGGCGAGCCCGGCGTGGGCAAGTCCACCCTGCTGCTGGACGTCGCGGCCAAGTCGGCGAGCGACGAGCACCGCACCCTCTATGTGACGGGCGAGGAGTCGGCCAGCCAGGTGCGGCTGCGCGCCGACCGCATCCACGCCCTCGACGACCATCTGTACCTCGCGGCCGAGACCGATCTCGCGGCCGTCCTCGGGCACTTGGACGCGGTGAAGCCGTCCCTGCTCATCCTCGACTCGGTGCAGACGGTGGCCTCCCCCGAGATCGACGGCGCCCCCGGCGGCATGGCCCAGGTCCGCGAGGTGGCCGGCGCCCTGATCCGCGCCTCCAAGGAGCGCGGCATGTCGACCCTGCTCGTGGGCCATGTCACCAAGGACGGCGCCATCGCCGGTCCACGCCTCCTGGAGCACCTGGTCGACGTGGTGCTCCACTTCGAGGGCGACCGGCACGCGCGCCTGCGCCTCGTACGCGGCGTCAAGAACCGCTACGGGGCGACGGACGAGGTCGGCTGCTTCGAGCTGCACGACGAGGGCATCGTGGGACTGACCGACCCCAGCGGCCTCTTCCTGACCCGCCGCGACGAGCCGGTCCCGGGCACCTGCCTGACGGTCACCCTGGAGGGCCGCCGCCCCCTGGTCGCCGAGGTCCAGGCGCTCACCGTCGACTCCCAGATCCCCTCCCCGCGCCGTACGACGTCCGGTCTGGAGACCTCGCGGGTCTCGATGATGCTGGCCGTGCTGGAGCAGCGCGGCCGGATCAGCGCCCTCGGCAAGCGGGACATCTACACCGCGACGGTCGGCGGGGTGAAGCTGTCCGAGCCCGCCGCGGACCTCGCGGTGGCCCTCGCGCTGGCCTCCGCCGCGAGTGACACACCTCTCCCCAAGAACTTGGTCGCGATCGGCGAGGTGGGCCTCGCGGGCGAGGTCAGACGGGTCACGGGCGTGCAGCGCAGGCTCGCCGAGGCCCACCGTCTGGGCTTCACGCACGCCCTGGTCCCGAACGACCCGGGGAAGGTCCCGCCGGGCATGAAGGTGCTGGAAGTGGCCGATATGGGAGACGCCCTCAGGGTCCTTCCGCGCTCGCGTCGGCGAGAGGCCCCACGGGACGACGAGGACCGCCGGTAGACTTTGCCCAGGTCTCGCCCGTCCGTACGAACCGAATGTGCGAAACGGGAGCGCCTTGGAACCTGCGACCGGAGGAGTGCAGTGGCAGCCAACGACCGGGCGTCAGCTCCCGGAAAGGCCGGCGGGAGCTCCGGTGCCGATGGCCTGATGCGCGCCTCACTGAGCGCCGTGGCACCGGGCACGGCGCTGCGCGACGGCCTGGAGCGGATCCTCCGGGGGAACACCGGCGGACTCATCGTGCTCGGCTCCGACAAGACCGTCGAGGCGATGTGCACGGGTGGATTCGTCCTGGATGTCGAGTTCACGGCGACGCGTCTGCGTGAGCTGTGCAAGCTCGACGGGGGCATCGTGCTCTCGTCCGACCTGTCGAAGATCCTGCGGGCCGGCGTCCAGCTGGTCCCGGACCCGACGATCCCCACCGAGGAGACCGGCACCCGGCACCGCACGGCGGACCGGGTCAGCAAGCAGGTCGGCTTCCCCGTCGTCTCGGTCTCCCAGTCGATGCGCCTGATCGCGCTGTACGTGGACGGTCAGCGCCGCGTCCTGGAGGACTCGGCGGCGATCCTGTCCCGCGCCAACCAGGCACTGGCCACCCTGGAGCGCTACAAGCTCCGCCTGGACGAGGTCGCGGGCACGCTGTCGGCGCTGGAGATCGAGGACCTGGTGACCGTCCGGGACGTCTCGGCGGTCGCCCAGCGTCTGGAGATGGTCCGCCGTATCGCGACGGAGATCGCCGAGTACGTGGTGGAGCTGGGCACCGACGGCCGGCTCCTGGCGCTCCAGCTGGACGAGTTGATCGCCGGCGTGGAGCCCGAGCGCGAGCTCGTGGTGCGCGACTACGTGCCCGAGCCCACCGCCAAGCGCTCCCGCACGGTCGACGAGGCGCTCTACGAGCTGGACGCCCTGTCCCACGCGGAGCTTCTCGAAATGCCCACGGTGGCCAAGGCGTTGGGCTACACCGGCTCCCCGGAGGCGCTGGACTCGGCGGTGTCGCCGCGCGGCTTCCGGCTGCTGGCCAAGGTGCCGAGGCTGCCGGGCGCCATCATCGACCGGCTGGTGGAGCACTTCGGCGGGCTGCAGAAGCTGCTGGCCGCCAGCGTCGACGACCTCCAGACCGTGGACGGCGTCGGCGAGGCCCGCGCCCGCAGCGTCCGCGAGGGCCTGTCCCGTCTGGCGGAGAGCTCGATCCTGGAGCGGTACGTCTAGGACCTGCCCAGGGCCCCGGTCCCGCTAGGGTCTTTCGTTTGGATCAGGCCGGATCAGGGAGCGGGGTCTGGGGCCGTACATCGCAAGGCGGAGGAGGGCGCCATGGCGGAGCCATGGCAACCGACGACAACGCGGCAAGGTGCGGCACCAGACCCCGCGAGCCCGGCATGATCCAAACGAAAGATCCTAGTCCTTGTCCAGCACGAACGACGTCTGCGCCGTGCCGAAGCCCGGCGTCTTCGTCTCCACCAGATAGGTCCCGGCCTCGGCCGCCCCGGCCTTCGGGGTGGCGCACTCCGGCGCGCTGGCCTTGCGGTCCCACTTCACGGTGTACGTGATGCTCGACTCGGCGGGCACCCGGAACTGCAGATTGCCGGCCCCGTCGGGACAGTCGGCGGAGGACCACATGTCGTCGTCGGCGCCGGCCTGCGTGATGGTCGTCACGGCGTTCTTCGGGCCGAGGTCGATCTTGCAGTCGTAGCTGGAGGAGTTGGCCGCCGTGAGCCGCAACGTGGGCTTCTGGCCGGGCGCGTAGGAGTTGCGCAGGCTGCGCAGCGTCAACTTCACCTGCCCGGCGACGCAGTTGGGCAGCGAGGACCCCTCGGCGACCGTGTCGCCCGCGCCGACCGCGGTGCCCGAGCCGCCGCCCGCGGAGCCGCCGCCGGAGCCGGCCTCGCCGCCGGAACTCCCGGCGTCCCCGCCGTCCGAGCCCGACCCGGAGCCGTCGTCCGCACCGGAACCGCCGGAGTCCCCGCCGCCGGGCGACTCGTCACGCCCGCCCGGCGCCTGGCTGATGGCCGGTCCGGAACCCGAGGGGCCCGGTGTGATCGTCGAGGGTGAGGGATTCTTGCCGTCGGACCCGCCGGCGCCGTTCTTTCCGCCCCCGCCGCCCGACGTGAGCACCCAGGTGGCCAGCAGGGCCAACAGGGCGAGCACGGACAGCATGACGGCCCTCCGTCGCCAGTAGATGGAGGAGGGAAGCGGCCCGACCGGATTGCGCAGAGATCCCACGGCGCAAACTGTACGAGAGATCGGTGGCCCAGCTTGCGTCACCCGCCGCCGAGACGACAACTTTTCCGGATCATCATCCCGGAGAGCCCCCGGAGCCGCCTTCCGGAGGCGAACTGCCGGAGCGGCCCCGGCACTTCGAAGCAGCACTCACGACCGATCCCCCGCCGACCCGGCCGCCGGGAAACGCACCGACACCGCCGCCTCCCCTTCCGGCCGCCCCCGGCATGGCAGGATCGGAAGGCCATGACTGCGCCCACGAAACCCCCGCACAGCCACTCCGCCGCGCCCCGTTCCGACGGCCCTCTCGGTCAGTCGCTGCACGGCGCCGTCATCGACTGGTTCGAGGAGAACGCACGCGACCTCCCCTGGCGGCGCCCCGACGCCGGTCCCTGGGGCGTGATGGTCAGTGAGTTCATGCTCCAGCAGACACCGGTCAGCCGCGTCCTGCCCGTCTACGAGCAGTGGCTGGCGCGCTGGCCCCGTCCCGCCGACCTCGCCAAGGACACCCCCGGCGAGGCGGTCCGCGCCTGGGGTCGGCTCGGCTACCCGCGCCGCGCGCTGCGGCTGCACGGCGCCGCAGTCGCCATAGCGGAACGGCACGGCGGCGACGTACCGACCGACCACGCGCAGCTCCTGGCGCTGCCCGGCATCGGCGAGTACACGGCCGCAGCGGTCGCGTCGTTCGCGTACGGGCAGCGGCACGCCGTCCTGGACACCAACGTCCGCCGGGTCCTCGCCCGTGCCGTCACCGGCGTGCAGTACCCGCCGAACGCCACGACGGCCGCCGAGCGCAAGCTGGCCCGCGCGCTGCTCCCCGAGGACGAGCGCACCGCCTCGCGCTGGGCGGCCGCGTCGATGGAGCTCGGCGCGCTGGTGTGCACGGCGAAGAACGAGGCGTGCCACCGCTGCCCGATCGCCGCGCAGTGCGCGTGGCAGCTGGCGGGCAAGCCGGAGCACGAGGGCCCGCCCCGCCGGGGGCAGACGTACGCCGGGACCGACCGGCAGGTGCGCGGCAAGCTGCTCGCCGTGCTGCGCGACGCCCACGCGCCCGTGCCGCAGGCGGCGCTCGACCGGGTGTGGCACGAGCCGGTGCAGCGCGCCCGCGCGCTGGACGGGCTCGTGGCCGACGGTCTGGTGGAGCCGCTGCCGGACGGGATGTACCGGCTGCCGGCGAGCTGACGCCCGGGGGGGAATCACCTGGCTCTGTCACAGGAACCGGGCTCCCCCGCCCCGTACTTCACAGCCGTCACCCGGCCCAGACTCGGGCATATCACTGCAGAGCGCCATCAACCACCCTGTTCGATTCGCCCGTTTCCTGCTTCCGTTACACAACCGACGGACAGCCGAGCGTTCCCCGCAGGCTGCCTCGGACAGCCCCGTGACAACGCCTCCGTAGCTTCATTCCCGTACCCGGCAGACGGGGACCGGTGACGAAGCACAGGCAGTACGACCGGCGGTGAACAGGCCGCCGGTGACGGGGAATCAGGAGGCGGTCAGGATGGCGCAGGGAGAGGTGCTCGAGTTCGAGGAGTACGTCCGTACCCGGCAGGACGCGCTGCTGCGCAGCGCCCGCCGGCTGGTCCCGGACCCGGTCGACGCCCAGGACCTGCTGCAGACCGCGCTGGTGCGCACGTACCACCGCTGGGACGGCATCGCGGACAAGCGCCTCGCCGACGCCTATCTCCGCCGCGTCATGATCAACACCCGGACCGAGTGGTGGCGGGCCCGCAAGCTGGAGGAGGTTCCGACCGAGCAGCTGCCCGACGCCTCGGTCGACGACGCCACCGAGCAGCACGCGGACCGCGCCCTGCTGATGGACATCATGAAGGTGCTCGCTCCGAAGCAACGCAGTGTCGTGGTGCTGCGACACTGGGAGCAGATGTCCACTGAGGAGACGGCCGCCGCCCTCGGCATGTCGGCGGGTACGGTCAAGAGCACGCTGCACCGGGCGCTCGCCCGGCTCCGCGAGGAGCTGGAGAACCGCGACTTGGACGCACGCGCGCTGGAGCGTGAGGAGCGGGAGCGTTGCGCGGCCTAGGCACGACGAAGGGCGGCACCGGGCGCTCGGACGGCGGCGACCCCGGCGCGGAGCCGGACGCCGCGGACGGCGGACCGGCGATCCGGGGAAATCTCCAGGCGGCGTTCACGGCGGTGGCCGTGGTCGTCGCCCTCGCCCTTTTCGCGTCCGCCTGCGCGACCGGCGGCACCGGCGCCCGTGACGAGGGACCGGCGCACGCCGAGAGCGTGGGCAGCCCCGCGCACTCCTCGGCCGATCTCGCGTCGGCCTCCCCCACACCCGTCCCGGACCGGCGCGCGGCCGTCCGGCTGGTGCAGGCCGATCCCCAGGTGTCACGGCAGGTCAAGCGGGACCTGAAGCCCTGTGTGTCCGACGAGTACCCGGTCGACGTGTCGTACGGTGAGCTGACCGGAGGGCCGGCTGACGACATCGTGGTCAACGTCCTGTCCTGCGGGGACGCGGTCGGGATCGCCTCGTACGTGTACCGGGAGCGCGACGGCTCCTACCAGAACGTCTTCAAGGCCGAGGAGCCTCCCGTCTACGCCGAGATCGACCGGGGCTATCTGGTGGTGACCGAGCAGGTGTACGCCAAGGACGACGCGCTGTCGAACCCGTCGAGCGAGAACGTCGTGTCGTACCGGTGGACGGCCGGCCGGTTCGTGCGGGAGTACAGCACCCACACCGACTACGGCACCCTGGACGACGGCCAGGACACGCCCGCACCGGCCGGCTGAGTGGCGCCGCACACGGCGGTGAACGCTTCGCCGGGCTGACGCGTCTGTGAAGTGAGCACGTCCGACGCACCCCTGACCGCACACGAGGACTGAGAGCACCTGGATGGCAGAGCAGACCCACGTCCTGTTCGTCGAGGACGACGACGTCATCCGTGAGGCCACCCAGCTCGCCCTGGAGCGGGACGGCTTCGCGGTCACCGCCATGCCCGACGGGCTGTCGGGGCTCGAGGCGTTCCGGGCCGACCGGCCCGACATCGCGCTCCTGGACGTCATGGTCCCGGGCCTGGACGGCGTGAGCCTGTGCCGCCGTATCCGGGACGAGTCGACCGTGCCGGTGATCATGCTGTCGGCCCGCGCGGACTCCATCGACGTGGTGCTGGGCCTGGAGGCGGGCGCCGACGACTACGTCACCAAGCCGTTCGACGGTGCCGTGCTGGTCGCGCGGATCCGGGCGGTGCTGCGCCGCTTCGGGCACGCGAGCGGTGGCGACCGGGCGGAAGACGGCGGTGACACGGTGGACGGCGGGCTGCTGACCTTCGGCGACCTGGAGGTCGACACCGAGGGCATGGAGGTGCGCCGGGCCGGGCAGCCGGTGGCGCTCACACCGACCGAGATGCGGCTGCTGCTGGAGTTCTCCTCCGCGCCCGGGACCGTGCTGTCCCGGGACAAGCTGCTGGAACGCGTGTGGGACTACGGCTGGGGCGGCGACACCCGGGTCGTGGACGTCCATGTGCAGCGGCTGCGCCAGAAGATCGGCCAGGACCGGGTCGAGACCGTCCGTGGCTTCGGCTACAAGTTGAAGGCCTGAGCGGGGCGGCATGCGGGGGTTGTTCGGGCGTACGGCCGCGTCGGGCGCGGGGGGCGGCGGGCTCGGCGAGCCGGCCGCGGCCGTGGCCGGGAGTGCCGGCGGTGTCATGGAGCGACCTGGGGGCGCGGTGATGCGGGGTCGTACGGGTGGGCGACGGGCCGGTCTGCGGGGCCGGGTGGCGATCCGCACGGGGCTGCGCTGGAAGCTGAGCGCGGCGATCGCGCTGGTCGGCGCGCTCGTCGCGGTCGTCCTGAGCCTGGTCGTGCACAACCAGGCCCGGGTCTCGATGCTGGACAGCGCGCGGGACGTCGCGGACGAGCGGGTGCAGATCGCCCAGCGCAGCTTCGAGCAGTCCAAGCGGCTGAACTTCCCCAACGCCACGATCGACGATCCGGAGCTGCCCGCCGCGCTGCGCGACAAGGTCGAGGAGGGCCGCCGGGCGACCTATGTCACGGAGACCGCCGGGGGCGCGCCCGACATCTGGGCGGCCGTCCCGCTGAGCAACGGGCATGTGCTGTCGCTGCGCAGCGGCTGGACCGACCGCAGCGAGCAGATCCTCAACCGGCTCGACCAGGCCATGATCATCGGCTGTATCGCGGTGGTGCTCGGCGGCAGCGCGCTGGGCGTGCTCATCGGCGGGCAGCTGTCGCGGCGGCTGCGCAAGGCGGCGGTCGCGGCCAACCGGGTCGCGAGCGGCGAGCCGGACGTCCGGGTGCGGGACGCCATCGGGGGTGTCGTACGGGACGAGACCGACGATCTCGCGAGCGCGGTGGACGCCATGGCGGACGCCCTCCAGCAGCGGCTGGAGGCGGAGCGCCGGGTCACCGCCGATATCGCGCACGAGCTGCGCACGCCGGTGACCGGACTGCTGACGGCGGCCGAGCTGCTGCCGCCCGGGCGGCCCACCGAGCTGGTCCTGGACCGTGCGAAGGCGATGCGCACGCTGGTGGAGGACGTCCTGGAGGTGGCCCGGCTGGACAGCGCCTCGGAGCGGGCCGAGCTGCAGGACATCCTGCTGGGCGAGTTCGTCGAGCGGCGGGTCGCCGTGAAGGACCCGGCGATCGAGGTGCGGATCGTGCACGAGTCGGAGGTCACGACGGACCCCCGGCGCCTGGAGCGCGTGCTGTTCAACCTGCTGGCGAACGCCGCCCGGCACGGCAGGCCGCCCGTCCAGGTCACCGTGGAGGGCCGGGTCATCCGGGTCCGCGACCACGGCCCCGGGTTCCCGGAGGACCTGCTCGCCGACGGACCGAGCCGCTTCCGTACGGGCAGCAGCGACCGCGCCGGGCACGGCCACGGGCTGGGTCTGACGATCGCGGCGGGGCAGGCCCGGGTGCTGGGCGCCCGGCTCACCTTCCGCAACATCCGGCCCCCCGGCTCCCCGGACGACCTGCCGGCCGAGGGCGCGGTGGCGGTCCTGTGGCTGCCGGAGCACGCGCCGACGAACACGGGCAGCTATCCGGCGCTCCCCTAGAACGCGTCGAGGGCCCCCGTACGGGGGCCCTCGCGCATTCCTGCGTCCCTACTCGGCGGGCTTCGCCTCGGGGCCGGTCCCCTTGAGCGGGACCTCCTTGACGAACACGGCCGTCACCAGGGACAGCACGGCGATCACGGCACCCAGCAGGAACGCGGAGTGCGTCCCGGAGGACACCGCGTGCTGGTACGCCTCCCGGGCCGCCTCCGGCAGCTTGGCGAGGCTCGCCGCGTCCAGCTGCGCCGACTGCTCGGTGACCTTCGCGCCCAGCGATCCGGCGCGCTCGGACATCACGTCCTGCACCCGGTTGTTGAACAGCGCGCCCATGACGGCGACGCCGAAGGACGAGCCGAGCGTGCGGAAGAGCGTGGTGGAGGAGGAGGCGACCCCCATGTCCTCCATCTCGACGCTGTTCTGCGCGACGAGCATGGTGATCTGCATCAGACAGCCCATGCCGAGTCCGACGACGGCCATGAAGACACCGGAGGTGAACCGGCTGGTCCCGGTGTCCATCGTGGACAGCAGGTACAGCCCGACGACCATCAGCGCGCTGCCGACGACCGGGAAGAGCTTGTAGCGCCCGGTGTTCGTGGTCACGCGGCCAGCGACCATCGAGGTGACGAGCATCGCGCCCAGCATCGGGAGCAGCAGCAGACCGGAGTTGGTGGCCGAGGCGCCCTGCACGGACTGCTGGTACAGCGGCAGGAACAGCGTGGCGCCGAACATCACGAAGCCGGTGATGAAGCCGATCACGGACATCAGGGTGAAGTTCCGGCTGCGGAAGATGTGCAGCGGCACGACCGGCTCGGCGGCCTTGGTCTGCCAGAACACGAATCCGACGAGCGCGACGACGCCGATCGCGACGAGCTCCATGATCATCGCGGAGTCCCACGCGTATTCGGTGCCGCCCCACGTGGTCACCAGGACGATCGCGGTGATGCCGACGGTGAGCAGGCCCGCGCCCAGGTAGTCGATGCGCGCCTGCGCCCGCTTCCTGGGCAGGTGCAGCACGACGCTGATCGCGGCGAGGGCCACGACGCCGAGGGGCAGGTTGATGTAGAAGGCCCAGCGCCAGCCCCAGTGGTCGGTGATGGTGCCGCCGACCAGCGGGCCTCCGATCATCGCCAGCGCCATGACGCCGGCCATCATGCCCTGGTACTTGCCGCGCTCCCGGGGCGGGATGAGGTCGCCGATGATGGCCATGACGCCGACCATCAGACCGCCGGCGCCGAGACCCTGCACGGCCCGGAACCCGATGAGCTGGCCCATGTCCTGGGCCATGCCGCTGAGCGCGGAGCCGATGAGGAACAGCACGATCGACGCCATGAAGACGCCCTTGCGGCCGTACATGTCACCGAGCTTGCCCCAGAGCGGGGTGGAGGCCGCGGTCGCCAGCGTGTACGACGTCACGACCCAGGACAGATGCTCCAGACCGCCGAGCTCGCCCACGATCGTCGGCATCGCGGTGCCGATGATCATGTTGTCGAGCATGGCCAGCATCATCGTGATCATCAGCGCGAGGAGGACGACGCGTACGCTCCTCGGCCGTTTGCCGTCCTGTGTCTCCTGGCCCGCGGGCCCGGTGCCCACCGTCAGAGTCTCCGCCATGATCCCCACTCCCCCAGGTACGGTACTTACTTGCCGCCCGGCTAGTTATCTACACTCAGGGGAAGGTAGACACTCAACTAGCCGGGCGTCAAGTAAGTTTTCTGGAAGGCCGAGGAGTACGAGGATGGGTGGCACCATGGACGGCACCAAACAGCGGCGCCGCGGGAACACCCGCCAGCGCATCCAGGACGTGGCACTGGAACTCTTCGCCGAGCAGGGCTACGAGAAGACCTCGCTGCGGGAGATCGCCGAGCGTCTGGACGTCACCAAGGCGGCGCTCTACTACCACTTCAAGACCAAGGAAGAGATCATCGTCAGCCTCTTCGAGGATCTGACGAAGCCGATCGAGGAGCTCATCGAGTGGGGCCGGCAGCAGCCCCACACCCTGGCCACCAAGCAGGAGATCGTCCGCCGCTACGGCCAGGCGCTCCAGGACGCGGCCCCGCTCTTCCGGTTCATGCAGGAGAACCAGGCGACGGTCCGCGAGCTGAGCATCGGGGAGATGTTCAAGTCCCGCATGCTCAGCATGCGGGACATCGTGATCGATCCCGACGCCGCCCTGGTCGACCAGGTGCGGTGCGTCAGCGCGCTGTTCACGCTGCACGCCGGGATGTTCGTGCTCAGAGACCTCGAAGGCGACCCCGAGGACAAGCAGGAAGCCGTCCTCGAGGTCGCCATCGATCTGATCACCCAGGCGCATCGGGGCGCCCGGACGTCTCAGTGACTCAGGTCTTCGTGACCCAGGTCTTCGTGACTCAGATCTTCAGACCCTTGGCCTTCAGGAAGGACACCGGGTCGATCGCGGAGCCGTAGTTGGCGGTCTTGCGGATCTCGAAGTGCAGGTGGGGACCGCTGGAGTTACCGGTGTTGCCGGACTTCGCTATCTCCTGGCCGGTCTTCACGACCTGGCCGATCTTCACCTCGACGCGCGACAGGTGGGCGTACTGGGAGTACGTGCCGTTGCCGTGCTTGATCACGATGGCGTTGCCGTACGCCGGACCGTCACCGGCGCCGTTGCCGCCGGCCTTCACGACGGTGCCGCCGTGCGCGGCCACGACCTGGGTGCCGGTCGGGACGGCGAAGTCCTGACCGCTGTGCTTGTGGGCCCAGCGGGCGCCGTTCTGCATGAAGGAGGCGGACTTCGAGTACTTCTTCACCGGCGCCACCCAGGACACGGCCTTCTTGGCGGCGGCCTTCTTGGCGGCGGCGCTCTGCGCCGTGACGGCGGCGGAGGCACCGGTGCCCGAGTTCATCTCGGCAGCGACCGCGCCTCCGGCGCCCAGCACGACCGAGGCTCCCAGTCCGGCGGCCAGCACAGCGGCACGGGTGCGGAACGCGGACGTACGGGGCGAACGGAAAGAAAAGCGCGGGGACATTCGAAACCTCACGGGGAAGACGACGGGGAAAGCCATTCGGCACTTGAGCCGCACCGGATGGCGCCATCCCTTGGTAACCCCACTCGGGCCCCGGACCAAAACCCCCCATCTACGACCGACCCTAGTACGTGCCCTCAAAAATCATGTATCCCGCCAGAACCCCTCAATACGGACTTACCAGCTCAGACACCTTGACAGAGGGGCAGGACGGGTGCCCGTCGGGGCGAAATGTCCCATTTGCCAAAAAGAGCAAACCTCCTATTACGCTTAGTACGTGACGTACCTCGCGTGCCCCATGTCACCGGCTCCCGCCTCTCAGGAACCTCTGAATGTGACCCGCGCTACGCGAATGCGCACGCCTTTCGGTAACAAATTCGCGCCCGCCTATGTGAGCCACGCCTCTTTGTCGGCTACCGTCCGGTAACCTGCGGGATTCCCGCGGGTCACCACGTTCCACGACCATGCACGCGACCCTTCAGCGCACATGACGTGAGAGGACCCCCCAGATGACGCTTCGCCCCTGGGCGCGCCGTATCGCGGTCGGATCAGCCTCCGCCGCCGCTCTCGTGGCCTTCGCCGTCCCCGCCGAGGCTGCGGGCCCCTCGACGGCCTCCACGTCCGCCACAGCCGCCGTGACGGCCGCCGCGGACGTCGACTACGCGACCTGGCAGCGGGACTGCCAGGCGGTGATGGACCAGGCCCTGCCGTATCTGAAGCAGCGGATCGCCGACGCCCGGCCCGGCGAGCGGCAGGCGATCGTCTTCGACATCGACAACACGACCCTGGAGACGGACTTCGGCTTCAGCTTCCCGCAGCCGGCCAACAGACCCGCCCTGCGGGTCGCCCAGTACGCGCAGGACCACGGGGTCGCGCTGTTCTTCGTGACAGCCCGCCCGGGCATCATCTCCGGGGTCACCGACTTCAACCTCGAGCACGTCGGCTACGACGTCTCCGGGCTGTATGTGCGCGGCTTCCTCGACCTGTTCAAGAACGTCGCCGACTACAAGACGGCCCAGCGCGTCGACATCGAGAAGCGCGGCTACACGATCATCGCGAACATCGGCAACAGCGCCACCGACCTCTCCGGCGGGCACGCCGAGAAGACGTACAAGCTCCCCGACTACGACGGACAGCTGTCCTAGGTCGTGTCCGTAAAGTCGCGTCGTCCGCCCGTAGGGCGGGCCGAGCGGCGTCCGGTGCGTGCTCTGGGGGTACCCCCTGCTCGAAGAGCTGGGGGGAGCGCCGGACGGGCTCCCGCGTACTGGTTGTACGCGGGTGGCCGGCCGGTGCGGCGAGTGGGGGTCCCCCCCTGCTCGAAGAGCTTGGGGGAGTGCCGGACGCCGAACGGCAGGCGGGACTTTGCGGACACGGCCTAGGGGGTGCCAGGCATGCCGAAGGGGCCGGTGCTGGGAAGCACCGGCCCCTTCGGTTGGGTCGTGAGGCTTACGCCTCCTTGCTCAGGTTCGGGCCGGTCCCACCGGCCGCCTGCTCGATCGGCGGGACGTCGGGCAGCGCCGACTTCTCCTCGCCGCGGAAGGTGAAGGTCTTGCTCTCACCCTCGCCCTCGGTGTCCACGACCACGATGTGACCGGGACGCAGCTCGCCGAAGAGGATCTTCTCCGACAGCGAGTCCTCGATCTCGCGCTGGATGGTCCGGCGCAGCGGCCGGGCGCCCAGCACCGGGTCGTAGCCCTTCTTGGACAGCAGCTCCTTGGCGGACTGGGAGAGCTCGATGCCCATGTCCCGGTCCTTCAGGCGCTCGTCCACCTTGCCGATCATCAGGTCGACGATCCGCAGGATGTCCTCCTGCGTGAGCTGCGGGAAGACGACCACGTCGTCGACGCGGTTGAGGAACTCGGGGCGGAAGTGCTGCTTGAGCTCGTCCGACACCTTGTTCTTCATGCGCTCGTAGTTGGTCTTCGTGTCACCCGAGGCGGCGAAGCCCAGGTTGAAGCCCTTGGAGATGTCCCGGGTGCCGAGGTTGGTCGTCATGATGATGACCGTGTTCTTGAAGTCCACGACCCGGCCCTGGGAGTCGGTCAGGCGACCGTCCTCCAGGATCTGCAGCAGCGAGTTGAAGATGTCCGGGTGGGCCTTCTCGACCTCGTCGAACAGGACCACGGAGAACGGCTTGCGGCGGACCTTCTCGGTCAGCTGGCCGCCCTCTTCGTAGCCCACGTAGCCGGGAGGCGAACCGAAGAGCCGCGAGACCGTGTGCTTCTCGCTGAACTCCGACATGTCGAGGGAGATCAGCGCGTCCTCGTCGCCGAAGAGGAACTCGGCGAGCGCCTTGGACAGCTCGGTCTTACCGACACCGGACGGGCCGGCGAAGATGAACGAGCCACCGGGGCGCTTCGGGTCCTTCAGACCGGCACGCGTACGGCGGATCGCCTTCGACAGCGCCTTGACGGCGTCGTTCTGGCCGATGACCCGCTTGTGCAGCTCCTCCTCCATGCGGAGCAGGCGGCTGGACTCCTCCTCGGTCAGCTTGAAGACCGGGATGCCGGTGGCCGTCGCGAGGACCTCGGCGATCAGCTCGCCGTCGACCTCGGCGACGACGTCCATGTCGCCGGCCTTCCACTCCTTCTCGCGCTTGGCCTTGGCGGCCAGGAGCTGCTTCTCCTTGTCGCGCAGGGAGGCGGCCTTCTCGAAGTCCTGCGAGTCGATCGCGGACTCCTTGTCCCGGCGGACACCGGCGATCTTCTCGTCGAACTCGCGCAGGTCCGGCGGCGCGGTCATCCGGCGGATGCGCATCCGGGAACCGGCCTCGTCGATCAGGTCGATCGCCTTGTCCGGCAGGAAGCGGTCCGAGATGTACCGGTCGGCCAGGGTGGCGGCCTGGACCAGCGCCTCGTCGGTGATGGAGACCCGGTGGTGGGCCTCGTACCGGTCACGCAGACCCTTGAGGATCTCGATCGTGTGCGGCAGGGACGGCTCGGCGACCTGGATGGGCTGGAAGCGGCGCTCGAGGGCCGCGTCCTTCTCCAGGTGCTTGCGGTACTCGTCCAGGGTGGTGGCACCGATGGTCTGCAGCTCACCGCGGGCCAGCATCGGCTTCAGGATCGAAGCGGCGTCGATGGCGCCCTCGGCGGCACCCGCACCGACCAGCGTGTGCAGCTCGTCGATGAACAGGATGATGTCGCCGCGGGTGCGGATCTCCTTGAGCACCTTCTTCAGGCGCTCCTCGAAGTCACCGCGGTAGCGGGAGCCGGCGACCAGCGCGCCGAGGTCCAGGGTGTAGAGGTGCTTGTCCTTGAGGGTCTCGGGCACCTCGCCCTTGACGATGGCCTGGGCGAGGCCCTCGACGACGGCGGTCTTGCCGACGCCGGGCTCACCGATCAGGACCGGGTTGTTCTTGGTACGGCGGGACAGCACCTGCATGACCCGCTCGATCTCCTTCTCGCGCCCGATGACCGGGTCGAGCTTGGACTCACGAGCGGCCTGGGTGAGGTTCCGGCCGAACTGGTCGAGGACCAGGGACGTCGAGGGGGTGCCCTCGGCAGGCCCGCCGGCGGTGGCGGTCTCCTTGCCCTGGTAACCGGAGAGCAGCTGGATCACCTGCTGCCGCACACGGTTCAGATCAGCGCCCAGCTTGACCAGGACCTGGGCGGCGACGCCCTCGCCCTCACGGATCAGGCCGAGCAGGATGTGCTCCGTGCCGATGTAGTTGTGGCCCAGCTGAAGAGCCTCGCGGAGCGACAGCTCCAGGACCTTCTTGGCACGGGGGGTGAAGGGGATGTGCCCGGACGGGGCCTGCTGGCCCTGGCCGATGATCTCCTCCACCTGCTGGCGGACCGCCTCGAGCGAAATCCCGAGGCTCTCAAGGGCCTTGGCGGCGACACCCTCACCCTCGTGGATCAGGCCCAGGAGGATGTGCTCGGTGCCGATGTAGTTGTGGTTGAGCATCCGGGCTTCTTCCTGAGCCAGGACGACAACCCGCCGCGCGCGGTCGGTGAACCTCTCGAACATCGTTAATCGCTCCTCAGAGCGGTCAGGCAGTGGGGGGAACTTCCCCTCCCTGTCCTTCCGCAGCTTAGTCCCGCAAGCGGGGACCGCTCATTCCAACTGCCGACACCGTCGATGGCCTCCTGACCCGTGACGCCGACATCTGCTCCAACCCGATGGTGCGAGACGATGTTCCCGCAGGCCAGGTGGTTACCCTCACCATCAGTACGCCGATGGCGAACGTGAGACCCACTGTCCTGCGTGTCGCCCCCTCCCACTAGGGATGTCTTACCCGCTGGGACTGACACTCCATGCCGTAGCCCCCGGTTCCCTCCGCTACGGGCGAACAACCTTGCGCCGCCTCACGCCTCCGGGCGCCCCCGAAGCGCGACGCTCCGCAGTCAAGGCGGCACGTCCCGTAACCGCTCAGGTCCTTCGGCGGTTCACCGGACATGGTCGGCCCCCGTCCCGTGGTCGCCGCGGAGCCCGTCGCGGACCCCGCCGTGATCCCCCCGCCCCGTCGGCCGCCCGATCCGCACGCGCCGGTCCGCCGGTGGTACGGCACGGCCCTCGACTGGGCGGCCCTGCTCACCCCGCCCGGCCCCGCGCCGTGCCTGCGGCTCGGGGTGCGGTTCGACGTGCTGGACGTGCCGGCCGAGGCGGGCCTGGCCGCGCTGCGCCATCTCGCGCCCGGGTCCCCGGTGGCTGCCCGGGACGGCCGGCTGCGGCTGCTGGTGGCGCCGGGGAGCGCGCAGGAAGTGCCGGGGGTGCTGGACTGGCTGGAGTGGGGCACGCTGCCGCTCGATCTGGCGGCGCTGGGCGCGGGCGCCCACATGGAGGCGCCCCTGCCGCCCGGGCAGGGGCTCACCGGGTCCGCGCCGGAGCCGGGCGGGACGCGGCCGCTGCCTCGGGGCCGCTCCGGTGCCGTGCAGGGGGCCGCCGTATGGCTGCGACCCCCCGAGCCTGGGGGCGAGGTCGAGGCCTCGCTGCCGACGCTGTCGGCCCTGGGGGGCGGTGGGGGCGCCCCCGATCTGGTGCGGGTGCTGGGCACGGTGGCGACACACTGCCACCGGCTGCGGTTGCGGCGCGGGTGCGCCCGGCCGGCCGTCGGTCCGTGACTCAGCCGTTGGCCTTCTCGTAGGCCTCGCGGATGCTCGCGGGAACGCGACCGCGGTCGTTGACCTCGTAACCGTTCTCCTTCGCCCACGCACGGATCTGCGCGGTGTCCTGGCTGCCGCTGCCGGAAGCGGCACGCGCCTTTCCACGCCCACCCGAAGCACGGCCTCCGGTACGACGGCCGCCCTTCACGTAAGGCTCGAGAAGACCACGGAGCTTGTCCGCATTGGCAGTCGTGAGATCGATCTCGTACGTCTTGCCGTCCAGCGCGAACGTCACGGTCTCGTCCGCCTCGCCGCCGTCGAGGTCATCGACAAGAAGGACCTGAACCTTCTGTGCCACCGGATTTCCTTTCATCGATAACGTGAGGACCGGGGGTCGCGGCGTCCGCCGTTTCGCCGTCCCCTGTTATATGCAGTACTGCAGTACGTCGGAAAGCAAACCGCTTTTGCCGGAAAAACACAAACCCCCGGGAGAGACCCGGCTCCCGCTCCCGCCGCGGAAACATGCGCGTTTCGGACATAGGGCACCTGGGCATGCCCGGTCGGGTGGAATACGGCTTGTCGAACCGGCGATCACAGATGCAGAAGCATCCGGCTGTTGCCCAAGGTGTTCGGTTTCACTCGTTCGAGACCCAGGAACTCCGCGACGCCTTCGTCATAGGAACGCAGCAGCTCGGCGTAGACATCCGTGTCGACCGGCGTCTCCCCGATCTCGACGAAGCCGTGCTTGCCGAAGAAGTCCACTTCGAAGGTCAGACAGAAAACCCGGCGAACACCCAGCCAGCGCGCGGTGTGCAGCAACTTCTCCAGCAACTGGTGACCGACCCCGGCGCCGCGCAGACCCGGCTTCACGGCCAGGGTGCGGACTTCCGCCAGGTCTTCCCACATCACGTGCAGGGCGCCGCAGCCGACGACCTCGCCGTTGTCGTCCCGTTCCGCGACCCAGAACTCCTGGATGTCCTCGTAAAGCGTGACCGTGGCTTTGTCGAGCAGGATGCGGCGCTGGACGTAGGCGTCAAGGAGACGGCGCACCGCCGGGACATCGCCGGTTCGCGCCCGCCGGACGGTGATGGCTTTTGCGGTGACTTCCGGGCTCCCCGCCGAGGCGCTTCCCCCGGAGTGGCTCTCTGCTGACATGAGCGGACGCTATCGCCCGCCGGACCCCTGCGCCGAGCCGGGGTTCTCCGGGGCGGTATCGCCGGCGGTATCGGAGCCGGTATCGGCACCGGGCGAATGGGCCGCGCCGCTATCGCCGCCGGTAACGTCGCGGGTATCGGGCGCCGGCGCCGGCTCGGCCGTTTCCGGACCCTGGACGATGCGTACGGCGTCCCGCAGGGCGGTGCGCTGTTCGTCGCTCATCATGCCGAAGAACGCGACGAGTGCGGCGGCGGGGTTGTCGCTCTGCGACCAGGCCTCGTTCATCAGGGCTGCGGCGTAGGCGGCGCGTGTGGAGACCGCCTCATATCGATAGGCCCGGCCTTCCGCTTCCCGCCGGACCCAGCCCTTCTGATGGAGATTGTCCATAACGGTCATCACGGTCGTGTACGCGATGGACCGTTCCTTCTGGAGATCTTCCAGGACTTCTCGAACGGTCACCGGGCGGTTCCACTTCCACACCCGCGTCATGACCGCGTCTTCGAGTTCTCCCAAGGGGCGAGGCACAACTCAGAACAATAGTGGGGAAACTGATCGTTGGCGCCCCGACGTGCACCTTCATCGGCAAACAGGAACAAAAAGGGCGTACGCCCCGGAAAGCGCACGGCATGCGTGCGGGGAACCGGAGTCGTACGCCCTGTGAGGCGGGAGAGTCAGGCGTCGGGCTGCGCGGAGGTGCCGCGGGAGCTCTCGGCGCGCGCGAGGGCGGCGTCCACGGCCGCGTCCTCCTTGGTCTTGTTCGCCCCGCCCTGCGTCTTCACGATCACCCGGATCAGTCCGATGAAGAACACGGCCATCACGACCGGCGGGAGCAGTGCGGAGACGTAGTCCATGGGTCCAGGGTAGCCAGGGGGCGGGGCGATCTTCGCACAGGGGCGCTCAGCCGGCGGCCAGCTGCTGGGGCGGGCCGGCGGGCGGCGGGGCCGGCTTGCGGCGGGGGAAGACCTCGCCCGGGGTGGGGATGGGGCGGCCGGGCTTGGGGGCGTCGGGTTCGCGCTCCGGCGACGGGGCGGCCGGCTTCTCGGCGGGCGGCTTGCGGGCCGGTTTCGCGGGCTCGTCACCCGCGGCCTGGGCGGGCAGGGTCACGGGCGCGGCCTGGAGGCCCCCGGGAAGGGCCTGGAGGCGCGTACGGGACGCCGGGACGAACGGCCTGGACTCGGCGGCCCGGGCGGGGGTGGGGCGCCCGTGAGGGGCAACCAGGTCCGTCACCGCCTGGGGGCGGAAGCGGGCCAGCAGGGCGGCCGCGGCCCGGTTGCCCCGCAGCGCCCCGAGGGCGGCGAGGTCGTCGGCGGTCGGCCGGTGCCCGGCGTCCAGGGCCTCCTGGAGGAGGGCGAGGTAGCCCGTCGCACTGCCGGGCAGGGCGGCGCGGTAGCGGGCGAGGTCGGCCACCAGGAAGGCGCGCCGCCGGGCGCCCTCGTGGATCGCCTCGTCGAGCGACTCGGCGAGATGGAGACAGTCCTGGACGTCTTCGGCCGAGGCGGGGCTGGGGTCAAGGGCGAGGGCGAGGGCGCGGCGGAGCACACGCAGCTCCTCCGCGCCGAAGGCCATGCCGCCGAGGGATCCGTAGGGCGTGGGCATGCCGCGACGATACGCGCTAATCGGACAAACCCGGCATAGGGGAATGGGTGTCGCCGGGGAGACACCCGGCTGGAGGTGCGCCGGGACAGCGGGCTCACCAGGGCCGATACGGCGATACCGGCCCTGGTGGCGGGGTCGGGTCAGCTCCGGGCGACGTTGCGTTCGTAGACCAGGCGGAGCCCGATCAGGGTCAGCCACGGCTCGTGCTCGTCGATGACGGTGCTCTCGCCGAGCACCGTCGGCGCCAGGCCGCCCGTGGCGATCACCGTCACGTCCTCCGGGTCGTCCGCGAGCTCGCGAGCCATGCGGGTGACGACCCCGTCGACCTGGCCCGCGAAGCCGTAGACGATGCCCGACTGCATGGCCGCGACGGTGTTCTTGCCGATCACGGTCCGGGGCCGGGCCACCTCGATCTTCCGCAGCTGCGCGGCCTTGACGCCGAGGGCCTCCACGGAGATCTCGATGCCGGGCGCGATCACGCCGCCGACGTACTCCCCGCGCGCGGAGACCGCGTCGAAGGTGGTCGCCGTGCCGAAGTCGACGACGATCGCCGGGCCGCCGTACAGCTCGTTCGCCGCGACCGCGTTGATGATGCGGTCGGCGCCGACCTCCTTGGGGTTGTCGAACTGGATCGGCACGCCCGTCTTCACGCCCGGCTCGACGAGGACGGCGGGGACGTCGCCGTAGTAGCGGCGGGTCACCTCGCGCAGCTCGTGCAGGACCGACGGGACGGTCGCGCAGATGGCGATGCCGTCGATCCCGTCGCCCAGTTCGTCCCCGAGGAGCGGGTGCATGCCCATGAGGCCCTGCAGGAGGACCGCCAGCTCGTCGGCGGTGCGGCGCGCGTCCGTGGAGATGCGCCAGTGCTCGACGATGTCCTCGCCGTCGAACAGGCCGAGGACGGTGTGGGTGTTGCCTACGTCGATCGTGAGCAGCATGCCGGTACCTACTCCGCCGCTCGCAGGTCGAGACCGATGTCCAGGATCGGCGAGGAGTGGGTGAGGGCGCCGACCGCGAGGTAGTCCACGCCGGTGTCCGCGTACGCCTCGGCGTTGTCCAGGGTCAGCCGACCGGACGCCTCCAGGGCGGCGCGGCCGTCGACGATCGCCACGGCCTCCTCGCACTCGCCCGGTGTGAAGTTGTCCAGCAGGATCAGGTCGGCGCCGGCGTCCACGACCTCGCGGAGCTGGTGCAGCGTGTCGACCTCGACCTCGATCGGCACGTCCGGGAAGGTCTCGCGGACCGCCTTGAAGGCCTGCGCCACACCGCCCGCCGCGACGACGTGGTTGTCCTTGACGAGGGCCGCGTCCGACAGGGACATCCGGTGGTTGACGCCGCCGCCGCAGCGCACGGCGTACTTCTCCAGCGCCCGCAGGCCCGGCGTCGTCTTGCGGGTGTCGCGCACCTTCGCGCGGGTGCCGTCCAAGGCGTCCGCCCACGCGCGCGTGGCCGTCGCGATGCCCGACAGACGGCACAGGATGTTCAGCGCGCTGCGCTCGCCGGTGAGCAGGTCGCGGGTGCGGGTGGTCACGGACAGCAGCTTCTGCCCCGCCGTGATCCGGTCGCCGTCCTCGACATGCCGCTCGACCTCGAACTCGTCCTCGCAGACGATCGACAGGACCGCTTCGGCGACCCGGAGACCGGCCACGACGCCGTCCTCGCGCGCGACGAAGTCGGCGGTGGCGACGGCCTCCTCGGGGATGGTCGCGACCGTGGTCACGTCCACGCCGCCGGCGAGGTCCTCCTGGATCGCCACGTTGGCGATGTCCTCCACCTCGACGGGGTCGAGACCCGCGTCGGCGAGGAGCTGGGCGAGCGCGGGGTCGAGCCCGCACTCCAGGTACTCCTCGCCGGCACCGCAGGCACAGTCGTCGCCGCAGCCGCCGTTCGAGGCGAGGGGAAGGTCGGGGGTGGTCACTGCTGTCACTGCTCCTGGGGCCGGGTCGGGGGGAGGTCTGCGGTGTCGGTGGTGTGCACGGCCAGTGTGCGGTCCGGGTTCAGGCGTACGACGATGTGGCGCCGCCAGGCCGTGTCGTCGCGGTCGGGCCGGTCCTCGCGCCAGTGGCAGCCCCGGGTCTCCTCGCGCATCCGGGCGGCGGCCACGAGGGCGCGGGCCACGCACAGGAGGTTCGTGGCCTCCCAGGTGTCGACGCCGGGCTCGGCGGTCTTGCCGTTCTCCAGGAGGGCGTCGCGGGCCTCGGCGTGCAGCCGCTGGATCTGCTCGGCCGCCTCGGTCAGGGAGGCGTCGGAGCGCAGGACGCCGGCGCCCATGGTCATGATCCGCTGGATCGCGAACCGGGCCTCGGGGGCGAGCAGCGGGTGCTCGGGGGTCTCCGGGTACGGCACGGGCTGCGGCACGCGCGCGGTGAGGCCGTCCGCGGCCCGGACCTCGGCGATGTCGGCGGCGATGCGCTCGGCGTAGACGAGCCCTTCGAGGAGCGAGTTCGACGCGAGCCGGTTGGCGCCGTGCACACCGGTGCAGGCCACCTCGCCGCACGCGTACAGGCCGGGGACCGTCGTCCGGCCCCGGGAGTCGGTGCGTACGCCGCCGGAGGCGTAGTGGGCGGCCGGGGCGACCGGGATGGGCGTGGTGACGGGGTCGATGCCGTTCGCGCGGCAGGCGGCCAGGATCGTCGGGAAGCGGTTCTCCCACATCTCGGCGCCGAAGTGCCGGGCGTCGAGGAACATGTGCCCGGCGTCCTGCTCCTGCATCCGCCGGGTGATGCCCTTGGCGACGATGTCCCGGGGCGCGAGCTCGGCCAGCTCGTGCTGTCCGACCATGAACCGCACGCCGTCGGCGTCGACCAGGTGGGCGCCCTCGCCGCGGACCGCCTCGGAGACCAGCGGCTGCTGGCCCTCCGCGTCGGCGCCCAGGAACAGCACGGTCGGGTGGAACTGCACGAACTCCAGGTCGCTGACCTCGGCGCCCGCGCGCAGGGCGAGGGCCACGCCGTCGCCGGTCGACACGGACGGGTTCGTCGTCGCGGAGAAGACCTGGCCCATGCCGCCGGTGGCCAGGACCACGGCGGGCGCGTGCACCGCGCCCACGCCGTCGTGCTGCCCCTCCCCCATGACGTGCAGGGTGACGCCCGCGGTGCGGCCCTCGGCGTCCGTGAGGAGGTCGAGCACCAGCGCGTTCTCCACGGTGCGCAGACCCCGCGCGCGGACCGCCTCGACCAGGGCGCGGGAGATCTCCGCGCCGGTCGCGTCACCGCCCGCGTGGGCGATGCGGCGGCGGTGGTGGCCGCCCTCGCGGGTCAGCTCCAGCCCGCCCTCGGAGGACTCGTCGAAGTGGGCGCCGGTCTCGATCAGCCGGCGTACGGCGTCGGGGCCCTCGGTGACGAGGATCCGTACCGCCTCCTCGTCGCACAGCCCGGCGCCGGCCACCAGGGTGTCGTCCAGATGCTGCTCGGGGGTGTCGCCCTCGCCGAGGGCCGCGGCGACTCCGCCCTGGGCCCAGCGGGTGGAGCCGTCGTCCAGGCGTGCCTTGGTGACGACGACGGTGTCGAGGCCGGCCGCCTCGCAGCGCAGGGCGGCCGTCAGGCCGGCGACGCCGGAGCCGACGACCACGACGTCCGCTGCGATGGACCATCCGGGCGCGGGGGCGTGCAGTCGTATGCCTGTGCTGGTCACGAGGCGGCTCCGAAGGTGAGGGTGATGTTGTCGATCAGCCGGGTCGCGCCGACCCGGGCGGCGACGGCGAGGACGGCCTCGCCGGTGAAGTCGTCCCCGATCTCGGTGAAGTCGTCGGGGTCGACGAGGGCGAGGTAGTCCAGTTCGAGCGGCGGGGTGAGCCGGGCGGCCTCGTCCAGGACCAGGCGGGCGGCGGCGCGGACGGCGGCGGCGGAACCGGGCGCGGCCTTGGCGACGGCGTGCGCGTCGGCCGCGGCGCGGGACTCACCGATGGCGCTGAGCGCCTCGGCACGCGCACGCGTGGCGGGCACCTCGCGGGCCCGCGCGCGCAGCGCCTCCTGGGCCGCGTGCCGGTCGGCGCCGGCGAACAGGGCCTGCGACAGGGCGAGCGCGGTGCGCCGCTCCTTGGGCGAGAGGTAGCGGTTGCGGCTGGACAGCGCGAGGCCGTCCTCCTCGCGCACGGTGGAGACGCCGACGATCTCCGCGTCGAAGTTCAGATCGCGGACCATACGGCGGATCAGCGCCAGCTGCTGGGCGTCCTTCTGGCCGTACAGGGCCACGTCGGGGCGGGTCAGGTGGAGCAGCTTGGCGACGACGGTGAGCATGCCGTCGAAGTGGCCGGGGCGGGAGGCGCCCTCCAGCCGCTCGCCCATGGGGCCCGCGGTGATCCGGACCTGGGGCTCGCCGCCCGGGTAGACCTCGTCGACGGCCGGGGCGAACACGACGTCCGCGCCCGCCCGTCCGGCGACCTCGAGGTCGGCGTCCAGGGTGCGCGGGTAGCGGTCGAGGTCCTCGCCCGCGCCGAACTGCAGGGGGTTCACGAAGACGGTGACGACGACCTCGCCGTCCGGTCCGGCGATCCGGCGGGCGGTGCGGATCAGGGTGGCGTGGCCCTCGTGCAGGGCGCCCATCGTCATCACGACGGCACGGCGGCCCGTGCGCACGCGCGCGTGCAGCTCGGCGGCGGTGCGCAGCAGGGTGGTGGTCATCGGGCCTCTCCCTCGGCGCCGTCGGGACCGGTCGCGAGCACGTCGAGGAGGTCCTCGGCGAGCTCCGGCTTCAGCAGCCCGTGGGCCAGCGCGCGGTCGGCGGTGGCGCGGGCCATCGCCAGATAGCCGGCGACGGTCTGCGGGGCGTGCCGGCGCAGCTCGGTGACGTGCGCGGCGACGGTGCCCGCGTCCCCGCGCGCGACGGGGCCGGTCAGGGCGGCGTCGCCGGAGCGCAGCGCGTTGTCCAGGGCGGCGCCGAGCAGCGGGCCCAGCATCCGGTCGGGGGCGGCCACGCCCGCCTCGCGCAGCAGCTCCATGGACTGGGCGACCAGGGTGACCAGGTGGTTCGCGCCGAGCGCGAGGGCCGCGTGGTAGAGCGGGCGGCGCTCCTCAGCGATCCACTCGGGCTCGCCGCCCATCTCGATGACCAGGGCCTCGGCGGCCAGCCGCAGCTCGTCCGGGGCGGTGACGCCGAAGGAGCAGCCGGCCAGGCGCTGGACGTCGACGGGGGTGCCGGTGAAGGTCATCGCCGGGTGCAGGGCCAGCGGCAGCGCGCCCGCGCGCAGGGCGGGGTCCAGGACCCGGGCGCCGTACCGCCCGGAGGTGTGCACCAGCAGCTGTCCCGGGCGGACCGCGCCGGTCTCTGCGAGCCCCTCGACCAGGCCGGGGAGCGCGTCGTCGGGGACCGTCAGCAGCACCAGCTCGGCGTGGGCCAGGACCTCGGCGGGCGGCATGAGCGGCACCCCGGGCAGCAGGTGCTCGGCGCGGCGCCGGGAGGCGTCGGAGACGCCCGAGACGGCGACCGGGCGGTGTCCGGCCAGTTGGAGGGACGCGGCGAGCGCGGGGCCCACCCGGCCGGCGCCCACGACACCGACGGTGAGCCGCGCGGGGCGGTCCCTGGGATCCGGCTGTTGGCTTGTACTCACTCGACGGTGGCCTTCCCGTTCCAGTCCGCTCGGGGTACCGGACGATTTCTCGTCATGTTAACGCGATTGGTTCGGCAGGGATCCGGTCGTCCACAGGCTGTGGGCCATCGCACGGCCCGGCCGCCCCGGCCGCCGGGCGCCGGGGCGGCCGGTGCCGCGTAAACCGGATGCCCGCGCGCACCGCCGTACGGGATCATCCCCGGATGAGCGACACGGCGCCGCACAGCGGGCAGCAGCAGGGCGGCACGTCGGACGAGGAGCGGCGGGGGCCGCTGCGCGAGCGGCGGATCACCGCCCAGCGCACCGCGAAGCGCGTGCTCGCGCGCCAGGGCTTCCAGAAGACCCTCCGCGAACGCCTGGCCCTGCTGGACGAGGCGCAGGACGTCTACGACCTGGACGAGCCGTCGGACGTCTACGGCAACCGCGTCGTCGAGGCCCTGGAGGAGAAGGTCGCCGGGCTGCTCGGCATGGAGGCCGCCGCGTTCTTCCCGACCGGCACGATGGCCCAGCAGATCGCCCTGCGCTGCTGGGCGGGCCGCACCGGGAACCCGGCGGTCGCCCTGCACGCGCTGAGCCACCCCGAGGTGCACGAACGCCATGCCCTCGGCCAGGTCAGCGGGCTCCGCCCGGTGCGGGTGACGTCCGAGCCCCGGATGCCGACGGCCGCCGAGGTGCGCGACCTCGCGGAGCCCTTCGGGACGCTCATGCTCGAACTGCCCCTGCGGGAGCCCGGATTCGTGCTGCCCACCTGGGAGGAGCTGACCGAGGTCGTGGAGGCGGCACGCGAGCGGGACGCCGTGGTGCACTTCGACGGGGCCCGGCTTTGGGAGTCCACGGTCGCGCTCGGCCGCCCGCTGCCCGAGATCGCGGGCCTGGCGGACAGCGTCTACGTGTCGTTCTACAAGTCGCTCGACGCCTTCGGAGGCGCGGCCCTGGCCGGCCCGAGGACCCTGGTCGAGGAGGCGAAGGTCTGGCGGCACCGCTACGGCGGCCAGGTCTTCCAGCAGTTCCCCACCGTGCTGTCGGCGCTGGTGGGCCTGGAGACCCGGCTGCCCCGGCTGCCCGAGTACGTCGCCCACGCGCGCGTGGTGGCCGCCGCGCTGCGCGAGGGGCTGGCCGCGGCCGGCCTGCCGTGGACGCGGGTCCACCCCGAGCCGCCGCACACCCACCAGTTCCAGGTGTGGCTGCCGTATGACGCCGAGGTGCTCGGGGAGGCGGCGGTCCGGCAGGCCGAGGAGACCGGGACGCTCCTGTTCACCCACTCCTGGCAGACCGCGGGCCCCGGCCTGTCCTTCACCGAGGTCTGCGTCGAGGCCGCGGGCCTCGACTGGTCCGCCGCCGACGTACGGGAGGCCGTCGCGGGCTTCGTGACCCGGCTGCGGGAGGAGACGGGCCGGTGATGCGGCAGCCGGATCTCGGGTGCGTCGATTGACGGCCGGCGTCAATCGGCGGTCGCGTTGTCGGTGGTGGGGTGCACCATGTGGGCATGAGCGTGAGCATCGACATCGCGGGGCTGCGGCCGGAGAGGGTCGCCGTCGTGCCCTCCCCCCTCGCCGAGCTCGGCATGGCGCTGCACGCGCTGTCGGAGCCGGGGCACCACCCGGGCCTCCAGGGCTGGGTGACCGGTGTGACGGCCCGGCTGGACCCGCACCTGGCCGACCGCATGAGCGAGGCCGACTTCCTGTGGCGGACGACGTTCTCGGACCTGTTCCTGCCCTACGCGGGCGTCCCCGGCGGAGCCCTGCCCGGCGAGACGCTCGCCGAGGAGCTGGATCTGCTGGACAAGCTGTCCGACGAGCAGTTCGTGGACGCCGCCCTGGAGTTCACCTGCGCCCTGCCGTACGGCACGCCGAGCCGGAGCGTGCTCGCCGACCCCGAGCTGCGCCGCCGCTCCCTGGAGCTGGCCGCCGCGCGCGGGCCGCAGCAGTTGCGGTTCACCGGACGGCTGCTCGACGATCCGGCGCTGATCCGGGCCTGGCTGCGGCAGTTCCTGGAGGACTGCGACGAGGCGTTCTTCGCCGACATCTGGGCCCGGCTGCGCCACCAGCTGACCGCGGACGCCCGCCACCGGACCGACCTCCTGCGGCACAAGGGGCTCGCCGAGGCGCTGACCTCGATCTCCGCGGCGGTGACGCTCGACGAGGCCGCCGGACGCATCACCATCGACAAGCTCCGCCAGGGCCACAGCCTGATCCGGGACGGCAGTCTGCTGCTGGTGCCGACGAGCCTGGGCTGGCCGCATCTGACGGTGCTGCACCGCTACGGCTGGCAGCCGGTCCTGCACTACACGGTCGGCTCCCCGGAGATCGCGTCCCCGCCGTCGGTCGGGCAGCTGACCCTGCGCATGACCGCCCTGTCCCACCCGGTGCGCATGCAGCTGTGCCGCAACCTCGCCCGCAGCACGTACACCACGAGCGAGCTGGTGCAGATCCACGGCATGTCGGCCCCGGAGATATCCCGGCACCTGAGCGTCCTCAAGAAGGCGGGCCTGATCACCACCCGCCGCCGGGGCCGGTACGTCCTCTACCAGCTGGACGTGACCTCGGTGGCCCGGCTCGGCAGCGACTTCCTCGAAGCGCTGCTGCGATGAGGGCGGCGTAGGGCGTCGAACGACCGTCAGTCGAGGCGGATGTGCCGGATCCCGACCGCCGCCTGCCGCAGCCGCGTCCGCACCGCGCCCTCGGCGTTGGGCCGCAGCGTCAGCCCGGCCAGGACGGCGATCCGGTCCGCCGTCCTCGGCACGCTCGTGCGGTCGGTCCACAGATGCTCGGCGAACTCCGGTTCGCGCAGCCGCTCCAGGCAGTGGTCGAGCCGGGACACCGCCCAGCTCTCCCGGCGCGGCCCGCCGCCCTTCCCCGCGGCGATCTGCGCCAGCCGCCCGAGGCCGCGCTCGCGCAGCCGCCGCAGGACGGTCTCGCGCTCCGCGAGGAGCGTGAAGTGCCGGACGTCGTGCCCGAGTTCGCGCAGCCGGCCCACCGTCTCGGCGAAGTAGTCCGGGTGCGTGACGGTCATCGGCGCGATGACGACGCCGTCGTGCCGGGTGAGCGCCAGGTCGAGGACCTCGACGACGCCCTGCCGCCAGGAGGCCAGATCCTGGAAGTCCCCGCGCAGCTCCGGCGGGAGCATGCGCCGCAGACCGAACCCGGGGTGCTCGGGGTCGCAGACGACGCTGCCGGGCAGCCGGCGCCGGATCTCGTGTGCGGTCTGTGTCTTGCCGCCCCCGAAAGGGCCGTTGATCCACAGGAGCATGCGCAGACCCTAGTGGGCGCTCGGCTCAGCCGTGGCCGCCCGCTCGGACCAACCCCGTCTCGTAGGCCAGGACGACCACCTGGACGCGGTCGCGCAGGCCGAGCTTGGTCAGGATGCGGCCCACGTGCGTCTTCACGGTGGCCTCGGACAGGACCAGCCGGGCCGCGATCTCGCCGTTGGACAGGCCCTGCGCGACCAGCACCATGACCTCGCGCTCCCGGTCGGTGAGCCGCTCCAGCTCCTTGTGCCGGGGCTCCCCTCCGGTGGAGGGCAGCATGGGCGCGAACCGGTCCAGCAGCCGCCGGGTCGTCGACGGGGCCACCACGGCGTCCCCGCTGTGCACCGAGCGGATCGCGGCGAGGAGTTCCCCGGGCGGCACGTCCTTGAGCATGAACCCGGAGGCGCCGGCCTTCAGCCCGGAGAACGCGTACTCGTCGAGGTCGAAGGTGGTCAGGATGAGCACCTTGGGCGGCTCGGGCTCCGAGCAGATGCGGCGGGTGGTCTCCACGCCGTCCAGCTTCGGCATACGGACGTCCATGAGCACGACGTCGACGGAGGTCGAGCGGAGCACCTGGAGGGCCTCGACGCCGTCCCCCGCCTCCGCGACGACCTCCATGTCCGGCTGGGCGGCGAGCACCATCCGGAACCCGGTGCGCAGCAGCACCTGGTCGTCGACGAGCATCACGCGGATCGCCATCGGGTCCTCTTCCGTCTCTTTCGGGGCTTGCGGTTCGCCGGGGGCTTGCGGAGGCGTACCGGGGCTTGCGGGCTTCGGGTGTGCGCGGGGCCGGGTCAGTGGGCCGGTTTCAGCGGAAGCAGGGCGCTGATGCGGAATCCTCCGCCCGGCCGCGGCCCGGCGTCCAGGGTGCCGCCGACCATGCCGACCCGCTCGCGCATGCCGATCAGGCCGTGGCCCTGTCCGTCGGCGCCGCCGTCCTCGTACAGCTCGTGCGGGGCGCCCTTGCCGTCGTCCTCGACGAGCAGGCCGAGCCCGTCGTCGAAGTAGACCAGGCGCACGCTGGCCCCGGCGTTCGGGCCGCCGTGCTTGCGGGTGTTGGTCAGCGCCTCCTGCACGATGCGGTACGCCGTGAGCTCGACGCCGCTGGGCAGCGGGCGCGGGGTGCCCTCGACCTTGAAGTCGACGGGCAGACCGGAGCTGCGGCACTGCTCGACGAGGTCGTCGATCTGCTCGACGTCGGGCTGAGGGACGTACTCGCCGGTCTCCTGGTGCTCGCCGGTGCGGAGCACTCCGAGAAGGCGGCGCATCTCGGCCAGGGCCTGGCGGCCGGTGGAGGAGATCGTCTCCAGGGCCTTCTTGGCCTGGTCGGGGGCGGTGTCGAGGACATAGGCGGCGCCGTCGGCCTGCACCACCATGACCGAGACGTTGTGCGCGACGACGTCGTGCAGCTCACGCGCGATACGGGCGCGTTCGGCGGCGACGGCGACCTTGGCCTGGGCCTCGCGCTCCTTCTCCAGCCGGGTCGCGCGCTCCTCCAGCTGCTCGTAGTAGGCGCGGCGGGTGCGGACGGAGTCGCCGAGCACCCAGGCGAGCGCGAAGGGCACGCTGAGGAAGATGATCAGCGCTATGTTGCTGAGGACGGTGGCCTCCTGCTCCGGCCACCGCAGCTGGGACAGCGGCGCCGCGCACAGGCCCGCGCCGAGCGCGAGCCGGGACGCCCAGCGGGCGCCGGTCGCGGCGACGGTGTAGACGATCACCAGGAACGCGAAATCGGCGGGCGTGGTCGCCACGTTCAGCACCAACTGCGCCAGACCGATCCCGATGGCCAGCAGCAGCATCTTCTCCGGCATCCGCCGGCGCAACGCGATGACCAGGCACAACAGCACCAGGATGGGGACGATGACGGCCTCGGACCCGGTGCCCTGGCCGTCGGCCCGCCCACCCTCCGGCTGGATGGCCACGCTCGCCACAGAGATCCCGAACAGGAGGACGGCCCAGAAGGTGTCGACCCCGGTCGGGTGCCTGCGGAGGAAGTCATAGAGGCGCTGCACGTAACCCAGCGTAGGGACACCAGATGTGTGCAGGGGTCAACCGGAGGGCCGATCCGCACCCCGCGCGCGTACTCCGCAAGGTGGAGGGACCGCATTCCTGTGCGCAGGAGAACGCCCTAGCCTGGGCCGGTGGCAGAAGAGGCGGCGGACGTGTGGCAGGGGTGGCGGGCGGCGGCGGAATCCGCCCTGTACGGCCCGGAGGGCTTCTACCGCCGCCCGGAGGGACCGGCCGGGCACTTCCGGACGTCCGTGCACGCCTCGCCGCTCTACGCGGCCGCCGTGGCCCGGCTGCTGTGCCGGGTGGACGAGGCGCTGGGCCGGCCGGACACCCTCGACCTCGTCGACATGGCGGCGGGCCGGGGTGAGCTGGTCACCGGTGTGCTGGCCGCGCTCCCCGCCGAGGTGGCGGCCCGCACGCGCGCGTACGCCGTCGAGATCGCCGCCCGCCCCCCGGATCTGGACCCCGGGGTGACCTGGCTGTCCGAGCCGCCCCGGCCGGTGACGGGACTGCTGTTCGCCAACGAATGGCTGGACAACGTTCCGGTGGAGGTCGCCGAGGTGGACGCTGAGGGCGTGCCGCGCCGGGTCCTGGTCCGCCGGGACGGCACCGAGCGCCTCGGAGAGCCGGTCGACGGCACCGAGGCGCGCTGGCTGGACCGCTGGTGGCCCCTGCCCGCGGAGGGCGGCGAGGGACTGCGCGCCGAGATCGGACTGCCTCGGGACGAGGCGTGGGCGGCCGTGACCGGCACGCTGGAGCGGGGGCTTGCGGTCGCCGTGGACTACGCGCACACGCGCGGTTCAAGGCCCCCCTTCGGCACGCTGACCGGCTTCCGCGAGGGACGCGAGACGGCTCCGGTGCCGGACGGCTCCTGCGATCTGACCGCCCATGTGGCGCTGGACGCGTGCGCGCTGCCCGGCGCCCGTCTGCTCACCCAGCGCGAGGCACTGCGCGCCCTCGGCATCACCGGCGCACGCCCCTCGCTGGAACTCGCCTCCACCCGCCCCGCCGAATATCTGCGCGCCCTCGCGAGCGCCGGTGAGGCCGCCGAGCTGACGGCGACGGGCGGCCTCGGCGACTTCGGCTGGCTGCTCCAGCCGGTCGGCGTCCCGGACGTCCTGGCCGGCGCTGCGGAAGACGCGGCGACCGGCGCCTGACGGCCGGGGCTACTTGTCGATGTCCCCGACCACGAAGAACATCGACCCCAGGATCGCCACCATGTCCGCGACCAGCGTCCCCGGCAGCAGCTCCACCAGCGCCTGGATGTTGTTGTACGAGGCCGAGCGCAGCTTCAGCCGGTACGGCGTCTTCTCGCCCTTGCTGACCAGGTAGTAGCCGTTGATACCGAGGGGGTTCTCGGTCCACGCGTACGTGTGCCCCTCGGGTGCCTTCAGCACCTTGGGAAGCCGCTGGTTGATCGGCCCCGCCGGCAGCTCCGCGATCCGGTCCAGGCAGGCGTCCGCGAGGTCGAGGGCGTTGTGGGTCTGCTCCAGGAGGCACTCGAACCGGGCGAGACAGTCGCCCTCCTGCCGGGTCACGACCTTCAGGACGTCCTGGAGCTCCCCGTACGCGAGATACGGCTCGTCCCGGCGCAGATCGAAGTCGACGCCCGAGGCGCGCCCGATCGGCCCGCTCACGCCGTACGCGTGCACGGCCTCCGGCGCGAGGACGCCCACCCCGCGCGTGCGCCCGCGGAAGATCTCGTTGCCGAGGACCAGATCGTCGAACCGGTCCATGCGGGAGCGCACGTCGGCGACGGCGGCACGCGCGCGCGTGGTCCAGCCGGCCGGCAGGTCCTCCTTGAGGCCGCCCACCCGGTTGAACATGTAGTGCATCCGCCCGCCGGAGACCTCCTCCATGACGTGCTGGAGTTCCTCGCGCTCGGTGAAGGCGTAGAAGATCGGCGTGATCCCGCCCAGCTCCAGCGGGTACGACCCGAGGAACATCAGATGGTTGAGGACGCGGTTCAGCTCCGCCAGCAGGGTCCGCGTCCAGACCGCCCGCTCGGGCACCTCCATGCCGAGCATGCGCTCCACGGCGAGGACGACGCCCAGCTCGTTGGAGAAGGCCGACAGCCAGTCGTGGCGGTTGGCGAGCATGATGATCTGGCGGTAGTCGCGGGCCTCGAAGAGCTTCTCCGCGCCGCGGTGCATATAGCCGATCACGGGCTCGGCGCTCGTGATGCGCTCGCCGTCCAGGACGAGCTTGAGGCGCAGCACACCGTGCGTCGAGGGGTGCTGGGGGCCGATGTTGAGCACCATGTCGGTGCTCTCCGCGGCGCCGCCGATACCGACCATGGTCTCCGTCGTAGGAGTCATGGCCCCAGTCTCCCCTACGTACGCTGACCCCATGGAGACGGGGAGCCAGAAGGACACGGGAACGGAGCGGGACCGGCGCACGGAGGACGGACCGGTGTGGACCGGGCTGCCGCCGGGGCTGCTGCGGATGCGCCGGCTGCTGCTGGTGGTGTGGCTGGGGCTGCTGACGGTGGGCCTGGGCGTGCTGCTCGGCTGGCTCGCCGGGCCCGGCTGGGCGGCGTTCGCCGCGCTGCCGCCGGCCCTCATGGTGTGGGGCTGGGTGATGCTCGAACGCAACTGGCGTTCCTGGCGCTACGCCGAGCGCGCCGACGACCTGCTGATCAGCCGGGGTGTGCTGTGGCGTGAGGAGACGGTCGTGCCGTACGGCCGTATGCAGCTCGTGGAGGTCACCTCGGGGCCCGTGGAGCGGCACTTCGGGCTGGCCAGCGTGCAGCTGCACACGGCCGCCGCCGCGACCGACGCCACCATCCCCGGCCTCGACCCGGCCGAGGCGGAGCGGCTGCGCGACCGGCTCACCGAGCTGGGCGAGGCCCGATCGGCGGGCCTGTGACGGCCCCGGGCGTCGACGACGCCATACGCGAGGCGCGGCCCGTGTCGGAGCGCCGGCTGCATCCCGTGACGCCGCTCCGGCGCGCGTGGGCGCCCGTCGCCGTGCTCATCGGCTGGGCGGTGCACGACCCCGACCAGGCGCAGCGCCAGCTGACCCGGCTGACGACCACGACCCTGCTGATCGCGCTCGCCGTGCTCGTCCCGGCCGCCGCCCTCTACGGCTTCCTGACCTGGTGGTACACGCACTTCGCCGTCACCGACTCCGAACTGCGCATCCGTACCGGCCTGGTGTTCCGGCGCACCGCGCACATCCGGCTGGAGCGCATCCAGGCCGTCGACGTCACCCAGCCGCTCCTCGCGCGCGTGGTGGGCGTCGCCAAGCTGAAGCTGGACGTCGTCGGCACGGACAAGAAGGACGAACTCGCCTTTCTGGGCGCGGAGGAGGCGCGTGCCCTGCGCGCGGAACTCCTGGCGCGCGCCGCCGGGTTCGCGCCGGAGACCGCGCACGAGGTGGGCGAGGCGCCCTCCCGCGAGCTGCTGCGGGTGCCGCCGCGCGTCCTCGCCGTCTCCCTCGTCCTGACCGGCGCGACCTGGGGCACGCTGGCCGCCGCCCTCGTCGTACCGGCCGTGCTGTGGCTGTTCACGGAGAGCGTGTGGACGGTGCTCGCCACCGCGGTGCCGCTGGTCGGCGCGGCGGGCGCGGCCAGCGTCGGACGGTTCGTCACCGAGTACGACTGGACGGTGGGCGAGTCGCCGGACGGGCTGCGCCTCGACCACGGCCTGCTCGACCGCGCCCACGAGACGGTGCCGCCGGGCCGCGTGCAGACCGTACGGCTGGTGGAGCCGCTGCTGTGGCGGCGGCGCGGCTGGGTGCGGGTGGAGCTGGACGTGGCCGGCTCGTCCAACTCGGTGCTGCTGCCGGTCGCCCCGCGCGAGATCGCCGAGTCGGTCGTGGCCCGGGTGCTGCCCGGGGTGACCGTCCCGCCGCCCGAGGCCCTTACGCGTCCGCCCCGGCGGGCGGGCCGCTGTGTGCCGCTGTGGTGGCGCGGACACGGACTGGCCGTCACGGACGCGGTGTTCGCGGCCCGCGCGGGTCTGCTGAGCCGCACCCTGGCCCTCGTCCCGCACGCGAAGGTGCAGAGCGTACGGCTCACCCAGGGGCCCTGGGAGCGCCGCTGGAACGTCGCCGACGTCCATGTGGACACGGGCGCCGGCAAGACCGTCACCGCGCGTCTGAGGGACGCCGGGGAGGCCGCGGAGCTGCTGCGCACGCAGGCGGAACGGTCTCGCACGGGGCGCCGGGACGCGCGGCCGGACCGCTGGATGGCCTGAGGCGCCCTTCGAGGCGCGAGAAAAGGGGCGCCGGGGACCGATCGTGGTCCCCGGCGCCCCTTCGCGTGGTTCAGGAGACCGCGCTGCGCAGTCCCTGGACGTCGATGTGCTCGGTCTCGTCGTGGGCCGTCAGGTCGATGACCTGGCCGACTCCACGGGACCGGTCGTCGGCGGGCTTGAACTCCGCCTCCGCCTCGGCCTTGTGCAGGGCGAGCGCCTCCTCGCCGACCACGTCGGCCAGGTCCTCGTTCTGCACGGACTCCAGCGCGGCGGGCCCGTCCTGCTTCTGGGTGCCGAAGAAGTCGAAGCCGCCCTCGACCGAGGGACGCCGTACGGGAGTTGCCGGGACGACGGCCACGGCGGTCGGCGCGATGAAGTGGCCGCCCGGCCGCCGGGCCGGCGGCAGCGCGGGCTGGGCCGATGCCGACGCGTCGGCCCGGGTGGTGGCGGCCGCGCGCTCGTGCCCGTCGGCCGCCCCGGACTTCCCCCGCGGGTCGTCCTCCGGCGCGCGCTCCGTCTCGGAGCCCGCGGTGCGCGGCGCCTCTGGGGCGCCCGCGCCGGCCTTCACGGCCCTCCGGCCGGAGGGGCCCTGCGGCGGGACGTGGTGCGGGGGCTCGCCCTTCGGGGAGCGGCCGGACGGCGCCTCGTCGGCGCCCTTCGCCGGACCGGTACCTTCCACCCGCTCGGCTGCCGGGTCCTCGTCGGCGGCCACGGCCTCGGTGTCCGCCGTACCGTCCTCGTCCGCGCTGTCGTCGGCAGCCGCCTCGGCGGCCTCCTCGTCGCCCGGACCGTCCTCGGTGGCCTCGGTGTCCCGTGCGTCCCGCGTGTCCTCGTCGAACCGCGACAGCGCCGCCTGCGCCCGCAGGAACAGGCGGGAGCCCTCGGGCGAGAAGACCGTCGGAGCCTCACCCGACTCGTTCTCACCGGGCTCCTCCGGCTCGGCGGCGGGCGCCTCGTCCTGCTCCACCGCCCCGGCCTCGTCCAGCGCCTCGGCGTCCGCGAGCGCCTCCGCGGCGGCGGTGTCCTCGGCGGCCGGGGCCGTGCCCGGCGGCAGGGCGCGCGCGGGCGTGGTCGCCTCTATCTCCAGGACCCGGCGCTCCTCCAGGACGCTCGCCCGCTCGGTCTCCGCCGTGGCGTAGCGGCGCAGCAGTGCCGCGTGCTCGTTGCGCAGCTTCGCGAGCTCGGCGCGCTTGGCACGCAGCCGCTGCTCCAGCTTCTGGCGCAGCTCGCGCGACTCGTCGAGGTCGGTCTCCAGTTCGGCGACCCGTTCCTCGTGCCGCCACTCGTCGCTCGCCCGCGCGCGCGTGAGGTCGGCGACCTGTTTGCCCGCCTGGGCGTCCCAGCGGCGCATGACGACCGCGCCGACGACCGCGGTGGCCGCGGCGGCCGCGGCCAGTCCGCGCAGCACGACCGGTTCGGTGAACACCCAGGGCGCCAGCGCCCAGACGACGGACACGCCTGCGATCGCCGACGGGGGCAGCACCCTGTGCAGGGGCGGGGAATGACGGTGACGTCCACGTGGCATGGCCAGAAACTTACCGCGCGTAGGCGTTTCTTGGAGCCCCGCCCCGTAAAAACACGGCCATCCCATGCCGTTCACACGGCATCAGGAATCACATTCGCCGTGGAATTGACCAGGAATCAAGATCGGGACGGCTCTTCCGCCCGCTCCGGGGTGCTCAGCCGCTCGCTCGTCCACTCCAGTGTCGCCGGAATCTCGCGCCGCCAAGTGTTGAAGTTGTGCCCGCCGCTTTCGAGGATGATCGAGGAGATCCGCGTCCGCTTCGTCGCTTTCACGCGCTCGATGAACTTCAGCGTGTCCCGGTAGTTGGATTCGCCGACCCTGCTGCTGCCGACGAGCAGGGACGTGTCCGGCGCGGGCAGGTTCTCCAGGCACCACCGCAGGTCGGCCCGGTCGCGCAGGTTCTTGTCGCCGTGGAAGAGGTCGCCGGTCGTCGCGTCGATCGGCGCCTTGTAGTAGGCGGAGAGCCCGGCGCCCGCGCCGTACACCGCCGGATGGTGCATGGCGAGCTTCAACGCGCAGTAGCCGCCGGTGGAATCACCGATGATCCCCCAGCCGCCGGGCCGCCCGCCCACCCGGTAGTGGCCTTCCACGGCGTCGGGCAGGTCATCGGCGAAGAAGGTCTCCGTCTGCGGGCCGTCCGGGATGTCGACGCATTCCGTGTCCCGGGGCGGCGCCACGGTCGGGCGCATCATCACCAGCACCATCGGAGACATACGACCCCGACCGGCGAGCCGCGCCGCCGTCTGCGGATAGTCGAGCTTGTCGACCAGCGCCTCGGCCGTCCCCGGATACCCGGTCAGGACGACGGACGCCGGAAACGTCCGGGTGCGAAATCCCGGCTGGAAATACTCCGGTGGCAGATAGACGTACGCGGGCGTCGCGATACGGCTCGTGCGGCCCACGATCTCGACCTTGTGGATCCGCCCGCTCACGGCCGGGTCCCCGCTCGCCGACCCGGGCACCCTGCGGGTGTCCACGACGCGCAGCGGGCCGTCCGCCGGGGTGTGGTCGACCACGACCCCCATGCCCTTCTCCTGCCCGAACAGATCGGCCCAGTCGGCATAGAAGCCGAAGGCCTGGTTGGCGGCGAGACCGACCGACGCGAACAGCGCCAGCTGCGTGCCGAGCAGCAGCCCGACCCGTCCGGCCACGGCCCGTACGCTCCGCCGGGCGAGCCGCGGCCACAGCCACACCGTGCCGGCGAACAGCCCCACGGCCGTCAGCACCGCCATTGCCAGCACCTTGTCGCTCGTCAGACCCATCAGTGGTCACCCGCCCGCGCTTTCCTCGGCCTCCGAAACGGTTTTGAGGAGCCGAGTGAACCTCTCCCCCCACGACACCGTCCTAGAAGGCGCAATGTCGCCGGATGCCCGAATCGGCACCGGATCCAAAACTCTCGCAGCACTCATGGGATGCGATGTCTGTCAGGACAGATGTGGAAATGTCGGGTGGGGTTCCGCGACGGCCGAGCCGGATACGGCATCTGTCGGGCCGGCTGCGGCCGCTGCTGCTGGGGCCGCGCCCCGAGGCCGTCCCGCTCCTCGTCGGACGGGCCTGCGCCCTGGTCGGACTGCTGAACGTCGCCGCGGGCGTGTTCCCGCGCTTCCGGCACAGCCGGATGCACGCCCTCGCCGAGGTGCTCCCGGGCGCCTTCGGGCCGTTCGCGGCCGCGCTGTCGCTCAGCGCCGGCGTGCTGTTGCTGCTGCTCGCGCACGGCCTGCGGCGCGGCAAGCGGCGCGCGTGGCGCGCGGCCGTCGTCCTGCTGCCCGCCGGAGCGGCGGCCCAGTTCACCTACCGCCACTCCGTCATCGGCGTCCTCATCTCCGTCTGGCTCCTCGTCACCCTGCTGCGCCACCGCGACCAGTTCACGGCCCTGCCCGACCCGCGCAGCCGCTGGCGCGCCCTCGCCAACCTCGTCCTCATGGGCGCCGGTTCGCTCGCCCTCGGCCTCGTCATCGTCAGCGCCCACCCGGGCACCCTGCTCGGCGACCCGAGCCTGGCCGACCGCATCAGCCACGTCCTGTACGGCATGGCCGGCTTCGAGGGCCCGGTCGACTACCGGGGCAGCACGTCCTGGACCGTCGCCTTCTCCCTCGGCGCGCTCGGCTGGATCACCGCCGTGAGCACCATCTACCTCGCCTTCCGGCCCGAACACCCGGCCGCCCGTCTCACCGAGGACGACGAGAGCCGGCTGCGTGCCCTGCTGGCCCGGCACGGCGGCCGCGACTCCCTCGGCCACTTCGCGCTGCGCCGCGACAAGGCCGTCGTGTTCTCCCCCAGCGGCAAGGCCGCGGTGACCTACCGGGTCGTCTCCGGCGTGATGCTCGCCAGCGGCGACCCCATCGGCGACGTCGAGGCGTGGCCCGGCGCCATCGAGCGCTTCATGGACGAGGCGAAGGCCCACTCCTGGACCCCGGCCGTCATGGGCTGCTCCGAGACGGGCGCCGAGGTGTGGACCCGCGAGACCGGGCTCGACGCCCTCGAACTGGGCGACGAGGCGGTGGTGGACGTCCCGGATTTCTCGCTCGCCGGCCGCGCGATGCGCAATGTGCGCCAGATGGTCAAGCGCATCGAGCGCGCCGGTTACGAGACCCGGGTACGCCGCGTCCGTGACCTCGGCGACACCGAGCTGGAGCGGGTGCGCCGCGCCGCCGAGGACTGGCGGGGCACCGACACCGAGCGCGGCTTCTCCATGGCCCTCGGCCGGGTCGGCGACCCCGCCGACGGCGACTGCCTCATCGCCACCGCTCACAAGGGCGACGCCGAACCGGGCCCCTACGGCGACCTCAAGGCCGTTCTGCACTTCGTGCCCTGGGGCACCGACGGCGTCTCCCTGGACCTGATGCGCCGCGACCGCTCCGCCGACCCCGGCATGAACGAACTGCTGATCGTGGCCGCCCTCCAGGCCGCCCCCAGGCTCGGCATCGCGCGCGTGTCGCTGAACTTCGCCATGTTCCGCTCGGCGCTGGCCCGCGGCGAGAAGATCGGCGCGGGCCCCGTCCTGCGCGCCTGGCGCGGCCTGCTGGTCTTCCTCTCGCGCTGGTTCCAGATCGAGTCCCTGTACAAGTTCAACGCGAAGTTCCAGCCCCGCTGGGAGCCCCGGTTCGTCGTCTACCGCGCCTCCGCGGACCTCCCGCGCCTCGGCATCGCGGCCATGCAGGCGGAGGGCTTCGTGAACCTGGCGCTGCCCCTGCCGCGCTTCCTGCGCCGCCGCACCACCGCCCCGCGCCCCTGCCCGCACCGTGTCCCCGAAGGGGATGTCCGGGCCGCCTGAGGCCCTCACCAGGGCGGTCCCGGGCCACGGCACGTCACCGCCCCGGCTTGGGCCTACGCTGAACGTATGAGCAAGCAGAGCGGACGCGGGCGGGTCGCGGGCCTTCCGCAGTGGGACCGGTGCGCGGTCATGGGAGTCGTCAACGTGACCCCCGACTCCTTCTCCGACGGCGGCCGCTGGTTCGACACCACGTCCGCCGTCAAGCACGGCCTCGCGCTGGTCGAGGAGGGCGCCGACCTCGTCGACGTCGGCGGCGAGTCCACCCGCCCCGGCGCCACCCGGGTCGACGAGGACGAGGAGCTGCGCCGCGTCATACCCGTGGTCCGCGGCCTCGCCGCCGAGGGCGTCACGGTCTCCGTCGACACCATGCGCGCCTCCGTCGCCGAGCAGGCACTCGCCGCCGGCGCCGCCCTGGTCAACGACGTCAGCGGCGGCCAGGCCGACCCCGCGATGATCCCGGTCGTCGCCGATACCGGCGCCCCCTTCGTGGTCATGCACTGGCGCGGCTTCCTGGAGGGCGGCAACGTCCGGGGCGTGTACGCCGACGTCGTCACCGAGGTCGTCGACGAGATCCGCGCGCGCGTGGACGCCGTCCTGGCCGGCGGCATCACTCCCGACCGCGTCGTCGTCGACCCCGGCCTCGGCTTCTCCAAGGACGCCGAGCACGACCTCGTCCTGCTCGCCCACCTCGACCGGCTGCACGCCCTCGGCCACCCCGTCCTGGTCGCCGCCTCCCGCAAACGGTTCCTCGGCCGCGTCCTCGCGGGCCCGGAGGGCGAGCCGCCGCCCGCCCGCGAGCGGGACGCCGCCACCGCCGCCGTCTCCGCGCTCGCCGCGCACGCCGGCGCCTGGGCCGTCCGCGTCCACGAGGTGCGCGCCACCGCCGACGCCGTACGGGTCGTGCACGCCGTCGAGGAGGCACGCGGCGGCGCGGCGGCCGGCGAAGGAGCCCGGTGAGCGCCCCCCACACCGACGTCGAGCAGGTGGAGGCGGCCAACACCGCCTTCTACGAGGCACTGGAGCGCGGCGACTTCGAGACGCTGTCCTCGCTCTGGCTGACCCCGGCCGACCTCGGCGTCGACGAGAGCTACCACGACCCGGCCGACGCCGGAGTGGTCTCCTGCGTGCACCCCGGCTGGCCCGTGCTCACCGGCCGCGGCGAGGTCCTGCGGTCGTACGCGCTGATCATGGCGAACACCGACTACATCCAGTTCTTCCTCACCGACGTGCACACCTCGGTCACCGGCGACACCGCGATCGTCACCTGCACGGAGAACATCCTCAGCGGGGGTCCCGCCCCCGAGGGCCACGACGACGAGCTCGGGCCCCTCGTCGGACAGCTCGTCGTCGCCACGAACGTGTTCCGGCGCACACCCGACGGCTGGCGGATGTGGTCCCACCACGCCTCCCCGGTCCTCGCCGAGAACGACACCGAGGACGGCGACGAGACCCCCGGCTGAGTGGGTACGCGGGCCACAGGGACCAAGACGTGGTTGGGATCGGCTGCCCGCGGGTAGGGGCGGCTTCCGATCGGGCCGCGCCCCCACGGCCCGGCGCTGTCGGTGCCCGCGGGTAGATTCGGTCGAGGCCGGTGTGCCGCCCGCACACGGCACCGACCGGCCGTCACCGACGACTGCAGGAGTGATTCGCGTGGATCGTGTCGCGCTGCGCGGCCTGAGGGCCCGCGGGTACCACGGGGTGTTCCCCGAGGAACGCAGAGAGGGCCAGACCTTCGTCGTCGACCTCGTCCTCGGCCTGGACACCCGGCCCGCCGCCGCCGACGACGACCTGGCGAAGACCGTGCACTACGGCATCGTGGCGGAGGAGGTCGTGGCCGTCGTCCAGGGCGAACCGGTCAACCTCATCGAGACGCTCGCCGAGCGCGTCGCCCAGGCCTGTCTGAAGCACGAAGGAGTCCAGGAGGTGGAGGTCACCGTCCACAAGCCGGACGCGCCGATCACCGTGCCCTTCGACGACGTGACCGTCACCATCACCCGGAGCCGAGTATGACCGCACCGTTCATCAAGGGCCCCAGCGACCCGACCGTCCAGCCGGTACCCGCCTCCGTCGTCGACAAGGTCGACGCCGCCGACACGACCCTGCACAACCCCAAATGGGCCGTGCTCTCCCTCGGCTCCAACCTGGGCAACCGTCTGGAGACCCTCCAGGGCGCCGTGGACGCCCTCGCCGACACGCCGGGCCTGCGGATCAAGGGCGTCTCCCCCGTGTACGAGACGGAGCCCTGGGGCGTCGAGCCGGGCAGCCAGCCGTCCTACTTCAACGCGGTCGTCGTCCTGAAGACCACCCTGCCGCCGTCCTCGCTGCTGGAGCGGGCCCACGCCGTCGAGGAGGCCTTCCACCGCGTCCGCGACGAGCGCTGGGGCGCCCGCACCCTCGACGTCGACATCGTCGCGTACGCCGACGTCGTCTCCGACGACCCGGTGCTCACGCTCCCGCACCCGCGCGCCCACGAGCGCGCCTTCGTCCTCGCGCCCTGGTACGACCTGGACCCCGAGGCGCAGCTGCCGGGCCGCGGCGCGGTCGCCGATCTGCTCGGCACTCTCACCCGTCGGGGTGTCGTCCCCCGCCAGGACCTGGAACTCCGGCTGCCCGAGTAGTCGTTAAGGTCGAGACGGCCCACACTCCGTGGGTGCCGGGGGAGCTGAAGGGACACCGTGAGAGAGCTGCGCATCAGGATGCTGGTCGGCGTGTTCGTGGTCGCCGGGGTCCTGTCCTGGGCGGGCGCCCGCCTGTGGAACTCGGTCGGGACCCTGCCCAGCGTCCCCCTCGCCGCCCCCATCGTGCTGGCGATCATCGCCGTGATCCTGCTGGCCACGGCGCTGTCGATCCGCTCCCGCCTCAGGGCGCAGCGCGAGCGCGTCCCGGAGGCCAAGGGCGTCGACCCGCTGATGGCGGCCCGTGCCGTCGTGTTCGGCCAGGCCAGCGCCCTGGTGGCCGCCCTGGTCGCCGGTATGTACGGCGGCACCGGGGTCGTCCTGCTGGAGTCCCTGGACATCCCCGCCCGGCGCGACCAGGCCATCTACGCCGGTTTCTCGGTCGTGGCCGCCATCGGTGTCATAGCGGCGGCCCTGTTCCTGGAGCGCGTCTGCAAGCTCCCGGACGACGAGGACGACCACGACGGCACCGGGGCGGCACCGACAACGTAGGCGCGGTCCCGCCCCCTGGGCCGGCCCCGCTCAGCGGGCCAGGATCAGGCTCATCGCCTCGGCGCGGGTCGTGGCGTCCCTGAGCTGGCCGCGCACGGCGGACGTCGTGGTCTTGGCGCCGGGCTTGCGGATACCGCGCACCGACATGCACATGTGCTCGGCCTCGACGACGACGATCACGCCCCGGGCCTCCAGGATGCGCATCAGGGAGTCCGCGATCTGCGTGGTGAGACGTTCCTGCACCTGAAGTCGGCGGGCGAACACCTCGACCAGCCGCGCGAGCTTCGACAGACCCGTGATCTTGCCGCTCTCGGCCGGGATGTAACCGACGTGCGCCACGCCGTGGAACGGCAGCATGTGGTGCTCGCAGAGGCTGACGATCTCGATGTCCTTCACCAGCACCATTTCGTCGTGCCCGAGATCGAAGGTCGTCGTCAGCACGTCCTCCGGGTCCTGACGCAGCCCCGCCAGAAGCTCCCGGTACGCCCGCGCCACCCGGGCCGGCGTCTCCCGCAGACCCTCACGGTCCGGGTCCTCACCGACCGCGATCAGCAGTTCCCGTACGGCGGCCTCGGCGCGCTTCTCGTCGAACTCGCCGATGCGGCCTTCGCCGTCCAGCGTCACCGGGTCGGTCATCTGGTGCCTCGTTCCTTCGCGGGTGCGCGTATGGGTCACGCGTCTGGTCACGCGTCTGATCTGCGGTCATACGAAATGCCGCGCCCCCCAGGCTAGAACCAGGGGGGCACGGCATCCATTCCGGGCCCGGTCAGCGACCGGGTGGGGCGTCAGCTCTCGGGACGCTCCTCGGGGGCCGGCTCGGCCGCCGGGGCGGGGTCCGTCACCGTCGACTTGGCGGTGCTGATCGCCGGCGTCGCGCCGTTGGCGCCGTTCGTCAGTGCGAGCTCCTTCGGGGAGAGCACCGGCGGACGGGTGGACGGCGTACGGCGGGAGGAACCGGTCCAGGCGGGCCGCGGCGGGCGCTTGACGATGGGGGCGAAGATCTCGGCGATCTCCTCCTTGCCCAGCGTCTCCTTCTCCAGCAGGGCCAGGACGAGGTTGTCGAGCACGTCGCGGTTCTCCACCAGGATTTCCCAGGCTTCGTTGTGCGCGTTCTCGATCAGCTTCTTGACTTCCTCGTCCACCAGCGCGGCGACCTCTTCCGAGTAGTCGCGCTGGTGAGCCATCTCACGTCCGAGGAACGGCTCGGTGTTGTCGCCGCCGAACTTGATGGCGCCGAGACGCTCGGTCATGCCGTACTGCGTGACCATCGCGCGGGCCGTGGCCGTGGCCTTCTCGATGTCGTTCGCGGCACCCGTGGTCGGGTCGTGGAAGACCAGCTCCTCGGCCGCGCGGCCGCCCAGCATGTAGGCCAGCTGGTCCAGCATCTCGTTGCGCGTGGTCGAGTACTTGTCCTCGTCCGGGAGCACCATCGTGTAGCCGAGGGCCCGGCCTCTGGACAGGATCGTGATCTTGTGGACCGGGTCGGAGTTCGGGGAGGCCGCCGCTACCAGGGCGTGTCCGCCCTCGTGGTACGCGGTGATCTTCTTCTCCTTGTCCGACATGATCCGGGTCCGCTTCTGCGGGCCCGCCACGACGCGGTCGATGGCCTCGTCCAGCATGTGGTTGTCGATGAGCTTCTTGTCGGAGCGGGCCGTGAGCAGGGCGGCCTCGTTGAGGACGTTGCTCAGGTCGGCACCGGTGAAGCCCGGCGTACGGCGGGCGACCGCCGACAGGTCGACGTCCGGGGCGACCGGCTTGCCCTTCTGGTGGACCTTGAGGATCTCCAGACGGCCCTGCATGTCCGGGCGGTCGACGGCGATCTGCCGGTCGAAGCGGCCGGGGCGCAGCAGGGCCGGGTCGAGGATGTCGGGCCGGTTCGTGGCGGCGATCAGGATCACACCGCCCTTGACGTCGAAGCCGTCCATCTCGACGAGCAGCTGGTTCAGCGTCTGCTCGCGCTCGTCGTGACCACCGCCGAGGCCGGCGCCGCGATGGCGGCCGACCGCGTCGATCTCGTCGACGAAGACGATCGCCGGGGCGTTCGCCTTGGCCTGCTCGAACAGGTCGCGGACCCGGGAGGCACCGACACCGACGAACATCTCGACGAAGTCGGAACCGGAGATCGAGTAGAAGGGCACGCCCGCCTCACCGGCGACGGCGCGCGCGAGAAGCGTCTTACCGGTGCCGGGAGGGCCGTAGAGCAGGACGCCCTTGGGGATCTTCGCCCCGACGGCCTGGAACTTGGCGGGCTCCTGGAGGAACTCCTTGATCTCCTGGAGCTCCTCGACGGCCTCGTCCGAGCCGGCGACGTCCGAGAACGTCGTCTTCGGGGTGTCCTTGGTGATGAGCTTCGCCTTCGACTTCCCGAAGTTCATGACCCGGGAGCCGCCGCCCTGCATCTGATTCATCAGGAACAGGAAGACGACGACGATGAGGACGAAGGGCAGCAGGGAGAGCAGGATGCCGACGAACGGGTTCTGCTTGGACGGCGAGACCGTGTAGCCGTCGGGGATCTGCTTCTGCTGGTACTTGTTCTGCAGGGTGTTGGCGATGTCCACACCCTGGTCGCCGATGTAGCTGGCCTGGATCTTGGTGGATCCGTCGACCTTCACACCGTCCTTGAGCTGGACCTTGATGTTCTGCTCGTCGCCGGTGGTGAGCTTGGCCGACTCGACCTTGTTCTCATTGATCGCCTGGACGACCTGGCCGGTGTCCACCGTCTTGTAGCCGCCGGACGAGCCGACGACCTGCATCAACACGACCACGGCAAGGACGGCCAGCACGATCCACATGACCGGCCCACGGAAGTATCGCTTCACGTCCATCCATACGGAGCGGTGCCGCCCCGTCCCTCCTGCCATAGTGAGTTTGATAAGACAGTTCTTCTGACGGTACCCCAGCTTCGACGCCCGTAGCCGCACGGGACGGCCGTCAAGCCCGTCTGCTTGCTCCAACGGCGCGACGCCCGCCGGGGTTCCCGATCTTCCTACGAAGCGGGGTCAGCCGCCGTAGACGTGGGGCGCGAGGGTACCGACGAACGGCAGGTTGCGGTACTTCTCGGCGTAGTCGAGGCCGTAGCCGACGACGAACTCGTTCGGGATGTCGAAGCCGACCCACTCGACGTCGATGGCGACCTTGGCCGCGTCCGGCTTGCGCAGCAGCGTGCACACCTTGAGGCTCTCGGGCTCCCGGGAGCCGAGGTTCGACAGCAGCCACGACAGGGTCAGGCCGGAGTCGATGATGTCCTCGACGATCAGGACGTGCCGGCCCTTGATGTCGGTGTCGAGGTCCTTGAGGATCCGCACGACCCCGGAGGACTGGGTGCCGGCGCCGTACGACGAGACGGCCATCCAGTCCATGGTGACGGGGGTGGACAGCGACCGGGCGAGGTCGGCCATGACCATCACCGCGCCCTTCAGCACGCCGACGATCAGCAGGTCCTTGCCCGCGTACTCAGCGTCGATCTTCGCCGCCAGCTCCGCCAGCTTCGCGTCGATCTCTTCCTTGGTGATGAGCACCTTCTTGAGGTCGGCACCCATGTCTTTCGCGTCCACCCGCATCACTTTCGGTCGGTCGTCCCGCATCAACGGCTCACGGCCCTACGGCTGACGTCCCCCGGGGAGTCCGGGGTCCTCCGGTGAGGAGGCCCGGTATCTCCCTGTGAGGGTCTTTTTCAGCCTTGCCGAATCACCAGTCTGCCACCCTGGCGGCGGGCGACGACTTTGCCGGGGAGGTTGATGGCTCCCTGACCGCGCCAGCCGGTGATCAGGCGGTCGACCTCCTCGACGTGCCGGGCGAAGAGCGAACCGGCGGGCGCGCCCGCCTCGATGGCGGCCCGGCGCAGGATCCGGCGGCGCACCGCGGGGGGCAGTGTGTAGAGCTTGGCGCAGTCGAGGAGCCCGGCGGCGTCGCGGACGGCGGTCTCGGCCTGGCTCGCCCAGGCGTCGAGGGCGTCGGCGTCGTCACGGGACAGCTGGGCGGTGCGGGCGAGGGCCTCCACGACACCCTTCCCGAGCGCCTTCTCGAGGGCGGGCAGGCCCTCCTGGCGCAGCCGGGAGCGGGTGTAGGCGGGGTCGGCGTTGTGGGGGTCGTCCCAGACGGGCAGCGACTGGACCATGCAGGCCTTGCGGGCGGTCTGCCGGTCGAGGCCGAGGAAGGGGCGGCGGTAGCGGCCGTCGGCCCCCGAGACCGCGGCCATCCCGGACAGGGAGCGGATGCCGGAGCCGCGGGCGAGGCCCAGCAGGACGGTCTCGGCCTGGTCGTCGCGGGTGTGGCCGAGCAGGACGGCGGCGGCGCCGTGGCGCTCGGCGGCGCCGTCGAGGGCGGCGTAGCGGGCGTCGCGGGCCGCGGCCTCGGGTCCGCCGGAGCGGCCGACGGTCACGGCGATCGACTCGGCCGGGTCCAGGCCGAGTTCGCGCAGGCGCAGCACGACTTCCTCGGCGCGCAGGTCGGAGCCGGGCTGCAGACCGTGGTCGACGGTGATGCCACCGGCGCGGATGCCGAGCTTGGGGGCCTCGAAGGCGAGGGCGGAGGCGAGGGCCATGGAGTCGGCGCCGCCGGAGCAGGCCACGAGGACGAGCGGGGAGGGGGTGCGCTCGTGCGGGGTGGCTCGCCGGGGCGTGCGCTGGGCCGGGCCGGGGAGGTCGTACGCCGTCTCACGCGCGGTGTCGCAGGCGACGCGCGCGGCGGCGACCGGCGTCACGGCCGGGGCCTGCGGCCGGGGGGAGCGGCTGCCGGGGGCGGGGACGTCGGTGGTTCGGTTGTGTTCGGTGAGGAGGTCGTGGAGTACGCGGCGAACCGCCAGGCGTATCGCCGCGACCGCAGGATGGGGACCCATGTCCGGTTCCCTTCATGAAGTTGTCCGGGGGTGTGGCCGAGCTCGGTCACTCAGAGTGTGTAGATGGTGACAGAAGCGGGCCGTTCCCCGAGCATTGCACGCCTACCCATGGCTCACGGTCCCTCGGACGGGTGATTGGAGGGGCGTTCGTCTGCCGTCGGCCGATTTCGGTTCACGGCCGTCGTATGAGATGCGCGGCGGGGCGCGGGCGTCATCAGTCGGCCTTGCGGTGCACGCGGGCGATCCAGTCCGCCGGTGCGGCGATCTCCGCCTTGGTGGGGAGGGTGTTCGGGGACGTCCAGACGCGGTTGAAGCCGTCCATGCCGACCTGGTCGACGACGGCCCGCACGAAGCGCTCGCCGTCGCGGTACTGGCGGAGCTTGGCGTCGAGGCCGAGCAGCTTGCGCAGGGCGGTGTCGAGCCGGGAGGCGCCCTTGGCGCGCCGCTGCTGGAACTTCTCGCGGATCTCGGCGACGGAGGGGACCACGTCGGGGCCGACGCCGTCCATGACGAAGTCGGCGTGGCCCTCCAGGAGGGACATCACGGCGGTGAGACGGCCGAGGATCTCCCGCTGCCCGGGGGTCTGGACGAGTTCGACGAAGGAGCGTCCGCCGTCGTCCTCCTCGGCCTCGGGCCGGCCGCCGGCGAGGGACTGCGCGGCCTCGCGGACCCGCTCCAGGACGGTCATCGGGTCGACGTCGGTCTCTCCGAGGAAAGACTGGATTTCGCCCTCGAGATGGTCCCGCAGCCAGGGCACGGCGCTGAACTGGGTGCGGTGCGTCTCCTCGTGGAGGCACACCCACAGCCGGAAGTCGTGGGGGTGGACGTCCAGTTCGCGTTCCACGTGGACGATGTTCGGCGCGACGAGCAGCAGCCGGCCGCCGCCGTTCTCACCGGCGGGCAGATCGCGGCCGGCCGGGGCGAACGTCTCGTACTGGCCGAGGACGCGGGAGGCCAGGAACGACAGCAGCATGCCCAGTTCGACGCCGGTGACCTTGCCGCCGACGGCGCCGAGGACGGCCTGCCCGGTGCCGCTGCCCCGGCGTTCCTGCATCTTCTCCAGCAGGGGCCGCAGGATCTCCCGGAACCCGGCGACGTTGGCCCGGATCCAGCCGGGCCGGTCGACGACGAGGACGGGGGTGTCGTGGATCTCGTCGGTGCCCATACGGGTGAACCCGCGGACGTGGGACTCGGAGGCCTTGGCGTGCCGGCGCAGTTCCGCGACGACGGCCCTGGCTTCGTCGCGGCTCACCTCGGGGCCCGGCCGTACCAGCCGGGTCGCGGTCGCCACCGCGAGATTCCAGTCGACCATCTGAGAAGAAGCAGCACCACCGATGCTCGTCATGCGTCAACCGTACGTGAGCGTCCCCGGTCGGGGCAGAGCGTGCGAGCCGGCGACCCCGGGGGTGGTGGTCACTGGCACCCGCAGGCGGCGAGGGCTGTTGCCGCCCGGTCGAGGGCGTTCTGGGCCGCGTCCCGGTTGTTGGTGCCGGAGGCGAGGAAGGCGAAGGCGAGCAGGCGTCCGTCCTGGTCGACGACGGTGCCGGCCAGGGCGTTGACCCCGGTGAGGGTGCCGGTCTTGGCGCGGACGACGCCCGCTGCGCCGTCGCCGTAGCGGCCGGAGAGGGTGCCGGTGAAGCCCGCGACGGGCAGGCCGGTGAGGGCGGCGCGCAGCTCGGGGTGGCCGGGGTCGGCGGCGCGGGCGAGGAGGGCGGTGAGGAGGTCGGCGGTGAGGGCGTCACGCCGGTCGAGGCCGCTGCCGTCCTTGAACTCGACGTCGGAGACCGGGAGTCCGAGCTTGTCGAGCTGGGCCTCGATGGCCTTGCCTGCGCCGGCGAAGTCGGGCCGCTCGCCGCTCGCGAGGGCGGTCTGGCGGGCCAGGGCCTCGGCGAGGTCGTTGTCGCTGTTGGTCAGCATGCGTTCGACCAGGGCGGTGAGCGGGGGCGAGGTGACCTGGGCGAGGGACTCGGCGCGGTTGGTGGCCTTGGAGGGGCCGGGCGCGCTGGTACGGACGCCGTGGTCGGCGAGGAAGCCGGCGAAACGTTCCGCGGCGTCCTCGGCCGGGTCGTCGCTGCGGTCGGCGGTACCGCTGCTGGAGTCGTCCAGGCGGCCCTCGTCGGCCATCAGGGCGGTGACGGGGGCGAGGTTCTGGTTCTTGCCGATGGGGTGCCGTTCGGAGCCGGCGTAGAGCGTCGTGTCGTAGGAGAGCGTGACCTTGCGCAGGCCGCGCTCCTTCAGGGCGTCGGCCGTCTTCGCGGCGAGGTCGCGCAGGCCGGCCCAGCCGCCGGTCTTCTTGCGGGCGGTGAGGGTCGGGTCGCCGCCGCCGACGAGGACCAGTTCCTCGGTGTCGGGTTCCAGGGCGGTGCGGGTGGTGAGGCGGTGGTCGGGGCCCATCGCGGTGAGGGCGGCGACGGCGGTGGCGATCTTGGTGGTGGAGGCGGGGGTGAGGGACTGCGAGGCGCCCTCGCCGTAGAGGCGCCGGCTGGTGGCCACGTCGACGACGGCGGCGCCGGTGCGGCTGCCGAGCTCCGGGGCGTCGAGGAGCGGGCCCAGGACGGTGGCGAGGGCCTTGCCGTCGGGGGCGGAACCGGCGTGGCCCGCGCCGGCGCCCAGGGCGGTGAGCACGGCGCCCGCGCTGGGCGCGGGGCGCGGGCCCCTGTCCCGTGCGCTGGAGGGGCCGGAGTCCCTGCCGTGATCTGTGCCACCCGTGCGCTCCTGGGCGACCGCCCGGTCCCGCTCGGCCGTACGCTGACCGGTGGAGTCCCAGGGGCCCGCCGCGGTCACCACCGTGGCGGCCAGCGCCAGTCCGACGGTGGCGGCTCCGGCGGTGTACTGCCAGGTCTTCGGCCTCGCGGCGCGTGCGAGACGGGGCCGCAGGGCGTCGGCGGCCCGCTCCAGTCGCGGTCCCAGGGCGCCCGCGAGCCGCGCCACATGCGGTCTCGCGGCCTGCCAAGGCCTCAGCTCGGGCACGATCACCAGCCCCTTTCGCGATCACACACCTGCGTGAGGGACACTTAATCACCAGAACTATGTGTTGATCATGGAGGAGTCACCGGTGGAGTTCGACGTCACGATCGAGATTCCGAAGGGTTCGCGGAACAAGTACGAGGTGGACCACGAGACCGGTCGGATCCGCCTGGACCGTCGACTCTTCACCTCGACCGCCTACCCGACCGACTACGGCTTCGTCGAGAACACCCTCGGCGAGGACGGCGACCCGCTGGACGCGCTGGTCATCCTGGACGAGCCGACCTTCCCGGGCTGCCTCATCAAGTGCCGCGCGATCGGCATGTTCCGGATGACGGACGAGGCCGGCGGCGACGACAAGCTGCTGTGCGTCCCGGCGACCGACCCGCGCGTGGAGCACCTGCGCGACATCCACCACGTGTCGGAGTTCGACCGCCTGGAGATCCAGCACTTCTTCGAGGTCTACAAGGACCTGGAGCCGGGCAAGTCCGTCGAGGGCGCCGACTGGGTCGGCCGCACCGAGGCCGAGGCCGAGATCGAGCGTTCCTACAAGCGCTTCAAGGACCAGGGCGGCCACTGAGCTTCCCCCTGGACCGTGTCCCACAGCCGTTCCACGGACGGGCCGTACGCCGGGCGTACGGCCCGTCCGTGTATCCCGGGTGTCTGTGCGCATACTGAAGAACGGCGGAAGGTGTCGTTCCAAGGAGAGCTGCGTACGTGACGGACGCGGAGGACCGCAAGCCGCAGTCGGACGAGGCGAGGATGGCGTTCACGCCGCCCGCCGGGGTGGAGGTGGGGGACAGCGAGTCGGAGACCACGTCGGAGTTCGCGCTCCCCAAGGGTCTCGACGTCCCTCAGCAGCCGCCCGCCGACCGGGAGGGCTCTGCGTTCAGCAGGCCGAGAGGCTACGCCGCCGAGGACACCCTGCCCGGCTTCACACCGCCGGGCGGCATCCCGCAGATCAGTCTGACCAAGGACGTGCCCTGGCAGGACCGGATGCGCACGATGCTGCGCATGCCGGTGGCCGAGCGGCCCGCGCCGGAGCGGCCGCACAAGGCCGAGGAGGAGGGTCCGGCCGTCCCGCGCGTGCTCGACCTGACCCTGCGTATCGGCGAGCTGCTGCTGGCGGGCGGTGAGGGCGCCGAGGACGTGGAGGCCGCGATGTTCGCGGTCTGCCGGTCCTACGGCCTGGACCGCTGCGAGCCGAGCGTCACCTTCACCCTGCTGTCGATCTCGTACCAGCCGTCGCTGGTGGACGACCCGGTGTCGGCGGCGCGCACGGTGCGCCGGCGCGGCACCGACTACACCCGGCTGGCCGCCGTGTACCAGCTGGTCGACGACCTCAGCGACGCCGAGACCCACATCTCCCTGGAGGAGGCCTACCGGCGGCTCGCGGAGATCCGGCGCAACCGGCACCCGTACCCGACCTGGGTCCTGACGGCGGCCAGCGGGCTGCTCGCGGGCGCGGCGTCCGTGCTGGTGGGCGGCGGGCTGCTGGTGTTCGTCGCGGCGGCCGTCGGCGCGATGCTCGGCGACCGGCTGGCGTGGCTGGCCGCGGGGCGGGGGCTACCGGAGTTCTACCAGTTCACGGTCGCGGCGATGCCGCCGGCCGCGGTCGGGGTCGCGCTGACGCTGTCGCACGCCGACGTGAAGGCGTCCGCGGTGATCACCGGTGGGCTGTTCGCGCTGCTGCCCGGGCGGGCGCTGGTGGCGGGCGTGCAGGACGGGCTGACCGGCTTCTACATCACCGCGGCGGCGCGGCTGCTGGAGGTCATGTACTTCTTCGTCGGCATCGTGACCGGCGTGCTGGTGGTCCTGTACTTCGGGGTGAACCTGGGCGCCAAGCTCAACCCGGACGCGGCGCTGCACATCTCCGAGCGGCCCTACTGGCAGATCGCCGCGTCGATGCTGCTGTCGCTGACCTTCGCGGTGCTGCTCCAGCAGGAGCGGTCCACCGTGCTCGCCGTGACCCTCAACGGGGGTGTGGCCTGGGTGGTGTACGGGGCGATGCGCTACGCGGGCGAGCTGTCGCCGGTCGCCTCGACGGCGGTCGCCGCCGGCCTGGTCGGTCTGTTCGGGCAGCTGATGGCCCGCTACCGCTTCGCGTCCGCGCTGCCGTACACGACGGCCGCGATCGGGCCGCTGCTGCCCGGTTCGGCCACGTACTTCGGGCTGCTGTCGATCGCGCAGAACGAGGTGGACGCGGGGCTGGTCTCGCTGGCCACGGCCGCGTCCCTGGCGATGGCCATCGCGATCGGGGTGAACCTGGGGTCCGAGATCTCCCGCCTCTTCCTGCGGATCGGCTCCCCGGAGAAGCGCCGGTCCGCCAAGCGGACGCGAGGCTTCTGAAACGGCGACGGACGCCCCCCGACGAGGGCGTCCGTCGCGAGCGGCCGGTTCAGTACCGCTGGTCCGGCGGGTACTGCCCGCCCTGCGGGCCGTAGCCCTGCGGGTGCGGGTACTGCTGGGCGTACGGCTGTTGGGGCTGCTGCTGCCCGTAGTGCTGCTGGTCGTAACCCTGCTGGTCGTGGCCCTGCTGCTGCCCGTAGCCGTACGGGTCCTGGCCGCCCTGCGCGGGGCCGCCCTGCCCGTCGTGGCCGCCGTACTGCTGCTGGGGGTCGTGGGACGGGATGCGGCGCAGCTGCGTCGTCGCGTCGTCCATCCGCTGGTACTGCTGCGGATGCCGGCCGTCCTCGTGGGCCGGGGCCTCGGCGGCGGCGCGCTTCTTCTTGCCGCGCTCCCGCAGGTACTCGATGATGATCGGCACCACGGAGACGAAGACGATCAGGACGAGGATCGCCTCGACGTTGCTCTTGATGAACGGGATCTGGCCGAGCCAGTAGCCCGCGAGGGTGACACCGCTGCCCCAGGCGACACCGCCGATGACGTTGTACGTGAGGAACGTGCGGTACTTCATCCGGCCGGCGCCCGCCACGATGGGGGCGAAGGTCCGCACGATCGGCACGAAACGGGCGAGCACGATGGCCTTGGGGCCGTACTTCTCCATGAACTCGTGCGCCTTCTCCAGGTTCTCCTGTTTGAAGACCTTGGAGTTGGGGCGGCTGAAGAGCCTCGGGCCGAAGAACTTGCCGATCATGTAGCCGACTTGGTCGCCGATGACGGCGGCCAGCACGATGAGCGTGCAGACCAGCCACAGGGGCTGGGTGATGTAGTTCCCCTCGGCGACGAACAGGCCTGCCGTGAACAGCAGGGAGTCCCCGGGCAGGAACGCGAAGAGGCCGGACTCCGCGAAGACGATCAGCAGGATGCCGGGGAGGCTGAACGTCTCGATGAGGTAGTCCGGGCTGAGCCACTCGGGGCCGAGCGCAAGCGTGGTCACGGGATTGTGGCTCCTGCGGGGATGGGGGGCGGGCGGTTGGTCACGAGCGAGTCAAAAATATCAACGCGCAACCGGTGTCCCAGGTTCCATTGACCCGTTCAGGATGCACTGTGCGACCTCGGCGACAAAGCTGTGGGGCATGGGCATCGATGAGTACGGCGGCGGGCAGGGCCCGCGCCCCGACGTTCTTGTAGTGACCACGAACGACGTCCCCGGGCACCGTGTGACGGAGGTCGTCGGGGAGGTCTTCGGGCTGACCGTGCGCTCCCGGCACGTCGGGAGCCAGATCGGCGCCGGGCTGAAGTCGCTGGTCGGCGGCGAGCTCAAGGGCCTCACCAAGACGCTGGTGGAGACCCGCAACCAGGCGATGGAGCGCCTGGTGGAGCAGGCACGCGCGCGAGGCGCCAACGGTGTGCTGGCGTTCCGCTTCGATGTGACGGAGGCGGCCGACGTGGGCACCGAGGTCTGCGCCTACGGGACCGCGGTGGTCCTGGCCCGGGAGTAGCCGGGCCAGGACCCCTCATGCGGTGTGCCGGTCCGCGTTGGCCTGGATCGCGTCGTGCAGGTGCTGGGCGAATCCGGCCCGCATGGTGTCGTAGAACGCGGTGAAGCGTTCGTCGGTGACGTACATCTCGGCGAGGCAGCGATGCATCGGGTGGCCGCACTCGTAGTACCAGGCGCCGATGTGCCGGCGGTGCTCCTCGGCCAGGTCCATGGCGGCCTGCCCGTCGGCGGGCTCACCGGCCTCCAGCAGGGCGACATAGCGCTCGGCCCACTCGGCGGCCTCAGCCTGGATCCGCTGCCAGTCCTCCTTGGTGTAGGCCGCGGCGCGGCGCTGTGACTCGGCGTACGCCTCAGTGTTGCCCCAGCGCTGTTCTGCCTCCTCGGCGTACTGCTCCGGGTCGTTCTCGCCGAAGACCTCGAAGCGCTCCTGCGGCGTGAGGTTGATTCCCATCGTGCGTGCCTCCATGGCGTGTTCCACGGCCGCCGCCATCTTCTGCAGCTTCTCGATCCGGGCGGTCAGCAGCTCGTGCTGCCTGCGCAGATGCTCGCGCGGGTCCGCCTGCGGGTCGTCGAGCAGGGCGGCGACCTCGTCGAGGGGGAAGCCGAGCTCCCGGTAGAACAGGATCTGCTGCAGCCGGTCGAGGTCGGCGTCGCTGTAGCGCCGGTGGCCCGCGTGGCTGCGCTCGCTGGGCACGAGCAGACCGATGTCGTCGTAGTGGTGCAGGGTGCGCACCGTCACACCGGCGAATCCGGCGACCTGTCCCACGGAGTAGCCCACTTCCGCTCCCTTCTCGGTACGTGCTCCACGGTGCGCCCTCACGCCGCGTGAGGTGCAAGTCCCGGGGCCCGGACCTACCGTCGGAGGTATGGCACTGCATCGCGGGAACAGCGAAGCACCGGATGTCCGCGACGGTGGGCGCAGGCTGGCCGTCAACCCGATCTACGGGGAGGCGAACCCGGCCGCGGGCATGACCGAGGCCCCGCCCACGCACCGGCTCCCGGACTCCCCCATGTCGCCGTCGACGGCGTACCAGCTCGTGCACGACGAGCTGATGCTGGACGGCAACTCCCGGCTGAACCTCGCCACCTTCGTCACCACCTGGATGGAGCCCGAGGCTTCGCTCCTGATGGCGGAGTGCCGGGACAAGAACATGATCGACAAGGACGAGTATCCGCGCACCGCCGAGCTGGAGCGGCGCTGTGTGGCGATGCTCGCCGATCTGTGGAACGCGCCCGATCCGTCGGCCGCCGTGGGCTGCTCCACGACCGGTTCCAGCGAGGCGTGCATGCTCGCGGGCCTGGCGCTGAAGCGGCGCTGGACGGCCCGCAACGCCGACCGGTACCCGTCCCCCGAGGCCCGCCCCAACCTGGTCATGGGTGTCAACGTCCAGGTCTGCTGGGAGAAGTTCTGCACCTTCTGGGAGGTGGAGGCGCGGCTGGTCCCGATGGAGGGCGAGCGCTTCCACCTCGATCCGCAGGCGGCGGCCGAGCTGTGCGACGAGAACACCGTCGGGGTGGTCGGCATCCTCGGCTCCACCTTCGACGGGTCCTACGAGCCCATCGCGGACCTGTGCGCCGCGCTGGACGCCCTCCAGGAGCGCACGGGCCTGGACATCCCGGTGCATGTGGACGGCGCGTCCGGCGCCATGGTGGCGCCCTTCCTCGACGAGCACCTGGTGTGGGACTTCCGGCTGCCGAGGGTGGCCTCGATCAACACCTCGGGCCACAAGTACGGCCTGGTGTACCCGGGCGTCGGCTGGGCGCTGTGGCGGGACAAGGAGGCGCTGCCGGAGGAGCTGGTGTTCCGGGTGAACTACCTCGGCGGCGACATGCCGACGTTCGCGCTGAACTTCTCGCGGCCGGGCGCCCAGGTGGTGGCGCAGTACTACTCGTTCCTGCGGCTGGGCCGGGAGGGCTACCGGGCGGTGCAGCAGGCGGCGCGGAACGTGGCCGGGCGGGTCGCCGGAGCCGTGGAGAAGCTGGACGACTTCCGGCTGCTGACCCGGGGCGACCAGCTGCCGGTGTTCGCGTTCACGACGGCGTCGGACGTCACCCGGTTCGACGTGTTCGACGTCTCCCGGCGGCTGCGGGAGGCGGGCTGGCTGGTGCCGGCGTACACGTTCCCGCCGAACCGGGAGGACCTGTCGGTGCTGCGGGTGGTGTGCCGCAACGGCTTCTCGGAGGACCTCGCGGACCTGTTCGTGGACGATCTGCGCCGGTCCCTGGCGGACCTGCGCCGGCAGCCGCACCCCCTGACACACGACAAGGGCGCGGCCACCGGCTTCCACCACTAGGCCGTGTCCGTAAAGTCCCGCCTGCCGTTCGACGCCCGGCACACGATCAGGCCGGGCTCCCGGCGCCTGGTCGACGAGCCACCCCCTGGGCTTCCAGGTCAGCGGCTCAGCCGGGCGAAGCGGCGCACCGCGAGCGGGAAGAACACGGCGAGCAGCCCGAGCGGCCAGGCGACGGCCGCGAGGACGTGGTCGGTGCCGGTGCCGGCGAACAGGTCCCGGACGGCGGAGGCCGTATGGGACAGCGGGTTCCACTCGACGGCCGTGGCGAGCCAGCCGGGCATGGAGCCGGGTTCCGCGATGGCGTTGGACAGGAACCCGACCGGCCAGACCAGGATCTGCACCGCCTGCACCATCTCCGGCTTCCCGGCGACGAGGGCGAGGTGGATGCCGATCCACAGCATGGCGAACCGGAACAGCAGCAGCAGTCCGACGGCGCCGAGGAAGCCCGCCGGGCCGCCGTCCGGGCGCCAGCCGAGGGCGAGGCCGACGCTGGTGAGGACGAGCACGCCGAGCGTCGACTGGATCATGTCGGCGGCCGAACGGCCCACCAGCACGGCCCCGTTGGTCATCGGCAGGGAGCGGAAGCGGTCGATGACGCCCTTGTCGAGGTCCCGGGTGACCGCGATCATCGTCCCCTCCAGCCCGAAGGCCATGGTGAGCGCCAGCATCCCGGGCATCAGATAGTCGAGGTAGGAGCCGACGACGCCCCGGCCGCCGCCCATGAGGTAGCCGAACATCAGCAGCAGCATCACGGGGAACAGCAGGCCGACCGCGACCGGCACGGGCTGCCGCGCCCAGTGGGCGAGTTCCCTGCGGGTCATGGTCCAGGAGTCGGTCACGGCGTGGGCGGGGGTGCTCATACGGTCTCCTTCACTCGCTCGGGGCCGCCGGTGAGGTGCAGGAACACCTCGTCGAGCGTGGGCCGGCGCAGCACGATGTCCTCGGCCTCGATCCCGGCCTCCGCCAGGGCCCGTACGACACCGGCGAGGGCGGCCATCCGGTCGGTGACCGGGGCGCTGAGCAGCCGCCGGTCGGTGTCGACGCTCACCTCGTCCGCCCGGACGGGCAGCAGGGCGACGGCGGCGCCGAGGGACCCGGCGTCGCGCAGGACGACGTCGATGCGGTCGCCGCCGGTGAGCGCCTTGAGGTGGTCGGCGGTGCCCTCGGCGGCGACCCGGCCGCCGTCGACCACCGCGATCCGGTCGGCGAGCTGGTCGGCCTCCTCCAGGTACTGGGTGGTGAGCAGGACCGTGGTGCCGCCGCCGACCAGGGAGCGGACCGAGGACCAGACCTCGGCGCGGCCGCGGGGGTCGAGCCCGGTGGTGGGCTCGTCCAGGAAGAGGACGTCCGGTTCGGTGATCAGGGACGCGGCCAGGTCGAGGCGGCGCCGCATCCCGCCGCTGTACTGGCGGACGGGTTTGCGGCCGGTGTCGGCGAGACCGAAGCGCTCCAGCAGTTCGCCGGCGCGCAGACGGGCGCGGCGGGTGCCGAGGTGGTGGAGCCGGCCGAACATCTCCAGGTTCTGATGACCGGACAGCTCCTCGTCGACGGCGGCGTGCTGGCCGAGCAGCCCGATGCTCCGCCGTACCCGGTAGGCCTCGCGCACGACGTCGTGCCCGGCCACCTCGACCCGGCCGGAGTCCGGCCGCAGCAGGGTGGACAGGATGCGGACCAGGGTGGTCTTGCCGGCCCCGTTGGGACCGAGCACGGCGTGCACGGTGCCGCGGGCGACCGTGAGGTCGAGCCCGTCCAGTGCGGTCCTGCCGGATGTGCCGCCGTACCTCTTGCGTACCTCTTCGACGGTGATCGCCGCTTCGGTCACAGGGACTCCCTCGCTAGTCAAACTTGACTACCCGAACGAAGCTAATGCCCGGGAGGGAGTTAGTCAAACTTGATTAGCGGCGATCTCCCGGATGCGGCTCGCCGGTGGCGTACGGGTTCTCCTGGTCCTCGGCGAGGATGCCGACGAACGGCTCGCCCTCGTCCGCGAAGGTGTAGGCGCCGCCCTCGATCCGGGCGATCAGGCCACGGGTCCACTCCCCCTCGGAGTCGGCGGTGTGGACCCACATGTTCATGATCTCGCCGATGTGGCCGAGCTGTTCGGGGCCGTCCTCGGGCACATAGTGCTTCAGGACGGCCGTCCGCCACTCCTCGATCCGCCGCACGCGCTCGCGCAGCAGCTCCACCGCCTCCGCGCGCGGCAGGTCGACGACGAAGCCCACGGCGGCCGTCTTCATGTCACCGCGCTGGTCGTAGGTGACCAGCGCCTCGCGCAGCAGCCGGAAGTACTCCTCGGTGCCCTCGCCGGTCACCTCGTACTCGGTGCGCGGCGGACCGCCGGCCGTGGACGGGGCGATCTCGTGCGCGTACAGCAGTCCCTGCTTCGCCATCTGCTTGAGCGCGTGGTAGATCGAGCCCGGTTTGGCGTTGGACCACTCGTGCGCGCCCCAGTACTCCAGGTCGTTGCGCACCTGGTAGCCATGGGCGCGGCCGTGCATACGGACCGCGCCCAGCACGAGGAGACGGATGGCTGACATGCCGTCCAGGTTAGAACGGGAAGCCGCTGCGGCCGTGCTGCACCGAGATCCACTTCATGGTGGTGAAGGCGTCCAGCATCGTCTCGCCGTTCAGCCGGCCGAGACCGGAGTGCTTCTCGCCGCCGAAGGGGACGATCGGCTCGTCGTGGACGGTGCCGTCGTTCACATGGAACATGCCGGAGTCGATCCGCTTGGCGAAGGCGACCCCGCGCTCGACGTCGGCGGTGTGCACGGCCCCGCTCAGGCCGTACGGGGTGTCGTTGACCAGCCGTACGGCCTCCTCCTCGCCGTCGAACGGCACGAGGAAGACGACCGGGCCGAAGACCTCCTGGCGCAGCAGCGCGGAGTCGGCCGGCAGGTCGGTCAGGACGGACGGCTCGACCAGGTTGTCCGTGGCCCTGCCGTGCACCAGGGCGGTCGCGCCCTCGGCGAGGGCCTGCGCGACCGTGCCCGTCAGCGCCTCGGCCTGGGAGGAGTTGATGACCGGGCCGATGACGGTCTCGGGGTCCCGCGGGTCGCCCACCTTCAGGGACTTCACCTTGGCGACGAACTTCTCGGTGAACGCGTCGGCGACCGTACGGTCCACGAGGACGCGGTTCGCCGCCATGCAGACCTGGCCCTGGTGGACGAACCGGCTGAACACGGCCGCGTCGACGGCGTAGTCGAGGTCGGCGTCGTCCAGGACCACCAGCGCGCTGTTGCCGCCGAGTTCGAGCACCGAGCGCTTGAAGTGCGAGGCGCACACGGTGGCGACGTGCCGGCCGACCTTGTCCGAGCCGGTGAAGGAGATGACCTTGGGGACCGGGTGCTCGATGAACGCGTCGCCTATCTCGGCGATGTCGGTGATGACGACGTTGAGCAGACCGGCCGGCAGACCCGCCTCCTCGAAGATCTTCGCGACCAGCGAGCCGCCCACGATCGGGGTGTTCTGGTGCGGCTTGAGCACCACGGCGTTGCCGAGCGCGAGGGCCGGGGCGACCGACTTCAGGGAGAGCAGGAAGGGGAAGTTGAACGGGCTGATCACACCGACGACGCCGACCGGCACCCGGTAGACGCGGTTCTCCTTGCCGTCCACGGGGGACGGGATGATCCGGCCCTCGGGACGCAGCGACAGATGGACCGCCTCGCGCAGGAACTCCTTGGCCAGGTGCAGTTCGAACGCGGCCTTCAGCCGGGTGCCGCCGAGCTCGGCGACGATCACCTCACTGATCTCCTGCTCGCGCTCCTCGACCACGCGCAGCGCCTTCTCGAAGACCGCGCGGCGGGCGTAGGGGTTGGTCGCGGCCCACTCGCCCTGGGCGCGGGCCGCCGCCCGGTACGCCTCGTCCACCTCGTCGACCGTGGCTATCGTGATCGACGCCAGCTTCTCGCCGTCGTACGGGTTGAAGTCGATGATGTCCCAGGAGCCTGTGCCCGGGCGCCACTCACCGTCGATGTACTGCTGAGCCAGGTCGGTGAAGTAGGACGACATGTGATCCCTCGATCCCTTGCGGACACCCGATCGGCCAGGTCGCCAATACGCTTGTCATCACGGTCTGATCACACGTCATCGTACTTGTGTTTTAAGAGAGTTGAAGGAGACCCCGGAGAAGATCCCGGCTCTCGTCCGGCCCCGGGCTGTCCTGCTGGAGCTCCTTCAGCGCGAGCTCGTACTGGGCGACGTCCTCGCGCTTGTCGAGGTAGAGCGCGCTGGTGAGCTGCTCCAGATAGACGACGTCCGAGAGGTCGGACTCGGGGAAGCTGAGGATGGTGAAGGCGCCGGACTCGCCGGAGTGCCCGCCGAAGCCGAACGGCATCACCTGCAGCCGCACATTGGGCCGCTCGGAGATCTCGATGAGGTGCTGGAGCTGGCCGCGCATGACCTCGCGGTCGCCGTACGGCCGGCGCAGGGCCGCCTCGTCGAGGACGATGTGGAACTCGGGGGCGTTCTCCGCGACGAGGTACTTCTGCCGCTCCAGGCGCAGCGCGACGCGCTTGTCGATGTCGGACGCGCTCGCGCCCTTCATCCCGCGCGCGACGACCGCGTGGGCGTACGCCTCGGTCTGCAGCAGGCCGTGCACGAACTGCACCTCGTAGGCGCGGATCGAGCTGGCCGCGCCCTCCAGGCCGACATAGGTGGGGAACCAGCTGGGCAGGACGTCCGAGTAGCTGTGCCACCAGCCGGCGACATTGGCCTCGCGGGCCAGGGAGAGCAGGGAGGCGCGCTCCTGCTCGTCCGTGATGCCGTACAGCGTCAGCAGGTCCTCCACGTCACGCGTCTTGAAGCTCACCCGGCCCAGCTCCATCCGGCTGATCTTCGACTCGGACGCGCGGATGGAGTATCCCGCCGCTTCACGGGTGATACCGCGCGCTTCCCGCAGTCGCCTCAGTTGCGAGCCGAGCAGCATGCGCCGCACCACCGATCCGGGCTCTCCCGCGCTCACGTCCGCCAGCCTCCCCAACCGTCTTCCCGGCCCGCAGTCTGCCACTAAAACACTTCGAGCAGTACTCGCCCGATTACAGAGACGGAAAGAAGCCAAGGATTCCACTCGTGAAGCAGTCAGCGGAAGACAAGAAGAGGGGGTGAAGTTGGCGGAAAAAATGGCCAACAAGCGGTACGGGAGCGTCCAATTCGGTCACGTGCACGTGCATCTGCCCTTGCATCTGCTCTGCGCTTCCGAAACCATGGTCCCGCGCAACCGCTGCATCGCCACGACCGCGAACTCCCGGGAGTGCCTCGCATGGGGACGAATGGATCGACCATGCTCGAGCCGTTACGGCAGGGCCTTCCGCCGCTGGACCCCGCAGCCGTCTCCAACGCCGCCTCCTGCGCCCTGCCGGCCAGGTACGAGGCCGTCCGCGAGGCCCGGAACTTCACCCGCCGCACCATGGACCAGTGGGAACTGGGCGACCGCTTCGACGACGTCTGCCTCGTGGTCTCCGAGCTGGTGACGAACGCCCTCCGGCACGCCCTGCCGTCGAGCGCCCCGCGCTCGCCCGAGCAGCCCCCGCCGGTACGGCTGCACCTGATGCGGTGGACCGAGCGGCTGGTGTGCGCGGTGCGCGACCCCAGCCACGACAGCCCGGTCGCCCGCGACACCGACGACTTCTCGGCGGAGTCCGGCCGCGGGCTGTTCCTGGTGGAGTCCTTCAGCGACGGCTGGGGCTGGCATCCGATGGCGGGCACGCTGAGCGGCAAGGTGGTCTGGGCGCTCTTCCGCCTCCAGCCCGCCGCCTGTACCGGCCCCTCGGACTGACGAGCCGCCCCGTCCGCCGACGCCCGGGTTCTACGCGCGTCACAGCGGCCGGGGCGCCGTCCTGTACCGGTATGGGACGGAACGGCCGCGTCAGCCGGCGACCAGGTGGTCGAACTCGCCGTCCTTGACGCCGAGGAGCATCGCCTCGATCTCGGCGCGGGTGTAGACGAGGGCCGGGCCGTCGGGAAAGCGCGAGTTGCGTACGGCGACATCGCCGCCGGGCAGCCGCGCGAACTCCACGCAGGAGCCCTGGGAGTTGCTGTGCCTGCTCTTCTGCCAGGCCACCCCGTCCAGCTCCGTGGCCGCCATGCCGTTGTACACGTCGTGGTCCACAGGTCGCTCCCCGATGGTGCGGTGGCTCTTCGCCATGAGGCATGAGGTGGTGCAGTGGTGCGTGTGCCGGACAACTGCTTTCGGATCATAGCCCCTGTTCACGTGCACCTGCATGAGCAGATGCACGTGCACGCGGGGTGTTCCCGCGGTTACTCCTCAGACGTACGCAGGTGCTCCCGGCGTTCCAGCGCAGGCCCGGGAATCGCGCCACACGGGTGTGCCGGCCCCCGCTCGTGATCGTCGCGCCCCGGGCGGAGCGGGGACGTCCGGATCGAACCCCTCGTGCACCGAACAATGACGTGTTCCTCGCGGCGGTCGTTCCAAACTCAAGTATCCGCCCCCGCAACGGAGTTGGCCGACAATGCCGTATGCCGCGCGGTGCGGCCGGGGTCGCCGGCCGACCCCGGTGCCGCGGGCGCCCCGAGAAGTCCCGGCTCTCCCGGAGACCACGAAGCGACTCCTTGGTAACTTGCTGCCGTCGTTCCGGCCACGCCCGGCCGGAACGGCCGTGCCGACCGCTACAGCTTGGAGCTCCCAGTGACCTCGGCGACTTTCTCGCGTACGCGCACCTCGGGCCGGTGGACGAGGGGCGTGGCCGTGACCGCGTCCCTGGTGGGCGCGCTCGCGCTCACCGCGTGCAGCTCGGGCGGCGACTCCGACGGCGACGCCTCCCCCAGCGGCGCCCCGACCAGCGCCGGGACCGGCGTGGGCACGGGCGGCGGCTCGGGAGACGGATCGGGCGGCGGTTCTTCCTCGGCCGCCGGTGATCTGGAGGGCAGCTGGCTGGCGACCACCGACGGCAAGGCCGTCGCCCTGGTCGTCACCGGCGACAAGGCCGGGCTGTTCGCGACCGGGGGGACCGTGTGCAGCGGCAGCGCCGGCAAGCGGACGATCAAGCTGTCGTGCACGGACGGCAGCAAGGACCGGGCGTCCGGGACGGTCGACTCCGTCGGCAAGGGCGAGCTGAAGGTGACCTGGAAGAGCGACCTGGGCGCGGAGACGTACACCAAGGCGGAGGGTGGCAAACTGCCGACCGGCCTGCCCACCGCCGGTCTGGGATCGTGATGTCCGATCGGTGACGTCACCGGCTCACCGACGCGACCTCCCGAGGACTCCATGCGCACCATCTCCGTCACCGCCTCCGTCGCCGCCCTCGCCGCGGCGCTCCTGCTGACCTCCTGCGACGACGCCAGGGACGCGAAGAACACCCAGGACAAGGCGGATACGACGGCCGGGGCGGGTTGCGCCGCCGATCTCGCCGTGCGGTTCGGGCCCGCCAACGCCGCGCCCGCCGCCGGGGACACCGGCAACGTGCCCGTCACCGTCACCAACCGCGGCGACGCCCCCTGCACCGTGGAGGGGCTGCCCGGTGTGGAGCTGGTCGCGGGGGACACGACCGCCGCGGTCCCGGCCGCGGAGGCCGCCTCGGGCGGGAAGGCGACCTTCGCGAAGGACGCCTCGCTGGCCTTCACCCTCACGTACGTCCGCGGCGAGGAGGGCGCCGAGACGTCCCTCGCGGCGCGGACGGCGACGGTCCGGCTGCCCGGCGCCGAGAAGACGCACAGCTTCAAGTGGGCGTACGGCGACATCGCCCTGAAGAGCGACGGGAGCACGCCGGACGCCTCGGTGACCGGCTTCCAGCAGTCGACGGACTGACGGCCGGAGGCGGACGGCGACCTGGACTCAGGTCAGCGGCCGGCGCGGGTCCACGCGGGCCCGGTCGGCCGCCTCCGCGCCCTCCGTCCAGCCCGCGTCGTCACTGACCCCGCGCAGCCGGGTCGTCGTGGTCCGCGGGAACATCCGGTCCAGCCGGTCGGTGACCGCCACCTCGCGGGACGCCAGGACCGGAAGCAGGTCGTCGGTCACCTGGGTCCGCACGGCGGCGGTCAGACGGGTGCTCACCTGGTGGGCGTAGGCCGCCAGGAACGACTGCCGGAAGGTCTTGGTCCGTCTGCGGCCGCCCGCCCGCTGCGCGGCCTCCGCCTTCGTCATGGCGGTCTGGGCCTGCACCAGCAGGGAGGTGTACAGCAGCTCCACGACCTCCAGGTCCGCCTCGAACCCGACGACGGTGGAGAACCCGAACGGCTCGTTCCACACGGCCCGGCAGTGGTTGGCCCGCGCCACCGCGTCCAGCAGCACGGCCTTGGCCTGCTCGTACGGCGGCTCCACCCCGATCCGGCAGGCGCCCGGCGCGTCGGCGGCCCCGGCCGGCGCACGGGAGGCGACCAGCGCCTCGTCGATGCTGTGCCGGGCCATCAGCTCCTGCGCCTTGGCGGTGAGCGCCTCGGCCTCCTGCGGGAACCCGGTCGCCTCGGCCTTCGCGAGCAGCGCGCGGATACGGGTGAGCATCCGGGACTCCGGGCGGGCGGTCCCGCCGGACGGGGCGGCCGTCTCCTCCAGGGGCTCCAGCGCGGGCAGGCGCAGCAGCAGGCGGTACAGCTCCAGTACCGCGGTGGCGTGCGAGAAGCGGTCGGTGCGGGGCGGGGCCTCGGCGGGCAGAGCGTCCAGCTGGGCCCGCCAGCGCGGTCCGCGCTCCCGGTCCTGGGGCGCCTGGTCCCGGATCAGCGCCGCGAGCAGGCGGACGTGCGTGTCGTCCAGGTCCCGCCGCACGAGCCGTACGAGGTCGGCGGGCTGCCAGCCGCGCCGCCAGGCCACCGCGACGAACTCCAGTCCGCGCCGGCCGAGTTCGGCGTCGGCCGCGGGGTCGGCGGCGAGCAGGCTGGCGCCCGTGTCGAGCGTCGCGTGCTCGGTGTCGTAGAGGGCGGCCTCGAAGGCGCGGTCGACGGTGCTGGGCGTGCTCACCCAGCGATCGTAAGTCTGTTCCCTCCGTCGTCCTCCAACACCCCACGACTGTCAACTACGGGTTGACACCCCACGACTGTCAACCTACGGTTGACACATGTCGACGAACCCGAGCATCACGTCATCCGTCCGTCTCGACGAACTCATCGCGGCCATCAAGAAGGTCCACGAGGAGCCCCTGGACCAGCTCCAGGACGCCGTGATCGCGGCCGACCACCTCGGCGAGGTGGCGGACCACCTGATCGGCCACTTCGTGGACCAGGCCCGACGCTCCGGCGCCTCCTGGACCGACATCGGCCGCAGCATGGGGGTCACCCGGCAGGCCGCCCAGAAGCGGTTCGTGCCCAAGGAGGGCAACGACCTCGACCCCCAGCAGGGCTTCGGCCGCTACACCCCGCGCGCCCGCAACGTGGTGATGGCCGCCCACAACGAGGCCATCGCGGCCCGCAACCCCGAGGGCCGCCCCGAGCACCTCGTCCTCGGCCTGCTCGCCGAGCCGGACGGCATCGCCGCGCGGGCGATCACGGCGCGGGGCGTCCTCCTCGACACCGTGCGCCAGGCCGCCTCGGAGGCCCTGCCGCCCGCCGCCGACGAGATCCCCGAGCTCATCCCCTACGGCTCCGACGCCAAGAAGGTCCTGGAGCTCACCTTCCGCGAGGCCCTGCGCCTCGGCCACAACTACATCGGCACCGAGCACATCCTGCTGGCCCTGCTGGAGTTCGAGAACGGCTCCGGCGTCCTGTCCGGGCTCGGCCTCACCAAGGAGGACGCCGAGGCGTACATCGCCGAGGCGCTCTCGCAGTACCTCCAGAGCGGTGAGCGGACCGCGCGGGAGGCGGCCGGCGAGGACGGCGCGGCCCAGGGCTGAGGCCGATGTCAGACCCGGGTGCCACACTCGCGGCATGACCGACCGGTGGGCGCTCGCCCCGGCCGAGGACGGCGGCGCGGAGCTCGCCCCCCTCGGCCCGGACGGGCTGCTCGCGGGCCCCGTGCACCGCGCACCCGACCTCGCGGAGGCGGTGCGCGCACGGCCCGACGTCACCCGGTGGGTGTGGCGGTCCACCGCCGAGGTCTATCCGCGCCTGCTCGCGGCGGGCGTGCGCGTGGAGCGGTGCTACGACATCGAGGACGCCGAGACCCTCCTCCTCGGCCACGAGGGGCGGCACGGAGCGCCGCGGTCCGCCGCCGCGGCCCTCGCCCGGCTGCGCGGCGGCCCCGTACCGCCCGATCCGCCCCAGCGCGCCGCCGAGCCGGGCTCCCAGTCCTCCCTGTTCGAGCCGCAGGCGGTCCATGTGCCGCTCGCCGACCTGGCCGAGGTGTACGCCGACCAGCAGCGGCGGCACGAGAGGACCGCGCATCCCGACCGTATGCGGCTGCTCACCGCCGCCGAGTCGGCGGGCATGCTCGTGGCCGCCGAGATGAACCGCTCCGGGCTCCCCTGGAGCGCCGCCGTCCACCGTCAGGTGCTCACCGACCTGCTCGGCGAGCGGTACGCGGGCGGCGGGGAGCCGCGCCGGCTGGCCGAGCTGGCGGACGAGGTGTCGGCGGCGTTCGGGCGCCGGGTGCGGCCCGATCTGCCGGCCGACGTGATCAAGGCGTTCGCCCAGGCCGGCGTCAAGGTCAAGTCGACCCGGCGCTGGGAGATCGAATCCGTCGACCATCCGGCGGTGAAGCCGCTGGTCGAGTACAAGAAGCTGTACCGGATCTGGGTCGCCCACGGCTGGTCCTGGCTGCAGGACTGGGTGCGCGACGGGCGGTTCCGGCCGGAGTTCCTCGCGGGCGGCACCGTCACCGGGCGCTGGGTGACCAACGGCGGGGGCGCCCTGCAGATCCCCAAGGTGATCCGGCGCGCGGTCGTCGCCGACCCGGGCTGGCGGCTCGTCGTGGCCGACGCCGACCAGATGGAGCCCCGGGTGCTCGCCGCGATCTCCCGGGACCCCGGCCTGATGGAGGTCGCCGGACGCGAGAGCGACCTCTACCAGGCCGTCTCCGACCGGGCCTTCTCCGGCGACCGCGCCCAGGCCAAGCTCGCCGTGCTGGGCGCCGTCTACGGCCAGACGTCCGGCGACGGGCTGAAGAATCTCGCCGCGCTCCGCCGCCGCTTCCCCAAGGCGGTCGCGTACGTCGACGAGGCGGCGCGGGCCGGTGAGGAGGGGCGGCTCGTACGGACCTGGCTGGGACGGACCTCGCCCCCGGCCGCGGGCGCCTCGGACGCGCCCGCCGAGGAGGCGGGCATCCCCGTCCCGGACGCCCCGGACACCCCGGCCGACGGCTCCTCGCCCCAGGACTGGGTGCCGGGGTACGCCTCGACGAACGCCCGCGCCCGCGGCCGCTTCGCCCGCAACTTCGTCGTCCAGGGCAGCGCCGCCGACTGGGCGCTGCTGCTGCTCGCCGCGCTGCGCCGGTCCTGCGCGGGGATGGCGGCGGAGCTGGTCTTCTTCCAGCACGACGAGGTGATCGTGCACTGCCCGGAGGAGGAGGCGGAGGCCGTGGTGACGGCGATCCGGGAGGCGTCGGCGCTCGCCGGACGGCTCACGTTCGGGGAGACGCCCGTGCGGTTCCCGTTCACGACGGCGGTGGTGGAGTGCTACGCGGACGCGAAGTGAGGGGCGGGCGGGTCGCCGTGCCCGGGCAGGCCGCTCTCCTGTACGGGCAGGTCGCTTCGCCGCGTCCTCAGAGAATCGGCGGGCGTCCCAGCCGGACGAGGCGTCCCACCGTGCGCCAGCTCATCGGCCGCCGCTCGCCCGCCGGTTCCCGGACGCCCTCCAGGAAGCCGCCGAACCAGGCCCGCAGCCCGGCCGCCGACCGGGTGCGGGCGAGCGTGAGCAGCACCCACACCCCGAGATGGACGGGGATGAGCGGAAGAGGGAGACGGCGCCGGGTCAGCCAGACCCGGTTCCGGGCGTTCACGCGGTAGTAGATGGCGTGCCGCGCGGGCGACGTCTTCGGGTGCTGGAGCAGCAGCTCGGGCGCGTAGAGGATGCGCCAGCCCGCGTCGATCGCCCGCCACGCCAGGTCGGTCTCCTCGTGGGCGAAGAAGAATCGCGCGGGCCAGTCGCCGGTCTGCGCGAGCATCGCCATGCGCAGCGCGTGCCCGCCGCCGAGGAAGCCGGTGACGTATCCGCCCCGCATCGGGTCGGACTTGCCGACCCTCGGTACGTGCCGCTGCTGTGTCTCGCCGTGCTCGTCGGCGATCCGGAACCCGACGATGCCGAGCCGGTCGTCGGCGGCGTACAGGTCCCGTACCCGGCGCAGCACATCGGCGTCGACGAGCAGCCCGTCGTCGTCCAGCTCGACGACGACGTCGACGTCCCCGAACGCGCGCAGCCGCTCGAGGGCGACGTTGCGCCCGCCGGGGCAGCCGAGGTTCTCGTCGAGTTCGATGCCGGTGAACTCGCCGGGCAGGGAGAGGCGTTCGGCGAACTCGGGAAGCGGGCAGCCGTTGCCGACGACCACGATGCGATGGGGGGCGAGGTCCTGCTTGGCCACGGACTCCAGCAGCGCGTCGACCTCCGCGGGACGGTTCCCCATGGTCACCACGGCCACGGCGATCCTCAGTTCCGTCATGCCTGTCCCTCGCCCGTCTCGTACCGCTGCCACCGTCATCAACGGCGTGATGCTAGTGGTTCACCGGGGCGACGCGTCACGTTCGCCCCTGGGGCCCCGGTCAGGCGCTCAGCGGATTGAAGCGCTCGGCCGCCATCACGTACCAGGCCGTGGCCCCCAGATGCCGGTACGGGTAGTAGCCGAACCCGAAGCCGGTGTCGATCGGGCTGGTGGCCGACACCACCCCGGCCCGCGCGGGCAGGGCGCGTCCGCCGACGGTCTGGCCGTCGCCGAGCCGGTCCTGGGCCCGTTCGATCGAGTCGAGCAGCCGCCGCGCCCGGGCCGCGTCGCCCCGTCCGTGCCGGTCGCGCAGGCAGAGCGCGAGATGGGCGGTGCCCTCGAACCAGACGCCGTTGCGGTCCGGCTTGGGCTGCCCCTCGGCGATCGGGCGGTCCTCGTCGGCCAGCAGGCTGGCGGAGCTGAAGGTGACACCCTCGTACGACTGCCCTGCCGGGACCGTGCTGTTGGGCCGTCCGGCGTGGTCGGTGACGGCGAGGTGGCGCGCGGCCCAGTCGAGCGAGCGCGCCCGGGACCGCGCGTCGAGGGCGAGGTACGTCCAGGTCTGGGTGTCCTCGGGGATGGGTGAGCGGTTGACGGTCACCCCGTCGTTGGTGCCGGTGTAGAAGAAGCCGCCGTCCGCCTCCCACATCCGCTCCACGAACGCGCGGGCGTGGGCCCGCCGCTCGCGCCAGACGCGGTCCCCCGTGAGCCGGGCGAGCCGCCCGAACAGGCCGACGAGGTCGGTGTTGTGCTCGGTGGAGGTGAAGGGGAGTTTCGCGCCCGACCCGTCGACACCGAACTTGTAGCCGCCGAGGGGTTCGTCGTCCGTACGCCCGTTGCGCTCGATCCACTCCCCGATCCGCACGGCACCGTCGCAAAAGCGGCGCTTCCCGGTCCGCCCGGCCAGGGTGGCCAGCGCGATCCCGGCCCAGGCCATGTCGCCGACGGCCGTCCCCGTGAACCCGAACTGCGTCCCCACGTTGGCCGTGCCGTCCGCCCGCACGAACCCGTCTGGCTGCAGCGTGCCGTCGTAGAAGGTGTACGGCCCCACGTTGTACGCCTGCCGCAGCCGCCCGTCGTCATGGGCGGGGTCGTGCGCCTGCGCGTACAGCAGCGCGTCCCCGAGCGCGACCGCGCGGGCGTGCGCGTCCGGCGTACGGGCGGCGAGGAGCGCGAGGATCGCGAGCCCGTTGTCGTAGGTGAAGGCGGTGCTGAAGAGACCGGCCTGGTCGGTGTAGCTCTGGGCGAGCCGGACGGGCCCCTGCCCGGGGTAGGCGTCCATGGCGGCGGCGAGGAAGGCCACGGCCCGGCGTCCGGCGGGCCCCGCGCCGTTTCCTCCGGAGGGGACACGCGCCTGTGCGGTGCCCGCGCCGGTCGCGCCGAGCACGGCGGCACCGAGGCCGGCCCCGATGAGCCCGCGACGGCTGAGAGCCGGGCCCTGTCTGTCGCTGAAGTCGGTCATGGGTCTCCCTCGGCCGGTGCTGGACACGTTTGAGAGCGCTCTCAAGAGCGCGCGGCCATTCTGCTGGCGGCCGGGAGCCGGGTCAACGCTTGTGCACACGTCACTGGTTACTGTGGATGAATGCTGAGGACAGGCCGGGTCCGGCGACGGCGCGGATCGGCCGTCGCCGGTGCTAGCGCACGACCTTGGCGAGCAGCGAGGCCACGTCGGCGAGGAACTGGAGCCAGGGACGGGCGCGTTCCGCCCGCCGCCCCAGCCGTCTCCCCCAGCCCCCGGACCGGCGGCTCTCCCGCCGGCTGAGCACCTTGTCCCGCAGCCGCTGTAAGTCCCTGATACGCCGCGCTCCGACACGTGTCTGTCGCCTCATGCGGGGACGCTAGCGACGCCGGACAGTGCACCGCAGGGCAGAGGAGCGCCAAAGGGCGGGCAGGGTTATTGGCGGTAACCGTCAGAAGCGGGCGAGGTGACGAGCCGCCCCGAACTCCCTTTTGAGGACCACTAGTTGCCACGGGCCCCATTGCGTCGTTGCGCATACTGTCTGTTGTCACCGCTTCACCTAGGTCTCACGACTTCCGCAGGACAGGACGGGCAGCCCTCGATGACGGCCATCACCAGCATCCGACTCGACGACGGCTCGCTGCTCCGGGTGGAGACCACCGCACCGGCGTCCGCGATCCCGGCACCCGAGGACGTCTACGAACCCATCCGGCGGCCACGCCCCGCCGACGACGCGGCCGGCGCGGCCGACACCCTGCGCGCCGCCGTCGACCGGGTGCGCCCGGCGGTCCAGGACATCGTCGACTCCCTGCGCTCCATGCCCCGCCGCCCGGACCGGATCACCCTGGAGTTCGGGGTGAAGGTGACCGCCGAGGCGGGCGTGGTCGTCGCGAGGAGTACGGCCGAGGCCCACTTCACGGTCGGCGTCGAGTGGGACACGACGGGCGGCACCGGCGCCTCCGATGCCGGCTGACCCGCTGCCGCGCCGGGCCCGCTACGAACGCGGAGCGGCCCGCGTGTTCTCGCCGGACGGCGAACCGGTCGGCGCCGGCTTCCTCGTGGACGAGGGCCTGCTGTGCACCTGCGCCCACGTCGTGGCGGAGCCGGACGGCAGCCCGCCCCCCGGCCCGGTCGAGGTCGACTTCCCGCTGCTCGCGGGTGCCGTACCGGGTCCGCGCGTCACCGCCGACGTCGAGTCGTGGCGGCCGGAGGACGACGTCGCGCTGCTGCGACTCAAGGCGCCTGTGGACGGCGCCGAACCACTGCCGACGGCGGACGGCTCGGACGGCGAGTGGGACCGGGACATCCGGGCGTTCGGCTTCCCGCCGCAGGTTCCCCGGGGCGTCAACGCGACCGGCACCCTGCGCGGCCGGCAGCGCGCCGACCTCATCCAGGTCGACCTGACCGCGCCGGGCGTGCGGATCGGGCCCGGGTTCAGCGGGGCCGCCGTATGGGACCCGGCGAACGAGGTCGTCGTCGGCATGCTCACCCTGCGCGGGAAGGGCCCCCTCGACGGCACCGCCTATCTGCTGGCGGCGGACCGGCTGGTCGGTCCCGATGTGCTCGGGTGCCCGTTCCGGGGCCTGGACCGGTTCGAGACCGAGCACGCCCGGTACTTCCACGGCCGGGAGGACGAGACCGGCAAGCTCGTACGGGCCCTGGAGTCCCGGCCCGTGACCGTGCTCGTCGGCCCCTCGGGAAGCGGCAAGTCGTCGCTGCTGCGGGCCGGTCTGGTGACGGCTCTCACCGATCGGGGCACGCCGTGGACGCTCCGGGTGCCCGAACCGGTGGACGCGGCCGGCGAGGCGGAGAACACCCCTGACGCTGAGGACGCCTGGGTCGCCGACGCCGTCACCGCGGCCTGGCACCGCGCCGCCCCCGACGACGGCGCCCGGCGCGCGCGCTTCGACGCCGTGCGCGAGGCGTGCGCCGGCTCCGACACCGACCGGCGCGCGCTGCGGGGCCGTATCAACGACGAACTCGGCTCGTTCGGCGCCGTGTTGCTCCTCGACCAGTTCGAGGAGTACGCCACCGCCTCGCCGCAGTCAGCGCTGCGTGCCTTCCGGACCCTTTCGGCGCTCGCCCAGGCGCCCGACCCGGCCCAGGGCGGCGGGCTGCGCGTCGTGTTGACCGCCCGCTCCGCCACGCTGGAGGCGCTGACCGCCGCCGACACCTCGTCCCGCCTGGGTGACGCCGTGCTGTTCCTCGCCCCGATGACGGCGGAGTCGCTGACCCGGGCCGTCGAGGAGCCCGTACGGGCGGTCCCCGGCCTGCGGCTGGAGGAGGGGCTGGCCGGGCGGCTGGTGGCCGACGCGGTGGACGAGCCGGGCTGTCTGCCGCTGCTGCAGTTCGCCCTGACCCAGCTCTGGCAGCGGCGCGAGGCGCACACGATGACCCATGCCGCGTACGAGCGGTCGGGCGGTGTCGTCAAGGCGCTCGCCGAGTACGCGAACGACGAACTGCGGAAGTGCCTCGCCGCGACCGGGACGTCGGGGGACACCGCCCGGCGGCTGTTCCAGCAACTGGCCCGCCCGGACGGCCAGGGCGGCTTCAGCCGGCGTGCCGTGCCCGTCCAGCAGCTCGTGCCGGAACAGGCGGCGTTGGCGCACGCTCTTGCCAAGAGCCGTCTCCTGGTGCTGGACGTCGGGGAGCGCCCCGGCCCTCCCGGCACCGTGCAGGTGGTGCACGAGGCGCTGCTGTGGAAGTGGGAGCGACTGGCGCAATGGCTGGCCGAGGGCGCCGAGTTCCGCGAGTGGCAGGACCGTACGGCACGCGACGCGGCGGAGTGGGACGGCGGAGGCCGCCCCGATGGGCTGCTGCCGCACGGGGTACGCCTCAACCAGGGCCTGCGCTGGCTCGCGGAACGCCCCGACGACCTCACCGACCTGGAGCGCGCCTATCTGGAGGCGGGCCGACGGCGGCAGCGGCGCGGACTGCGCCGGCTGTGGGGCGTCACCGCCCTGGTCACCGTGCTGGCGGTGCTGGCGACCACCCTCGCGGTGATCACGTACCGCGCCCGCCAGGACGATCTGCTCCAGCTGCGCACGGCCGCCGCCACGGAACTCGGCACCCTTGCCACCGATGTCGCGGAGCGCTCCCCGGACAGCGCCTTCCGGTACGCGGCGGGCGCGTGGTCGGCGCGGGACACGCCCCAGGCGCGACAGGCGCTCTTCGGGCAGTACGTGCGCGGGCACGACGTCGTCTCCGCGCACAGCGGGCTCTGGCCCGGCACGGTCCAGTGGACGACGATGTCGCCCGACGCCCGCACCCTGGTGGTGCTGTCCCGCCCGGACGGCGCGGCCGACCTGACCGCGACGGCCGTCACCGGCGCCCTCGACGGACGGCCCCGGGCGACCCGGCTCACGGGCGTCCCCGCCGGGCTGCGGGTCCAGGGTTTCCGGGACGCCGTCAGCGCCGACGGCCGGCGCTACGCCCTGGTCACCGTGGACGGACGGACCCTGCTGTGGGATCTGACCCGCCCGGAGTCCCGCCCTCGTCAGCTGTCCGGCGCTCTACCTGACCGGGGCGACGTCTACACCCCCCACCTGGACTTCTCCGAAGACGGCACCCGGCTGCTGTACTTCTTCGCCTTCCAGCGGCCCCGCCCCGAGGACGACGGCCGCAAGGCGCTCGTCCGCCTCTGGGACACGACTACCGGCGCCACCCTGCCCGTCTCCCAACGGCCCATGGCCCGGCGGAGCCCGCGCATGGCGTGGCTGCCGGCCGACGGTGACCGGATCGCGGTCGCCGCCACCGCGAGGAAGGGCGCGGACTTCTACCTCGACCTCTACGCCACGGCCTCCGGCGCGCGGGAGCGCCGCGTGTACGGCCCGGAGCCCGCCCTCAACCAGACCCCGGTCGGCCAGGGCGTCTGGCTGGTCCAGCAGGACGGCGTCCGCTGGTACCCGTTGGTCCCCGGCACGAAGGGACCGGACGGCACCTACCGGGGGGCGGTCACGACGGCCGACCTCACGGGCACCCACCTCTACGGCGAGACCGGGACGGTGTCGGCAGAGACGGGCGACCACCGCCGTGTCACCCTGCGCGACCCCCGCGGCGGCGACCGCTACTGGTCGGTGACCCTGCCGGGTGGTTCCTCCGACAACACCCTCGGCGTCGCCGGAAGCGGCACCGGGACCCGCACGGTCCTGACCGCCGAGGGCGACACCCTGCTGCGCGCCCGCGCACGCCCCCTCCCGGCGGCACCGACCGACCGCTCCACGGCCACCGCCCTCGCCTTCGCGCCCAAGAGGGACGGCTCACGCCTGGCGCGACTGCGCCCGGACCGACTGGAGATCCTCGGCCCCGGCGCCCGCACGCACGACACCCCGCTCCCCCGGCCGATCCGCGAGCTGGGCGATCTCGAACCGCACCTGTCGTGGGTCGACCGCAAGGGCGGGGACGCGGTGCTGGTCTGGTCGCAGGAGACCACGGACGCCTGGCTGTACGACGTGGACAGCCTGACCGCCCCCACCCGGGTCGCCTGGGACTGCGGCCGGACCGGCGATCCGTCCTGGAACACCCCGCAGGACATCGCGCAGACCGGCGAGGGCGATCTGGTGGTGCTGTGCCTGGGTGACGCGCTGGCCCGGCTGGACCCGCGCTCCGGGGTCCAGAGCGGCGGTCCCGTCCACCTCGAACGCTCCCCTCCGGAGCGGGGATTCACCGGCGAGACCGGACAGCTGACCCCCAGGCCGGGCCGCCCCCACGAGGTGGCGGTCGTCACCGACACCTGGCGTGAGGGAGGCCGCGTCGAGGTCTGGGACGTCCGGCGCGGCACCCGGGTGGCCCGCCTGGAGAGCACGCCCCTGGACTACGCCGCCGACCGCTGGGTGACGTTCACGCCCGACGGTGACCGTCTCGCCGCCCTCGACGAGGAACGGCGCGTGGTGTGGTGGCGGGTGGACGACGAACGCCGGGACGGTCTGACCCGGTCCATCGCCGACGCGACGGGACTGCTGGGCGTGGCACCGGACGGCACACTCGTCGTCAACCTCGTCGGCGACGTCGGCCTGGTCGCCCCGGACGACGCCGAACCGCTGGGCCGGCTGCGCCAGACCTCGGGCGACAGCCTGCGTATCGCCCAGGTCCGGGGCGACCGCCTTCGCCTCCTCTCGGACAAGGACGACCGCACGATCCACCTCTCCCCCACGGCCTGGCACACCACCCTGTGCGCGGCCCTCCCCGGCCCCAACAGCCGCACCCAACGCGAACGTCTGGACCTGGACACGGCCCGGGACACGGCACCCTGCCCGTCGGACTGACCACGCCACCTGGCGAAACGTGAACGCCCCGCCCTGCCCGAGGGGGGCGGGGCGGGGCCCGGAGACGTACGGCTCCGCGTGCACGGGGGTGGTACGGCGGAGCCGCGCGGTGCCGACAACCAGTCGGCGCCTCATCTCCTCACCGGGAAGACGAGCCTCGTGCTGGGGGAGCGTCGGCTGCTTCCCGGAGTACGGAGGGTGCGGAGCGTGCGGCCGGTGCGGTGCGCGCGGACGGTACGGGGCATGCCGGCGTCACGGCTCCCGCCGCCCCTGCACCTTGATCGCGACGGCCAGCAGCGCCACCGTCACGGCCGCCACATAGACGCAGGCCAGGTAGGGCCCGCCGGGGAAGGAGACCCCGCCGGACTGCCCCTGGAAGTCGCTCAGGGCCAGGAACGGCATCCACGGGCCGATGTCGATCCCCGCCAGCCAGTCCCCCGTGGCGGACAGCGCCGGTTCGACGACCAGCGCCCACACCAGCAGGACGGTGATGGTCGCGCCACCGCTCTTCAGGAGGAGACCGACGGCCAGGCTCAGCACGGCCACGAGGGCGAGCGCGACGGGAACGGTGAGGAGCTGACGCCACTCGAGCCCGCCGGAGGGCACGACGTCGACGTCGGGTGCCGCGACGGACGCGACGGCGACGCCTCCCGCCGCCAGCACGACCCCCATCAGCGCCGCGAGGACCGCGATCACCCCGGCCTTGCCCAGCAGCAGCCGGGTCCAGGACGGTACGGCGAGCCGGGACTGCCAGATCGTGCCCGTGCGGAACTCCATCGTGGCGCTGCGGGACGCGAACACCATGATCAGGAACTGCGCGAAGGCGGGACCGACCAGGACCTCGGAGAGCCCTGCCTCCTCCCCCTCCATGGGCGAGCGCACGGCGACGCCGCTGAGGGTGAGCGACACCAGCGCGGTGATCCCCAGCAGCCACGCCGTGGAGTTGAGCGAACGCAGCTTGTACGCCTCGGCTTTCAGCACGGCGGTACTGGTCATACGGCCCTCTCTTCCGCCGGGCGCACCGAGCCCCGGTACTCCACCGAGCTGCCCGTGAGCTGGAGGTAGGCGTCCTCCACGGTCCCCCGGCGCGGGGTCAGTTCGAACAGCACGAGGCCCGCCCCGGCCACGGCCCGGCCGATGTCCTCGCAGCTCAGCCCGGTCACGAGCAGCGGCGGAGCGGACGGGTCCGGCCCCGGGACGCCGTCGGTCACGGTGGCGCCCGCGTGGGTGAGCAGTTCCCGCAGCCGACCGGGTTCGGGCCCGCGGACGAACACTTCGGCCGCGGCGGAGGCGTCGACCGTGGTGAGTTCCGCGATGGAGCACTGCTTGATGAGCCGCCCCGGCCGATGACCACCACCTCGTCGGCCAACTGCGCCATTTCGGCGAGTAGATGACTGGACACGAGAACGCTGCGCCCCTCGGCGGCGAGCTGCCGCAGGAGCCCACGCATCCACGCGATGCCCTCGGGGTCGAGGCCGTTGGCGGGCTCGTCCAGAATCAAGATCCCCGGGTCACCCAGCAACGCCCCGGCCAGGCCCAGCCGTTGGGACATGCCCAGCGAGAAGCCGCCGACCCGCTGCTCGGCCACTTCCGTGAGCCCGACCCTGGCCAGGACCTCGTCCACCCGGCCGGTGTCGATCCGGTTGCTGTGCGCGAGCCATGTCAGATGCGCCCGCGCGCTGCGCTTGGGGTGCGCCCAGCGCGCGTCCAGCAACGCGCCCACGACACGCAGCGGTTCGGCGTGCTCGTGGTAGCTGCGCCCCTGGATACGGGCCGTCCCCCGGTCGGGCCGGGTCAGGCCGAGCGCCATACGCAGGGTCGTGCTCTTGCCGGCACCGTTCGGTCCCAGAAATCCGGTGACGGATCCCGGGCGCACGGTGAACGACAGGCCGTCGACCACGCGCTTCTTGCCGTACGCCTTGGTCAGGTCGTCGATCTCGATGGTGGACATCCCTTGCCCCCGCCCGTCAGGCCGTGGCGAGTTGGTGGACCACGGCGAACCCGCCGGCCAGCAGCAGGAGGACCACCCAGACCGCCTTGCCGACGGACGCTCCGCGCCGCACCGCGCGCACGCACTCGGCCACCGCGATCACCGCCGCCAGCAGCCCTGTGCCACCGATCACCGCGCCCAGGACGTACGCCCAGGTGTGGTCGCCCAGAGTGCGCAGCAGCGCGGCGGCCAGCCCGAGCGGCAGCACCGGCCAGGCGTCACCGCTGACGGAGGACGGAGCCTCGTGCGGCGTCACGGAGGGGCTTTCGTTGCTCATGTCTTCCTTGAGTCGAAGGGAAATCCAGTGGAGCGCGGTGGGGTGGGGAGTGCGGCGTGCGGGCCCCGGAACGACGAGGTTCCGGGACCCGCGTCCGCCGCGCCCCTGTCCGGCCGGTCCCGAGGCGGCCCGTCCGGACAGCCCGGACATCAGAGACCGATGAAGTCCCGGACGGCCGAGTAGACCTCGTACACCGTGGCGCCGACCTCGATCGCCTTGCGGACGAGCCACGGCACATAGCGCTCGTACGCCTTCTTGAAGGCGTCGTAGCCCGCGCGGGCCGCGTCCTTCAGCTTGTTCCAGGCGCCGGAACCGAGGTCCTTGAGCTTGTTGATGATCCAGGACCACCGGCCGCGCTCCCCGGCCCGGTCGCCCTGCCCGACGTATGCCCCGCGAGATGCCTCAGGGTGATGCCGGTCCCCGCCGGCACCCCGAGCCACCGCTCGACGGGGTCATCGAACCCGACCACCCCCTGCTCGGCCAGCCGCTGCAGCACGGTCGCGGTGACGACCTTGGTGAACGACCCCATCCCGGCATGCCGATCCGGATCATGCCCCCCACTGACGACCGGCTCCTCCTGGGAGCTGCCGAGAGCACAGGTGGGAACGGGACTTCGACTGCTGAGCACGTGCGAAAGATCCTCACGGGGTGGGCGTACGAGATACACCAAACCTTTCGCGAACAGCGGCCGAGCGAATCCTCTGCAGCGGCAGAATCCCTCCGCCCATGGACGGAGCACGAGCAGCCCGGATGGTCCCCCGGTCGCACAACCGGATCGGCTCGCACACCGTCTGACTCCAGTGGGCATCTCCCGAACCGGCCGACACCCGGCGCAGCCCGCCGACCCTCAGGGGGCGCCTGAGCTCAGGGGAGGACGGGCCGCTCCGCAGGCCCGGAGACCGCGGGCCGCGACGGCATGGGCACCCCGCACGCCTTCCCCGACGCGTCGAACAGGATTCCCGCTCCCTCAGGGGCCTTCCCCGCACCCACGAACATCCTCCAGCCGCTCTTCTCCAGGAGCCAGACCTGGCCGTCCTCGGAAGGCACCTGCTGCATGTGTCCCCAACCCCGCGCTTTCAGCACGGCAGTCACCGAGTCCACCGCCCCACGCTTCGGCACGTCTTCAGTCCGCAGAACCCCCAACACCCGGCACGGAGTCTGAAACGCGTCTCTGTCGGCGAAGATCAACCGCCGCCCCATCTCCGCAGCCGCGGCCGCCGCCCGGACATCACTCCGCACGGCGGTGACGGTCACCTCGTCACTGGTCGGCTTGTCGGCCGCACGAGCGGTCGCCGTCGCCCGCTCGTCTGCTGCGCCGACGCCGTCACCGCCGCCACCACAGCCAGTCAGCGCCGTCATCACCGCTATCGCGGTCACGGCCACTCCCACCCCACGCATGCGACCCGCCTTCGAACTGAGACCACCGACACCCGTGCGGCCCGCTCCCTACGCCGTCGCCGCATCCGCTGATGCAAAAAGCCCAGCTCAGAGCAATCTGAGCTGGGCTTCGGATGGAGCCGCCTTCGGGATTCGAACCCGAGACCTACGCATTACGAGTGCGTTGCTCTGGCCATCTGAGCTAAGGCGGCGCGCTGCCCGCACTATGGTGCGATCGGCAACGACGGTAAGTCTACACAGTTTCTGTGGTGCTCCGAACCAGCCCCCGGGCCACCCCGCAGGCCACCCCCGCGCCGCCCCGGACCCCTGCTGCCAGGGCGGACAGGGCGGCACGGGGGTGGAGAGCGGCGCGGTCGGCCGCCGGCCTCAGCAGCGCTTGTCCGCGGCCGGCGCCTTCCCCCGGACGAGGTACGCGTTGATCGTGCGGTCGACGCACACGCTGCCCCGCCCGTACGCCGTGTGCCCGTCGCCGTCGTAGGTGAGGAGGCGGGCCGAGGAGAGCTGGCGGGACAGGGCCTGGGACCAGCGGTACGGGGTCGCCGGGTCGCGGGTCGTGCCGACCACCAGGATCGGGGCCGCTCCGCGCGCCTCGATGCGCTGCGGCTGCCCGGTCGGCGCCACCGGCCAGTACGCGCAGTTCAGGGTGGCCCAGGCCAGGCCCTCGCCGAAGACCGGGGACGCCTTCTCGAAGGCCGGCAGGGCCTTGCGGACCTCCTCCGGCGTGGAGAAGGCCGAGGGCAGGTCCAGGCAGTTCACGGCGGCGTTGGCGAACATCAGGTTCGTGTAGCGGCCGTCGGCGTCACGCTCGTAGTAGCTGTCGGACAGGGCGAGCAGCCCGGAGCCGTCGTTCTCCCGCATGGCCGAGTTCAGCGCGTCGCGCAGGGTCGGCCAGGCGCCCTCGTCGTACATCGCCGCGATCACACCCGTGGTGGCCAGGGACTCGCCGAGCTCGCGGCCGTCCGCGTCCCCGGTGGGGACCGGCCGCGCGTCGAGCTTCCTGAAGAACGCCTTGAGGTTGGTCCCCACCTTCTTCGCCTCGTCGCCGAGCGGGCAGTCCTCGCGCCGGACGCAGTCCCGGGCGAACGCCCGGAACGCCGTCTCGAAGCCGGCCGTCTGGTCGAGGTTCATCCGCCGGGCGGGCAGCGACGGGTCCATCGCGCCGTCCAGGACCATCCGCCCCACCCGGTCCGGGAACAGCCCGGCGTACGTCGCCCCGAGGAAGGTGCCGTACGACGCCCCGACGTACGCCAGTTTGTCGTCGCCGAGCACCGCGCGCAGGAGGTCCATGTCGCGCGCCGCCTCGGTGGTCGAGACATGGCGCAGCAGACCGGGGGCGTCGGCCCCGCAGCCCTCCGCGAACCGCTTGTACGCGTCGACGAGCTCACCGACCTCCTTCTCGTCGTCCGGCGTGAAGTCGGTCCGGGTGTACCGGTCCATCTGCCGTCCGTCGAGGCATTCGACGGGCTCGCTGCGAGCGACCCCGCGCGGGTCGACGGCCACCATGTCGTAGCGGGCCCGGACGTCGACGGGGTAGCCGATCCCGGCGTACTGCTGGAGGTAGGCGATGGCCGAGCCGCCCGGTCCGCCCGGGTTCACCAGCAGCGAGCCGAGGCGTTCGCCGGGGCCGGTGGCCTTCTTGCGGGCCACCGCGAGCCGGGTCTCACCGGCGTCCGGTTTGGCGTAGTCGAGCGGAGCCTTCAGCGTGGCGCACTGGAACCCGGGCACCCCGCACGCCCGCCAGCTCAGCTTCTGGTCGTAGTACGGCGCGAGGGCCGCCGGCGTCGAGCGCGGGAGCGCGGCCAGGGCCGCCCCGGCCGCCGGGTTCCCCGCCGGCTTCGCCGCCCCGCCGGAGGAACAGGCCGAGACGAGGAGCGCGGCGGCGCCGAGCAGGGCTCCGAGGGTGCCCGCCCGCCGGGAACGGCGATGGCGGTCGCGTGCGCCCGGCGTGCTCGCGGCCGGGGCGGGGAGAGCTGAGGTGCTGCGCCAGGTGTGCATCTGGCGAGCGTAACTCTATGGAGTCGCATGGACGCCCTCCGTGCATATCTGCGCTCGTACGTGTTACACCGTGCGTCACTCGGTCGCTTCCCCGCCTCGGCAGCGGGGGGCGGTGAGGCCCTCCGCCCGGCCGCCGTCAGCCCGCTCTGAGGGCCATCGTCATCGCCTCCACCGCCAGCAGCGGCGCGACATTGCCGTCCAGGGCGTCCCGGCAGGCGGCGATCGCCTCGATCCGGCGGAGCGTGGCCTCCGGCGAGCTCGCCTGGGCCAGGCGCTGCAGGGCGTCCTCGACGTCGGTGTTGGCGAGGGCCACCCGGGAGCCGAGCTGGAGGGCGAGGACGTCCCGGTAGAACGCCGTGAGGTCGGTCAGCGCCAGGTCGAGGCTGTCGCGCTGCGTCCTGGTGCGGCGGCGCTTCTGCTTGTCCTCCAGGTCCTTCATCACACCGGCGGTGCCGCGCGGCATCCGGCCGCCCTGGGAGGCGCCCAGCGCCGCCTTCAGCTCGTCGGTCTCCTTGGTGTCCGTCTCCTCGGCGAGCTGCTTGGCGTCCTCGGCGGCGGCGTCCACCAGCTCCTGGGCGGCCTTGAGACAGGCGCCGATCTCGCCGAGCCGCAGGGGCAGCTTGAGGACAGCCGCCCGGCGCTGCCGCGCGGCCGGGTCCGTGGCCAGCCGGCGGGCCCGGTCGACATGCCCCTGCGTGGCGCGGGCCGCTGCGGCGGCCACCTCGGGCTCGACACCCTCGCGCCGGACGAGCATGTCGGCGATGGCGTCGACCGACGGTGTGCTCAGGTTCAGATGACGGCAGCGGGAGCGGATCGTGGGCAGGACGTCCTCGATGGAGGGCGCGCACAGCAGCCACACCGTCCGGGGGGCGGGCTCCTCGACGGCCTTGAGGACGGCGTTGGCGGACTTCTCGTTCAGCCGCTCGGCGTCCTCGACGAGAATGACCTGCCAGCGGCCGTTCGCCGGTGACGTGAAGGACTTGCGGACGGTGTCCCTCATGTCGTCGGCGAGGATCTGCGAGCCCACGGCGGCGACAGTGGTGACGTCGGCGTGCGTGCCCAGCAGGGCCGTGTGGCAGCCGTCGCAGAAGCCGCAGCCGGGCGAGCCGCCCAGGGCGCGGTCGGGGCTGACGCACTGCAGGGCGGCGGCGAAAGCCCGCGCCGCCTGGTTGCGCCCCGCTCCGGGCGGGCCCGTGAACAGCCAGGCGTGCGTCATCTTGGACGCCTCGGGCGGCGGGGCGTCCGTGGCCACGGCGGTGACCAGGGCGTCGGCGTCCCTGGCGGCGGCGTCCAGCTGCTCGCTGATCCGCTCCTGCCCCACCAGGTCGTCCCATACGGTCATGGGCGCCGCCCGCCTTTCGTCACACTTCGGGTCACCGCGTCCATTGTGCGGGCCGGCACTGACAACCCGGTCCGGCCGGACCGGCGGGGCTCAGCGCCGCCGGCCCCTGCCCCGGCCGCCGCCCTCGTCGGGGCGCTCGTCGTGCCCGTCGTGCGCGTCCTCGAGCGGGCCGAGCAGCTCGTCGGCCAGCGTCGGCAGGTCGTCCAGCGGGGTCTCCTCGGCCCAGTCGGAGCGGGCGCGGCGGCGCGGGGTGCCCGACTCGTCGACCTGGGGCATCTCGCGCGTGCGCTCCTCCTCGCGGAAGTACCCCGGCGGAACGCGATCCGCGGACCCCTCCGCGGGCACCGGCGGCAGGACCGCCGTTTCGTCGGCGGCCCCCGGCGGCACGGGCGGCAGTACGGCCGTCTCGTCCGCGGCACCCGGCGGAGCCGGCGGGACCGGAGGCAGTACGGCCGTCTCGTCGGCCGCGCCGGACGGCTCCGACACGCGCGGCAGCTTCGAGGTGGACTCCGCGGCGGACTCCTCGGCCAACGGGCGCTCGTCGCGCACCGGGCGCAGGACCGTCGTCTCGTCGGCCGCCCTGCCCGCCGCCGCCTGCTCCGGGGTGACCACCGGCGTCGGCACGGTCATCGCGTCGTCCGGCGCGGCCGGCGCCGCGGGTGCGGTCGGCCGGGGGCCCGCCTGCGCGGCGGCCGCGGCCTGCTCGGCGAGCCGCCGGGCCTCCTCGGCCCGCAGCAGGGCCTCCTCCGCCTTGCGCTGCTTCTCCAGACGCCGCTCCTCGGCCTCGGCACGGATGCGTGCCTCGTCCTCGGCCTGCTTGCGGCGCCGCTCCTCCTCGGCCTTGCGGCGCGCCTCCTCCTCGGCCCGCGCCTTCTCCTCGGCGAGGAGCCGCTTGCGCTCCTCCTCCGCGCGGCGCTGCGCCTCCTCGGCACGCAGGCGGGCCTCCTCGGCCTGCCGTTCGGCCTCGCGGCGCTGCGCCTCCTCCAGCTCGCGCCGCTTGCGCTCCTCCTCCTCGGCGCGCAGCCGGGCGAGCTGCTCCTGACGCTCACGCTCCAGGCGCTCCTCCTCGGCCTTGCGGGCGGCCTCTTCTTCGGCCTTGCGCCGGGCCTCCTCCTCGGCCTTGCGGCGCGCTTCCTCGCGCGCCTGGATCTCGGCCTCGGACAGGGGGAGCATCTGGTCGAGCCGGTGCCGGACCACCGTGGTGACGGCCTCGGGCTCCTGGGCGCCGTCCACCACCAGGTAGCGGCCGGGGTCGGCGGCGGCCAGCGTCAGGAAGCCGGAGCGCACGCGCGCGTGGAACTCCGCCGGCTCCGACTCCAGCCGGTCCGGCGCCTCGGTGAACCGCTCGCGCGCGGTCTCCGGCGCCACGTCCAGCAGCACGGTCAGATGGGGGGCCAGGCCGTTCGTGGCCCAACGGTTGATCCGGGCGATCTCCGTCGGCGACAGATCACGGCCCGCGCCCTGGTAGGCGACCGAGGAGTCGACGTACCGGTCGGAGATCACGACGGCGCCGCGCTCCAGCGCGGGCCGGACGACGGTGTCCACGTGCTCGGCGCGGTCCGCCGCGTACAGCAGGGCCTCCGCGCGGTGCGACAGGCCGGCGCTCGACACGTCCAGCAGGATCGAGCGCAGCCGCTTGCCGACGGGCGTGGCCCCCGGCTCACGGGTGACGACCACCTCGTGGCCCTTGCCCCGGATCCACTCGGCCAGCGCCTCGGCCTGCGTGGACTTCCCGGCGCCGTCGCCGCCCTCCAGGGCGATGAAGAAACCGGCGGTGGCGGGCACCTGCTCCGGGTCGTCGCCGCCGAGCACGGCATCCCGCAGATCCTTGCGCAGCGGAACCCCGGACCGGTCGTCGACCTTGGCCAGGACCAGCACGGCGACGGGCAGCAGCAGCGCGCCGACCAGCATCAGCGTGAAGGCTGCCCCGCCGTGGGCGAAGACGAACTTGCCGCTCTCCAGCCGGTGCGGCCCGATCAGCGCGGCCACCAGCGGCGCGAGCACGGCGCCGAGCGCGACACACAGCCGTACGACGGCGTGCAGGTGCTCCGTGGTGCGGGGCCGGCGGATTTCCTCGGCCTCCTGATCGAGCAGGGAGTGTCCGGTGTTGGCGGAGACGCCCGCGCCGATCCCGGCAAGGGCGAGGATCAGCAGCACGGTGGTGACGTCCGGGACCAGGCCCGCGGCGAGCAGGGCGACGCCGGTCAGAGCGACCGCGAGCGCGAGCAGGCGCCGCCGGGACAGGGCCGGCAGCACCGAGGGGGCCGTACGGATGCCGACGACGACACCACCCGTCAGGGCGAGCACCATCAGGCCGTACAGGACGGGGCCGCCGCCCAGGTCCTTGGCGTGCAGGACGGCCACGGCGACGGCGGCGGACACCGCGGCGGCGACGGCGGCGCACGCCGTCACGAGGAGGGTGATCGCGCCGGTGCGGCCCTTGTCGACACCGGTGCCGGTCTTGGGACGGCGCAGCCCCTCCAGCGGGGACCGCGCGCGCGGGGTGCGCGTGTCGGGCAGTTCGAGGAAGGTGACGACGGACAGGGACGCGGCGAACAGACCGGCGGCGACGTACGAGCCGAGAGCCGCCTGGTGCTGGGCGAACCAGTCGAGCCCGGCACCGAGCAGATTGTTCAGCAGGGACGCGGCGACCAGGGCGACGGCGGCCAGCGGAACCGCCACGAAGCCGGTGCGCAGCGACAGCCGGCGCAGCGCGTCCAGGTGGTCCGGCAGCGGCCGTACGGTCGCGCCCTCCGGCGGCGGGGGCGGCAGCAGGGCCGGGGCCGCGCTCTCACGGGCGACTGTCCAGAAACGCTCGGCGACGCCGGTGACGAAGACCGTCACGAGCAGCAGCGCGAGCGCGTTGTCCGGGGTCCAGTCGATCCAGAGGGGGGCGACGATGAGCAGGGCGGCCCGCAGTCCGTCGGCGCCGACCATGGTCCAGCGCCGGTCGAGCGGACCGTCCTGGGACGTCAGCGAGGTCAGCGGGCCGAGGAGCACGGCACCGAAGAGGAGCGTGGCCAGGATGCGCACGGCGAAGACGGTCGCCACTGCGAACGCCACACCGCGGTAGCCGCCGCCGAACGATTCCTCGGCGATCGCCGTCTGAAGGGCCAACAGGACCAGCACCAGCAGCGCGAGGAAATCGCCGACACCACCGACCAGCTGCGCGCTCCACAACCGCCTCAGCTGCGGCCGGCGCAGCAGGGCGCGGAGGGCACGCTCTCGGGAGTCGGCGACCAGCGCGTCGTCGGGGGCTTCGGGGTGGGCCGTTGGCTGCTCGGCTCGCGTCATGCGTTCAGCCTATCGGGACCCACCGACAGCCCGGCGCGCCCGCCCGAACGTACGCCCGGCCCGACACCAAACTGATGCCGAGGCGTTCGTTTTGCGAACCCGGAAGGGGGAACCGCCACTCAACCGACCGCCGGGACAACCCGGTTGGAGAGCCGCGATCCGGCCGGAAGAGCCGGACCGGCCCCCGTCTCAGTCGTCGCTCGACGAGGCCGGCGCGGCGGTCTTCTTCGCCGCCGTCTTCTTGGCCGTCGCCGTCTTCGCCGTCGTCTTCTTCGCCGCGGTCTTCTTGGCGGCCGTCTTCTTGGCCGGGGCGGCCTTCTTGGCGGTCGTCTTCTTCGCGGCCGTCTTCTTCGCCGTCTTCTTCGCGGGGGCCTTCGCCCGCTTCTCGGCGAGCAGCTCGAAGCCGCGCTCAGGGGTGATCGTCTCGACGCTGTCGCCGGAGCGCAGGGTCGCGTTCGTCTCGCCGTCCGTCACATACGGGCCGAAACGGCCGTCCTTGACGACGACAGGCTTCTCGCTGACCGGGTCGGTGCCGAGCTCCTTCAGCGGCGGCTTGGCGGCCGCGCGACCGCGCTGCTTGGGCTGGGCGTAGATCGCCAGCGCCTCGTCCAGCGTGATCGTGAAGAGCTGCTCCTCGGACTGCAGCGACCGCGAATCCGTGCCCTTCTTCAGATACGGGCCGTAGCGGCCGTTCTGCGCGGTGATCTCCTGGCCGTCCGCGTCCTCGCCGACGACGCGCGGCAGCGACATCAGCTTCAGGGCGTCGTCCAGCGTCACCGTGTCGAGCGACATCGACTTGAAGAGGGAGGCGGTCCGCGGCTTCACCGCGTTCTTGCCGGTCTTCGGGGTGCCCTCGGGGAGCACCTCGGTGACGTACGGGCCGTAGCGGCCGTCCTTGGCGACGATGGTGTGGCCGGTGGCCGGGTCGGTGCCCAGCTCGAAGTCGCCGCTGGGCCTGGCCAGCAGTTCCTCGGCCAGCTCGACGGTCAGCTCGTCGGGCGCCAGGTCCTCCGGGATGTCGGCGCGCTGGTGCTCCTCGGTGTCCTTCTCGCCGCGCTCGATGTAAGGGCCGTAGCGGCCGACGCGCAGCACGATGCCGTTGCCCACCGGGAACGAGGAGACCTCGCGGGCGTCGATCGCGCCCAGGTCGGTCACCAGCTCCTTGAGGCCACCGAGGTGGTCGCCGTCGCCGTTGCCGGCCTCGGCCGCGCCGCCGATGCCCGGGCCGTCGCCCTCACCGAAGTAGAAGCGCTTGAGCCACGGCACGGACTGGGCCTCGCCGCGGGCGATGCGGTCGAGGTCGTCCTCCATCTTGGCGGTGAAGTCGTAGTCGACGAGCCGCCCGAAGTGCTTCTCCAGGAGGTTGACCACGGCGAAGGACAGGAAGGACGGCGCGAGCGCCGTGCCCTTCTTGAACACGTAGCCGCGGTCGAGGATCGTGCCGATGATCGACGCGTACGTCGACGGGCGGCCGATCTCGCGCTCCTCGAGCTCCTTGACCAGGGACGCCTCGGTGTAGCGGGCCGGGGGCTTGGTGGCGTGCCCGTCGACCGTGATCTCCTCGGCGCCGAGCCGGTCGCCCTCGCCGACCTGCGGCAGCCGGCGCTCGCGGTCGTCGAGCTCGGCGTTCGGGTCGTCGGCGCCCTCGACGTACGCCTTGAGGAAGCCGTGGAAGGTGATCGTCTTGCCGGAGGCGCTGAACTCGACGTCCCGGCCGTCGGCCGCGGTGCCGCCGATCTTGACGGTCACGCTGTTGCCGGTCGCGTCCTTCATCTGGGAGGCGACGGTCCGCTTCCAGATCAGCTCGTAGAGCTTGAACTGGTCGCCGGTCAGGCCGGTCTCGGCGGGCGTGCGGAAGCGGTCGCCGGAGGGGCGGATCGCCTCGTGCGCCTCCTGCGCGTTCTTCACCTTGCCCGCGTAGGTGCGGGGCTGCGGGGGCAGGTAGTCGGCGCCGTACAGCTGCGTGACCTGGGCGCGGGCGGCCGCGATCGCGGTGTCGCTCAGCGTCGTCGAGTCGGTACGCATGTAGGTGATGTAGCCGTTCTCGTACAGCTTCTGCGCGACCTGCATGGTGGCCTTCGCGCCGAAGCCGAGCTTGCGGCTCGCCTCCTGCTGCAGCGTCGTCGTACGGAACGGGGCGTACGGCGAGCGGCGGTACGGCTTGGACTCGACCGAGCGGACGGCGAACTGCGTCTGCTCCAGGGCGGCGGCCAGCGCGCGGGCGTTGGCCTCGTCGAGGTGCAGGGTGTTCGCGCTCTTGAGCTGCCCCAGGGAGTCGAAGTCGCGGCCCTGCGCGACCCGCCTGCCGTCGACGGTCTGGAGGCGGGCGACCAGCGTCGACGGGTCCGAGGAGTCTCCGGCCCGGCCGGTCGAGAAGGTGCCCGTCAGGTCCCAGTACTCGGCGGAGCGGAACGCGATGCGCTCGCGTTCCCGCTCGACGACGAGACGGGTCGCGACGGACTGGACACGGCCGGCCGACAGGCGCGGCATGACCTTCTTCCACAGGACCGGCGAGACCTCGTAGCCGTAGAGACGGTCGAGGATGCGGCGGGTCTCCTGGGCGTCGACCAGCTTCTGGTTCAGTTCCCGCGGATTGGCGACGGCGGCCTGGATCGCGGCCTTGGTGATCTCGTGGAAGACCATCCGCTTGACCGGGACCTTCGGCTTCAGCACCTCCTGGAGATGCCAGGCGATGGCCTCGCCCTCGCGGTCCTCATCGGTGGCGAGGAAGAGCTCGTCGGATTCCTTCAGCAGGTCCTTGAGCTTCTTGACCTGAGCCTTCTTATCGGCGTTGACCACATAGATCGGCGCAAAGTCGTGTTCGACGTCGACGCCGAGACGACGGACCTCACCCGTGTACTTCTCCGGCACCTCGGCGGCGCCGTTGGGAAGGTCGCGGATGTGCCCGACGCTCGCCTCGACTACGTAGCCGGGGCCGAGGTAGCCCTTGATCGTCTTCGCCTTGGCAGGCGACTCGACGATGACGAGTCGGCGGCCGCCCTGTGCGGTCTCGCTGGTCGGGGACAACTTCGCTCTTCTCTCCGGTCGACGCTGGGCCTCCCCAGGATCGGTTGCGCCCGGGGTCGGGTGGTGGTGACGCTGCGGAGTGTGACGGTACATCCCGCCCCGTTGTCAAACGGGAAAAGCCCGCAACGGCCACTCGAACGGTAACCCGACTTCCGCCATTCCTGCCGCCCGGAGTGGCCACCGGCCTTTTCGAGCCTTTCCGGAAGATCGACCCCCAATTATCGGCCGCGCAGCTCACGAGCCGTTCCCACAGCCGGAAGAAGCCCCGGCCGCCGATGATCGCCGCGAGCGCCGGGACCGGGCCCGCGAGCACCGCCGATGCGACGGGGTTCACACCGGGGGCGAGGCTCGAAGGGCCCGTCGGCCCGCGCGGCCGGTCCCGGGAGGTTGGCCTGTTTCGCCCGCCCCACGGAACCGGCCCGGCCTCCGGTCAGCGTGCCGGTTCGAGGAAGCCCTGCTCCACGAGCAGCCGGATCTGGGCGGGCGTCCGGTCGCGCAGCACCACCGGGTCCTCGTTCATCAGCTGGGCGATGGCGTCCAGAATCCGCCCCGCGGTCAGCGAGCCGTCGCACACACCGGCGAATCCCGCGCCGACCGTGTCGACCTGGGTGGCCCGCCGCATGCCCCGGTGCTGGCGCAGCACCACATGCTCGGGGTCCTCGGCGCCGGGCAGCCCGATCTGCTCCTGAACGACCTCGCCGACCAGCCGGAAACGGTCCTCCAGCAGGGCGGCGTCGTCCCGGTCGCGCAGATAGTCGAGGCGTTCGAAGTGCGCGCGCACGGTGTCGCCGAGCGGCTGCTCGACGGGGTGCGGCCACTCCTCGACCGTGACCGTCGGCACGGCGGCCGACGTCCGGCGCAGGGTGACCCAGCCGAACCCGACGGCCTTCACCTTGCGCGCCTCGAACTCGTCCAGCCACGCGTCGTAGCGCGCCTGGTACGCGGCCGTGTCGCCCCGGTGGTCGCCGGCGTCCCGCAGCCACAGCTCGGCGTACTGCGTGACGTCCTGGACCTCGCGCTGCACGATCCACGCGTCGCAGCCGCGCGGCACCCACGCCCTGACGCGGTCCTGCCAGTCCTCGCCCTCCACATGCTGCCAGTTGGCGAGGAACTGGGCGTACCCTCCCTCGTTCAGGCGGTCGCCCGCGCCCTGGACGACCGAGCGGCACAGGTCGTCGCCGCCCATCCCGCCGTCCCGGTAGGTGAGCCGGGCGCCCGGCGAGATCACGAAGGGCGGGTTGGACACGATCAGGTCGTACGTCTCCCCGTCCTTCAGCGGCTCGAACAGCGACCCTTCCCGCAGATCCGCCCCCGGGGCACCGGAGAGCGCCAGGGTCAGCGCGGTGATGTGCAGCGCGCGGGGGTTGAGGTCGGTCGCCGTCACGCGCGTGGCGTGCTGCGCGGCGTGCAGGGCCTGGATGCCGGAGCCGGTCCCGAGGTCGAGGGCGGCGGCGACGGGCGTGCGCACGGTGATCCCGGCGAGCGTCGTGGAGGCGCCGCCGACGCCGAGGACGACCTCCTCGGCCTTGTTCCCGATGCCGCCGGCCCCGCCGACCGCGCATCCGAGGTCGGACACGATGAACCAGTCCTCGCCCTGCGGCCCGCCGTACGGCCGGACGTCGACCGTGGCACGGACGTCGTCGCCGCCGGCCCGGGCCAGCCAGCCGCTCTCCAGGCACAGGTCGACGGGCAGCACGTCCGCCACGCGCGCGTACGGCACCGGCTGCTGGAGCAGGAACAGCCGTACGAGCGCTTCCAGCGGGCTGTCGCCGCGCGTGGCCCGGAGCGCGGGGACCGTCTCGCTGCGGGCGAGCGCCGCGTACGCGGGCGCGCCGAGCAGCTCGAGCAGCCCGTCGGCGGTGAAGGAGGCCCCGAGCAGGGCTTCGCGCAGACGGGCCGCAGCGTCCGTCCGGCCGGCCCCGGGCAGCGCGGGGAGGTCGGACAGGACGGCCGGGCCGGTCGGCACGGCCCGGTCCGTCGGTCCGCCCGTATCGGCCGGGACGCTGCTGTCAGTCGGGGCGCTCGTGTCGGTCAGGACGGTCGGGTCAGGCTGGCGCGAGTCACTCACGCCCTCATTGTGACCCGCGCCGCCTCATGCGGCGCTCAGCCGGCGGACCCGGACTCGACGGCCTGCTTGCAGCCGTCCTGCGAGGTGAGTGCCGTCTTCACATCGCCCGACTCGAGCTTCTTCAGCGAGGCGATGGCGTTCTGACGCTGCGTCTCGACCTGCTTCATCTCGGCCGACACGTCCTTGAGGCCGGAGGCGAACTTCCCCTGGTCCTTGGTGTTCAGCCCGTCGACCTGTTTCTTCAGATCGGCGTAGGCGGCGGAGAGGTCGGTCAGCTTCTTGACGACGTCCTGCTGGTTCTTGGCGCCGCCCTCGACACCGGGGGGCGCACCGGCGTCGCGGATGAGCGCCGCGCGCGCCTTGTAGCCGTCCGCGAGGTCCTGGAAGGCCTTGGAGTCGGCGGCCTGCAGTTCCTTGGGCGTGCTGGAGGTGTCCTTGGCCGCCTTGGTGATCGCGACGTAGGCGGCCGAGATCTTGGCGTTCTGGGCCGGCACCTGGTCGCAGACCTTCTTGGCCCAGGCGTCGAGCTCCTTGTTGCCCTCTTCGCTCGTGCAGCCGGTCAGCGCCAGTATCAGTACCGCACCGCCGGACAGCGCGGCCGCGAGCTTCTTGTTCACCGGTTTGGTCCCTTCGTGGCTCTCGGCCACGGGACCCTACACGGCGGGCAGATGATGACAGCATGCTATTTGCGGCTTTTATCACCTCTTCGCACTGTTTACACCATGTGAGACAAGGGTCACGGCGTGGGGTGTGAACGAGCGAGGGGCGGGCGGCCGGCACATGGATCGCGCCGGTCCGCCCGCCCCTGGAGCCCTGCAGCCGGGCAGCCGGGCAGCCGGGCAGCCGGGCAGCCGGGCAGCCGTAAGACCGCCTACGAGACCACCGCGGGATCCGCCGGCTTGGACACCCTCTCCGCGTTGCCGTCGTCGCCCATGGCGATGCCGCGCCGCTTGGACACGTAGACCGAGCCGACGATCACCAGGAGCGAGGCGACGGCGATCAGGACCCGTACGGCGACGTTCTTGTCGTCGCCGTAGCTGAACTGGATGACCGCGGGCGCGATGAGCAGCGCGACGAGGTTCATCACCTTCAGCAGCGGGTTGATCGCCGGGCCCGCGGTGTCCTTGAACGGGTCGCCGACCGTGTCACCGATCACCGTCGCGGCATGGGCCTCGCTGCCCTTGCCGCCGTGGTGGCCGTCCTCGACGAGCTTCTTCGCGTTGTCCCAGGCGCCTCCGGAGTTGGCGAGGAAGACCGCCATGAGCGTGCCGCAGCCGATCGCGCCCGCCAGGAAGGCGCCCAGGGCGCCGACGCCGAGCGTGAACCCGATGAAGATGGGCGCCATCACGGCGAGCAGACCGGGCGTGGCGAGCTCGCGCAGGGCGTCCCGGGTACAGATGTCCACGACCTTGCCGTACTCCGGCTTCTCCGTGTAGTCCATGATCCCGGGCCGCTCACGGAACTGCCGCCGCACCTCGTAGACCACCGCGCCCGCCGACCGCGACACGGCGTTGATGGCGAGTCCCGAGAAGAGGAACACGACGGCCGCGCCGGCGATCAGGCCGACCAGGTTGTTGGGCTGCGAGATGTCCATCATCAGGTTCATCGGCGCGCCCTCGCCGGTGAGCTTCTCGCCGACGTCCCGCGCACCGGTGGTGATGGCGTCGCGGTACGACCCGAAGAGCGCCGCCGCGGCCAGGACGGCGGTGGCGATGGCGATGCCCTTGGTGATGGCCTTGGTGGTGTTGCCGACCGCGTCCAGGTTGGTGAGCACCTGGGCGCCCGCCCCCTCGACGTCGCCGGACATCTCGGCGATGCCCTGCGCGTTGTCGGAGACCGGTCCGAAGGTGTCCATGGCGACGATCACGCCGACCGTGGTGAGCAGGCCGGTGCCGGCCAGCGCCACCGCGAACAGCGCCAGCATGATCGACGTGCCGCCGAGCAGGAACGCCCCGTACACGCCGAGCCCGATGAGCAGCGCGGTGTAGACGGCGGACTCCAGGCCGACGGAGATGCCGGCGAGGACGACGGTCGCGGGACCGGTCAGCGAGGTCTTGCCGATGTCCCGGACGGGACGCCGGTTGGTCTCGGTGAAGTAGCCGGTCAGCTGCTGGATGACGGCCGCGAGCAGGATGCCGATGCCGACGGCGACGACCGCCAGGATCCGCGGGTCGCCGTCCTTGGCCGCGATGGCGCCGTCGGTGACGCCGTCGAGATCCGCGTACGACGACGGCAGGTAGGCGAACACGGCGATCGCGACGAGCACGATCGAGATGACCGCGGAGATGAAGAACCCGCGGTTGATCGCGGTCATGCCGCTGCGGTCGGACCGGCGCGGGGCCACCGCGAAGATGCCGATCATCGCGGTGATCACGCCGATCGCGGGCACGATCAGCGGGAACGCGAGCCCCGAGTCGCCGAACGCGGCCGACCCGAGGATCAGGGCGGCGACCAGCGTCACCGCGTACGACTCGAAGAGGTCGGCCGCCATTCCGGCGCAGTCGCCGACGTTGTCGCCCACGTTGTCGGCGATGGTCGCGGCATTGCGCGGGTCGTCCTCCGGAATGCCCTGTTCGACCTTGCCGACCAGGTCGGCGCCGACGTCGGCGGCCTTGGTGAAGATGCCGCCGCCGACACGCATGAACATCGCGATCAACGCGGCACCGAGACCGAATCCTTCGAGCACCTTCGGCGCGTCGGCCGCGTAGACGAGCACCACACAGGAGGCGCCCAGCAGACCGAGCCCCACTGTGAACATGCCGACGACGCCGCCCGTGCGGAAAGCGATCTTCATGGCTTTGTGCGAGACGGCGGTGAGATCCTTTTCCGGCTCACCTTCCGCGGGGGTCGCTTCCCGGGCCGCCGCGGCGACGCGCACATTGCTGCGCACGGCGAGCCACATGCCGATATAGCCGGTGGCCGCCGAGAATCCGGCGCCGATCAGGAAGAAGACCGATCGGCCGATGCGCTGATTCCAGTCGTCCGCGGGCAGCAGCATGAGCAGGAAGAACACGACGACGGCGAATACGCCGAGCGTGCGCAGCTGCCGGGCCAGATAGGCGTTGGCTCCTTCCTGGACCGCGGCGGCGATCTTCTTCATGCTGTCGGTGCCCTCGCCCGCCGCGAGCACCTGACGGACCAGGACGCCGGCGACGACGAGCGCCGCCAGGGCGACCACGCCGATCACCGAGATGATGACCCGGTTGTCATCCGTCAGTACGGCCGCTGCGAGGGTAGTGGGATGGTCAAGCTGATGAGGGGTAGAAAGCCCCGCCATTCGTCCTCCTTGACGCTTGGGCTGAGCTCAAGATGTGGACGGATTCTAGGTACCGGAACCTGATCAAAACAGATGGCGGTAAACGGAATTGGCCTTCACATGCCGTTCAGCAAATGATCGACATCCGGCCACAGAACCCGAAAGTGCTAATGCCCCAAAACCATTGACGCCCTGATTGACCCTTGATCGGATGATCGCGACCTTGATCAATGATCCGACAATCGATCGTGAATTACTTCACGAATTCACCGCCGCCATACGATAAAACACGAAGGGGCCCTGCTCAGCAGGGCCCCTTCGGGAAGTGCGGGGGTGAGTCGGGCCGGCGTGTCAGTCGACCTGTCAGGCCGGCGTGTCAGGCCGACGTGTCAGGGCAGCACCACGGTCTGCGGCGCGGTCGGCCACGTCATACGGATCAGCCCGCCGTGCTCGCCCGCCGAGACCTCGACGTCGTCGACGAGCCCGCTGATGACCGCGAGACCCATCTCGTCCTCCTCGGCGTCGATGTCGTCGGCGCCGGCGACCCGCTCACCGGGAACGGTGTGCGGCGCCTCGTCGCCGACCTCGATGGAGAACTGCTTCTCCTCCTCGATCAGCGCCACCTTCACCGGTGCCGTGATGCCGACACTCTGATGCAGCCCGACGGCACGGCTGCACGCCTCGCCCACGGCGAGCCTGACCTCATCCAGGACGGCCTCGTCCACTCCGGCCCTGCGCGCCACCGCTGCCGCCACCAAGCGGGCGGTCCTGACGTGCTCGGGCAGCGCGCTGAAGCGGAGTTCAACGGTGGCCATGCATCCCCCTCGGAACTTCGGGCGTGCTGTCAGGGGGACCGGGCCGCCGAAAGCCCGGTCCCCCGTCTCCTACCACTTCTCCCAGCCCGGGCACGCGTCACCGCGCCCCCGGGTGCGGTGACTCAGTCGGTCGCCGCCACCGCTTCCTCGACCGAGGTGTGGATCGGGAACACCTTGGTCAGACCGGTGATACGGAAAATCTTGAGAATGCGCTCCTGGTTGCAGACCAGGCGCAGGGAGCCCTCATGGGCACGCACGCGCTTCAGGCCGCCGACCAGCACGCCGAGCCCGGTGGAGTCGAGGAAGTCCACGCCCTCCATGTCGACGACGAGGTGGAAATTCCCGTCGTTCACCAGCTCGACCAGCTGCTCGCGCAGCTTGGGCGCGGTATATACGTCGATTTCGCCACCGACCTCGACGACCGTACGATCGCCGACGGTACGGGTCGACAGGGACAGGTCCACGGATCCTCCAGCACCTTGCTATCGAGCGGTCGCCCCTCGGGACACTCGGCTTGCAACCCCAAGGACGGTTCGCCAGCCGCGATGGCATTCAATCACTTACCGGCAGGCGTGCACGACGCCTTGGTCCCATTGTCCGTCACGCCAGTGACACACTCGGTGCCGATGGCCGAGAATCACCGATCCGATCGATCCCCGACGGGCCCCGTCTCCCGGGTGGACCCGGGCGCGGTGCTGGGCCGACTCGCCTCGGGGCCGAGTCGGGCTTCGCGCATCACTCATACGGAGCATGTGCCCCCGCGAGCGGGTCGCCATGCCGTCTGGCCGGACCGGATCCGCGCCGAGGTCATCGCCGCCGTACAGCGCGCCGGTATCGAACATCCCTGGGCCCACCAGGCACGGGCCGCCGAGCACGCCCTGGACGGCGAGTCCGTGGTCGTCGCCACGGGCACCGCCTCCGGCAAGTCCCTGGCGTATCTCGTCCCGGTCCTCTCCTCGCTCCTCGACGGCTCCGAGGCCCCGAACGGGCGTGGCGCGACCACCCTGTACCTGTCCCCGACGAAGGCACTCGCGGCGGATCAGTGCCGTTCCGTGAAGGAACTTTCACATCCGCTGGGCAATTCGGTCCGGCCGGCCGTGTACGACGGCGATACGCCGTTCGAGGAACGCGAGTGGATCCGCCAGTACGCGAACTACGTCCTCACCAATCCCGACATGCTCCACCGGGGCGTACTCCCGTCCCACCCGCGCTGGTCCTCCTTCCTCAAGGCGCTGAAGTACGTCGTGATCGACGAGTGCCACACCTACCGCGGTGTCTTCGGGTCCCATGTCGCCCAGGTGCTGCGGCGTCTGCGCCGCCTGTGCGCCCGCTACGGCTCCTCCCCCGTCTTCCTGCTGGCCTCCGCCACCGCCGCCGAGCCGGCCGTCGCGGCCCGGCGCCTGACCGGGCTGCCGGTCGTCGAGATCGCCGACGACGCCTCCCCGCGCGGCGAACTCGTCTTCGCCCTCTGGGAGCCCCCGCTCACCGACCTCCAGGGAGAGAAGGGCGCACCCGTCCGGCGTACGGCCACCGCCGAGACGGCGGACCTCCTGACCGACCTCGCGGTGCAGGGCATCCGCTCGGTCGCATTCGTCCGCTCCCGGCGCGGCGCCGAGCTCATCTCGGTGATCGCGCAGGAACGACTGGCCGAAGTCGATCGCTCGCTCGCCGGGCGTGTCGCGGCCTACCGGGGCGGCTATCTCCCTGAGGAACGCCGCGCCCTGGAACAGGCCCTGCACTCCGGCGAACTCCTCGGCCTGTCCGCCACCACCGCCCTGGAACTCGGCATCGACGTCTCCGGCCTGGACGCCGTCCTGATCTCCGGTTACCCGGGCACCCGCGCCTCCCTGTGGCAGCAGGCCGGACGGGCCGGCCGCTCCGGGCAGGGCGCGCTGGCCGTCCTGGTCGCCCGCGACGACCCGCTGGACACCTACCTCGTCCACCACCCGGAGGCCCTCTTCGACCGCCCGGTGGAGTCGACGGTCCTCGACCCCGACAACCCGTACGTCCTCGCCCCGCATCTGTGCGCGGCCGCCGCCGAGATCCCGCTGACCGAGGAGGACCTGGCCCTCTTCGGCCCGGAGGCCGAAGGACTGCTGCCCCAGCTGGAGGCGGCGAGGCTGCTGCGCCGCCGCACCAAGGCCTGGCACTGGACCCGCCGGGAACGGGCCGCCGACCTCACCGACATCCGCGGCGAGGGCGGCCGGCCGGTCCAGGTCGTCGAGGCGGGCACGGGCCGTCTGCTCGGCACCGTCGACGCGGGCTCCGCGCACACGAGCGTCCACGAGGGCGCGGTCCACCTGCACCAGGGGCGCACGTATCTCGTCCGCTCCCTCGACCTGGAGGACTCGGTCGCCCTGGTCGAACAGGCGTCCCCGTCGTACTCCACGGTCGCCCGGGACACGACGGCCATCTCCGTCCTGGAGACCGAGACCGAGATCCTGTGGGGCGACGGCCGCCTCTGTTACGGCTCCGTCGAGGTCACCAACCAGGTGGTCTCCTTCCTCCGGCGCCGGCTGATCACCGGTGAAGTGCTCGGCGAGACGAAACTCGACCTGCCTCCTCGGACCCTGCGCACCCGCGCGGTGTGGTGGACGGTCACCGAGGACCAGCTGGACGAGGCCCGGATCAACCCGGAGATCCTCGGGGGCGCCCTGCACGCCGCCGAACACGCCTCGATCGGCCTGCTGCCCCTCTTCGCGACCTGCGACCGCTGGGACATCGGCGGCGTGTCGATCCCGCTGCACCCCGACACCCTGCTCCCCACGGTCTTCGTCTACGACGGACACCCCGGCGGCGCCGGGTTCGCGGAGCGCGCCTTCCACACCGCCCGCGCCTGGCTGACGGCCACCCGCGAGGCCATCGCCTCCTGCGAGTGCGAGGCCGGCTGCCCGTCCTGCATCCAGTCCCCCAAGTGCGGCAACGGCAACGACCCACTGCACAAGCGGGGGGCGGTGCGGCTGCTTTCGGTGCTGTTGCGGGGGGCGGCGGAGGGCGAGGGCCAGGGTCCTCCGGGGGCGGCGGAGGGCGAGGGCGAGGGCCCTCCGGGGGCGGCGGAGGGCGAGGGTCCTCTGGAGGCTGATTCGGCTACGGACGGGGAGTCGGCCCGGGCATAGGCGGGGCGGCTCATCGGGTCGCCGGACGCCCGAGTCCTGCCGGTGACGCTCTCACGGCCCTCGTGGCGACGCTCTCACGGCCCCTCGTGGCGACGCTTCCACGGTTCCTCGCGGCCAGGCGGCCCTCCTCCCTCAGACGTCCCGGGCGTTCCCGCGGCGCCCGGTCCCCCGGGCCCCGCCCGCGCCCTCACCTCCGCGGTGAATGGGCCCCGGCCCGCCGTCGCCGTCACGTCCGACACATCGCCCACGACCACGCACCGCACCAGGCGTGCCCCCGTCTCCTCGGCGATCCGCTCCGCCCGGGCGCAGGCCCCGGCACTGCCCTCCGTCCAGTGATCCGCCGCCGCGAGGGCCGCCAGATCGGCCCCGCCTGCCGCACGATGCCGGATCACGACCGCCTGCCCGAGCGCGAGCACCACACCGAACACGACACACAGCACGGCGATCAGACCGAGACTCCAGGCAGTGGCCGAACCCCGATCCGAGCCTGGGCCCGTGCGCGACGCCTTGTGTGACGTCGTACGTGACGCTTTGCGTGGCGTCCTGACGAGGGTCCCGAGCCCTCGCCGCGCGCTCACGACTCCACCCCCACCATCTCCTCCGCCGCCGCCACGGCCTCCTCGCGGACCTCGAAGGGGAGCCCACGCAGCACCGGCGATCTGGCCACCACGACCACGCGGACCACGGCCCCCTCCCGGGCGACCGTCACCTTCGCCCCGTGCGGTGCGACGTCACCGGCGACCTCGACGACGGCGTCCTCCGGTTCCTGCCGAGCCGCCGCGCGGGCCCCGGTACGGGCCGCGTCCACGCACTGGATCTGCGCCGCCACGACGAGCAGCCCCCACACGAGCGCCATCGCGAACATCACGAGCACCGGCAGGACCACAGCCGACTCAGCTGTCACGAACCCGCGATCCGACCCCAGCACACCGCCCCGCCGCCTCGACCGGCCCTTTCCACCGCCGGCGAGGACCCCGCGGGCCGGGCGATCGCCCGACCCGCGTCCCTCCTCCCGCTCACGCCCCGCCATCGAGCGCCCGCTTCACGATGTCCTGCAGCTCCGCGCTGACCTCCCCGCTCGTCACGACCTTGTAGAGCACCACGGCGAACGCCACCGCCGCCACGATGCCCATCGCGTACTCGGAGGTGACCATCCCCGCGTCCCTCCGCGCCGCCCGCGTCCTGCCCAGCGCCTTGCCCACCAGGGCACCCATCCGTGCCCGTACCGCCTTGAACATCTGCAACCCCCGTGAGGTTCGGTCCCGTTGATCCAGCCGACTTGCATCCGCGCTCGACGCGCTCCTTTCGCGCGCCCCTACGGCTCACCCCGTCATGCGCCTCCCCCTCCCAACACACCGCCCGCCAGCCCGATGACCACCGGCGCCACGCCGACCGCGATGAACGCGGGCAGGAAGCACAGCCCCACCGGAGCGGTGACCATGACGGCCGCCCGCCTGGCCCTCTCCGTCGACGCCCGGGTCCAGTCGGCGCGGGCCTCCGCCGCGAGCCGTGCGACCGGTCCGGCCGCCGGCAGCCCCGAGACGCCGGCGCGTTCCAGCAACCGCGCCAGCCCCGCAGCCCCCGGCATCGACGCCAACCGCCGCCAGGCGTCGTACGGTTCACCGCCGAGCCGGCATTCCGCGGCGCCTCGCGCCAGCGCATCGCCGACCGGACCGCCCAACGCCTCGCCCACCGCCTGCGCGGCGATCACCGGACCGGCCCCGGCGGCGATGCAGGCGGCCAACAGATCGGCAGCGAGCGGTAGTCGACGTGCCACCTCGCCACCGTCGACCGCATCCACGTCCGCTCCAACCGCCCCCGCACCGGCGCCCTGCCTCCGGCGCCACCACCACAGCCCGACCGCCCCGGCCACTCCGACCAGCAGCCCCGCCACACCGCCCACAAGAGCCCAACCCGCAGCTCCGACGCCCACCACGGGCGCCCACCGCCCCATCCCCCGCCGGACATCGAGCCGTCTACGGACCGGCCCCCGGTCGGCACCTCTCAGCAGGCCCGCCAGCCGTCCTCTGACCTGGCGCTCCCGGCGGATTTCCGCCCACCACCGCACCAGCCACCCGATGATCAGCACCGCCCCCACGGCCATCCCCAGCCTGTGGACAACTTCTGCGCTCACCTCACGCCCTCCTCTCTTCGCACATGCCAGGTCGCCGCCTCATCCCGCCTCCGCTCCCCGCACGATGCGCGCCGCCCACCACATGCCGGCCGCCTCCAGCACACCGCCGACCACCAGGCACCCGAACCCCGCGCCCGTGTGCAGCAGCACGTGCAGCGGCTTCGCGCCCATCGCCGCGCCGAGCAGCAGCCCCAGCACCGGCAGCCCGGCGAGCATCACCACCGTCGAGCGAGCACCCGCCAACTGGGCTCTCAAGTCAGCGCGTTGATCCCGCTCGGCGCGGAGCGCCGCCTCCAACCGGTCCAGCCCGGCCGCGAGACCAGCGCCCTGGTCCACGGCGACTCGCCAGCAAGCGGCCAGCCCCGACAGCCCTTCGGCGCCGGGCCGGTGCGCCGCGGAGGCCAGCGCACGGGGAACGTCGCCACCGAACCGGGCCGCCGCCAGCACGGCCGACTGCGCCGAGCCGAGCCCGCCGGAGTCACGCGCCGCCCGCAGCAACGCCTCTCCGGGCTGCCGCCCTGCCCGCACCTCCCCTGCCAGCGCCCCGCAGAGCGCGATCACCGCGCCCCCGCGCACCTCACGCGCCCGCCGCGCCTCCTGGGCCAGACGCATCCGCCTCAGCAACGGCACCCCGGCCGCCCCGGCGACCAACGGCACCACCGACGCACCGAGCACCGCCAGCACCAGCCCCGCGACCAGGGCCCACCCCTCGGCCTTCAGCCGCCCGCGTAACCGCCGTAGCGTCCCCTCCACCCGCCGCCAACCGGACGAACCGGCCTCCAGGCCGCCGCCATCCGCGAGCAGCACCCGGAGCCTGCGGACCCCATGGTCCCGCCCGCCCACCAGACAGACGGCCGCAGCTCCCAGACACACACCGGCCGCCCCCAACCCGCCCAGCGCGCCGGACGCCAGCTCATCCACGGACACCACCGCCCACGGCACCCCTGGCGTCGACGCCCCCACGCAGCAGGCACTGAAGCCGCTCCCAGCCCCGCTCCGCCACGAACCCCTCCGGCGCCCACCGCAACGCCGGCACCGTCCGCACCAGTCCGGTCGGGTCCCGCTCCAGCACCTGCACCTCGGCGATCCGCCGACGCCCGCCCCGGTCCCGCACAAGGTGCAGAACCACCGACAGCGCCGCCGCCAACTGGCTGTGCAGGGCCGCCCGGTCGAGCCCGGCCGCCGTCCCGAGGGCTTCCAGGCGGGCGGGCACATCGGAGGCCGCATTGGCGTGAACAGTCCCGCAGCCGCCCTCATGGCCCGTATTGAGGGCCGCCAGCAGATGCACCACCTCGGGCCCGCGCACCTCGCCCACGACGAGCCGGTCCGGCCGCATCCGCAGGGCCTGCCGCACCAGGTCCTCCAGCGTCACGAGCCCCGCGCCCTCCTGGTTGGCGGGCCGGCTCTCCAGCCGTACGACGTGCGGATGGTCCGGCTTGAGCTCCGCCGAGTCCTCGGCGAGCACGATCCGCTCACCCGGCCCGACCAACCCGAGCAGGGCACTCAACAGCGTCGTCTTTCCGCTGCCGGTCCCGCCACTGATCAGGAAGGACAGCCGCGCGTCGACCAGGGCCCGCAACACCCGGTCCCCGCCCGGCGGCACCGTCCCCGCCGCGACCAGTTCGTCCAGCCTGAACGCCCGCGGCCGCGCCACCCGGAGCGACAGGCACGCGCACCCGACGGCCACCGGCGGGAGTACCGCGTGCAAACGGGTCCCGTCGGGCAACCGGGCGTCCACCCAGGGGCGGGCGTCGTCCAGCCGCCGGCCGGCCACCGCGGCGAGGCGCTGCGCGAGACGCCGTACGGCCGCCGCGTCGGGGAAGGACACGGAGGTCAACTCCAGGCCCCCGCCCCGGTCGACCCACACCCGGTCCGGGGCCGACACCAGCACGTCGGTGACAGCGGGATCGGCGAGCAGCGGTTCCAGCGGGCCGCTCCCGACCAGCTCCGACCGCAACTGCTCGGCCGCACCCAGCACTTCCGCGTCACCCAGCACCCTGCCCTGCTCACGCAAGGCCTGCGCGACCCGGGCCGGGGTCGGTTCGGCCCCGCTCTCCGCCAGCCACTGCCGCACCCCGTCGAGCAACCCGGCCGGCACGTCCGCCGCAGCGCCCCCGGGCACCCACCGCGCCCCAGCCGAACCCCCACCACTGGGCTGAACTCGCGCTTCACCGGCCCCCGACCGGCCCCACTCCCCTCCGGCTCCCGACCGGACCGGCGCCCCTGCAGCCACCGACCGCACCCGCGCCCCACGCACCCCCGGCGCCAGCCCTTCCGGACCTAAAGCCACCCCTTTCCCGACCGCATGCCGCGCCCCCCGCTCGGGAGGACCACCCGTATCCCCCACACCACTCACCGCCCACCGAGGCACCCGAGGCCCCGGCCTCGCCCCCGCCTCCGACCTCGCCACCGGCGCCGTCACCGTCCCCGCGCCCACGCGCGCCCCCTCCGTACTCATCCGTCCGCCCGCCTCTCCCACAGCTCCACCCGCTCCGTCACCCCGACCCCTGATCACGCCACTCGCCCCAGCCCTGAAACCGCCTCATCCCACCCGCACCTCGCACAACGCGCGCTCCCAGAACTCCCGGCAGAAGCGGGCCAGTGGGCCGCGCGCCGCCGCGCCGGGCGGTTCCCGGTGGTCGTGGGGCCGCAGGAGACCCGGTTCCACCGGCACCTCGCCCACCAGCGGAAGATCGAGGAGCCGGGCCACCTCCCGGTCGTCCAGACCGGGCGCGTACGGCCCTCGTACGGTCACGCGCAGATCCCTCAGCAGCAGCTGGACCGCCGAGGCCACCTGCCGGGCCGCCGCGACGGCGCGCAGTTCGGCGGGGACGACGAGGAGACCGACGTCGAGCTGGGCGAGGGCCTCGGCGACTCCGTCGTCGATCCGGCGGGGCAGGTCGACGACGACCGCCCCGCCTCGGCGCCGGGCCGCCGCCAGCACGGCGCGCATCGCCTGCGGGGGGACGGCGACGCTGTCGCCCCGGTCCCAGCTGAGCACGCGCAGGGAGTGCAGTTCGGGCAGGGACTCTTCCAAAGCCCCGCTGCCCAGCCGTCCTCGCGACCCGGCGAAGGCGGGCCAGCGCAGGCCCGCGGCGGCCTCCCCGCCGAGGACGACGTCGAGGCCGCCGCCCAGCGGATCGCCGTCCACCAGCAGGGTGCGCAGCCCTTCCCGCGCGGCCGTCACGGCGAGGGCACACGCGAGCGTGGAGGCCCCGGCGCCCCCTCTGCCGCCGATGACGCCGACGGTGAGGGCGGGCCGGCCGACACCTTCGGCGACGTCGGCGATCCGGTCGACCAGCCACTGCTCGCCGTCGGGAAGCATCAGGACATGGTCGGCACCGATCTCGACGGCCCGGCGCCAGACCCCCGAGTCGTCCTGGTCACGGCCGACGAGGACCACGCCGCCCCGGCGTCCGGCGCCCCGCACCCGGCGTGCGGCGTCGTCGCCGACGAGCACGAGTGGTGCCGCCTCCCAGCTGCTGCGCGGCTCCGGCACCCCGTGGTGCACCTCGGGTGTCGCGCCGGCCGCCGCGCACAGGCGCAGCAGGTCGTCGAGCAGGTCGGCGTCCTCGGTGACGATCAACGGCTTCCCGGGCCGCCCGGAGGCGGGGCCCGGCGGATCGTGTGTGACGGCTGCGGTCACTGTTTCCATCCCCCATCGCTGCATCGCTCGCGCAGCCCTGCGGCCACGCCATTCCCAAAGGTGTGAAGAGCCGGTAAGCGGCCCCATATGAACGGCCGATACGAACCGGCCAATCACGCCCGACAAACCGGAACCGGCCATGAAGTCGGCCCGCCGGGACGCGTCGGAATCACGATGCAGCGATCCGGCAAATCGTGTGGATCTTGGTCAATAACTGTGGACAACTCGGTAGTTGTGAATATGACCGTCACCCAATCCGGTGAGGCATGCACCGATCCCTGGACGGTCCCCGCACAGCACCGTGTTAACTACTCAGCGTGACGAATCGGAAGCACGCCGAAAGGGCGGCACGAGCCGCCCGGCTACGGCCTCACAGCCGTACACGTAAGGGAAAAACCGCCCCGGACATGCGACGACCCCCGCCGGGGGGGAGAGCGGGGGTCGTCTCCACGGCCGACTCGGGGGGGAGGAGTCGGACCGGGTTAGCACGGTCGCGAACGATCCGTGACTTCCATGGTGTACCCGAGAGCCTTCTCAAGCAAACCCACGCGCCAACCTTACGCCGAATGGGCTGCGCCTATGCTCAGGGTCGTGGAAAACCACTCCTTGCCCCGCACAGCCGCCTTCTTTGACCTGGACAAGACGGTCATTGCGAAGTCGAGCACGCTCACGTTCAGCAAGTCGTTCTACCAAGGCGGCCTGATCAACCGCAGGGCCGCCTTGCGGACCGCCTATGCGCAGTTCGTCTTCCGCGTGGGCGGTATGGACCACGACCAGATGGAGCGCACACGCGAGTACCTCTCCGCGATGGTCCGTGGCTGGAACGTCCAGCAGGTCAAAGAGATCGTCGCCGAGACGCTGCACGACCTCATCGACCCGATCATCTACGACGAGGCCGCCTCCCTCATCGAGGAGCACCACACCGCCGGCCGGGACGTCGTGATCGTGTCGACGTCCGGCGCCGAGGTGGTGGAACCCATCGGTGAGCTGCTCGGAGCCGACCGTGTGGTGGCCACCCGTATGGTCGTCGGCGACGACGGCTGCTTCACCGGGGAGGTGGAGTACTACGCGTACGGCCCGACCAAGGCGGAGGCGATCCGGGAGCTGGCCGCGTCCGAGGGCTACGACCTCGCGCGCTGCTACGCGTACAGCGACTCGGCCACCGACCTGCCGATGCTGCAGACCGTCGGGCACCCGCACGCCGTGAACCCGGACCGCGCCCTGCGTCGCGAGGCGCTCGCGCGCGGGTGGCCGATTCTCGACTTCCACCGGCCGGTCCGGCTCAAGCAGCGCATCCCCGCCTTCTCGGTACCGCCGCGGCCCGCCCTCGTCGCGGCCGCCGCCATAGGCGCTGCGGCGGCCACGGCCGGCCTGGTCTGGTACGCGAGCCGGCGCCGCACGGCGCTCGCCTGATCCGCGTACCCCGCCGCCTCATCCGTCACGCACGGATATCGATGCCCGTTTGGCTCGCATTTGAGAGCAAAAGTAAAGAACTACAGCGAGGTCTTCCGCTTGGTTGCGGTCTGGAGTACAAAGGACTCAACGGCCCGCGAGACCAAGGACATCCGAGAGGATCACCTTAGCTACGCAATTGGCCCCACGGACCGAGCATGGACATCGGGCACCCACGCGACGTCGACCCGTCGATTACGGGCCAGCCGCACCAGGTGACGGGCAAAGCTCCCGGCCTGATGGGCAATACATCGAGGACGCTTGGTAACCCGATGGACATGCCAGCGGCGGTACGAATCCTCGTACCGCCGCATTTAGTTGTCCGGGTTCTCCGGAGCCCGCGCGGCTTACGGAATGCGAGTCCCTCCGCGCGGCGAAAACAGCTCAGGCGGCGCCGCGCTGCAGCGCCTCGCAGACCGCCATGGACTCACGCGCCCCGAGCTCGACCGCCTTCCCGCAGTGGGCGATCCAGGCCGCCATGCCCTCGGGCGTGCCCGAGACATAGCCGTCGAGCGCCGCCAGATAGGCCGCACGACCCAGCTCGGCATGCCCCACCTCGGCCGCGCACACCGACTTCGGGTCCAGTCCGCTGCCCACCAGGACGACCCGCTCGGCCGTACGCGCGACCAGGCCGTTGTGGGAGGTGAAGGGGCGCAGCGCGAGCAGCTCGCCGTGCACGACGGCAGCCGTCACCAGAGCGGGCGCGGAACCGCCCGCGATGATCAGCTCCGCGAGGCCGTCCAGCCGGCCGTGCGCCTCCGCCGCGCTCGGCAGGGGCAGCTCGATCAGCGGTTCGTCGACCGCCTCGCCCTCCTGCCGCGGCCGCCCGACCCGCTCGTCACCGTCCGCGGCGGCCACCAGGTGCAGCCGGGCCAGGACGCGGAGCGGCGACTGGCGCCAGATGGACAGCAGTTGACCGGCCTCGGCGGTGAGCCGCAGGGCGGCGCCCATCATGCGCGCCTCATCGTCCCCGCTGAAGTCGGTACGCCGGCGCACCTCCTCGAGCGCCCAGTCCGCCCCGGACAGCGCCGCCGAGCCACGGGCGCCGCGCAGGGCCGCCTCGGACGTGATCTCGTTGCTGCGACGCCGCATGATCCGGTGCCCGTACACCCGGTCCACTGCCTTGCGCACCGACTCCACGGCCTCGGGCACACCGGGGAGCGACCCGAGGGCCGCGAGCGGATCGGCGGACGCTCCTGTCGTACTCATGAGTACGACATTACGCGCCGCCCCCGAACCGGCCGCCACCCCGCCCCGCTTCCCACGCCCGGAACGACGGCCTCCGCCCCTCCGACCGACAGCCTCCACCCCCTGCCACCGACGGCCTCCGCCCCTCCGACCGACAGCCTCCACCCCCTGCCACCGACGGCCTCCGCCCTCCGACCGACGGCCTCAACCCCTCGATCGAGTGGCCTTACGCCCCACATGTGCCACATACAGCTATTACCCGACTACGCTTGGTGAACATGAAAATTGCTTTCGTCGGGAAGGGCGGCAGCGGCAAGACGACGCTGTCCTCCCTGTTCATCCGCCATCTGGCGGCGGCCGGAGCGCCGGTCGTCGCCATCGACGCCGACATCAACCAGCACCTCGGAGCCGCGCTCGGTCTCGACGAGACGGAAGCCGCGGCCGTGCCCGCGATGGGCGAGCGGCTGCCGCTGATCAAGGACTACCTGCGCGGCCACAACTCTCGGATCACGTCCACCGCGACGATGATCAAGACGACACCGCCCGGTGAGGGATCGCGGCTCGTGCGGGTGCGCGAGCCGAACCCGGTGTACGACGCCTGCGCCCGCCCGGTGGAACTCGACGGCGGCGCCGTCCGTTTGATGGTCACCGGCCCCTTCACCGACTCCGACCTCGGAGTCGCCTGCTACCACTCCAAGACGGGAGCGGTGGAGCTGTTCCTGAACCACCTGGTGGACGGCCCCGGCGAGTACGTCGTGGTCGACATGACGGCGGGTTCGGACTCCTTCGCCTCCGGGATGTTCACCCGCTTCGACATCACGTTCCTCGTCGCCGAGCCGACCCGGAAGGGAGTCTCCGTCTACCGCCAGTACCGCGACTACGCGCGCGACTACGGCGTCGTCCTCAAGGTGGTCGGCAACAAGGTGCAGGGGCAGGACGACCTCGACTTCCTGCGCGCCGAGGTCGGGGACGACCTGCTGGTGACCGTCGGGCACTCGGACTGGGTCCGGGCCATGGAGAAGGGCCGCCCGCCGCGGTTCGAGCTCCTGGAGGACGCCAACCACACGGCCCTGCGCCGTCTGCGGACGGCCGCGGACGCCACGTACGAGCTGCGGGACTGGGAGCGCTACACCCGTCAGATGGTGCACTTCCACCTGAAGAACGCCCAGTCCTGGGGGAACGAGCGCACCGGGGCCGATCTGGCCGCGCAGATCGACCCCGGGTTCGTCCTCGGCGAGCACCTCGTCGCGCTCTCCGAGGCCGACGCCTCCTTGTCCCCGACCGCCTGATCGACCGATCGGCCCCCTACTGTCCCGCCGGCGCCCCCGGCACCCCCTTCGGGGCCGGGGCCCCGCCGCCCGACAGGAAGGACGCCCAGCCCTGCTTCGGGGCCTCGCCGACGTTCAGCGAGCGCAGCGTGCGCAGGGTCGCGGGGTCCTGTGCGTCGAGCCAGTCGACGAGCTGACGGAAGGACACGCAGCGCACGTCGGGCTTGTTGCAGACGGCTTCGACGGTCTCCTCGACAGCACGCATATAGGTGCCGCCGTTCCAGGATTCGAAATGGTTGCCGATGATCAGCGGGGCGCGATTGCCGTGGTACGCCCGCCGGAAGCCCATGAGCAGCCCTTCACGCATCTGGTCGCCCCAGAACCGGTGCTTGGACGGGTCGCCCTGGGTCTTCGTGCCGGACTGGTTGACCATGAAGTTGTAGTCCATGGTGAGCTGTTCGTAGGAGTGCCCGGGGAACGGCACGAGCTGCAGCGACAGGTCCCACAGCCCGTGCCTCTTCGTGGGCCACAGCTGGTTGTTGACGCCGCTGGAGTCGTAGCGGAAGCCCAGGTCGCGCGCCGCCTTGACGAAGTTCGAGCGGCCCTCCAGGCAGGGCGTGCGCGCGCCGATGAGCTCCTTGTCGTAGTCGAAGGGCAGCGGGTCCGCCTGTGCCATCCCGGTGTTGGTCTTCCAGGACTTCACGAACTTCTTCGCCTGGCCGATCTCCTCCTTCCACTCCTTCACCGACCACTCGCCGACCCCGCCTCCGCTGCCGCAGAAGTGCCCGTTGAAGTGGGTGCCGATCTCGTTGCCCTCCAGCCACGCGAGCCGCAACTGCCGCACGGTGTCGGCGATTCCCTCCTGGTCGTTGAAGCCGATGTCCGAGCGGCCCGGGGAGTGCTGCGGCGGCCGGTACAGGTCGCGCTTGTCCTCCGGCAGCAGGTACACGCCGCTCAGGAAGTACGTCATGGTCGCGTTGTTCTCCTTGGCGACCCTGCGGAAGTGCGAGAACAGCTTCTGGCTGTCCTCGCCGGCGCCGTCCCAGGAGAACACCACGAACTGCGGCGGCTTCTCGCCCGGCTTCAGCCTCTCGGGGCGCGGCAGATGCGGCTGCGCCCCCGTGTACGCCGTGGAGCCGTCGCCGATCAGGCGGATCGCGCTCTTCGGGGCGGGGGCCACCGGCTTCTGCTTCTGCGGCCCGGGCGCGGCGTGCCCGTCCGGCTCGGATCCGGCGCAGCCCGCGAGCGAGGCCGCGCAGACGGCGGCGAGCGCCGTGCACGCGGCGATTCTCCGGGCCCTGGCGGACCGGTGCGATGGGACGACTCGGTGGGGTGTGGCCGACCTGGGGGCTGGGGCGGCAACGCGGTGCGGAGCGGTCCTGCGGGTGGCGGCCATGTCCGTCCACCTTCTTCCTTCTCTCGGGTCCGGCGGCGCCGCCAAGATCGCATGAGCCGAAGGTGGAATTAGTACGACAAGCCGACTAATCCACCGCTTCACCCTCCAGGGCGATTTATTAGTCCATTTGCTCGGACACTCTATTCCCTCCCTTTACTCTCCATTACGATCTGTTTACCGACTGTCACCACCCGCCGCTGTACGCCGTGCCCACACGGCCGCGACCCCTGGCGCACGGCCAGAGGCACGAAGAGATCCGCGACCGCGCTGCCCCGGAGGAGACGGGAACATGTCAGCCTGCACCCCCACCCGCCACGACGACCCCCATCGCAAGGAACACAGCCACGAGCCCCACAGCCCGCCGTCGCCCCGGCCCCGAGGCCCCCGCCTCACCGGCGCCGACGTATCCGCGTCCATCGCGGTCTTCCTGATCGCCCTCCCCCTCTCCCTGGGCATCGCCCTCGCCACCGGCGCCCCGCTCCAGGCCGGCCTCGTGGCCGCCGCCGTCGGCGGAGTCGTCGTCGGACGGCTCGGCGGCGCCCCCCTCCAGGTCAGCGGCCCCGCCGCCGGACTCACGGTCGTGACCGCCGAGCTCATCCATCGCTACGGATGGCGTACGACCTGCGCCATCACCGTCCTCGCCGGTCTCGCCCAGCTCGGCCTCGGGCTCCTCCGCGTGGCCCGCACCGCGCTCGCCGTCAGCCCGGCCATCGTGCACGGCATGCTCGCCGGCATCGGCGTGACCATCGCCGTGGCCCAGCTGCACATCGTCCTCGGCGGCACCCCGCACAGCTCGGTGCTGCTCAATCTGCGGGACCTGCCCGCCCAGCTGGCTCAGGTCCAGACGGCCGCCCTCTCGGTCAGCGCGCTGACCCTCTGCCTCCTGCTGGCCTGGCCCCGCCTTCCCGGCCGCGCCGGACGGCTCCTGCGCGTCGTCCCCGCACCCCTCGTCGCCGTCACCGGAGCCACCACCTCCGCGGCATTTCTCGGGTTCGGTCTGCCCAAGGTCGACCTGCCGTCCTGGAGCAGCCACGCCCTCGCCGGCCTCCCCGAGGGCCCCGCGCTCGGCCTGATCGCCGCCGTGCTCACGATCACGCTGGTGTGCAGCGTGCAGTCGCTGCTCGGCGCGGTCGCCGTGGACAAGATGGTCGCTGCCCGGCCCGCGCTGTCCGGCCGCGTCCGCCGCGCCGACCTGGACCGGGAGCTGCTCGGACAGGGCGCCGCCAACGTCGTCTCCGGCGCCCTCGGCGGCCTGCCCATCGCCGGAGTGGCCGTCCGCAGCACGGCGAACGTCAACGCCGGTGCCGTCAGCCGGAACTCCACGATGCTGCACGGCGTTCTCGTAGTGATCGCCGCGCTGCTGATGGTCCCGGTCCTCGAGCTCATCCCCCTCGCCTCGCTCGCCGCCCTGGTGATGGCCGTCGGCATCCAGATGGTGTCCCTGCACCACATCCGCACGGTGACCCGCCACCGCGAAGTGCTCGTCTACGCCGTCACCACCGTCGGCGTGGTCTTCCTCGGCGTCCTCGAGGGCGTCGCTCTCGGGATCGGCATGGCCGTCGCCGTCGCCCTGCACCGCCTCACCCGCACCCGGATCACGCACCACGAGAAGGAAGGAGTCCATCACGTACACGTCAGAGGGCAGTTGACGTTCCTCGCGGTGCCCCGGCTCAGCCGGACCCTGCACCTCGTACCCCAAGGAGCGCACGCCGTCGTCGAGTTGGACGGCTCCTTCATGGACCACGCGGCGTACGAGTCCCTGCAGGACTGGCAGAACACCCAGACGGCGCACGGCGGCACCGTCGAACTGGTCGGTCGGCGCACCGGCGTCCGGATCGGCGAACCGACGGGACCGGCCGGCCTCCACCCGGACGGCGGGACGACCGCACCGGACTCGTCCGGCTGCCGGTGCCACCCCTGGACACCATGGCGCAACCACCAGTGCGCCATCCCGGAGACGGGCGGCCCCGCCCAGCGGAACAACGCCGAGACCACGACGGCTCGCGCGCCCGAGGACACAGAACACACCGAGCCCTCCGACCTCGCCACGAAACTCGACGCACTCGGCGCACCCGAAACCCCCGGCACCCCCGGCGCAACGGTCGAGGCCTCAGCGCCCCCCTCCAGCCCCCGCGCCCCGGACGCCACCACCCCCACAACGAACCAACTCGCCCGCGGCATCAGCGCCTTCCAGCGCAACACCGCGCCCCTCGTGCGGAGCGAGCTGGCAAGGCTGGCACGGGAGGGGCAGCAGCCCTCGCAGCTCTTCCTCACCTGCGCGGACTCACGGCTGGTCACGTCGATGATCACCAGCAGTGGCCCCGGCGACCTCTTCGTCGTCCGCAATGTCGGCAACCTCGTCCCGCCGCCCGGCGAGGAGAGCGGGGACGATTCGGTGGCCGCCGCGATCGAGTACGCCGTCGATGTGCTGCGGGTGCGGTCCATCACGGTGTGCGGACACTCCGGGTGCGGGGCGATGCAGGCGCTGCTCGCCGCCGACCAGGACACCGCGCAGACCCCGCTCCGGCGATGGCTGCGACACGGCCGGCCGAGCGTCGCCCGCATGGCCGACAAAAGCCGGCCCGCGGCCAGACTCGCCGGGCGGGCGGCGGCCGACACGGTCGAGCAGCTCTGCCTGACCAATGTGATCCAGCAGTTGGAGCATCTACGGGCTCACGACTCGGTGAGCCGCGCCCTGCGGGCAGGAGAGCTGGAGCTGCACGGGATGTACTTCCACGTCGGCGAAGCGCAGGCCTACCTGCTGTCCGAGGTGCACGAGGGCGAGGTGTTCGACCACGTGGGTGTGGCGGACCTGACGGCCTGACCCTCCGTAGACGCACGGCCCCGCCCCAGCCCCTCCCAAGGAGCACGGCCCCGCCCCGCCCTCCCCGGGTGCGGGGCCGTGCGCCCGACCGGCGGCCATCCGGGCGACTCCCCCGGGAGATCCGCACAGGCCGGAGCATCAGGGAGCGTCCGAGTGTGAAAGGGATAACAGACCTGAACCGCGTGCATACGGCGTCCGTGGGAACGGATGACCCCCGGCGCCGACAGCACGTGTGCACCCGACCTCAGACAGGTCTAAACCAATTATCCGTCGACCCTTGTCAGCGGGCCCTCGGGTCTGATGAGCTGTGGCCTGGGACACAACGGACACCCTGGGAAAGGGAGATGTCGTGAGCAACGAAAGCCTGGCCAACCTGCTCAAGGAAGAGCGCAGGTTCGCACCCCCCGCCGACCTGGCTGCCAACGCCAACGTCACGGCGGAGGCGTATGAACAGGCCAAGGCTGACAGGCTCGGCTTCTGGGCCGAGCAGGCCCGCCGCCTGACCTGGGCCAAGGAGCCGACCGAGACACTGGACTGGTCGAACCCTCCGTTCGCCAAGTGGTTCAAGGACGGCGAGCTCAACGTCGCCTACAACTGCGTGGACCGGCACGTCGAGGCCGGCCACGGCGACCGGGTGGCCATCCACTTCGAGGGTGAGCCCGGCGACAGCCGCGCCATCACCTACGCCGAGCTCAAGGACGAGGTCTCCAAGGCGGCCAACGCGCTGCTGGAGCTGGGCGTCCGCAAGGGCGACCGGGTCGCCGTCTACATGCCGATGATCCCCGAGACGGCCGTCGCGATGCTGGCCTGCGCGCGCATCGGCGCCGCCCACTCGGTCGTCTTCGGCGGCTTCTCCGCGGACGCCCTCGCGACCCGGATCCAGGACGCCGACGCCAAGGTCGTCATCACCTCCGACGGCGGCTACCGGCGCGGCAAGCCGTCCGCGCTCAAGCCGGCCGTCGACGAGGCGATCTCCAAGGTGGACAACGTCGAGCATGTGCTCGTGGTCCGCCGTACCGGCCAGGACGTGGCCTGGGACGACAGCCGTGACGTGTGGTGGCACGAGCTGGTCGAGCGGCAGTCCGCCGAGCACACGGCCGAGGCGTTCGACGCCGAGCAGCCGCTCTTCATCCTCTACACGTCCGGGACGACGGGTAAGCCCAAGGGCATCCTGCACACGTCCGGCGGCTACCTCACCCAGACCGCCTACACGCACCACGCCGTCTTCGACCTCAAGCCGGAGACCGACGTCTACTGGTGCACGGCGGACGTCGGCTGGGTCACCGGGCACTCGTACATCGTCTACGGGCCTCTGGCGAACGGCGCGACGCAGGTCATGTACGAGGGCACGCCGGACACCCCGCACCAGGGGCGCTTCTGGGAGATCGTGCAGAAGTACGGCGTCACGATCCTCTACACGGCGCCGACCGCGATCCGGACGTTCATGAAGTGGGGCGACGACATCCCCGCGAAGTTCGACCTGTCGTCGCTGCGCGTCCTGGGCTCGGTGGGCGAGCCGATCAACCCCGAGGCGTGGATCTGGTACCGCAAGAACATCGGCGCCGACACCACCCCGGTCGTCGACACCTGGTGGCAGACCGAGACCGGCGCCATGATGATCTCGCCGCTGCCCGGCGTGACCGAGGCCAAGCCCGGCTCGGCCCAGCGGCCGCTGCCCGGCATCGCCGCGACCGTCGTGGACGACGAGGCCAACGAGGTGCCCAACGGCGGTGGCGGCTATCTGGTCCTGACCGAGCCGTGGCCGTCGATGCTGCGCACCATCTGGGGCGACGACCAGCGGTTCATCGACACGTACTGGTCGCGTTTCGAGGGCAAGTACTTCGCCGGTGACGGCGCGAAGAAGGACGACGACGGGGACATCTGGCTGCTCGGCCGGGTCGACGACGTGATGCTGGTGTCCGGGCACAACATCTCGACCACCGAGGTGGAGTCGGCTCTGGTGTCCCACCCGTCGGTCGCCGAGGCGGCCGTCGTCGGCGCCACCGACGAGACGACCGGCCAGGCCATCGTCGCCTTCGTCATCCTGCGCGGCACGGCCGCCGAGACCGAGGACCTGATCGCCGAGCTGCGTAACCACGTCGGCGCCACCCTCGGCCCGATCGCCAAGCCCAAGCGGATCCTGCCGGTGGCCGAGCTGCCGAAGACCCGCTCCGGCAAGATCATGCGCCGGCTGCTCCGGGACGTCGCCGAGAACCGCCAGCTCGGTGATGTGACCACGCTGACCGACTCGACCGTCATGGACCTCATCCAGAAGAAGCTGCCGACGTCGTCCAGCGAGGACTGAGCACGCCCCACCGAAAGGCACCCGGCGACAGACACGCCGGGTGCCTTTCGCGTACGTACGACGCATCGGCCGTACACAGGACCGCCCCCCACGACAGGCCCCCACGTGCACAGCCCTGCACCCTTAGGTAGGCTAAACAAAGCGAAACTCGTTCATCGGTGCGCCGGGAAGTCTGGTCGGCATGTGCTCCGTCCTGCCCACCGACCGAAGGTAGTCCCGTGACCGCGTCCCCTCCCCCGCCCCCCGCCCGCAAGGCCTTCGGACGGCTCTCGCTCCCCGAGCGGAACTTCGTGGCGGAAGCGCTGCGCACCGAGACCGTCGGCGGAGTCCTGCTCCTCGTCGCCGCGATCGCCGCGCTGCTGTGGGCGAACCTCCCCGGACTGGGACACAGTTACGAGACTGTCGGCCACTTCCACCTCGGCCCTGAGGCCCTGGGCCTCAACCTCTCCATCGAGCACTGGGCGGCCGACGGCCTCCTCGCGATCTTCTTCTTCGTCGCCGGGATCGAGCTCAAGCGCGAACTGGTCGCAGGCGATCTGAAGGACCCGAGCAAGGCCGTCCTGCCGGTCGTCGCGGCGCTCTGCGGCATGGCGGTACCGGCGCTCGTGTACATACTCACCGTGGTCACCGGCGGCGGATCGACGGCGGGCTGGGCCGTACCGACGGCGACCGACATCGCGTTCGCGCTGGCCGTGCTCGCGGTCATCGGCACCTCACTGCCGAGCGCGCTCCGCGCCTTCCTGCTGACTCTCGCCGTGGTCGACGACCTCTTCGCGATCCTGATCATCGCGCTCTTCTTCACCGAGACCCTGAACTTCGCCGCGCTCGGCGGCGCCGTCGCGGGCCTGGTCGTCTTCTGGCTGCTGCTGCGCAAGGGCGTACGCGGCTGGTACGTGTACGTGCCGCTCGCCCTCGTCATCTGGGGGCTGATGTACAACAGCGGCGTCCACGCCACCATCGCTGGTGTCACGATGGGCCTGATGCTGCGCTGCTCCCGGCGCGAGGGCGAGGAGCACTCCCCAGGCGAGCACATCGAGCACCTCGTACGGCCGCTGTCGGCGGGCGTGGCCGTGCCGCTGTTCGCGCTGTTCAGCGCCGGGGTCGTGATCTCCGGGGGCGCGCTGCGCGATGTGTTCACCCAGCCGGAGACGCTCGGGGTGCTGCTCGGGCTGGTCGTCGGCAAGGCCGTGGGCATCTTCGGCGGCACCTGGCTGACGGCGCGCTTCACCCGGGCCTCGCTCAGCGACGACCTGGCGTGGGCGGACGTGTTCGCCGTGGCGACCCTCGCCGGGATCGGCTTCACCGTCTCCCTCCTGATCGACGAGCTCGCCTTCGCGGGCGACACCGCGCTCACCGACGAGGTCAAGGCGGCCGTCCTCCTCGGCTCGCTGATCGCGGCGCTCCTGGCGACCGTGCTGCTGAAGATACGGAACGCCAAGTACCGCCGGATGTGGGAGGAAGAGGAGCGCGACGAGGACGCCTCGGGGGTGCCGGACATCTACGAGCAGGACGACCCCGAGTACCACCTGCGCATGGCCGCCCTGCACGAACGCAAGGCCACCGAGCACCGCCGGCTCGCCGAGGAGAAGGCCGCGGCACGCCACGCGGTTGCCGAAGGGGCGGGCAGGGCAGGCGATGAGGGGCACCGTCGGGCATGATCTGACGGGACGGTACAAAAGACGGAACCGTACTCGGTCAGGCGGAAGACGGAACCGTGACTACGAGGGAGACCGCGATGAGCGCACCCGACGGCAGCCCGGTCGGCGCCGAACGCAGCATCGGCCAGCTGTTCGCCTCGGCGACGACCGAATTGTCGGCGCTGGTGCATGACGAGATCGCGCTGGCCAAGGCGCAGCTCAAGCAGGACGTGAAGCGCGGCGCGACGAGCGGCGGGGCGTTCTCGCTCGCCGGCGCGGTGCTGGTGTTCTCGCTGCCGATGCTGAACTTCGCGCTGGCGTACGGCATCAGGACCTGGAGCGACTGGAACCTGGCGATCTGCTTCCTGCTGTCCTTCGCCGCCAACGTCCTCGTCGCGGTCGTCCTCGCGCTGATCGGCGTCGTCTTCGCGAAGAAGGCCAAGAAGAGCAAGAGCCCGCAGAAGGTCGCGTCGTCGATGAAGGAGACGGCGGGCGTCCTGCAGAACGCCAAGCCGCACCCCCGTCCGGTTCCCGTGGCCGAGCTGGAGGACCGGGCACCCGCCGCCATCGAGGCTGTGGCACGCTCGTCGTCATGACGGATCCCGCCCCTTCGGCACCCACCGGTTCGGTCGTACGGCTCGACGGCCCCTGGACCCACCGGGACGTCGCGGCGAACGGCGCGCGTTTCCACATCGCCGAGATGGGCGACGGCCCCCTGGTCATGCTGCTGCACGGCTTCCCGCAGTTCTGGTGGGCGTGGCGGCACCAGCTCGTCGCGCTCGCCGACGCGGGCTTCCGCGCCGTCGCGATGGACCTGCGGGGCGTGGGCGGCAGCGACCGTACGCCGCGCGGCTACGACCCGGCCAACCTCGCCCTCGACATCACCGGCGTGGTCCGCTCGCTCGGCGAGCCCGACGCCGCCCTGGTCGGCCACGACCTGGGCGGATATCTGGCCTGGACGGCGGCCGTTATGCGTCCCAAGCTGGTGCGCCGGCTCGCGGTCGCGTCCATGCCGCACCCCCGGCGCTGGCGTTCGGCGATGCTCTCGGACGTGAAGCAGACCAGCGCGAGCTCCTACATCTGGGGCTTCCAGCGGCCGTGGATCCCCGAGCGGCAGCTGACCGCCGACGACGGCGCACTGGTCGGCCGGCTGATGCGCGACTGGTCGGGCCCGCGCCTGCCGGACGACGAGGCGGTGGAGACGTACCGCCAGGCGATCTGCATCCCGTCGACGGCGCACTGCTCGATCGAGCCGTACCGCTGGATGGTGCGCTCGCTGGCCCGGCCCGACGGCATCCAGTTCAACCGCCGGATGAAGCGCCCCGTCCGGGTGCCCACGCTCCATCTGCACGGCTCCCTCGACCCGGTGATGCGCACGCGCAGCGCGGCCGGTTCGGGCGAGTACGTCGAAGCCCCGTACCGCTGGCGCCTGTTCGACGGTCTCGGGCACTTCCCGCACGAGGAGGACCCGGTCGCCTTCTCCACCGAACTCATCAACTGGCTGAAGGATCCCGAGCCCGACCGGTGACCGGGCCGGCCCGCCCGCTATCCGGAACTGAACACCTGTTCTTCGAACAGCCAATTGCCTCCCGCATAGGCCAATTGGGGTCTCCCGGCGCGGTTATCGACCTTGGGGCGGGGGCAGACGTCGGGGTATGGGCTGGACGCACGACTACAGTGACGCGGCACGCAATCGGCGCTCGGCCGGCGGGCTGAGCTCCCACCAGCGAGGCAGCGCCCCGCAGATGCCGGTCGCGGATCCCCGGGTGGGGATTCCGCGCATCCTCCGCCGCCGGGCCCGCTGGGTCTCGGTACGCCTGCGCCACCCACGCGGCTGACCGACGCGCGAGGCCCCGGGCGTCACAACGCGCAGCTGTCGCTGTCCACCTGCTGGTCGGCGGCACGCCCCTTGGCGATGTCCTCCCGGATCTCGTCCGCGGTCAGCGCGTAGCCGGTGTCGGCGTCGTCGAGGGACTTGGCGAACACCACGCCGTACACCTTGCCTTCGGGCGTGAGCAGCGGGCCGCCGGAGTTGCCCTGACGCACGGTCGTGTACAGGGAGTAGACGTCACGGCTCACGGTGCCGCGGTGGTAGATGTCCGGTCCGTTCGCCGGCAGCCGCCCACGGACGCGCGCCGCCCGCACGTCGTACGCGCCGTTCTCCGGGAAGCCCGCGATGATCGCGCCGTCGCCGCTCTCGGCGTCGTCGGCCGTGAACTGCAGGGCGGGCGCGTCGAGCTTGGGCACGTCCAGGACGGCGATGTCGCGCTTCCAGTCGTAGAGGACGACCGTCGCGTCGTACCGCTTGCCCTCGCCGCCTATCTGGACGGTGGGTTCGTCGACGCCGCCGACGACATGGGCGTTGGTCATGACGCGGCGCTCGGCGAAGACGAAGCCGGTGCCCTCCAGCACCTTGCCGCAACTGGTCGCCGTACCCATGACCTTGACGATGGAGCGCTGGGCGCGGGTCGCCACGGGGCTCTTCGCGAGCGCCGGGTCGGGCGGCTGCACCTCGGTGATCGGCTCGTTGGAGAACGGGCTGAAGACCTGCGGGAAGCCGTTCTGCGCGAGGACGGAGGAGAAGTCCGCGAACCAGGTGTCGGCCTCGGCAGGGAGCGCCCGTGAGACCCCGAGGAGCACCTTGGAGCTGCGGACCTCCTTGCCGACGGTAGGCAGCGTCGTCCCGGCCAGAGCCGACCCGATCAGCCAGGCCACCAGAAGCATCGCCACCACGTTGACCAGGGCACCGCCGGTGGCGTCCAGCGCACGGGCCGGGGACCAGGTGATGTAGCGCCGCAGTTTGTTGCCCAGATGAGTGGTCAGAGCCTGCCCGATGGAAGCACAGACGATCACCACCACAACAGCGACAACGGCCGCAGTGGTACTCACCTCGGCGTTGTCAGTAAGGGCGTCCCAGATGACCGGAAGCAGGTACACGGCCACAAGACCGCCCCCGAGGAAGCCGATCACCGACAGGATGCCGACGACGAAGCCCTGGCGATAACCCACGATCGCGAACCAGACAGCGGCGACCAGCAACAGGATGTCCAGCACGTTCACCGGTTCTTGCCTCGCCTCATCACTCTTCGCTCACCAGGTCAGCCATGGACCCGGCGGCATTTCGGACACGAGGCCCCCCGGGACGGCACAGCACCGCAGACACCCTGTCATGACCGCCAGTCGAGCGGGACCTGCTTCCCCCGGTCCCAGGGCCGCTCCCAGCCGGAGAAATGGAGCAGCCGGTCGATGACACCGGCCGTGAAGCCCCAGACGAGTGCCGATTCGACCAGAAATGCCGGACCTCGATGACCGCTGGGGTGGACAGTGGTGGCACGGTTGTCCGGATTCGTGAGATCCGCCACGGGGACGGTGAAGACCCGGGCGGTCTCGTTCGGATCGACGACGCCGACCGGACTCGGCCGACGCCACCAGCCCAGCACCGGGGTGACGACGAACCCACTGACCGGGATGTACAGCCGGGGCAGCACTCCGAAGAGCTGCACGCCCGCCGGGTCGAGCCCGGTCTCCTCCTCGGCCTCCCGCAGGGCGGCCCGCAACGGCCCGTCGACCGCCGGATCGCCGTCCTCGGGATCAAGGGCACCACCAGGAAACGACGGCTGCCCGGCATGCGACCTCAACGAGCTGGCCCGCTCCATGAGCAACAGCTCAGGCCCGCGCTCGCCCTCCCCGAAAAGAATGAGGACGGCCGACTGCCGCCCGGCCCCGTCCTCGGGCGGCAGGAAGCGGCTCAGCTGCAACGGCTCGACGGTGTCGACGACCCGCGCCACCGGCTCCAGCCAGTCGGGCAGCCCGTCCTTGCTGAGCACCACCGGGCCGCCCTGCGTACCGCTCACCCGCGCCATCGCCACCCCCGTCGTCCTGCCAGCTTCAACGCGGGACGCCCTCCAGATCGTTCCGCCGTGCAACGACTCACGCGGCCCCCAACGGCGGGGCCGGCTTGCCCCCCGCGTCCAGATAGGACTGCGGCGGCTTCAGACGCTGCCCGGGGAAGCCACCCTTCTCGTACTTCAGCAGCTTCCGCGCCTTCTCGGGATCCGTCTCACCTTCACCGTAGGCAGGACACAACGGGGCGATGGGACATGCACCACAAGCAGGCTTCCGCGCATGACAAATACGCCGCCCGTGCCAGATCACATGGTGCGAAAGATCGGTCCACTCCCTCTTCGGGAACAGCGCCCCGACCTCCGCCTCGATCTTGTCCGGGTCGGTCTGCTCGGTCCACTGCCACCGCCGGACCAGCCGCTGAAAATGAGTGTCGACAGTGATCCCAGGCCGCCCGAAGGCATTACCCAACACCACAAAAGCCGTCTTCCGCCCCACACCCGGTAGCTTGACCAGCTCCTCCAACCGCCCGGGGACCTCCCCGCCGTAGTCCTCCACGAGCGCCTTGGACAGCCCCATCACCGACCGGGTCTTGGCCCGGAAGAACCCGCAGGGCCGCAGGATCTCCTCGACCTCCTCCGGATTGGCGGCGGCCAGATCCTCAGGCCCCGGATACTTCGCGAACAGAGCAGGCGTCGTCTGGTTCACCCGCAGATCAGTGGTCTGAGCACTCAGAACAGTCGCGACCAGCAGCTGGAACGGATTCTCGAAGTCCAGCTCGGGATGGGCGTACGGATACACCTCGGCAAGCTCCCGATTGATCCGCCGAGCCCGCCGCACCAGGGCGGTCCGCGACTGCCCCACGGCAAGCTTCGACGCGGCGGCCTCGCCCGGCGCCTTTTCAGCCGCCCGCGCCGCCCTCTTGCCCCCACCGGGACCCTGTTCGCCCACAGCGGAATCACGACGATCAACCACCCGCCCAGCCCCCTTGGCCTGTGCTCTCACCGGCGATTTGGACACTCGGCCAGCCTAAAGCCCGGCACCGACATCCGCCCTGGACCGCGAAGATCGGCCCCCAATTGGCCCCCTGCCGCTTACCCCAGGACATGTGTGCGGCATCCTTGTGACAGATCACACTGTTTGGACCGTCCGGCAAAATGGGGAACACGGTCCCCTGGCACGCGGGGGAATCGACCCCCTGAGCAGGTCGACAAGGAGAGAACTCGTGGACGACGTTCTGCGGCGCAATCCGCTCTTCGCGGCTCTCGACGACGAGCAGTCCGCGGAACTGCGCGCCTCCATGAGTGAGGTGACGCTCGCACGGGGCGACTCCCTCTTCCATGAGGGCGACCCGGGCGACCGGCTCTACGTCGTCACCGAGGGCAAGGTCAAGCTTCACCGCACGTCCCCCGACGGCCGCGAGAACATGCTCGCCGTCGTCGGCCCCGGAGAGCTCATCGGCGAGCTCTCCCTGTTCGACCCGGGCCCGCGCACTGCCACGGCCACCGCGCTGACCGAGGTCAAGCTGCTGGGCCTCGGCCACGGCGACCTCCAGCCCTGGCTGAACGCCCGCCCCGAGGTGGCCACCGCGCTCCTGCGCGCCGTCGCCCGCCGCCTCCGGCGCACCAACGACGCGATGTCCGACCTCGTCTTCTCGGACGTCCCCGGCCGCGTGGCCCGCGCCCTGCTCGACCTCAGCCGCCGCTTCGGCGTGCAGTCCGAGGAGGGCATCCACGTCGTCCACGACCTCACGCAAGAAGAGCTGGCCCAGCTGGTCGGCGCCTCGCGCGAGACGGTCAACAAGGCCCTGGCCGACTTCGCCCAGCGCGGCTGGCTCCGCCTGGAGGCCCGCGCGGTGATCCTCCTCGACGTAGAACGCCTGGCCAAGCGCTCGCGCTGAACAGCCGCACACCGGGGTCCCGCCTTCCACCGAGGGCGGGACCCCGCTGCGTGCGCCGCACCCGCGTACGGCGGGCGGTGAGGGGCCGGCCCGGGGGGTGTCCGACCGAGCGGCCGACATCGACGTACGCCCACTGGCAAGCGCACCGAGCCGCCGGACCGAGGACGGACACCCCCCGGCACGTCCCCGCCCCCGAAGGACACCGCGGGCGCCAGGCGCACCCCCACGGCCCGCACGGGCCGCCGCAGGCACAAACCCGCACCTCACCCCCCAGGCCCCCTCGAACATCCGCGCGCCAAGAGATAGCCTCGCGCCCATGGCAAACGGGCAGTGGTACCCACCGGAGTGGCCGGACCGCATCCGCGCGCTGGCGGAAGGAAGCCTCACCCCGGTGGCCCCGCGGCGCGCGGCGACGGTGATGCTGCTCAAGGACCACGACGCAGCCACCACACCCGGCCCCCTGGTCCACATGCTCCGCCGCCGCACCTCGATGGCCTTCGCCGGCGGCGCCTACGCCTACCCCGGCGGCGGCGTGGACCCCCGCGACGAGCACGAGATCCGCTGGGCGGGCCCCACGCGCGCGTGGTGGTCGTCCCGCCTCGGCGTCGAGGAGGCCACGGCCCAGGCGATCGTCTGCGCGGCGGTCCGCGAGACCTACGAGGAGGCGGGCGTCCTGCTCGCCGGCCCCACCGAGGACACCGTCGTAGGCGACACCACGGGCGACGACTGGGAGGCCGACCGCGCAGCCCTGGTCGCCCGCGACCTGTCGTTCGCCGAGTTCCTGGACCGCCGCGGCCTCGTCCTCCGCTCCGACCTCCTCGGCGCCTGGACCCGCTGGATCACCCCCGAGTTCGAGCCCCGCCGCTACGACACGTGGTTCTTCGTCGCCTCACTCCCCGAGGGCCAACGCACCCGCAACGCCTCCACGGAGGCAGACCGCACCGTCTGGATCCACCCCTCCGAAGCCGCGGCGGCGTACGACAAGGGCGAGCTCCTGATGATGCCGCCCACGATCGCGACCCTCCGCCAGCTGACCCCGTACGCCACAGCCACAGAGGCCCTCGCCGCCGCCCAGGACCGCGACCTCACCCCCGTCCTCGCACAGGCGACCCTCGTAAACGACGAGATCGTCCTCGCCTGGCCCGGCCACGACGAGTTCACGAAGCACATCCCGACCGCCGGCGAAGCCCCCGCATGACCGCCCCGGCACCCGCCCCCGCACAGCCGCCAGCCCCCACACCCGCCCCGGAAGGCCGCACCGCATGACGGACGCCGCAACCCTCCCCGGCCAGCCACGGGACACGGTCGTCTCCGGCCCGGCCACCGCCCGCGCCGTCAACGTCCTGGCCCCCAACGCGTCACCGATGACCTTGGACGGCACGAACACCTGGATCGTCGCCGAACCGGACTCCGACCTCGCCGTAGTGATCGACCCGGGCCCCCAGGACGAGGCCCACCTGCGCAACGTGATGGCGACAGCAGAACGCGCGGGCAAGCGCATCGCCCTGACCCTGCTCACGCACGGCCACCCGGACCACGCCGAGGGCGCCCTGAGGTTCGCGGAACTGACCGGCACGCACGTGCGTGCCCTCGATCCGGCGCTGCGCCTGGGCGACGAGGGCCTGGCCGCCGGGGACGTGGTCACCGTGGGCGGCCTGGAACTGCGAGTGGTCCCGACGCCGGGCCACACCGCCGACTCGCTGTGCTTCCACCTGCCCGCCGACCAGGCGGTCCTGACCGGCGACACGATCCTCGGCCGGGGGACGACCGTCGTGGCCCACCCCGACGGCCGCCTGGGCGACTACCTGGACTCCCTGAGGCGCCTGAGGTCCCTCACGGTCGACGACGGAGTCCGCACCGTGCTCCCGGGCCACGGCCCGGTGCTGGAGGACGCGCAGGGAGCGGTCGAGTTCTACCTGGCCCACCGCGCCCACCGTCTGGCCCAGGTCGAGACGGCCGTGGAGAACGGCTACCGCTCACCGTCCGACGTCGTGGCGCACGTGTACGCGGACGTGGACCGCTCACTGTGGCCGGCGGCGGAACTGTCGGTCCGCGCGCAGCTGGACTACCTGGAGGAACACGGCATCATCGAGCGCCCGTCCCTCTGAAAACCGGCCCGTAGGGACAAACCTGCCCGAACCACGGAGGCTCGTCCCCACAAACCCCAGCGCCCCGCAGGACTCGGCCGTGTCCGCAAAGTCCCGCCTGCCGTTCGACGCCCGGCACTCCCCCAAGCTCTTCGAGCAGGGGGTACCCCCAGAGCACGCACCGGACGCCGCTCGGCACGCCCTACGGGCGGACGACGCGACTTTACGGACACGACCTAAGCCCCGCTCAGCTCCACCTGCACCTCGACCTCCACAGGCGCGTCCAGCGGAAGCACAGCGACCCCCACCGCACTGCGCGCGTGGACGCCCTTCTCACCCAGCACCTCGGCGAACAGCTCGCTCGCGCCGTTGATGACACCCGGCTGCCCGGTGAAGTCCGAGGCGGAGGCGACGAAGCCCACGACCTTCACGACACGCGCGATGCGGTCGAGGTCACCCGCGACCGACTTCACGGCGGCGAGCGCGTTCAGGGCGCAGACACGCGCGAGGTCCTTGGCCTCCTCGGCGGTGACCTCGGCACCCACCTTGCCGGTCACCGGAAGCTTGCCGTCCACCATCGGCAGCTGCCCGGCGGTGTACACGTACACGCCGGACTGCACGGCAGGCTGGTAGGCGGCCAGCGGAGGAACGACCTCCGGCAGCGTCAGGCCCAGCTCGGCGAGCTTCTCCTCGACCGCGCTCATGCCTGCTTCTCCCGCTTCAGGTAGGCGACGAGCTGCTCCGGGTTGTTCGGCCCGGGCACGACCTGGACGAGCTCCCAGCCGTCCTCGCCCCAGGTGTCCAGAATCTGCTTCGTGGCGTGGACGAGCAGAGGCACGGTTGCGTATTCCCACTTGGTCATGCGGCCGACTTTATCCGCTGCCCCGGCCGACCCGGACGGCCGACCGCGTCACGTTGTCCACAGGCTGTCGCGTAGTCGGCGCAACGACTGGTTAGGCTCGAAGACGTGAGCAGGCTCCAGGTCGTCAGCGGTAAGGGCGGGACCGGAAAGACCACGGTCGCCGCCGCACTCGCGCTCGCCCTCGCGACGGAGGGGAAGCGGGCGCTTCTCGTCGAGGTCGAGGGCAGGCAGGGCATCGCCCAGCTCTTCGAGACGGAGGCGCTGCCCTACGAGGAACGGAAGATCGCCGTCGCGCCCGGGGGCGGGGAGGTGTTCGCCCTGGCCATCGACCCCGAACTGGCCCTTCTGGACTACCTCCAGATGTTCTACAAGATGGGCGGCGCCGGCCGGGCCCTGAAGAAGCTCGGCGCCATCGACTTCGCCACCACCATCGCCCCGGGGCTCAGGGACGTCCTGCTGACCGGCAAGGCCTGCGAGGCCGTGCGCCGCAAGGACAAGGCAGGCCGCTTCGTCTACGACTACGTGATCATGGACGCGCCGCCCACCGGCCGCATCACCCGCTTCCTGAACGTCAACGACGAGGTGGCGGGGCTGGCCCGGATAGGGCCGATACACAATCAGGCGCAGGCGGTGATGCGGGTCCTGAAATCCCCGGAGACAGCCGTGCACCTGGTGACGCTGCTGGAGGAGATGCCCGTCCAGGAGACCGCGGACGGCATCGCCGAACTGCGGGCGGCGCGGCTGCCGGTGGGCCGGATCATCGTGAACATGGTGCGCCCCGAGGTGTTGGACGCGACCGATCTGGAACTCGTCCGCAGCGTCCCGCGCGCCGCCTTGGCCAAGTCGCTGTCCGCGGCGGGGCTGGGCGGGGCGCGCCGGGGCGGGCGGGCCGAGCGGTTGGTCGACCCGCTGCTGGGCCAGGCCGCGGAGTACGCCGAGCGGCACGCGCTGGAGCACGAGCAGCGCGGGGTCCTGACCGACCTGGGCCTGCCGGTGCACGAACTGCCCCTGCTGGCCGAGGGCATGGATCTGGCGGGCCTGTACGCCCTGGCGCGCGAGCTGCGGGAACAGGACCTGTCGTGGTGACCCGCCGCAGGTCAGGGGCGTGGGCCCTGGAAGCAGGGGATGAGGGGATGTCATGACTGGTCCGAAGCCCGCGGAGAAGAACCTGGCGGCGAAAAGCGAGGCAAGAACGCAAAGCCGAACACCCGCACAGGCGCACCCACAGGCCCAGGACGCCCCCCGCCGCCCCCACCTCTCCCCCTCCCGCATCCTCGACCTGGACCCCCTGCTCGACGACCCGTCGACCCGGATCATCGTGTGCTGCGGCTCCGGCGGCGTAGGCAAGACCACCACGGCGGCGGCACTGGGGCTGCGGGCGGCCGAGCGCGGCCGGAAGGTCGTCGTCCTGACCATCGACCCGGCGCGCCGCCTCGCCCAGTCCATGGGCATCGACTCGCTGGACAACACCCCGCGCCGCGTGAAGGGCGTGGAGGATCACTCAGCGGCATCGCGTAGCGATTCGGTTGAGGGTGGTGGCGGGCGACGGGCGGGCGGCGAGCTGCACGCCATGATGCTCGACATGAAGCGCACCTTCGACGAGATCGTCGAGGCGCACGCGGACCCGGAGCGCGCGGCCGCCATCCTGGGCAACCCCTTCTACCAGTCGCTCTCGGCGGGCTTCGCGGGCACGCAGGAGTACATGGCGATGGAGAAGCTGGGCCAGCTGCGGTCCAGGGACGAGTGGGACCTCATCGTCGTGGACACCCCGCCGTCCCGCTCCGCGCTGGACTTCCTGGACGCGCCCAAGCGGCTCGGCTCGTTCCTGGACGGCAAGCTGATCCGGGTCCTGCTGGCCCCGGCGAAGGTCGGCGGGCGCGCCGGCATGAAGTTCCTGAACGTCGGTATGTCGATGATGACCGGCGCCCTCGGCAAGCTTCTCGGCGGACAACTGCTGAAGGACGTCCAGACGTTCGTGGCGGCGATGGACTCGATGTTCGGTGGCTTCCGTACGCGCGCGGACGCCACGTACAAGCTGCTCCAGGCGCCCGGTACGGCGTTCCTGGTGGTGGCGGCGCCGGAGCGGGACGCGCTGCGGGAGGCGGCGTACTTCGTGGAGCGGCTGGCCGCGGAGGACATGCCGCTCGCCGGACTGGTGCTCAACCGGGTCCACGGCAGCGGCGCCGACCGTCTGTCGGCCGAGCGGGCGCTCGCCGCCGCGGAAAATCTTGAAGAGCCCCGCATTGTGGATCAGGAGCACGGGAAAGCTGGTCTTCGTAACTCCCCCGACACGTACGACAGTTCAGACCCGGCCGCTCCCGAGGCACCAGCTCCCGACGCAGGCTCCCCCGCCGCCACGGACATGGAGCGCATCGCGGCCCCTGACGAGCCCGAGACCGGCGCTCCGCATGTGGAGCGGTCCGTCGACCAACTCACGGCCGGCCTGCTGAGACTGCACGCCGACCGTATGCAACTGCTCTCCCGCGAGCAGCGTACGCGCGACCGTTTCGCCGCGCTGCACCCCGAGGTCGCGGTGGCCGAGGTGGCCGCGCTGCCCGGCGACGTCCACGACCTGGCCGGGCTGCGGGACATCGGGAACCGGCTCGCGGCCAACCGGCCGGAGCTGCCGGACCCCGAGCCACCCACCACGGCGCCCGAGGCCTGACCCACCCTTGAGGCCGCGTTCAGGGCCCCGATCCGTCAGCCGACGGCCGCGTAGTCCTCGTACACCTCGTCGTCGTCGAGGGGCAGCAGCCCCGCTCCCCGTTCGTACTCCGTGCGCGCCGTCTCCAGCAGCCGGCGCCACGACGTGACGGTGGGCCGCCGACGCAGCAGTGCGCGGCGCTCTCGCTCCGTCATGCCTCCCCACACGCCGAACTCGACGCGGTTGTCGAGCGCGTCCGCCAGGCACTCCGTGCGCACCGGGCAGCCGGTGCACACCGCCTTGGCCCTGTTCTGCGCTGCTCCCTGAACGAACAGTTCATCCGGATCGGTAGTGCGGCAGGCCGCCTGCGCACTCCAGTCGACTACCCAGCCCATACCGGCGCCGTCCTCTCCCGAATCGAGGCTCCCCCACGGCGGCAGCGGCATATTCACCGCCGCCAGTTGAGGACGTTACGGAAGGTGGGCACAGCGCAACACCCCCAGCGGGCCCAATCTTGAATGGTCCGAACGGACTATGGGTAAGCGGCAGATCACCCGGGGGAGTGAGCTGGCGACATGCGCGACCTTCCCGGCAAAGCGGGACAGTTGGCTTGCGTCACAACGGGCGCCGTATGACACACGAGGCGGATTCGGACACGCGCCCACCAGAAAAAGTGGGGAACCTCCGGAACGATTCGGGGTCGCCGGACGTATTGATACGTGGCCGCACTGCTGTGACAGTTGAGAGCAGCTTAGGCCAAGGCCTGTGCGCCTGTCCGGCGAATGGGAAGGCACCGTGGCCCGCGTCACCCCGCCATGCCATGACCTGGCACGGTCGGCTCTCGGTTCGCTCATCTCTACGGTTTAGGCTTCCCCCATGCCAAAGAAGCGCTCGGGCGGTGGTCTGTCGGCAACGCAGCAGGCCGCGAAGTTCCTCGGTGTCAGTGTGCTCGCAGGAGCCGTGCTGGCGGGCATCGCGCTGCCCGCCGTCGGCGCGCTGGGGCTCGCGGCCAAGGGGTCGGTCGAGAGCTTCGACGAGCTCCCCGCCAATCTGAAGACCCCGCCGCTGAGCCAGCGCACCACGATCCTGGACGCCGAGGGCGGCATGATCGCCTCCGTCTACTCGCGCGACCGTACGGTGCTGGACCTCAAGGACATCTCGCCGTACATGCAGAAGGCGATCGTCGCGATCGAGGACGCCCGCTTCTACCAGCACGGCGCGGTCGACCTGAAGGGCATCCTGCGCGCGCTCAACAAGAACGCGCAGAGCGGCGGCGTCTCCGAGGGCGCCTCGACGCTCACCCAGCAGTACGTGAAGAACGTCTTCGTGGAGGAGGCCGGCGACGACCCGACCAAGGTCGCGCAGGCCACCCAGCAGACCCTCGGCCGCAAGATCAAGGAGCTGAAGTTCGCGATCCAGGTCGAGGAGGAGCTCGGCAAGAAGAAGATCCTCGAGAACTACCTGAACATCACGTTCTTCGGCCAGCAGGCGTACGGCGTCGAGGCCGCCGCCCAGCGCTACTTCTCCAAGTCCGCCAAGGACCTGAAGCTGCAGGAGGCCGCGCTGCTCGCCGGCATCGTGCAGTCGCCGAGCCGGTACGACCCGATCAACGACGAGGCCGAGGCGACGAAGCGGCGCAATGTCGTCCTGCAGCGCATGGCCGACCTCGGTGACGTCTCGCAGCAGGAGGCCGACGCGGCGAAGAAGGCCCCGCTGGGCCTGAAGGTCCACCGGCCGGAGAACGGCTGCATCACCGCCGTCAAGGGCGCCAGTTTCTTCTGCGAGTACGTCAAGCACGTCTTCCTCAACGATCCGGTCTTCGGGAAGAACCGCGAGGCCCGCGCCAAGATCTGGAACCGCGGCGGTCTGACGATCAAGACGAGCATGGACCCGAAGGCCCAGAAGTCGGTCCAGGCCTCGCTCAAGCAGCACGTCTACAAGTCGGACAAGGTCGCCGCGGCGGCCACCCTCGTCGAGCCCGGCACCGGCAAGGTCCTCGCCATGGGCCAGTCGAAGCCGTACGGCTCCGGCAAGAACCAGACCGAGCTGAACTACTCGGTGGACGCGGCGTACGGCGGCTCCAACTTCGGCTTCCCGACCGGTTCGACGTTCAAGCCGTTCGTGGCCGCGGCCGCGCTGGAGGAGGGCCGGCCGCCGACGCAGGAGTACTCGTCGCCGTACCAGATGCAGTACCCGAGCCCGGTCCAGACGTGCGACAGCAAGCCGTGGACCAATCTGCGCGGCGAGAAGCTGGAGAACGAGAGCGAGTCGGAGCACGGCCCGTACCGCCTGCGCAAGGCGATGGAGCTGTCGGTCAACACGTACTTCGTGCAGATGATCGCCGACATCGGCCTGTGCCCGGTCGTGAACATGACCGACCACCTCCAGGTCCGCCAGGGCAACGGCGACAAGCTCCCCGAGCGGCCCGCCATCGCCCTCGGCTCCGTCGGTCTCTCCCCGCTGACCATGGCGAGCGCGTACGCCGCCTTCGCCTCGCGCGGCATGTACTGCACGCCGGTCGCCATCGAGGCGATCACGCAGCGGGTCGGCGACCAGCAGAAGTCGCTGGAGGTGCCGAAGTCGACGTGCTCGCGGGCGATGTCCGAGAAGACCGCCGACACCGTCAACAGCCTGCTGCAGGGCGTGGTCGACTCCGGCACCGGCAAGGAGGCCGGCCTCACGTCCCGGGACAGCGCCGGCAAGACCGGTACGACGGACGAGCGGCGCAACGCCTGGTTCGTGGGCTACACCCCGAACCTGTCGGGCGCGGTCTGGGTCGGCAGCGCCACCCAGAAGGTCAAGATGCGGAACATCTACATCGGCGGCCAGTACCACGACCTCGTCTACGGCGGCCGGGTCCCGGGCCCGATCTGGCGGGACGCCATGGCGGGCGCGCTGGAGGGCAAGCCGGCCGAGCAGTTCCACACCGTGCACATCCCGGACGAGGACGAGGACCGGGACAAGGGCCGCGGCGACGACGATGACGACGACCAGGGGCGCGGCGACGACAACGGCAACGGCGACGGCTTCATCGGCGGTCTGGTCGGCGGGGCCAACGGCGGCGGCGCCGCCAACGGTGGCACGGGCGGCCCCGAGCCCGACCCGTCCTTCTCCATCCCGGAGGGCTTCTGGCGGGGCCAGTCGAACGGGAACGGCGCGGGTGGGCCTGGCTGACGCCCGTTGATCAGGCGATGACGAGGGGCCCGGCACATATGCCGGGCCCCTCGTCGTATCGGCCTCTGGCCGGCGCCTCTGCGCCCCTCAGCCGGCGAGAAGCTTCTTCACCGCGGCGGCGACCCGGCCGCCCTCGGCCTGACCGGCCACCTTCGGGTTCACGATCTTCATGACCGCGCCCATGGCCCGCGGGCCCTCGGCGCCGGCGGCCTTGGCCTCCTCGACGGCCTGCGCCACGATCTGGTTCAGCTCGTCGTCGCTGAGCTGCTTGGGCAGGTAGGCGGCGAGGACCTCGCCCTCCGCCTTCTCCCGCTCGGCCTGCTCGGCACGCCCGCCCTGCGCGAACGCCTCGGCGGCCTCCCGGCGCTTCTTCGCCTCGCGGGTGATCACCTTCTGCACCTCGTCGTCGGAGAGCTCGCGCTTCGTCTTGCCCGCGACCTCCTCCTTGGTGATCGCGGCGAGCGTCAGCCGGAGCGTCGAGGAGCGGAGCTCGTCGCGCTCCTTGATCGCGGCGTTGAGGTCTTCCTGCAGCTTCGACTTGAGCGTGGTCATGTGTCCGATTGTCGCAGGTGCGGGGACCGGAACGCCCGCTTATTTAAAGGGACCTGCGCCAGGAGGCCGTACCGGAGGCGGAGGCGGCCGCTCAGGGACCGCCGGGCGCGGGGCACTTCCCCGGTCTGACACGATGGTCGTATGCGCGCGCGATACGGAGTACCCCTTGGCATCACGGCGGTCGGCGCCGCCGGTCTGCTCTACTCGGCCGGCTTCGAGGCCCGTTCCTTCCGACTGCGACGGGTGACGGTCCCCGTCCTCCCGGCCGGCATGCGCCCGCTGCGCGTGCTCCAGGTCTCCGACATCCACATGGTCGGCGGCCAGCGCAAGAAGCAGCGCTGGCTGCGCTCCCTGGCCGGGCTGCGCCCCGACTTCGTGATCAACACGGGCGACAACCTGTCCGACCCGGAGGGTGTGCCGGAAGTCCTGGACGCGCTGGGTCCGCTGATGGAGTTCCCGGGCGCGTATGTGTTCGGCTCCAACGACTACTACGGCCCCAAGCTGCGCAACCCGGCCCGCTACCTGCTGGAGAAGGCGCAGGGCCGCCACGGCCTGAACGGCAACCCGCCCGCGGTCGACGCGATCCACAACCCGTGGGAGGACCTGCGCGAGGGCTTCGACGCGGCGGGCTGGCTGAACCTGACGAACACGCGCGGGACCCTCAAGGTCGAGGGCGTGTCCGTGGAGCTGACCGGGCTCGACGACCCGCACATCAAACGGGACCGCTACGAGCAGGTGGCGGGCGGCCCGTCCGGCGCGGCGGACTTCGCGATGGGCGTGGTGCACGCGCCCTACCTGCGCGTACTGGACTCCTACACGGCCGACGGCTACCCGCTGATCCTGGCCGGCCACACCCACGGCGGCCAGCTGTGCATCCCCTTCTACGGCGCCCTGGTCACCAACTGCGACCTGGACACGGACCGCGTGAAGGGCCTGTCCACCCACACGGCGGACGGCCACACGTCCTACCTCCATGTCTCGGCGGGCTGTGGCGCGAACCGCTACACCCCGTTCCGCTTCGCGTGCCCTCCGGAGGCGACGCTGCTGACGCTGGTGGGTCGGGAGTAGGGCTGTAGGGCGGGGCCTCAGGTGCTGCGGCAGGACCGGGCGGGGTAACCCACCCGGCCCACCCATATCGCCCATTTCACCCATGCTCCCTAGCGTGAGGTGCATGAGCGCCCCGATACCCCCGATACCCAGGGACATCCCGGATCTGCCCGCGATACCGGGCGTGCCCATACTGATGCCGTCCCACGTCCCCGCCACGGCGGTGGCCACCCCGGCCCGCCGCCGCCCGACGGCCGCCTTCCGCCTCCTGACCGCCCTAACGGCTACAGCAGCCGTAGCAATCGAACTGACCCTGGGCAGCCCCCTGCGCACCCTGAGCCACTTCGCCATCCAGAGCAACATCCTCCTGGCCCTGGTGTTCGCCGCGTCGGCCCGCCTGGCGTGGACGGCCCGCCGCCCGCTCCCCTCGTCCCTGACCGGGGCGACCCTGCTCTACGCCCTGATCACAGGCCTGACCTACCACCTGCTCCTGGCGAACGACTCGAGCCCCTTCGCCCTCCCCGGCGTCCTCACGGGCTCCGCGGCCGACCCGACGGGCTGGCACGCGGTCACGACCCAGATCCTGCACACGGTGACACCGCTGGCGGCCCTGCTGGACTGGCTCCTCCTGACACCCTCACGCGACCTGCACCTGCGCCAGGCGGCGCCCTGGCTGCTCTACCCGGTGGCCTACCTGGGCTTCGTCCTGACCCGAGGCGAGTTCCTGGTCCCCGCCGAGCCGGCCCGCTACCTGTACCCCTTCCTCGACGTCGCCGACCACGGCCTCAAGAGCGTCCTGGGCAACGCGCTGCTCCTGGGCCTCGGCATGTACGCCCTGGCGCTCCTCCTGGTGACCCTGGACCACATCCGCCCGAACCCGCTGCGCGGCCGCGTCCACCACCGCTCACAAACCGGATTTCGTCTCCAGCCACCGGTGGGCTAAAGTAAACGACGTCGCCGCGACAAGCAGCGACATCGGGGTGTAGCGCAGCTTGGCAGCGCGCTTCGTTCGGGACGAAGAGGTCGTGGGTTCAAATCCCGCCACCCCGACGCTGGTCAGAGGCCAGGTAGTGCATTTACTACCTGGCCTCTGTCGTGCCCGGGGGGCCAAACAGGGGGCCAAACAAAGTTGATCAGGCCACCACGTCGCTCTTTTCCTGCTCCTCCGCCGCCTCCCCTTCCTGATCATCGGCGAAGATGTCATCCATTGCTTCGGCACCCTTCGTGATCACAGGCCGGAGCTGCTTCCGGTAGACCGCCTCGGTCGTCGCCTGGCTGCTGTGACCAACCAGAAGAGCGATCGTCTCCAGCGGGATGCCATGGTCAGAGAGCAGCGACACGAAGCTGTGTCGGAGCTCCCGCGGCGTCCACTCCGGCTTCAGGCCGGCCTTTCGCACGATGGCTTTGAAGTCGCGCCGGACGTTGGCCGCGTCGAGCGGCTCACCGGTCCTGGTGGTGAAGACACGGCCCGTCCGGCTCCACTCCATCCCCCTCGATGCCCTCTCCTGCTGCTGCCATCGCAGGTGCTCTTCGAGGACATCGACCACCTGCTTCGGCAGAGCGATGGTCCGTCGGCTCTTCTTGGTCTTCGTTTCGCCGTGCTTGCGCACCGAGCGCCACACCGCGACGTGCGGCGGGATGCCGTCGTTCGTCTCAAGAAAGACATGGTCCCAGGTAAGGGGGCGCGCCTCCTCCGTACGGACACCGCTGAGAAGTGACAGGACCAGGTACGCGTACAGCCGCGAGCCTCGCGCGGCGGCGAGCACGGCTTTGGCCTGCTCCAGGTTCAGTGCCTTGCTCGGCCGGCCGGGGCGCCCCTCCGGGGCGGTGACGAGCAGCGCGACGTTCCGTGCCGCCTTGTCCCGGCGCTGGGCGTGCGCGATGGAGCGGCGCAGGATGGCGAGCAGGTCGCGCAAGCTTCGCGTGGCTAGTACTTCGGCCCTGTCGTCCAACCAGTCGTCAACGTCGTCCGCGCTGAGATCCTTCAGCTTGGCCTTGCCGAGCAGGGGAATCAGGTGCTTGTTCGCCATGCTGCGGTTCTTGCTGAGGGTCTGCTCGTCGCGTCCCTTCAAGCCACGCTCCAACCAGTCGTTCACGGCGTCGGCCACGGTGTAGTTCACCGGTGACTTGACGCCGGTCTGTACCTCCTTCTTCAAGTCCCGGATCTTCTGCCGTACTTCGGTCTTCGTCTTGCCGTAGACCTTCGGGCGGCGGCGCTTGCCGTTCGGGGCGTAGCCCAAGGAAACGGCCCCGACGTACCGCTTCTTGGCTGCGTCCCAATAGATGGTGTCTTCGCCATGACCGGCCCTGGTGGCGCGCTTCGGGGTTTCGCTCATGCTGCGTTGTGCCTCCAAGAATGCAGGGCCGCGCCCTGAAGGACGCGGCCCTGGAGAACGGGGTGTTGAGGTACTCAGGCGTTGACTTCCGCCTCGCGCTTGAGGAGTTCGACGTACTGCGCGATGTACTCCGGCGGCACAAGTCGGCGACGGCCGATGCGGACGGTCTGAAGTCGTCCGAGGCGTATCTCCTCGTAGACCATCGAGCGTCCGATGCGGAGAGCTTTGGCCGCTTCCTCGGGTCGGTAGAGGAGCTGTTCGGCTGGTGCGGCAACGGTGCTCATGCTGCGGTGCCTCCTCGGCAGGGTTCCGGGGGCTGTGGCCCCCTTCCTGTCAGGTCCGCTACTTCCGCTACCTCCGCTACCGTCCTGGTCAAAGGCATGATCCAGGTAGCGGATGGAGACAGCGGTAGCGGATGGAGCCGCTACCGGCCCCGGAACCGTGGCCGGGGCGGGTAGCGGGTGGGGCGACGCGGTAGCGGATGCGGAGTACCGATCCGCTACCGCTTCTAGGGCTCTGACCTGCCCGGTAGCGCCGGTAGCGGAAGTAGCGGACTTTCCGCGGGGGGCGGGCAGTAGCGCTGCCACGCGTCGTGCAGATCGGTCGCGTAGTAGCCCTTCATGACGCTCCCGCCGGTCTTGATGTTGCGGGCCGCAATCGGGGTGTTGTCCGCGGTCATGTACTCCCGCAGCATCCTCGACAGCCCGCGCGCGTCGAGCGGCTTGCCGCTCATGTCTGCCCACGGCGCCTCTTCGAGGCCGTGCAGCCTGTCGAGGATGGCGACGGTGGGCAGACGGTCGATGCCGTTGAACACGTAGTCGCGGAGGTCCGTGAGCAGACGGATTCCGATGCTGCCCTTGTCGCTGGTCTTGGCTGCGTTCACCAGCTCGATGCAGGCGGCGCGAGCCCGCGCCGGCCATGTGCCGCCAGCGGCGTCCGCGATGGCGAGCAGGGGTTCCCACACGTCCGCGGGCCGGTCGGTGATGCCCTCCGGGAGCTCCGGGAACACCCCGTCGACCTGGTCGCGGACGGACTGGGCCCAGGTGGAAAGCCGCTCGCGCAGCGCGTGCCCCTCCTTCTCGTGGATGCGCTGCCGGAACGGCTCCACCTGCTCGTTCGGGGCGCGGCGCCGCATGCGGACGATGACCGAGCGCGTGAGGATCGTGTCCGGCAGCGAGCCGAGCCCGGCGACCGCGACGGCGCAGAACGACGGGAACTCCTGTACCTGCTGATTGGAGCCGTCGCCCACGCAGCGCCACATGACGCCGGAGCGACGGTGTCCGGCGTTCAGGAAGCCTCGGAGCTGTTCGTTCTCTCCGGCCTTGGGACCGAAGACGGTGTCGATCTCGTCGAACAGGATCGTGGGCCTTCCCTCCATTCCCGACACCGCGCGGAAGAGCGCGGAGGCGGAGGCGTTGACCGCGACCATCGGTTGCGGCACGAGGGTTTCCACGATTTCCAGGGCACGGGACTTTCCGGAGCCCGGCTCCGGCGACAGGAACGCGAGCCGCGGGGTGGAGTCGAAGCAGTCGAGCAGGTGCGCGTGCGCGTCCCACAGCGTCACAGCGACGTACGCGGCGTCGAGGGGGAAGATGTTGAAGCGGCGGTGGAACGCTTCCACCTCGTCGAGCAGGACCGCGCCGTTCGTGGTGGAAGTCATGCGAGGGTCCTCCCTTCCTTTACAGGGGCGGTGCGGTGAGGGCAGACGCCGACGCATACGCGTTTGGTGAGTTCGGTGACGGCGGCGCGGCCACGGGCTCGTTCGTGGTGCCCGCAGGAGCACAGCCAGTCGGCCACCGGTACGCCGGTCGTGCGGATCTGGAGACCCGGCACGATGCCGGTCGCGGTGACCGGGTGCGGGTCAGAACGAAGAGCAGAAGGGACGCCCTGCCGGGCGGCGCCTTTCGGCTCGCCCACGGCCGGAGTGGTCGTGGCGTGTCCGGCGGCGCCCGGACCGGTCGGGGCTCCGGGAAGGCTCTTCAGTAGGGGGCGAGAGGGGCAGGCCGTGCCGTCGTCCGCCGGCCGTTCTGCGGAGTGGACCAACCTCAGTGAGGGGCGGTTGCGGGTACTCACGCTGCCCTCCGCTGCTGGTTGCGGGCAATCGACCAGTTCAGCCCGCTGCGGATGGTGGCCATGCAGGACCGCGGGGACAGACCGGCCTGCTCCCCCGCCAACTGAAGAGCCTCCTCAACCTGCTCCCTGGGGAGGTCGCCCCACGCGACGAACCGCCCCAGGGCTCGCGCCGCCCGGAGCAACGTGGCGTTGCGCTCGCCCTCCGGCGCCTGCCGTACGGACGCCGTTTCGGCGTTCAGGCCCGCTGCGGCGTACTTGGACGCTCGAACAGCCGACGGTGCAGCCGTTAGTGCCCGCGCGGCGTGACGACCCGTCAGATGGGCGCTGAGCCATTCAGGCAGAGGGGCAGGCGGAATGTCGTTGAGGAGCGCGTAGGTGCCCGCACGGGTGATGCTGCCGGGGGCGACCACGTAACCGCCCCACGCCCGGGTGTCGATGCGCTTGCCGAGCCGGCCGGCGGTGTTGCCAAGTCGCAAGTCGGCCGGAGCGGTGAAGTACAGGTGGGCCCCACCGCTCGCGGTCCGCACCGTGCGGGTCGTAGGCACGGCCTGTCCGGCGCGCTCGCAGAGCGCCGCAAAGGTCGTCACGCCGCTAGGCGTGTCCGTGCTGCTCTTCCGCTTGGGCATGTCGAGGTCGACCACGACCAGCCGGGACGGGCCGGTCGCAATGCCGACGTTGAACGGCAGCTCTCCCCACGCCCGACGGATGCGGTCCGGGTCGATGGTCGCGCGCTCCTCCCACTTGCGGTGTCCGCCGGCGCAGTCCCCGATGCCGGGGCAGACGTCCTCACCGTGCAGGGCGGGGCGCTTGTCGCCGGGGCGGAGCGGGAGGACGGCCCAGCCGCGCTCCGCTGCGTCGAGCGCGGCGTAGAGGAGGTGGCGGTTCATGCCGCCACCTCCAGCGTGCCCGAGGCGAGGAACGCACGCCCGATCCACTCCGTGTAGGCGGGTGGGATGGCCTCCGTCAGTTCCTCGCGGACGTCCGTCCACGTGATGTCCATCGCCGCCTGAAGCTCAGGAACCGACGGCTTGCCCCCGCCGTTGCCGTACGCGGCCACGTACGGGCCGTCGTAGAAACGGCCGTGCCGGTATCCGCGCACTCGACCCCGGTGGGGGACGTGCGCTCGCTGCTCGGTGCCCCATCCGCCCAACTCGAAGTTGCGGTGACGGATCACACCCAGACCGAACATCTCGCCGCACAGAGCCAGGTCTTTGCGGATTTTCGCGCGACCGTTGGGCTGCTCGATCACGTACGGCAGCCCCGTCGCGTCGAGCAGGTCCCGCACGGGCGCGACCAGGTCGACGTGGGTGCGGCCCCACCCTCGGGAGGTGTTGGTGCCCACGGTCAACGCGCACCCGTGCTGGCACGGCGGCGAGGCGTGCACGAACGCGTACCGCTCGATCTCGCCGGTCGCGATCAGGGCGGCGAGGTACGTGAGCGCGTCGCCGCGGTGGTAGGCGAAGGGGTAGTTCGGGCGGGCGACGATGTCGCAGCCGTCCACGGCGAACCCGGCCCGGTGGTAGCCCATGGCGGCGCCGCCAGCGCACGAGAAGAGATCCAGCAGGCGCAGGCGGGGACGACCGCGCCTCCTTTCAGTGGCATGGGCCGGACGGCCCTCGCCGAATGCACGACGTTGGGTCATGCTTGAGGTCTCCTGTTCTCTATGGAGGGACTGGAGAACCGGGGCGGGCGCAGGCTTGTGGTGAGACGGCGCCCGCCTCGGGCGTAGCTACTGGTGGGTGGTGCGGAGCGCGTAGTGGCGCTGGTGGCTCGGGCCGTGCTCGGTGAGCAGGCCCTGCCGGGCGAGCGACTTCAGGTCGCCCCTAGCCGTGGCGCGCTTCGGCGCGATGCCGAGCCGGGCGTAGAGGCGCATCACGCTGCCGGTCGTGATCGGGCCGTGCGGGTTGCGGTGCGCCTCGGAGAGCAGGGCGTCCGTGCGTCGGGTCTGGTTGCCGGTCACCAGCCACGTTCCTTGCTGATCTCGGCACCAGGCAGCGCGGGCAGACCCGTGCTCTCGATGCTCTTCGGATCGAAGCCGGGCAGCGCGGCGCGGGCTGTGAGCGCGGCGGCGAGCTGTTCGGCGTAGGCGGCGCCGGTGCGGGCCACCTCGATCTGGGTCGTGGCGCGCAGCGTCTCGACACGCTCGATGTGGGCACGCTCCTCGCGCCGCTCGCTCACGTGCCGCTCGTACGTGAGCGTGTCGCGGCGGTCGCGGCGCCAGTACCGGGCGGCGAGCCCGTAGGCGCCCGCGGTGGCCACGGACCACAGCAGCAGCGGCAGGGACATCCCGTCCGCGTATCCGGCCACGCCCGCGAAGGCGAGCGCGCCGGATGCGGCGAAGGCCGTCCCGGCGATGACGGAGTCACCCGCCCGTCCGACGCTCGCGCACGCGCCGGCCGCCGCGGCCCCCAGGGACAGCGTGGTCATCAGCACGGCGTTGCCGACGGAGTGTTCGGCGCCGTTGCCGTTCCAGATCCGGGCGAGCGCGAGCACGGTCGTGGTGGCGAGCGCGGGCGCGGCCTTGGGCGCGACGATGGCGAGCCAGTGCCGCGCGACGATTGGTTCGTTCATAGTCGTGGTCTCCTTTCTCACTTGCCGAGGTCGCTGAGGGCGGTGGCGAACGCCTGCACCAGGTCGTTGATGGGCCCATAGGCGCCGGTACCGGCGGTGAAGAAGCCGAACAGGAACAGCGCGAGGGCGGCGCCACCTCCGGCAGCCTTGGTCTTGAGGACGAAGGCGGAGGCGGCGCCGAACAGCAGCACGGCGGACATGTTGAGGATCACGGCAGAGAACTCGCTTTCGGGCGAGGTGGACGGATGGATACGCTCTGCGCGCCCCGGGTGCTGGCAAGTTCGGGGCGACAGACCGGCGACCGTGCCCGCCTGGCTCCAGCTAGGAGCGGGGCCCGTCTCATGACGGGCGGTCGCCGGTCGCCTGTCTCAGGAAGCGCCCGCGCGGTAGATGCGCGCCCAGCGGTTGTAGAACCACCGGCCGATGCGGATGCGCTTGCCGGTGGCGTTGCAGCGGCGGCAGTCCTTGCCGCGCTTCATGCGGCCCTTGCGGTCCGTCTTCATCTCGAAGCCCCAGCCGCGGCACTTGCGGCAGTTGCCGAACGGCGAGGCGGTGCACACGGCGACGTAACACAGAGTCACGCCGAACAGAAGGGTGATAGCGAGCAGGGCAAGGGTCATGAGAGGCCCTCCAAGGCGGTTTCCAGGGGTTTCCGCAGGTAGGCCGCTATCCGCTAGTGGCCTGATCAGGGCAGGTTTGGGGCGCTAGCGGGGCCGCTAACGTTAGCGGGGTGTGCCGCTAGCGCTAGCGGCCCCGGAGTGTCAGCCCGCGTCCCGCTTTCCGCTACGCTCCGCAATCGCGGAGGTGATGTGCGAGCGGTCGATGCCGCGCCGGTTGACGACCTTCCCGTCGACTCGACGGCCCACCTGGATGGTGGAGATGCCGTGCGGCTTCAGGGCCGCGGCGAGCGCGTCGGGGTCCCAGCCGTCGTAGACCTCGGGCCGCAGTTCGGCGAGCCGGCTCACGACCGTCTCGGACCAGACCTTGGCTTCCTTGGCCGCGACGACGGCGAGGATGTCGGCGAGCAGGTCGTAGGCAGCAGCGGTGGGCTCCGGCGCCTCACCGAGTGCGTGCCCAGAGAGGGTGCCCGCCTCCTCGCGCAGCCGGCGGGCGCGGGCGCCGATGGCTTCGGCCTCGCGTCCGTCGATGTAGACGGAACGCACGATCCGGGCGTCCGAGCCCTCGCCGACGAAGTAGTGAATGCCCTTGTCACCCCAGGCGAACATGGTCGCGCGCACGCCTCGCTTGTACGCGGATGTGCCGAGCACCATGTCGTTCTCCAACTGGCCCATGACCTTGAGGCACCAGCGCGCGGACGCGTTCGCGGAGATGCCCGTGGGCAGCGCCTTCGCGTCCGGTCGCTGGGTGGCCAGCAGCAGAACGATGCCGGTGGCCGGACCGCGCTTGACTAGGTCGGTGGCGATCTCCTCGAACTCCTTCGCGTGCTCGGGGTGCTCGAAGAGGACCTGGCACTCGTCTACGCCGATCACGATCGGGTGCAGGCCCAACGACCGCTTGTCGGCGAGTTCGCTGGTCACCTTCGACTCCGGGCAGATGTCCCGCGGCAGGGACCGGATCACCTTGGTTCGGCGTCGGAGCTCCTCGCGCAGCGCCCTGAAGTCGTTCAGGCAGTACTCGATGGAGTCGTCATCGTCCCCCGCAGCGTGCCGGTGTGACACGGCGTCCCCGACCGGGTCGAGGTCACCGGTGCCCTTCATGTCGTACGTGTGGAGTTCCGCCCTCGGGTCCAGCGCCGCGATCAGGAGCAGGAGACGGAGCAGGAAGGTCTTGCCCATGCGCGGGATGGCGCCGATGACGCCCGCGATGTACATCAGCGTTGCCGCGACCCACCGACCGCGCTGGTCGGTGCCGTAGGCGACCGGCTTGAACAGATCGACCGAACCGGTCTTGAGCAGCGGCCACTTGGGCTGCTTGGCTTTGGACATGTCCTGATCGCCGACCCACAGCACCAGGTGTCCGGTGTGCTCGTCCGGCACCGCCTCAGGCCACACACATCCCAGCGGCCGGCGCAGGCCGGAGGCGAGACGCTCGCGCCGCTCGATGATGTCGGTCACGGTCACGCCGTACGGGAGGTTGCCCTCCGCACGCCAGCCGGGGCCGTCGCGCGTGATCGGCGCGGTGAACTCGAACCCGTCGCGCCCCTTGGCCTGCGCCTGGTTGATGGCGGGGATACCGAGCGAGCCGAGCGCCCTCAGCACGATGTCACTGGTGAGCTTGACCGCCTTGGGCAGCTCCACCGCGCGGTGGATGACCGGGGCATCCGCCTTCCGGCCGGCGTAGCCGAGCGCCATCACGACCGCGCCCACGGAGACGGCCTGAAGCCAGTCAGGGGCGAGCACGTACATGGCGAGCGCGGCGCCCAGCCCGACGAACATCGCGAGCACGGTTACGAGGGTGCGCAGTCGGACCCGTCCGTCGCGCTGCCGCGACAGCTTCAGGTACTCCGCGGCGTCCTCGCGCCGGACCGCGGCGAGTCGGACCGGCTCGCCCTCGCGGTCGGCCACCCACCGCATCGTGCCGCCCACGAACTTCGCGGCGCCGGACGGCGCTTGCAGCGCGAGGCGCGCGGCGTAGACCGGGGTGCGCAGTGCGTGATAGCCGACCGAGTGGGCGTAGTGGCGGGTCACCCACGCCGATGCGGTCCGCAGTTCCGCCACGGACTTGAGCCACTGCGGTACGACCGGGCGGCGCTGCGCGGCGACCAGCCGACCGAGGTAGCCCGGACCGGCCGCGGTCGGGGTCGGCTGGTCGACCATCGCGCGGACGGTCGGGTCGGCCGACTCGGTGCCCGACCGACCGTTCTCCGGGTCGGCCGACGGGTCGGAGTCGGGTCGGGTGGTCGGGTCGGCCGACCCGGCGCGGGCCGACCGCGCCTTGTCGAGGTCGACCACCTCTCCCCCGGAGTCGGCGCCCATCTCGGCTTCGAGTCGGTTGAACAGTTCGTTTTCGTCGTCGGGGTGCTTCACTGAAGTCCCTTCCATCGGGAGGAGAGGCGGGGGCGGTCCGTCGCTGTAGGAGGTGAGCGGACCGGCCCCGCCGGCTCGTGTGCGAAGTTCAGGCGGCGCGCTGTTCCTCGGGGTAGGCGCAGGTCACGCACATGCCGAGCGAAATGGGAATGACGTATCCGGCATCCGTCCGGCAGGACGGGCAGGTACGTCGGGCGAGCATCGCTTTGGCGAGCGCGGACCGCTTGCCCGGCGTCATCGGTCGGACCGGCTTGGCGCGGTCGACGCGGTACAGGTAGGCGACGAGCGGACCGCGCCGGTAGCGCGGGCGCAGCACCTGAGCCGCGACCGGCTGGCCCCCCGGGCGCAGGCCACGGGCGCGGAGTTGGCGGCGCGTGGCGAGCCCGTCCGGGGCGTAGCGCCACGGGTAGGTGGGGATGCCGTACTGGCTACCGGAGGGGTCGTAGCACTTGCTGAACGCGGGGGCCATCAGGCGGCCTCAGCCGCGGGTGCCTCGCCCTCCGAGTCGTCCACAGACCGCAGCGAACGGCCCTGCGCGCGCTCTGACTTCAGGGTGTCGCGCAGCTTCCGGGCGTTGGTCTGGGAGACGTGCAGGGTGGTGCGGAGACGGTCCGCGGTCACTTCCGCGTCCGTCCACTCCGCTGTGACCGTCCGGGCTTCGATCAGCGCTTCCTCGAAGGTGCGCTGAGCCTTGCCCTTGGCCTTGTTGGTGGCGGCGCGTCGGCGCGGGCGCGGCTTGGACTCAGCCGGAGCGGCCGGCGGTTCCTCCACCAGAGGCGGCGCGGCTACCTCCTGCTCGGTGGCCGGGGCCTGTTCGCCCATGCGCAGTATGACGCGCTCGCGCCGCGGTGTCCTCCAACGCCAGAGCGGGCCGTACCGCTCGCGCAGGTCTGCGCGGGCCAGCAGCCGTTCCCGCTCGCAGGCGAGAGCCAGAGCGTAGGAGGTGACCTCCCACAGCGTCATGCGGCGCCACAGCGCGAAGGTGGACACGGGGGCCAGCAGCCACCGCGACCACCGGATCTTCTCCATTCGCCGCCCGGTGGCGGCGCCGATGCGCACGGCGTAGATGTGTGCGCCGATCTCGGAGAACACGACCCACAGGAGCGGCATCGTGCCGTGCGCGACCTTGGCCCACATGCCCTGTCCGGCGGCGACGTTCAGGCCGCACGTGACCAGCGTGAGTGCCCAGGGGACGAACCGCACCCACGCCAATGCCATGTCCATCCGGATCAGCAGCAGGTTGGCCACGGTGAACACCGGAATGGCCACATCGATGCCGACCGGCAGCATCCACGGCTCGCCGAAGCCCCAGCGGGCCGCGGCGGCCGACACGGCGTCGAACGACGAGACGAGACCGAGCGCGCCCACGCCGGCCGCGGCGAGCGCACCGACTCCGGCGAGCCCCATCTCGGGCTTCGTCAACGGCGGCACCCCGGACGGCGGCGCCTCCGGGGTGATGGTCGCGGTGGTCATGCCGCCACCCCCCGGCGTGCCGAGCGACGGCGGGCGGGGCGGCGGAGCGGAACCACGTCGAACAGTTCCGGGTGGTCCTCGACGATCCCCGCGGCCAGGCGGACCAGGTCGTCGGGGAGGTCGCTGTACTCGGGGTCGGTGAGGATGTCGCGCGCCGCGTCCATGCGAGCCGCGCGCTCTTCGTCCGTCTCGCCCTCGACCCCGAGCCACAGCTCAACCGGGGTGCCGAGCGCGAGTTCGGCGAAGTCATCGGCAGAAACGGCCTGTTGGCGACCGACGTACGTACGCATGTCAGCTCCTGAAATGGGAGGGACAGGGAGCCAGAGCAGTCGCAGGCGTTTTGGTGAGACGGCGACTGATCCGGAAGAACCCGAGCCGCAGAACGGCAAGGGGAAGTGCCCCGGGTCGGATTTGATCCGACGCCCTCGCGGCGGGATGCCGGGGCGGTGAACGTGTCTCCTTCGGGGGTGCCGTGCCCGTACCAGGTAGCGCGGCATGACCCCGTTGTAGGCGTATGGAGACGTGACCTTTCGGTCTAAGCCGTCCCGAAAGTGAAAAGGGTCGGGTCCGCCCTCGGCCCGCTCTGTCCCGGGCCCCTTGAGGCCGCGTCCGTGGACGCGACCCCCATTGGGTTGTGCGGTCTTGCAGGTCAAGCACTTGCAGGCACAGCCGGCCATGCCCTACCGGGTTCGCTGTGCTGATGTGTAACAGCATGTACTAGCACGTACCACTGCGCAAGAGGTCCGCGCAGATCTCGTGCTAGGGCGTACTAGTGGTGGGTACGCTCGATGGCGTGACCAGCGCTGAAATCTCGAAAGACGACCCTCGGACAGAGTCCGAGCAAGCGGCCGACATCCTGAGACAGGAGATCGCGAACGGCTCCATCCCGCCCGGCGCCCATGTGGGATCCGTCCGGGACTTGGCCACGCGGTTCAAGATCTCGGGAATGACCGTGCAGCGCGCGCTCGCGATCCTGCGCGAGGATGGGCTCATCACGACCACGGCCCGCGGTAGCTACGCTCGGGACCCCGAGCAAGCGACCGAACCGGGGGAGGCGAGCGCCGGCGTCGACCTCCCCGAAGTTCTGCGTCAGCTCGAACATCTCACCTCCCAAGTCTCAGATCTGCGGGGCAGGGTCGAACGGCTCGAAGCGCTCGGCGAGCCGGGTGGTGCGTGATCTGCAACCAGCATGCGGGGAACGGGAGTTGTGAGGTAAGTGACAGCTAGGGGACGGCGAGGCAGGGGCGGGGACACGTCTGGTGACACCCCGGTGTCCTCTTCCCTGTCCCCCTGGCTCGCGGGCAAGACTCGGAGTAGGCACTCGGAGGAGGGCGCATGACCGACGACAGGCCCGCATGGGCACGGCGCATCGCGGCTGAGCGAGCGGCACGCGACTGGTCGCAGCGGGACGCAGTCAGGGCACTGCGGGCGCACGCTCCCACGGAGCTCCCTGCGGAAGAGAGCATGATCCGTCAGTGGAAGCGCTGGGAGTCGGGGCAGATGCCGAACGACTTCTACCAACCGATCATCGCGGCCCTCTTCGGCACCGTGACGCGCGCGCTCTTCCCAGCACCCACGCGGCGGGACGGGGACGCGGAAATCCTGGCAGCGTCCGGCATGGAGACGCTGGAGATCGTGAGCCGTCTCAACCGGTCCGACGTCGACAACGCCACTCTCGATGCCCTGCGAATCACCACGGACCGGCTCGCCTCGGAGTACCCGTTCATGCCGAGCGAGCAGCTCCTCATCGAGGGGCGGCAGTGGCTCCGTCGTGTCGTCGACCTCCACACGAAAAGCCTCACGCTCGCGCAGCACCGCGAGGTGCTGGCACTGTCCGGTTGGCTGGCACTGCTGGTCGGCTGTGTCGAGTACGACACGGGCGACCGCCACGCGGCCGAGTCGACGCGACAGGCCGCGATGTCGCTCGCAACCGAAGCTGACCACGCAGAGGTTGCCGGCTGGGCGCACGAGATGCGTGCATGGTTCGCGCTCACGACCGGCGACTACCGCGGCGTCATCGCGGCAGCGCAGGCCGGAGCCGAGAAGGCGCAGCACCACGGGGTGGCCGTGCAGCTCGCCGCGCAGGAAGCCAAGGCGTGGGCACGGCTTGGGGATCGCCGACAAGTCGAAGTGGCCTTGGACAAGGGACGGCGGTTGCTCGAAGGGATGCCGTACCCCGAGAACCTGGACAACCACTTCGTGGTTGACCCTGCCAAGTTCGACTTCTACGCGATGGACTGCTACCGCCTGGTCGGCGAAGACAAGCTTGCGCGCACGCTCGCCGAAGAGGTGCTGCGCGCGGGAACGGATTTCGACGGGACCGAGCGCTCGCCGATGCGCAACGCGGAAGCACGCGTCACTCTTGGCGTTACGGCGGCGCGTGAAGGGGACATGGAACAGGCAGTCACCATGGGACGCCGCGCCCTCGAAGGGGACCGGCGGTCCGTGCCGTCGCTAATCATGACCAGCAGGGAGCTTGCGGCTGAGGTGAAGCGTCGCTACGCCTCCGAGCCAGCGGCACGAGACTACCTCGCACAGCTGCACAGTCTTGGACAGCAAAAGCCCGGCTTCCTCCCCCAGTGAGCAACGCTGGGTGACTCACAGAAAACGCGTGCGCAACGTCCCTGCCGCTGACAAAATAGAGCATCAGCAGTCAAATAAGGGAGGGACTAATGGGTGAGATTTACGGGGAATCCCCCCGCCCCTGGACGCTCGTCATTGGAATTCCGCAAAGCTCAAGCGAAGAAGAGCTTGTCGCCTCACTCCCCGGAACAGTTGTGCGGCGAGATGACCCTGAAGAAATTAGAACAGTAAGACAGGAAGACTTCAACGCCGCTATCATTTTCGGTGACGCGCCAATCCTCAACCGCCAACTAATGGTAATCCAAATCGGCGGATCAGGATGGCTCGAAACCATTCGTGCACGAAATATCGCCTATCGACTCGGTGGGTTTGCCCAAGGCCACTCCACACTCCTTTCGATTGAGACGGAAAACATCCCGGACGACGTTACAATCGCCCAGCAGCGCTCCCTCGCGGAGCACATCAAGAACCAGCAGCCACACGTGGTACTTCGACGAGTGGTCGGAACCACATGGGACCATGAGGGCATCACGCCCTTGGTTCGCGAGAAGAGTGGTGAAATCTGCTGTGGATGGTGGCAAAGGGGTGCGGCCGATGGGCCCGAGTGGTGGTGGTTCCCTCGCCACACCCCGGACCTCCCTTCATGGAGATCGGCCATTTATTCAAAATGGAACTCGATCCTGCCGCACGCTTTTCCGGCCGACACTAACGATTGGACCAGGTCACCCGAGTGGATGACACCGGAAGAGGAAATCGCCTCCAAGGCCCTTGACGAGCACAAGAAGGAGACAGAGAGAATCTACTCCTCTAGAAAAGCTGAGGAAGAACAACTAACAGAAACCCTCCAGAGGGTCTCGGCGGAGAGCGACGCTTCAACGAGATTGCTTCTAACCGCCCAGGGGAAGCCGCTCGTTTCTGCCGTGGCATCCGCCTTGGTTAAATTCGGATTCACGGTGGTCGATTCGGACGACGGTAAGGAGCAAGGGGCATACCTTCTTGAGGACCTGAAGGTAAGTTACGGAGAATGGGTTTGCTTGGCAGAGGTGCGCGGATACGCAAAGGGCGCAAAGACCAGCGATTTTCAACGTATTGAAAGAGCGGTTCGTCACTACGAGCGCGAGCATAGCAATGTACCGAGTGGCCGCTGGTACATTGTCAATCACAACATCAAGGCTTCTCCGAGTCTACGTCCACCAGTCCTAGCGGGAGCGACTGACGACATCGAGGTGTTTGCCGAGGAGCACGGTCTAGTGGTGGACACTCGTGACCTATTCAAGCTGGCGAAACGCGTCGAGGAGGGCACCTTGTCGCCCGACTCGGCCCGAGCGCACCTCATGGGAAGCACAGGGGTATTCGACGCCTCCACCACACTGGACGGCGAACCTCAACAGGAGGAGTAACCAGCCCGTCACCAGCATCTGCGCCTGACACTGTGGGGGGCCAAACAGGGGGCCAAACAGTGCAGCCGTGGCGAGACAGTCCCGGACCGTAGTGGACGGTACTGGAGAAAAACGAGCTGACCAACACCAGCTCTAAGAGGTCAACCGGGGCCCGATCGCGTTCGGGACGAAGAGGTCGTGGGTTCAAATCCCGCCACCCCGACAGTGAAGTACCAGGTCAGGGGCCTGATCCGCAGCGCGGGTCGGGCCCCTGAGTGCTTCCGGGGGCCATTTGGGCGCCGACTTCGAGATGCGGCTCCCGGATTCCCCGCGCCTCGCCCGCCGGCCGCCCCCGCCTGACGGACCGTGAGCTCCTCACCGGAAGCGCGCGACACTGAACCTGTGAACATCGAGCTTCTCGTCGTGCCCGACTGCCCGCACGCCGGTCCCGCAGCCGAGTTGCTTCGCCGAGTGCTCGTCCGCATCGGCCTCGACGACGCCGCATTCACCACGCGCGTGATCTCGGATACACGCGCGGCAGAGGCGGAGGGTTTCACCGGTTCGCCGACCTTCATGGCCGACGGGCGGGACCTGTTTGCCGAGCCCGGCCGCGCGCCGGGGATCGCGTGCCGGGTGTATCGAACGCCGGGCGGCCTGGCCGGACTGCCCGGTCTCGACCAGCTGCGGCGGGCCTTGCTCGGCGCCTCCGCAAGCAACGACTGAACCGAATGCCCGCCTGCCCTCGCGGAGCCAGGCGGTTTCCGTAGCATGGGAGTTGTGACAGCCCGTGCACAGCTCCACTCCGCGCGATCGCCCCGTGGGCGGTGGCGGGCGCTGCTGGTGCTCGGGCTGCTGGCCGGCCTTCTCGGTATGCACGCCCTCAGCCCGGGCTGGGCCGCGGCCGCTGACGCCCATCATTCCTCCTTCGCCTCTGCTCATGCCGGGATGGGGAGCGACGAGTACGTCTGCCACGGTGACAGCGGTGGCGGCCATGCCGAGCATGCCGATGCGACGTGCGCGTCCGGCGCCGTCGGCACGGGGCCGGTCCTTCCTGCGCCGTTGCCCGACCGTGTCGGCACGCTCGCGCCCGCCGACAGCGGCCACGGGTTCCTCGCCACCACGCCCGACGGCGGTCGGGCGCCGCCCACACTGGCCGAACTTCAACTCCTGCGGATCTAGGACAAGGCCAAGCCGTATCCCACCTCGCCGGTTGTGCCTCGGCGAGCGGCCGTACGGCACTCAGCCATGTCCCGCGCCGCTCGGCGCAGCATCCTTCGCAGACCGCAGGAGTACCACATGACCAGCATCCTTTCCCTCGTCCGTCGTGCCGCTCTCGGCACCACGGCCGTGACCGCCGCCCTCGTCCTCGCCGCCTGCGGCAGCGACAACGGCTCCGACACCGGATCCGGTACGCAGACGTCGGCCTCCGCCGGCGCCGAGGACACCGCCGGCGCCCACAACGACCAGGACGTCTCCTTCGCGCAGGACATGATCCCCCACCACCAGCAGGCCATCCAGATGTCGAGGATGGCCGCAAGTCAGGCGTCCTCCGCCGAGGTCAAGGACCTGGCCGCGCGCATCGAGAAGGCCCAGGACCCGGAGATCGAGACGATGTCCGGCTGGCTGGAGTCCTGGGGCGAGGACGTGCCCTCCTCCATGCCGGGCATGGACCACGGCGGTCACTCCGGCAGCTCCGACATGCCCGGGATGATGGACACCGAGGACATGGACGAGCTGATGGCGGCGTCCGGCAAGGGCTTCGACACGATGTTCCTGACCATGATGGTCGAGCATCACGAGGGTGCCGTGGAGATGGCCACCACCGAGAAGGACAAGGGCCAGTACGGGCCGGCCAAGGAGCTGGCCGACGACATCATCACCGCGCAGAACGCCGAGATCGAGGAGATGAACAAGCTCCTCGGCAAGAGCTGACGAGCCCGCAACGGGGGCTCGGGCCCGCTTCCGCGCAGCCCGGCCCCCGTGCAGGCGCGTCCCGCGCCGATCCCTTAGCCCTGCCCGCCACTCCTCCTCGCGCCTCACGGAGAGATCCTCAGCATGAAGATTCGTTCCCGCGCGGCCACCGTCATGACCGCGACCGTCCTCGCGGCCGTACTGGCCGCATGCTCCTCCAGCTCCGGCACCTCGTCCGACGCGACGTCGGCCGAAGTCCCCGGCAGCCTCGCCGTCAGCCATGTCCACGGTCTGGGCATCGACCCGGCCGACGGGCGCCTGTACGTCGCCACCCACGAAGGTGTGATCACCGTGGCCGACGACGGCACCGCCCGGCGGGTCGGCGACACGGCCGACTACATGGGCTTCACCGTCATCGGGGCGAAGAGCTTCCTCGGCAGCGGCCACCCGGCCGAGGGCAGCGGCGACCACGGCAACCGCGGCCTGATCCGGTCCACCGACTCCGGCAGGACCTGGAAGACCCTGTCCCTGGGCGGCACCACCGACTTTCACTCCCTGGAGTACGCGCACAACACCGTCTACGGCTACGACAGCACCCGCGGCCTGCTGCGCGTCAGCGCCGACCGGACGTCCTGGGACGACCGCGCCGCGCTCGCCGCCCTGGACATCGCCGTCAGCCCGCAGGACCGGGACGTCGTGCTGGCCACCACGGAGGACGGCGTCGTCATGAGCACCGACGGCGGCCGGAAGTTCCGCGCGGGGACCGGACAGGCCCTCGCCTTCCTGTCCTGGCCCGCGGCCGACGCCCTGTACGGTGCCGACCTCGCCGGTGGCCTGCACCGCAGCACTGATGGCGGCACCAGCTGGAAGGAGACCGGGACCGTTCCGGGTGGGCAGCCCCAGGCCCTGACCGCCGTCGACGCCAAGCGCGTCCTCGTCGCCACACAGGACGGCGTGTACGAATCCCGCGACAGCGGCAGGACCTTCACCCGACGGCTGCCCATGTCCTCCGCCGGGGGGCACTGAGCGCGCGGTCCGTCAGTGGCTGTGGCCCGAGTCGCCGTGGTCATCGGCCGCCGGGGATGAGGCGGTCGTCGGCTCCTCACTCGGGGTCGTCCCGTGGGCCGGGCCCTCTGTGAAGCCGGGTTCGTGCTGGTGGCCGTCCGTCCCGATCGTCTCCGGCTCGGCTTCGGCGGCGGGCTCCTCCCCGTGGCTGTGGCCGTGGCCGTCGCCGCCCGGTTGCGCGGCCATCTCCTGGGCGATGCCCTTCAACCCGACGAAGGCGACGGCCGCCGTGACCGCCACCAGGATCCCTGCCGGGCCGAGGATGCTGCGCCACCGGTCGGGACGGTGGCGCAGCACGTACGAGACGAAGGAGAGCGCGAGACCGAACGGGATCAGCATCGCCGCGCGTTCGGGGAAATCCTCGAAGTGCTGCAGACCGCCGCTGAGCATGCCGATGCCGAAGGACAGCGCGAGGGAGGCCGCGACCACGCCGCAGACCTTCGCTGCGCTGGGGCGGCCGCGGGTGAGGACGAACTCGTTGAGGATCGTGGCGCAGAGGAAGACGGCGGCGCCTATGACGGCGATGAGGCTGTAGCGGGTGGGATCGAGGGGGTGGTGCACGATGGCGCCGCTGATCAGCCCGGCTCCGACAAAGGTCGCCGCATAGCCCAGGTAGTCACCGAGCAGCGGGGTGCGCTTGGGCGCCCGGCGACGCCCTCGCCGCCCGCCGGTCCGGCTCTCGTACGGCGCCGGTTCCGCGCGGCGCGGCGCGGGCACGGTGCCGCCTCGATCGAACAGGTGCTGGCTGTCCTGATCTGCCGGGCGGGAAGGGTGTGGCGGGTGGACAGGGGGAGTCGGGCGGGAAGCGTACGGCGGTGCCGTCATAGAGGGTGCTTCGGCGACATGGTGCTGGGACACGGGAGCAGTGACACCTTTCGGCACGGGTCTGCCGTGTGGCCTGATGCGCTGTACGGACGTACGGCGCATCAGGGCGCTGGACGGCGGCCCGGAGAACAGGGACGGAGAGAGCGGTCGGGCAGCCCCTCACCGGAGCGGCGGACCGGAACTGTGAGCCGCGCAGAGGCATGGCGGTGCCGTCGACGCGGGTCTCCTCTCTAGATCCGCAGGACTCCCAGCGCGTGCGGTGACGTATGTGCGCGGCAGCTGAGAAGCCCGTCGGCGAGCGGCGCCCCGTGCGGCTCGGTCGTGGCCCCGGATGCGTGCTGCGCCGGGGGGTCTGACCACGGCCCGTTGGGCGCCGAGGCCCAACAGTCGGCCTCGGGCAGGGAGTCCAGGTCCGCGGTCGCAAGGGCGGTGGTGGGGCTCAGGGCTTCGCCGGATGTGCCCGTCTCGCGCCCGTGATGCCCGTTGGACGGTTCTTGGTCCGCCGCGGCCAGGCCGAAGTGGTGGGCGGACGTGTGTCCGGTGACGCCTCCATGGGCGTCGGCATGGGCGAGCGTATGGACGACGCCGAGGCCGACGAGGAGCAGGCCGAGCAGCAGCAGGCGTGCCAGGTGACCCCTGGTCGCTCCGGCTGTCCTCGTCACCTCGCCGCTCCTCGTCCGCGCCCCTGTGCGGAGTGCTCATCCTCGTGCTGGCCGCATCAGCGTACCCATGGCCCGTCGGGGTGGATCCCCGGATCCGGACGAGTGCACCTCAGCCCTCGTGCGAACGGCTGCGCACACACGATCACGGGGGCGGCCTTTCGGACGAGGCTGCTGTGGGCAGGGCGCGGCCGGAAGCCGACCGGCTCACTCAGCTTCGCGGGACCCGGGGGCGCCCGCCTGGGCGGTACAGCCGAACGCCTAGCAGTTCATCTGATGGGCGACACGAGGCCGCCGGGAGGACGAGGTGTCATCGGTGGGGTGCGGTGGCCGTGCGGCGGAACCTGACGGTCGCTGCGGTGGTGCGGGCCATCAGCCAAGCGGGCGGGTTGTCCGGCGGGGAAGGCTCCGGGTGCTCCATCGCCTTGCTCCCCTTGTCCGGTTCTCAGGCGGGTTCACGGGCCTGGGAGGTGGCGCGCCGCCGGCCGAGCTGCTTCTTTCTCTTCGGCACGGTGTGTCTCGTGCTCGGTGCCATGGGTGTCATGGGGCCCGCATGAGCCGTGAGAGCCTGCTGAGCGGTGTTCTCCGTATCGTCGCCGGGCGGCTCGCCGGCGTCATGGTCTCCAATGATCTGCGTGAACTCGTCGCGCTGCACGACCCGTTTCTGGGAACAGCTGACCGATGAGACCTGCGGCTCGGCGGTCGTCGTGCGCGGCTACTTCAGGTCGATCATGTGGACCGGCTGGCCGGTGGTGCGGGCGATGGTCTCGAAGTCGCGGTCGTGATGCAGCAGCGTGAGGCCGGCTTCCTCCGCTGCTGCCGCCACGAGAAGGTCGATGGCTCCGGCGCTGCGGTGCTCTCCCTTGGCTGTCAGCTCGCGCTGGACGACGCGAGCGCGCCGGTGGATGCCGTCGGGCATGGGGCACCAGGCGAACTGGTCCAGTCGTTCCTGGAGTGCTTCACGATCTTTCGCGGAACGTGCGGAGTAGAGCAGTTCCAGCTCCGTGAGGTCGCACAGGGCGACCAGCCCGGCCGCCATGCGCTGCTCCCACTCCTCCGTCGTCCGACGGAGGAGGATGCGGGCCAGGGCTGACGTGTCGATCAGGTAGTCGGGCACGCTCACCGCCCGGAGCCGCCTCGGTAGGTGCGCTTGTCCAGGAGGAGTTCGACGTCGAGAGCACCCTCGGCCGCCAGGTCCTGCAGTTCGTGCAGGGCGCGCAGGCGGCGGTTGCGGGCGACGATCTCCCGCAGTGCGGTGTTGATGGTGTCCCTCTTCGTGGAGGTGCCCAGTTCCTTGGCAGCGGCCTCCAGAGCGTCGTCGTCGAGGTCGATGACGGTTCTGCTCATGAACCCACCTCCGTATACATCGAGACGTGTATCAGTATACGTGGTCGGATGTATACGGGGCGGGGGCTTGATCCGTCAGGGGCGTACGCGCCGTCCGGCGGACTACCGCACGTCCACGTAGTCGCCCGGGGCCTTTACGGCGTTTGTTGTTGACGTGCCTCTGAATTCGTAGCGCCAGTAGCGGTCCGCTGTGGCCGTGACCTTGGCCGTGGGGACGCCGGTGGAGTTCGTCAGGGTGTAGCCGAGGGACTCGTAGTAGCTGGTGCCCGGGCGGCGGAACTCCAGGTAGGCACGTTGGCCGGTGTAGCCGCGGTAGTCGTGGGTGTCCCAGTTGGCGCGGGAGAGCTTGCCCGTGATCGTGAGGGTGCGGCCCTTGGCGATGGGCTCGGGTGAGGCGTTGGCCGTGAGCTTGGCGTAGCGCTTCAGGAAGAACGAGGTGTGGCCGTCGGTGGTGACGTAGTCGCCGTCGTTGGCCTTGGCCTGGACGGCGACCTTCCAGGTGCCGGCCAGGGAGTTCTTCAGCGAGGCGCGCGGGTCGATCGTGTAGTGCTTCGTGCAGGTGGACGTGGTGCCGCTCGCGGTGCAGGCCGCCGTCGTCTCCGTGGCCTTCAGCTTCGCGTCGGCCTTGGCCAGGGTGCTGCCGTGGTAGAGCGTGAAGTCCGCCGACCTGATGCCGGAGTCGTCGCTCGCCGTCAGCTTGACGGTGATCGTCCTGCGCTCGGTGATGCCGAGCACGACGTCGTTGCCCGAGCCGCCGCCACCCGTGATCCTGAAGGTGCCGAGGTCGAGGTTGCCCACAACGTCGTCCGCCCGCGCGCCCGGCGTGAGGAGGGCGGCCAGCGCCACGGAGCCGAGCAGGGCGGAACCGATCGTCGATCTTCGCATGGAGTCCCCGAGGGGTCGGGCCCGCCTGGTGCGGCGGGCCGCCGATGAAATCGACCGCAGTGTACGCAGGTGGATGATCAGTGCGGCAGGGGGCCGGAGGGGGATTCTTCCCTGGTCAGCGCCCTGCGTAGCGGGTTCTCCAGGACTGCCTGGCATAGGTGGCGGACCGGTGGGGTGCACAGGGCCGTCGTCAGTGCCGCCGCCAGTAGCGTCAGGATTGCCTTGCCTGCCGGGTTCTGGAGCCATACCGCCTCGTACCAGCCCTCGTGTTCTGCTGTCTGGGCTACGAAGCCGTGCAGAAGGTACGCGTACAGCGTTCCGGCGCCCAGCGGGGTGAACCACGTCCGGTGCCGGGGTACGCAGGCCAGGAAGCAGGCCGACAGGGTCATCGAGCAGGCGAAGGTGGCCAGGGTCGTCAACGGGCCCGCCCAGGCCGGGGCGCCCAGGCCAGCCGCGCTGTCGTTGTGGAAGAACCACGCGTAGTCCAGGTGAGGGGCCATCCAGTGGGCGCAGGCCAGGGCGGCCATCAGGAGGGGGGCGGCCACGAGGCGCGGGAGACCGTCGTGCAGTCGGGCCTCGCCTCTCTCGCCCAGCGTCAGGCCCAGTACGAAGTACGGCAGGAACTGCAGGACGCGCTGCAGGTCCAGGTCGTCGCCGAGGGACGGGGTGAGTGTCGCCAGGGCGGCGATCGCCAGGGCCCAGGGGACGGGATGGCGTACCGCGCGCCACGCCGGTGCCGTCAGGCGCCAGATGAACAGGGCCGCCAGGTACCAGGTCAGGTAGAGGGGGTCGAGCAGGGTGATCGGGCGGTCCGGGTCGTCGCTGCTCCAGCGGGTGAAGAGGGTGTAGGCCGTCTCGAAGGCGATGTACGGGATCGCTACGCCCGTGAGGAGGCGGGCGAGTTGGCTCGGGGTGGCCTCGAAGTGGCGTGACAGGTGGCCCGAGATGAGTGCGAACACCGGCATGTGGAAGGCGTAGACAAGCGTGTAGAGCGCGGTGACCGCTCTGCTGCCCTCGCGCAGCGGTTCCCAGGCGTGGCCCGCCGCGACCAACAGGACTGCCAGGTACTTCGCGTTGTCCAGGAAGGGGTCGCGGGCGGCGGAGGCCCGTCCGGGCTCCGCCGGTGTCCGCCCCTGCCGTCGTCCCGTCGCGGCGGTGGCCTCTCGTGCCGGTGCGTCCCCTGTGCGCGGCGCGACCGGTGCGGCTTCGGTGCGGAGCATCGCCCGCACCCTAACCACACCTGCCCGGCCGGTTTCAACCTGTGCCGGCGACGCCCGGAGTCCGCCCCGCCTATTCTTCTACGCGCCTGTAGAACAACCATGCACGGACGTGAAGGAGTGGACGCCACGATGGTGTTCAAGCGACTGCTCGGCTCGCTCGGTGTCGGGGGCCCCACGGTGGACACGGTCCTCGACCCGGGGCCGGCCCTCCCCGGCGGCACACTCGGCGGTCAGGTCCTCCTCCAGGGCGGCACCGCCGACTTCGACATCGAGCAGATCACCCTCGAACTCGTCGCCCGGGTCGAGGCCGAGCACGCGGACGGGGAGAGCGAGGGCGTCGCCGCCTTCGAGCGGGTCACCGTCGGCGGTGGGTTCCGGCTCGCGGCGGGTGAGGAGCGCTCGGTGCCGTTCGGTCTGGTGCTGCCGTGGGAGACGCCCATCACCGAGCTGTACGGTCAGCCGCTCGGCGTCGTCCTCGGTGTGCGCACCGAGCTGTCCGTCGCCGGAGCGCGGGACAAGGGCGATCTGGACCCGCTGACCGTCGCGCCCCTGCCCGTGCAGGAGGCCGTCCTGGAGGCGTTCGGGCAGCTCGGGTTCGGATTCCGCTCGGCCGATCTGGAGTACGGGCACATCGGCGGGACCGGACAGCGGCTGCCCTTCTACCAGGAGATCGAGCTCACCCCGTCGCCGCGGTACGCGCACCAGGTGAACGAGGTCGAGGTGACCTTCCTCGCCGGACCGGGCGGTGTGGAGGTGGTCCTGGAGGCCGACAAGCGCGGAGGGCTGGTCTCGGACGGTCATGACGCGCTCACCCACGTCACCGTCGGGCACGACGACAGCCGGGACTGGAGCGCGGAAGTCGACGGGTGGGTGGGGCGGTTGGTCGAGCACCGGGCCTCGTCCTACGGGGATCCCCACAGCGGTGCCTCGCATCACGGCCACCACTCCGGTCCCGGTGTCGGGACCGCCGTCGCGGCCGGGGCCGCCGGGCTCGCGGTCGGCGTGGCCGGCGGCCTGGTCGCCGCCGAAGTCGTCGACGAGGTCGGGGACTTCTTCGAGGGCGAGGAGGACGAGGAGGAGTGAGTGGTGCCACCGGGCAATGCCGCCCCCGGGCACCTGATAGTTTCTACAGCACTGTAGAAACAAACGCCGGGAACGAGCGACGGAGGAGTCCTCACATGGCCCTGTGGGACCGCATCAAGGAGTCCGCATCGACGATGCAGACCCAGCTGGTGGCGAAGAAGAACGACCTCAAGAGCGGTGCCTTCCGCGACGCGAGCATGGCGATGTGCGCACTCGTCGCCGCGGCCGACGGCACCGTCGATCCGTCCGAGCGGCAGCGGGTCGCCCAGCTCATCTCGGCCAACGAGGTGCTGCAGAACTTCCCCGCCGACGATCTGCGCCGTCGCTTCGAGGAGAACCTGGACCGTCTCACCACCGACTTCGACTTCGGCAAGGTGAGCGTCATGCAGGAGATCGCCAAGGCGAAGAAGAAGCCCGCCGAGGCGCGTGCCGTCGTCCAGATCGGCATCGTCATCGGCGGGGCCGACGGGCACTTCGACAAGGACGAGCAGGCCGTGGTCCGGGAGGCGTGCTACGCCCTCGGGCTGCCGCCGCACGAGTTCGACCTCTGAGCGGTCGCCGGAGCGTTCACGCGTCGGGCCGGTCCGTGCGAGCGAGCACGGGCCGGCCCGACGCGCCGTACACCCAAAGGCGTCAGCGGATCCGGTCCACGTCCAGATCGTCGCCCACGACCAGCGTGATCACGCCCGCCCCCGCGTTCGCGTCCGCCGCCTTCGGCCCCGGCGCCCCCGGCAGATGCGCGGCCAGGGCTCTCGCCTGCTGCTTCTGGTTTGCCGGGTAGGTGATCCCGGTGGTGCCGGCGGGCTCGGGCGCGTTGCCCGTACCGGTGACCGTGATGCCGGCCTCGCGCAGCTTCGCGGCGACCGTGCCGGCCAGGCCGGACGTCGAAGTGCCGTTCAGGACCTGGACCTTGACCGAGGAGGCGTACAGCGGCACCTTCGTGTCCGCCTTCAGACGGTCGCCGTCGACCTCCTTGTCCTTGGCCAGGGAGCTGAAGAGGTCGGTGGCGTGCGGGTACTGCCAGGCGACGTTGGCCTTGTCGGTGGGGACGTCGGCCTCGCGCGGGTAGTTGGGGACCGTGACGAAGGTCAGCCGGTCGCTCGGGATGCCCCGCAGCTCGGACGCCAGGGCGTACAGGGGCTTGATTCCGGCCAGATCCGGGTCCGTCGTCAGGGACTTGGTGGCGGACTTCAGAAAGCCGTAGAGGGAGGTGGGGCTGGTCAGCCGGTCCTGCGCCTTCTCGGCGAGGGCGTTCATGAACTCCTGCTGGCGGCCGATGCGCCCGATGTCCGAGCCGTTCCCGACGCCGTAGCGGACGCGGACGTAGCCGAGGGCCTTCTCGCCGGTGACGGTCTGGCAGCCGGCCTCCATGTCCAGACGGGCCTTCTCGGAGTGGATGGCCTCCTCGGGGCAGACCTCGATGCCGTCGAGGGCGTCCACCATGCCCTTGAAGCCCTGGAAGTCGACGGACATGAAGTGGTCGATGCGCAGGCCCGTCCGTGCCTCGACCGTCTTGATGGAGCAGGCGGCGGCCCCGGAGACCTCGCCGCCGGAACCGCCGATCGCGAACGCCTCGTTGATCTTGGCGTGGTGGGGGCGCGAGGTGCCGCCGCTCCCGTTCTCGCAGGCCGGTATCTCCACCCAGGAGTCACGCGGGAACGACACGACCGTGGCCCACTTCCGGTTCGCCGGCACGTGGAGCACCATCAGCGTGTCCGACTGCATGGTGGTCAGGTCCTTGCCGTACTTGGCGTTCGCGCCGTCGCGGCTGTCGGAACCGACCACCAGGATGTTCTTCGAGCCGGGGCTGAGGTTCTCCGGCCGGTCGCCGCCGATCTTGTCGTCCACGTCGGCCGACCCGATGCTGCCGTCGAGGTCCTGGTAGACCCACGCCCCGACGCCGGCCACGCCGAGCACGACCGCCGAGGTGACGCCGACGGTCCAGGCCAGTATCCGGCCCCTCCGCGTCAGCCGGGTCCTGCGCGCACCGGGCGACGCCATGCGCCGCCTCCCCGTTCCGCTCACGTTCCCTCCCCCTGGGGTCCGTCGCACCCTACATGGATACGGACATACGACGACCCGACCGGCCGTCCCTCCCGTCCGTCCCCCCTTGAACAGACGACGACCCGCGCCCCTTCCGTTGCCCGGCGGACGGAATCCGTCAACTCGGCCAGGTGGGAAGGGAGTCAGAGCGGGGTCGCCGCTTTCAGGATCAGGACCATGGTGACGGCGGCGTTCGCGGAGGACATCGCCGATACGGCCGTCCCGGCGGCCGCGCACCAGGCGGCGAGGCCCACCGAGGTGAACAGCGACGGCCAGCGGCGTACGGCGGGCTCCGGGCCGAGCAGGGCGGCGACCCGCCGGGGCACCGGCCCGGGCGCCGCGAAGCCGGCCAGGGTGGGCGCCGGGGTGCCCCGGGACACCAGCGCGGCCTTGCCGATGGCGTGGGCGACGGTCCGGCGGCTGCCGATCCGCCGGGCGGCCTCCTCGTCGGCCCAGCGCTCGGCGGTGTAGACGACGGCCGTACGCAGCGGGCGCAGGAACGGGTTGGCCCGTGCCGCGAGCTGGACGGTGAGCAGGAACCGGTGGTGCCCGCCGGTCAGATGCGCCCGTTCGTGCGCGAACAGCGCCCGGCGTTCGGCGGGCCGCAGCCGGTCCAGCAGGCCCGTCGTCACGACCACGCGGTCGCGCCGGCCGCCGGGCAGGGCGTACGCGTACGGCGTCTCGTCGCGCAGGACGGCGACCCCGGTCGGCGGCAGCCCGGACAGGGCTCGATGGGCTCGGCGGCGTACCCGGGCATGCCGCCACAGCGTCCGGGCGCAGGCCACGACGACCGCGCACAGCGACGGGATCGCCGCCTTGCCGACGACCTCGTCGTAGGGGACGGCGGCCCGTACCTCGGGGTCGGACCAGCCGTCGGGCAGCGGGTTGCCGGGGAGCTGGGCGGTGCCGACGACCATCACCAGGGCCAGGCACACCGTGCTGCACGCGGCCATCACCGCGGCGACGCCGGTGAGCAGCCGGGTCGCGGTGCGGGGGTGCAGATGCTGCTCGGCCAGCCGGGCGATCGGCCAGGCCGTCAGCGGCAGGACGAGCGGCAGAAAGACGAAGACCCCCATGAGGCGTCAGTCTTCCCCCGTGCCGTGCGCCCGACCCGTCCGGCCGCCCGTTCGATCCGCCCCTCCGGCCCGGCCGAGCAGATCGCGCAGCAGCCGCTCGTCGTCGGGGCCGAGACCGGTGACGAAGCTCGCCAGGACGGCCTCCCGGTCGCTCTCGGCGTCCAGGACCCGGCGCATCCGGTGCGCGGCGAGACCCGCCTGGTCGGAGGCCGGGGTCCAGGCGAAGGAGCGGCCCGCACGCTCCCGGGTGACGGCGCCCTTGGCCAGCAGCCGGGTCAGGATGGTGATGACGGTGGTGTAGGCGAGGTCGCCGCCGAGGCGCTCCTGCACCCAGCCGGCCGTCGCCGGGCCGTCGGCCTCGCCCAGCGCCGACAGGACCAGCGCCTCCAGCTCGCCCTGCCCCCGGCGCCGGGAACCTCGTCGCTCTTCCGTCATGCCCTGTTTCCCTCCCGCCGGCCCGCGCGTCACGTCGGCCCCGTACAACGGCTCGACGTAAGGAAAGCAGAGACGGTCTCCCCCCGGCTATCTACACTCCTGTAGATTCCTGGCGGTACGGCCCGCCGTCGTGGCCGGCCGCCCGGCCACCAGGAGGAGCGGACCTCATGTTCGGACTGAGCGAGATCGCGATCATCCTCATCGTCGTCATAGCCGTCCTCTGCGCCAAGAAGCTCCCCGAACTGACCCGCTCGGCGGGCAAGTCGGCGCGCATCCTCAAGGCCGAGGCCCGGGCGATGAAGGACGAGGACGACGGCGAGCGGGCCGCTCCGCGGGTGATCCCGGGCGAGACGGTCACCCCGCGCCCGGACGAGCCGAAGGCATGAGAGAGGGCCCCGCCTTCCGCCGGGGCCCGAAGATCCGGGGACGCCCTCCCGCCGGGGCGGAGGCGGACGTCACCAGCTGCGCATGTCGTCCCGCCGGGTGACGCACAGGGCCCAGATCACGAATCCGGAGATCGCGATGGCCACCACGGACCACACCGGGTAGTACGGCAGCGACAGGAAGTTGGCGATGATGATCAGCCCGGCGATGGCCACGCCGCCGACCCGGGCCCAGGTCGACGCCTGGAACAGCCCGATGCCGATGATCACGGCGATCGCCCCGAGGATGAGGTGGACCCAGCCCCAGCCGGTGAGGTCGAACTCGAACACGTAGTTGCGGGTGGCGAGGAAGACGTCGTCCTCGGCGATCCCCATGATGCCGCGGAAGATCGCGATGAGACCGGCGATCGTCAGCATGACCGCGGCGAAGGCCGTCAGGCCCGCGGCCCACGCGTACTTGGTCGTCTGGTCCTGGCGCGAGTGTGAGGTGGCCATCGTGTGCCTCGATTCCTTGTTCCGCGGGGCCCCTGGTGGTTCCCCATGGTGTCCGTCCCGGGCGGTCAGACCCGGGGGCCCGAGGAGGGCGGGGTGGAGGCGCCGGCCGCCGGGCCGGCGCCGCTGAGCACGAGTTCCTTGGCCCGGCGGAACTCGTCGTCGTCGATGTCACCGCGGTTGCGCATCTCGGAGAGCCTGGCCAGTTCGTCCGCGCTGCTGCGGCCGCCCGCCTCACCGGCCCGGTCGCGCACGTACTCGTCGAACGCGCGCTGCCGCGCCTGCGTGTGGGCGATCTCCCGGGCGCCCATCCCCTTGCCGCGGGCGATGAGGTAGACGAAGACACCGAGGAACGGCAGCACGATCACGAAGATCAGCCAGCCGGTCTTGCCCCAGCCGCTCAGCGCGTCGTCCCGGAAGATGTCACCGATGATCCGGAACAGCAGGATGAACCACATGATCCAGAGGAAGAACCACAGCAGCGTCCAGAACATGCTGAGCAGCGGGTAGTCGTAGGCGAGGTAGGTGTGACCGGTCATCGCTCTCCTCCGTCACGGCGTGCGGTCCCGTCCAGCGGTCCCGCTGCCATCAGAGTGCGCATGTTCACGTCGAGCGACCTCACCCTGGACGGGTGAAGTCGGTCTTGGGCGGCCTGGTCGCCGTCGCCGCCAGTACGGCGACCAGGGCCAGGGCGACCACCACCAGGCCGACGACCAGGGCCACCACGCCGACCGTGGGCCGGTTCCACAGCAGCAGGGCCAGCGCTCCGGCGCCGATGACGATGCCGGTGCTCCAGGAGCGGTGGGTGTCCAGCCAGCGACCGGCCGCGCCGGTGCGCAGTCCCGCGTCGCGCAGGGCGTGCCCGGCGGCGCCGGTGCCGCGCGCGGACTGGCCGCGCACCCAGCGGGCGACCCGGCTCGGGCCGAACAGATAGGCGGCGAGCGCCGTGATCACCGCGACGACCAGCAGGGTGCGGGTGCTGTCGCGCAGGAAGCGCACGAAGGTGTCGTAGATGGCCGCGGCGGCGTCGGTGGGCAGGACCGAGGTGGGCACGGAGTCCAGGTAGATCCGGCGGGCGACGGCGAGACCGACGAGGAGCACGATCATCATGACGGCGATGCCGGACGCCGTGATCAGCAGCATCACGCGGTGGGCGGGCGCGATCCACACGGTGAGCGCGGCCAGCACGATCGTGATGACCGGCAGCCAGACGCCCATGACGTCGAGCAGCCGCAGCGCGTCCTGCGCCTCGTTCAGCTTGTCGGTCTGGAAGAGGGTGATCTGCGCGTCCGGCGCGGGGATCGCGGACGCCTTGTCGAAGCCCTGCGCGACCAGGCGCTGCTTGACGTCGTCGATCAGGGGACCGACGTCCAGCTTGATGCTGTCGCCCTCGGCGCGCACCGCCCCGCTGTTGTCACCGGTGAGCACGCCGACGACGGCCGCGTGGGCCCGCCGGTTGGCGTCGACCCACACCTCCTCGAAGGTGCCGCTGGTGACGACCCGGTTGATGATGCCGTGCACGACGTCCGTCACGGCGGCCTTCAGCGGCCCGGCGAGCGCCTCCGTCCGGTCGACGATGGCCGGGGGCGCCCCGGCGTCGGCGAGCGCCTTGCCGAGTTCCCTCGTCACCGCGTCGACGTCGACGTTGGCGACGACCCGGGCCGTCAGCCGGTCGGTGACGACGTCCTGCACGGCCGGTTCGGACGCGAGAGGGGCGACGGTGTCGACGTACCGGTCGGTGTCGGAGACCGTGTCGGCCGTCCAGGCGGCGACGACGGCCGGCACCGACAGCAGAAGGGTGATCAGCAGCAGCAGCGAAGACCCGGCGTAGCGCGCCTTGCGGTGCCGTTGCGTGGAGGCGTGGCGCAGCCGTTCGTATGCGGCCGCCTCCTCCGGGGAGAGCACCCGGGGGCCGGGCGTGCCGGGGCCGGGCGTGCCGGGGCCCGGCTCGGGGCGTTCGGGGGGTTCGGGGGTCGCATCCGGGGGCATCGGCGCCTCCTCGGTCGCTCAGGGGGCCGCCTCGCGGGGCGGCGGTTCGGGCAGCGCCTGGCGCAGCGCGGCCCGCCAGGCGAAGGCGACGCCCAGTTCGGCGAGGCCGAGCAGGACGAGCCACAGTCCGAGCAGCCGGGTCAGGACGACGGCGGACTCGCCGGGCAGGGCCAGGACGACGATGCCCGCGACGACGCCGAGACCGGCGGCCGCGAGGACGACCCCGCGGTGCGGCATGCCCTTCAGCGCCAGCGCGGTCCAGGCGGTCAGCATGCCGGTGACGACCCAGACGGCGCCGACGATCAGGGAGAGCGCCGCGATGGTCTGGAGCGGGTTGCGCAGGCAGAGCACACCGGCCAGGACGAAGAGCACGGCCGCGAGCAGCTCCAGATGCCGGTCGCCGTGCGCCCGCGCGAACGAGGCGACGAACCGGAAGGCACCGGTGACCAGCAGATACAGCCCGATGATCACCGCCAGGACGTGCAGGGTGGCGTCCGGCCAGGCCAGCGCCACGACGCCGGGCACGAGCGTGGCCACCGCCGAGGCGAGCAGCCACTTCCAGGAGCCGCCGAGCGCCGACAACAGGCGCTCGGTCTCCTGGTCGGGTGGGGGGGCCGTCCCGCCGGCCAGAGGATCGGATCCGGTGTGCGGCGCCGGGCCACGCGACATGGTCATGGCTCCTCCTCGCGTGGTACGGCCGTCGCCAGCGGTCCGCCGACGGGACGGTGTGTGGCACCCCTCACCTGGATCAGCGTGCCCCGCGCCGCCGCTCGCCGGGTCACCCCTGGCGGGTGATCCGTGCGGGGCGCCCCGGCGATGAGGTGGACGGTGGAAGGGACTGCCGGTGCGCCCGGGCCCCGGGGGCACGCACCGCGGGCGCCGGCCGCACGGACGTGGAGGGCGAGCCATGACGATTCCGAGCGCGTTCACAGCGTCGCTGTCCCCGGCCGAGCGGGCGGCCCACGGCAGGAACGCCCGCAAGCGCGCCCCGCGCTCGGGCCAGGCCCGCTACGAGGCCGGCGGCCGCCAGGACCCGGTCGAGGTGATCGAGCGTCAGTCGGCCACGCGGGTGCGGGAGTTGGTGCCGATCCGGTACGCCCGGATGCTGGAGTCGCCGTTCCGCTTCTACCGGGGCGCGGCGGCGATCATGGCGATGGACCTCGGACGTCATCCGCACAGCGGTCTGACCGTGCAGCTGTGCGGGGACGCCCATCTGCTGAACTTCCGTCTGCTGGCCTCGCCCGAACGCCATCTGGTCTTCGACATCAACGACTTCGACGAGACGCTGGCCGGGCCGTTCGAATGGGACGTCAAGCGGCTCGCGGCCAGCTTCGTGATCGCCGCCCGGGCCAACGGCTTCGGCGCGCCGGAGCAGGACGAGGCCGTCCGCGCCTGCGTGCGCGGGTACCGGACGCGGATGCGGGAGTTCGCCGGGATGCGGACCCTGGACATCTGGTACGCCCAGGACGACGCCGACCGGATGCGCGCGCTGCTGGCGTCCGCGATGAACAAGCAGACCCGGCGCCGTACGGCGGAGGCCACCGCGAAGGCCCGTACCCGCACCCATATGCAGGCGTACGCGAAGCTGACCCGGCGCACCCCCGCGGGCCGGGTCATCGCCTCGGACCCACCGCTGATCACCCCGCTGCGGGACCTCCCGAGCGGCGCCTCCACGGACCGGCAGGAGAAGGAGCTGCAGGCGGTCGTCGAGGGCTATACGAAGACCCTGTCGTCGGAGCGCCGGCATCTGCTGCGCCGCTACCGGGTGGTCGACATCGCCCGCAAGGTGGTCGGCGTGGGCAGTGTCGGCACCCGCTGCTGGATCATCCTCATGCTCGGCCGCGACGACGACGATCCACTGCTGCTGCAGGCCAAGGAGGCGCAGGAGTCCGTGCTGGCCGCGCACACCGGCGGCGAGCGCTTCGACAACCAGGGCCGCCGGGTGGTGACGGGCCAGCGGCTGATCCAGACGACCAGCGACATCTTCCTGGGCTGGACCCATGTCGTCAGCGGCCTCGACGGGCAGGGCCGGGACTTCTACGTACGGCAGCTGCGGGACTGGAAGGGCATCGCGCGGCCGGAGCTCTGGGACCCGGCGCCGCTGTGCCTGTTCGGGCAGCTGTGCGGTGCGAGCCTGGCCCGGGCGCACGCCCGCTCCGGCGATCCGGTGGCCCTCGCGGCCTACCTGGGCGGTGGCGACCGCTTCGACCATGCCCTCACCGAGTTCGCGCGCGCCTACGCCGACCAGAACGAACGGGACTTCGAGGCGCTGGGCACGGCGGTGGCCGCGGGCCGCGTCGAGGCCCGGGACCTCTGAGACGGCCGCAGGAACAAGGCTGTTCACTCGGGCAGTTGCCGCATCTCCACGACCCGCAGGCCCAGCGACTGGCAGCGGGCCAGGAGCCCGTACAGCTGGGCGTCGTCGACGATCGGCCCGTACAGCACGGTCTGGCCGGACATCACCACGTGGTCCAGTTCCGGGAAGAGTCTGGCCAGCGTCTCCGACACATGACCCTCGACACGGATCTCGTAGCGCATCTGCTGCTCTCCCGCCGACCGCGGTTGCCAGTGCTGCCATGGTCGCGCCGGACCCCGGCCGCCACCTCACCCGGCGCAGGTGAGCCGGGTGAGGTGGCGGGACGCCTCAGTGCGACACGACGATCTTGAACACGACGATCAGGAGGCCGAACAGCAGGTTGACCGCGGCGCTCAGGGCGATCAGCCGTCGGGTCGCGCCGGCCCGTGCCGCCGCCGCCACGGACCAGCCGACCTGCCCGGCGACGGCGACCGAGAGGGCCAGCCACGCGGTGCCGGAGAGGTCGAGGCCCAGCAGGGGGCTGATGGCGACGGCCACGGCGGGCGGCACGGCCGCCTTGACGATCGGCCACTCCTCACGGCACACCTGCCACACGGTCGCCCGGTTCCAGGGCCGGTCGGCGAGCCGCGCGCCGAACAGCTGGGCGTGCACATGCGCGGCCCAGAACACCAGGCCGGTCAGAAGCAGCAGGACCACCAGCTCGGTGCGGTGGAACGAGCCGAGGGCACCGGCGCCGATCACCACCGACGCGGCCAGCATGGAGCCGTAGACGCCGCCGGTGTAGTCGGCGTGCGCCCGCAGCCGCGCCCGCCGCTCGCGCGCGCTCGCCCGGTGCTCGACGGCGGGCCGGGACGTCACAGCAGGTCCAGTTCGCGAGCCCGCCGGACGGCGTCGTTGCGGCGGTTGACGGCGAGCTTGCGGTAGACGCTCTTCAGATGCGTCTTGACGGTGTTCACGGACACGTACAGATCGGCGGCGATGTCCTCGGTGGACATCATCTGGGCGAGCCGCAGCAGCACGTCGTGCTCCCGTCCGCTCAGCGGCTCGACGAGGACGGGCGGCGGCTCGGCGTCGGCCGGCGGATGGTGCGGCGGGACGGCTGCCAGGTAGGGCTCGACCCAGGGTCCGGCCTCCCGGAACGGCCGGCGCAGCCGCTCGCGCCGGGCCTCCGCGACGGCCTGCACGACCAGCCGGCGGGCGGTGGCGGTGTCCCCCGCGGTGTGCGCGGCCTGCGCCCGCAGCAGCGTGGCGCGCACGAGCACCGCCGGGCCTCCGCCCCGCACGGGACCGCCGGGGTCGAGCAGTCGCAGTGCCCCGCCCGGGTCGCCGGCCGCGAGCCGGGCGCGGGCGGCGGCGACGGCGAGGACGGGTTGTTCGCCGCCCACCTGGTCCAGCACCTTCGTCGCCAGGTCGGGCCGGCCCTCGGCGAGGTGGGCGGCCGAGGCGACCAGCGCGGTGTGCAGGTGCTGCCAGGGCGAGCGGACGGCGGCGGGCACCGCCGGTTCGGCGGCCTCCAGGGCCGCGCGCGCCCTGCCGCGGGCCAGCAGCAGCCGGGCCGTGGTGAGCGAGCGGCCCGCCGCCGTCACCGGGTCGTGGACCGCCGGTCCGGAGGTCCGGTCGAGCAGCGCCCGCGCCTCGGCGAGGTCGTCGCGCTCGACGGCCGCGGCGGCCAGGACGACCGGGCCGAGCCCTGAGCCGGCGCCTTCGGCCAGCCCGAACCGCTCGGTCTCGGCGAGGGCGGCGGCCGCCTTGCGCTCAGCCGTGGCAGGCCGGCCGGAGAGGTGGTCGATGAGGGCGAGCAGCTCCAGGGACTCCGCCCGGGGCAGCGCTGTGGCCGCGCCGGTCGTGGTGCCCGCCACCGTGGTGAGCGCGGTCCGGGCCTCGTCGAAGTCGCCCGCCCACAGCCGGGCCGAGCCCAGATGGGTCAGCAGCAGCGCGGACAGCTCGGGGTGCTTGTCCAGCAGGTCGGCGGGGAGTTCGTGCTGGAGCGCGCGGGCGGCGCGGACCGCCTCCTCGGCGCACTGCGGGGAGCCGGTGAGCCGGGCCGCGAGCGCCTCCAGCAGGGCGCAGCCCAGCCGGGCCGCGGCGGTGCCGGGGCCTTCGGCGGCCAGCCGCTCGCGGACGGTCCCCAGGCCGGCGAGGGCGTGGTCGAGGTCGCCGCGGGCGAGGTCCCGGGCCACCCGGACCAGTTCGGCGGCGGGGCTCGCCGCCTCCGGGTCCATGCCGGAGAACAGGTCGGCGAGATGGTCGGTGCGCAGCCCGGTGAAGAGCTGCCCGAGCGCGAGGTCGTCGACGAGGGCCCCGGCGGTGAAGTCCCACGCCCCGGCCGCCGCGCCATGGGTCAGCGTCTCCGGCAGCTGTCCCGAGCGGCCCAGCCAGTGCGCGGCCCGCAGATGAAGGCCGGGTTCCAGGTCGGCGGAGCGTTCCCGCAGATGGGCCCGGAGGATCTCGCGGAACAGCGGGTGCAGGCGGTACCAGCCGTGCCCGAGGTCCTCGACGAACGCGTTCTCCCGGTGCAGGCCCGCGAGGATCGCCTCGGCGTCGCCGCGACCGGTCAGCTCGTTGGCGAGGTCCGCGCAGAAGCGGTCCAGGACGCTGACGCGCAGCAGGAGGTCCTGGGTGGCGGGCGGCTGCCGTTTGAGGACCTCCGCGAGCAGGAAGTCCGCGACCGTGCTGTGCCCGGCCTCGAACTCCTTCAGATACTCCTCCGGGTCGGGGTGCTGCTGGGCGGCGAGCGCGCACAGCCGCAGCCCGGCCGCCCAGCCCCCGGTGCGTTCGACGAGGGCGGTCGCGGCCTGCACGGACAGCCGCAGTCCGTGCCGCCGCAGCAGCGCCACGGCCTCCTCGGGGGTGAACGCCAGCTCGGCGTTGCGGATCTCGGTGATGGCGCCGGCCGCGCGGTAGCGGTGCAGGGGCAGCAGGGGTTCGGTGCGGGTGACGAGGACCAGGTGCAGTCCAGGACCGGCGTGGTGCAGGACGAACTCCAGCTGCTCGGCGACCTCGGGGGTGCCGACCCGGTCGTACTCGTCCAGCACCACGGTGAGTTCGTCGGTGCCGAGCCGGGCGGCGAGCCGGGTGAGCAGGGTGTGGTGCACGCGACCGGCGTCGGCGGGTGTGCCGACGTCGCCGGCGACCGGCACCCCGTGGGTGCGCAGCGCCTGCAGCAGATGGGCCCAGAACATCCCGGGGCCGCGCAGCGACGGGTCGAGGGTCAGCCAGACGACCGGGCGTTCCAGGCCGGCCGCCCAGTCGGCGACCAGCAGCGTCTTGCCGGCCCCGGCGGCGCCGTTGACCATCGTGAGCGGGGTGACCAGGGCCTGGTCGAGGTGGTGGACCAGGCGGTCGCGGCGCAGAAAGGTGGCGGGGCGGGTCGGGAGCGCGAAACGGGTCCGCAGGAACGGGTCGCCGAGGGGGTCCGCGTGGGGGGCGCCCGGTTCGGGGGGTATGCCGTCGCTCTCTGCCACCTCGTTCACCGCCTTGCAGCGCGAGACCGGCCTGCCGTCCCCTCCCCCACCACCATCACAGTTTTCGGGGGTTCGCGCGCGTCAAGCGGGTGCCACTCCGGGAACCGCGTCGTCCGGCACCGGTCCCTCCCCTCGTGGGGACCGGTGCCGGACGGCGGAGCGGGTGCCGGTCCCACGGCCTGTCTCCGGGCTCCGAGGACCGGCGCGGCCCGAACGGGTCGGGCGCGGGACGACGGCGGCGCGAAGCGCTCGCGACTCCCGCGGACAGCGAGGGTGTGAAAGCTGTCCGAGAACGTGCGGCGCCGGGTGGGACGGCTTCGGGCTCTGCGGCTGGTGAGCCCGCCTCGGCGGCGCGCGGCGCCTCCCGCACCTGCGTCGTGATCCTGCCAGTCGGAGGGTGCCCGCGAGGAGGTTCCGGTCTCCGGAGCGGGTCTTCCTCGCAGGTCAGCCGTATAAGGTGAGTTTTCCGGTCCGGAAGACCCGGTGGCGCGCGAGTGAGGGAGTGACGGTCTTGAGTTCCGAGTCGGCGGCGCGCGCGGCCTTCGCGGAACGGCTCGCGCTGCTCTACAAGGAGGCCGGGAACCCACCCCTGAAGAGCGTGGCCGAGGCGGTCGTACGGCTGCAGCGGGTGGACGAGCGGGGGCGCCCGGTCCGGGTGTCCGCGCAGCGGATCAGCGACTGGCGCAGGGCCCGGAACGTCCCGGCGCAGTTCGCCGCGCTCTCGGCCGTCCTGCACGTCCTCGTCCCGCAGGCCCGGCGGCTGCGCCCGACCCCCGTGTCGGCCGGTCTGTACGACCTCGTGCAGTGGCAGCACCTGTGGGAGCGGGCGACCTCCGGTCCGGGGCAGGACCAGGAGCAGGAGGCCTCGGCGGCGGTGGCCGGCGGGGTGTGCCCGTACCGGGGGCTGGCGTCCTACCGGCAGGAGGACGCCCGCTGGTTCTTCGGCCGGGAGCGCAGCACCGGCACCCTGGTCGCCCGGCTCCGCTCGGCGGAGCGCACCGGCGGCCTGGTGATGCTGGTCGGCGCCTCGGGCGCCGGGAAGTCCTCCCTGCTCAACGCGGGACTGGTGCCGGCCGTGCGGGAGGGCGCGCTGGGCGGCGACGGCACTCCGAGGGCGAGCGCCGTGCTGCAACTGGTGCCGGGCGCCGATCCGCTGGGCGAGCTGAGGCGCCGGGTGCCGGAGCTGACGGACGTCGTCTCCACAGCCCGGGGACCGGACGAGACGGACAGCGGCACGGACGAGACGGACACCGGCCCCGATCTCGTACGGGACGTGCGCGAGGCCGTCCTCGGCTGGGCCCGGCGCGAGGCCTCCGCCACCGGACCGCCGGGTTCGCCTCCGGACGTCCCCCAGGGCCCACCCGTACTGATCGTCGATCAGTTCGAAGAAACCTTCACCCTCTGTCCGGACGAGGCGGACCGCCGCGCCTTCGTCCGTGTCCTGCACGCGGCCTGCACCCCGCCCCGCCCCGGCGCCCCCGCTCCCGCCCTGGTCGTCCTCGGCGTCCGCGCCGACTTCTACGAACAGTGCCTGGTCCACCCCGAGCTGGCCGACGCCCTCCAGCACCGGCACATGGTCCTCGGCCCGCTCACCACCACCGAACTGCGCGAGGCCGTGACCGGACCGGCGAAGGCGGTGGGCCTGGAGCTGGAACCGGGGCTCGCCGAGCTGATCGCCCGGGAGGTCGGCGCGGACGGCCCGCGCGGCGCCCATGACGCGGGCGTGCTGCCCCTGCTGTCGCACGCGATGCTCGTCACCTGGCAGCGCCGCAAGGCCGGCCGGCTCACGCTCGCCGGATACCGCGCGGCCGGCGGCATCCAGGGCGCGGTCGCCGCGACCGCCGAGCGCGCCTGGGCACAGCTGGACCCGGCGGCCCGCACGGCCGCCCGGCTGCTCCTGCTGCGCCTGGTCCGGATCGGCGAGGACACCCAGGCGACCCGGCGGCGCGGCACCCGCCGGCAGCTCGCGGCGGAGGCGGCGGACCCGGCGAAGACCGAGGAGTCGCTGGAAGCGCTGGTCAGGGCCCGGCTGGTCACTCTGGACGCGGACACCGTGGAGATCACGCACGAGGCCCTGCTGCACGCCTGGCCCCGGCTGCGGGACTGGATCGACGAGGACCGCCAGGGCCATCTGCTGCGCCAGCGGCTGGAGGAGGACGGCCGGTCCTGGGAGGAGTCCGGGCGGGACTCCGCGCTGCTGTACCGGGGCTCCCGGCTGGAGCAGGCGCACGACTGGGCGCGCTCCGCCGGGAACACCTTCCTCACCCGAGGCGCCGTGGAGTTCCTGGCCGCGTCCGTCCGGCTGCGCCGGCGCACCGTGTGGATCCTGCGCGGCGGCGTCGCGGTGCTCGTGGCGCTCGCGCTGGTGGCCGTCGGGGCGGCGGCGGTGGCGTGGAAGCAGCGCGACGACGCCCTGTTCGCACAGGTGCTCGCCGAGGCCGACCGCTTCCAGTACACCGATCCCTCGCTGTCCGCCCAGCTCGATCTGGTGGCGCACCGGCTGCGCCCGGACGACGAGGAGACCGGCAGCCGGCTCGTCTCGATCGTGAACGCGCCGCTCGCCACCCCGCTCAGCGGCCACTCCGGCGCCGTCTACCTGACCTCGTTCCGCCCCGACGGCAAGGTCCTGGCCACCGCCGGCTACGACCGGACCGTCCGTCTGTGGGACGTGTCGGACGCGCGCCGCCCCCGCCCGCTGGGCGCGCCCCTGACCGGGCACCGCAGCTGGGTGAGCAGCGCCGTCTTCAGCCCCGACGGCCGCACGCTCGCCAGCGCCGCCGACGACGGCACCGTCCGGCTGTGGGACGTACGGCATCCGGAGCGGCCGGAGCCGATCGCCGCCTCGCTGACCGGGCACGAGGGCACCGTCTACCTGGTGGCGTTCAGCCCGGACGGCCGCACCCTGGCCTCGGTGAGCGAGGACCGTACGGTCCGCCTGTGGGACGTGTCCGACGCCGGGCGCCCGAAAGCGCTCGCCACGCTCACGGGGGCGAAGGCCGCCGTGCGCACGGTGGCGTTCGGCCCGGACGGCCACACCCTGGCGGCGGGCGGCGACGACGAGACCGTACGGCTCTGGGACGTGTCCGACCGGCGGCGGCCGGAGCGGCTGGCCACGCTGACCGGGCACACCGGCCTGGTGCACTCGGTGGCGTTCAGCCCCGACGGCCGCACCCTGGCCAGCGGCAGCGGCGACGACACCGTACGGCTCTGGGACGTGTCCGACGGGGCCCGCGCCCACCAGGTCGGCACCCCGCTGACCGGGCATCTGGGGCCCGTCTGGTCGGTGGCGTTCAATCCGGACGGGACGATGCTCGCCGCCGCCAGCGCGGACAGCACCGCGAGCCTGTGGAACGTCAGCGATCCGGCGGACGCCTCGCAGGTCGGCGAGCCGCTGGCGGGCGGCAGCGGGGAGATGTACGCGCTCGGCTTCAGCCCGGACGGCCGCACCCTCGCCACCGGCAGCGGCGACGGCAAGGTCCGGCTGTGGTCCATCCCGACGTCCGACATGACCGGCCGCACGGGCGCGTTCCGGCCGGACGGCAAGGTGCTGGCGACCGCCGCCCGGGACGGCAGCGTGCGGCTGTGGGACGTGGCCCGGCCCGACCGGCCCGTGCTGCTCAACGAGCCCTTCCTGCCCGGCGAGGGCGGACAGCGGTCCCTGGCGTTCTCCCCGGACGGGCACACCCTCGCGGTGCTGACCGGCAGCCGGGCGGTCCATCTCTGGGACGTCCGCGACCTCGCCCGTCCGGTCCCCCTGGGCTCGCCGCTCACGCTGCACACCCGGTTCATGGGCCCGGACGCGCTCGCGTTCAGCCCGGACGGGCGCACGCTGGCCACCGCGTACGACGACCGCACGATCCGGCTGTGGGACGTGCGCGACCCGGCCGACGCGAAACCGCTCGGGGAGCCGCTGACCGGCCACGGCGGCTACATCAACTCCCTCGCCTTCAGCCCGGACGGGCGCACCCTGGCCAGCGGCAGCGCGGACGCCACGGTCCGGCTGTGGGACGTGCGCTCCCCCGCCCGCGCGAGGCCGCTCGGGGACCCGCTGACCGGGCACGGCGGGCCCGTCAACTCGCTCGCCTACGCCCCGGACGGCCGCACGCTCGCCAGCGCCGGCGACGACGACGCGGTCCGGCTGTGGGACGTCATCGACCCGGCCCGGGCGCGAGCCCAGGGGGACCCGCTCACCGGCCACACCGAGGCGGTCGTCTCGCTGACGTTCGGCCCGGACGGCCGCACCCTCGCCAGCGGCGGCAACGACAACACGGTGCGGATGTGGGACGTCCGGGACCCGGCGCACGCCTCCGCGGTCGGCCGGGCCATGAGCCCCAACGCCCGGACGGGCAACTTCCTGGCGTTCCGGCCCGCGAGCAGCATGCTCGGCGTCTCCAGCGGCACCGACACCGTCCGGCTGTGGAACCTGGACGTCGACCAGGCGATCCACCGCGTCTGCGCGACGACCCGGGGCGTACTGACCCGGGAGCGGTGGGACGAGTATCTGCCCCGGCTGTCCTATGAACCTCCGTGCTCCGGGTGAACTCCTGTGACCTGTGCGGAGCGTGAGGGAGCGGGGACGCAAGTGATATGCCTGAGGCAACTTTGACAGCGTTTTCCGTGATCCCGATCACAACGCCTCACCGCAGCCGATCCGGCGGCTCCCACGAGGCTCGCGGCCTTGTTACTGTTGGCCACAGCCCGATCGCTGGTGCATCCCCCGTCGCCAGCGGTCGGGCCTTCGCATGTCCGTGGAAGGGTGGTGGGTCGCTCCGTGCTCCGGCGGGTCGTCGTCGTGACCGCGGTCCACGGACCCTCGGCCGCGTTCCTGCCACAGGCCCACGCGTCGCTCTGCGCCCAGGAGTTGCCGTCCGGCTGGGAGTGGCACTGGGTGATACAGGAGGACGGGCGCACCGACGCCGTCCACCCGTACGTCCCCGATGACGACCCGAGAGTGACGTTCCGTCAGGGCCGGCCCGGAGGCCCGGGTGTGGCCCGTACGCTCGCCCTCGCGCACACCGAGGGCGCCTACGCCAAGATCCTGGACGCCGACGACCAGTTGACCCCGGGGGCGCTCGCCCGCGACCTCGCCGTCCTCGAGGGGCACCGCTCCGTCGGCTGGACCACCTCCCGGGTGCTGGACCTGCTGCCGAACGGCTCGACGGCCGCGTTCCCCGGCGACCCGGCCGACGGCCCGATCGAGCCCGGCACCCTCGTCGGCGCCTGGCGGGCGAACGACTGGCTCGCCCCGGTCCACCCGGCGACCCTGTGCGTGCGCCGGGACCTGCTGCTGGCGCTCGGCGGCTGGATGGCGCTGCCCGCCTCCGAGGACACCGGCCTGCTGCTCGCGCTCAGCTCGGTCAGCCGCGGCTGGTTCTCGGCCGAGGTCGGGCTGCTCTACCGCAAGTGGGAGGGCCAGGCGACGGGACAGGCAGCCCATGTCGACCCCGCCGAACGGGCCGCGCGGATGGCGGTGGTGGAGGCCAGGGCCCGCGCGCTCGGCTCGTTCGGCTGGACCTACCCGCCGGTCACGGCGCCGGGCTGACCGCCCGGTCCGCCCGGCCCGCCCGGTCCTCGCGGTCGAAGGGCAGGTCGAGCATCCGGATCGCGTTGCCTCGCAGCAGCTTGTACGCCACCTCGTCGGAGAGCCCGCCGACATGCTCCTCGGCGACCCGTTTCGTCTCCGGCCAGGTGGAGTCGACGTGCGGATAGTCCGTCTCGAAGGTGGCGTTGTCCACGCCGACCGTCTCGATGGCCTCGATGCCGTGGCGGTCCCGGAAGAAGCAGCAGAAGATCTGCCGGTAGTAGTACGTCGACGGCGGCTCCGGGATCAGGTCCTTCACCCCGCCCCACGCCCGGTGCTCCTCCCACACGTCGTCGGCGCGCTCCAGCGCGTACGGGATCCAGCCCATCTGACCCTCGCTGTACGCGAGTTTCAGCCGGGGGAACTTCACCAGCACGCCCGAGAAGAGGAAGTCCATCATCGACGCCATGGCGTTGTTGAAGCTGAGGGACGCCTGGACGGCGGGCGGGGCGTCGGGGGACGCGGCCGGCATCTGCGAAGAGGACCCGATGTGCATGTTGACGACCGTGCCGGTCTCCTCGCAGGCCGCGAAGAACGGGTCCCAGTAACCGGAGTGGATCGACGGCAGCCCCAGATACGTGGGGATCTCGCTGAAGGTCACCGCGCGCACACCCCGGGCCGCGTTGCGCCGGATCTCCGCGACGGCGAGATCGATGTCCCACAGCGGGATCAGGCACAGCGGGATGAGCCGTCCGCCGCTGTCGCCGCACCACTCCTCCACCATCCAGTCGTTGTAGGCCCGTACGCAGGCAAGGGCGACCTCCTTGTCCTGGGCCTCCGCGAAGGTCTGGCCGCAGAAGCGCGGGAAGGTGGGGAAGCAGAGCGAGGCCTCGACATGGTTGAGGTCCATGTCCGCGAGCCGGGCCTTGGGGTCCCAGCAGCCGCGCCGCATCTGCTCGCGCGTGATCCCGTCGAGGGTCATCTCGTCCCGTGAGAAGCCGACGGCCGCGATGATCCGCTTGTACGGGAACAGTCCTCCGTCGTACTCCCACCAGTCGGTGATCTGGCCGTCCGGGTCGGTGGTGAACCGGTACTTCCCGCCGACGTACGCGAGTTCGCCGATCCCGGCGGTGAGGGGCTTCGGGCCCCGGTCCCGGTACTTGGCCGGGAGCCAGGTCTCGAAGAGGTGCGCGGGTTCGATCACGTGATCGTCCACGCTGATGACCTTGGGCAGGTCCTTCGTGCCGCTCTCGGTGTGGGCCACGCCTACCTCCTGGCTGCTGCGCCGCCGGCCGCCGGTGCCGCCTCGTTTCTGACGGGTCGTCAGATACAGGGTTCAGGGTAGTCCCCGGCCCGGGTCCCGCCAAGGGCTCGCCGGGCGGCGCCCGGCGCACAGAGGTCACCGGCTGTGGAACCGGCGATCACGATGAGGCAGTCTTCTCCCTCGTGGCAGTCCCGCAGCAGACCTCGATCAGTGACAGCACCGCGCACATGGTGGTGTGCGGCGACGACGGGCTCGCGCACCGGCTCGCGGCCGAACTGCGCGGCGTGTACCGGGAACAGGTCACGCTCGTCGTGCCGCCGTCGGAGCGGACGGTACGGCCACCGGTCGTCGGACGGGCCCGGGCCGCCTCGGCGGCGCTGCTGGGCGCGGTGACCGCGGCCGTGAACCGCGCGGGCACCGGCCCCCTCCCCGGCGAACCGGGCGGCACCCGGGTGCTGGAGGCTGTCGAGCCCAGCGAGGCGACGCTCGCCGACGCCGGGGTGGAGCGGGCCGCCGCCCTCGCCCTCGTCTACGACGACGACGAGACCAACATCCGCGCCGCCCTCACCGCCCGCCGCCTCAACCCCCGCCTCCGGCTCGTCCTGCGCCTCTACAACCGCCGGCTCGGCCAGCACATCGAGGAACTCCTCGACCAGGCCGCCGCGTTGGCGGCCGGCGCCGGCGAGGGCGGCCTCGACGCCTCCACGACCGTCCTCTCGGACGCCGACACGGCCGCCCCGGCGCTGGCCGCCACCGCCGTCGCCGGCACCACCAAGGTCGTCCAGACCGACGGCCTGTTACTGCGCGCTGTGGAACGGCCGCCCGGCGAGACCCGCCCCACCGACCTCGCCACCCTCGCCCTGCTGTCCACGACCCGCAGCGACCCGGCGGGCACCGACGGCTCGGAGGACAGCGGCGAGCACGGCCCGCTGATGCTGCCGGACGCCGCCCAGGTCGAGGCCGCTGCCGGACGCGGCACCGTCGTCCTGGAGCAGGTGTCCTACGCCGGTCCGCCGATGCCGTCGGGCCGCGGCGGACGCGGCCTGATGCCGTCGTTCGGCTCGCTGTTCTCCCGGCGGCTGCGCTGGTCGCTGGCCGGTCTGGTGACCTGTGTGGCGGGACTCGCGGTGGCGCTGACCGTGGTCAGCGGCGACCACCCGCTGCACGCGACCTACGTGACCCTGCTCGACCTCTTCGCCATCAACGAGCCCGCGCTCCACCAGCCCCTGGCCCACCAGATCCTGCAACTGCTGTCCGGGCTGACCGGACTGCTGCTGCTTCCGGTGCTGCTGGCGGCCGTGCTGGAGGCCCTCGGCACCTTCCGCTCGGCGTCCGCGCTGCGCAAGCCACCCCGGGGCCTCGGCGGCCATGTGGTGCTGCTCGGCCTCGGCAAGATCGGCACCCGGGTGCTGACCCGGCTGCGCGAGCTGCACATCCCGGTGGTGTGCGTCGAGGCCGACCCCGAGGCACGCGGCATGCCCACGGCACGGCGGCTGCGGGTGCCGGTGGTGCTCGGCGACGTCACCCAGGAGGGCGTCCTGGAGGCCGCGAAGATCCACCGCGCGCACGCCTTCCTCGCGGTGACCAGCGAGGACACCACCAACCTGGAAGCGGCCCTGTACGCCCGCTCCGTACGCCCCGACCTGCGGGTCGTCCTGCGCCTGTACGACGACGACTTCGCCAAGGCCGTGTACCGCACCCTGCGCGCCGCCCACCCGCGCGGCTACACCCGCAGCCGGAGCGTGACGCACCTCGCCGCGCCCGCGTTCGCCGGGGCGATGTCGGGCCGGCAGATCCTGGGCGCCATCCCCGTGGAACGGCGGGTGCTGCTCTTCGCCACGCTGGAGGTCGGCGGGCACCCCCAGCTGGAGGACCGGACCGTCGGCGAGGCGTTCCGGCCCGGGGCGTGGCGGGTGCTGGCCCTGGACCGGACCCCGCCCGGCGAACGCCGGGAGGAACCGGCCGCCGACCGGGCCCACGACGACCGGGCCGGCGCCCCCTCCGGCTGGGTGTGGGACCTGCCCGACACCTATGTCCTGCAGAGCGCGGACCGGGTCGTCCTGGCCGCCACCCGCCAGGGCATGGCCGAACTGCTCCGCCGCCGGGGCCGCGAGCGGGCGGGGACCTGAGTCGGCGGGTTCCGGGGCGGTCGGCCCCGGAACCCGGCCGCTGCTTCGGCTTCCCGCGCGTTCTACTTGCCGCGCGCGGGAAGGTGCCGCTCGGCGAAGTCCAGCTCCAGCCGCACCTGCTTGATCCGCTCGTCCACGACCAGCGAGCCGTGCCCCGCGTCATAGCGGTACACCTCGTGCACGGCGCCGCGCGCCTCCAGCCGCTTGACGTAGTTGTCGACCTGACGGATCGGGCAGCGCGGGTCGTTGACCCCCGCCGAGATGTAGACCGGGGCCTTCACCCGGTCCACATAGGTCAGCGGGGACGACGCCTCGAACCGCTCGGGCACCTCCTCGGGCGTGCCGCCCAGGAGGGTGCGGTCCATGGCCTTCAGTGCCTCCATCTCGTCGTGGTACGCCGTGACGTAGTCGGCGACCGGGACCGCCGCGATGCCCAGCGTCCACGCGTCCGGCTGGGTGCCGAGGCCGAGGAGCGTCAGATAGCCGCCCCAGGAGCCGCCGGTCAGGATCAGCCGCTCGGGGTCGGCGAGACCGGAGGAGACCGCCCACTCCCGGACCGCCGCGACGTCCTCCAGCTCGATCAGACCCACCCGGTGCTTCAGCGCGTCCGTCCAGGCCCGCCCGTAGCCGGTGGAGCCCCGGTAGTTGACCCGTACGACCGCGTAGCCGTGGTCCACCCAGGCCGCCGGGCCGGCCGCGAACGAGTCGCTGTCGTGCCAGGTCGGGCCGCCGTGGATGTCGAAGACCGTCGGCAGCGGGCCCTCGGCGCCGGCCGGCCGCTGCACCAGCGCGTGGATACGGCCGCCCGGGCCCTCCACCCACACGTCCTCCACCGGGACCGAGCCCGGGGACCTCATGCCGGGCGGGTCGAGGACGACCCGGCCGGTCGTGGACCGCACGGCCGACGGCTCGGCCGCCGACGACCACAGGTACTCGACGCTGCCGTCGGGCCGGGCCGTCGCCCCCGACACCGAGCCGGCCGGGGTGTCGATCCGCTCCAGCGCCCGGCGCCCCAGGTCGTACCGGAACAGCTCGCTGCGGGCCTCGAAGCTGTGCACGATCAGCAGACCCGTCCCGTCCGGGTACCACTCCGCGCTGACGTCGCCCGGCAGCTCCAGCGCCAGGTCCGTCTCCTCGCCGGTCGCCACGTCCCACACCAGCGGCTCCCAGCGGCCGCGCCGCTGATGACCGACGAGCAGCCGCGCGTCGCCGACCACCGGGGCGAAGCCCAGCACCTCCAGGCCCAGCTCCTCGGTGCCGCCCTTGGTGTCGTCCAGCTCGGCGACCGTCGAGCCGTCCGGGCGCAGCACCCGCAGCGCCGCGTGCATGGCGTCGCCGTGCTCGGTGTGCTCGACGGCGATCAGGGTGCCGTCGTGCGAGAAGTCGCCGACGCCCGCGGACTCGCGGTGCCGGTAGATCTCCACCGGCGGCTCGCCCGTGCGCGCCAGATGGATCGTGGTGCCCTCCTCGTCGGTGGAGCGGCCGACGACCGCGGTCCTGCCGTCCCGGCCGAGGGCGAGGCCCGCCGGGTAGGAGGCGTCCAGGCCGGGCGCCGCGAGCTCGTCCTCGCCGCCGTCGAAGGGCTGGCGGCGCCAGACGCCGAACTCGTCGCCGTCCTTGTCGTCGAACCACCAGATCCACGCGCCGTCCGGGGAGAGCACGCCGTCCGTCGTGCCGTTCGGGCGGTCGGTCACCTGGCGCTGCTCACCGGTCGCCCGGTCCCACGCGTACAGCTCGTACGTGCCCGTCGCGTTCGACACGAACAGCGAGCGGTCCGGGGCGTCCTCCGCCCAGTCGGGAAGCGACACCCGGGGCGCCCTGAAGCGCCGCTCCCAGTCCGGCATGTCCTCGTCCTGCTTCCGGTGATCCCGCGAAGCGGACCCGTGGCTCTCAGTCATGACCCCATAGTGCCTGGTCCGGACGACATCGTGCGGCCGGGATCCCCAGCCTGTGGAAAACTTCCCGCGCGCCCGGCCACGACCGCACCCCGCGCCCCGCCGCCGCCCCGCCGCCCCGTACCGTTATGGGCGTGTACCGGTTTCTGCTGACGCCCCGCTGGTGGGGGATCAACGTCTTCGTGCTGCTCGCCATCCCCTTCTGCGTGTTCATGGGGTCCTGGCAGCTCGGCCGGTTCGAGGACCGGGTGGAGGACCACCGCGGCGCCGGCGACCGGGCCGCGGAGAACCGGCGTGAGCCCGCCCGGCCGCTCGCCGAGCTGCTGCCTGTGGACAAGGAGACCGTGGGCCGCCAGGTCACCGCCCGCGGCCGGTACGCCGAGCAGTTCCTCGTCCCCGACCGCAAGCTCGACGGCGAACGCGGCACCTATGTCGTCACCCTGCTGCGCACCGCCGACGGCAGGGCCCTCCCGGTCGTCCGCGGCTGGCTGCCCGGCGCCGCCGACCCGGCCGCGGCCCCCGCCGCCCCCACCGGCGAGGTCACCGTCACCGGGGCGCTGCAGGCCTCCGAGGTGCCCGGCGAGAACGGCGTCCCCGCACGGGGCGGCCTGCCCGCCGGCCAGACCGCGGCGATCAGCGCCGCCTCCCTGGTCAACCTGGTGCCGTACGACGTCTACGACGCCTGGATCACCCTCACGAAGGCCGACTCCGGGATGAAGGCGGTGCCGGTCGCGACCGTCAACGACTCGGGCCTGGACCTGAAGGCGTTCCAGAACCTCGGCTACACCGGCGAGTGGTTCGTCTTCGCGGGCTTCGTGGTCTTCATGTGGTTCCGGCTGCTGCGCCGCGAGGTGGAGGCCGCGCGGGACGCGGAGCTCGGCCTCCTGCCGGACGCCGGCCCGGCGCCGGAGAAGGCCGGCGCCTGACCGCTCACGGCTTTACGCCCCCGGCAGTACGCCCGTCCAGTAGACGGTCCCCGCGCAGGCGTTGGACACCGTCACCGCGGCCGTCGGCGCGGCGGCCTCCGTGGTGTTGGACACCGTGACGCTTCCGTCGGCCGTCGGGTCCTCGCCCAGCAGCTGGGTGGAGGTGCCGGTGTCGCCGCCCGTCGAGGTGCCGGTGGTGGTGCCGCCCGCGCCCGTGCCCTCGGACGGGGTCGGGTCGGGGGTCGGGTCCGGACCGCCGGAACCGCCGCCGTTGCTCTCCCCCGTCGAGGGGCAGGTCTCCGACGGCACCCAGGCGAACTTCACCTCGTACGAGCCACCGGGCTTCAGGACGAAGGCGGCGACCTCCTGGGACGGGTCGGGCAGACCGGCCGCCGGGTCACCGGCGACATGCCGGAGCTGACCGATCTTGGTGCCGTCCGCCGCGCCCGCCGGGGACACCGACACCGTGCCCGGGCCGGCCACCGTGCAGTCGGCCGTGGAGGTGTTGCTGAAGCGGAAGGTGCCGTACACCGCGCCGGACGAGTCGGGGACGCCCGCCTCCTGGCCTGCGACGCCCAGCTGCCCGGCCGTGCACGCCGGAACCCCGGCCGTGCTGGTGGCCAGCGGGTCGTCGGCGCCTCCCGAGCCGGTGCCCTGGGCGGCGCCGTCACCCTTGTCCTTGTCCTTGCCGCCGCCCTGGCCCTCGCCGTGGCCGCCGCCGGAGGAGCCGCCGGACGTGCCCTCGCCGCCCTGCGTCTCCTTGCCCTGGCCGGCCCCGCCCTGCGCCTGCTCGCCGTGCCCGGCGTTCGAGGAGTTGACGTGGGCGCCGCCGGAGTTCGACACGTGCACCAGGGCCGGGACCGCGGTGCCCACGAAGAGGACCGCCGCCGCCGCGCCGACCAGCGCCTGCCGCTTACGGGCCCGGCGGGCCGGCACCGCCCGGCGCAGATGCTCCAGCGTGCCGTCGCGCGGTTCGATCTCCTGGACCGCGTCGTGCAATATGCGGCGCAGTGCCAGCTCGTCCGAGTCGAGCCCGTCGGCGGGGCCCTGGTCGTCGGGGCCGTGGTTCACAGTTCCGTTCCCAGCGTGCGATTGCTTCGGCTGATGCTCCTCGGGGCGCTCATGCGGCCCGCTGTGGTCCCCGCTCATGCCGGCGCCTCCATCGCGACCCGCAGCGCCGCGATGCCGCGCGAGCCGTACGCCTTGACCGAGCCCAGCGAGATGCCGAGCGTCTCGGCGACCTGCGCCTCGGTCATGTCCGCGAAGTACCGCAGGACCAGTACCTCGCGCTGGCGGCGCTGCAGGCCCTTCATCGCCTTGATGAGGGAGTCGCGCTCCAGCTGGTCGTAGGCCCCCTCCTCGGCGCTCGCCATGTCGGGCATCGGCTTCGACAGCAGCTTCAGGCCGAGTATGCGGCGGCGCAGGGCGGAGCGGGACAGGTTGACCACGGTCTGGCGCAGGTAGGCGAGCGTCTTCTCGGGGTCCCGGACGCGTTTGCGCGCGGAGTGGACCCGGATGAACGCCTCCTGGACGACGTCCTCGCAGGAGGCGGTGTCGTCGAGCAGGAGCGCCGCGAGGCCCAGCAGCGAGCGGTAGTGCGCCCGATAGGTCTCGGTGAGGTGGTCGACGGTCGTCCCGGCCGCCGCGGCGCTCTCCGCCTCGGAACCGTCACGCTGACTGGGGATGCGGGTCGGCCGCGCTGCGGGCATGGGCGCGATCACCGGCATGCCGCCGGGCGCACCGGGCATGCGGGGTCGGACGGGACGGCGGGGCGGCCGTAGGGCCGTACCGCGGGTCGCCGCGCTGAAGTCGAGAACCTCTGCCACGCCTGTTGGACACGCGTCCCCCCTGGAGGGTTGTACGTGCCGGACGTCACTTTTGCGTCAGTCGCCGCCACCGGCCCTCTCGTGCCAGGCAGCACGACCGACCGTGCGTCAAACGCCCACATGCCTACCCGCTCTTCCCTTGTGCCTCATCTGTGAACGGGCGTCCCCACGCCTGCTCGTGGCGTCCCCACGCCGGAAAAACGCGTCCTCGCGCTCTTGAGGGCGACCGCAAAGACGCTCCCCGCCCTGCAAGCGGTTGCAGGCGCGGGGAGAAAAATCTTCTGTCGCCGCGATGGTCCTGATCAAGGGGCCAGGACCATCGATCGGCTCACATTGTTCTCACAGATCCTACAAATGCGGCGGCGGGCCTTCAGCCGATTTCCGCGGCCACCAGTTCGGCGATCTGCGCGGTGTTGAGCGCGGCGCCCTTGCGGAGGTTGTCGCCGCAGACGAAGAGCTCCAGGGCGGTGGGGTCGTCGAGGGCGCGCCGCACCCGGCCCACCCAGGTCGGGTCGGTGCCCACGATGTCGGCGGGGGTGGGGAACTCGCCCGCCTCGGGGTCGTCGTAGAGCACGACCCCGGGCGCGGTGGCCAGGATCTCGCGGGCCTTGGCGACGGTGACCTCGCCCTCGAAGCGGGCGTGCAGGGTCAGCGAGTGCCCGGTCAGCACCGGGACGCGGACGCAGGTCACCGCGACCGGCAGCTGGGGCAGGCCGAGGATCTTGCGGGACTCGTCCCGCACCTTCATCTCCTCCGACGACCAGCCGTCCTCGCGCGGCGATCCGGCCCACGGCACGACGTTCAGCGCGACCGGCTCCGGGAACGGCCCGGTGTCGTCGCCGACGGCCCGCCGTACGTCGCCGGGACTGGTCCCCAGCTCGGTGCCGGCGACCAGGGAGAGCTGCCGGCGCAGGGTGTCGACGCCGGCCCGGCCGGCCCCGCTCACCGCCTGGTAGGAGGAGGCGACGAGGGAGCGCAGCCCGAACTCGGCGTGCAGCGCGCCGAGGGCCACGATCATGGAGAGGGTCGTGCAGTTGGGGTTGGAGACGATCCCGCGCGGCCGCATCCGCACCGCGTGCGGATTGACCTCGGGGACGACGAGGGGCACCTCCGGGTCCATCCGGAAGGCGCCCGAGTTGTCCACCACCACGGCACCCCGGGCGGTGGCGACCGGCGCCCACCGGGCGGCCACGTCGTCCGGCACGTCGAACATGGCGATGTCGACGCCGTCGAAGGCCTCCTCGGTGAGCGCCACCACCTCGACCTCCTCCCCGCGCACGGCCAGCTTGCGGCCGGCCGAGCGCGGGGAGGCGATCAGACGGATCTCACCCCAGATGTCCGCGCGCTGGGACAGGATCTGGAGCATGACCGAGCCGACGGCTCCGGTCGCCCCCACGACGGCGAGCGTCGGGCGGCGTGATCCCAGGGGGGCCATCAGCGCCCGGTGCCTCCGTACACGACAGCCTCGTCGCTGTCGGAGTCCAGGCCGAAGGCGGTGTGCACGGCGCGCACGGCCTCGTTGACGTCGTCGGCGCGGGTGACGACCGAGATACGGATCTCCGAGGTGGAGATCAGCTCGATGTTGACGCCCGCGTCGGACAGCGCCTTGAAGAAGTCGGCCGTGACGCCCGGGTTGGTCTTCATACCGGCGCCGACGAGGGAGATCTTGCCGATCTGGTCGTCGTAGCGCAGGGAGTCGAAGCCGATGCGCGAGCGGCTCTTCTCGAGCGCGTCGATGGCCTTGCGGCCCTCGGACTTCGGCAGCGTGAAGGAGATGTCCGTCAGGCCCGTGGAGGCCGCGGACACGTTCTGCACGATCATGTCGATGTTGATCTCGGCGTCGGAGATCGCACGGAAGATCGCGGCGGCCTCGCCCGGCTTGTCCGGCACACCGACGACCGTGACCTTGGCCTCGGACGTGTCGTGCGCGACCCCCGAGATGATGGCCTGCTCCACCTGCTTGTCCCCTCGCTGAATCGGCTCGCTGCTGACCCACGTGCCCTGCAGCCCGCTGAAGCTGGACCGGACGTGGATCGGGATGTTGTAACGGCGGGCGTACTCCACACAGCGGTGGAGCAGCACCTTCGAGCCGGACGCCGCCAGCTCCAGCATGTCCTCGAAGGAGATCCAGTCGATCTTCCTCGCCTTGCCGACCACGCGCGGGTCGGCGGTGAACACGCCGTCGACGTCGGTGTAGATCTCGCACACCTCGGCGTCGAGGGCGGCGGCCAGCGCGACGGCGGTGGTGTCGGACCCGCCGCGGCCCAGCGTGGTGATGTCCTTGCTGTCCTGGCTCACGCCCTGGAAGCCGGCGACGATCGCGATGTTGCCCTCGTCGACCGACGTCCGGATGCGGCCCGGGGTGACGTCGATGATCCGGGCCTTGTTGTGGACCGAGTCGGTGATGACACCTGCCTGGCTGCCCGTGAACGACTGGGCGGAGTGGCCCAGGTTTTTGATCGCCATGGCCAGCAGGGCCATGGAGATCCGCTCTCCGGCGGTCAGCAGCATGTCGAGCTCGCGCCCGGCAGGCATCGGGGATACCTGCTCGGCGAGATCGATCAGCTCGTCCGTCGTGTCGCCCATCGCGGAAACCACGGCGACCACCTGGTGGCCGTTCTTCTTGGCTTCCACGATCCGCTTGGCGACGCGCTTGATGCCCTCGGCATCGGCTACGGAGGAGCCTCCGTACTTCTGCACGACAAGGCCCACGTGCGCTCCTCGCTCAGTCCGTGTGTGTCGGCTCAGTTTACCGAGCGTCCGAAAACGACCATCGGGTTCCCAGATGGTGAGATTCGGTAGCTCCGGGATGGTCCCTGCCCGGTCGGGCGGGGTAGCTCCGGGCTAGTCCCTGCCCGGTCGGGCGCCGGGCACTCCGAAAGTGGGGGAGGTCACTCCGGGACGTGCGACGGAAAGGAGCGCCCGCCGGACGCCCCGCTACGGGGCCGAACGCATCCCGAGCTGGCCGCCGATCTCCTGCTGCATGACCCGGCCGGCCTCGAACTCCAGGGTCTCGTCGCCCATCACGCCCTGGTCGGTGTCCAGGCCGTCCAGCTCCTCCAGCGGCTGGTCGAGCCGGATGTGGGCGAGGACGGAGTGCAGCGCGCGCAGGGTCGCCGACGCCGTGGAGCCCCAGTTGGAGAAGTAGGAGAACTGCCACCACCACAGGGCCTCGGCGGTGCGCCCGGCGCGGTAGTGCGCCATGCCGTGCCGCAGGTCGGCGATGACGTCGGCCAGGTCGTCGGAGATCCGGGCCGGCACCGGCGCCCTGCGGGGCTCGTAGGGGTCGAAGACCTCGGAGTAGACGTCCACGGGGTCCAGCAGGCGGGCGAGGTTCTCGCGGAGCTCGTCCACGTCCTGCTCGGGGCCCAGGTCGGGCTCGTAGCGCTCGTCGGGGACGATGTCCTCGTGGGCGCCGAGACGGCCGCCGGCCAGCAGCAGCTGGGAGACCTCCAGCAGGAGGAAGGGCACCGTCGAGCCCGGCTCGTCGCCCTTCGCGACCTCCGTCACCGCGACCAGGAAACTCTCGATCTGGTCCGCGATCTGGACCGCGAAGTCGTCCGGGTTCGGCTCTGTCGCGTGCAGCGTGGCGTCAGACATCTAGGAGTCGTCTCCCCTCGAAGGCGCGGCCGAGGGTGACCTCGTCCGCGTATTCCAGGTCGCCACCCACCGGGAGGCCGCTGGCCAGGCGGGTGACCTTCAGGCCCATGGGCTTGATCATGCGCGCGAGATAGGTGGCCGTGGCCTCGCCCTCGAGGTTCGGGTCCGTGGCCAGGATCAGCTCGGTGACCGTCCCGTCCGCCAGCCTCGCGAGGAGTTCCCGTATCCGCAGATCGTCCGGGCCGACGCCCTCGATGGGGCTGATCGCGCCGCCCAGCACGTGGTAGCGGCCCCGGAACTCACGGGTCCGCTCGATCGCCACGACGTCCTTGGGCTCCTCGACCACACAGATGACCGAGGGGTCGCGGCGGGTGTCGCGGCAGATGTTGCACAGCTCCTCCTGCGCGACGTTCCCGCACGTCGCGCAGAAGCGGACCTTCGCCTTGACCTCCATGAGGGCCTGAGCGAGGCGCCGTACGTCCGTCGGTTCCGCCTGGAGGATGTGGAAGGCGATCCGCTGCGCGCTCTTGGGACCGACGCCGGGGAGCCGCCCCAGCTCGTCGATGAGGTCCTGGACCACGCCTTCGTACAACGGACTGCCGTCCTTCCTGGGTTCACTTGGTACGTACGGTAGTTGGCGCGCACCCGCCGGTGGAAGGCGGCGGATGACGCGCCGGGGTCAGAAGGGCAGACCGGGCAGGCCTCCGCCGCCCAGCCCCTGCGCCAGCGGGCCCAGCTTCTGCTGCTGGAGGGTCTGCGCGTTCTCGTTGGCGGCCTGGACGGCGGCGACGACCAGATCGGCCAGCGTCTCGGTGTCCTCCGGGTCGACCGCCTTCGGGTCGATCTTCAGCGACCTCAGCTCGCCGGAGCCCGTCACGGTGGCCCGCACCAGGCCGCCGCCGGCCTGGCCCTCGACCTCGGTCTGCGCCAGCTCCTCCTGCGCGCGCTGAAGATCCTGTTGCATCTTCTGCGCCTGCTGGAGCAGCTGCTGCATGTTCGGCTGGCCACCACCGGGGATCACGTCGGCTCCTCGCGTCTGTACGGCTTTCCCGTTCAGGACGAGCCTACGTGCTCCGGGCGGCCGTCGCCCCGGCACTCTTTCGAGTGAGTGGAACTCGGTTGAACTGGCGTCCTATACCTGATCAAGACCCACTTCCGGGCGGAAAAGACGCGAAAGACATCTCTTCGCCACCCATTGGGCGGTAGGAAGGGTCCGGCGCGTCAGCCTCAGGTGTCGCGTGACGTTCCGTGCGCCACGGGGGTCGTACCCGGCGCGCACGTCCCACGCACCGTGATCAGTAGGGAGTGCCGGGTGGGTCAGCCGGAGATGCAGCCCGAGAGGTCGCCGCAGGACGGGTGGGGCGGCGAGGGGGCGACCGGACTTCGGCCGGGCGATCTGACGGGGCGGGCCTTCCCGCTCGGGGACTGGGGGGAGCCCGCGGTGCGGTTGCACGAGCTGTACCGGTGGGTGGAGCACAGGGCGCTGGAGACCGCCACCTGGTACCTCGGGGACCGGGTGTGGAAGCGGCGCGGGGCCAGGGCGCTGCGCGGCGGCGCGGCCGCGGGCGCGGTCGTCGGGGCGGCGCTCCCGCTGCTCGATCTGACGGAGGTCGCGGACGGGGCGGCGCGCTGGGGGTATCTGGCGCTGCTGCTCGGCGTCGCGTGTGTCGCGGCCGATCGGTTCTTCGGGGTGACGTCCGGCTGGATAAGGGACGTCGCCACGGCCCAGGCCGTCCAGCGGCGGCTGCAGGCGCTCCAGTTCGACTGGGCGACGGAGAACGTCCGCGAGGTCCTGGGCCCCGCCGAGGGCACGGCGAGCGAGGCGGCCGAGCGGTGCCTGGGCGTGCTGCGGCGGTTCTCGGAGGACCTCAACGAGCTGGTCCGGGCGGAGACGGCGGACTGGATGGTGGAGTTCCGCACCGGCTCGGCGCCCCTGGGCATCCAGTCGGCGCTGTCCGGCGGCGCCCGGCAGGACGCCGGGGCGGGCGGCGGCCGTTTCCCGGTCCCCCCGGCGAACGGCGCGCGCCCGAACATGCCCCGTCAGCGGCCGCCCGAGCCCCGCTGACCCCTCACTGCTTCGTGTAGGTCAGCTTCTCGCCGCTGCCCACGGTCACGCGCTCCAGCCTGCCGTCGGGCAGCAGCCTGATCTGCGTGGCCTTGCCCGGGGAGCAGGTGGGGGCCTCGCCGACGGTCACCGTGGACGGGCCGATCGGCAGCGTGCCGTCCGGGTTGGGCTCGGCGGACAGCGCCGCGCTGAACTCGCAGTGGTAGGTGCCGCTCCCGGCGGGCCCGTCGGCGACGAGGGTGAGGACGGTGTCGCCCACCTCGCCCTGCCTCAGGGTCAGCCGGCGGCCGCTCGCTCCGTCGGCGCCGGCGATCGAGGCGGTCCAGGTGCCCAGCATCTCGGCGGGGATCGCGCCGTCGTCCGCCGACTCGCTCGGGGACGGCGTCGGGGACGCGGTCGTCGGATCGCCGGAAGGGTCCTTGGTGGCACCGGCGGTGGTGGGCGCGGGGGTCGGCCGGCCGCCGCCCTCGTCCTCGTGACCGCCGCTCATCATCGCGTAGACCGAGCCGCCCGCGGCGAGCGCCACGACCAGGGCCACGATCACCAGCACCACGGTGGACCGCCCACCACGGCCCCCGCCCTCGGGCGGGACCGGGTAGGCCGGGTCGTACGCCGCCGGGGGCCCGTACGGCGAACCCGGGCCGTACGGCGGGGTCGGCCCGTACGCCGGGGTGGCGCCGAGCGCGGGGGCCTGCCCGTGGGACGCCTGCGGGTACGACGGGTTGGGGCCGGCCGGCGGATAGCCGTACGCGTGCTGCTGCGGATGCTGCTGCGGGACGCCGTAGCCGGGGTGGGCCGGGGCGGGTGTACTCGGCGGGCCGGACCGGCCGGGTGTGCCGGGCGGGCCCGGCGGCGGGGTGCTGGGACCGCCCTGCCGGGCGGCGACGGTCGGCAGCTGGTGCGGGGGCGTCGCCGGACCGGCGGGGGCGTGCTCGGGGAGGCGGCGGGGGTGGGTTCCTCGGGGGCGGGGCCCGAGGGGGCGCCCTGGGACACGGGACCGGCGGGCGTGCCCGGGGTCGCGGCAGCGGGCCGTGCGGGGGCTTGCGGGGATGCGGGGCCGGAGGAGGCCGGGCCCGGTGCCGCGGCAGGGGCGGCCTTTCCGGCTGCCGGGGCCGAAGGCGCACCGCCCCCCGCCGGACCAGCCGGTGCCGGGGCGGGCGCCGGCACCGGGTCCTCCGCGTCCAGCAGCCGTACCGCGTGCCGTCCGAGCTGGGCGACCAGGGCGCTCGGCAGCCAGGGGTCACGGGAGCGGCCCCCGGAGACGGTGTCCTCGGCGCCCGTGCGCTCCAGGATCACGTCCAGCGAGGGCCGGGCCTCCGGCGCCTTGCGCAGGCAGTCGCGGACCAGTTCGGCGATCCCCTCGGGCACGCCCTCGAGGTCGGGCTCGTCCTGGGCGATACGGAACATCACGGCGTGCGCCCCGCTCTCGATCGAGCCGAAGGGCAGCCGGCCGGTGGCGGCGTACGCGAGCACCGAGCCGAGGCAGAACACGTCGCAGGCCGGGGTGATCCGGTCGCCGCGCACCTGCTCGGGCGCCATGAAGCCGGGCGAGCCGATGAGCGAGCCGGTGCGGGTGAGGCCGGTCTCGTCGACCGACTCCAGCGCCCGGGCGATGCCGAAGTCGATGACGCGGGGCCCGTCGATGGTGACGAGGACGTTGGACGGCTTGAGGTCGCGGTGCACTATCCCGGCGGCGTGGATGTCCTGCAGGGCGTGTGCGAGACCGGCCGCCAGGATCCGCACCGACCGCTCGGGCAGCGCCCCGTGGTCATGGCCGACGACCTGCTGCAGGCTCGGCCCGGCGACATAGCCGGTGGCGACCCAGGGCACCTCGGCCTCGGTGTCCGCGTCGAGCACGGGCGCGGTCCAGAACCCGCCGACCTGCCGGGCGGCCCGCACCTCCTGCCGGAACCGGGCCCGGAACTCGTCCTGCGCGGCCAGCTCGCGCCTGACCAGCTTCACGGCGACGGTGCGCCCGCGGTCCGACCGGGCGAGGTACACGTCCCCCATGCCGCCCGCGCCGAGCCGCGCCAGCAGCCGATACGCCCCGATCTGTGGCGGATCCCCCGGCCCCAGCTTCTTCATCGCACGCCCCCAACAGCCCCCGCCTATGCGTCGGCCCCACGATAGTGCGGCGTCCGGCGGGGTGAGCGGGGCGGCCTCTACGGTTCGGTAACGGGCAGGCCGGTCCGCTCCAGCACGTCCGACAGCCGTTCCAGGACGCGGACGGCCTCCGCGAGCTCCTCCTCCCCCATGGCCTCGGCCAGCCGGTCCGCGAAGGCCGCGTGGCCGGGGTCGATCCGGGCGACCGCCGCGCGCCCGGCGTCGGTGGGCGCGAGAAGCTTGGCGCGCCGGTGCGCCGGGTTGGGCCGGTACTCGGCGAGGCCCTTGTCCACCAGCAGGTCGGCGACGCGCTGCACGCTCTGCCGGGTGATGCCCATGGCGCGGGCCACCCCGGCGACGGGCAGGGGCTCGCGCAGGACCGCCCCGAGCACCTGCCACCAGGAGGCCGTCAGCCCGGCGGGCCGGGCCAGCTCCTCGGCGACCGCGAGGAACTGCCCGTTGAGCCGGAAGACCCCGAGCGCGCTCCGGCTGAGCAGGTCCTGACGGGCCCGGCTCACAGCACGCCGGCCTTCTCGAGGACGGCGTACGCGCCGGCGTCGGAGTCGTGGAAGAGCCGGTACCAGGCGTCGACGGCCTCGTCGTCGTAGACGTGGAGCAGACGCAGGATCTCCCGGGCGAAGGCGACGGGTTCGGTGGGCCCGGCGGTGACGAGCGCCCCGTCGGTGACGGCGTCGGCCTCGACGTACCGCTCGCCGCCGCCGTATCCGGTGGCCGCCAGATAGAAGGAGACGGCGCTGGTGTGGTCCCGGTCGTCGAGCAGGCCCTCGCGGGCCAGTCCGGCCGTCGCCCCGCAGATCGCGGCCACCGGCACACCCGCGTCCAGGAAGGCGCGGGCCGTGCGGGCGAAGGGCGCGAGGTCGTCACCGGCGTCCCACAGGTCGGCGCCCGGGAGGATCAGCAGGGCGGCGTCGGACGGCCGGACGTCGGCCAGGGCCAGGTCGGGCTGGACGCGCAGCCCGCCGATGCTCGTGACCGGCTCGGTGGTGGGGCCGACGGTACGGACCGGGTGGCCGGCCCGGGCCAGCTGGGCGGTGGCGTGACCGGTCTCCCAGTCGGCGAGGGTGTCGTAGACGGCGAGGTACACGGGCTTGCGGGTGGTGCCGGTGCTGCTGCTCATGGCTCCTCCTGGAGACGATGGCCGACCCTCGAACATGACAGTATTCTGTCTTTTCGACAGCCTACTGTCAACACATGCCGGTGCGGGACGGCCGCACACGTGGACAACCTGTCGTCAAAAACCCCGGACCGCGGGACAGGACGCCGATACCGCGTCCGGGCCGCCCCTCCCTACCCTCGGGCGCATGACCCCTCAGCCCCACCCCCAGGCAGGCGCCGCCGTGAAGGCCGCGGACCGCGCGCACGTGTTCCACTCCTGGTCCGCGCAGGAGCTCATCGACCCGCTCGCCGTCGCCGGTGCGGAGGGGTCGTACTTCTGGGACTACGACGGCAGGCGCTACCTGGACTTCACCAGCGGGCTCGTCTACACGAACGTCGGCTACCAGCACCCGAAGGTCGTCGCCGCGATCCAGGAGCAGGCCGCGCGGATGACGACGTTCGCGCCCGCCTTCGCGGTCGAGGCGCGCTCGGAGGCGGCCCGGCTGATCGCCGAGCGCACCCCCGGCGACCTGAACAAGATCTTCTTCACCAACGGCGGCGCGGACGCCGTGGAGCACGCCACCCGGATGGCCCGGCTGCACACGGGCCGCCCCAAGGTCCTGTCGGCGTACCGCTCGTACCACGGCGGCACCCAGCAGGCCGTGAACCTCACCGGCGACCCGCGCCGCTGGCCGTCCGACAGCGGCACCGCTGGCGTCGTGCACTTCTGGGCGCCCTACCTCTACCGCTCCCGCTTCTACGCCGAGACCGAGGAGCAGGAGTGCGCGCGGGCACTGGAGCACCTGGAGACGACGATCGCCTTCGAGGGGCCCGGCACCATCGCCGCGATCATCCTGGAGACCATCCCCGGCACGGCCGGGATCATGGTCCCGCCGGCCGGCTACCTCGCCGGGGTCCGGGAGATCTGCGACCAGTACGGGATCGTCTTCGTCCTGGACGAGGTGATGGCCGGGTTCGGACGGACCGGTGAGTGGTTCGCCGCCGACCTCTTCGGCGTCGTGCCCGACCTGATGACCTTCGCCAAGGGCGTGAACTCCGGCTATGTGCCGCTCGGCGGTGTCGCCATCTCCGAGGAGATCGCGCAGACCTTCGCGCGCCGCCCCTACCCGGGCGGCCTCACCTACTCCGGGCACCCGCTGGCCTGCGCCGCCGCCGTCGCCACGATCCAGGTGATGGCCGAGGAGGGCGTCGTCGAGAACGCCGCGCGGCTCGGCCGTACGGTCGTCGGCCCCGCCCTCGCCGACCTGGCCGAACGGCACCCGAGCGTCGGCGAGGTGCGCGGCACCGGCATGTTCTGGGCCGTCGAGCTGGTCCGCAGCCGGGAGACCCGCGAGCCGCTGGTGCCGTACAACGCGGCGGGTGAGGCGAACGCGCCGATGGCGGCCTTCGCCGCCGCCGCGAAGGAGCACGGCGTCTGGCCCTTCGTGAACATGAACCGCACCCATGTCGTGCCGCCCTGCAATGTCTCGGAGGCCGAGCTGAAGGAGGGCCTGGCCGCCCTGGACGCCGCCCTGAGCGTGGCGGACACCTTCACCGATTAGCCCCGGGGGCGACGCCGGCGAGGAAGGTGCCGTCGCGAAAACTCCCGTCGCGGTCGAACGCGTAAGGTGGCGTGCTCGTAGACATGTACGTGCACTCGGACACGTGCACGCCACCTCATCGCGATCGACGGGAGACGCCCTGACCATGGCCGGGATCGGCGGCACCGGCTCCGTGACGCGGAGCACCCTGCGGCAGCAGCTCGCGGACGCCCTGCGGGACGAGGTGCTGGCCGGCCGGCTGCAGGCGGGACGGGAGTTCACCGTCAAGGAGATCGCCGAGCAGTACGGCGTCTCCGCCACCCCGGTCCGCGAGGCCCTGGTCGACCTGTCCGCGCAGGGGCTCCTCGAGGCCGACCAGCACCGCGGCTTCCGGGTGCACGAGTACACCGTCGACGACCACCGCGGCATCGTCGAGGCCCGCGCGCTGGTCATCGAGGGCATGTTCCAGGTCCTGGACCGGGACATGACGGGCCGCCGCGACCCGGACGACCCGCGTGTCGCCGCCGCCGTCGCCGGGGTGCGCCGCCGCGCCGAGGAGGCGCAGCGCGCCGCCGGCGCCGGCGACCTCACCGTGCTCGTCGGCTACGACCTGCGCTTCTGGCGGGAGTTGGGCGCCCTGTTCGGCAACCCCTACCTCGCCGACTTCCTGCACCGGCTGCGCGTCCAGGCCTGGGTGTGCACGGTGCAGCATCTGCGTCGGCTGCACGATCTGCGCGGGCATCTGTGGGCCCGTCACATCGAGCTGACCGACGCCCTCGCCCGCCGGGACCTCGCCACCGCCCGGGCCCTCATCGCCGCCCACGATCAGGAGGCGCTCGCCCTGATCGAGCGGCTGGCGGCCGGATGAGCCACCGGCACGGCCTGCCGGAGGCGTCCACGGACGACCGGCGGCCCGGCTCGGCACGCCCGAACTCTCCGTGGTGGCCCCCGCCTACAACGAGCGGGACCGGCTCGACCACACCCTCGACACCGTCGTCGCGCACCTCGACGCCCCGGACGGCCGGTGGGACGGCTGGGAGATCGTCGTCGTGGACGACGGGTCCACCGACGGCACCGCCGGACTCGTCACCGCCCGCGAGGACCCCGGACCCGGCTCGCCGGGGTGCTCGTCCTGGCCCCGCAGCCGCACGCCGAGGCGCTGCGGGAGACCGTACGCAAACTGGTGGGCTCGCCCGGCAGATGGGTGGACGGAGTATGGGTATGGGACCTGCACGGGCCGGGACGTCCGTGAGCGGCACTGTCTATCCTTCCCTGACCACCGTGCTACGCCTTTGCCACGTTGTGCGACCGTTGTGTGAGGAGCCCTCTTTTGGCCTGTGACCTGTGGCTGGTACCGCTCGTCGACGTGTTGTGCCACACCCCCGACAACCCGTTCGCCGAGGAACTCGCGCAATACAACAAGGTGCTCGCCGAGGCCGGGCTGCCGCCGGTGCCGGTGTACCAGTACATGCCGGGCCTGTCCGGGGACGTCGCCCCGGTCGCCGGCTTCGACTACGACGCGCTGCACTTCCTGCGCCGGGCCTATCTCCTCCAGGTGTGCGGACTGCCCGTGACACCGGTCGACGAACTCGGCGGCGACTACGAGCAGTTGCTGGAGATGTTCGAGTCGACGGCCCAGCAGTCCCATCTGGTCTGGCACTACGACCACGCGGGCGCCTACGTCCCCGTCGACTTCCCGCATCCGCTGGCCGACGACGACCTCCTCGCGGGCGGCGGCCCGCTGGGCTCCTCGCAGTCGCTGCTGCGTGAACTGGAGGCGGTGGCGCAGGTCATCGGCATCGACCCGGCGAACCCGCCCGCGGCGCCGCAGCCCCCGCTCGCGCCGACGGCCCTGGAGGAACCGGCCGTCCCCGCCCCCTACGACCCGAGCCCCTTCGCCCGCGAACGGCATGTGTGGCTGGGCCTGCACGCGGCGGCGACGCGGAGTCTGGCGCAGGGCTCGATGATCGTCTTCAGCTGACCGTTCCGGGGAGGGGGCACTCGGTCGTCCCCCTCCCCGAGCCGGTCAGTGCTGCTCGACGATGCGGATGGTGCGGATGCCGGTGCCCTGGTAGCGGGTCGGCGTTCTGGTCAGGACGGGGCGTCCGCGCGGCCACTCGACGGTGGGCAGGGCGAGATGCAGCACGTGCGCGCCGCTCCAGTCCGCCTCGTCCTTGCCCTCGTCACCGGCACCGGCCGTCCGCAGTCGCTTGCCCACAGCGGCGGCCGCGGGGAAGTCGAGCCCCTCGACATGGACCGAGGGCAGAGCGCCCAGGTGCTCGGCGACCCCGGCTCGCTCACGCTCGGCGGCGGCGAGGCTCAGTGCCGGGATGTAGACCCGCAGGGCGGGGTTCTTCTGCGCCTCGACGACCAGGCGCGAAGCCATGCTGTTCCCCGCGCCGAGGGCGAGGGCGGCCGTGTCGTCGAGGATGACGGCGCGCGGCAGCGGGTACCGCTTCTCGTCGGTCACTGGACCTCTCCGATGCGCCCGGCCTCGAGGTCCGCCCACAGCTTCTCCCCGGCCCGCTCGTCGTCCTCGGTGTACGGCCTCCCGAGGAAGTGCTCCTCGACGTACGCCTTGGTCTCCTCGTACCGCTTGCGCAGCTCTTCCTTGGTGGGCGTGGCCCCGGCCAGCTCCGCCACGAAGTCCCGCATGCTCATCCCGCGCTCCCGGGCCAGCTCCTGAAGCCGGTCGCGGACGGCGGGGTCAACCTTGATCGTGGTGTCGGCCATGAGGACAGTATACCGCCGGTATACCACCCCGGGCCGCTCCAATACGACGGTCATCGAACACATTCCCTTGCCCTAGAAGAACCGCCCGGCGCGCAGCCGGGCCTCCGTGTGGCCGTGGGCCGACGGCAGGAACGGCGGCGCGCCCCAGGTCACCGCCCTGCGGATCAGCGCGTCGCTCGCGCCCCGCCGCCACCACTCCTCGACCAGCGGAGCGAGCCGTCGCGCCTCGGCGCCGGAGAGGGTGAGGCGCCGGTCGTAGTCCCCGAAGGTGAGCAGCAGACGGGTCGCAGCGGCGGTCCGCGCGCCCGGCGGCACCTGCCGGCGCGGAACTTTTTCGGTTTCACCCGTTCGTGGCGCGGCGTCGCACGGCGCCTCGAACACCGTGTGAACGGCGGGGAGTTGGGCGGAGCGGCCCGCACCCGCCGCGCCACCCACCACACGCCGCCGGCACCGGAGTTCGTCCAGCTCACACAGAGTCGAGGCGATCCGCGACCGCCCGTCGGCCCACACGTCGGCGAGCACCCGGAGGAGGACACGGACGCTGTTCGGGAGGGCCGGGAGGTACGTCAGTACGCTCACCGCGCACCAGAAGGTGCCGCGATCGCCCGGAAGGTCGGCGGACAGGCCTGAAATGACGCGCGCAGGCGTCGTACGATGACCACGCATTGGGAGGGCTAGCTCCTGGTGTCGAGCCCCCGGGTGTTGGCGCACCGCGGGGGCGTTCCTGTTGGCGTGACTCTAAGGCCACGCAGAGCGACGCGCGCAAGCCGAAACCGCCTTTTTCCAGGCGGAAGTTGATGTTCTTCACTCCTGCGAGTGAAGGCCGCCGGCCGTTCCTGTCGTGTCCCCGCCCGGCGTGACCAGCCCCGTCTCGTACGCCACCACCACCGCCTGCGCGCGGTCCCGCAGCCGGAGCTTGGACAGGATGCGGGCGACGTGGGTCTTCACCGTGGCCTCGCTCAGGGCGAACCGGGCGGCGAGTTCGGCGTTGCTGAGACCCGTGCCCAGGCACTGGAGGACCTGACGTTCGCGCGGCGTGAGGACCGCCAGGTCGCGATGGAGCGCGGCGGTCGCCGTGTCCTGTGTGACGAAACGTTCGACCAGGCGGCGGGTGACGGCCGGGGCGAGCAGCCCGTCGCCGGTGCTCGCCAGCCGGACGGCGGCCACGAGGTGTTCGGGGGTGACGTCCTTGAGGAGGAAGCCGGTGGCGCCCGCGATGAGGGCGGCGTAGACGTAGCGGTCGAGGTCGTAGGTGGTGAGGATCAGGACGCGGGGCGGGTCGGTGATCGCGCCGGAGAGGATGCGGCGGGTGGCCTCCAGGCCGTCGAGGCCCGGCATCCGGATGTCCATGAGGACGAGATCCGGGCGGGTGCGCTCGACCGCCGCGACCGCCTCCTCGCCGTCCGCCGCCTCGGCCACCACGTCGATGCCGTCGGCGGTGAGGATCATCCCGAATCCGGTGCGGACCAGGGCCTGGTCGTCGGCGATCACCACACGCGGGGCGCCGGTCACGACACCCCCTCGGCCGGCCGGTCCTCCCGCACGGGCAGGACCGCGCGCACCCGGAAGCCTCCCGTCGGGCCTGGGCCCGCCTCCAGCGTGCCGCCGTAGACGGCGAGCCGCTCCCGCAGGCCGAGCAGGCCCCGGCCGCCCCCGGGGCCGGCCGGGGTCGCGGCCGTGCCCCCGGTGTTGGACACTTCCACGTGCACGGCCTGGGGTGTGTGGCCGACGAACACATTCACCCGCGCCCCGGCGGCGTGCTTGACGACGTTCGTCAGCGCCTCCTGCACGACCCGGTACACGGCCAGACCGGGGCCGGCGGCCAACGGCGCCGGGGTACCGGTGACGGTCAGCTCGACGGGGACGCCGGTCGCGCGGACGCGGTCCACGAGCACGTCGAGCTGGTCGAGACCCGGCTGCGGGGCGAGGCCCGTGTCGGCGGCCGGGTCCGGGCCCGCGTCGCCGTCCATCGTCAGCAGGCCCATCACGTGGCGCAGTTCGGCCATCGCCGTGCGCCCGCCCGCCTCGACGGCCAGCAGCGCCTCGCGGGCGCGGTGCGGCGCGGCGTCCATCACCTTCCGGGCTGCTCCCGCCTGGATCACCATCACGCTCACATTGTGGGTGACGACGTCGTGCAACTCCCGTGCGATCCGCGCGCGTTCGCGTTCGACCGCGAGTCGGGTGGCCGTCTCCTGCTGTTCCTGGAGGTCCCTCACGCGCTGCTGCCAGGTGTGGATCGCGTTCGCGCCGAGTCCCACCCCGAGCAGCACCAGGAACGGCACGAAGCTCTGGGTGAAGTACGGGAAGTACTCCTCGTGGAACACCGCCATGAGCACCGCGCCGAGCACGACGCCGGCCAGTGCCGGGACACGGCGCGGACTGTGCACGGCGGCGCTGTACGCGGCGGCCACGCACGACAGGAAGGTGTACACGGTCGCGTCCGTCGCGCCGGTGCGCTGGCCGAACACCAGGGTCGCCCCGAGCACCGCCCAGAACGCCGCCAGCGGACAACGGCGTCGGGCGACCAGGGGCAGTGCGGTCAGCGCGGCGAGGAACAGCTCCCCGGGGTCGGGCGAGGGGACCGGGAGGACGTCCGGCGGCCCGAAGGGCGGCGGGACGGCCGGCGCCCCCATGCCGACCCGCGGCACCTGCACGGCGGCGTCCTGATCGAGCGCGGCGCTGACCGTGCACACGGCCAGGACGAGCGCGAGGACCGCGTCGGCCGTCCACATCCACCGCGACGGCCGTGGCAGGGCCGTGTCGGCGGCCCTCCAGCGCCCCGCACCCGCCCGTCCGAACATCCCGGCTGCCCCGGCCACCCCGCTCATGGCGCCAGTCTCGCAAGGGCACGGCACGCGCACATCCCTCCCGCCGGGGACCGCCGCGCGGGACCGTACATCCTCCTCGTACATCCCGGGGATGACGTCCCCGCCGTGTCCCCCCGGTACGGCAGCCGCTCTCGCCGTCGAGGGCGACGCGCCCGGCACGCCCCCGCGCCTAGCGTCACGCCGGACCGATCGCACCCAGCCCGGGAGAGCCCATGACCACGACCGCGCCGCCTCTGATCGACATCCGCGACGTGAGCAGGACGTACGGGGAGGGGCCGCCGGCGCTGGCCGGGGTGAGCCTGAGCGTGCGGGCCGGGGAGGCGCTGGCCGTCCTCGGGCCGTCGGGCAGCGGCAAGTCGACGCTGCGTCGGCATGGTCTTCCAGTTCTTCAACCTGCTGGACGACCTCACGGTCACCGACAACGTCCTGCTGCCCGCCCAGCTCGCCGGCGTGCCCCGCGCCGAGGCCCGGCGGCGCGCCGCGGAGCTGCTGGCCCACCTCGGTGTCGAGCGGCACGCGGACGCCCACCCCGGCCGGCTGTCCGGCGGGGAGCGGCAGCGTGTCGCGGTGGCCCGCGCCCTGATGAACCGTCCGCCGCTGCTGCTGGCCGACGAGCCGACCGGCGCGCTGGACACCGCGTCCGGCGACGACGTACGGGAGCTGCTGGCCGCGCTCAACGCGGACGGGCAGACGATCGTACTGGTCACCCACGATCTGGGGCTCGCGGCGTCCTGCGCGACCCGGACGATCGAGCTGGTCGACGGCCGGATCGTCCGGGACTCCCAGGACGTCCGTCCGGCGGTGGCCCGGTGAGCGCCCTGGGCAAGGTGGTGCGGGCGGGCGTCGGGCGGCGGTGGACGCAGACCGTGGTGCTGGTGCTGACGACGCTCGTCGCGGTCGCCGCCTCGGTCGTGGCCGCCGGGGTGCTCACCGCGTCCCGCGCTCCCTTCGAGCAGGCGATGGCCGAGTGGCGCGGGGCCCATCTGGCCGCGCAGTTCGACGGCGGTGAGGTCACCGAGCGGGAACTCGCGGGCACGGCACGGGCGTCGGGGGTGACGGCCGCGGCCGGACCGTTCCGCACCCTGCGACTGCGTCCGCGCACGGTCTCGGCGTCCGACGCGCTGCCGGCCGGGGCGACCCTGCCCGCGCTGAGCGTGACCGGACGCGCGGACCCCGGGGGGCCGGTCGACCGGCTGCGGCTGACCGCGGGCCGCTGGGTCACCGGGCCCGGCGAGATCGTGCTGGCCGGGGACGAGTGGCCGTTGCGGCCGGGGGCCCGGCTGGCCCTCCCCGACGCGGCGGGCGGCCCGACGCTGACCGTGGTCGGCCTCGCCCGGTCGGTCACCGGCACCGCGGACGCCTGGGTGACCCCCGCTCAGGCCGCGGCTCTCTCCCCCGGGTCCGGCGCCGTCACGTACGAGATGCTGTACCGCTTCCGGCACGCCGGCACGGACGCGCGGATGTCCGCGGCGCGCGACGCGATCGCCGGCGCCGTGCCGCCGGACGCCCTGACCGGGACGCGGTCCCACCTCGTCGTCCGGCAGGAACAGCTCGCCAACGCGCTGGCGTTCGTGCCCTTCGTGGCCGCTTTCGGGGTGCTCGGTCTGATCCTGTCGGTGCTGATCGTCGGGATCGTCGTCAGCGGCGCGGTGGGTGCCGCCACCCGGCGCATCGGCGTCCTCAAGTCCCTCGGCTTCACCCCGGCCCAGGTGGTCCGGGCGTACGTCGCCCAGGCACTGGTCCCGGCCGCGCTGGGCTGCGCGCTGGGGGTGGCGCTCGGCAATGTGCTGGCGTGGCCGGTGCTCGGCGACCTCGACGACGTGTACGCCGGCGCGTCCGTGTCGGTGCCCTGGTGGGTCGACGTGGCGGCGCCCGCCGCCGCGCTCGCGCTGGTGGCGGTCTCCGCCCTCCTGCCCGCACTGCGCGCCGGCCGGCTGCGCACGGTGGAGGCGATCTCCGTGGGGCGGGCGGCGGCCGGCGTACGAGGGCGGACGGCCCGGCGGCTCACCGGGCGGCTGCCGTTGCCGCGTCCGGTCGGGCTCGGTCTGGCGCACCCGTTCGCCCGCCCGGCCCGCTCGCTGACGACGGCCGCCGCGGTGGCCGTCGCGGCGGTCACGGTCACCTTCGCGGCCGGGTTGGCGCTGAGCCTCGGTGCCGTGCAGTCGCACCGGCTGCTCGACTCCACCGCCCCGGTCGTCGTCACCGCCGGAGGCGGGCAGGGGCCGCCCGGCGCGCAGGTCGTCCGGGGTCCCGGCCGGCCGGAGAAGCCGGCCGCCGACCCGGCCGAGGTCGCCGCCGTCCTGCGTGCCCAGGAGGGGACCCGCCGCTTCTACGGCACCGCGCGGGCGGAGGTGGGCGCGGCCGGTGTCGCCGGCCGGACCGTCGTGACCGGGTACGAGGGCGACGCTTCCTGGGCCGCTCCCGACCTGGTCGCGGGTACCTGGCTGACCGGGCCCGGCCAGGCGGTGGTCACACGGCGCTTCCTCGACGCCGCCGGGATCGGGCTCGGCGACCGCCTGACCCTGACGGAGGCCGGGCGCCGCACCACCGTCCGGGTCGTCGGGGAGGCGTTCTTCACCGAGAACGACGGCATGACCGTGCTGACCCCGGCCGGCACCCTGACGGCCCTGGGCCTGGACGCCGGGCCGACCGGCTTCTACGTCCAGCCGGACCCGGGAGTCTCCGAGGACGCCTACCTGGCCTCCCTGAACAAGGCCCTGGACGCCCTCGGGGCGTACGCCCACCCGGGCGGCGACGGCTCCTCCGACGTGATCGCGGCCATGGACGCGCTGATCGGCACGCTCACCCTGCTGCTGGTGACGGTCGCGGGCCTGGGGGTGTTCAGCACGGTCGTCCTCGACACCCGCGACCGCGTCCACGAACTCGGCGTCCACAAGTCGCTGGGCATGACGCCCCGTCAAGTCGTCGGCATGGTCCTCACGTCGGTCGCCGGTATCGGCGTGGTCGCCTCGGCCGCGGGAATCCCGCTCGGTGTCGCCATGCACCGGCGGGTGACGCCGCTGATGGGCGACGCGGTGGGGATGGACCTGCCCGGCGCGTATCTCGACGTCCACACCTCACCGGTCCTGGCCGTGCTCCTGCTGGGCGGTGTGGCGGTCGCGGTGGCGGGCGCCCTGGTCCCGGCGGGCCGGGCCGCCCGGACGGACGCGGCCGTGGCACTGCGTACCGAGTGAGCGCCTGAACGCGCGAGCGCCCGGCCGGAGTTCCGGCCGGGCGCTCGCGCAGGTGGACCTACAGGAACGAGTTGATCTCGATGGTCTCGTCCCGGCCCGGGCCCACGCCGATCGCGGAGATCGGGGCGCCGGACATCTCCTCCAGCGCCTTGACGTACGCCTGGGCGTTCTTCGGCAGATCGGAGAACGACTTGGCCTTCGAGATGTCCTCGGACCAGCCGGGCAGCATCTCGTAGACCGGCTTGGCGTGGTGGAAGTCGGACTGCGAGTACGGCAGTTCCTCGACCCGCCTGCCGTCGATCTCGTAGGCCACGCAGACCGGGATCTGCTCCCAGCCGGTGAGGACGTCGAGCTTGGTGAGGAAGAAGTCCGTCAGGCCGTTGACCCGGGTCGCGTAGCGGGCGATCACCGCGTCGAACCAGCCGCAGCGCCGGTCACGGCCGGTGGTGACACCCCGCTCGCCGCCGATCCGGCGCAGCGCCTCGCCGTCCTCGTCGAACAACTCGGTCGGGAACGGACCGGCGCCGACACGGGTCGTGTACGCCTTGAGGATGCCGATGACCCGGCTGATCTTCGTCGGGCCCACGCCGGCGCCGGTGCAGGCGCCGCCCGCGGTCGGGTTGCTGGAGGTCACGAAGGGGTACGTGCCGTGGTCGATGTCCAGCAGGGTGCCCTGCCCGCCCTCGAACAGGACGACCTTGTCGTTCTCCAGCGCCTCGTTGATGACGAGGACGGTGTCGGCGACGTACGGGCGCAGCTTCTCCGCGTAGTCCAGCAGCTCCTCGACGACCTGGTCGACGGCGATCGCGCGCCGGTTGTAGAGCTTGGTGAGGATCTGGTTCTTGACGTCGAGCGCCGCCTCGACCTTCTGGGTGAGGATCGACTCGTCGTACAGGTCCTGCACGCGGATGCCGACACGGTTGATCTTGTCGGCGTAGGTCGGGCCGATGCCCCGGCCCGTGGTGCCGATCTTCCGCTTGCCGAGGAAGCGCTCGGTCACCTTGTCCACCGTCACGTTGTACGGCGTGATGATGTGCGCGTTTCCGCTGAGGAGGAGCTTGGACGTGTCGACGCCACGCTCGTTCAGACCGCTCAGCTCGGAGAGCAGGACCGACGGGTCGACGACGACGCCGTTGCCGATGACCGGCGTGCAGCCGGGAGACAGGATTCCGGAAGGGAGCAGGTGGAGGGCGTACTTCTGATCACCCACGACTACCGTGTGGCCGGCGTTGTTGCCGCCCTGGTAGCGCACCACATAGTCGACGGAGCCGCCTAGCAGGTCCGTCGCCTTTCCCTTGCCTTCGTCACCCCACTGAGCACCGAGCAGCACAAGTGCGGGCACGCGCGTACACCCCTTCCGGGCGGGGCATGTCCAAGGTCAGGGGTGTACGCCGCACGTGTGCGGGTGATACACCGGCGACCTTCGTTGGCCGCAAACCGTCGGACCGGATGCCCCGGAATAGACGAAGCCCCTGGCGCAATAGCGCAAGGGGCTCTTGCACAAAGATGCTACCCGAGGAAGCGAGGCATGGCCGAGGTGGCGACTTTCGCGAGGTCCGATCAGCTGCTGGTGGTGATCGATCCGGCAGCCCGCACGACGGACGGAGAGTCCGTACGCATCGCGAAAGACGTGCTCAGCGCGGGTGCGACCACCAAGGTGTGCCTGCCGGAGGACTCGGACGAGTTCGCCCGCGCCCTGGCCCGGCGCGGCGCGCGCCGGCCGGTCGTGATCGGCGACGACGGCGCTCTGCTGCGCGCGGTGTCGCTGCTGCACCGGCAGCGACAGCTGGCCGAATGCGTGCTGTCGGTGGTGCCCGTCGGGGGCGCGCTGACGCTGGCCGCGTCCCTCGGGGTGCCGCTGGGGGCGGTGGCGGCGGCCCGGGCGGCCCTGGACGGCGTGGAGCGCCGCCTGGACCTGCTCGTCGACGACAGCGACGGTGTGGTGCTGGGCGGGCTGCGGATACCTCCGATACGGGACCCGGCCGCACCGGACGGGGCCACCGCGGTGGGCCCGGGTGCCGGACGGCCGTGGCTGCGGACGTGCCAGTCGCTGGTACGGACGCTGGTGCCGCCGAAGGGCTCGTCCCCGGCCGCCGCCCAGGGGCCGTCGCGGCTGCGCGTCGAGGTCGACGGGACGACGCTGGTGGATCTCGACCAGCCGGTGGAGGCGGTGTCGGTGACGCCGGGGCTCGCGGGCCTGGCGGAGGTGGAGGTACGGCCGTCCTCGGTGGGCGCGGAGGCGTCCCCGCTGCGCGCCGAGGGCCGCACCGTGACCGTGTCGGGGGCGCACTTCCGCTACCGCGCCGACACGGCGGTCTCCGGGCCGGTGCGCAGACGCACGTGGACGGTGGGGGAAGGCGCGCTACGGCTGGTGCTGCCGGGCCGGTGAGGCCCTACGGGGTGCTCTGGCCGGTGCAGCCGGCCGGTGAGGTCCTACAGGGTGCTCGGGCCGATGCCGCCGGGCCACTGAAGTACGGGGCGCTCCGGCCGATGCCGCCGGGCAGCTGAAGGCTCTACCGGGTGCTCCGGCCGGTGCCACAAGGGCCGCTGAAGGCCTACCCGATGCCGCCGGGCCCCGACGAGGTCCTACGGGGCGCTCGGGCCGAAGGTCTTGTCGCGGTGTTCGCGCCAGCGTTCCATCAGGTGGGCGAGCTCGCCCTCCAGGTACTCGAAGAAGGCCAGTGTCTCGGCGATGCGCTGCCCGCCCGGGGTCGCCGGGCCGAGGCTGTCGACGCCCTCGCGCAGGGTCTGGCCCCAGCGCCTGAGGACGGCGTCGCGGTTGGTCAGCGCCTCGTACCACTGGTCGCTGTGCACCCGGTAGCGCTCGCGCCGTGAGCCCGGTTCGCGCTCGCGGGAGACCATGTGGACCTGGGCGAGGTAGCGCACGGCGCCGGAGATCGCGGCGGGGCTGACCTGGAGCTGTTCGCCGAGCTCGGCGGAGCTCATGGTGCCGGAGTCGGACGCGAGGAGCGCGGCGAACACCCGCGCCGCCATGCGCTGCATCCCGGCCTCGACGAGCTGCGCGGCGAAGGCCTCCACGAATTTCGACACCGCCTCGGGGTCCCGCCCCGCCTCGCTCGGTTCCATCATTCGTAGATCATCTCCCCTGCGTCCGCCCAGCTCGCGCGCCGTCCCCGAGTCTATCCGCGATTTATACGCTTCCTTAACTTCACAAATTTCTGAACGAAGCGTACGTTCTGAACCATGACGAAGGCAAACCCCGCCATTGAGGTATCCGGACTGCACAAGTCGTTCGGCAAGACGCACGCCCTGGACGGCCTCGACCTGGACGTCGAGACGGGCGAGGTCCACGGCTTCCTCGGCCCGAACGGCGCCGGAAAGTCCACCACCATCCGCGTCCTGCTCGGCCTGCTGCGGGCCGACTCCGGCGGCGCCCGGGTGCTCGGCCGCGACCCCTGGACGGACGCGGTGGAGGTGCACCGCCGGATCGCCTACGTGCCGGGGGACGTGACGCTGTGGCGGAACCTGTCGGGCGGTGAGGTCATCGATCTCTACGGCCGGCTGCGCGGCGGGCTGGACTCCCGGCGCCGCGCCGACCTGATCGAACGGTTCGAGCTGGACCCGACGAAGAAGGGCCGCACCTACTCCAAGGGCAACCGGCAGAAGGTCGCCCTCGTCGCCGCGTTCGCCTCGGACGTGGACCTGCTGATCCTCGACGAGCCGACCTCGGGCCTGGACCCGCTGATGGAGGAGGTCTTCCAGCACTGCGTGGAGGAGGAGCGCGACCGCGGCCGGACGATCCTGCTGTCCTCGCACATCCTCAGCGAGGTCGAGGAGCTCTGCGACCGGGTCAGCATCATCCGCAAGGGCCGCACCGTCGAGAGCGGTTCCCTCGCCGACCTGCGCCATCTGACACGCACGAGCGTCACCGCCGACCTGGCCGGTCCGCCCAACGGGCTGTCGCATCTGCCCGGCGTCCACGACCTCGACGTCCGGGGTCACCGCGTCCGGCTCCAGGTCGACACCGACAAGCTCGACGCCGTCCTGCGCTCGCTCAGCGAGTCCGGCGTACGGTCGCTGACCTCGACGCCGCCGACCCTGGAGGAGCTGTTCCTGCGGCACTACCAGGCCGACACGGACGAGGTGGCCGCCCGATGACCGCCACCGCCTTCGGGGCACGGCACGGCGGCTCGCGCCAGCTCGCCGGCACCGGGACCCTGCTGCGCTTCGCCCTGCGCCGCGACCGGGTGATGATCCCGGTCTGGGTGGCGGTGAACGCGCTGATGATCCTCTCCATGCCGAACACGCTGGAGAACCTGTACGCCACCCCGGCCGACCGCGCCAACCTGGTGCAGGACACCGCGACCAACGCCTCCTTCCGCGCGCTGATCGGCCCCGTCTTCGGCGACTCGATCGGCGCCCTGACGGCCTGGCGGGTCGGCGTCTACGCCGGTGCGCTCGCGGCCGTGGTCAGCATGCTCCTCGTCGTACGGCACACCCGGGACGAGGAGGAGAGCGGCCGTCAGGAGCTGGTCGCGTCCGGGATGGTGGGGCGCAGGGCCTCCCTGACGGCCGCTCTGCTGACGGCCGTGGTCGCGAACGCCGTACTGGCCCTGCTGGTCACGGCCGGACTCGCGGGCCAGGGCGCCACGGGAGCCCTGGCGCTCGGGCTCGGGCTCGCCGGGGTCGGCATGGTCTTCGCCACGCTGGCGGCGATCGTCGCCCAGTTCACCGAGAGCGCCCGGCTGGCGCGGGGCCTGACGGCCGGGCTGCTGGGCGCCGCGTTCGTGCTGCGCGCGGCGGGCGACTCGGCGTCGGACGACGGCTCGTCCGCGCTGACGTGGGCGTCGCCACTGGGCTGGCTGGAGAACCTGCGGCCGTTCGCGAGCGAACGCTGGTGGGTGCTGCTGCTGTTCGCGGGGGCGGCCCTCGTGCAGGGCGTGGTGGCGTACGAACTCGCCGGGCGCCGGGACGTGGGGATGAGCTTCCTGCCCACCCGTCCGGGCCCCGCGCTCGGGCGCCTCGGCACGGCGGGCGCGCTGGCCTGGCGCCTCCAGCGCGGCAGCGTGCTCGGCTGGAGCATCGGCTTCTTCCTCGCCGGGGTCGTCTACGGCGGGCTGACCGACGGGGTGGCCGACCTGGTCGGCGACAACGACAACGCGCGCGAGATCTTCGAGCGCATGGGAGGCCAGGCCGGGCTGACGGACGCCTTCCTGGCGTCGATGGTCGGCATGCTGGGCCTGATCGCGGCCCTGTACGTCGTGGCGTCGGTCCTGCGGCTGCACGGCGAGGAGACCTCGATGCGGGCGGAGCCGATCCTCGCGAACGCCGTGGGCCGGCTGCGCTGGGCGGCCGGTCACCTGGTGATCGCCTTCGCCGGCTCGGCCCTGATCATGCTCCTCGCCGGCCTGGGCTTCGCCGTCGGCTACGGCAAGGAGATCGGCCCGATCCTGGGCGCCTGCCTGGTCCAGCTCCCCGCGGTCTGGGTCGTCGGCGGTCTGGCGGTCCTGCTGTACGGCCTGCTCCCGCGGGCGGCGACGGCGGCCTGGGCGGTGGCCGGCGCGGTTCTGCTGATCGGCTGGGTGGGCCCCGCGCTGGACGTGCCGCAGGCCGTGCTGGACCTGTCCCCCTTCGGGCACCTGCCGAAGCTGCCGGGCGGCGGGATGGAGTGGGGGCCGGTGCTGATCCTGCTGGCGCTGGCGGCGGCACTGGTCACTGCGGGGTTGGCAGGCCTACGGCACCGGGACATGACCACGTGAGGGCGATCAGTCGACGTACTGCTTGAGTTCATCGGTGTCGAGTTCGATGCCTACGGGGGCGGGGAGAGTGACCTTGCCCCCGAGCCGCACGGTGTGGATCTCACGGTAGCCGTCCTCCAGATCGGGGGCGGTGTGCACGAGGACCGAGAGATTGTCCCGGTCGATCAGCAAGTAGACGGGGATGCCGGCCTCGGCGTAGGCCCGGGGCTTCTCCACACGGTCGCGGTTGTGTGTGTCCGAGTCGTACGACGTGATCTCGACGGCCATCAACACGCCATCGGGTTCGGCCCAGTCGCCCTGACCATTGAAGTAACCCACCGGCGCGAGCAGGGCATCCGGCCGGGCCCGGCCCCTGCGGTACGCCTCGACCTTCAGCCCCTGGTTCGTCGTATAGAGGGTGAGGTCAGGTCGTGCCTGCTTGCACTTGAAGACCAACCACATCGCGATCTCGCCGTGGCTGCCGTTCGTCACTTTCCTGACCCCGATCCGTCCGTCGATGAACTCGAAGCTGACGGTCTCGTCCTCACGAGCGGCGAATTCCGCGATCCGCTCGAACATGTCCACCGACAACTGAGACGACGCACGCTCTGCCATAACCGTCATGGTGCCTCCCTTCGCAGGCATGCACCAGGATGACGAGCCGCCGACAGCCCTCGATCAGGATTCGCTCAGCGATCAGCCGAACGAGTGATCACCTCACCTCGACGCTCAGCCCTTCCAGGCCCCGGATCACGAAGTTCGGCTTGCGCTCGGGCTCCTCCGCCGCCCTCAGGGTCGGCGCCTGCTCCAGGAGCGCCGACATGGACGCCGCCAGCTCGATACGGGCCAGCGGGGCGCCGATGCAGTAGTGGATGCCCGCGCTGAAGGAGATGTGGGGGTTGTCCTTGCGGGTGAGGTCCAGGGCGGCCGGGGCCTCGAAGACCTCGGGGTCGTGGTTGGCGGAGCCGAAGAGCATGGCGATCTCCGCGCCGCGCGGGATCGTGGTGCCGTCGATCTCGATGTCGTCCAGGACCCAGCGCTCGAAGAGCTGGAGCGGGGTGTCGTAGCGCATCAGCTCCTCGATCGCGGAGGGGATCAGGGAGTGGTCGGCGCGCAGGGCCGCGAGCTGGGCCGGGTTGCGGAACAGCGCCCACCAGCCGTTGACCGTGGCGTTCACCGTGGCCTCGTGCCCGGCGTTGAGCAGCAGGACCGCCGTCGAGATCATCTCCTGCTCGGTGAGCCGGTCGTCCTCGTCGTGCGCCGCGATCAGCCCGGAGATCAGGTCGTCGCCCGGCTCCTTGCGGCGGGCCGCGATCAGCTCGCGCAGGTAGTCGGAGAACTCGATCGAGGCGCGGACCGCCTTCGCGGCCGTCTCCGGCGGCGGGTTCAGCTCGTACATCCCGCAGATGTCCGCCGACCAGGGCCGCAGCGGTCCGCGGTCGGACTCCGGGATGCCGAGCATCTCCGCGATCACGGCGACCGGCAGCGGCTCGGCGACCTCCGTCAGCAGGTCGCCGCCGCCCCGCTCGACCAGCCCGGCGACCAGCTCGCCCGCGAGGTCGCGGACGTACGGCCGCAGCCGCTCGACCGTGCGCGGGGTGAACGCCTTGGACACCAGGCGCCGGATCCGGGTGTGGTCCGGCGGCTCCAGGTCGAGCATGCCGTGGTCGTTGAGCGTGTGGAACGGCTCGTGCTCCGGCGGCGGCGTGCCGCGCCCGAACTCCTCGTGGGTGAAGCGGTGCAGATACGTCCGCCCCAGCCGGCGGCCGCGCAGCAGCGCCGACACGTCGGCGTGGTGCGGGACCAGCCACTGGTTCGTGGGCTCGAACCAGTGCACCCGTCCCCGGGCCCGCAGTTCGGCGTAGGCGGGGTAGGGGTCGGCGAGGAACGCCGGGTCCCAGGGGTCGAAACCGAGGTCGGAAGGAGCTGCCATGCACGGACGGTAGACCGCCGTCCCCCCTCCTGACCAGGGGGGCACCCTACGCGGCGCCGAAGTCCGGGAGGGTGACCGTGCCGTCGTCGGCCAGCGGGAAGGACGGGTTGTGCGCGACCTCCCACGGGTGCCCGTCGGGATCGGTGAACGCCCCGGAGTAGAAGCCGACGACGTTGACGGCGGCCGGTTCGGTCACCGTGCCGCCCGCGTCCGGCACGGCCGCGAGCAGGGCGTCGACCTCGTCCCGCGAGCGGACGTTGTGGGCGAGGACGACGCCGCCGAACCCGCCGGGCTCCCCCGGCTCCAGCCCGCAGTCGCGCGCCAGTTTCTCCCGGCTCCACAGCACCAGGCCGAGGCCGCCCGCCTGGAAGAAGACGGTCTCCTCGACCTCCTGCCCCCGCCAGCCCAGCGCCGCGTAGAACGCCTTGGCGCGGGCGAGGTCGGAGACTCCCAGCGTGATCAGGGTGATGCGCTGTTCCATGGAGTCACCGTAGCCCCGCGGGACGCCGGCCTCAGCCCGGTGTGACCAGCCGGGCCTCGTACGCGAAGACCGCCGCCTGCGTACGGTCGCGCAGCCCGAGCTTGACCAGGATGCGGCTGACATGGGTCTTGATCGTGGACTCGGCGACCACGAGCCGCTCGGCGATCTCCGAGTTCGACAGGCCCTGCGCGATCAGCACCAGCACCTCCGTCTCCCGCTCGGTCAGCTCCCCGTACGCCGCGTGCGCGGACGACATCGCGCGCGGGGCGTCCGACAGCTTGGAGAACTCGGTGATCAGCCGCCGGGTGACCGACGGGGCGAGCAGCGCCTCCCCGGCGGCCACCACGCGCACCCCGTCGGCGAGCTGACGTGCGGAGGCGTCCTTCAGCAGAAAGCCCGACGCCCCGGCCCGCAGCGCCTGGTACACGTACTCGTCGAGGTCGAACGTGGTCAGCACCAGCACCTTCGCCGTGCCGTCGGCGGCGACGATCTCGCGGGTCGCCTCGATGCCGTTCAGCTCGGGCATGCGGATGTCCATCAGGACGACGTCCGGGCCGAGCTCCCGGACCCGTTCCACCGCCTCGCGGCCGTTGACGGCCTCCCCGACGACCTCGATGTCCGGCATCGCGTTCAGCAGGACCGAGAAGCCCTCGCGGACCATCATCTGGTCGTCGGCGATCAGCACCCGGATGGTCATGCGCTGTCCTCCGCGGCCGCCTCGACGGGCAGGAACACCGCCACCTCGTAGCCGCCGTCGTCCGTCGCGGCGGCCGTCATCCGCCCGTTGAGCATGGAGACCCGCTCCCGCATACCGGTGATGCCGTGCCCGGCGCCCGGCGACGGTTTCACCAGGGCCGGCGCGGGCGGCGGGCCGTTGACTATCCGCAGCCCGAGCCCGCCGAGGACATAGCCGACCTCGACCTGGGCGCTCGCGCCGGGCGCGTGCCGCAGGCTGTTGCTCAGCGCCTCCTGCACGATCCGGTACGCGGACAGCTCCACGCCGGGCGGCAGTTCGCGGACCGCGCCGGTCACCGTCTTGCGCACGTCGAGCCCGGCCTCCCGCACATTGGCGAGCAGGGCGTCCAGGTCGGCGAGGGTGGGCTGCGGGGCGTCGGGCGCCTCGTAGTCCTCGGCCCGTACGACACCGAGGACGCGCCGCAGCTCGGTCAGGGCCGCCACCGCGTTCTCCCGGATGGTGGCGAACGCGCGCTCCAGCTCGGGCGGCGGGTTCTCCACCCGGTAGGGCGCGGCCTCCGCCTGGATGGCGACGACGGACATGTGGTGGGCGACCACGTCGTGCAGCTCCCGGGCGATGGTGGTGCGCTCCTCCAGCAGGGTCCGCCGGGACCGCTCCTGCGCGGTGACCGTCTGCTGGGCGCTCACCTCCTGCTGCGCGGCCTGGCGGACGTGCCGCAGGGAGACCACGAGCAGGGCGAACGCGGACGTCACCAGCATCGGGGCGCCGTTGGAGTAGTAGTACGACCCGCCGATGACACCGTCCGAGAGGACGACGTACACGGCCGTGACGACCCACATCCAGACGGCGGTTCGGGGCCGGGTGCGCAACGCCACCACGACCAGCACCGTGAGGTGGCAGAGGAACGCGCCGGGCATCCACGGCCAGTCCGACCCGCCGCCGTTGAGGGCCGCGGTCACCGGCGTGATCGCCAGCGACAGCCAGAACGCGCCGACGGGCCGGGTCAGCGTGGTGACGACGGGCAGCGCGCACAGCAGACCGGTCAGCAGGGCCCTGGCGTCCCCGCCGGGCTCGGCGCCGGACAGGGCGCCGATCAGCAGGGTGAACAGCGCGATCCCCGCGATCACCGCGTGCGGGAGGCGTTCGGCGGCGGTGCGCATCCGGCCGGGCAGCCGGCGCACGAACGGGCCGTCGGTGCGGCGGTGCGGCAGCGGGCGGTAGGCGAAGGGGTCGCGGAACAGGTCCTCGCGCAGTCCCTGGAGGGAGTTGCGGGCCAGCCGGTACTCGGGGCTGCGCTGTCTGCCCGCGTCCCCCGGCGGCGGGGGCGGCATCTGGGTCGTCTCGGTCACGTACAGCACCGTAGGGGCAGGGCGGGCACCCGGTCGTCCCCATGGAGGCGGGTTCTTCCGCGTACATCTCAGGTACTACGGGGAGCGTCGCAGGTCGCGAGGGGTACGGCCGGGGCGGCGGGCCCGCTCACCAAGCCAGCTGGGCGATCTCCTCCACCACGACCGCGCAGGCGTCCGCCGCCGGGTCGATCAGCGGGAAGTGACCGACGTCCTCGAGGAGCGTCAGCCCGGCCACCTCGCCCGCCTTCGCCGCCGCGTCCGCGTACGCCTCGGCGACGGCCTGCGGGACCACGATGTCGGTACGGCCCTGGACCAGCGTCGTCGCGATCCCGGTGGGCAGCAGCAGCGCGGGATCCGCGTAGGGCTGCCGCTCGGCGAACTCCGGCCCGGACCCGAGCAGCTGGCGTACGGCGCCGCCGCAGACGTCCAGCTTGTCGGCGACCGCGAGGTCGGCGATCGGGGCGAGCGCCACGACCCCGCGCAGCGGCGGGGGCCCGTCGGTGCGCCAGGGGGAGCCGGCGGGCAGGACGTGCCGGGCGGCCGCCCACAGGGCCAGATGCCCGCCCGCGGAGTGCCCGGCGAGCACGATCCGGCGCGGGTCGGCCTGCGGCAGCGCCTCCCGGGCCAGCGCGGGCAGCGCGTCCAGCGCGGCGGCGACGTCGTCGAAGGTGTCGGGCCAGCGCCCGGCCTCCGTCCCGGCCCCTTCGGCGCCGCGCCGGTACTCCACGTTGGCCACGGCGAAGCCGCGCCGCGCCATGAAGGCCGCGAACGGGGTGAGGTGCCGCCGGTCGTACGGGGCCCGCCAGGCACCGCCGTGCAGCAGGACGACCAGCGGGGCCGGACCGGCGGGCGCGGCGGTTCCGCGGGGCGCGTAGAAGTCGACGACCTGGTCGGGATGGGCGCCGTAGGAAGCCGTGGCGTCGGGGTCGACGGGCGGGTGCGAGAAGGCCGACTCCTCCTCGGCGGCGTCCCGGGCAGCGGCGACGTCGTCCGGCATGCTCCAACCTCTCAGCGACGAAACGGAATTGGACGGAAGCGGGGGTGGCGGTCCAGGGGACACCTCGGCCGTTGGCGGGGACGGTATCAGGCGGATGACGTGCGCGAACACGCGCATGTCACACACCGTGAGGGTCACACGGCCGCCCGGTGCGCCGAGGAGACCCATATGTCCGCCGAACCCGGAACGCCCCCGCCGCCGCGGACGGGGGCGTCGGCCGCCCAGCCGTCTAGCCGTCCAGCACGTCCGCGAGGACGCGGGCCGCCCGCTCGGTGTCCGCGAAGGACACGTACAGCGGGGTGAAGCCGAAGCGCAGCACGTCCGGGTGACGGAAGTCCCCGACCACACCGCGCGCGATCAGCTCCTTCATCACGTCCCCGGCATCGGCGCACCGCAGCGCCACCTGACTCCCCCGCTCCGCGTGCGCGCCCGGCGTGACGGACTCCACCCGTCCCGCGGGCACATACGCCTCGACGCACTCCAGGAAGAAGTCCGTCAGCGCCAGCGACTTGGCCCGCACCGCCTCCACCGGCACCCCGTCCCACACGTCCAGCGCCGCCTCCAGGGCGAGCATGGACAGGATGTCGGGCGTGCCGACCCGGCCGCGCATGGCGCCGGACGCCGGGGCGAACTCCCGGCGCATCCCGAAGGGTTCGGCGTGCGAGTTCCACCCCGGCAGCGGCGAGTCGAACCGGTCCTGCAGACCGTGGCGCACATACAGGTACGCCGGTGAACCCGGGCCGCCGTTCAGGTACTTGTAGGTGCAGCCGACCGCCAGGTCCACGCCGTGCTCGTCGAGACCGACCGGCAGCGCGCCGGCGCTGTGGCACAGGTCCCACACGGACACCGCGCCCGCCGCGCGCACGGCGGCCGTCAGCGACGGCAGGTCGTGCAGCCGCCCGGTGCGGTAGTCGACGTGGTTGAGCAGCACGGCGGCCGTACGGTCGCCCAGCGCGTCCGGCACCTCGGCGGGCGTCACCGGCCGCAGCGTACGGCCGGTCATCCGGGCCGCCGACTCGGCGATGTACCCGTCGGTGGGGAAGGTGGTGGCGTCGACGAGGATCTCGTCGCGGCCGTCCCCGGCGATACGCACGGCGGCGACCAGCGCCTTGAAGACGTTGACGCTGGTGGAGTCGCCGACGACGATCTGCCCGGGTGCCGCGCCGACCAGCGGGGCGATCCGGTCGCCGATCCGCTCCGGCGCGGTCCACCAGCCGCTCTCCTCCCAGGAGCGGATGCGCAGCTCGCCCCACTGCCGGCGTACGACGTCCTCGATCCGGCCGGGGACGTGCGCGGGCAGCGCGCCCAGCGAGTTCCCGTCGAGGTAGACGACATCGTCGAGGACGAACCGCGCGCGGACGCCCGCGAGTTCGTCATCGGCGTCCAGCTTCTCGGCCCGCGCGGCGAGCTCGCTCGGCTCAGACATGGGACCTCGCCGTCCACAGCTCCGGGAAGACGTTCTTCTGGGCGCGCTTCTCCAGCCAGGCCACGCCGGCCGAGCCGCCGGTGCCGGTCTTGGCGCCCATCGCGCGGCGGGTGGCGACCAGGTGGTCGTTGCGCCAGCGCCACACCAGCTCGGCGACGTCCGTGAGGGCCTCGCCCAGACGGGTGAGCTCGGCGCTCTGGTCGCCCGTGTAGATCTCCGTCCAGACCGCCTCGACGGCCTCCGACGGCTCGTAACGGCGGGTGACGTCACGCGTCAGCACCTGCTCGGGGATCGCGTGACCGCGCCGGGCGAGGAAGCGGAGCACCTCGTCGTACAGGCTGGGCTCGTGCAGGGCCTTCTCCAGCTCCGCGTGGACGCGCGGGGCGCCGCGGTGCGGGACGAGCATCGACGCCGACTTCTCGCCGAGCAGGAACTCCAGCCGGCGGTACATCGCGGACTGGAAGCCGGACCCCTCGCCGAGCGCGCTGCGGTACGAGTTGAACTGGGCCGGCGTGAGCTGCCCGAGCGGCGTCCAGGAGGCGTTCAGCGCCTCCAGCTCCCGCACGGACCGCTTCAGGGCGTCGATCGCCACACCGGGGCGGTCCTCGCGCAGCGCGCGGGCCGCGGTCTCCCACTCGTGGACGATGACGGTGAACCACAGCTCCATGACCTGGGTCGTGACCAGGAAGACCATCTCTCCGGGATCGTCGGAGAGGGTGTGCTGCAGGTGGGTGAGGACGTCCGCCCTGACGTAGTCCTCGTACGGTGTCGTACCCGCGAAGTCGAGGTTCGGGGTCTCGGGCTCCTGAGTCCCCGCGGTGGTGTCCGCGGGCCGATGAGCCTGCTGGGACATCGCTGTCTCCTGTGTAACTCCGGGTAGCGGTCCGCCCTGCCGTTATCGGCAAAGGGGCCCCGGTCCCCACCCGCATCCTCAGCCATGCCCCCGGAACCCCGCAAGGCCCGCCCGGTCACACCGGGCGGGCCTCGCGGAACGCCTGGGACCGCTAGGCCGTGTCCGCAAAGTCCCGCCTGCCGTTCGACGCCCGGCACGCCCTACGGGCGGACGACGCGACTTGACGGACACGACCTAGGGGTGTCTGACAATTCCCACCTGCCTCTCCGGGGCGGACGGCGGGAATTGCCGGACACCCCCTAGCCCAGAGTCTGGGCGGCGGTCGGCGAGGAGTCCTTCAGGAACTGCGAGCAGCGCTCGTACTCCTCCTGCTCACCGATGGACCCGGCGGCCCGGGCGAGGGCGTGCAGGGCCCGCAGGAAGCCCCGGTTCGGCTCGTGCTCCCACGGGACGGGCCCGTGGCCCTTCCAGCCGCTGCGACGCAGCGCGTCCAGACCGCGGTGGTAGCCGGTGCGCGCATAGGCGTACGACTCCACGACGCTGCCCCGCTCGAACGCCTCGTCGGCGAGCTGGGCCCAGGCCAGGGAGGAGGTCGGGTACCGGGCGGCGACTTCGGAGGGCGCGGTACCGCCCGCGAGCAGCTCACGGGTCTCCGGGTCGTCGGGCAGATGGGTCGGGGGCGGCCCCCCGAGCAGATTTTCATGAATGGCCATGGCCCCAGTGTCGTCCATCCCACCCACGAGAACCGCACCACCTGTCGTGGTCCCACTCAGCCCGCCCACACCGAGGCTCGTCCGGCCCTCGAGGACACACCCCAGCCGCCCACCACCCGGCCCGCCCCCACCCACCCGGCCCGTCCGGCGTTCGACGACGAGGCCCGTCCAGGGCCGAAGCGGGGGCCCGGGGGCGGCAGCCCCGAGGGACGGGACGGGAAGGGGCGGCGGGGGCGGGAAAACCAAAAGGCCCACCCCTACTCCCCCAGCCTCCCCCGGCTCCCCTGCCCCTCCAACGGAGGCGACACAACAGACCCGTGCCGCAGACACTCCGGCTTACGGCACCCCGCCGGCAACGCCCGCACCGTCACGAACGCCACCACCGCCCCCACCACCAACACCCCCGCGCAAATAGGCATCGCCCGCCGAAACGCCGCATCAAAGGCGGACGCCGACCGATACGCCTCCTCCCCCATCCCCGCGAGCAGCGGCAACGCCGCCACCGCCACCAGCCCCGCCGCCCGAGCCGCCGCGTTGTTGATCCCGCTGGCCAGCCCCGCCCGAGCGGTATCGACGGACCCGAGAACGGTCGCCGTCAGCGGCGCCACCAGCGTGACCATGCCGAGCCCCAGCACCAGCAGCGCGGGCAGCACGTCCGACACGTACACCGCCCCCGGCCCCACCCGCAGCATCAACAGCATCCCGCCCGCACACACCAGCGGCCCCACGGTCAACGGCACTCGCGGCCCGATCCGATCCGCGAGAGCCCCCGACCGCGCCGAGAACAACAGCATCAGCGCGGTAGTCGGCAGCAGCGCCGCCCCCGCCCCGAGCGCCGAATACCCGGCGACCACCTGCAACTGCAGCGCGGCCAGGAAGAAGAACCCGCCGAAGGCCGCGTACACGCACAGCGTGACCAGATTGACGGCCGTGAACTGCCGCGAGCGGAAGATGTCGGGCGGCATCATCGGATCGCTCCGATGCCGCTCCACCCACACGAACGCGACCCCGGCACCGACCCCCGCCACCGCGGCGACCACCACCGTCGCCGACCCCTTCGGCGCCTCGATCAGCGCGTACGTCACGAGGGCCAGGGCCAGCGCCCCGAGGGCCGCCCCGAGCACGTCGAAGCGGCCGTGCCGGGTCCCGTCACCCGACTCGGGGACGTGCCGCACGGCGATCGGCGCGCACACCAGCGCGACGGGCACGTTCAGCAGGAACACCCACCGCCAGCCCGGCCCGTCGACGAGCCAGCCGCCCACGAAGGGCCCGACGGCCGCCCCGACCCCGCCGAACCCGGACCACAGGCCGACCGCGCGCGCCCGGTCGTCGGGGTGGAAGGACGCCTGGATCAGCGCCAGCGACCCCGGCGTCAGCAGCGCCCCGCCGATCCCCTGCAGGGCGCGGGCGGCGACCAGCACCTCGACGCCGGGCGCGAGCCCGCACAGCAGCGAGGCCGCCGCGAACCACACCACGCCCACCACGAAGATCCGGCGCCGCCCGTACCGGTCGCCGAGCGAGCCGCCGAGCAGGATCAGCCCGGCCAGCGTCAGCATGTACGCGTTGACGGTCCACTGGAGCGCGGCGAGGTCGGCGTCGAGGTCCCGGCCGATACGCGGCAGGGCGACGTTGACGACGGTGGAGTCCAGCATCGCCATGCTGGAGCCGAGGACGGTGGTGAGCAGGACCCACCGGCCCTGCGATGAGGCCAGCCGGACGTCGGGCATGTCCCCAGGTATACAGCGAGCCCGGCGCCATGGCAGGCGCCGGGCTCGCGGGGTCCCCGAGGGGACGGAACTACTTGATCTTCGTACCGGCGGAACGCAGGTGCGTGCAGGCCTCGGTCACCCGCGCGGCCATGGACGCCTCGGCGAGCTTGCCCCAGGTGCGCGGGTCGTAGGTCTTCTTGTTGCCGACCTCGCCGTCGACCTTCAGGACGCCGTCGTAGTTGCGGAACATGTGGTCCGCGACCGGACGCGTGAACGCGTACTGGGTGTCGGTGTCGATGTTCATCTTGACGACGCCGTTCTCCAGCGCGGTGCGGATCTCCTCCTCGGTGGAGCCCGAGCCGCCGTGGAAGACGAAGTCGAACGGCTGCGAGCCGGCCGGCTTGCCGTACTTGGCGGCGACGCCCTCGTTGAGCTCCTTCAGCAGCTCGGGACGGAGCACGACGTTGCCCGGCTTGTACACGCCGTGGACGTTGCCGAAGGACGCGGCGAGCAGGTAGCGGCCCTTGTCGCCCAGGCCCAGCGCCTCGGCCGTGCGGATCGCGTCCTCGACCGTGGTGTAGAGGGAGTCGTTGATCTCGTGGGAGACGCCGTCCTCCTCGCCACCGGTCGGGGTGATCTCGACCTCGAGGATGATCTTGGCGGCGCGGGCGCGCTCCAGCAGCTCCTGCGCGATGGCGAGGTTGTCGGCGAGGGTCTCCGCCGAGCCGTCCCACATGTGCGACTGGAACAGCGGGTTCTCACCGCGCGCGACGCGCTCCTCGGACACCGCGAGCAGCGGGCGTACGTACCCGTCGAGCTTGTCCTTCGGGCAGTGGTCGGTGTGCAGCGCGACGGTGACGTCGTACTTCTTGGCGACGATGTGCGCGAACTCGGCCAGGGCGACGGCGCCGGTGACCATGTCCTTGTTGTGCTGACCGCCCAGGAACTCGGCACCACCCGTGGAGATCTGGATGATGCCGTCGCTCTCCGCCTCCGCGAAGCCGCGCAGGGCCGCGTGCAGGGTCTGGGAGGAGGTCACGTTGATGGCCGGGTAGGCGAACTTGCCTGCCTTCGCCCGGTCGAGCATCTCGTTGTAGACCTCGGGGGTTGCGATGGGCATCTGTCCGCTCCTTGGAGTGTGCGGGTCGGCGTACTGCGTACGGCGTTCTTCTTGGCCCTGACCTAGACCTTGGGGGGTTGTGACGTCGTCGTCGGCGCCCATCTTTCCAGACGAACCCGGATGCTCCGAGCGTCTGTCACCAGCCGAGACGGACCCGGCCGGAAGGGGGTGTCAGTCCAGGCCGAGCTCGTCCTTGGAGTACGCGTACAGGTACGGCACTTGGGCGCCCTCACGGATCTTCTCGGCGGCGCCGGTGGCCCGGTCGACGATGGTCGCGACACCGGCGACCTCGGCGCCCGCCTCGCGCACGGCCTCGACGGCGGTGAGAGGCGAACCGCCGGTGGTGGAGGTGTCCTCGACGACGAGCACCCGGCGGCCGGCGATGTCCGGCCCCTCGACACGGCGCTGCAGGCCGTGCGCCTTGGCGGCCTTGCGGACGACGAACGCGTCGAGCCTGCGGCCGCGCGCGGCGGCGGCGTGCAGCATGGCGGCGGCCACCGGGTCGGCGCCCATGGTCAGCCCGCCCACGGCGTCGAACTCCAGGTCGGCGGTCAGGTCGAGCAGCACCTGCCCGACCAGCGGGGCGGCCTCGCCGTCGAGGGTGATGCGCCGCAGGTCGACGTAGTAGTCGGCTTCGAGGCCCGACGACAGGGTCACCTTGCCGTGCACCACGGCCTTGTCCTTGATCTGCTGCAGCAGCGCCGCACGAACGTCAGTCATGCCGCCCAGCTTAAGGGCGTCGCCAGCGCCAGACGGTCGTGGCCTCCAGCGGCTCCAGGGGCGTGACCAGGCGGGGATGGGTGTTCAGCCCGTTGGGCGGGCCGGTCTGCGGTTCGACGCAGACGGCGGCCTCCTGCTCGTCGTAGACGACGACCCACTCCTCGCGGCTGGTCACCTTCAGCTCCAGGCGCTCCGGCCAGGTGAGGGTGACGTCGACGCCGCCGGGCATGCCGAAGCAGTCGTCCCAGGGGCCAGGGCGCGGGTCGATCCGGTCGCCCGTGGGGAGGTGGTCGTCGCCGCGCTCCTCCTGCCAGGCGGGGCCGAAGTCGAGCCGGACGTCCTCGCCGCCGTCGCCGAGATTCCGGTTGAACCAGGGGTGCCAGCCGATCTGCGCCGGGAAGGAGGCGTCGTACGTCTCCACGGACATGGTCAGCGTGAGGCTGTCGGGGGTGAGCGCGACGCGCTGGGTGACGCGGCCCGGGTAGGGCCAGGGCTCGGTCAGGTCGTAGGTGAGGACGGTCTCGGCGTCGGTGTGCCGGGCGACCTTCCACACCCCGTCGCGGGCGGTGCCGTGGATGGCGTGGGGCGGGGCGTTGAGCGGCATCTGCCGTACCTCGGCGCCGTCGCGGAAGCGGCCGTCACGGATCCGCCCGCACCAGGGCACCATCGGGAAGCAGCCGAACCGCTCGCCCTGCCGCAGCAGCTCCGTCCCGCCGACGCGCAGTCCCCCGACCCGTCCGCCGTTGCCCGGCAGTACGTCCACCTCCGCGTCGCCCGCGGTCAGCGTGATGTGTTCGGTACGCACAGCACGACCCTACCGGGGGCGATCAAGGCCGCCCGGCGCGTCAGCGGCGGCGGCGCAGCATCCGGCCGGCCACGATCGCCGAGGCCACTACGACGGCGGCGGCCGGGGCGGCCCAGCGCAGCGCGGAGTTCGGCGCGAGGGACTGCGGTGGCGGCACCGGGGCGTACCGGCCGCGCGGCGGGGCGTGGTCGACCTCCTCGGCGCTGCGGCCGATCATCGTGCGCCGGGCGTGCGCGGCCTCCGCGACGGGCGCCTCGCCCGCCTCTTCGCTCCCCTCGCTCTCCTCGTCCTCCGCTTCGAGGGCGGGCGGCGGCACCTCGGTGTCGAACACGGACGGCGGTTCCGGCACGGGCGGGTCCTCGGCGTCCGGGGTCGTCTCGAAGTCGCTGGTCACGCGTGGCTCGAACTCGCCGGGGGCGAGGGACTCCTCGACGCCGTCGTCGGCGGCCTCGGGTCCGGCGGACTCCGCCGCCACCGCGCCGAGCTGCTCGGCGAACCGGTTCAGCAGCCGGGTGACGGCCGTATGGACGGCGTCGGCGTCGAACTCGCTGACGCGCCCGTCCGCGGAGGCGCCGCCCTCGAACACGAGCGTGGCCCCGCCGTCGGCGTCCCGCGCGTGCAGGGTGAGCGCGAGCTTCACGGAACCGGTTCCGCGCGCCTCGGCCGCGTCGCCCTCCACGGTGTAGGCGCCGTCGTCCCGCGCGGAGATCCGTACGGCGCCCCGGTAGGTGATGGTGTGCCCGGCGACGCGCAGCTTCAGGCGCCCGGCGACGGGCTCGGCACCGGCGTCCTGCTGGAGCCCGGGGACCGCGCGGGCGACCCGCACGGGGTCGGCCAGCACCTCCCTGAGCCGCTCGGCCGGGACCGGAACGAACACCTCATGCTCCATGCCGATCGAGCCTACCCAGCATGGCGTGAACCGCACCCACACAATCCCGGATTCCCGTGGGCCGTGTGCCCGCCGGGGAGCCTCAGTACCGCGGATGCACGAGGGTCGACGCGGGCAGGCCGGGGACCCGCGACGCCTCGGCCGCCCGCACACCCGCAGCCGGCTTCCCCCGCAGCGGTGGTGGCCCGTCCCGCCCGGCCAGGACGAACCCCCAGTCGTCCGGCGCCCGCGCCGGGCCCGCCGCGGGGTCGCGCGGTGCGAGGGAGTACGGCGTGGTCCGCAGCCCGGCGGCGCGCAGCGTGGCCTCGACGGTCCAGAAGACGCGCGGGTCCGGGGAGACCGGCCCGGCGTGCACGGCGAGACGCCCGTGCGGGGTGAGGGCGCGGCGGGCGAGGCCGTAGAACTCCTGCGAGTACAGCTTGGCGCTGTCGGTGACCCCGGGGTCGGGCAGATCGGAGACGATCACCTCGTACGAGCCCGGCGGGACCGACCGCAGCACACGGAAGGCGTCGGAGCCGCGGACCCGCACGCGCGGGTCGCCGTAGACGTATCCGTTGAGCCGGGACAGCGGCGGGTCCTCGCGGGCCAGCCGCACCACCTCGGGGTCGGACTCGACGATGTCGACCCGGCGCACGCCGGGGTGGCGCAGCACCTCACGCGCCGCCAGTCCGTCGCCGCCGCCGAGGATCAGCACGCGCGCGTGGCCCCCGCTCATCGCGGGGTGCACCAGCGCCCCGTGGTAGCGGCCCTCGTCCCGGCCGCTGACCCGGAGCCGGCCGTCGAGGAAGAGGTCGAGGGGGCGGCCGTCGGTGCCACCGGTGATGACGACCTCCTGGACGCCCGTGCGCACGGCCACCCGCACGTCCTGCCCGTACACCGCGTGCCGCGCGGCCCGCTCGAAGTCGTCGACGAGGACGGTGGCGACGGCGAGGACACCGAGCACGGCGAGGTTGACGGCGAGGAGGACCCGGCGGGCGCGGGGGCTGAGGTCGGCGCGGAACACCCCGAGGACGAGTGCGGCGCCGACGACCGCGTTGACCCCGCCGACGACGAGGGCCGACGTCAACTGCCCGAGCAGCGGCAGCAGAAGAAAGGGAAAGGCCAGCCCGCCGACGAGCGCGCCGACGTAGTCCGCGGCGAACAGGTCGGCCACCGCGCCGCCCGCGTCCTGGCGGCGGATGCGCTGGATCAGCTCCATCAGCAGCGGGACCTCGGCGCCGATGAGCAGTCCGATGACCAGGGAGAAGGTGACGAGGAGGGCGCGGGGGGCGTGCGTCCACGGGCCGCCCCAGTCGCCGGTCCAGGCGAAGACGGCGTACAGGGCGAGCGCGCTGCACCCGCCGACCAGGGCGAGGACCGCCTCGATGGCGCCGAACCCGGCGGCGGCGCGGGGCCGCAGACGCTTGGCGGCGAGGGAGCCGATGCCCATGGCGAAGACCATGACGGACAGCACGACGGACGCCTGGGTGACCGAGTCGCCGATCAAGTACGAGGCGAGCGCGACGAGTTCCAGTTCGTACACGAGTCCGCAGGCGGCGCAGACGAAGACGCCCGCGAGGACCAGGAACCGCCCGGTGTCCGGCCGGACCGGCAGCCGCGCCCGGCCGCCCCAGGAGGGCGTCGTGCCGGGAGGCGCGGGGGCGTGCGGTTCGATCACGTTGCCGACGGTACGTTACGCCTGGGGCACGCTTCGTCACCCACACGTGTGGAAACTGGCGCCTCGGGAGACGTCGATGGTTTATCCGGCGAGGACGGCGGAGGGGCGCAGCCGGTTGGCCGTGGGGCGGCCGGGGCCCGCCGGGACGCGCACCCCGACCCGGGTCCGGGTGGCCACCAACTGGCCGTCCTGCGGGTAGGCGTGCCAGGTCCGCCAGTGCACCTGCCCCTCGTGCCGCCGGGCCAGCATCGCGGTGAAGGCGTGCGGGCTCCCGGGGAACACCCCGGCCAGGCCGTGCGGATGGTCGGCGACCAGCGCCAGCAACTCCTGGGCGCGACCCGCGAACTGGCCCGGTGACAGCACCTCGACCTGGGCGGCGAACTCGTACTCCCAGTCGCCCGCGCGCTTGGCCACGCCGAGCGGGAGGGGGGTGCTGCTGCCCGGAATGCAGGCCACCGTCTCCGAACAGCGTCCCCGCTCCTCGTCGAGGAGGACCTGGTGGGAGGCGCCGAGCAGCCTCAACTGGAGTCTGGCCGGGCCGAGTTCCAGGTCGAGCGTGGCGAGTGCGGGAAGCGGCTCCCGTCCCAGGGTCCAGGCCAGGTCGGCGGCGCGCGTGTCGGTATAGGCGGTGTTCAGGGTCGTGAGCATGGATGGGCTCCGCTAGCACGCAGGAGGAAGGTGGGGTGCCGGCCGTCGTCGCACTGCCGGCACCGGGACGTCGGCCCCGTCAGCCCGGTCGGCGGTCAGATGGGTGTCCGTGGGACGTCCGAGGGGGCTGCGTAGGTGAACTTCACTGAATCATGAACTGCTTCGACAACACAGCGTTTTTACCCAAGTTCGTAGGGTTTCCATCCCTCGGAGGGCTTATCAGCTCAACTGTTCAACTCCGGCGTGCGCCTGTACGAGGGGCGCGCGCGCCGGAGCCCTTCGCCGGGAAACGGAGAGCGGGGCCGGTCCAGGCACCGGCCCCGCTCCCTGGTGGATGCGGCTCCCCCTGCTGGGTGGAGCTCAGCTGCCCCGTGTCAGCTGCCTCCGCCACCGCATCCGCCCCCTCCGCCGCACGACGACCCGCCTCCGCAGGACGAGCCGCTGGAACAGGAGGAGCTGCCGCTCGAGCAGGACGACGAGCTCCCGCCGTCCCCACTGCCGACCCACCAGCTGTTGCTGCTGCCCCCGTCGCTGCCGCTGTACGAGCTGCGGCTGCGCCCCCGCGCCCTGCTGACCGACCGCCGCCCAGCGTTGCGGGCGATGGACACGAAGACCAGGACGAACACCACTGCGACCAGCGCCACGACAAGTCCTGTGACCATGGCGTCAGCCTCCTTCCGCTCCCCCGAAGCGACCCAAGACGTCCCCCCGTGGGCGCCCCCGCTCGGTGTGTGCGGGGGAGATGCCCGGACCACTCCCGGCCCAAAGCAGAGTTGAGGAAATCCAGAGCCTTCTCGAACACCGGCGGGGCGGTGCTGGGCCGTCCACGGGCCGTCATCCCCGTCCAGACACCCCCGGAACAGACTGTCGATGGCCCGTCGGGCCCGCTCCCGGCGGTAGGCGATCAGGTGGGCGTACACCCCGCCGTTCAGCCGTCACCCCAGCCGCGGAACGTCCCTGAACCGTCAGTCACGTCGGCGAAGTCCAGGTTGCGATGTTCAGGTTGGCGGACATCTCGGGGTACCACCGGGCCGGGACCCGGAACGTCCGTCCAGGTTCGTCGTAGAGGTCGACAGCCACGAGCGGAGACGAAGGGTCAGTCATGGTGGTCGCATCCGCGAGGAATACGTAGGTGAGTTTGTCGTCATCCTCGGTGGCGTCATCCTCGTCGATCAGCATCTGGATACTCACGTCGGTGAAGCGGGGGGATCACTGACGTACGTGGCGTGCGGGGATCCGTCTGCGGCGTCGACCGCTGCTTGCACTGCGGATCAGGCCGCGTCATCACTGAAGTCGTTTCGCAGGACCGTCGAGGTCAGATCCTTCGGTGCAGGCAGGGCATGCTTTCACCTGTGAGGAGTTATTGGAGTCAGGCCTTCTCTGGGCCGTCCGCGGGCATCCGATGACAACAGATAACGAGATCACAGCGGGGGAGGGTGTCACGATGCCCGGCCTCCTCAACCGCATCGCATGGATGGCTGTACAGGGATATGTCAGCTGCGCGGGCGGCCCATGACGATGGTGGCAGCGCTCAGTGCTCCAGCGCCAACCACTGCGAGGACGATCCGCAGGGCGAGGGGAGAGTGCGCCCCGAGGATCGCCGGCATGGCCACAAGAAAGGCTCCCAGCGCACTGATGGCGACTCGAGACAGCAGCCGTACACGCGAGTGCCTGACGATCACAGGAAGGCGTATCGCAGCGACTGGCGTGCTGCCCGCTTCTTCTGGGCCCAGCCTTATGGTGACGTGAGTGAGAGCGTCGAAAGAGGCAGCGTCGGGCTGCAGCCAGAACTCGGTGGAGTCGTACCGTAGAGCAACGTCATGGGAGGCGTCCGAGGAAACCCGTAAGAAGCGGCCGTCGGTGCTGCAGGTCAGGGCGATCTTTGGCGCTTCGGTGTAGCGCGGGGAGTAGAAGCTGACAGGGAGCCGGGCCGGCTTCAGGTCGCTCAGGCTCAGACGGCCGTCCGGCTCGAACGCGAAGGATGTCGCTTTGGCCAGGTGCACTGGCTGGTCGACCCGCATGAAATACGAGCTTTCAAAGGTGGTGTGCAGGGCGAGTCGCCGCGCCACACTGAGCCACAACTGCGCCTGGTCTTCACTGGTGCGGATAGGGAAGGCCGGGAACTTGAGAACGGCCGGATAGTAGGCGCCGCCGTTGCCTTCGATGATCTTGTCCAAGACCTTGCGACTCTCCGCGACTATGTCAGCCCTGGACAGGGAGTAGTCGTCCAGGTCCACATGGTCGGTCACACGCAGCTTGAAGAGAAATACATCGGCCGCACACTCGGCGGCCACGACCTCGGCCACTCGGACGGGGAGGATGAACGCATCGGTGGGGGAGTCCGCGTCGGCTACGAAGCCTATGAGCGCACGGACGCCCAGAATGCTGCCATTGGCGACCTTCTGCTGAAGGGGCGGGGCCACGTACTGGGCCTCGTAGCGGAACTGAAGAGTGGCACCTCGAGGTAGAGCTAGTGCCGTAAGAATGTCCTCGGCGTACCTGCGTCTGAGGTTCGACGACAGCAGCAAAACCTGCGGGCGTTCGTCCTGACCAGCCATGTCCCCCCCATGAGAGCTCGACCGCCGTGCTCGCGGTGACCTCAGACCGACTCGTACAGAGTCTGCATGCCCCACTTCTCTCGCATGGACGCCTCCAGACGGGTGTAACGCGGCCAGACACGATCGCGGGGCAGCTCGTCCATGGCCAGGCGCGTCACGGGCTCATAGTAGATACCGCCGTCCACCAGCTTTTCGTATCGTTCACAGATCACCTTCTGCTCGAAGCCGTCCGCTTGATCGCAGGTGAGGTCGATGACCTGGCGGGCAGGATCGTTCGGGGGGCCGACCTCGATCCAGCAATGGTGATCGACCGAAGAGTAGCCACGCTTCTCGAAGCGAAGCCTCCCATAGCAGTAGGTCGCTTCGATCTCTCGCTGACGCAGCAAACGCGCCAGCCACACGGAGCTGACGCCGCATTGCCCCTTCGACGACAGAGGCTCCAGGGCGTAACTCGGGTGCGCTGTGCTTTTCGACCAGGCGGCTTCGAGATGCTCCCGGTACCGGAGCAGTTCAGCGACATCGAGTCGGGGGGGGTGAGATGCCTCGCCATTTACTGAGGGCTCGGCTAGGTGATGGAGAGTCTTCACTTTTCGGGTTTCTTTTCTCGTTGTGCTGTCCGTGCCGAGCACCACCAGTAAATTCCGGTAGTTCTCCGGCCGACGGTCCGTGCAGAGGTCCGACATCGACTGCCTCCTCGTCAAGTAATTACCGAACGAGTCATAGCAGTACGCCACCGGAGCGCTGGCGAATGGAGTGAAGTTGGACGCATGCAGCGCCGATCCAGTGAATCCCAGGAGGGGGTTGAACGCTGTCACGACGAATTTGCACCCCAAAGCCCGTACGTACCTCACAGCCTGCCCGATGGTGAAGCTCATGAGGTTCCGTGCAGCGTCGGACAGCCCTAGGGCCCGGGTGAGGACAAGCACATTGTCCCGTCGTGCAGCGAGGCCGTGCGCCTGCAGCGCAGCGATGGTTCCCGGCCGGTCGCACATGGAGAACGCCAGGTAGCTGGAGGGATGTGAGGCGCCCTGCAGGTAGCAACCGAGTTCAATGAACGTGTCGGCCCGCGGGCTGAGCAGGTAGTGCAGCCTTGCCTGGTACAGGTGGCCGACGCTAGGTGGCACAACGGCAAATTTCATCCCCACGGGGGATCCATCGGTACGCTTGATGGTGAAGTTTCGCCGGACCTCACCGCCCCCAAGCAGTAGCGAGCTGTTGGCAAGAAGATCGGCCTGTTCGGAATCTCCGGCAATTCGGCTGCACCGAGCAATCAACCGAGGCCGTAACTCGTCGTACAGAGCACTATGGCTCGACGGGCCTACCTGTCGGCCCGCGATCGACGGAGCGTGTAAACGCAGCTGTATGTCGAAATCGCGAGGACTTGTCCCGCAGAGCGCGGCGTCAGTGGCGACGAGGTCGCGACAGCGCCTGGAGAACTCGTCGATAGCGGGGTTCCTGAGCTGCTCCACCAATGCCAACCAGGAGTTGCCGGATCGAGCGCCAGCGCCGCTGGCCTGCCGAGCAAAGGCGGCCCTGGGGGGCCTGCGGCTGCGGGTCGCTGACCGTAAGACGTGGTCGGAAGCGGCAGAGCCGAGGGCGGTTTCGGTCATTAGACATCTCCGCTATCGGTCACCGGCAGGACTGAACATGGTACGGGCGCCGACCTGACCTGTCAGCTAAAGCATGCTCAACGCCCGCTGCGGGCAGGGGTGTTGTAGCCAGTCGCCGCACGCTTCGCTCCGGCTCCGGAAATCACCCCCTCGGGATCTTGGCGTTCCGGTAAAGCTCAGTCAGAACTGCCCCCATCTCGAACCTCAAGTGTGGACAAAAGCTTCATAAGTCGCTCGTCGAAGCCTCATTGCTCAGGTCACGGACGCGGGCACCGTGCACATTGTGTAGCGGCGTGTTCATACGCCAGCTGTCGGTGGTGCATCAGTCGAACCAGCGCGCCAATCCCCTGCGCGGGTTGTTGACTGGGACCGTGAGTTGAGGAAAGCCCGGGCTCGGGCGGAGGATGACGGGCATGACCTCCTCCTCGCGCCCCCTGCTCAACCGCCGGCTCGCCGAGTTCGGGACGACGATCTTCGCGGAGATGTCGGCGCTCGCCCTGAGCACCGGGTCCATCAACCTCGGGCAGGGCTTCCCGGACACCGACGGGCCCGAGGAGGTCCGGGAGGCCGCGGTGCGGGCGCTGCGCGACGGGCGGGGCAACCAGTACCCGCCGGGGCCCGGCGTCCCCGAGCTGCGCGCGGCCGTCGTCGCGCACCAGGAGCGCCGCTACGGCCTGTCGTACGACCCCGACACCGAGGTCCTGGTCACGGCGGGCGCCACCGAGGCCATCGCGGCGGCGCTGCTCGCGCTGGTGGAGCCCGGCGACGAGGTGATCGCCCTGGAGCCGTACTACGACTCCTACGCGGCCTGCATCGCCATGGCGGGCGGGACCCGGGTGCCGGTCACCCTGCGCCCGCACGACGGCGCGTTCCGGCTGGACCTGGACGAGCTGCGGGCCGCCGTCACCGACCGCACCCGCCTCCTTCTCCTCAACACCCCGCACAACCCGACCGGCACGGTCCTCACCCGCGCGGAGCTGACCGCGATCGCCGAACTGGCCGTCGAGCGCGACCTGCTCGTCGTGACCGACGAGGTGTACGAGCACCTGGTCTTCGACGACGCCGAGCACATCCCGCTGGCCTCGTTCCCCGGCATGCGCGAGCGCACGGTGACGATCAGCTCGGCGGGCAAGACGTACTCGTTCACGGGCTGGAAGGTCGGCTGGGTGACGGCCTCCCCCGCCCTGGTCACGGCCGTCCGCTCGGCCAAGCAGTACCTGACGTACGTCTCGGCGGGCCCGTTCCAGTACGCGGTCGCCGAGGCCCTGTCCCTCCCCGACTCCTACTTCGACGACTTCCGCGCGGACATGCTCGCCAAGCGGAACATCCTGGCCGGCGGCCTGGAGGAGGCGGGCTTCACGGTCTACCGCCCCGCCGGCACCTACTTCATCACCGCCGACATCCGCCCCCTGGGCGAGTCCGACGGCATCGAGTTCTGCCGCACCCTGCCGGAGCGGGCCGGCGTCGTCGCCATCCCGACGGCGGTCTTCTACGACCACCGCGACCAGGGCGCCCCCTTCGTCCGCTTCGCCTTCTGCAAACAGACCCACGTCCTGGAGGAGGCGGCGTCCCGTCTGAAGACGCTGTCGGTCTGACTGCGGACGGACCTACGACCGGCCGTCCGACTCGGGCTCGGGACGCGGCAGCTCGCGGGCGGTGTCACCGAGCCGAGCGGCGGCTCCGATCGTGACCGCGCTGCCGCGCCGTTGGACGAGGGCGTTGGAGAGCACCGTGAAGTCGGCCGTGAGGCGGGTGCGGACGTGGATCACGCCGGTCGTCGGAGCTCCGGCGTCGGCGCGCAGGCGCGCGTTAGACTGCGGGTCAGCCATCGGGAAGGTATCGCTTCCTGATCGGTCAGGCCCTCGATCGGGATTGCCGTCCCGGCCGGGGGCCGATGTCTTTGTGCGGTTGTCGCGGCGAACGTAACCGCCCCTGTCCGGCCCCTGCAAGCCGGTCACCCGGACGAGTGACGAGCGCTGCGCGGCCGGGGAGGGTGGGTGGGCGGGGAGTTCTTTCCCCCGGTTCTTTCAGGAGGTCAGCGGCCCACCGGACCCTCGCGGGCAAGGACCCGGTGGACCCGGGAAGCGATCTCAGCGAGCCTTCAACGCACCTATGAACGCCGCCCAGGAAGCCGCCTCGAAGCACAGCGCCGGGCCGTCAGTGGCCTTGCTGTCACGGACGGGGACGATGGGGCCGAATCCGTCGGCCACCTCCACGCAGTCGCCCCCCGCTTGATTGCTGAAGCTGCTCTTGCGCCACGCGGCGCCGTTCAGTTCGGGACGGGAGATTCGAGCCACGGTAGTCGCCCTCCATCGCGGACCGGATCATGTCGAGAGACATGAGCGGGGGCAGCGCAGCCGCCCGCAGCCGATCGTAAATCACCTTGTAGCGACTGACGTTGACCGGTTCCTCGATGAGTTGGCCGTAGTCCGAGCCCTCCGTGTAGGCCACCTCGGACCCGTCCGGCAGAGCGAGAAGGGACAGCGAACCGCCCATCGCCTCGTGTCCGCCTTGGTCGAACGGCAGGATCTGCACGGTGATGTGGCGCTCCACCGCCGCATCCAGCAGCCGTCCCAACTGCTTCCGCATCACGGCGTGCCCGCCGATCGGGCGCCTCAGCACCGCCTCGTCCAGGACCACCCAGAGTTCGGGGCGGTCCACCGAGCTCAGCCGGTCCTGCCGACCCATGCGGGCGGACACCCGCTCCTCCAGCTGTTCCTCGCCCTCCAGGAGGGCATCGAGGCTCAGCACCCCGCGCGCGTAATCCTCCGTCTGCAACAGACCCGGCACCACATGCGCCGCGTACTGCCGGACGGCCACCGCCCGTTCCGACAGTTCCATGAACTTCCGGGACCAGTCCGGGAACGCCTCCCGGTACACGTACGGCCACAGCTCGACCAGCAGGTCGTCCGCTCCGAGGGCCGCGTCCAGCGCGCGGGCCAGTTCCAGCGTGGGCTTCGCGCCGGACGCCCGCTCGATCTGGGTGATGCGGGTGCTCACCACATGCGTGCGTTCGCCCAGTTCGGCCTGGGTCATTCCGGCCGCCGTACGGAGGCGGCGCACCCGCGCGCCGAACAGGGCCGCCATCGACGCGCTGGGGTCGATTCCGTTGGCCAAGGCGTCACTTCCGTTCCTTACGGGTGGAGAAGTAAGGCTGCGTCACCTGGTGAGCGTAGGCCGTTCGCCCCAACCTTGAACACAGAACGTGACGACTCGTGTACGACAAGGACGGATGACCGGCCGTGCCGACAGAAACCCCCACACTCACCGAGCAGTTCGCCCCGACACCGCGAGGTGCGCGGCTCGCCCGGCACCTCGCCGTCCGGTGGATGGAGGAGCGGGGCTGGCCGCCCGCGTCGGACGGGTCGTGCGCGGTCTCCCTCGTCGTCGCCGAGCTGGCGGCGAACGCCGTGCTGCACGGACGGGTCCCGGGGCGGGCCTGCGCGCTCCGGCTCGCCCTGGACCCGGTGGCGCACCTCGTGCGGGTCGAGGTCGCCGATGCCGCCGCCGGGAAGCGGCCGCCCGCCTCCGCTCCCCCGGCGTGCCCCGAAGGCGAGTCCGGGCGGGGGCTCGTCCTCGTGGAGGCTCTGGCCGTGCGGTGGGGGTGGGAGCCCCGTCGGCCCGTGGGCAAGACGGTGTGGGCCGAGGTCTCCGTCGAGCCGGTGAGTACCCGCACAGGTACCTGCTCGGGTACGTGTACTCATGCCTGAGCGGGGCCGTCCGGGCCACTGTGGTGGTCACACCCAGTCGTACCGCCGGCTCGAAGGGCCTTCCCATGCAGACCTCTCCCCGCCTCCGCCTGCCGCGGCTCGTCGTGCTCGGAACGGACAGCCGGCTCGCACGGGGCTACCTGGCGGTCTTCGCCCTGAGCATCCCGGTCGTGCTGCTCTTCCCGGAGAGCCCCTTCGCCATGGCCCCGATACTGCTCACGGCACCGCTCTCCCTGTTCGCCATGGTCCTGCCCTTCGGGCCCGGCACCGAGGGCGGCGGGGCGGCCGAGGCGCTGGCCACCGGGTTCTGGGGCGGGTGGGTCCTGCTGTCCGCCCTCGTGAACGCCGCCGCGCTCGGCGCCCTCACCAGGAGGCCGGACGCCGCCCCCGCCGTACGTCGCCACCCCGGGAAGCTGCGGGCGCTGCTCGCGCCCGCCTTCGACAACTGGCTCGCCCGCGCCTACTGCGCCGTCGTCGCCGTGGCGCTCGGCTTCTTCCTGTACGCCGTGCTCCTGTCGCCGGACCCGGGCTTCGCGGGGATCTGGCCCCTCATCACCGCCGCCCCGTTCAGCTTCCTCGCCGTGCCGCTCTCGCTGCCCGCGGAGCACTCCGGGATCCCCGGGCTGGGCACGCTGGTCTTCACCGTCGCCGTGGGCCTCGCCGGGCTGGTCAACGCCGTGCTGATCGGGCGGCTCGCCCACCGGCTGCGGGGCGAAGGGCGCTGAGACGCGGAAGAGCCCGGCACCAGGCCGGGCTCTCCTCCGCCCGCGGCACTGCGCCGCGGGCACGTCCGTCGTGACGACTACTCGTCGTCCTCGGGCTTGTCCGCCTCGTTGATCTCCTGCTCCAGGCCGAGCTGCTCGACGAGCCACTTGTCGAACTCGATGGCGGCCCGCACCCAGCTGACCGTCGACGAGACGAAGTGCTCCAGGCTGACGCCCGTGCCGATCAGCATCTGCGCCTCGCCGATGAGGCGGACGGTGCCGTCGTCGTGCGTGTGGCTGTAGACCTTCGGCCACAGCGTCCGGCGGTTCCAGTCGTCGATCGACTCGAGAAGCGCGGGCTTCTCGTCGATCTGGTGGGGCCGGTCGTAGAACGTCCGCACCGAGAAGACCTGCTGGTCACCCTCGCCGCGGAACATGAAGTACGTACGGAACTGCTCCCACGGCGCCGCGAGGTCACCCTCGTCGTCGACGACGTACTTCAGCTCCATCTGGTCGAGGAGCTGCTTCACGAGGTCCTGATCCGGGATTACGGGGCCGGGCGGAGGCCCGGGCTGCGGCTGCTGGCCCCCGAAGTTCGGAATCGAGGACGGGTCGATGCTCACCGTGATTTTCCCTTCGTACGGATTCCGCCATCCTCCCCCATGCAGGGAGGGGGGTGGCAAGCCCGGACGGGCCCTGTCAGCCCACGGCTGACTCGATCCGGTCAACGGGACGGGTACCCGGTTCCGGCCGGGTACCCGTGATCACGGTGCCGGGACGCCTCAGAGCGTCTTCCCGGTGGCCGGTCCCACGATCAGTCCGTCGCCGAAGGCGTCCACCCGGACCGTGTCGCCGTCCTTGACCTCCCCGGCCAGGATCTCCTTCGCGAGCCGGTCCCCGATGGCCGTCTGGACCAGCCGGCGCAGCGGCCGGGCACCGTACGCCGGGTCGTTGCCCTCGTCGGCGAGCCAGGCCAGCGCCTCGTCGGTGACCTCCAGGGTGAGCCGGCGCTCGGCCAGCCGCTTGGCGAGCCGGTCGATCTGCAGCCGGGCGATCCGGACCAGCTCGTCCTTGGTCAGCGCCGAGAAGACCACGAGGTCGTCCAGCCGGTTCAGGAACTCGGGCTTGAAGGAGGCGCGGACCACCTCCAGGACCTGCTCCTTCTTCTCCTCCTCGCTGGTGATCGGGTCGACCAGGTACTGGCTGCCCAGGTTGGACGTCAGCACGAGGATCGTGTTGCGGAAGTCCACCGTCCGGCCCTGCCCGTCGGTGAGCCGCCCGTCGTCCAGCACCTGGAGCAGGATGTCGAAGACCTCCGGGTGCGCCTTCTCCACCTCGTCCAGCAGGACGACGCTGTACGGCCGCCTGCGCACCGCCTCGGTGAGCTGGCCGCCCTCCTCGTAGCCGACGTAGCCGGGGGGCGCGCCGACCAGCCGGGCCACGCTGTGCTTCTCGCCGTACTCCGACATGTCGATGCGGACCATGGCCCGCTCGTCGTCGAAGAGGAAGTCCGCGAGCGCCTTGGCCAGCTCGGTCTTGCCGACACCGGTCGGGCCGAGGAAGAGGAACGAGCCGGTCGGACGGTCCGGGTCGGCGATACCGGCCCGGGTGCGCCGTACGGCGTCGGACACGGCCTGCACGGCCTCCGTCTGCCCGATGAGCCGCTTGCCCAGCTCCTCCTCCATGCGCAGCAGCTTCTGCGTCTCGCCCTCCATGAGCCGGCCCGCGGGGATGCCGGTCCAGGCGGCGACGACGTCCGCGATGTCGTCGGGGCCGACCTCCTCCTTGACCATCGTGTCCCGCGCGGCCTCCTCCTCGGCCTCGGAGGCGGCCTCCAGCTCCTTCTCCAGGGCCGGGATCTCGCCGTACAGCAGCTTGGAGGCGGTGTCGAAGTCGCCGTCGCGCTGGGCGCGCTCGGCCTGGCCGCGCACCTCGTCGAGCCGTTCCTTCAGCTCACCGACGCGGTTCAGGGACTGCTTCTCCTTCTCCCAGCGGGCGGTCAGGCCGCGCAGCTCCTCCTCGCGGTCGGCGAGGTCGCGGCGCAGCTTCTCCAGCCGCTCGCGGGAGGCGGGGTCGGTCTCCTTCTCGAGGGCCAGCTCCTCCATCCGCAGCCGGTCCACGGAGCGCTGGAGCTCGTCGATCTCGACCGGCGAGGAGTCGATCTCCATCCGCAGCCGGGAGGCGGCCTCGTCGACGAGGTCGATGGCCTTGTCGGGCAGGAAGCGGGAGGTGATGTACCGGTCGGACAGGGTGGCGGCGGCGACCAGCGCGCTGTCGGCGATCTGCACCTTGTGGTGGGCCTCGTAGCGGCCCTTGAGCCCGCGCAGGATGGCGATGGAGTCCTCGACGCTGGGCTCGGCGACCAGCACCTGCTGGAAGCGCCGCTCCAGCGCCGGGTCCTTCTCGATCCGCTCGCGGTACTCGTCCAGCGTGGTCGCGCCGACCATGCGCAGCTCGCCGCGCGCCAGCATCGGCTTCAGCATGTTGCCGGCGTCCATGGCGGAGTCGCCGCCCGCGCCCGCGCCGACGACGGTGTGCAGCTCGTCGATGAAGGTGATGATCTGCCCGTCGGAGCCCTTGATCTCGGCCAGGACGGTCTTCAGGCGCTCCTCGAACTCACCGCGGTACTTGGCGCCCGCGACCATCGCCCCGAGGTCCAGCGCGACGAGCCGCTTGTCCTTCAGGGACTCGGGCACGTCCCCCTTGACGATCCGCTGCGCGAGCCCTTCGACGACGGCGGTCTTGCCGACGCCGGGCTCACCGATCAGGACCGGGTTGTTCTTCGTACGGCGGGACAGCACCTGCACGACCCGGCGGATCTCCTGGTCCCGTCCGATGACGGGGTCGAGCTTGCCCTCGCGGGCGGCGGCGGTGAAGTCGGTGCCGAACTTCTCCAGCGCCTTGTACTGCCCCTCGGGATCGGCGGTGGTCACGCGGCGGCCTCCCCTGGCCTTCTGGAAGGCGTCCAGCAGCTTCTTCGCGGTCGCGCCCTGACGGGTGAGCACATCGGCCGCGGGACCGCCCTTGGCGGCGATCCCGATGAGCAGGTGCTCGGTGGACAGATACTCGTCGCCGAGGTCCTTGGCGCGGGCCTGCGCGTCCGCGATCACGGCGAGCAGGTCGCGGTTGGGCTGCGGGGGCGCCACGGTGGATCCCGTCACGCTGGGCAGGGCGGCGAGCGCCTTCTCGGTGCCGGCCCGTACGGCGGCCTGGTCGGCCTCCACGGCGGCGAGCAGATCGACGATGTTCTCGTTGTCCTGGCCCTCGAGCAGAGCCAGCAGCAGGTGGGCGGGGGTGAGATCCGGGTGTCCCTCGGTCACGGCCCGGTTGCTGGCCGCGTTGATCGCGTCCCGGCTCCTGTTGGTCAGCTCGGCGTCCACGTGTCCGTTCTCCTCCTGGCGTCAGCGTCTCCCATTAACTGACAAAGTCAGCGTACACAAACTTGAGTCTATTCCACTCAAGCTGGGCCTGGGAGCCCTGCGCCCGCTAGGTTCCCCACCATGGCCGCATACCCCCAGGATCCGGGCGCTCCCGACGCGCCGTACCTCTCCTTCTGGCAGGAGAGGCATCTGTGCACGCTGACCACGCCCCGCCCCGACGGCACCCCGCACGTGGTGCCCGTCGGTGTCACATACGAGCCCGAGGCCCGGCTGGCTCGGGTGATCACGAACAAGTCCAGCCGGAAGGTGGCGCACGTGCTCGCCGCCGGGGCCGCGGGCGCCCCGGGCGCCGTCTGCCAGGTGGACGGCGGACGCTGGGCCACGCTGGAGGGGATCGCGCACGTCAGCTCGGAGCCGGAGCGGGTGCGGGAGGCCGAGCGGCGCTACGCCGTCCGGTACGGGCGGACGCCTGCGCCCAATCCGGACCGGGTGGTCATCGAGATCGCGCTGAAGCGGGCGATGGGGCGCGGCTGAACCACTGGGCGAGTCGCGGACGCGGACCAGCCGGTTCCGGCCCCGTCGAGGGTCGCCGTAAAGCGGGAAATATCCTGGAAAACTGCAGCGGCGTCACCGTGTTCAGGTCACGGTGACGCCGCTGCGGGGGGAAGCACCTGAGCGATCTGTTACGACGGGGGAATCGCGTCAGGCACTGCGGGGGGTGGCTGAGATGGTCCTTGCTGCCGGTGTCTCCGGCTCCACGAGACGGTGGTCCCGCTGGTCCAGGTTGACGAAGATCATTCCGTACCGGATGGCGCACCGCACGGGCTGCGGCGCCCCCCGAGGCCGCCGCAGACACCGGTAGGCCCGCACGTCCTCGTCCTCGTCGCGCGTGACGACCACCGGTTCGCCGAAGACGGTCACCATCAGGGAGTCACCGGGGTGGGGGATCGCGGTGACCAGGTCGATGAAGTGCCACCCTGAGCGGTAGGCGGTCGCCATCTCCCTGCGGAAAGACCGGTCGTCGGGTGGGGTGGTCATGCCGACTCCTGCACACTGCCGCCATTCACACCGATGGCCGGCCAGGAACTGTCCCCGGCGATCACGACAGTCGGGGCCGCACTGGGCCAGCTGCTGTCCGCCCGCGAGTCGCTCTTCGCTTCCGAAAGGCCACTCAGGGCTCCGACGGCCACAACGGCGGAGAAGGCGGCGACAAGAATCGAGCGAAGCATTTTGTTCCGCATAGTCGGCTTCGTCCTCACTTGAAGGTCCCCTCTTCCCCCGTCGAGTAAGACGATGGCTCATTCGGGCACTTCATGGCCACACGATCGGTGCATCATGTTCCTGCATGTTCAGGACCATGGGGGGTGGAGATTTGGCAACGAATCAGACTAAAGCGACACATCCCCATGCGATGACCGAGATGTGCGCTCAAGGCAGCCGTCTCTATGCGAACGCGCTGCGTGCAGGGCGTATCGCCCGCGAGGACGTGGAGTCCGCGCCCTGTCTGATGGAGTTCGCGCTGCTCTATCCGGACCCCGACGACGCGAACTGGCTGATCCCCCTTCCGGCCTCGGTGGCGCTCGCGCAACGGCTCAATCCCATCGAACGGGAGATCGCCGAGCGCCGCCGGCTCTCCGTCGAGCTGACCGAGTCCCTCCAGCCCTTCATGGACCTGAGCACCCAGGTCACCGGAAGCACCCACTCGATCACCGTCCTGGAGGGCGGCGAGCGGATCAACGCCGCCCTCAACCTGGCCACCGCCCAGTGCCAGACGGAGATGCTCACCATCCAGCCCAGCACCCGCATCTCGGAGAGCAGCCTCCTGCAGGGCCTGGAGCGCGACCGGCCGCTCATCGAGCGCGGCGTGCGCATCCGGACCCTCTACCAGCACACCGTGCGCTACAACCCCGGCAAGCTGGCGTACGTCGCCCAGCTCTCGGACGGCAAGGTCGAGTACCGCACGATCGACGAACTCGTCGAACGCCTCATCATCTGCGACGAGTCGGTCGCCTTCATCCCCACCCGCGACGACCAGCAGGTGGCCCTGGAGCTACGGCACCCCGGGCTGATCCGCTACCTCATCAAGGTCTTCGAGTTCATGTGGAGCCGCGCGGTCCCGCTGAGCGAGCACGCCCCCTACGAGACCGCCCCCGACGGCATCACCGACATCCAGCACACCATCGCCAAGCTCCTGGTGGAGGGCCATGTCGACGAGGCCATCGCGCGCCGGCTCGGGATGAACGTCCGCACCTGCCGGGCCCACATCGCCAAGCTGGCCACCGCCCTGGGCAGCGGCAGCCGCGCCCAACTCGGCTATCTCATCGCCCAGTCCGGCATCCTGAACGAGGATCACCGGCCGGGAGGCAGCTGAGCCGCGTCCCGCCCGGCCGGCACCCCGAACGGCTGCGGGGCGGGGATCTGGGCCGCGCGCGCCGCCCGGTCCAGGCCGACCTGCGCGATCCGTACACCCAGCTGCGTACGGCTCGCCGCGCCCAGCGTCTCCGACAGGCGGGCGATGTGCGCCCGGCAGGTGCGCACGCTGATGCCCAGCCGCTCCGCGATGACCGCGTCCTGGTGCCCCTCGGCGAGCAGCGCGGCGATGGACTGCTCCCGGTGCGAGATGCCCTCGAAGCCGGTGTCGGGGATCGGGGCGGTGAGCGGGATCGCCAGCCGCCACAGCCGGTCGAACGCCGTCACCAGGTAGTTGACGAGGGCCGGGTGCCGCAGCTCCAGCGCCATCGTGCGGTCGGTGTTCGCCGGGATGAAGGCCACCGTGCGGTCGAAGAGGATCAGCCGGTCGATGACCTCGTCCAGGGTGCGGGCCTCCACCGCTTCACCCATCAGCTCCAGGTAGTTGAGCAGCCCTTGCCCGTGCCGGGCCACATGCGTGTACAGGTCGCGCATCCGCACGCCCCGGCCGCGCAGCGCCATCGCCCGGTGCAGGCCCTCCGTCAGCTCGTGCTCGGGACGGATGCCGCCGGGCTGCACGGTCAGCACCTCGCGGGTGCACGCCTGCGTGGCCTCGTCCAGCGCGGCCTGGATACGCGCGTCACCGTCGAGGATGCGCAGGGCGGTGCCCTCGACGCCGGACGCCTGGCTGGGGAGCGGGGCGAGTCCGGCGTACCGCTCGAAGGCCGCGACCGCCGAGCCCATCCGCAGCTGGGCCGTGCTGACCTCGTCGTACATCCCGCGCAGCAGCCGGGTCATGACCTCCTGGGGGGAGGTCGGCACCAGCCAGTCCATGTCGTCGGGGTCCGGGTGCAGCAGCGCCAGCTCCAGCAGGCAGGGCACCGGTCCGGCGTCCGGGCGGGACACCCGGCCGCGGCGGACGGCCCGGGAGTACACGCGGTCCCCGGCCTCACACAGGCGGTCGGCGCCATGGGGATGCTCCTGCTCCCCGTGCCCGGCCATCGCTCCATCCACCCCCGGTCTCGCCTCGCGCGCCGGTACCGCGCCCGGCCCTGCGGGCCTGAGGTTCGCTCGCGCTTCCGCAGCGCAACTATGCGCGGACGGGCCGTGGTCCGCAACACGGCTCCCGGCGCGCGCCGGGCCACAACATCCCGTTACATCCTGGTATTTCCGTCCCTCAGGGGCGCCGGTCTGCAACAAGCTGATGGGGTGTTTTCAGCCGTGTAGGCCGCGCACAGGCCGATCTCCGCCCATGAGGTCCGTCGAGGGGTCCGGACAACGCGGGAGCCGCCGGGGCGCGATGCCCCGGCGGCTCCCCTGGATCGTCCGTCGGCGGCTACTTGTTGAGGCCCGCCTGCTGGCACGCTGCCTTGTACTTGGCCGTGCAGATCTCGGACAGCTTGTAGATGCCGTCGGCCAGGACCGTCTTGTCGATGTTCGACTTGGTCAGGGCGGACACCGGGACCAGCAGCGCCGGGATGTCCTGGTGGGTGGGGCTGTCGACCTGGTCCTGGGTGAGGGAGTCGAACTGGATGTCCTTGCCCTGGACCTTGGCGACGGCCATCTCGGCGGCGCTCTCGGCCTCGTGCGGGTAGGACTTGTACACGCTCATGTACTGCTCGCCGCTCAGGATGCGCTGCACGGCGTCCAGTTCGGCGTCCTGCCCGGTGATGGGCGGCAGCTGGGTCACGCCTGCGGCCTTCAGGGCCTTGATGACACCGCCGGCCATGCCGTCGTTGGCGGAGTAGACACCCTTGATGTTGTTGAGGCCGATCTCGTTGAGCGCCTCGGTCATGTTGGCCTGGGCGTTCTCCGGCTTCCAGTCCTTGGTGTCGTACGACTTGGCTATGTCCACCGTGCCCTTGAGCTCGGAGAGCGCGCCCGACTTGAACTGCTTGGCGTTGGGGTCGGTGAGCGAGCCGTTCATCATGACGATCTTGTCCGACGAGTCGACGTCGCCCATCGCCTCCAGCAGCGAGCGGGCCTGCACCTCGCCGACCAGCTCGTTGTCGAAGGAGACGTAGGCGTCGATCGGGCCCTCGGCGAGGCGGTCGTAGGCGATGACCGGGATACCGGCGTCCTTGGCCTTCTCCACACCGCCCGCGATGGCGTGCGCGTCCACGGCGTCCAGCAGGATGACGTCGACCTGGTCGTCGACCATCTGCTGGAGCTGCTCCGCCTGCTTCTTCGCGTCCGCGTCGGCGTTGCGGTAGACGACCTTGCCCTGCCGGCTGGTGAGGCTCTCCACCTTCTTCTTGATGATGGGGTAGTCGAACTTGTCGTACCGGGTGTTCGCGGTCTCCGGCAGCAGCAGGCCCACGGTGACGTCGTTGCCCTTCGTCGGGCTCGCCTCGCTGCTGTCGCCCGTTACCCCCAGCCCCCGCACGCGCCCAGCGCGAGGGTCATCGTGGAAGCGGCGGCCACGGCGGTGGCGGTACGGCGCAGAGAGCGCAAGGGACGCATAGAGAAGCTCACTTCTGGTGCCTTCGGGACACGGGCGCTCCATTGCGCCCCAATGTCTGAAAAGACAACGCGCCGACGCCCCCCAGCGTCAAGCGGAACCACTTAACGAGTGCGCAACACTACGCTCCGTCGATCATGTAAAGACATTGCGGAACTTCGCGATTCACCTGTTACACCCCCTCCACCGGATCCCACCCGGCGAGCAGGCGGAGGCGGTAGCGGAATCCGTACAACCAACCCCGTTCGTGGTGAGTCCTGTTCAGGACGGCTCGCACCGCCGTCCCGTACTCGACCAGAGGATCGAATGAACCCAGCCAGACGCGCGACCGCCGCCGCGGCGACGACGGTCGCGCTCGCCACCGCGGGCACCCTGCTCACCACGGTCACCCCGGCGTCGGCCGCGGTGACCTGCACGTCACCGGTCTTCAAACGGCAGTTCTTCGCGAACACGTCCTTCTCCGGCACCGCCAAGAAGACGGACTGCGACAGCGCCATCGACCAGAGCTGGACCGGCGCCCCCATCACCGGACTCCCGAAGGACAACTTCGGCGTCCGCTGGAGCGTCACCCGCGACTTCGGCTCCGGCGGCCCCTTCACCCTCACCGCCTCCGCCCTCGACGGCATCCGCGTCCACCTCGACGGCACCCGCAAGATCGACCTGTGGAAGAACACCTCCACCACGGTCACCAAGACCCTGAACCTCACCATCCCCTCCGGCAGACACACCCTGCGCGTGGACTACGTCAACTGGACCGGCAGCGCCAAGGTCAAGTTCACGTACACCCCCCGCACCACCGCCTCGGTGGACAAGACGAAACCCCTCGCCCCCACCGGCGCGAAGGCCGTCTACGACACCACCACCGGCAAGACGAAACTCACCTGGACCGCGAGCAAGGAGATGGACCTCTCCGGCTACCGCGTCTACCGCCGCCTCAAGGGCGCCTCGTTCAGCGCCACGCCCCTCGCGACGACCACCTCCACCTCGTACACGGACACGACCCTCCCGAAGACGGGCGCGACCTACTACTACGAGGTCCGCGCCAGGGACAAGGCGGGCAACGAAAGCACAGGCTCCACGGACCAGCCGGTGACGACGGTCGACCTCACGCCCCCCGGGCGGGTCGGGCCGGTCGCGGTGCTGGGCACGACCGCGGGCAACTCCGTCAGCTGGCCGGCCTCCACGGCGAAGGACGTGCACCACTACGAGGTGTGGGGTGCGCCGGACGGCCAGTCCGACCCGGACGGCCCCACCCTCGTGCTCGGTACGTCATGGACGGACGTCACGGCTCCCGTCGGCTCGGCCTACCGCTACACGGTGCAGGCCGTCGACGCGGCCGGGAACATCGCCGCGCCCTCCGAGCCCCAGGTCGTCACCCGTCCCGCGGCCTCCACGACGCCCGCGCCCTCCGGCCTGACGAGCACGCTCGGGGACTCGATGACGTGGCTGCGCTGGACGCCCGCGCAGGGCTCCCCGGCCGCCTCCTCCTACCGGGTCTACCGCCGGACGGCGGCGGACGGCGGCTGGACACTGCTGGGCAGCGTCTCGACGGCGTCGTACGAGGACCGCACCGCCCCGAAGGGCAAGGCGTACTACTACGTGGCCGCCGTCGACGGCACGGGTGCCGACTCCGTGCCCTCCCCGCAGCTGACCGTGGACCGGCTCACCCCGGCCACCGCGACGGGCCCCGCCCAGCCGCGGCTGACCCTGGTCTCCTCCGGCGGTACCCGCCATCCCATCATCGTGAAGGCCGAACCGGGGGCGGGCGACGAGGGACGGCTGCTGCAGGGGTACACCTGGGACATCTCGGGCGCGTGCGGCGACAGCGGCCTCGGCCACATGTCGACGACCGGCACCATCGAGTGGACCCCTCCGTACAACGGCCCCTGCATGGTGACCGTGTTCGCCGTGGACGCCTACGGCCGCACCGGTGAGCGCGGCGCCTGGCTCGAGTTCACCGTGAACCGCTGACCTCGTCACAGCGCACACGAAAGGGGCCCGGAGAAGATCTCCGGGCCCCTTTTCCGTTTTTGTGGCTGTGCGTGGCCGGGCTAGTCCTTCGCGCGCTTCGGGCGCCAGACGACCAGGGCGCTGGTCTGCTGGACCTCCTGGTACGGGACCAGGTCGCGGCGGTACGACGCGTGCACCGCCGCCTCGCGCTGGCGCATCGTCGCCGCCGCGCCGTCCAGGGCCGCCTGCAGTTCGGCGACGCGGGTCTGGAGCGCGGCGACCTGGTTCTCCAGTTCGATGATGCGCTTGATGCCGGCCAGGTTGATGCCCTCGTCCTGCGACAACTGCTGCACCTGGCGGAGCAGTTCGATGTCGCGGGCCGAGTAGCGCCGGCCCCGCCCGGGCGTGCGGTCCGGGGAGACCAGGCCGAGGCGGTCGTACTGACGGAGGGTCTGCGGGTGCAGGCCGGACAGCTGGGCCGCCACCGAGATGACGTAGACCGGGGTCTCCTCGGTCAGTTCATACGGGTTGCGCCGACGACCGTCCATCTGACTCATGCTCCCTTCGCGGCCTGGAACAGCTCCGCCCGCGGGTCCTCGCCCGCGGTCGCCTCGCGATACGCCTCCAGCG